>JAVDPC010000028.1 GCA_031296915.1 Cerasicoccus frondis | reverse complement strand
GGGCGTCCTGGTCGTGCCATGAACGTAGAATGATGCATAGTATGGTTTTGCCAAGAACTAAGCTAACGGAACACTAGCATATCCAAGACAACAGCCAGCCAATCAATGTGGTAAATCCTATCGCTGCTGATTTGTCACATAATGTTTCTTTACAATTATGCCTGAATTGATAAGGCTTATAGCCTAATGAGGGGTAGGATCATTTTGCACTGTGTTTTCTTTGGGTTGATAGGGCTGTTTGGTGTAGTTGAAGCTGCTCCTCCAACTGAGGATTTCTCTGTGGCGGGAATGACATTCAGCGCCGAAGGGCTCAATTTCACCATAAAGGAAGGCGAGGACTCGGTCTATGTTGGCAGTGGGTCACTGAAAGCATCATTCGAAACTGAGGAAATCGTCGCTACGGTTCCGCCCAATGGCTTGGAGGTTCGAGACTCTGGCGGCGACTACGAAATTCTCAAATTGGAATCCCGAATCGAAGGCGACTTTACACTTTATGAACTCGACATGTCGGCGGGGGAAAGCGGCGTGACCTTTAATTATCGTGAAGCCAGCGACGATTTTTCTATATACGGCGAAATCGATCTTGAGATAGATGGCGACAGCTTGGATGCCCTCCTTGGCAATGAGAGCGAACCGGGCCTCTTGATCAAAAATGGTACGGTGGACGAAGTTAATATCGGTGTCGCTACAGATATTTCCTTAGGCGGCTTTACTCTACGTTCGCCATCGAGCGACCCACTGACCTTACAATATCGAGCAGAAGATGACTACTATTCCCTAAGCGGCGAGGTGTCACTCGACAGCCTATGGCAAGCTACTGTTTCTCTGGGAACTGCGGCGCAACAGGGGATTATCGTGGAAAACAACTCCTGGCAAGTTGAGGAGTTTGAAATTGCTATCGACCATTTATCGCTCGGTTTCGTGAGTATGCGAGAGCTCCAAGTCTCCTTTTCCCGGGTTAACAACGAAGTTGACGTGGATATTGATCTCGATGTCTACATCCCTGAGCTCGGTCTGGAGGTCGCAGGCAAAGTAGTGGAACAAAATGGGCAAATTCATAGTATATTCCTCGATTTTCAAGCGGAGGGCACAACCGATGGATTTGAAATTCCGGAGACAGGCGTCAGCATTGTGGACGTCAATATCGAACTGCAAAACCTAAACCAGCCCAGTGAATTTTTCTTCAAAGGTGGCATTGGGCTCGAGTTCGGTGGACAAATAGAAATTGACGGCGTCACCGTGACACTCGCTTATGTTGGCGGTGAAGCTTATATCAATCACAATGAGTTGCGACTCACTGACGCGGTCTATTTTGGAGCATACGAAGACAGTCATGATGATTGGAAGTCGCTCATTTTCACCGGAAACGCGGAAATTAATTTCGACTGGACGAAGGAAGACTATTCGCTGGCTGGTGGTGTCAGCTTGCCCACTGATTACGGAATAAAAATCTCTGAAGACTTGGTGTTCAACAAAGATGAAGTCGCCCTGATGGCTCAAGCCGAAGTACGTGTTCCAGATGATATCAAGCTGATAGGGGGATCGGATCTCGGTTCCATTGATGCAGCCCTACTGATTGACAACTTGGATTCGTCTAAAAGCTTTGCAGCGGGATGGGTAGACATCGATTTGCTAGTTCACGATGAGGAAGCAGGTATCCAGTACACTTTCGACGATGGGTCTTTTTCATTCATTTCAGGTTCAGAGATTTCTAACATTGAAAACGAGACCACTGAAGCGCTTGATGGGTCCGATAGCATCAAAAAGACCTATCATGTCACTGCACCTGAAGGCGTGAAGTCGATGGTGGCCAATTTTCGCTGGAGCTACGACCCTGATGTGAACGATGGCGTTTGGGGAACGTCGCCCGTGCCGGAAATAGTGGTCACCGCCACCGGCCATGTCACGTCCAAAGGAGGCGAAGTGGTGGAACAAGAGCTTAGCCTCTACCAACTTACTTACGATGCCAATGCAAAGGCATTTACGACATCCTATGATGACGAGTTCAGCATACTGGAGAATACGAATGGCGTGCGCCTCAGCACTGAAGGCTTATTTTTCAGCGCCCTCTCTGGCAGCGTTGAACTCCAGGCGGCCATCGCCGCAGGCGAAGTGAAGCTCTCCCTCGAATATCTCAGGCTATATGACGGAAAAATTCACATAGAGGAGCCCCATGTCCTTTTTGGAATGGGGCGCAAGGACTCAAAAATCGCCGCCACTGTTGCCCAAGCTCAAGCAGCGGTTCTTGCCCAAAATACCGCGTATCTGAGAACGCATCTGGCTTCAACCGCGACGTCCTTTGATTATAACGATCTGATTACCCTCGATATCGAAAGTTACTCTCCGCAAGAATTCGCTGAGGACACGGTAATCTCCCTACATTTGGATACCGACGCCAACGGTCGCAATGGCTATAAAATTATTTCCGATATAGAGTACACGAATCCGGATGATCTGGACTCTGCTACCAGTCAGATTACCTGGAATGCCTACAACCCCACAGGTAACGTAGCCGAAGAATTTTACCTCTACGCTCGGCTGCTCAATGGTCGGCAATCAGTAAAATACTCCGAGCTAATCGGTCCTTATGTCATCCGCCCCCAAGTTTATGGCACGCTCACCGATGTAAATACCGGAGAGCCGCTGTCAGGATTCCGCATTTATGCAGATGCCAACGATAACCTTGCATTTGATCCGGGTATTGACCCAACTACGATCACTCGGGCTGATGGTGGTTACGGGATTTCGGGCATACCCGAGGGAACGGGCAACATCAGTGTGATTGTTCCTTTAGGCTACCGCGTTTCGGTCGGTCGCAGGTCTACCATTGCCCTCGATGATCTCACCCACAGCCAGGAGATTGATTTTGAACTGGAACGGCTTAATACGATTCAAGGTTTGGTGTTCAACGATGAAAACCAGAACGGACTGTATGACGAAAACGAAAATGGCGTTCAAGGAGTTACGATTTATTTTGATAACAATGAGAGTGGCGCATTCGAGCGCGAATATGACTCATACGCCATCACGAATCAAAACGGCGTGTGGCGGATATATAATGTCAACAGCGGACCGCAGGTTCTCCACATTCTCGCCTTTGCCGATCAACTGACAAACTTGTTGGCGACTGCCTTTGAGGTCGACTTTCCCAACAGTCAAGATGGCGAGCCACAGACGTTTCTCACCACGGAGATTGGAATCCTACCCAGCGCAGCAAGCGCCATCGGCGATACGCAATACATGGAGTTCGCAATACACTACTTTAGTGGTGAGCCATCAAATGCAGATCCTATGGCCGATCCTGACGGCGATCAGCTTTCCAATAAATTGGAGCAATTATTGGAGACTGATCCCAATGTCTACAACTCGACGCCACTTACGATGGAAGTTGATGGATTTTCCGGAGAAACACTTCACATCCTGGCAAATTTGATTAAGACGCGCCGCTATACCGTACTGGTTTCCGATGATCTAGTCCGCTGGGACGAAGTGGACCAATTCCGATCGGACTCAACGGGCCCAATGATGCTCGATGTAGACCTGACCAGTTTTTCGAAGCCTGCCTTTGTCCGACTGGAATTAAACGAGCGCTGACTTAGGTAACCTCATGTTATCTCTAATCGCTTTGCTCGGTGCGGCATCACGACAAGTCCATTGGAGTCGTGCTCACCTACACCTCGAATGCCCGGAGGAGGACGTCCTGTAGGGCGGCTTTGACGTTGTCTTTGCCCATGCGTATGTTCGAGCGGACGGTGGCGACTGCCAACTCAGCGTTGCCGGCCAGGATGGCGTCCATGATCGCGAGGTGCTGCTTACTACTGTCGGCGAGGACTTGGGCGTTGGTGATGTCTTTGACGCGCAGGAACCGCAGGCGGGAATTAATGTCGCGCAGCATGGTGAGGATCTGCTGGTTCCCGAGCGCGATCACGAGGCTTTCGTGGAAGGCCTCGTCGGCCGTAAACCAGCTTTTCTTCGGGAATCCTTCGCATTTGGAGGCTTCCAAATGCTGACGCCATGCGGCGATTTGTTCGGCAAAAACTTCCTCGGACGGTGGATTGTTGGCGAGGCTTTCTGAGACGTAGCTTTCCAGCGCGATCCGCAGCTCGTAGAGGTCGTTGATCTCGTTGACGCTCCAGCGCTTCACCGTGCAGCCGACGTTGGGCTTACGCTCAACCAAGTGAATCTGGCTCAAGCGGCTGAGCGCTTCCCGCACGGGAATGCGGCTCACGTTGAATTCTTTGCAGAGCTCGTCTTCCTTCAGGCGGTGCCCGGGTGGGTATTCCCAAGCGAGAATCCTCTTTTCGAGGACTTTGTAAACATCTTCACTACGGCTGCTGCGGGGTTTTTTGCTCCGGGTTTGCAAAGGCATTAAACCACTAATATTGTATACGATTTGGATCGCAACGCAAAATTCTCTCCCCGAACAACTTCTCTCATTTGTCACATGACAGACCAATGAAAACGCCCGAGCTTGGTAACCCGGGCGCTACTGAAATAGGCTAACCGTCTGGTTTACTTGAAGCCCTCCTGACCTGCTTCGTGGAGGCTGCCGCCCTTGGCGGTGATTTTCTCGGGCGCCTTGTCGACGGGGACATTGGGGGCGGTCATCGCGCCAGTCCAATTGCCTTCCGGCTTAGCCCACTCAACGGCGTTCGCAATGACTTGGCGAACTTGGTCGTTGTGGTAGATCGGGTAAGTTTCATGGCCGGGGCGGAAGTAGAAGATTTTGCCATTGCCGCGACGCCAGGTGCAGCCGGAGCGAAAGACTTCGCCGCCTTCGAACCACGAAATGAAAATCTGTTCGTCCGGGGTGGGGATGCCAAACGGCTCGCCATACATTTCCGTTTCCGGCAGCTCGATGCACTCGCCGAGGCCCTTGACGATTGCGTGGCCGGGGGAGGTGACCCACAGGCGTTCGCGCTCGCCAGCTTCACGCCACTTGAGGGCGCAGGAGGTGCCGAGTAGGCGCTTGAAGATCTTGGAGAAATGGCCGCTGTGGAGGACGATCAGGCCCATGCCCGCGAGCACACGCTTTTGCACGCGATCGACGATCTCGTCACTGACTTTTCCGTGGGCGCAGTGGCCCCACCAGAGCAGGACGTCGGTGTTGTCGACGACGTCCTGGGGGAGGCCGTGCTCAGGCTGATCAAGGGTCGCTGTGGTGATCTGGACTTGCGAACCGAGCAGCTTCTCGAGCCCCTCAGCGATGGCGCCGTGAATGCCGTTTGGGTAGATGCCCTGAACGACTTTATTGGTGTTTTCGTGAACGAATTCGTTCCAGATAGTAACGCGAATTGGCATAATGATGCGGGGGTTAAAGGGTGACGGGTTGGTTGGTGCGGTCAGATTCCGTGGCGGCGGCGAGCATCTTTTGGACAGCGAGGCCACGGGCGAAATCAGGTTGATCCTGAACGCCGGTTTCGATGCTGGCAATGAAACGCTCGTAGATGTTTGGGGTGGGTGGGCAGTAGTGGCTTTCCCATGGTTCAGTTTTGCCGTCGGCGCCGATGCGGCAGGTTTCGATCATGTGGTAAGACTTATCGAGGTCGATGCGGAGCGCGCCTTTTTCACCATGAATGGTGATCGCAACGGTATTGCGGTGCCCGGTGGCCATGCGCGTGGTGGTGACTGAGCCCATGGCGCCGCCTTTGAACGAGACGATCATCATGGCGCTGTCATTGGCGTCGAGTTTGTATTCACCGATCTGGTTGCCCGGCGCTTTGTCGAAGGTGTGCAAGCGGCATTGCATGCTTTCGGCGTCGCCTACCGGGAACGTGGCAAAGTCCAGGATGTGGACGCCGACGTCGCCAAGCACGCCATTGCTGCCGTGTTCGGTGGAGCAGCGCCAGAGCCACTTGGGCGATGTCATCCAGTCGCCCCAGTCTTGGGAGGTCAGCCAACTTTGCAGGTAGTGGGCCTCAACGTGAAAAATCCGACCTAGTTCGCCCGCTTGAATCATCTCTGCGGCGCGCTGGATCGCCGAGCTGTCGCGGTAGGAGAAATTCACCATGTTGATGACGCCCGCTTCCTTAGCGGCGGCAGTCATTTTTTCGGCGTCTTCGACGCTTGTCGCCAACGGTTTTTCGCTGAGCACGTGCTTGCCTGCGGCGAGCGCTTGCAAGGCAATAGGGGCGTGAAAGGGATCCGGGGTGACAATCGACACGGCGTCGAAGTCGCATTTTTCCAGCATTTCTGAAAGCTCAGTGTAAGCCTCCGGGATATTGTGTTTCTTGCTGAACTCCGCCACGCGCTCGGGCGAGATGTCACAGCAGGCGACGACTTCTGATTTTGCGGATAGGGATAGCTTCACGGCATGGTTATTGGCCATGCCTCCGGTTCCAACGATAGCAACTTTGATCATGCCAATAGGATTGACTTAATAGCCGATACGGCAAATGAAAAGGAGATCACTAAGCCGTCAAAAATAGCACGAATCCGACGCAATAGCCATGCTTCAAGAGCCCCCCTCCATCGCGGTGGAAACCGATTTTATTCAGCCGATTGAGCAATTTCAGCGTCGGCTGATGGAGGGGCGTCCAGTGCGTGTGGCGAAGCGGCTGGGGTTGCGCAAAAATCTGCCACTGTCGCATTTTCACGATCACTCAGAGTTGTTTTTAGTGAATGAAGGGCGTTGGGATTTTACCTGTCCGCACGAGAAATTTTCTGTGTTGCCGGGGGAAATGGCGTTGATGCCAGCGGCGGTGCCGCACAGTGAGAAGGGATACTCCAGCGCAAGTGGAGCTTTCCGGGGCATGGTCATATGCCAGTATTCTCATGGGATCTCGGTCATTGTTTCAGGCGTGCGTTTGGAAGGTGGTAAGCCCTACGTTACGCAGGTCTTTAAGCTGAGCACCGGGAATCGCGAAAAAATTAGCCGCCTCATGGAAGACGCCGTCACTGTCGAGCGGGAAGACGTCCGCAGCGCTTTGCTCTATGCGCTGCTTGGCTTGCTTGAAGATGCCTTACGGCAGTCACAACACAGTGCGCAGTACGTGGATCAAGCTTCGGCTTTAGTTGGCAAAGCGAAGGCGACGATTGACGCCTACTTGGCTGACTCGGCGCTCACGGTTGCGTCGCTGGCTTCCGACGCTGGTTGCACGGCGGATCACCTTTCGCGCTGTTTTCGGTCGGTCATGGGGATCTCGGCGCAGACTTATCTCCGGCGGGAACGCATGGCTCTGGCCAAGCGATTACTCGCGCAGCGGGATCTGCAAGTATCCGAAGTCGCCTGGGCTTGTGGCTTTAATTCGCTGAACTACTTCATCCGTGCTTTCCGCCAAGAGTGCGGGCAAACGCCGAAAAAGTACCGGAACGGCATCACGTAGGGCCTCGACGTCACCATTGATAGGCGACGCCGATCTTGCCTCCATGGCTTTGTATGGCTTCGGCGAACTCGCCGTTATAGCGGCCCTTGATGCTGATGTCGCCGACATCGCCGCTGTGGAGGAGCTTAAATAAAAGTGACGGGAATAGAAAATCGGCATGTCGCTCAAACTAATTTTCAGCCAGCAAATGCACGTTCGTTTCGGTGAATAAATCCTGTTCAAAGGAGAGCGTTTGGCATCTAATTGGCCTTTGTTTCAGATGCTAGGTTTACTTCGCAGAATACTCGTCCTCATGTTCACATTTTCAGTCCATTGCGGGAGGGCGGAGTATGTGCATTATGAAGCGCGACATACAAGGCCATTGGCGCTAACGCCGGACGGGCGGCATCTCCTGGCGCTCAACAGCACGGATGCGCGTATGTCGGTGTTCAACGTGGAAAACCAAGCAAACCCGACACCGATTCTGATCGCAGAAATTCCTGTTGGGCTGGAGCCGGTTTCCATCGCGGTGCGTAACAACGACGAGGTGTGGGTGGTCAATGAGTTGTCGGACAGCATTTCCATTGTGTCCCTTTCGGCTCGGTCCACCGTTGCTTCGATCTACACGCCAGACGAGCCGGCGGACGTCGTCTTTGCCGGGGGGAAGGCGTTCGTTTCTTGCTCTCGCGATAGCTTGATTCGCGTGCTTGATGCGACGACTCATGTTGAGTTGACGCAGATTGAATTGGAGGGCGTCATGCCACGAGCTTTGTTGGCTGATGAACTGAATGGCCAAGTTTATGCTGCGTTTCTTTTTTCCGGAAACAACACGACGATCTTGCCCGAAGGCGACGCTCCCACTCAACCGGACCCCACGAACACTGAGCTGCCGACCCCGCCCAAAGTTGGGCTACTGGTGGCGGACACCGATGCGCGTATTGGCTACGATGTGCTGGACCACGACATTGCCGTTATCGACATCGAAACGCTGACGGTCGATGACTATTTTGAAGGCGTCGGCGCCAATATTTTCAACCTTGCGCTCGACCCATTCGGTGATCTTTGGGCGAGCAATACCGAGGCGCATAACCTGATTCGATTCGAGTCGGCGGTGAACGGCATTTTTGCGCAAAACCGCGTGACGCGGATTAATCGCGCCAATGGCGAGGCCGACGTATTTGACCTGAATCCCTGGATGGATGGACCTGTCGCGACGGACGAAGACTTGGCGACGTCACTCGCCCAACCCGACGCGATGTTGGCGCTTTCAACTGGGCTATGGGTAGCCGCTTTCGGGTCGGATCGCCTGGCGCGCCTAAGCTACGACGGGGAGGTCGAGACCATTGTCGACTTGCGGCCAGTGGGCGAGGACTCCGCCCACATGCGGGGGCCGCGGGGCCTTGTCTACCAGAGCACGACGGGACGCATTTTCGTCTACAACAAGCTGTCGGGCAGCATCATTTCGGTGGACGCAACTACGGGCGCTATTCTCGGCGAAACGCCGGCTGGCAGCCATGACCCTTTGCCCGAAACCATTGCCGCCGGGCGTGGGTTTCTTTTCGATGCGCGTCTTTCTGGAAATGGCACTGTTTCTTGCGCGACTTGCCACATCGACGCCGACCGCGACGGGTTGGCCTGGGATCTCGGTGACCCCAATGGCGAGATGGTCACCGTGCTGGGGGCCGATTTATCCCTGCACGATCCGACGCTGTACGAGCGCTCGCTGCACCCCATGAAGGGGCCGATGATGACGCAGACATTGCGCGGCATCAAGGGGCAGGCGCCCTTCCATTGGCGCGGGGACAAACCGACTTTGCAGAGCTTCAACAGCAACTACGAAAAGCTCATGGCAGGCGAAGAAATTTCAGATGAAGCCATCGATGCGCTCGCGGCTTACATTGAATCGATTGGCTTGCACCCGAATCCGAATCAGAACCTCGACCGCTCGCTGAAAACCGAACTCAACGGTGGCAATGCCGTGCGCGGCGAGGAGCTTTATCTGCCGCACGACAACCACTGCATTGTATGCCACATTTTGCCGACGGGCACGGACAACAACCTCGACATTCCCAGTCTGGTGGGTCTGCGGCAGTTTATGAAAAACCCGACGTTGCGGGCGGTTTACCAGAAGCAGGATTTTACGCCCGAAGATGAGACGACGGTCAGCGGCTACGGCCTGGGGCATGATGGCAGCCGATTCTCGATGCCGCGCGGGCACCCGTATGTGCTTGATGTCCTTACGGAAGAGGACTTCCCAGACATGACGGCTTACGTGCTTTCATTCGATACCGGCACGGCGCCGACGGTTGGCTATCAGCGGGTAGTGGACTCCGGAAATTTGGATACAGAAGCGCTAAGCGATATTGCGTTGCTTGAGGCTCGGTCCGGCGTGGGGGATTGCGATCTAATCGTGCGCGGCGCTTGGGGCGGTAAGCCGCGAGGTTTTCTTTACGATCCGACGGCGGACAACTATCAGTCGGATGTCGGTGCGCAGTTACTTTCGCGGACAGAGCTGTTGGCGGGTCGCGAGCCGGGCGACTACCTGACGTTTCTCGGCGTGCCGCCGGGGCAGGGCGCCCGATTTAGTTTGGACCGGGATGAAGACGCCGTTGCCGATGGCGAGGCGGATGCGCCGATTGGGCAACTCCAAGTGACAGAAGCTGGCGCCGTCGTCCAACTGGATAAACCGGCGCTGTCGAATGATTGGTTTTGGGAATATAATCCTGGCTTGAGCGGCGCGTGGCTTCCCGTCCTGTCTCCTCAGGAAACGGACGGGGACACCACTTCGCAAACGGATGAACGTTCGGGGGCCGCCATGTTCTACCGATTGCGCCGCACCTGGTAGGCTATTGCATCCGGCGACGGCGCACCGCGACGAAGAGCAGTGAGAGCAGGCCGCCGATCAACGCATATGTCGTGGGCTCGGGGACGGCTGTCGTGACAATGCGGAAGTTGTAGTCGACTGCGGTCGGCGCCAGATCGGAGTCTGCTCGGTTGCCAATGGCGATCGTGTAAAGTCCGGCCGGCATGTAGACGGACCAGGAAATGTCTTCGGCCAGCGTTGAGAAATAGGAGGTGAAGTAGCTCAATTCGTCGGTTGGGTCCCATGCATCGTTGAGGGACATTTCTTTGCCGTTGTTATTGTAGCTATGACCGGCCGAGAAATCGCCAGTGGTCTTCTCGCCGCTGTAGACGGTGAAGCCCGGGGCAATATTTTCTGCGCCCAAATCACTGGCATCCAGCGTTTGGTAAAAGGTCACGTAGGCGTCTTCCGTCAGGTCGAGCAGAATCCAATCGGAGGTATGCCCCCAACCGCGATTAGGGTTCGCGGTAGTCCTCAAGTCTTCCCAGCTCCAGCCGCCGACATTGAAGTCCATGCTTTCATTGCCAGGGCCAGCATTGGCGGTGTCTTCGCCAGCACTGATCGTGACCTCGCGCTGGTAGGGCAAGTGCGTGGTGTCGTAGGTGGTGATGCTCAAGGTCGCCTCAGCCGCGATGGCTGAGAGCATCAGTGAGCCTAGTGTGCAGTATGTTTTATTCATTATATTTGTAATTTACCAAGTGCGGGTTAATCGGAAAAATTGTCGCGGTTGGGTGGCGTGAATGCCTTGTTGATTTTCGGAAATTTGCTCAATGCTATCGGTGACAATGCTCCACTCGTCCCTGAGTGACGGAGTGGTTTCGAGGCGCCAGCCGAGGGCGTTGTTGGGCCAACTGGCTAAGCTCTGGCCATGCATGTTGCACATCTCGAGATCGGGCTTTGGCTCGTCTTGATCCAGTATGCCGTCTTGATTGCGGTCGCCGCCCAAGCGGTCACCTTGGCCGATTGGCGCGCCTAAGAATGTTAGGCTATCATCGGTGTTGAGTTGGTTGATCAGTTCACTCCGGTTGATCGGAGTTTGTCTGCTGGAATCGGGGAGATAAAGCTCCTGTTCAGCATCGAATCGCCAGGATGTCATGCGGCCTTGCCACACGCCGCGAACGACCAGTTCACAGTCGCCTACGGCATCTCGGGACTCCAGCAGCTCGATTGCTTCAAGTTCGTCCGGCGAAGGTGTGGCGTCTCCGGAGAGTGTTAGAGTGTAGCCGACCGTCGGCGCCGTGCCAGTGTCAATCGACAGCACGAACGCGGATACATCTGCTTCGCCATTTTCGATGATGTCGAGAATGTCGATATCGTATTCGTGGCCACTGGGTAGGCCCGGTCCGGCCCCATCGTGACCATAGCCAAAGCCGCTCAAGGTTTGCCCGCTTTGCGGTGTGTAAAAGTTCTTCTGATAGGCGAGTCGCAAGGAGGCGTTTTTAACCGGCTGCGTGGACAAGACGCTCGTGAACAAATCCAGATTATGGTTCGTGCTTTCGGGCAGGGTGTGGCAGGCGGAGCACAGGTTGTTGGGGTGAATGAACAGCTCTTGGCCGCGCAGTGGATCGGCGCCGTTCAGCGTCTCGGGCAAGCTGCGGTCCAGTTGCAGGTTCGGGTTTGGATGATGCGCAATGGACTCGAGGTATGCGGCGACGGCGTCGATGTCTTCAGAGTTCAGTTGCTCGCCAGCTTGTAGGTTTTCGAAGGACGGATTGAAGTCCTGAATTGCTGGTCGGTCGCCGCGCCAGTGGAACGGCGCCTGCCCCTTCAAGCCGCGCAGGGATTGCGTGACCATTGGCCCTTTCATGGGGTGCATCGTGCGGATGACCGGCTCGGTTTCATCGATGGATAAATCGTAACCGATGACGTATTCGAGCTCGCCTCCCGGATCGCCGAGATCCCAGGCAATGCCGTCGCGGTCGGCGTCCAGATGGCAACTGGCGCAGGAGACTGTGCCGTTGCCAGAGAGGCGCGCGTCGTTGAAAAAACTGCGGCCGCGTCGCACGATGTCGGGCGTCGGGTCGTAACTACCGGCCGGTGTTTCAGCGACGACGGCGCCCGTTGCGCGGTCAATGACACTTACGGTGTTGCTCAATTTATTCAGCACAAAAAGGCGGTTATGCGGACCCAGCGCCAAACCGCGTGGGCCGCGCATCTGAGAGGAATCGACCGACGCGTTTGCGCGCAGGTCGATGATGCGCAGAACTTCGCCATCGTTGGATAATTCCGCGACACGATCACTGCCGTAGGCGGCCAGCCACACTGTGTTTTCATCAACTGCAAACGCCAATGGTTGCGCGAGCGCCTGAGCCTTTTCAGCAGCGGTGGCAAACGGTTGGTCGTCGAATGGGTTCAGCGCGATCAGCGTCAGGTCGTCCCCGTTGATGACGCCGATTCGACTGCTTGCAAAGACGCCGTTGAGCGCCGGTTCGAAGCGGATCAAATTACGCGCTTCGGTGTGCCCGGCCCACAGGCTGCCATCGGATAGCGTAGCCAGCGAGAAAAGATTCGTGCCAACGCCGCCAATATAGTCGACGACTTCCAACCTTTCGGTATCGATCACCGCGATGTCGTGATCGATGACGTCGTAGCTGATGCGAGAGTCAGTGTCGGTAACGATGAGGGCCGTCTTGGGAGCCGTTGGCAATTCGGGGTTGTCCGGCGCGGGTTGTGCGGGCGCATCGCGAAAGTTGAGTGTTGTAGTGTTGTTGCCCGAGTGAAAAAAGGCGGCGTAGAGCTGGGCGCCATCGGGGCTGATCGCTAATGCGCGCGGCAGCAATCCTTCGAGCGGTATGCGGGTGAGTAACTTGCGCGTGGTGACATCGAAGACGGCGAGCTCGTTGCTGCGCGCACAGGTTACGTAGGCCCTGTCGCCAGCGATGAGGATGTCTGCGGGTTCATCGGGAGCGGGCAGAGTGGCGATGACTGCGCGGCGGTTGAGCGACACGACTGAGATGCTGTCCGACAACTCGTTGACCACCCACACCTCGTCGTCGTTGCGCGCGGCGAGGGCCACGGGTTCCAAGCCCACGGGTATCTCACGGATCAACACCGGCGCCGGGTTGTCGGCATTGCCAACATTGAACACTGACAGTCGCGCATCTGGCGAGTTCAGCGCCAGTATCGTTTGGCCATCCGGTGACAGCACAATTGGCCGCGTTTGCCGCGCCTCGTAATGCACGTAGTCACCCGCCGCCTCGCTTAACGCGAGTGCGAGCAACAACGTGAATGTGGGGAGTTTCATCGTCTCATGGACGAGCGGCGCCGTTCACGCATCACCATGAGCGCAAGCATGCCAACGGCGGCGAGCATCGCGAAATGCGCCGGTTCGGGGACTGCGGTGAAGGTGAGGGTGAAAACGCTGCTGTCTGTTTGGTTGCCATTCTCGTCGACCAGCTTCCAATAAGTCTCGTATGTGCCAGGCTTGGTGATCGCGTATACCCGGCCATGGATGTGCCCAAAAGCGTTCGGCGCTAAAGCTGGGTCACTGAGGTTGAATATCCCGACATAGCCCTGCCCATCTTCGACCGTCGAGAGAAACGTCGGGTCGGTTGCGCCAGCTTCGTAAAAAGCAAAGGCGCCGCCTTCGGGTCCGCTTGCGATGCCCCAGAACTCAATGTAGATGGAGGAGCCTTCGACTGCGCCGCCGATCTGCGTCGACGGGTTGTAATAATAGCTGTCGTAAGCGGCGAAGGTGAAGTCGCTTTCGTAGAAGAAGCCGTCTTCGCCTGCAGTGCTGGCGCCGTCATTGTAGTCGAACTCGATCTCGTCCGGCGCGTTGTAAGCGATCAGCGGATCGCCGATTTCGATGTAGCTGCGGTCGGCTTCGTCATAAGCGCCAGCGTTGATGTGCGTGTGCTGGGCGATGGCGGAAGTCGCAACGGTTAAGCACGTAGCGGTAATGAGAAATTGAGAAAGTTTGGTCATGATTTAAAGGTTGTTTGCTGGTCTGGGCGCGACAAAGGGATGTAGCGGTTCGAGGCGTTGGGCGACTTCATCCCACGCAAGTGAATCCACGTGGCCGTCGGCAAACAGGTAATGCCCTTCGCCGTTGTGTAGTTGGGTCGCGACTTGTTGCGAGAATGCGCTGCTGGCGCCATCGCTGATCGATGTGAAATGGAAATGGTCTGAGTCGGAATAGTCTACGGTGCATACCGTCGCCATCAGCGTGGATTCGGGTCGCTCAACCTGTGACAGTCGGGTGGCCACGGAGTAAGCTCCGTTGGCTTCGCTGCTGGGCGCGAGGAAATCATTTAAGGCGTAGCTCCAGAGCCGCTCCTCATTTTCGTCCAAGGGGGAACGAAAATAGTGGCTGAAGGCGCGGGTGCGCTGGTTGTTCGGTATCTCAGGGTTTATGTAGTCGAGTAACTGCCACATCCAGGAAGCAGCTAGTCCGCCGGAATGTTCATTCGTCGGCAGTGCACTGTTGTGGTCCACCGCATACAAATGAGCTCCCTGGCCTATGCTGCGGAGATTGGTCATGCACTCCGTTGCTTTGGCGCGCTCACGCACCTCGCCAACGGCGCTGATCAGGATTGCGCCTAGAATCGCGATGATCGCAATCGTCGTGAGTAATTCTACGAGGGTGAAACCCCGCTTGTGGATATCCATTTCCAAATAAGTCGTGAGCAATGCTCGTTACAGGCACAGCGCTAAAGCGCAGCGAATGCGCCTTCAGCAGAAACCGCACGGACGCCAGAACACAGCGTACGCGCGGACACAGTATAGTCGCAGTGCTCGGACTTATGGGGGTAGGATTGGGGCGGAGGCAGGCAGTTGGTCCGCCGTTACTCCGTCAAACAAATGGAAATAAGTTCGCTGTTCGGGCGCGATGATTTGTATCGTCGCCATGAACAGCCAGATGAGCGGTTGTGTTTGTGCCGTGTCAGACGAATTGAGGTCGTCCTTCTCGCTGGCGGGATTGTGATCCTGCACCCATGAGCAAACGCCGCACATGTTCTCACTCTTCATGGTGTACTCCAAGGCCTGGTAGGAGGGCATTACCTCGCTGTAGCCCTGATACATTTTCACCCAGGCTGCGCCTTGGATAATAGGCAAGTGCAATCCGTTGGCGGCGAACACGGCCACCAATCCCAGAATGACAATTACCAGGCGGAATTTCTGCACAGCTTTGAACACACTTATGATGCGCTCGCAGGTCAATCCATTTCACAGTTAAGCTTATCTAAACAGCCACAATCTTTAATGCAATAAGCAGGGGAGCCAGTTTGAAGGTGGTAGGATGTGTCAGGGAATTCAATCAGAGCTCTGCTGTTTCAGCGCTAGATAGGCTTCGGCGTAGCGTCGTCCGAATTCTCGTTGGGATTCAGCATTGAAGTGAATTAGGTCTGGATTACTCGTCAGGCCGTCGCTGGGCACAAACACCACGTTGGGCAATGTATCGGCCACAGTGCGCTGGGCTTGATCGACTTTGATCCGGCTCTGGTTCCAGTGCCGTTCGGGGAATTGCCCAAGTTGGCCGATGACGATGAGCAAATTGGGTTCATTAAATTCAGTTCGAAAACGCTCCAGAAGTTCCGTCAGCCTTTGCTGATACTCGCTTGCGTTCGGTTCCTTGCTGTCCGACTCGCCTTGATGCCAGAGGACGCCTTTCAATACCCCTTGTTCCATTGCCGTATGCGTTCGGGCAATGGCATCGTCGTATGGATAACTTTTTGTCTGATCGTGGTATCCTCCGGGAACCCATTTCGTGATCGAGGAGCCACCGCAGGCAGTTGGGATCAGTCCGATGACGATGGACTCATCTTCCGCCGCGAGAACATCGGCAAACGTTCTGCCCGGGCCGACACCGGCCGATTTCTTATCGTAATGCACTGGGTCTACCGCAGGAAGCCAATTGCCTTCCTGGTCCAGCATGAGCACGCGCGGGTGAGGGATGTTTGCTTCTTCGTCGACGAAGCCACGTCCCGCCATGTTCGATTGGCCAGCTAACAGATAGAGGTGGAAATGCTCCTTGTCCGGCAGTTTTGCGAATTCGTCTCCTGCGTGTGAGTACGCTGCGCCCACCAAGGATAGACTTACGACTAGCGTGAACAGTTTAATGATCGATTTCGAAACGTGCTGCATTCTTCGTGTGGCTCGAGTTTGAAGCGACGAACTTTGCAGCTATCTGAAACGTCTGCCAACTCTAATTAAGCCAGCTCCAATGGTGATGATCAACGTAGCTAAGGCGAGTATCTGTATGCGCGCCGCAAACGTATTGGGGACGAACAAGTAGAGCAGGATCATGCAGCCAATGGTTAAGGCCGTCCAACCTAGGATTTTGTATTGGGCATTGTCGCGAGATTCCCCGATTTCGGTCGCGAAATCCACTGGCTTGTGCATCTTCTCGTAGAACTTAGCGACCTGCGCTTTATAGGCCTCGGTGGCGCCTTTCCAGAGTGGTAGCGAGAAGAGCACGCCGATGAGGCTGAAGCCGTAGATCCACACTAGTCGGTCTTGAATGGGCCAGTTTTCATCCCACAGCGAGCTGCGCACCACAAAGTAAAGCGAGGGCAGCAGCGATGCGCCGATGATGATGAAGTAGGACCGCCAATGGAGTCGCTTAATCCACAAGCCCAAGAAGATAGGCATGCTCAGCGGTAGGCCGACTACTGCAGCGATCATCAGATAGGCGTCAAACAGAGCCAGCTCTTTTTGAAAGGCCAACAGTAAGCTGACCATGATGATGTAGATGCCGAGCAAGACGGTGAAGGTGCGGCAGAGCAGCAGGTTGACGCGATCGCTCAAATCCGGCTTTCCTTGGCGTCCGCGAATGCGCGGGATGATGTTATTGACGATGACGCCCGTCGTGCCGTTGAGCCCGGTGTCCATGCTGCTCATGGTCGCGGCCAGCATCGCGGCCAGCATCAGCCCGAGTAATCCGTTGGGCAACAACTGCGCCGAAATAACCGCGTAGCTGGCAGTCGCTGGCTCTTTCATATTCATGGCCATGACTTCGGACTCAAAAAGGAAGCGCGCCACCATTGGCGGCACAAACCAAATGATGGTGCCAATCGCCATTAGTCCGCAGGCCCAGGCAGCTGCCCAGCGCGCATGGCGGCTATCTTTAACTGACAGGAACTTGCCCGCAGTTCCCAGGTTGATGTAGCCTTGAAGCTGCAAAATAAAGACCACGAAAATCCATTTCCAGGTAAACTTATCGTCCGGAAATTGCCCAGGGTCTTTGACGAATTTAAAGTCCTCGGCGAAGCGGGGATCCTGAAAGTAAGAGAAGAATGCTTCGATGCCGCCGATCTTTTGCATGGCGAGGAAAAACATCAGCACCGTCAGCGCGAACAGAACCAAGCCTTGCACGAAGTCAGTTGCCATAACAGCCCAGCGTCCTCCGGTTGTGGAATAAAAGACTACGATGAAACCGAGCACCACGATCACCCAGGGAGTCGGCAACCCCATGATCGCCGAAATGAATATCGACAGGGCATAGAGCTGTGTTGCGGAACTGATTGGCTGAATGATCAGCGAAAAGCAGACGCTGAACTGCTCCACGCTAACGTGAAAGCGTTCGCGTAAAACATCGGCCCAAGTCGTTGCGCGTGTCTGCCGAAACCAGGGGCCTAGAAAAATGCACAAGGCCAGGCCGACGCAGTTGGCCAAATAGATGACCAGAAAAGTTGGTCCGGCCGTGTAGGCTGCTGAGGCATTGCCGGTAAATGTGAAGGCGCTGATGCCACCCATGAACATACTCGTTCCCACCATCCACCAGGTTCCTTGAGCGCCGCCGCGCGCAAAGTCGCTGAGGTTCTTGTTCATCTTGGAAAAGAGCGAACCGACCACCATCAGGATGATTAGATACACGCCAAGCGTACAGTATTCGAGAGTCATGATTAGATGAGACAGCGATGCCCGGCAGACGCATTTGCCATGCGCCCGTGGAATCAGGATTTCTTTGAGGATTAATCTACTGGCACGAATTCTACGTGCCAGTCGTAGTAGAGGTGCAGGCGCTCGCCGCTATACAGCGGCTCGGGCAAAAGCTTGTCAGCCCAACCCGCTTGAGGGGAATTATTCGAGCCTGCGTCTGCGGCGCGCATGGCCCAGGTATTTTCATTATTCGCCATTTGGATCAGGTTGATTAACTGTGGCTTCGATCCCTCGTCTTCGGTTTGGTCAGCACGACGATAGCCCCAAGGGTTTCGATTGCCTGCTGGCATCGCTACGGTCTGCTGCATGAAGTATGCGGGGGCGGCATCATCGGTTAAGTCATCGAACAAGGGGCAGGTTAAAGGGGGAAATGGCTGTCGGCTATTCGAGGGCTCAGGCAGCTCCAAGTAGGACCATAAGTGATAGCCCAGCATGCGATCATCCTGGGCATAGCGCGCGGACTGCCCTCCATACAATGGCCCTGGCAAGTAGCCGTCGTTTTCCTGAGTGTACATTGCCATAGCCATGCCAACATCTCTCAGTCCTGACATGGATACTGCTTTCTGTGAGCTGATGTAGGCGCGATTTCCAACAGCGTAGATAATGCTTCCCAAGATGCCAATGATGGCGACAACCGCCAGGAGCTCGATGAGTGTAAATCCACATCTCGATTGAGTCAGATCGTGGAGACGATCAGGAGTATTGGAATGCTTGGGGGTATTCATAACGGTAACTTACGCTTGAGGTTGTTCTGGGGAGATGTTGATGGTGATCGTTGCTTCGCCAACAGGTTCGGTTAGGTAAATGCCCAGGCGTTTCGCCAGCGCTTTATCTGGGTTGGAGAACCCGGTTACCGGGCTTTCGGCCAGGGTATAGGCTTTTCCTTCGGTTTCGATGGATACGTATAAACTCGCGCCTTTCTCGGTCACGCGAATGACGCCGGAGTCCAGTAGTTCATAGCTGCCTCGGGTGACGATGGCCGTGGAAAATGCCTGTGGGTTTGTAAACGAAACAGCATCGGCAATTGAGATCGAACCCGCTTGGGCTTTACCGGGACGTTCATAAGTCAAAGTGCGTGTGAGTTTCTCCAAGTCAGGCGCGCGGTAAGCTTCCGTCATGTCCAACTGGATGCGATCTTCTTGCTCCGCATTAAACGTGTCGGCAATCTCTCCCTTGGCTTCCGCTCCACTCTTTTGCATGCGATTGGCTACGAGCGGCACCGCGTGTCCAAAGGAATTATTCAAACTAACATCGTAACGGTGAGGGCTGAATGATGAGGCAGTGTAGCGTTCCATGCCTGGATCGACGAGCACCGGCTTTCCTTGATAGGTGACCACGTAGCTGCCGATGTCATTGTGGTTATGTGATTCGCCATTGTTGCCGCTGCGAATCGCAACGCTCATTGCAGGCCCATTTACTTTACCCGGACGGCATATAAAAAGCTCACTTGCCGGAAACCAACTACGCAGTGCGAAATCACCGGCAGTATCTGCATCGATATCCATGCCACTGACAGGTGGGGCGTCCTCACCAAAGCTTCGGAGAATCAAGGAGTAGGGGAGGGGGCCCAGCGGATGGCGAGCGCCTGTATTGATGCGTCCAAACTGTCCGGCATCCACCCCGGGCATACCGTAACGCATTGCTGCAAATTCGACCAAGCGCCAGTCTGGCTTTCCATTCACCGACTGATCGCCGAAGGCGCCATATACGCCGTTTTCAATTTCCAATGTGCGTGGCGACTGGCTCACGCTCATGACTTTCTCATTGGCGAGCAAATCGATGGCGCCTTGTGTGGTGCGGCGGATGGATTCACTGGCGTAGAGGAAGTGGGAAAATCCATATGCCCAGTAGCCGACGCCTTCTTCGCTGATTCCATCGCTTGAAAAACTTTCAATGTAGCGGCCCATGAACACTTCCGCATCCGCGATGAATTCCGCGCGTACTATGGGGTCGTTTTCCAGCGTCAATGCAGCTCCAGTCACGGCGCCGCAGCATACCGCAGTCCAGTTGTTGGGCTTACTCATCCACCAGATCGGTTTTCTTTCGCGAACCGCTTGCAGGTATGGGCTGAGCACACGCTCCTGCACTTGCGCTTTGATTTCGGCGCGCAGCTCAGCGGGTAATTCATCGGCCAGCCAATAGTCAACTGTCGCCAATGCCCATGCTAATTGCGAAGATGCTAGATCGACAACTCTGCGTTCACCGTGAAAAACGCTGAGATCCTTGCCATGGGCGGGTACGCTCCAGGCGCCTTGATCCAAGATAGTGCGAATCGAGTTTTCAATCTCCGGTAGAAAGCGACCTTTGTATTCCAAAGCTTCCCCGAGCGCCATGTCGACCAGTCGGTTATAACGAGCGGATGAAGCATCCTGATATTTGCGACGGTCTCCCGTCTTATCGAAAAGCTCCCAAAGCTCCTGTGTGAGCTCAGGCGTCTGGGATTGGAGCGCAGCATTCGCTTTGGCTATCAACTCGCGGGCTTCGGGTTGGGCGGCAAATGCATCCCATACCGAGCGGTCACTTGCTGGCGCGCCGACGCCAACGGGCTGCGGCGTCACCAGGGCGGCAATGCGTTCGATCTCCTGTTTGCTGGGAACTGGCGCTGGTGGGAACTTTTGCGTTGAGCTGGTTGGTTTTGATGGAGTTTCATCACCCAGTGCTGGTAAGGCCTCCGGCATTTCCATTTGCTCAATCGTCAAAGCAACGGCTGCTTGTTCTTGTGCGATCGTCGTCTTCTGTGGCGTCTCCTTCTGCGTGGTTTGCTGCGTAGAGGTTTGTTCATTGCAGCCTTGGCAGAGCAGAGCAGTAATGGCTAATGCAAAAACTGGTTTTAAGAAAGGCATAAGGGTAACGGAGTCAATTTGCTAGAGTTCTGACGTAGCAGGTAGAGGCCAATGCTCATTGATTTTTGATAATAAATTATGTTGAACATTGGTGTAGTCTGGATCATTTGCGAGGTTCTGATTTTCGGGCTCGGGCAAGGAGAAATCATAAAGTTCCAAGCCCAATACTTCACCCGTGTGGGCGTCCCACCAACGCGTCATACGGTAGTCGCCCATGCGCAGACTTCGGCCTTCGATGCTGCCGTCCCAGTTCATGGCGGCGTTCTTTCCACCGGCGCTGCGCAAGACTTCGGTATAGGCTTCACCCGCTGTTTCGGTCTGCTTGCCTTCCATGAGTGGCAGCAGGCTTTTGCCCGCGAGTTGAGGTGGGTATTTCAATCCGAGGAAGTCGAGCACGGTTGGATAGATGTCTAGTAGCTCGACTGGTTGTTTGATTACCAGTGGTTGCTTTTTATCTCCCGGCACATGGATGATCAGCGGCACAGCGCAGGCGGTTTCAAAGAGCGTTGATTTATCCCACTGACCGTTTTCGCCGATGTGGAAGCCGTGATCTGCAGCGAAGATGACCAGCGTCTCTTCTTTGAGGTTAAGCTCATCCAGCGTAGCCATCAATTGCCCGAAGAGCGCATCGGTGTAAGACGCCGCGGCATAGTGACCGATCATCTGCCCATAATCGCGTTCGTAGTTTTTATCTCCGGGTTGGAGCGCAGCGGTGCGATGGCTTTTCAGCGCAAGTTTCGGCGCACCCTTCGGATATCCTGACGGTTCAGGAAATGAAAGCGTGTCGCCAGCATAGAGATCAAAATACTTTTGCGGCGCCGTAAACGGACGATGCGGACGCTGGTAGCCGACATACAAGAAGAATGGCTGGTCCTTGAGTTCGTGTAGAATTTCGACGGCGCGCTCAGTCACGCGACCATCAGGGTAGGCGTTGTCTGGCACGTTTGCGGCTTCCGTGATCGGGCCACGATTAACCCAACCCCGCTTGCTGGGGTCCTTCATATTTGCTTCGAGGATGGCCTTGTTTTCTGGCAAGGCGTATTGATCCACTGCGCCAGCTTCGCCGAGGTCATCGCGCGACCATGAGGCCTTATCGCTGGGTCCGTAGGTTTTCCCCAGACCAATCGAAGTGTAGCCGAAGTCCTGTAGGTATTGCGGCAAGGTTTTCACATCGGGATGGAAATTCCGAAACCGTGACTTGCGGTAATTGTTGTCACGAGAACCGACTTCATCGGGGCGCATCCCCGTCATGATGCTTGCTCTGGATGGGGTGCAAATCGTGGCCTGGGCATAGGCGTGTTGAAACAGGCAGCTCTCCTCAGCGAGTTTATCCAGGTTTGGCGAAACGACCTGGCCTCCGTAGCAGCCCAAACGTGGGCTGAGATCGTCGACTAAAACAAAGATCACATTTTTACCGAACAGCGTTGGTGCGGTAAGGCATGCGATGAATGCAATGAGTGAAAGTTTTCTGGGCAACATGGGTATAGTGTTTCAGAGATGCTGGGGAAGTAACTCGAATCTATAGACGAGTTAATACATTCGCCGGAGAAAGCTCAACCAAGCTGGGATTCCATACTTATGGAATTTCGGTATTTATGACAGAAATTAAGCAATGCTTTGCTCACGCACAGACTTGGCTGGTTGCCAAACGCCTTCGATCTGCAGCATGCGTCTTATGTTTGGGACGCCAAATTCTCTGCGCCGGATGGTGCCTACGAGGATGTCAACCGCCGCCTTTCCGATGTCGCGTGAATTTTCATTGATGCCCGCGAGATCCTTCATCTGCCTTTGGTAAAAGAATGTGGCTACGCCGACATCACGGGGCGCCTGCACGTCGATCTCCTTCAGGCTATCCAGTATGAAGTTAGCGCCTTCTTTCATTATGGCCAGTGCGTCCGGCTGATGTTTGCGATACCAGGTATGCAATGCGCGCATAGATTTCTCATTCTGCGCTTCCAGGTACAGTGTGGGAATTTGCTTTTGGAGGCCAGAACTCACCGTTTTCATCTCAACGCCATGGCCCGATAGGCGAAAGTTCAGCTTGGTTGATTCTTTCTCGCTCACCATTAGAACCACTGCGATGCGACGGTAGCCGAGCGTATGCAGATTGTTGACGATCTCAATGCTGTTCTGATAATGATTGGGACTCACGGAATGAAATCGCGGTTCCGTAACCGACCAACCAAAAGTGACGACCGCAAATCGCTCCCAGTCGAGCTTTAGCGCTGGCCCAGCGTGTAACAGCGGCGGCAGGACAACACCCTCGATCCCGCGATGGTAAAGAATGTTGGATAGCCGTTGCTGTGTGATTGAGTCGGTATCGACTTCGAAAACTTCCAGGTTGTAGCCATGCTGTGTGGCCTGTTCTAGGGCGCCTTCTCTGTAGAGATTCCAAACCGAATCTTCATAATAGTCTAAATTGTAAACTACTGGGTCGCACAACCAAGCCAGTGTGCCGCGGTAATTTGTTTGCCGCATGTTGTCGCGGTAAGACGCCAAGGCTGTCAGCATGGGATCTTTACGATAGCCGAGGTCGCGCGATATTTTTAATATCTTCTCCCGCGTTTCTTCGTTTACGCGGGGATCGCCACGTAAAGCTAGGCTAATGGTTGATTGGTTCAGTCCGGTGGCTTCGGCGATGTCTTTTTGGGTAACGTGGGGCTGCATTTTAAGAAAGTAAGTGAGGTAGTTGTCAGGATGCCTCCTGTTTCATCGCAGATATTTGAAGAAAAACACAAGTGAATCAATCGCAATCCATATGTATGCATTCCCAAGCGCATGGACATACCTGCCATTCGCGCCATGCTCATATCTGTATCGAACGATACGCATTCAAACCCAACCCCTCAAATCAACACCTATAAGACTCGTTATGAATAACAAAGCATTGTACCTCAGCCTCTCCACGCTATCACTGGCAACCCTCTGCCAAGCCCAATGGGCGCCCTTGGTGTCCGATAACTTCGATGAATACGATTTTGGCGATCAGCCAGGAACGAACACTCAGGGCATCACTTGGCAAAACAGCAACGGCGCTTCCAAAACAACGAGCAACCAACTCGTCACTGACGAAACTGGCGGCGTCACTGGCACTGGTGTCACTCTTCCCGCCAATAGTGCAGGCACGGGCAATGCGCTCTATTATTTCGATGGCGATAGCGGTGTCTCTCGCAATGGCATTAACTTTAGCGCCACCGATGAGACTTACGAAGTCGCGCGCGTCGATTTCGATTTCAGTTTCGTCGCTGTTGATTCTTTGAACTCAGCTGGGTTTGGCAATGTCTCCATCAATAACCCAAACAACTCGGCGACCGGCAGTGACACCAACCGTGCAGTCACTATTAATCTGCATTATAATGGCCGGGTGAGCTGGTCTGGTGGCGGCATCGATCTGACTGACCCGACTGGCAGTCATTCTATGTCGATCGTGGCCAACGGCGGAGATTCTTCCTACAGCTATGACGCCTTGGACGGCAGTGGCTCTATTTCACTGGCTTCCAAAAGTTTCGACGTCTATATCGATGGCGATTTGTTTGGGACATCGGTTGCCTTTGATACGGATCTGCCCTTAGGCCGCTTTGGTTTCACTTCATTCTCCACTCCCACTGGCGCCGAATTCATGATCGATAATCTGGAAACGTTTACCGCCGTTCCAGAACCTGCTGAATCAGCCGCTTATGCTGCTGCCGTCGCTTTGTTGTTCTGCATCTTTTTACGTCGCCGCTCTTCTTAATCCCGGGCAGGGGGTCCGGGTTTGAATAAATTGGCGTCACCGTAACAGCTGTTTCGGTGGCGCCATTCCCGTTTCCCTTTATTTCGAGCCGATGCTTTTCGTTAACGCAGGGTCGTTGACGGCGGGCCTGTTGTATCCATTTAACGCCAATTTTCAATGAACACGAACGATCGACCAAACATAGTCTTCATGATGGCGGATCAGCTCCGCTGGGACTTTTTAGGCTATGCCGGAGCTGATTTTCTCCAAACCCCCAATATCGACCGACTGGCCAGCGAAAGCACCTGCTATACGCGCGCTTATTCACAACATCCATTATGCGTGCCCGCACGCGCGGCCTTGATTACCAGCATGCACGGGCTGACTACAGGCGTGCTTACGAATGGGCAATGGATTCGGCCGGACTACGCAGAGCAAGGCATCCGCACTTGGCCAGAGCGGTTAAATGAATTGGGCTACCACACTGCTGGCGTCGGCAAGATGCACTTTTATCCGTGGAATGAAAGCATGGGCTACCAGCATCGCTCCGTCACCGAGGACAAGCGCTGGCCTTACATACAGGACGACTATTACCAGTATCTTTGTGGTAAAGGTTCGCGCAAATACACGGGCTTCGATCACGAAGGCTACCTGGAAAACAAAGGCGCGATTATCAGCCGCAACCCTTGGGAAGATTCTTGGGATCACTTTGTCGGGGCCGAAGCCGTCGACTATATTTATCAGCGTGAGAAGGAAAAGCCTTTCGCCATGATGGTTGGTTTCACTGGCCCTCATTGTCCCTATGATCCGAACGAAGAATTTATTGCGGACATCGATCCGGCGAAGATTCCTGATCCGGCGCCAAGCGTTCCTGAAGATTGCCCATTAGTTAAAAAGGCGAACCATGAAGGCAATCTCTTCCCGTGGAATGGCGTCGATCATCGCGATTGGACCGATGAGCATAAACGTAAAGTGCGACAACACTACGCAGGCCTTATCCAGCAGATTGACCGCGAGGTGGGAGACATTATCGCGGCGCTCGAACGAACTGGGCGACTGGACAACACCGTTATCATTTTCACCAGTGACCACGGCGATTATGTGGGCGACCACGACATGGCCGGCAAGGGCACATACTACGAGGGCAGTTGCCATATTCCGATGCTCGTACGCGATCCATCGGCCCCCGTGCGCCAAATGTGCGATCAACTGGTGACGCTAACGGATGTAACCGCCACCATGCTTACTTATGCAGGGGCTGAGTTGCCCGAATTCACCGAAAGCATCCCGCTGCCTATGTTGCCATATTTAGGGGAGGGGCGTCCCGATCTCCCAGAGCGCGACTCTGTGCTTGGTTGGCTGTCAAACGCTAGCATGTATCTCAAAGGATCGTGGAAATACGCCAAATATAGCACTGGAGAGTTCACGCTCTTCAACCTTGATGACGATCCACTCGAGCAGCAGAATCGCATACATGATCCCGAGTGTGCTCACATCGCATTGGAGTGCGAGCAAGCCATGACGCAACTAGCACTGCCCATGATTTTCGCTGGTCATCACGACAAGGTAGTCGATACCTCCAATACCCTTTGGCAGAGCGAGGAATTTGGCAGTGGCGATTTCGTGCGCACCTATCCGATGCCGTTGGGCGCGAATTCAGCTTCGAAAACTCCGCAGAAAGATCCGCGATGAAAGGCCTTGCTTGGTTATCTCTCCTGCTGACAGGCGCTTGCTTTGTTTGTGCGACTTCGCCGAACCCGCCCAATGTGCTTTTCATGGCGGTAGATGATATGAACGATTGGGTGGGACCGCTGGAAGACGATGAGGCGGCGCTTACCCCCAATATGGATAAACTGGCGGCCAGCGGCGAGCTCTTCACGCGGGCTTATTGCGCTTCGCCAGCGTGCAATCCATCGCGCGCAGCGATCTTAACGGGCTTTAGCGCGTCCACAACCGGTATTTATTTGAATGACCAACCGTGGCGAAAAAACATGCCGGATGTCGTTACGCTGCCACAGCTTTTTCGACAAAACGGCTATCGCTCCACGGGCCTCGGTAAAATCTATCACAACCGTTATAACGGTGACAAAGCCTCGTGGGACAGCTACCAAAGCTTTGGTCATGGCATTTGGCCCAAGGAGCCGGTCGATCCAGAATTCCCGGTAAAAGGACAATACGATTGGGGGCCGGTTGACGCTCCAGACAATGCCTTTGGCGACTACAATTGCGCGACGGCTGCCGTTGAATTTTTATCCCAGCCGCAGCAGACGCCGTTCTTTTTAGCGGTTGGGTTTATCCGTCCACACTTGCCTTTTTTTTGCCCGCCCCGCTTTTTTGAATTGTATCCCGATGACGAGATCGTCCACCCGCAGATAAACGAAAAGGATTGGGACGATCTCCCGGCCTCGGGCGTTACGACTGCCCAAAAGTTCTCCGGCCCTGGCTACAACAAAGTGAAAGCGCTCGATGGCGGCATGGACCGCATCTTGAAGGCTTACCGTGCTTGCATTTCATTTACAGACGAGCAGGTTGGTCGTGTTTTGGATGCTTTGCAAACCAGCCCCTATGCCGATAACACTATCGTTGTGCTATGGAGTGATCATGGGTTTCATCTCGGCGAAAAACTGCGCTTCAGCAAATACACGTTGTGGGAAGAAAGCACCCGTGTGCTGCTTGTCTTTCGCGTACCTGGTGTGACGAAACCAGGCACGGTCAGCACGCGTACCGTAAGCTTACAGGATCTATATCCTACGCTGGCGGAGTTGTGCAACTTGCAGAACGTGCCACCGGTCGAAGGACGAAGTTTGGCGCCGCTGTTGGAATCACCCAATCTGGAATGGCCTTACCCGGCTGTGACCACAAATTTCATGGGCAACCACGCGGTCCGTTCGGAAGATTGGCGTTACATTCGTTATCAAGATGGCGGTGAAGAGCTCTATGATCATCGCAGTGACGCAAATGAATGGACGAACTTGGCGCAAGATCCGCAATTCGCTTCGGTTATTGCTGATTTATCCCAGTGGCTCCCTAAGCACGACGCCCCCAACGCGCTCCGCGAAGAAGACTACAAGCGCGCCCAATAGAGCCCTTATAATAGCTTGTCAGTTGCCTCAAGGGCTCCCCTGAGCTTTGGCGCTGAAGCCAGGTTTGAGGAGGTGGCTGTGGTGATTAGCTATTCTAAAATAAGATTCGTCCAGAATTAATAAAATAGCCGGCCGCAGAGTCTGTAATTGAGTCACGATCTCGTCTTTGTAAGCTCATCTAATGTATGGGCGAGGGATTGTATAAGCATTACTTCTGCATGGTTCTTGGCATGCTTGCGGCCTTCATTAGTAGTTTTAGCCAAGCACAGACCACTGAATCGCGTGTTTTAGCGACATTGGCCGCCGACGCCATTGAGCCAATGTTGACACAGGCTGCTGATTGCGCGTCTCAGTTACATGGGGGCGTTGTGCGACTATGTGCCAACCCCACGGAATCAACTTTACGTGAAGCGCGCGAGGAATGGAAGCAAGCTTATCTTGCTTGGAACCGGGCGGCGGTCTTTCGCTTTGGACCAGTCGCGATATTGGATCGGAAGATCAATCGTTGGGCGGTGAACGATGTTGTGCTGGATGCAGCTGTGGAATCACAGGGGTTGGATCACTTGCTTACTCAAGCTGAGCAACGTGGTTTTGCGGCTTTGGAGTACTTGCTTTTTGCTCCGGATAATGTGTCGGCGGCGACTACGCCTGGTCGATGCGCCCACCTCTTAGCCATTTCGGCGGAAATCGATCATTGTGCAACCGAAGCTCAGCAACTGTGGAGCGATGGCTTTGCGGCAGAGTTTATCGCGGCTGGTGATGGTGAGCCGTTCCTGACAACTTCGGATGCGCTCAGCATAATTTATGTGAGGCTGCTCAACGTGACGGAGCATCTTTTACTGGATCAAATTGGGTTGCCCAGTGCTTTTTTTAAAGGTGCAGCAACGCCGGAAAATCTGCCTGCGTGGCGTAGCGAGTCGACAATTGTTGGTATGCAGGCTGCCATCGACGGTGTTCAGTTGGCGCTGCTCGGCAACAGGAGCGACAGCTTGCTCAACCTCGTCGCGACGCAGGATGGGTTGGTGGAAAAATGTGATCCCGCGTTGGCGACAGCTATTCGCAAACAGTTGAACAAAATCCAGAATGCTCTCGCCAAGCTGCAGCAAAGCTCAACTCCGATTGATCAGCAATTGAAGAAAGATCCTACAACGCTGAAGGATTTGTATGGTCAACTGAACAAGCTTCAGAAGCAACTGATCGAGGGCTCTCTCGTACTCGAGCTCGATGTTTACACCGGTAAGCAGCCCACTTTCGCCAGTGGAGGGAATCCATAAGCAGCTCTTCCTACGGGCAATTTACGATGAACCAGCGACACCCTGAATGAGAGGATATGAAACTTAAAACCATCAGTCTCATCTGTTTGTTAACCGCTGCCTTATTTGCAGCTTTGGCTGCTGCCTTGGCCTACCGAAATCCCAGAGTCCAGCAATACTTCCGTGCGCATAACGCCAAGGTCGCCATAGCCGATTATGTCGATAACGCGGTTCTGAAATCGCTCGAACAATTGTCCACCGACACAGAGCAGCTCTGCATTGCTGCGGGCAATTTGGCGTCTCGGCCTACGCAGGTGAATCTGGACGTAACCGCAACGGCCTGGCGTCAAGCACACGCATCCTGGAATGCGACTGCAGCTTGTCAGTTCGGTCCCGCCACGCAGTATGATTTTCATAAGCGGATCGCAACCTGGCCCTTCGAGAAAATTCTCGCCGAGGAGCTGATCACCAGGGTGGAACGCGGCGAGCGTCAACTGGATGGCCGCTATTTGCGCGAGCAGGAGTTTGCTGGGTTACGGGGGTTTTATGCGTTGCAATATCTGCTATATCGCGATGGGGCGCTGCGTGACGTCAGTGATTTTTCACGAGCAGAGTTGATGTATCTAAGCGCGGTTGCTGAAGCGTTGTTCCAAGACACGCTTGATTTCGAGGCAGCTTGGCGTGGCACGGAAAACCTCTCAGTGCGTAAACGCGCTGTCTTGGAAAATGCAGGTATTGCAGCCCGCGTCGCCTATGCCGATGAGCTGCGTTATCCGGGCACGGCAGGTAGTCGTTATGCATCGACGTCGATTTCTCTACAGGAGGTTTTTCAGGACATCATTGGGGTATTTGAAGACCTCGCGCCACAGATCGGTGAGTATCCGGAGGCGACTAGTCTGGAAGCCATGGCATATTGGGACAGCCTGGACCCGCATGCCGACATGTTGAATCAACTTCAAAGCGCGGAAAACGCCTATCTCGGTGGTGTTGAAGGTTCGCGCGCACATTCCATTTCAGAGCTGGTTGCCGCACATGAACCAGTGCTCGATCGACTCATCAAAATATCCTTTGCCCACACGGCCTATCGCATCGAGTCGCTGAAAGCCACCCAAGCAAAAAGCGAAGCGGAATATGCTTTGGACGTGCGCATTGCTGAGGCCGAGCTGGAAAAACTCACCGCGCGCATCAGCTTGGCGATTCCCTGGGTCATTCTCGATCCGGCGGTCGAACCATATGCCGCCTATGTCCAATAATACTAAACTGCCCAACGAGACTTCCTCATGACTGACCAAGGACATTGCTTGAAAAACATTTTCTGGATCTGGTGCATCGGGGCGGTGGGCGTTGTTAGTTTGAGCTACGAGATGAGCGCACATCCTAGTATTACGGCTACGCCCCCAGGAATTTCAGAAGAGTATTATACTGGCGGTAAGCAGGGCACGGTGTTTAACACGACTTCACGATGCTTGGAAATGCCTGCGCCAGCGGTTGACGCGAATCCCAAACTCGCCGAACAATTTGCCGAGGGGGAAGCCATTTTTGAAGCTGACTTTGTTGTCGATCCAAGCGCGCCCTTTGGCGGGCTGGGGCCAATTTACATCAACAACTCCTGCCGCAACTGCCATCCGAACTATGGTCGTGGGCGCCGCGTGGATAAATTCACGGAGCAGTTTGGCAATAGCTATACGGCCTTTGTCCACGACTCCAAAGGCAAGCTGATCAACGGCTACTTATTCATGCTACAAACGAAGGCTACGCCGCCTTACGAACCGCTTGCCAAGGGGCTCGATATTCAATGGCGCGACTTCGTTGACGAGTATGGCAACAAGTTTCCGGATGGCGCGCCTTACAATGAAGGCACACTCTACGAGGGCACGCTCATTTACCCGGAGGTCGACATCATTGACCCGTTGTTGCCACTGCCGGAAGACTATCAAGTCAGCATCGAGGGAACCATTGGTCTTTATGGCACGGGTCTGCTGGACGCCATTCCTGATGCAGACATCATTGCCGAGTATGAGCGACAACAAGCAGCGCCTGGTATGGTCAAAGGAAAGCATGGGCCGTGGGTCACCGAGCCTTTCGATGGCCAGCAGCACTTGGGCAAATTTACTTGGCACAGCCGCCGCGCGACCTTGCAGAATGGCCCCGGTTTCAATGGCATCTGGAACGTTCCAAATATTACGCGCTCGGATCGCGATAAGCTGTTTGCTTCGCAAGAGTGGATCGAGAAGCAAGCCGAGCTAGGGCACGACATCAGCCAGCTCACCGCCAAGCAACCGGTGGAGCTCGGTGAGGATGATTTGGAAAATCTCAAGGTTTGGTTTACCGGTCTGGCGGTTCCCGCTGCTCGCAATCTCAACGACCCACAAGTGCAGCGCGGCAAACAGATTTTTCATGCGGCGAATTGCATCGCTTGCCATAAGCCGAATTGGACGACGGGGAAATCAGATACCATACCGGGCTACGCGAATCAAAAGATTTGGCCATACACGGACCTGTTAATGCACGATATGGGCAAGGCCAATTGCCGCGCTTGCCACCAAGCCGAACCCGTCAAATGCAAGACCTACACCGTGCCTGCGCTTGCGGAAATCGAGCCCATTGACGACGCCCTGATGGATGACCGCTGGGCGCTGAATCACGGAGTCAAAGCCATGAACCACGGCATCGAAGAGCATTTTCGCACGCCGCCGTTATGGGCGCGCGGCTTGATGAAAACTGCAGTGGACCACACCGACATGTGGCACGATTTACGAGCGCGCAATTTTGAGGAAGCGATACTTTGGCACTACGGCGAGGGGCTCTCTGCGCGTGAGGCTTATCGCAATCTCAGCAAGGAAGACCGCGAGGCTGTCATCGCTTTCTTGAAAGCAATTTAGGGGGGGGACAAGGAGCATGGATTACGCAAATTATCAGATAAAAGGCTCGCACTTGGAGACATCCCGCTTTGCGCAAAACGGAGCGGAAGAAATTCACTTGGTCGTGAAGCCAGCTGTGGGCGGCAGCTTTAGCCAGCAGGTACAGCACATCATCGATGCGCAAAACGCGTTTCTGGACGGCGAAGGAATTCCGCGTGAGGCGGTAGTCTTCTGTCGCTTTTTTGTCAGTGATTACGCCAACCAATACCAGGCTTTGGAAACCATTCGTGAGCTGGTGCGGGACAGCAAAAATCGCTTCGCCTTGTCGATCATTCAGCAGCCGCCGCTTTCGGCGCACAAGGTGATTGCGTGGTCCTACATCATCCACGATGGCCAGCGTGATCAGACGCCGCCGGACATTCTTTCGGATTCGGATTTAATCATCCGTCGTGGCGGCTATGAACACCTTTGGAGCACGCATCGTTGTTCCTGCAATGGCGTGGTTGATTCTGCGGGGCAGACGGACAAGATCCTTCGCGATTACAATCAGCTGTTGGAGAGCAATGGGTTTTCGATGAAGGATGATTGCATCCGCACATGGTTTTACGTGAAGGACATCGACTACCATTACCAAGGCGTCGTCGAGGCCCGCAAAGACATGTTTACCGGACTCGGTATGACGCCCGATACGCATTACATCGCCAGCACTGGCATCGAGGGACGCAACGCCTGCGCTAAGACGAATGTGCTGCTCGACGCCTATTCGGTTCGTGGGCTCCGCGATGGGCAAATTCGTTTTCTGACCGCCCCGGATAACCTCAATCCAACTCACGAATATGGCGTTACGTTTGAGCGCGGTGTGAGCGTGGATTACGGTGACCGCCGACACGTGCTGATCTCCGGAACGGCGAGTATCAACAACAAGGGCGAGATTTTGCACGTCAATGACGTAGCAAAACAAACAGCGCGCGCCATGGTCAACATCGAGGCCTTGTTGGCGGATGCGGACTTTACCATGTGTGATGTCGCGCACCTGATCGTTTACCTGCGCGACATTTCTGATTCGGGCGTGGTTCAGGATTATTTGGATGAGCATTATCCGGTGATTCCCAAGGTTTACGTGCTGGCCCCGGTCTGTCGTCCCGGTTGGTTGGTGGAAATCGAGTGTATGGGAATCAAGGCAGTCGAAAATAGCTCCTACGCCTACTTCTAGAAAGCGCCAGACATTGCTTACATACGTGACTCGCTGAGTAGCTGCGGTAATCCGGAGCATTAGCTCGGGGTGTATATGCTCAATCGTCTGCTTATGCGATTGAGTCGCAGTAATGGGCGTGCCTACGCTGGCTCTTTGTATTGATATGCCTTGGCCGCCCGCCCGTCGATGAAAGCTTCCAGTCAGCCAGTATCTACGCCGCAGCTATCTGTTTTTCGTAAGCGAAACGGCTTCGTGCGCGTTGCGATGTACCTGGCGATGATCGTTAGCTTGAGCGTGTTCGTGGTCACGGTTTACCACAGCTTTTGGAAAGCCAAGACGGGTTATGGCGATGACTGGGAAAGCCTGGCGATTCTTGATGGCAAGCATCCGGATTCTCTGACTGGAGGCGACCTCACGCATTTTAAGTTTGGGAATATCTCCTTTGAGCAGGAGCCTTACAATTTGCATTGGAAATTGTCGGCACAGTTCGATGGCGGCGACGGCGTTTTTGAGCGACCTTTCTCCGAAGCCAAGTCTTTCAACGATGGTCATTACGCCGATGGGCTTGGCCCGCTCTACAACGCCAAGTCTTGCGAGGCTTGCCATGTTGCCGATGGGCGTTCGGCAGCGCCGTCTAATGAGCGCGGGTTCGAAGGCTTTCTGTTGCGCGTGAGTGTCCCGGGTAAGGGGAGACATGGCGGCCCCAAGCATCACCCGGTTTACGGTGGGCAGCTTGCGGATAACGCCAATGAGGGGCACCAGCCGGAAGTGAAAATCGCCATGCGCTACGAAGAGCTTCCGGGGATGTATCCGGACGGAACCGCATACACGCTGCGTAAGCCCATCTACGACCTGACCGAAACCAACTACGGTCCACTTGGCGATGAAGCAATGATCTCGCCGCGCATCGCCCCCAGCATGATTGGCATGGGCTTGCTCGACGCGATCACCCCGGCTGAAATCATTGCCTATGCGGACCCGAATGATGCGAACAACGATGGCATCTCAGGCAAAGTGAACTGGGTTTGGGATATTGAAGCCAAAGAAATGGCCGTGGGTAAATATGGCTGGAAGGCGGAGACGCCAAACCTGCGACAACAAGCAGCAGACGCCGCCGTGAATGACATTGGCATCAGCAGCTCGCTCTTTCCGGATCAATCTTGTGGTGACGAGCAGGATGCCTGCCGTGATGCGCTTCATGGAACGGTTGGCGACGCCTTCGAGATTATGGAGAAGGAGCTCAACGAAGTGGTGACCTACCTCGAGTTTCTGGCCGTGCCGGCTCGCGATCCTGTTGACCACCCCAAGGCGCAACGCGGTGAAAAGCTATTCGTGGAAATGAATTGCGTGGCTTGCCACAAGCAAACCTGGACGACCGGCAACGACCACCGTCAATGGCGTCTTCGCAATCAAAAGATTCATCCCTACACCGACTTGCTGCTTCACGACATGGGTGAGGGGCTCGCCGATCATCGACCGACCTATGACGCGACGGGTTCGGAATGGCGGACCCCGCCGCTGTGGGGCATCGGCATGACAGAACGCGTCAACGGCCACACGGATTTTCTCCACGATGGCCGCGCCCGTAATTTGGAAGAAGCCATTCTTTGGCACGATGGTGAAGCGCGCACTGCGAAGGAGTCATTCAAGCACTTGAGCAAAGGTGATCGCGAAGCAGTCTTAGCGTTCTTGCGGACCTTGTAAGGCGTGGAATGTGCTCGCGGTAAACAGTAATGAAATCCATAACCCAAGGTCATGAAAAGCGGTTTGGTCATCTACTCTGCACAACTCGATAAGTTAATGCGTTTTTATGGAGAGGTGTTTGGCCTCGAATTGAAGGAGCATGATCGCGGGTATGCGCTACTGGAAGACGATGACTTCGAACTCGTCATCCTTGAAACGGAGACAGCGCGTTCTTTGGGCGTAAACAGCGAAGGAATCCCATCCCCCCGGGATGCGACCGCAATCAAGCCCGCGTTTTTCATCTCCACAAGTTTAGCGGACATCAGCGCTCAAGTAAAAGCGTATGGTGGGGGCTTGCATGCGCCGAAGGATTGGACTTTCGGAGGCCGCTGGGTATGCGATGCCTGGGATTGCGAAGGCAACATCTTCCAACTGCGCGGCGAACTCTGAAATGGGCTCGATACACAACGAAAGTTCTGAAAGACACTTTTAAAGAACGGTAACGGGCTGTTCACTTCCTTTGAAAATCGCTTTAAGCTTCATTCAATGCTCACTCGATTTTGTCTATATGGCTTTTTCAAAAACCAACAGTACTTCGAGCCGTTTTTCTATCTAGCCTTGCTGGCGCAAGGGTTGGACTTTTTTCAAATCGGGATTCTGTTTGGGGCAAAGGCGCTTCTGGTCAATCTGTTTGAAATCCCGACCGGCGCCATTGCAGACAGTATGGGGCGGCGGAATTCGCTGATCTTCTCGCATGTCGCCTACTGCGTGTCGTTCATCCTGTTTGCGGTCGCAGGCAGTCTGCCGTTCTATCTGGTGGGCATGTTGTTTTATGCGATTGGCGAGGCCTTCCGTAGTGGCACGCATAAGTCCGTTATCTTCTCCTGGTTGAAAGAGCAGGGGCGGGAGCAAGAGAAGACGCAGGTCTATGGAGTTACTCGGAGTTGGTCAAAGCTGGGCAGCGCACTCTGCGCGGTGGTGGCGGCAATTATCGTCTTTATCACCGAAGCCTACGTGTGGCTGTTTTGGCTGAGTTGCTTACCGATCTTGCTCAACATTTACAATTTCCTCGGCTACCCGAATGATCAGCCAAAGCGAAGTGAAAACGCAATTGGGCAGAAGTATGCGCAAGTTTACCAAACATTGCGCACTGGCTTGCTGAACTGCGCCCGTAGCCGACGACTGCGCGGATTATTGATGGAGGGCATGCTTTTTGAAGGAGCCTACAAATCGACCAAGGATTATGTTCAACCGTTGATTTTGCAGGCGGCGCTGGGGCTTGCCTTGCTCTCTGCTTTAAACGATATCCAGCGCGTGGCGGTTTACATTGGAGTGGTTTACGCAATTATTTTCCTGATATCGAGCTTGGCGTCGCGGTGCTCCGGGTTGGTCCTTGAGCGGCTGGGCGGAGAGTCACGGGCGTCAAACTTTCTCTGGGGGTTGGACTTACTCGCCTATCTATTCATCGGGGTGGGGGTGCTGACGGGCTATTTCAATGTGGGCATTGCCGGTTTTCTCATATTGACGGTGTTGCAAAACATTTGGCGTCCGATTCTGGTTAGCCGCATTGCGGATGGGCAGGATGAGCAGGTGCTCGCCACTATCCTGAGCACGGAGTCGCAAACCCGGTCACTATTCGTTGCGATTACCGCGCCTGCGCTTGGCTATGTGATTGATCTATTGGAAAATCAGAACATCGCATTGTTACCGATTGCCGTTCTGGGAATCATTGTCTGCCTCTGGGGGTTACTGCTCGCGAGAGGCAGTGATGTGAAACCGGAGTCGCTAGCCTGATCCTTACTGGGCCACAACCGCCTGTTGTTTTTCTGACCACTTGAGCCAAAGCCAGCCTGCGGGAATCGCGGCGAGAATGAGGGCTTGGCCGATCATGGTTTCCCTGGTCGGGAAGATGCCCAGCCAACTGACCATCGGCCAGCCATCGAGCCGCGTGGTCTGCACCAGGCTGCCTACTTGTAGCTCCAGAATTCCCTGTCCGGTAAAGACAAACGCCATCGCAAACAGAAGCACCGCCGTTGAGCCAAAAAACAGACTGATTGGCAGCTTGATGGATGCAACGCGGACAACGAAATAAACTGCGACCAAGCCGACTGCGGCAATCGCCATTCCGATCCACACCGAATTGTTCTGCTCTCCTGAGCCAGCCATCAGCGCCTGATAGAACAGGATGGTCTCGGCGCCTTCGCGAAACACCGCGAGAAAAGCCACCAATCCAAGCGCAAACATACTGCCGCCGCTGATGGCCTGATCCATACTTTTCTTTACGAAGGCCTGCCAGCGGTCAGCGTCCCGTTTGGCCGTCAACCAGTAGCTGACATAGACCAGCACCAACGCGGCGATCAGCATGGTGACGCCTTCGATGACTTCCTGGTTCGCGCCGCTCGCCTGGATCACGGAAGTTAGCAGCCACGCTGCAGCAACGCTCGCAATCAGCGCCAGCCCGCAGCTCCACCAGATAACCTTCACCTTGTCGGAGTAGCCGGAGCGCCGTAGATAGGCCACCAGCGCAGCCACGACGAGCATTGCTTCAATGCCTTCACGGAACAGGATGAGGAACGACTGAACGACGCGCCCCCAGAAGCTCGGCGCTTCTTCGCCACTGGAGTAGTGCTGAACCGCATAGTCCATGTCGACCTTCATCTGCTTCCAGGTTGCTTCAATGCTTTCCTTGGGCTCGCTGCGCATGCATTGGCTGATGATCAGGCTGAAACCGGACTCGATTTTTAACATCGCGTTAGAACTCTTCAGGTTCAGCGTGAACTCCATGCCGCTGCCTTCGAATACATCAAAGTAGAGGCGGGAAAACTCGTTACCAGTCGCGGTCGCGGTTGCCGGGGAATATACCGCCATTGCAGCATCACCGCGTTCGACAATCGCCGCAACGACTGGCCCGTAATTCTCGGTCAGCCCTTGCTCCGCGCATAAAGCCAAAGGCGCTAGCAGGATCGTGATGAATAATGTGGCGATTGTTTTCATAATCAAAGTTCAGGACATCGCGACGAAGCGCTCGACTTGTCGTTTGAAGTTACTGATGGCTTCAGGTGAGTGCTCGCTGCCGTAGCGAATGTCGATGTAGCGCCCGATGATATCGTTGAGCGCGTCGGCTAGTTCGGGTTTCTCCTGGCAAGCTCGTCGTTGGAAACTGCGCGGGCATTCTTGTGGAGTCTTGGTCAGTCCGAGCTTTTGCAGGCGGTCGCAGAATTGCCCCCACGCCTTCGTGACAGGCTCCTGGCGTGGGCGTCCTCGCAGCCAAGCAATCAAGAGATAGAGGCTGAGTAGTCCAGCCATGCCGAGCGCGCCGCCGATTAGCAAGTCCATCCAGTTGCCTCCTTCGAGGCCGACGCCTTGCAATATGTCCATCTGACGATCCGGGTCGTATTGGATCACCCATTTTTGCAAGCCGCCGAGTAGGGAGGCAAAATCCGGTAGTTCCCAAGGCGGCGCAGCTTGTTCTTTGGCGACGGCAACAGGCTTGGGCGTGGTGGTTGACTGCTCTGGCTGCGGGGCGTCGAAGCCTTCAGGCGTTTCGATTTTCACCTCAGCGACTTCTGCTGGTTGCTCTTGCTTATCCTCGGTTGGCTTCTTGTCCGGCGGCAGCACAATGTCTTTCGGATCGGCCCGCAACCAGCCTTTGCCTTCGTGCCAGACTTCCGCCCAGACGTGCGCATCCGAACGTTTCACGATGACAAAGTTCGTCAGCGCAATGATGGTCCCGCCGCGATAGCCGCTGACCAGCCGGGCCGGGACGCCGGAAGCGCGCAGCAGCATGACGAAGCTGCCAGCAAGGTATTCGGCGCCCCCACGCTTTTCATCGAAGAAATAACGATCCAGCAAATCGGGTCCCGGTTCTAGTAGATGCCCGGCGTCAAATTGATAGTCACTGGCGCGGAGCAAGCTGAAAATCTGCACAACCAGCTCTTCGGAATCTGCATACTTCGCCGCCAGTTCGGCGCCGAGCTGGCGCAGTCGGGGGTTTGTTTCCCCGGGCCAAGCCAACGCTCTGGCGCGTTGCTCATCCGTCAGTTCGGAGCCGATGTGGTAATCTAGATACGCCAGCATCGGGAACTTGGGCTCCTGATCATCAATGGTGCGAATGCTCAGGAGCTGGAAATCTTCCGAGATAAACGCCTCGGGCGCTGGCGCCGCCGGGACATCCAGCCCGTAAAGCCAGCGGCCACCGTTGGGCATCACGCGGATGGTGTAGCGCACCGGGTTATCGCTCCAGCGCAGCTCTCGGTCGAGGTCCTCCTTGGAACGAATTGCATGGCGTAGGAGACGGTTTCGATTATCCCAGCCATCGGGCAAGTTCCAGTTTTCGCCGTCAAAATCGTAGAACACTGGACCGCGCCAATACAGACGACTTTTAAACGGTACAGCGCCCTTAAACTCAGCCACGAGAACATTTTGATCATCCTTGCTGGCGTCACTCGTGGCGCCGGGCGCGAGCGTAGTTTCTTTGCCGTAGTCGCCATCGCCGCGATCCATCAGCGCTTTCACTGGCAATCCGAAAGCCAGGCCAATATCCCAGAGTGGTCCCGGTATTCGTGGAAACGTCAGAAAGAGCAGCAGCATGATGGGCAATGCCAGCACCACCAACTGACCGGCAAATCGTAGCGCAAACAGCCGACTGAGAATTGACGGATCGCCATGAATTGCCACGAGGCTGACGGTCAATGCGAAGATAACCACCAGCATGTGTAGGAGGCTCCACAGGTTTTCCCAATAGAGCGCCCCAATACAGGCGAGGATGACCGCCGCAAAAATCAGCAGTAAGTAATCGCGACGGCTGCGTGACTCTGCCCACTTTAAAAACACCACGGAGATAAAAAAGCTGAGCACCGCCTGACCGCTGAAGAATCCGGTGAAGCTGAACCAAATGCCCAGCACCGTCGAACCGAGTAGAGCAGCGCCCACTGCTTTGCCATACCAGCTTCGTCGCAGCGGCCTGATGTAATGCAGCACCACGCCGGTTGTAGCCACGGCAGCGACCCAGATTGGCAGCGTCAACAAACTTGGCAATGCGGCGAGAGCCAGTGTTAACAACACCCAGCTTTGATACTGCTTCACTCGCTTGCCTCCTTCCCACTATAAAGGGCCAGCGCGCGCAGACACTCGCGTTGATGTGGGTCTTCGTTGCCGGGTTCAATGATTAAGCCGGGCAACTCCAGGCCATATTCGCGACCTTGAGCATGCGCATCCAACACCCAGCGGCAAAGTTGCGATAGCTTGGCCTCCACTCCGGAGGCTTGGACATCGTCCCAGCGAAGCCACAGCGCAGGCTGGCCTTGAGCGCCGTCAAATTGCTTGGTGTAGAGCTCGTCAAAACGCGCCATGGCTTTCCAGTGAATGTGCGACAGCGGGTCACCGGGAGCATAACGGCGCATGTCGGTGAAAGAGCCGGACTCTGCGCGTAAGTGTGCTTGCTGTCCTTTGGGCCGGTCGTTGATTGGCTGTGCGCCCATGGGCTTGGGGTAGACGAGGCATTCCGGCAAATCATCCGTTGTCAGTTTCGCTCGAAAGATTCCCAACGGATAACAACTGCTGAGCATCGCATGCTCTGCCGCGATAACGCCACGTTGCTCCGTTGGTCGTTCGAACAAAAGTTCTTCCTGAGCCTGAGGCGGTAAGTGTTGCTCTTTGCCGACTCCATTTGCCACTGCCTGAAATCCATAGCGAAAGCTCCGCGTACGGTTTTCCACGCCGAGTCGATAGGCTGCGGTTTGCCCGGCGAAGACTGGCTCGCATCGCCAGTCCGCCAGCGTGAGCCCACGCAAATTAGTCCAGGTAAATCGGGCGCCGACCAAAGCAATGCCCACCAGCAAAAAGCTCATCGCGAAAATGAGATTGTTGCTGAAATTGATGGACATCAAAAACAGGCAAAGAATGAGTCCAAGGAAACTCCAGCCCGCAGCAGTCAGTTGCAAACGTAGTTTGCCCGCGGCTGCTGTTGATCTGCTCAAGGGCAGCTTCAGGCTCAGCAAACTTTTTGCTCCGGCGGCCATGGCTTGGTTACTCCACGTTTACCTTTGAGAGAATTTCGTCGCCAATGCGTTCGGCGGACATGCGACCGGCCACTGGCGCCAGTCGATGGCCGACCACCCAAGGCAGCACGACTTGTATGTCGCCTGGGAGTAGCTTGTCCTCGCCATGCAATAGCGCCCATGCCTGCGATGCGCGAAGCAATCCCAAGCCCGCACGCGAGGAAAGACCATGGACGAAGAGGTCGGAGCTGCGGGTGAATTCTAAAATGCGCTGCAGGTAATCGAGGACGGCGTCGCTCAGCGTAACCTGCTCGACCTGCTGTTGGAGGCTGACCAACGTAAAGGGTTCCAGCACCGGTTTTAAATCGTCCAGCATGCGACGGCGGTCTTCTCCTCGAAACAGCGCGATCTCCGCTTCGCGGTTGGGATAGCCCATCGAGATGCACATCAGAAAACGATCAAGCTGGGACTCGGGCAGCGGGAACGTGCCAATCTGCTCGGATGGATTTTGGGTCGCGATGACAAAGAACGGTTCGGGCAAATTACGGGGCGTTCCTTCCACACTGACTTGCCGTTCTTCCATGGCCTCCAGCAGCGCGCTTTGGCATTTCGGCGTGGCGCGATTGATCTCGTCTGCAAGTAACAGCTGAGAAAATACCGGTCCCTCATTGTAAACGAACTCACCCTTGTTACGGTCGTAGATTGAACAGCCAATGATATCGCCGGGCAATAAATCACTGGTGAATTGCACGCGTTGATACTGGAGCCCAAGTGCGCCGCCCAAGGCGTGGGCAAGGACGGTTTTGCCCATGCCCGGCAGGTCTTCGATGAGCAAGTGTCCCCGTGCTAGCAGGCAGGCGAGCGAAAGCTTCACTTGCTGTTCTTTGTCCAGAACGATTTCGTTGAGCCGCTTAAGTAGAGGCTCGATTGTTACTTGCTTTGGTAATTCGACGGCTTCCATTTTGGTTCTCTCCCCTACTAATGATTATTCCTTCTGCATGTGGCGTTCGAGAAAACGCCCGACCGGCTGTTCTTCGTTTTTCTGATTGAATCGCTCGATGGGCGAAGTCAGGTCCACGCCCAGTTCTTCCAACACAACACCGGAAGCGATATGTTCCTCGCCGGGAATTGCTAACACGTGAGGCTGAATCAGAACGATCAGTTCCTCATGGTTAACTTGTTCGGTTTTATCACTGAAGAGCATACCGAGTAACGGGATGTCCTTGAGCACAGGCACCCCAGTTTCATTCAAGACAGTTTCTTCCTTCACAAGGCCGCCGAGAATCACGAGTGACTTATCGTTCGCCACCAAAGTGCTGGTAACCGTTTGCTGGTCGACGTCCTGTACGGTTAGATTCAAGTCTGTCCCATTGCTTGAGGTCCCGTAATTAATGGTGCGCAGGTTCGGATCGATTTCAGAGCGTTCCTGCAGAATACGTAGCGTGATTGTACGGTCGGCGTGTACGCGTGGAGTAATCAGCAACGAAAGTCCAATGTTGCGCTCAACCAATGTTGGCGTTGGTTCGGTTGTGCTCTCTACTCCCTGTGATATTGTGGTTTGGCCCGGCTCCACTTGGTCCAGAAACTGGGCGTTCTTCCCAACGAACACATTGGCGGCTTCATTATCAGCAACCAACAGTGTCGGGTTTGCCAACTGCCGTACATTATCGTTCTTTGCTTCTAGTTTCGCACGGAGTTTTATGTCGTTCGACACGAAGGCAAAGACGGGCGCACCGGTGGTGTAAGTCGCCAGATTCTGAGAAATGGATTGGATTGCTCCGTCGGCAAAGCCAGTGTTGAACCCGCCTTCTTCGATCAGCCATTCAACGCCGGTTTCCATGCTATCATCCAGTGTTACCGCCAGAACCGTAACCTTGAGCAAGACTTGGCCACGTGGCTTATCCATTGACTCTATCGCGGCTTTGACTGCTTGAACCGCGTCGCGATCACTGGAGCGAATCAGCAGCGTGTTGATTTCTGGCAATGCTGATAAATACACCAAGGCAATCGGCGCTGCGTCGTTGATATACCCTTCGGATAACCGCTCGCGCATTTGTGTGTCGATGACTTCTTGTCGCTGAATGATCGATTCGATCTGTTGCCGATCATTGCCAGAATTATAGTTCGATCCGCTATTCGAACCATAGTTGGAAGAGCGCGATGAATTGTTCCGGGAATTGTTGCGACTGTTGGAGCTGTTAGAGTTATAGCTGCTATTATTGTTTGAGCCCGAGCCGGAACCATCGCTTTGTACACTGAACTGGCTGCGCTCGGCAAGTAGGTCCATGCGATCCATGGCGCTCTCTAAACGTTCCATGGGATCATAATCTCTTTCGTTCGGACGTTGCCAAACGATGCGATCTCGGAAGAGCCCTTTGAGGGTGTCCCCAACATCGTAAACGGAGGGATATTTAACCGTTACGGTTTCGACGTAATCCGCAGAATAAAAGGTCTGCGACGCCAAGTGCTGTTGGAGCGTGGATATGATCAACACACCTTCCGGCGAAACATTGAGCCAGAGGTCATGCGCGCGGCACATCGCCTGCAAGCCAACTTGCAACGAGACGCCGGTGAAGTAGCAGGATACCTCTGTGCCCGAGGCTTGCGGCGTACAAACGACTGGCAGCCCTGAGACTGTGCTGATTAAGCGGACTGCTTCACCTAGAGATTCCGCGCGTAAACTCAGGCACTCGATGCGCTGATTGAGGCGGGGGTCTTCTGCCTGGGCCTTGCCCCCAGCAAGCGCTAGCGCCACTACAGCTAAAAACAAAGATTTGGAAATTCGCATGATGCTATCGGATGGTAATGTGTTCTTCCGGGCGCGTTTTGGGCGCCACGATGATGCTGTTGGGCTGGATATCCACCACGAGCAAGTAGCGTTGATCGGAGACTTTTACGTTGCGGCTTTTTGCCGCCGCTTTGAGTGGCAACGGGATTAAGTCTCCAACGCGAACGATGTCGCGCACGCCATCCTTTCCACCCGCTTGCACAATTGCGCTGGGCGGATAGCCCTCCATGATAAAAATGCCCTTCAACTCGAGCTCGCCAAAGTTTGATTCGTTATCGGATGAAGATACGACCGGGTAGATCGGATCACCAATATGCTGGTACGAAGACTGGAAAGGGTCTCGCATCGGCTGTGGCTTCGTTGGCGTTGGTTTAGCCGTTTCCTCCGTAGTCGGATGACTTTCGGCAGCAGATGTATCGCCAGTCGTTGGCGTCACATCAGCGTGTATTTGAACCATGGCCAACTGGCATGACAGCATCAGCAACGCGATTGGCAAACGTCGCGTGACGCAGGTTTGGGTTATCAAATCATGCATAACTTACATTCCTCCTTTGGAGACGGACATAACCGCCTGAAACATTGAAAAATACACAAAGCCGACGAGGCCACCGACAATCAGGATTAACACCGGTTCAATCATGGCGGACATCAGCTTTACCTTGGCCGCTAACTCATTCTGGTAATACTGCCCCAGGTCTTCCATGACCACGTCGAGCTCGCCGCTTTTTTCACCAACAGCCGCCATGTGCCGCATCATCAGCGGGAAATGTGGCTGCTCGAAAGAGCGCGACAGTGCACGGCCTACAAGTAATTCGTCAGCGGCTTTCACGAAGCTCTCGCGGATTGCCAAGTTGCCTGCAGCTTGGCCATTGATGCGTAGTGATTCCAGGGCAGGCAGGCCACTGCGCAGGAGCAGGGACAGGCTCCAACCGGCTTGCGCCATGGCGCTGTATTGAATCGCTGTGCCGACTAAGGGTAATCTTAGGAATATTCGATCGATGACCTGTTTGCCTGCTTCAAAGGTGTAGGCCGCAAAAATCAGAAAGATAACGATGCCAATGAACGGTCCCAGCACCCTGCCGTAGTGCAAAGTCCAGTCACCAATATCCAGGAGTAGTTGTGTTGAGTTTGGCAGCGAAACATTACGCACTTCCAGAAAGGTGGCAAAGCGAGGGATGACCCAAATGACGAGGCCGGTCACTACGGCGAGTGAGGTCATCAACACGATCATCGGGTAGAATAGCGCACTGAGGAGTTGGCGCTTCAATTCCTTAGTTCGTTCGAGGTTCTCCGCGAGGCGAATGAGTATCGCGTCGAGATTCCCGCTTCGTTCACCGATTGCGATCAGATTCACCACAAGCGGCGAGAACAGTCGCTTGTCCACCGCCATACTGGCGGATAGGCTGGAGCCAGATTGAATCCGCTCGCTCATCTGATCAATGGCGCGTATTAGCCGGGCCTTGGACTGCATGGTTTTGGCCGCTTTGAGCGCCTGCAATACGGTGTAGCCCGCACGCAGCATCAGGGAAAGTTGCCGAAAGAAAATCACCAAATCCCCCGTCATGACGGGAAGCCACCGCTGAGGGGCTAAGCCGCCAAGCAGCTTACTGATCGTGCTTCCATGCGTTTGGGGATCACCTGCGGACTCCCTGATTTCGAGCACAAAAATAGATTGTTGCCGCAGGCGCAGCACTGCGTCTTTTTCGTTATCGGCTTCGATCCGACCGTTAGCTGGTTTCCCTTGGGCATCCAAGGCTTTGTATTGAAATTGCGCCATACTATAACTGCGCCGCCCCCCCCGGCTTGAAGTGCATGATTTCGGAGAGCGCCACGTCGCCTTGAATCACTTTTTCGCAGCAGTCCGACCAAAGGGTTTTAAACTCCTTGGCCTGTTGGCGAATCGCTCGTTCGTTGGCGCCTTCGGCGATTGCCGTACGCAGGTCTTCGTCGACCCAAAGTCCCTCGAAGAATCCTATGCGTCCCACAAAGCCTGTCCCCATACAGAATGAGCAGCCACCAGGCTCATAAATTTCCAATGACTCGCCTTCAGGAAGACCGAGTAATTTTAATTCTTCAGAGAGGGCAGGGCGCTTTACTCGACAATGTTTGCACAAACGACGTCCCAGGCGTTGCGCCAGAACTCCAATCAAGGTCGAACCAATTAGGAAACGTTGCGCGCCGATGTCTACTAGTCGGGTGACGGCGCCCACGGAGTCATTGGTGTGCAGCGTTGACATCACGAGGTGTCCCGTCATTGCCGCGCGCAACGCGATGTCCGCTGTCTCCCGGTCACGAATTTCCCCGACTAGAATCACATCCGGGTCATGGCGCAGGAATGAACGCAGCGCCTGGGCAAAGCCAACTTTGTTGCTCACCTGAACTTGCGTGATGCCTGCCAGAGTCTGCTCGACCGGGTCCTCCACCGTGAGTACATTGAGCTCATGTATTGCGAGCTCGCGAATAGCCGCGTAAAGCGTGGTGGACTTACCGCTGCCAGTCGGACCGGTCACCAGAATCATTCCATGGGGTAAAGTAATCGCGCGCCCGAAACGTTGGCGCATCGCGGTAGACATGCCCAAGTCGCCTAAGCTGAACTGGCCAGTGTCTTCACCGAGGATACGTAAGGTGCAGCGCTCTCCCCAACGCGTAGGAATCGTCGCTACGCGGATGTCCGACTCGGGAATGCCCCAGTTCATGACGGTGTATTTCATCGCGCCATCTTGCGCCATGCGTTGTTCAGCAATGTCGAGATTGGCGAGCACTTTTACCCGATTGACGAGGGCTTCTTCATCGGAGGCAGACAGCACTGCCGGGTAATCTTGCAGGTGTCCATCGACGCGCAGGCGAATGCGCATGCCGGCTTCCTGCGGCTCTAGGTGAATGTCCGAGGCGCGCCGCAAATAGGCCTCTTTCATCACGTCGTCCATCAGCCTGACTGGGTCGCGCTCCGACACCGCATCCAGAGAGGGGGATGCGAGTGCGCCTCCGTTGCCGACTAGCCCCAATTGAGATGCTATGGCTTTTCGCAGCGTATCGGGATCAACCAGTGCCGTCTCAAACGTTAAGCCGGTGGCGCGTTCAGCGCGTTCCACACTTAAGCGGTCATCCGGGTCGGCGATGGCTAATATACGCTCACCAGCTTTGTCTCGCAAAGGAAGCACCAGCCGACCCTGCCAAATTTTGCGTGGCGCCATGCCGAGCACTTCCTGGTCAGCCTGCAATTCTTCTGGTTTCAGGTAGCGCATCCGGCGTACATCCGCCAAAGCGCGGTAAAGCGCGGCTTCAGGAAAACGCCCCGCCCGAGTCGCGGCTTCTACCAAACCCAGGCGTTCGCGCTTAGCTTGGAGGCGTAGTTGTTGAACATCCTCAGAGTTGAGTAAGCCCACGCGAACGCCAGCGTCGATCAAGGTTGCGTCATTTACTGCCATGACACTGCTCCCCTTCCGTTAGAGGCAAGCATCCCTTGAAAACTATCCAAGTTGTTGCAGTGCCGCATGGCGACTTCTATGGTGATTTTTTGCTCTTTCAGTAGGCGCGTTAAAGCTTGATCCACTGTCCACATGCCATCCTCGGATCCAGATTCCATCAGTGCATACAACTGCTCTGTTTTCGATGAGCGGATCATGTGCGCCACGGCAGGTGTCGCCTTGAGGATTTCTACTGCCGGCAGACGCCCCTTGCCACTGATGTCCGGGATCAATTGTTGCGCGATTACTGCTCGTAACACCATGGAGAAGCGATGCCTCACCGCCGCTTGTTCATGTCCGGAAAATGCGCCGATGAACCGCTCGACCGCCCCTACCGCGGAACCGGTATGCAGCGTCGAAAAAACCAAGTGCCCGGTTTCGGCGGCAATGATCGCCGTTTGCATCGTTTCGCGGTCTCGTAGCTCGCCGACCAAAATGACATCCGGATCTTGTCGTAAGCCCGCGCGCACCGCTTCAGCAAAACTCGGAACATCGGTGCCCACTTCCCGATGATGGATCAGGCTCTTCTGATTCTGGTGGACGAACTCTACTGGGTCTTCGACCGTGAGGATATGGCTGTGACGCGTGCGATTAATTTCGTCGATCAACACCGCCAAGGTGGTGGACTTGCCACTGCCAGTGACCCCGGTAACGAGCACAAGCCCGGATGTTAATTCCGCCAAGTCTTTTAGCTGCTGCGGCAAACCCAGTTCTTTCAACGAAAGCACACTTTGGTCCAAGTGCCGAATCGCCATGGTGGGCTGCCCCATTTCAAAATAGCAATTGATCCGAAAACGTTCTCCTGTAGCAGTCGAGTAGCCGATATCGATCGTCTGTTTTGAGTGGAAAGCTTCCCTCTGACGCGGCGTCATAATGTCGGTCGACATCTTGGTGATCAACTCCGCGCTGATGGACTTTTCGCTATGGGGCTGCAGGTTCCCCTGAGTCCGAAAGCTGGCGGGGCGCCCGGATGAAAGGTGGACATCGGAAGCCCCCTGTTGAATGCAAAGATTCAGCAGTTGCTCCAATTGGTCGTTCGATGTCATCGGTGTCATGGTTACAGGGCGAGTTCCAACTGAATAAAGAGGGCCCCCTCAGTTTCGGCGGCGGTTGATTTCGACTGCTTGTTCGGATTCCTTGAATAGAGCTTCAGGTTCACCACGGCGACGTGGTAAGTCAGCGCGTCGAGTTGATTTAAAAAATTAAGAAGCGAATAAAATTGTGCGCGGGCTGTGACCTCAATCACCGGACGTCCAAGTTCGCGGTCAACGGGAATTTGTCCGCCATCACCGCCTCGGATGACCGAGCCTTCACGGGCAACCGATATAACCCTCACGCCAGTGCGTTCAGCGAGAGTGGAGACTTCCAACATGAGTTTATGCTGCTCTTCGGTGGATTCGAGTGAGGCAAAGCCTGCGCTGACTTCAGCATACTGTTGGTTTACTGCCTGCAACTTGGCGTCGGCTTCAGCAATGCGTTTTTCAATCGTGCGAATGGTTGGTCCCGTGGATTCGATGCCTTCCAAGCCGGTGCGTTTTTCGATGCGATCTTCACGTCGACTCAGCATTTTCTCGGACTCAAACAGTTGCTTGCTGGTTTTCAGATAAACCGGCGCGTATAAGGCAAGTAAGCCAAAGCCTATCAACAGCTGTGTGCGTAGGCGGTCGCCGCGCGACATCTTTTTCCATTTACTGAACATCGCTGACCTCCTCGCTGAGCTTGGTTTGCATAACGCGGACTTTGAGCACGTAGCCATCTTCTCCGCTACGACTGAGGCCTCGGGACAAACGGACATCCGCCACTTTGTAGTTCCAAGGTCCGAGCTTCTGATTGAGCAGATTTCCAAAAAGTTGCCCCTCGGCGTCACGTCGCGCCCAGCCTTCCAGATAGAACCCGCTTCGTTCGTCATTCTCCTCTAATACGTCCACTACGACGTCTCGGGGAATCGACTGGACAATTGCCTCCAGTATACCCGGCGTCATTTCCTGCCGACGCAAGATCACTTGATCCAGCAACACCATGCGTCGTTGCTTCTCCTGAATTTCATTTTCCTTGGACGCCAGGGTTTCCTCCAGTTGTTTAATTTCCGATTGAGTTTTAAGCGCCTCTTGTCGGATCTGCATGCGCTGTTCATACTCGATATCCAATAAGTCCAGGTTGAGTTCATTCTGGTCCGTCTTCACACGCATGCTTGTTTCCAAGCTAACAATGGAAATGAGCAACACGGCAATGATGACCCATGGCCAGAACTCGCGTGATTTCCAGATCGGTGGTTGTGGAGGTTGTGCCTGGATACGGGGCAAATACTTTGCATCGCAAAGCTTTAACGCATGCCGGGTTACGCCATGCATGGAGCTAGCTAAGGGCAAGCCGTTCAGCTCAACAGTGGGAGGACGTACGTCTCGCACTTCGACGTTGCTGAGAACGGCCTGCAAGGCTTCCCGCAACTGGGTCTGTAGCTCCGCCGAAGCGTTGATTGCTACAAGTGGCGTTCCTTGAGGAAGTAGTCTCGCCGCGATGGATGCAATGGATTTCACATCGGCATGGCCATGTGGGCATGGCTGAACAGAGATGTTTTCCACGTAACCGCTCTTCAGTTGAAAAATGGCAAACTGCTCCTGGCGCACTTCAATGAAGGCGCCGTCGGTGCGCCGCCAGTCAACCATCGGTAACGCGGCGCCCAACTGAGGGTAAATCCAACTGCAGAAAACGCCGTGTTTCTTAAACGCCTGGACCCACTGGCTGCGTAGGCCATCGCTAATGCCCGCGCAATGCCACGGATAGCGTCCATCTTCTTCGGTGCTGGATTGGCCATAGCAACCAATCGCCAACTCGTCATCCAGCCCGATCAGCGGCTCCTGCATGGTCAGGCATTCTTCCATTTGTGCGCGCCCGACCAGATCGCGGTAGGCATTGGTTGCGGGGCTACGTTGAGCGCCAGCCGTCACGCTGAGTTCCAGCTCTAGCCGCTCTTCTGCGCTTACGTGGCCACGGCCTTGCAGCAATGCGCCGATGGACCAAATGTCATTTTGCTGGACGTGAATTTCCTCAATGTCCCAGCGCGCCAATTCCTTCATTTGTGCTGGAGGACGGGGACGCCTGGGGTCTACCGGTAGATGGAGAAAGTCGCTTGCCGCCGATGGCGTGATGAGCACGGCTTTCTTCGGCAGGCGCTTGCCGTAGCTTTCGCGCAATTTGGCCAAGACTTCGCCTACTGCACTGGTGAAATCCACTGCGTCGCTTTGCGTGATGGCGCTAGTCTTCAGCGAACCTTTTAGATCGCGGGACGCCACCATGCCAAACAGTCGAAAGCCGGTTGTTTCAAAAACAAGCATGCTGCGCGGAACGCTTAGTTTGAAAGCGTCCTTGCTGCCGGGGTTACTTGTTCTGTCTTGTTGTTTCATCGCGATACAGGAGTAGGTGCTCTAACGAATTTCGAGAACGAGTTCGGGTACGCCCCCGCGTGAAAAGAATTTAACTCGCTTGGCCACGAGATCCTCTGCAGTCCATTCGGTTATCGAGTTGAGTTCGGCATCATCGTCGGCCAAAAGAATTAAAAGGTGTTCGCCTACAGGGATTCTGGTGGATGCTGGAAAGTTGACGACGAAGTCAGCGCCGTTAGCCAATGCTCCGAGTGAGACGGATGATGACGGCACGGTCTCCCAGGTAGGCCCGTCACCACTGTCGTCATTAGTGTAAACTAGAAGCGCAGCAGAGAAATTATGATTGCTGCTAAATGACATGTCACCAGTCATATTCTCAATCCGCACACTCGCGCCCGAGATATCGATTTGCCAATCAGTATTCAGGATCGGCTGGCCCATGAGCATGTCGGTTTCGTAGTCATGGCCGGTTAACTCACCCATGCCTCCGTCCATTCCATAACTGTCGACATACCATCCGTCTCTACTGATACCAGAGTCGACACGACTAACACACCAGCCATGGTTTTCCGAATCAATATCGTTGCCCAAGTCAGCCGCGAGGCTGAAGGTCGTAGCACTGGGGCAGTCGGTCAGATCCGCGCCATCTTCGCTACGGTCTGTTCCCCAGCCATCCCGAAAGTATCCCGAAGATGAGGCCGGTAAGTAGCCTTGCCGGTGGCCTTTGAACAGTTGATAATTGACGCTACTGGTCGCGCCGGAAAAATCGTATTCGTTTGCGCCTCCTTGATCATAAATAGGTTCGACCGCACCGTACTCATCGTAGTCAGTTGGTAGCGCCACCAAGGCGTCAATGTTTACCGGCAAAACTCCATTATCTACGACATACCCGCTTTGGATGCCACGCTCCCACGTTGCCGGGCTGTTGGGGCCAAGGACTGCAGTACGGATTGCATCGAGTCGATTGCGTGTGTCTTCGTAGCGGACTTGGCTGATGTTGTCGTCGACAGTGCTGGTCAGCATCCATGCGACAGAAGCCAGAATCACCACGACCAGCAGTAGCTCCAGCAAAGTGAAACCTCTTGTGCGATATATCTGGATTGCGCGCTGCGTCATTGCGCGTCCTCCTTGCTCATTGCAGGCAGGAAATCAACGACCAGGATCGCTGGGCCTTTGTCGTAATTGTAAATGTGGTAACCGATAAATTCGGCAGATGCCTCGTCAGGCAAGTCAGCGGTCAGCTTTTCCGCCGCGCTTTTTTCCACATAGACGGGGATGATTTCGCCGTTGTCAGATTCGACAAACATGCGGTGTTGAATGTCGGGCAGAGGAGTCACGCCCGCGACCTCCAACGCCGTGTAGACGTAGGACATTTCTTTTTCCTCGGGGTCGCGTTTTTTCCTGGCCGTGAAGCGAACCGGGACAGCAGCCTTGATCGTCTTTTGCCCGTTAAAACTTTCGACTTCGGCAATGGCGTCGGCAATTAAGTCATCTAATTCAATACGAATGAAATCTGCAGTGAGCGCCTGGGCTTGTTCTTGGTGAATGGCTTCAGGAACACCCTTAGGGGCTTCTTCTCCACAGCCGCCAGCCAGGATTCCAAACCAGATAAGTAAGGCTGTCAAAGGCATTCGCTGTGATGCAGAAAAAGTAGTTCGATATAAGTACGGGTTCATTTTTCAAATCCAATTAGTTGATGTCGAGGCGCACGTCGTCCTCCGTGTCATATTCACCATCGAGGCCCATACTGATGAGAAACGGCTGGCCGTTTAGGCCAAAGACCAAGTAAGGGCGGCCCCATTTAGCGAGTTCGTCACCATCGACGGTGCTGCTCCAGCCCAGTAAATTGTTGGCTGTCACGCTGTGTTCAAAAGGGTCGGCAATACCGTCGACGTTCGTGATCGTAGTACCGAGTAAGGGATCGCCCAATGCATCACCTGCTGCAGTGTCGGGATCGTCGTTGATATCGTCGCGAATGTCCACGTAGCCCTCGCCGTAACCAGTCAGGTATGGGCCACGCCAACCACGGCCGGTTTCGGGGTTCCAAGTTGCTAACTGGTGTCCGGAGCTGTCCAATGGACTAACCGTTGTCATGAGTTGTTCGAAGTTAGCGGGTGAGTAGAACCATCTTGTTTTTTCCGTATCGTTACTGCCAGCGTGCGCAGGCAAATTGTCGATGACGACCGAGCCGCCGTCAGTTGACAGTGCGAAGGGGCCCGTCTTGGGATAGTAACCAGTGTCATGTTTGAACTGTTGGATTGCCTTAGCGATTTCCAGCATCTCCACGCGGACGAGGCGGTCGCTACTGTCCTCGCTGATGCCGCGATAGGCGCCCGTTGCAATGAACGCCACTGCCGCCAGAACGGACACCACGACGAGGAGCTCAAGCAGCGTAAAGCCGCGAGGGGCCAATGCTTCGCGGCTGTTGTGTTGGTTTACTCGGTGCATATATCTCTCGCTTTCTCCAAGGGCGCTTTAAATTCAGCGCCGTATTTTCGCCGCGCTTTGTTGATTGCAGTTTTTTCGTCGGCCCCGGCGTTCATCAGCGCCGCCATGTAGTTGTAGGGATCCGCGTCGACGGATTTTTTCATTTCATTGGCGAAGCAATCCGCTTGATCCGCAGGCATGCCGGTTTTGACCAAGCCCGATTTCATTTCATCGACATTCGGGCGACTGCAACCAGCGAGGCTTAACAATGAAATCACTAATAAGCCATTTATCGTTAATGATATTTTCGCGTATTTGTTTCTCATGAATCGAAGAAGTTGAGGGGGCTAAAGCCGACTAAGGCCCGAACCCGTTGAGGACATTGCCTGTCGTGGTTCGAGCCTGTCAGCTCCTGGAAGCGACCGGGCGGGGTTGCCCCCACGCCGGTCTACTCAGGCTGATAAGATTAGATGGTGTTGCGGGTGCCGTCCCACTCGCCAAGTTCTTCTTCCTTGGTGTCGAGTGCGCCGTCGACGACAGTGATGAACTCGATTTGGTCGATGACCTCGTAGCCATCGGCTTCGGCGGAATCCCAAGTGCCGATTTCGAAGATTGCAATGAAGCGACCATATTGAGTCGGTCCAACATGACGATAGACGGGCACAGTTGTCATGCCACCGAGTTCGCCTGTGTTGAACAGAGTGCTCGACGGACCAACACCTACCATCAGGTAAACTGGATTGCCGTCAGCATTGTATGCAGAGCCGTCACCAGCTGGGTCTTCCTGACCAGTCAGGCGCTCATTGCCACCTGTCCATACCGTTACGACTGAACCATCGACTAAAGCTTCGATACTGCCGCAGCCGTTGGCGTCAGGGGTCATGAAGATGTTATTCGAAACCACTGCGTTGCCACGCGAAGCAATAAGATCATTAACATCAGAGCAATCGCCGTCATCGGCAGGATCACCTGCAGTATCAATATACATTAAGTCAGTAATGCCGGCATCACCCAACACACCGACTGCATCGGCGTTTAGTGCGAAGGCGGCGTCTGCGTCGCCTGCATCCCACCCGAGCAGCTCGTCGCCACTTGTAGCAGTAGAGCCTGCGCGAACGGCGTCAGTGGTGTCTGTTCCCAACTCCATGAGGGAGTCGAATTGGTTTGGAAAGGAATTTCGTGTAAGCACACGATAAGTGTGAACTCCCTTATTCAGTTCGTCCATCATCGCGACGTGGGCTGCGGCGGATGCGCGGGCATCCGTGTCTTTCAAGGCGATAGAAGCCGTGCCAGCGACCGCAGCGAGGATGGCTACGACAACCAGCAGTTCGAGCAGGGTGAAACCTGCTGCGTGCTTGCGAGTATTGAGTGATTTTACCTTCATGGTTTTAATTTTAATGATTTTCAGTCGAATCCATTACCAACGTAGTGGAGCGGTGATGGACTTTTGTCATGAAAACCAGTCTCAAGAAGATGCGTCAATGGCTTATTTGATATTGAGTTTCATTTTCTAGAAGCTCATCCTGTGGATTAGTCATGCTAATGATTTATTAATCATATATTAAGTATTGTGGTGCTATGGTTAACCAAATTGAATAGCGGCCGCACTGGAATAAATCTCTGTGCCAACGCGAACCGAGTCTGACAACTGACCGCCAATACTTTTTAAACCGTGGAATTACCAAGTCTCCAGAAGCGCCAGCCGTTTATCATCGCCTTGATCCTGGTAGGCATCGTCGTGGCCTCACTATCTGCGTTGGAAGCAAAGATTCCCGCTATCGCCGAGTTCTGTGGGATGCTGGGTGATGGCTGCCACAACACGCATCAATACAGGCTTTTCGGCCTGCCGCTTGCTCCCTGGGGCATGTTGTACTATGGCGTCATGGGGATGCTTTGTCTACACCGTCGCGGCTGGGTGTTCTGGGGGGCGGTTGCTGGGTTGGGTTTTGAATTAGCCCTCTTACGCATCATGGTCGAAAACGAATTTATCTGCGTTTTCTGCGCCCTGAATTTCCTCGTGGTGTGCTTCATTTGGCTGCTGGAATTCGACAGAAATCGACTTTGGGAAACTGCGGCCGTTAGCCTGATGACGTTCACTTTGGCGGGGTTTTTGATTACCGACGGACGGTCGGAAAAGTTAACTAATGAGACTGATATTCTCGCTTTGGTGGATGGAAATGCCATCTGGGCCGAGGATATTGAGCGTCCTTTGAGCGCGCCTTTGCACCGCCAAGAGCAGAAAATCTACGAGCTCAAGAACGCGCTGCTGCAGAATCGAATCAACGACCGTTTGCTTGAGGTGGATGCCGAGAAACGCGGTATTTCCGTCGATGCTTTGCTTCAACAGATACGTAGTAAAATCCCGCCGCTTGCGCCTCATGTCGTGGATCATTATTACGAAACTGGACTTTATCGCAGTCTGGGCGATTGGGCCGGAACTGAGGACGAGGTGAAGGCGCATATCCGCGAGGCGCTGCATGAGCGGGACACTGCGCCACTGGTTCTCGACTATTTTAAGGTGCTGCGCGAAAGATACCCGGTGGAAATCTATTTGAAGCCGCCGCCCTTGCCGTCGACTCAGGTGCGCATTGACGACGCGCCGAGTATTGGCCCAACGGATGCTCCGGTGACGGTCGTGGAGCTCTCCGATTACCTGTGCCCGTCCTGCCGAAAGTCGCACGGCAATGTTCAGGCAATTAAAAATAAATACGCGGGCCAAATACGCTGGGTCTTCAAGGACTACCCGCTTAAGCGTCATCCAGGCGCTAGAGAGCTGGCCCTCGCCGCACGCTTTGCGGAAATTCAGGGGCAGTTTTGGGCGTTTCAGGACAAGCTATTTTCCGCTGAGCAGCTAGACTTCGAGCAAGCCGTCGCTTTGGCAGAATCTTTGGGCATGGATGGGGAGCAACTACGGCGTTTCGTCGCTGATCCGGCTCAGGTTGCTGCTCTGGAGCAGGATATCGATGAAGCGCGTGCAGCAGGCATCAGCGCTACGCCAACATTCATCATTAACGGAAAAATGCGCAGCGGCGCTCCGTCGATTGACGAGTTTACCGAACTCATTGACCAGGCCTTGGCCGAGGCGGATAGAGCGCATGGCATTGAGTCATCATCTGGGGATTGAATGTGGACCGCCAAGGGATAGTGTCAGGAAGCTGCGGAAACGCTAATCATGGTCGGCGTTCCAAGCTCTTCCTTTTACTTCCGCTGGTCGCCTGCAGTCCACTGATTCTGCTACTGTTGAAAGATACGTCTGTGGAGTGGGCGTTCTTTCTCGGGCGTCTGCATCCGGCAATTATCCACCTGCCCATTGGGATCTTATTCCTGGTTCTCCTAATGGAGCTGGTGACTGTCCTCAGCCGTGGGAAGCTGAACTATCCCACTGGATTGGCCATGCTGTTTGCCGCCTTGGTCACCGTGGCGTCCACCGTCTTCGGTATTCTGTTGGCCGATAGCGAAGCGTCCGCCGGGCCGCTGATTAGCAGTCATTTGCGCTGGGGCATCGCGACTGCGGCCTTAACGGTCTTTGCGCTGACCCTGCGTTGCCTGCCTGCCTACCACTTGCAAAAAGTTTGGTCCTGGTTTTATCGCGTAACATTGGTCGTTGCTTGTGGGCTGCTGGTTTGGACCGGCCATCAGGGCGGCTCCATTACGCACGGCGAAGACTATCTAACCGAGCATTTGCCATGGTTGGCCAATTCAAATGCGGTGACCGTGATCGAGATCCCGTCTGTCGGCAGTCCGGTTTATTATGAGCCGACGATTGCCGCCCTCTTTGCGGCGAAATGCAACTCATGCCACAAGCGAGCTTACTTCAAAGGTGGATTGATCATGGATAGCTATGAGGCGCTTTTGCGGGGAGGGGAGTCTGGCCCTTGCATTGTCCCGGGCGATCCCGATGCCAGCACCATCTTGACCAGCGTCCTTCTGCCGATGTCCGACAGTGATCACATGCCGCCTAAGGACAAACCTCAATTAACTACCGAAGAAGTGGCAGTTATACAGCGTTGGCTGCTGGGCGGCGCCCTACGCGCAGCGCACGATGATGGAAAAGAGTAAATAGTATCAGGTTAACGCCTATATAATTGCCGTGGCTGCTTTTTGCTGCGTACTTGTCATTGCATTGCAGGGCCGTATTTGCCTTGTTGAGTGCATGCCGAAGAAATCCAGCCAACCACGCAAGCAGGCCAAAAAAGCCACGAAGAAAGCGGCTAAGAAATCCGCCAAGACTGCCCAGAGTGTCGTGAATCCGATGGAGCAGATGATGCTCGAAAAATTGGGTGGCGACCACGCTGCATTGGCGGAGATGAAATCCGCCTTGAGCGAACTGATGGACGCAGTTGATTTGGCGGGTGGCCCCGAAGCTTTGGGCGCTATCGATTGGAGCGCTATGCCTGGCGGCATCGACGATGAAGACCGGCTTTACGACGCCAATGAGCTGGTTTACGACGCCCAGGATGCGCCAACTCTAAAGAAGCGCATCAAGCTGGCGCGTGAGGCGCTTGATACGCACCCGGAATGTGCTGACGCTTGGCTGATTCTGGCGCACTCGCTGGATCTCTCGGCTGCGGAATACGAGTGCTATGTGATGCGCGCCATCAACGCAGGTCGTGTCATTATTGGAGATGACTTTGATGACTTTCGCGGTGAGTTCTGGGGGTTCATGGAGACGCGTCCCTTCATGCGCGGCTTGGCTGCGTTGGGGGAATTTTATTTCACTGAAGGCAATCTGTCGGCAGCCATTGATACTTGGGAGGAAATGTTGGAGCTGAATCCCAATGACAACCAGGGAGTGCGCGATTCTCTGGGCGCCGCCTACCTGATGGTGGAGGACCTGGACGCGGCGCGCGCCTTACTCGACCGCTACCCGCAGGACATGGCGGCCTGGCTCTATGGAAACGCCTTGGAGCTCTTCCTGCGTCATGGTGCGGGCAAGAAGGCTGATGCCGCCCTCAAGAAAGCGCTGAAAAACAACCCCCACTGCGCGGAGTTTTTCACAGGCGCCTACCAGTTGCCGGATGAGATGCCTGGCATGTATTCACCGGGCAGCCTGCAAGAGGCGGAAATCCTTGCCCAACACACGCAAGCGCTCTGGTTGGGCAACCAAGAGGCTGTCAGTTGGCTCAAGCGCGTTCGCGGCAAAAGCAGTTAATCGATCAATACGGTCCTGGCTAACGCTGTGCTCTAGTTGGTCTGTTCTTCCGGCGGAATGGGCAGCAAGTGGTCGCGGTGGCAGATCGGCATTCGCTTGGGTGGCAACGGTGTTTCGGGAAAATCGTCGAGCCACCGTTGTCGTTCTTCATCTTTTGCGAAGTAAGCCAGATAGGTGTCGCTGGGCTCGGGGAATTCGGGGGTTGGGTATTCGCTGATGCCAATGCGGCAATTCCAGCCCGACTCCGGTGGCATGATGGTCCGTTCCTCGGGTAGCGTTTCGTCATAAAGCAACTGATAGAGATCGCGGTCGCTCAGGTGGTTGGTGTCATATAAAAACACCCGCAGCTCTGCCAGTGCGCGGATCAGTTCCCACAGCGCCTCATGCACGGCGGCGTCAGATTCGAGCTCCGTCGGCTTGGTGGGGCGCAAGCCGCAGCGTTCCTTCAATTGCACGAACAAGGTGCCCTCCGGCGCTGACTCATACGCGAGCACATGCTGCCAAAACTGCTCCTGCGCATCCATCGACACATCCTCCCCAATGACTTCGATGAACTCGCCATCGGTCGCGGCATCAACCTGCGCCCGCAATTCTCCTAGGCGGAGCGCCTGCTCTATGCGCGGGTCGTCGTCGTGCTCGGGTAGTTGGTTCTCGTTGTCGGGCATGGCAAATTGAATGAGCTATATCTCTGCGCTTTCGATATGGGCCTTGATGTCTGCATAGTCACCGCAAATTATCTCTTCGACTTGCTTGCTCAAGCAAGCTAGGCGAATGGCGGGTAGGGAGGAAATGGCATGGAGGCGCATTAATTCACAGATGATGAATGCATTAAATTCTGGCTCAAAACGGTCAAAGTCGGAGATCAGCGAATGTGCGCTATTAGTCAGCGTGGAGCGCAGGTGAGGGTGCTGCTCGTCACACGCGGTGTAAAAACTCGCTAATGAAAAGCGGGCGGATTCGCTATTGGAAACGTTTCGCAGGTATTGTTCAATCTCTGGAATCACTGATTTTCCGAGCTTTGCTAAGGTGCGCGGAATATCGACCGAAACCCAGTCGTCATCCTCATATGCTTCCAATATTTGGATCAATGGCGTAACGATCGCCTCGGTGCCAACTTGCTTCAATGCTCGGATAGCATGCAGTGGCGCAAAGACCGCCCGGTTTTTTGATTTGAGCTGATTCAAGTCCTTATCCTGCGCCATCCGCAGCAGCTCGGCTTCGTCTGCAGTCGTCAGCCCAAACTGCTTCGCATAGTCCAACCATTGGGGCCCTCGCGTTGGTGCGCCAAGCTTTAGCAGCGGCTTCAGTTTATCTGAATAAGTGATTTCAATCATGCTCGCAATTTTGAGGAAAATAGTCGCTGTGGGAAGTGTGGAATTGTGTAGGTTTCTGAGAATTCTTCAGCTCTCTTCGCCCAATAAGCAGCTGCGGATTGACAGCAGGCAGTGATCAATTACCATGCGACGGAGCGTTCCTGCTCAGGGGTCAAGCTGCGGATTGACAGCAGGCAGTGATCAATACCATCCCATTCATCAGTCACAACCTCGTCTAAGCTGCGGATTGACAGCAGGCAGTGATCAATTACCATGCACGCCCCAAATCATTCAAAATTGCGCTCAGCTGCGGATTGACAGCAGGCACTGATCAATTACCATGTCAGTCGGAGGCGAAAGCCCTGGGACTTTAGCTGCGGATTGACAGCAGGCAGTGATCAATTACCATAAAACCGCGCAGACTGCGGTCGACGCTTTGCTGCGGATTGACAGCAGGCAGTGATCAATTACCATATTGTCGGCGCTCAATGCGTTCCGGATTTCGCTGCGGATTGACAGCAGGCAGTGATCAATTACCATGCAATGAAGCAATCCTCGAAGCGTATATGGCTGCGGATTGACAGCAGGCAGTGATCAATTACCATTCGCTGGCCCTTGGCCAGCTCGCTCTGGTGGCTGCGGATTGACAGCAGGCAGTGATCAATTACCATACGATATCGTCGTCATCGTCGGTAGCGTAGCTGCGGATTGACAGCAGGCAGTGATCAATTACCATAATGGACAACCGGTTACGCGAACCACAAGAGCTGCGGATTGACAGCAGGCAGTGATCAATTACCATCTATGCGGGCGCGGGCACGAGCCGGAGCCAGCTGCGGATTGACAGCAGGCAGTGATCAATTACCATCCAATCCGATGCCTATCCCACGCAGCCGCAGCTGCGGATTGACAGCAGGCAGTGATCAATTACCATACTGCGCTGCACTTGCACATCGCTGCCACTGCTGCGGATTGACAGCAGGCAGTGATCAATTACCATTGGCCTGCCGAATTGCCCGGTTGTGCCCATGCTGCGGATTGACAGCAGGCAGTGATCAATTACCATTAATGTCCATCGGCTATGGTTCTCGCAGTGCTGCGGATTGACAGCAGGCAGTGATCAATTACCATAACACCGACACCGCGCCCCTGCTGATTCAGGCTGCGGATTGACAGCAGGCAGTGATCAATTACCATGAGCTTTTGCTTCTTTCCATGGCGTCGATTGCTGCGGATTGACAGCAGGCAGTGATCAATTACCATGGTCTGCAAATCGCATACGAGATCCATCCAGCTGCGGATTGACAGCAGGCAGTGATCAATTACCATGGGCGCTGCTTCGAATGTATTCAGGTTGCTGCTGCGGATTGACAGTAGGCAGTGATCAATTACCATAAAGGTCACCAGACAAAGGCGACGGTAACGGCTGCGGATTGACAGTAGGCAGTGATCAATTACCATCTGACCATCAAGCGACACCTCGAATCGTGTGCTGCGGATTGACAGTAGGCAGTGATCAATTACCATAACAGCGGTCAGGGCTACAGTCTTGAGTATGCTGCGGATTGACAGTAGGCAGTGATCAATTACCATTGGTATGACGTTAAGGACTACGAAGATGAGGCTGCGGATTGACAGTAGGCAGTGATCAATTACCATATCTGCCGCCTAACCTACTATAAACAAGCAGGTTAGGCGGCTTTTGGTTAAAACATTTCTAGTTGAGCAGGGGGTTCTTCGGATGGTTGGTAGCGTTTTCCGCGATAAACTTCCATCATAGAGAACTGTTTATCAGTAAATTGAAGGATGCGCACTTCACCGTCGGGAGGGACCAGTTTCCGGATGCGCTGAAGATGGACCGCCATGTTTTCCCGACTGGGGCAATGGCGATAATAAACCGAATACTGCATCATGCCGAACCCATCTTCTACGAGAGACTTGCGGAACCGTGCGTAAGCCTTGCGCGTCTTCTCAGTCGTAACTGGTAGATCAAAGAGAACGACTATCCACATGCAGCGATATCCCGATATCCACATTACGTGCTCCGAATGGGGAAGTTGATGGTTTTGGCCTCCTTGGTGATGAAGCGAAAGTAGCCGTTTATATATTCTGGAAGGACTGCGAGTAATGGGCCGGTTCGTCCGTTCATCCGGTAGGGGCTGGTGAGCAGTTTGAGTAGTTGATTGCGGTGATGGCGCTTCAGTGTGGCATTCGTATCACACTCAGTTGCAAGTATAGTCTTTACCTGTTGGTCAACGAGAGGCCGCAGTGGCTCCATCAGGTCATCGGCCAAGCAGTATGGATTATTGCGCCGATGATGTTCCATCCCTAAGGCGGGAACCATGCCTGCCGTGACAATCGCCCGCGCAACCGCGGCCCGAATGATGCTGTAGCCATAATTGAGACAGGCGTTGAAGAGGGTCTCGCCCTCGGCGTCGCGCTTATCGCCCTGGTGGTATTGTTGGGGAAAATAGCTTGGCCAGTAGACGCAGGCGGCCTGTGCTTCGTAGTTGTCCGAGTCGCCCGAGCGCACGCGCTGCTGCATTTCCTCAAGACGTTTGCGTTGCGGGTTATCCAGTAGGGCAGCTTGCGCCTTGATTTTGGCGATCACAGTCTGCCGCCAGGCTTGTTTGAGGGCTGGACGGTCTGCCCGAAGTTGAGCCTGCATGCGGGGCACCAGCTCCGTGTGGGTGGCGAGTGGCAGGAGCATGCCGGTAGGCAGAAAACGCTTGTTGCAGATGACGACTGCGGCCCCGGATTCCAGTAATGCATTCAGCGCGGCTGTAGATACTGACGTCGCGGCTTCCTGCAAGACGACCACACCGATATCCTCACAGGCAAAGGTGCGCTCCTCATCCCGCAGACAGACCACCAGTTGCCCATGTCTGAGGTTCAGGTGGGTGCATCGTTCCGTAAACTCCAAGGTGTGTTTGACCATGCTTTAAGCGTTGCGAATTTCTCCATGTGGCAACACCACGACTTTGCGGGCATTCGGGAAGTTTTTCGCGAAAGAGCCGGGCCTGCAGGAGGGGCCTGTTCCTTTGCTGGCGTCGCGATGATCCTTGAACCACATCTGCCCGCTGGTGCTGGCCATCGTATTGTACGTGTAAAGGCGCTCTTCATCACCATCGGTTACCAAGATGCTGTCGCCTTTGCACAAGTGCATGAGTAATTTGGCGCCGGGAGTAATGGCCGTCGAATGATCCAGATACACCGGTTGCTTAGCTTTGAGACGATTGCTGGCCTCCAACATCGAAACCGCTTCGAAGTGGTGTTTCCCGTTGGGCAATGCGTAGATCGCCACATGGTGTGTGCTCCCTGGAATGACCACGGTTTTACCGGACTTACCCTCACGAATAGTAACCGCCGATTCGTTGCTTACCAGTAAGCGAACCTTGCGTATCGGGGTGCCGGAAGGCATGTAAATCTCATCTTCCATTGAGCCGCCATGGGCCACATGGCGCGCCACGATCTCGCGAATTGTTACGTCGCGTATTTTGTCGATTTGCTTGGGCTTGAGGGAACTCAGTTCTTTTCGGATCACTAAGGTTCCTTGGTCAGCCATGCCATAGTAGGTCTCTTCATGCAGCGGACCGGACACTTTGCGCTGTGGTCGGTGCGAAACCCAAATCCTGTTGAGGGCTGCTGCGACATCGCCTCGGAAATTTTCCCAAGGCTCTTCGATTTGTGGCGCCTTCATGTGGACATGGAAGCGGCGTTGACCTTTGGCTGGCGCTTCCCAGTTGGGGGTGAACTGCGTTTCCGTGCGCGCCAGTTTCTGGACCGTTGCCGGATTGCACAAGGCGATGACGACAGCATCCAGCGCGTGGTGGCGATAGTCTTCGCGATTCTTCAGGTTCACCTCATCCGTGCGCAGCAGGCCGTGCAGTTGCCACTGGTCACGCAGGATGGATGTGTGGATGCCTTTGATGGCGACCACGTCCGCCGGATTTTCAAACAGACAAGTGAGGTAGGCGCGAGCGGCGCGCGCCATCCAAGCCGTTTCGTTCAAGTCACGATTGGCAAAGCCCTCTGGTATTTCCTTGGAGAAGATGCGTTTGCGTTTGGGGAAGGGGAGCCGTTCGGCGCGTTGCACCAATTGCTCGTAGGCATTGGGATTGGAGGCAGCGAGCCATTCGTAGGGAGTGCGATTGCCTTTGTCACGATTCATGCCTTGTAGGCAGATGACCTTGTTCATGTAGGAGTCGTCCAGACTGCGTGAATAGGGGTAGATGTGGTCGATATCCACCTCGGCATTCAGTAACTGATGGATGCCGATGTGCTTCCCGCTGTAAATACATTCTTCGTTTTGCTCCTGCCAGATACGGTAAAGATCGATGGCGTCCCGGGTCGGCTTTACGCCCAGCTTGGTGAGTGCATCCCTGGCTTCGTCGCGTAGCCTCTCTAGATCGCGGTTCCGCTTATTGTGCTCTTTGCGCTGCTGGGGGCCCATCTTGAGCGAGCGGGCCATTTCGATATGAATTTGGGTGGGCCTGCCATGCTTTTTGATTAGCGCGTTGACGACTTTGCGCAGCTCGACAAGTGCGCGGCGGACGATTGGGCTAGTCACGTTGTCCAGCTTTTCAGCGGCATGCCTGGCCGCTGTCTCAATGTCCTCAAACGTTGCCGCCTGCATCGCTGGCAGTTCGTTCAGGGCAGTATTGGCTTGCTGGTCCCTGCGTAAGTATCCGGCAGCGTGCATGGCGGAGTCCTCGGCATGGTTTGCCATATAGAGCATGCCCTGACGCATGTGGGGCAGCAGATTTTCCAGCGCCTTGACGCTGAGGTGACCGTAACCCGATGGCAAGCTGATGTGCAACAGGCGCTCGATTGTTTCGGCGTCCAGACAGCCAATGTCTTGCAATGCTTTGGCCATCTCGTCGTCGGTGGCGGCGCTGGTCATCGCCTCAACAATTTGATTACGGGTGGAGTGGTCCAGTTTTCGCCAGTCTTTCCCGTAAGCCTTCTTTCCCGAGAGTTTGTCGTCGGTCTGGTGATACGCGATTTTACCGCGTCCCCCCGCTTCGAGGTTGAAGTGGGCAAAGGGGGGATTGGGGAAGCCGGGAACCTTGGCGATTTTCTTCTTCAGATTGTCGAACTTGCCGTCCTTGCTGCTGTTTAAGTGAGCGATGGCGGCCTGGCGTTCTTCCTCAGTGAGTTTACGTTCTACCGGTTCCAGTGGATTGGAGGTATCGCTGAGGCGAAGGTTGTTGACTTCTTGTAGAATGCGGAATTCCTGAAAGCGTCTGTCGGCTGCCGGGGCGCGGTACTCTTCGGGTTCCAGTTCGCAACGTCCAATGCTTTCCTTTTTCCAAAAGACACTGCGTTGAAAGAAGGTCAGGTTCTCCAGGCCGAATTGCTCAAGCAGGCTTACTCCAGGCATGCGGGGCTTGGGTTTTGTGACCTTGTATGGTTCCGGTCGTTTGCCGATGCTGCCATAGCGTAGCGCATCCGTCAGGATATCCGGGTAATACTGGCGCTGCTGCTCCCAGATCATGGTAAATTCGTGGTGGAGCATCTGGCGGCGCACATGGCGCTTGCGCAAGCGGACGGCATTCGCATGTTCACGATACAGGTGGTAAAGATAGTTTCCGACTGTTTGGTAGCCGGAAGCGTCGATCGCCTCCTGAAGTTCGGACATTTCCGCGAGCATGCCCTGTGCTTCTTTATCACCTGCTTCCTCAGTTTTTCGGAGCGAGAGGAAGCCCCGGCGCTGGTTGAGGTGATAGACTATGCGGCCAAGCTTGGGCAGTGAGAGCTGCTCGATAAGTCCTCGACTGCGAAGTTCGTAAACATTGAGCGCCTGCCACGCTCGGAGGCTGTTAGTGTCTCCTGTTTCCGGCGCCCAGCCAAGTGTCTGCAAGGCCTCAAATACGATCTGCTTACGCTTACATTTACGATGGCGGCTGCGGCGGGCGCTACGCGCCATACGCCGGGAAATATTCGGGTGAACTTCCTTGCCGGTGTCAAAATTATCCAGGCCTGCTGGGAAAATGCGTGATCCACACTCGACCCATTTTTCTTCCACAGAAACAGCTCCCCAGCCAATGGAAGCAACGCCGATATCCAAGCCCAGAATATAACCAATCTTGCTCATTTCAAAATTGTTATTGACAATATGTAGCTGATCAAGATTAATTGCTTTGGTAATTGATCACTGCTTGTTGTTCTTTTCGCAGCAACAATCAGATTTGGCGGGCAATGCTCTACGGAGCACCCCGCTTTTTTTATGAATCGAGTAGCGTGAAGTGGCGGCTGGTAGGTATTGATTGGCTGCTATATTAGCATGGAGGGGCGGACATTTGAGGGGGGAGGCTGAGTCCTTCTGAGCAAAAGTTTCGGGCGCTGTGGTTGGGATGGTTGATGCAAGGGAGACGGCCGTAAAAAGGCGCAAGGAACACAAGTCATGAACGATCGAGGCATCTACCTTTTTGCGCTCCTTTGTGCCTTTTGGTGGTGGAGCGATTTAAACGCTGTCGTTTGTTTGCCCACAGAAAACGCCATCGCTCGGGCGATGCCTAACCGAAGCAGCGCCGGTGTTTAACCGTGACAGCGGCCATGTCATGGCCGTGCATGGGCAAAGGAATCGCCGACACCCGGTGAGGGAGTCGGCGATGCAGGGGGCGGGAGTCGGCTTAGGCGAGGCGGGGAGTCGACGGCTCCCGGTTGCCGTTAGGCGGCGGTGTCGCTGACTTCGGTGGCGCGCGGGGCGACGGTGAGGAGATGGTCCAAACGTCCCACGGCAAGTCGTTGGGCGCGGCGGGTGCGGGTGCGCACTTCGAGGTGGTAGGCGCCCGCTGGCAAGTCGGTGGGGACGATGGCGAAGATTTCCTTGGGGCGAATGCCACAGACCTTGGACAGGCGAATTTCGGAGGCGCGGTTGTCGGTGGGGCGGTGGTCGGATGAATGGTGTTCAGGAGCCGGAGCGGCAACGGCCGGGACCTTGCTCACGGTATTGGGAATTGAAGCAGGTGACTTGATCGCGATGAGGAACACGCCTTCGTCGGGGTGAGTCGGGTTGAACTTCAGGCGGTCGCCCGAGAGGTTGACGAACTCACCGGGCGTCAGGGTTGCATTGATGGCTTGCGTCGATTCGTCGGTAACGCGGTGGAGCGCAGGTGCGGCGTGCGGGTTATCCACCCGTTTCCAGGATTGCGCACGCTGCGACAACGCATCGGTGAAGGCTTGAGCGGGGCGAGCCCCGCCAATGAGCGTGTGCCGACTCGGGTCGCGGGGCTCGTCGTAGCGGGCGAAGGTTCCGCGCAGCTTCGGATAAAACTCGACCATGCCATTGAGGTTGACGCGGTCGCCGTTGGCCAGGGCGCGGAGGGTTTCTTCGCGCAGGGCGTTGAGCGCAGTGAGGACGTCGGTTTCGGTCAAGGTGCAACGCTGGGCGATGCGTTGAGCGAGCGCGTGCTCATCCACCGTGGCGTTGCGAACGGGGCGCGCGATGTAGGCGGTGGCGTTGGGTTGATGAGCTTGGGCGGCGGCAAAGGGAACCAGGTAATAGTGAAGCATGGCTGTAGTATAACACCGGGGGTCGGACATGTGTGGGGTAGGGTGGAGGATTTTTTAGCCGCGGATGAACGCGGATTTTCACGGATACCGTGAGGCAATGTTATTTAACAGGAAGATCGCGAAGAGCGGGGAGCCAGCGAGATGATCTTTGTTTCTCACGGAGGCGCGGAGCGCAGCGATACAGAGACCAGCGTGGCGCTTAGTGAGCAGCAATAAGAGTGCCGTTAGCTTAGTTCTTTGCACAAAAATGATGGAGCCCGTTGTCCCTACCAGGCTGTTCCATCCTGCTTGCGGTGAGGCAGAAAAGCCTGGTGGGGACACCAGGCTCCACCTTCCCAGCAGATGAAATAATGAAACGAACTTCGCTGACGGGACACTCGAAAAGAAATATATTTAACCAACCTTCGTTGCAGAAGTCTCCGTGTGCTCTGCGTCTCTGTGAGAAAATCCCCTTCGTCTTGCTGGTCTTGGCGAGCTTTACACCTTTGTGCGAAAATATCGCGTCTGTCAGCGAATCACGCGAAATCCAGGCGGAGCTGGCCGGGGTGCTCGGGGTGAAGGAGGGCGCTGAGGTCGTCACGGGCGGCGGCATTGGCGTCGGCATGGAGCTCGTTGAGCCACGTTGGTTCCGCAGATGGCTGGTCGCTCTTGCCGCGGGCGATGGCGAGCGCGGTGCGGCGAATCTTGTCTGCGAGTTTCTTGGGCGCGAGGACTTCGACGTGGTCGCCCCAGGAGAGAATCCATCGCTCAACTTCCTCCAGCGAGTCGAGCTGCAAGCGGAGTTCGAGAGAGCCGTCTTCGCGGTCTTGCAGGATTTGGGATTCGTGCCATTGGCGTTCGCGGACGATGCGCGCGGCAAAGGCATCGAAGCGCAGATGGATCTGGTGGTTGCCGGTTCCGTGGAAGATGCCAAAGCTGTCGGCGAGCAACTTGGAAATGGAGAAATCCTTTGGGCGGCGAAAGCGTTTGCCCGTCTTGGGCTTCCCTTGAATACGGTTCAACACGAAGGTGCGCAGCTCACCGCGCCCGAGGTCGTGCGCGAAGAGATACCACCCCTGGTTGACGCTGGCCAAATGGAGCGGCTGCACGCGGCGGCGCTCGGGCTGAGTGGCGTTGAGCTTGAGGTAGTCGAAGGTCAGTTCGCGCGATTGTAGCGTCGCCTGCGAAATGGATTGGAAGGCGGCGATGTCGGTGGAGCTGACACCGGTCACACGGACGCTGAGGCATTGTTGCAGGTTGCCAAGCGAGACGTCGGTTTGTGCGGTGATCTGGCAACTGAGTTTATGGATGGCGGCTTCCAACGACGCGGCGAACGGCGTGCCCTTGAGCTGCGGCAAGGCCTGGCGGGCAACGAACAGCGCGAGCAGTTCGCCTTCGGAAACACTCAGCAATGGAAATTGCTCGACCGGCTGGCTATAATAATACCCGTGGCGGGCGGCGTCGTATTCGATGGGGAGGCTCAGGCGGTCGCGCATGAAATCGATGTCGCGGCCAATGGTTTTAACCGACGTCTCGATTAATTCTGCGAGTGAGCGGCAATTGGGATATGCGCCACGAGCCAACTGTTCGTGAATGCGGATGACACGTTCCAGCGGTGGTCGAGTGGTGGGCATCGCAGTGGTCACGGGGCGATGATTTCCGATGAAACCTAAGGGAACAATGCTAAATTGAAGGATTTGTGCTGGGAATGCTTTTTAACAGGAAGATCGGGAAGAACGGGAAGCGCATTTGAACAGAAAGCAGGGAAGCCCTGAATCGTTGCTTCGTGCGCTTCGTGGTTGAAACGGCATTGGACCTACCACGAGGACATGGTTCGTTTTTTATTAGGAGGGATAGTCCCTGTATGTCCGACCCCTGGTGTTAAGATAGATTTTCGATATATCTTTATAAACCGAAAACGGATGCTTTGTATGGACGATATGGAGTTGGACCCGGTGCTTGCCCACAGCTTGATTTTGGCGCGCCAGAACAATGCCGCGTGGCTGTTGTTGTCGGCGCGGCGTGGTCCGTTGATGCTTGCCAGCTTGAAGCCGTTGTTTGAGCGCGGCGTGGCGGAAATTCCGCAGGAAGACGCGCGTGAGCAACTCGCCCGGATCCTCGCGACGCATGCGAACGACCCGGCGTTTGAAATCGACACCGCCGACTTTCGTGCGTTGGCCCGCAAGGAGCTGCGGGAGTGGATCAAGCGCGGTTTGCTCGTGGAGCGTGGCGGCGCCATTCTGGCTACGGACTCCTTGCAGGCGGCCTTTGGTTTTTTGGAAAGCATCACGGGGCGGGTGATGACGACAACGGCTTCGCGCCTGGCCACGGTCCAGCAGAAAATTGAAACCTTGCAAGCGAACTTGAACCCCGATCGCGAAAGCCGCGCGGCTTTTATTCGGGGTAAGATTGCCGCGCTGGAAGCTGAATTGGCGCGCGTGGAGGAGGGCGAGTTTGAAGTGCTCGACGGCGATCGGGCGACTGAGGAGATTCGCGAACTCTATAGTTTGGCAATGAGCTTGCGGGCAGACTTCCAGCGCGTGGGCGATTCGTATCGCGAAGCGGATCGCGCGTTGCGGCAGGCGATCATTGGCGATGAACAGAATCGTGGCGAAGTGGTGCAGAAGCTGTTGTCTACCGATGACGCCCTGCTGGAAACGCCGGAGGGACGTGTGTTTGACGGCTTCTACCGGCAGGTTCAGCACGGGACAGATTTGGAGGTGATGCGCGCGCGCTTGCGGGAAATCCTGGGCAACGAGGCGTCCGCGCAGGCGCTGGATCGCCGACAAGCGCAGGACTTGCGGCTGTTGGTGTCGCGGCTGATCACTGAGTCGGAGAGCGTCTTGCGTGCGCGTTCACAGGGAGAGCGGGACGTGAAGGGCTTTATCAAGTCGGGCTTGGCGGCGGAGAATCACCGGGTCGGCCAATTGCTACAGCAAATTCAGGAAACCGCTTTGGACATAGACTGGCGGCAGCAATCGATCCGGCGGACGCCTTCGCCGCTGCCTCCAGTGGCGCCGTCTCTGCCAAGCCTGCCGCTGCCTGGGCGCCTCTGCTACAAGGACATTGCGGAAGCACAGGAGGATGCGCTGAACCTGGAACAGCAACAAGGGAGCCTGAACGATCTGGAGGCGGACTTCATCGCGTGTGACGACGAGCTGGACACGCTGGCGCTATATGGGAAAACACTTGAGCGCCTGCGTGAAAGCGGGCATGCGCACCGACTCGGGGAATTGGCCCAGGCGTTACCGCCGGAGTATGATGTGGAGACGCTGATCTATTGGTTGTCTCTGGCGCGGGAGGCGGAGTGTGTGGTCGGGCCGGATTCGGAGGCGTTTACTTTGCGGGACAAAGCAAATGTGGAGTCGGCCTTCGTGGCGCCGGTGATTGCGCTTGATCCTGACGCAGTGGCAACCATTGACCCGGAGCATTTGGCATGAGTGACTACTTTGACGAACAATTGCGGACGCCGCCAGAGGCGGATGATTCGGCTCCCCTTGCTGAGGATGAATCGCCGGGCGCAACTGAGTCCACGACTGAGGAAGCCGCGGCGCCGGGCACGAGCGGACCGATCAAGGTCGCCGCTCAGGAACTGCTGAAATATGGTTTGGTGGAGCAGGCCGCGAAGCCGAATATCTACCGCGAACTGCGGCAGAATCCAACTGAGCTTCAGCGCATTCTGGAACCGTTCGACCTGGTGATGGAGTTGGATGACGTGCGCGGGATTGCGTTTCTGGCCGTGCCGACGGTTGAGGAAGCCGATCGCGATGATCCGTGGCAACATCCACTCGTACGGCGTCAACGACTGACGACTGATCAATCCCTGTTGGTGGCGATCCTGCGGCAAAACTTTGTCGCTTACGAGCAGACGCATGGCATCGGCGCCTCGGATGCGCGCATCGACCTGGAAGAGTTGCAGGCGCAGTTCGATGTGTACCTGGGGGACTCGGGCAGTGACAAATCCGACGCCGAGCGCTTGCGCCGCGTCATCACTCAGCTCGCGGCGCACGGGGTGGTGAGCGAGCCCGATAAAGAAAATCAGGTGACGATACGACCGATCATTGTGCACCTGGCGAACCCCGAACACTTGGCAATCCTGCTGGCTCATTTCCGTGATCTGGCGGAGAAAGCAAAGCGCGCTGACACTGGTGAGGAATCCGAAACCGAGGAGGGCGCATGAGATCGAGCGGTGAAGATATGTTGTTTAACTTGGAGCGTGCGGCGTTCCAATTGCAGCGCTTGGAGGTGTTTAACTGGGGGCCGTTTTCGGGAATGCACGCGGCGGACATTGATGCGCAAGGCACGGCGATTATCGGGATGACCGGGAGTGGCAAGACGACGCTGGTCGATGGTTTCGTGACGTTGATCGCCGAGCAGCCCAAATACAACCTGGCTTCGACTGGCGGCCACGAAAGCGACCGCAGCCTGATCTCCTACGTGCGCGGCGTCGTGGGCTCGGGGAACGACAGCGGAGACTCGGCGCACATTTCGCGCAAGGGCAAGACAACTACCGGGATTTGTGCGACCTACAGCGACGGGCAGGACGAGCTGCGGCTGGGGGCGATTATGTGGATCGATGGGGGGAGCTTTTCGCCCAGTGATTTAAAGCGCGCCTGGATCTTTTCGCGAGACCCGCGCCATTCGCTGGAGCAGTGGTTGGCGATTCACAGTCAGGGTGGGTTGCGTCTGCTCAAGCAGCAACTGCGCGATGATAACGAAGCGCAAATCTTCGACGCGTCCACAGGGGGCAAACGCGCTTACCTTGCCCGGGTGCGGAGCTTCTTCGAGGTGGCCGACAACGCGTTTGCCCTGTTAAACCGTGCGGCGGGGCTGAAGCAGCTCAACAGCATTGACGACATTTTTCGGAACCTGGTGTTGGATGACCATGCGCAGTTTGACCGCGCGGCGGAGGTTGCGAGTGAGTTCGATAACCTTGCCGAAATCCACGCAGAGTTGGAGACCGCTCAGCGTCAGCAGCAATCGCTTTGGCCGGTGGAAAAGCAGTTCGACGCCTACGAGCAGCATCGTATTGAACTGGAGCGCAAGCGTCGGCTAGCGAGCTTGCTGCCCGTGTGGTTTGCGCTGGAGGGCAAGCGACGGTGGCAAACGCGCGCAGTGGAGCTGGAGGCGGATTTTCGTGCGCGGGAAAAGGCTTTGCGCGAAGCCGAAGAGCAGGTGAGACACGCTGGCAGCGAAGTCGAAACACTTTACGAAAAATACGTCCATGCCGGTGGCGGAGATGTGGAATCTCTGCGCAAATTGATTGAGGCCAACCGGAAGGAAGCGGCGCGGCGCCGGGATCAGGCGTCAGAGTATCAAGCGACTTGCCGGCTGTTTGAGTTGCCGCTTGAGATTGATGCAGAGACATTTGCCGAGACCCAGCGGCGAGCCGAAGCGGTGTTGGAACGCTTGATGCAGGATAAGGAAACGGCGGGCGAATTGGCATATCGGCGCGGGGCGGCGGTATCCCAGATCGAAGCCGACGCCAAGGATCTGAGAGCGGAGTACAACACCGCCAAGGATCGGCCGACTTCGAATATTCCTGGCGCCTTTCAGCGCATTCGTGATTTGTTGGCAAGTGAGCTGGAGCTGAGCCCGGAAGCCTTGCCCTTTGTGGGCGAATTGGTGCAAGTCTTGGAAAGCGAGCAATCCTGGCGCGGCGCGATCGAGCGTGCGCTGGGTGGCAATCGGCTGCGTTTACTCGTGCCGAAAGCTTGCTTGCGGGCGGCGCTACGTTGGGTGAATGCGCATCAGCATGGGCTGCATATTCGCCTGTTGGAAGCGGACCCGGAGCAGGCGCCGAATGCGGATTTTTTTGCCGATGGCTATTTGCGCAAGCTTGAGTTTAAGCAGCATCCCCTGCGTGAGGCGATGAAGGGATTTCTGGCCTCGTATGATTTGCACTGCGTCGATTCAACGGATGCGCTGGGGCAGACTCCGCATGGGCTTACGAGGGAAGGGCTGATGTCCGGCAAGCGAGGGTTGTTTGAGAAGAAAGATCAGCGGCGGTTAGAGCAGGATTGGTGCACGGGCTTCAGTAATCGCGACCGGCTAGCCGACTTAACCAAACAACTGGAAGAAGCTAGCGCGAAACATGACGCAGCAGCTAAGGCGTTCCAAGCCGCGCGTGCGCATCATGGGCGTTTGGAGGAACAAACGCGCCTGGTGGAGGGCTTGCGCAAGTTGGATTTTGAAGCGATCGATTATCCGTCGCAGGAGGCGGAGATTCTACGCAACGAAAGTAAGCTCCAGGAGCTGACCGACCCGGAGTCCGACGCTGGCAAGGCGCTGCAAGTTTACGAAGCAGCGAAAAAGAGAAAGGAAAAACTGGAGGCAAAAGCCAAGGCGTGTCTTGGCGCTGCGGTGACGGCTGAAGGCTTGCTGAAAAGTGCGCAGCAACGCATCGAAGCCTGCAATAAAAGTGCGGGCGATGGACTGTCTTTTGAAGATCAGCGTTTTGCCGAAGAGCACTTGACGGTTGATGCGCAGTTGAAAGCTGAGGGCCTCGCGGAGGAAGAGCGTCGGCGTGCCGCCGAACTGGCGAAAGCGATTCAACAGGGGCAGGACAACCAAACCAATCGGCAAACTAATTTGGTCCGGGCGATGGAACACGCCAAGCTACAGGATACCGGCGCCTTGGCTGAAGCGGGAACCGAGCTGGCGGACATTCCGGCCTACTTGGAGCGTTTGCGTGTGCTCACCGATGAGGCATTGCCCGACAAGCGCAAGCGTTTCCTGAAATACCTGACAAAGTCCTCGGACCAAGGGGTCACTCAACTGCTGGCGGCGGTGAATGAAGAGGTTACGCGAATCAAGGAACGCATTGACGATTTGAATGAAAGTTTGGAAAGCGTGGATTTCAAACAAGGGCGTTACCTGCGACTGACTACGCAGAATGTGGTGCACGATAATCTTCGTGGGTTTGAGCGTGCGCACAAGCAACTGCGTGCAGCGGCGCTGCGCCAGGATGATCATGAAGGGCATTTCAAGGCCTTGCAGCACATCGTTCAGTTGCTCCGGGATGCCGTGGACAAGAAGCACACAGTCGGCGCACGGGCTTTGCTCGATCCACGCTTCCGGCTGGAGTTTCACGGCTTGGAAATCGATCGTGAAACCGACGCCGTTGTGGAGCGCTTTAAGGGCTCGCAGGGTGGCTCTGGTGGCGAAAAAGAAATCATCGCGAGCTACATTTTGACGGCCTCGTTGTGTTATGCGTTGAGTCCGGAAGGGGGACGGTTCCCGCTGCACAGCACGATTGTGCTGGATGAAGCTTTCTCGAAAAGCTCGCGCGCGGTGGCGAACCGCATTGTCAACGCGCTGCGGGAGTTTAAGCTGCATCCGATTTTTGTGACACCGAATAAAGAGATGCGTCTTTTGCGTCAGCACACACGGTCGGTGGTTTACGTCCATCGTAAAGATGCACGGGCGACGCTGGCGTCGATCAGTTGGCGGGAGTTGGAATCGCGCGTTGAGCACCGCAATGGTGATGAGCCGACGTTGAACAACGAACCTGCCGCGCCGTGAAATCGCCTGAAGAACTCGCCGCGAAGTTGGCCCGGCAATGGGAAAACGCGGACCTGCGTGAGCAGCGTTTGACTCAGCGCGAAGCGTGGCCGGTGGAGCTGTCCATTGGCCGGCCGACGGCGTCGGAGATACGCGATGAACTGGACTCGGTTCGCGAACACATTCAAGTGTGGACAAAGGTGTCGGTGGGAGAAGTCGAGTGGCGCAGTGAGCGTTATCGTGACGCGGCGGAGACGGTGGATATTCCGCGGGCTTGGCGTTTGAAAAGCCCTTCGGAATGGGTGGCGGCTGCTGACGCTGAAGGAGTTTCCAAAGAGTATGCCGCGCTGAAAAAACTGTGCGCCGAAACGAATGCGCGCTATCATCGTTTATGGATTCGTCAGCGTTCCTTTTGGCGGGAGAAGGCGCTGGAAGATGCAGTGCTCTCGGCTGCTATCGCCGATAAACTGACTCCCGGTTGCGCCAATGGCGCACCGCTCAGGACGCTGTCTGCCGCTGGCAACGACACTAAGTTTTTTGAGCGTAATCGCGCGCTGTTGATTGCGTTGTTGGATGTTCGCTTTGAAGGCGAAGTAGGGCGGATGGGCTTGGAGTCTTTTCTTGGCGCGATGCCGGAAGGGGAGCAATGGTTGCTGTTGGCGGATCTCGACGGCAGTCTATTGCCTTTTGAGCAATTGCGGGTGCGTGCATCGGAACTGGCTCAGTGCGAAACGCTGCCGGGGAAACGGATCTTGATCGTGGAGAATGAACGCTGTCTCTACCTGCTGCCGAAGTTGCCCAATACACTGGCAATACTCGGGGCGGGTTTGAGCTTGAGCTGGTTGTCCGCGTCAGCTTTTTCGGATAAGTCTATTGCTTACTGGGGCGACTTGGACACCTGGGGCCTTGCGATGCTCAGTCTAGCCCGTGGCCATCAGGCCCATATTGAAGCGCTGTTGATGACTCGCGCGGTGTTTGATCAGTATGCGGATCGAGCCGTTCAAGAGTCGGTCAAAGCACGGTTGCCAGATGCGCACACGCTGACGGATCGTGAGGCCGCGCTCTTTGAATATTTATCGACCTGTGCGAGTGGCCGCCTGGAACAGGAGTTTCTCACTGTCGAAATCGTGGCGGATGCGCTATACGCGTGGATTCAGTTTGAGCTTTAACCAGCATTATTGAACTGGGGGGAGCCGATCGGGTTGGAACGGGTTGTTGAGTGCGGATAGCCTGCATGGGGCGCTTGTTGTTGGAGTATGTATTCTGCTGAATTCTAAATGCCATTTTCCCGATAGGATAGAGTGGCTGTGGCATAGAGGCCAGGTGCGTTGTGTTAGATCAATCATCAGGTGTTGGGTAGGCAAGTGCTGGACCTGGCAACTTTATGCTAACTCTAATCGCAAATTTTCGCTTGACCTTGGATTGCTTGTAAGCATTTTGCTTATAAGCAATATGGCAAAAGCAATTGATACCCCGTTCATTCAAGTTTCGACTTTGGAGGTTCCCCTGTACGAGCAGGTGGAGTTGTGGCTGAAGGGCGTGATTGATTCTCATTTCGAGCATGACGAGCGATTCTTTACGGAGCGGGAGCTGATCAATTTGCTGAAAGTTTCCCAGCCGACAGTACGCCGGGCAATGCATGAACTGGTCAATCGGCGGGTCTTACGCCGTCGGGTTGGTCAGGGTACTTTCGTGCAGAAGTTTCCGGTGACACGTTTAGTTGGGTTGGTCGCGCCCTATTGGCGCTCTCCGATTTTCATGCAGCAAATTAATGCATTCGCTGAGGCTTGTGAAGAGTTCGATTGTGATTTGCGTATGCATTACATCCGTGAGGGTGAATCGATTCGAAGCATGGCGCGGTCGTTGAATGCGGATCCTAATCTTGAGCGCATGGTTCTATGGGGACAGTCTCTGGAAGCGGCGGAGATTTTGTCTGATGAGCTTGGACAGCGTCACTTTAAGACAGTATCGACTTTCTCGTTCCCATCCGAATTCATGGGCAAAAGTGTTGGTGTTGATATCACGGCTGGGGTGCGTATTGCATTAGACTATTTGACTGGCTTGGGGCACGAGCGCATTGTCTTTATCATAAATGAACCGGATACTTTGGGCACCATTAAAGTCCGGCTGAAGGCTTTGCGCGACGAAGTGGAAAAGCGTGGTTTATCATCTGCTTGTCGATTCTTGTCCTGTGGTAGTCGGCTGTGGTCGGACTCTACAAAGGCTGCCTACGATGCGATGGACGAAGTCATGAAAATGACGCCGAGACCGACAGTGGTCGTGCCGATTTCCGGCATCGGCGCCTGGGCGGTCCTGCGCTTCGCGGCAAAGCATAAACTGCAAGTGCCAGAGGCGTTCTCTGTCTTCTCTTTTGCTGATATTTCTGGATCCGAGTATTTATACCCTTCTTTGACGGCTTTGAAGGTTGATTGGAAGGCAGTGGCATTGAGAGCTCTAGAGAAATTATGGGACGACCTCCCCAGGGCCGACTCCGGGCAAGCCGTGATTCAGCCTAGTTTAGTGATTCGCGAAAGCACTGGCCCAGCTCGGAGATCGTCAAAACCCTAAGGTTTTTGAAACGCATTAACTATCACCCCTATAAATATAAGAAATGAAACATACCCTAAAACACCTGTTCTTAACGATAACTGTGACGCTTTTCAGTGTCGTTGGCCTTGTAGCTCAAACCCCGAGCAATCTTGTTTATGGCAATACAGATGGAAGTTATACCTACTTTGCTCGTGGCCAGGAAGGGGCGGCGCTCGACGAGTTTACTGTTGCATTTTATCCCGCGAGCTACTCGGGTTCGAAAGATGGTTCTTTGACTTGGAACCAGAGCTTTTCAACGAGTAATGCCAGCTCTATCTCTTTTGAGACCGGAGAACTATCAAACAATATTACGGATCCAAGTGCCGAGTATGTTGCGGGTTTTCAAGGTGTTACCGAGCTTGCCGGTGGCGTTAATGGTGACAATGGCTTTGGCTATTATGACATTCTTTTTGATTTGGGTGATGCCTACGTCATTACTGAAGTAATCATTCATTACAATGATGCATCTACTTACCGCTGGGCAACTGGATCAAATAATTATCCGACATCTGTATACACGTCTTCTTCGATGCCGACCAGTGATACCGACCTCATCCTGTATGGAGATCCGGCCAAAGCTACGGCGAATAGCACGGGGACAATTGCCTTCAGTGATACGGATGTGACTGCTCAATACTTGAATATTAGAGCGGGAGTTTATTCGACTTATGCTGATCTGGATCCGACTTCAGCGGATAATCGAGGCGGTAAAATTACTGAGGTTGAGATCTACGGCTACTCCGCCATTCCGGAACTCTCGACCTATGCCTTGCTGTTAGGAATTGGTGCTGTGCTTCTCGTCGTTATGCGGGCACGGAAAACGCGCTAGCTTTTACGGCCCATTTCATCACTTCCTCTCTTAGCGAAACGTATTTATGTCTCGTCGCAAAGCATTTTTGTCTTCTTTTATGGCACTTCTGGTGTGGCTGTCTATTGGCGTGGTTTGCGCCAATGAGCCGGTGGAGCCAGTTATTCGCCATCCTCGGCTTGGCTCCTGTGCCCATTTTCATCAGGCATCTAAAGGTTGGGTAGTTGAAACTGTTATGCCTCTGATGGCGGATTCTGGGCTTTCCTGGATACGCGACGAAATTAAGTGGGAAGAGTTTGAGAAAGAGCAGGGGGTATATCAGATCCCCGAGAAAGATATTGAATGGATTGAGGCGGCCAATGCACACGGTCTAAAAGTGTTGTTACTCTTCAATACGCGAGGAAATCGCATCTACGAAAATCCTTATGATCCTGAAGCATATGCCAAAGCGGCTGCTTGGCTTGCTGTGGAATTGAGCGGAAAGATCGAGGCGTTGGAAGTAATGAATGAGCCGTTTAACTTCAAAGGGATGGGCAAGACCTTCGGTGGGACTTGGAATGGAAATGACCCCGAGAGCGCCACGACGGGTTGGATTAAGGCTTATGTGGAATTATTAAATCAAGCAGCTGAGGAAGTTGAGAATGTTGCACCCAAATTGAAAATCGTTGGTTTGGGCGCAGAGGCGCCAGCTAATCATCGAATGCTGATGCTGGGGATCAGTGATAAAGTGGATGGTCTGGCGGATCACCCTTACAGCCGGCGCGTTATTCCGGAGCAGGTGCTCTATGCGGCGGGCGAAGGAATATTGCGGCGTGATGGCATTGCTGTTGCCGATGAGCAAGGGACTTTTCGCTCGGTAGTTGATCTCTATCGTAAAAGTATCGAGAGCAACGGAGGGCCTGAGGAAATTTGGATTACGGAGACTGGCTTCACGACATATTCAGGGTTGGATCGTAAAACCATTCATGCAGGATTTACGGAGGAAGCTCAGGGAAAATACCTTCAGCGAAAGATTGTTGAGGCCTTGGGGCTAAATGTTGAAGTTTTCATTCAATATGCTTTCAAGGATGACGGAGTAAATCCTGATAACGCACAACACCACTTCGGGCTCATTCGCTACGACTTATCGGAAAAGCCAGCCTTTGGCGCTGTTAAAAGAACTGCTCAGGCAATGGCTGAGTATACAACTAAAAACAGTGCGGAAGTAAACGTGTATCCGTTGGGAAATCGTATCGATTCTTGGCCTATCGTTTGGGATGGCACACGGATAGCGGCCCCGGGTTCCATTCCCGTCTATCAGTTTATCAATGGTGATGGTGAATCCGTTCTTGCTATTTGGTCTGCTGAACGTGTTGGCGGAGATCAATGTTTTCGCAGAGCTGACGTAGAAATTATTTATGATCAGCCAATGCAAGAAATCGAAGTAAACGATCTATGGACTGGTGAGATCTATACATTAAAGGGCAAGAAAACATCTACGGACGCATATGTTTTAGAGCAGATGGCGATCCCCGACTACCCGTTGCTTTTAACCTTAAAAAATATAGAAGGAATTTGATATGCTTAAGAACTTAATTCGTTTGAAGTGGCTTGGTCTGTGTGTCGCAATTTGCGTCTCTTTGGGGGCGCCATTGAAAGCTGAGGATCTTCTATCGCCGCATTACACATGGAAATTCAATGCAGGGCCTGAGTTTCCTGGCGCTGAGGGAAGTGTTGATTCATCTCAAAGGGGATTGGCGTTGAGCTATGATTTTTCGGAAGGCGGAAAATACGTTTCCGTTGATTCTCGTGTCGATCTTTCACCCGATGACAAGGAGCTTCGGTTTAAGGCAGAAGCGGACCGACCGCTGCGTCTGGCTGTGCGTTTTATCGATAGTAGTGGTCAAACTTTTCAGTGCGCAATGCCCTATGTCACGCCCAATGTGCCACAGCCCTTTCGTGTGGATTTGAGTAGCATTGATAAGTCCAAATCTTGGGGTGGGGCTAAAGATGGGAAAGTGCATTACCCTATCAAAACGATTCGTATTTGTTTGAATGCGCCATCTGAAGAGTATGCCAGCACTGGAGCCATTTCTATTTCTGAGATCATCATTAATGACTGAAGGGAACTGAGTGATGAGGCGATCAATTATTATACGGAAAGGGTTTTCGCTGATCGAGTTATTGGCGGCCATTTCGATCGTCGTATTATTATCCGGAATCTTGATCGCCGTTATTGGAAATGTCCGCAACAGTGCGACGCTGGTGTCCTGTGCTGCAAATATGAGGCAGGTTGCCCTCAGTATGACGCTTTATTCGAATGATCACAATTATCAGTTTCCAGCGCATTCTACTCCTGGTTATGGGGTGTGGTCACGGGTTCTTGTCAACACAGGTTATATCGATGATCCTGAGGTTCTGGCCTGTCCCGCTGATGAGTACGCAGCTACAGCGGAACGCCCCAGGAGCTATGTCTATCCATCTCCTTCCATGATCCCTGCGAATGACCGGAATCTAGCTGCGAGTAAGTTGGGGTTTCTTTCTCCAACTACTACTTTCATGCTTATCGAATGGCATTGGTCTAAGCAGGATTATTTGGTTAATGGAGGTGCTGTTGGAGGGCGAGATACCATGACTTCCGCATTTGTGATGCATCCAGAAGGCGTTCGTAATTTTGCTTTTGTTGACGGGCATGTCGAACGTCTTGAGATTGATGATATGGAATTAAACGATCCCCGGTGGGGTAATTTCAAAGAGCAGGATGGAGTGAAGCCTGTTGAGCCCTAATCGGTGGTATTGGATACTATATGGCATCACGAAAAATAAAAAATGTTATCTATATTCACACCCATGATATGGGCCGTTACATCGGCTGCTATGGGCATAAACTATCGACACCGAATTTAGACCAATTTTCGAAGCATGCCACCTTGTTTCGCCAAGCTTATTGTTGCGGGCCGACTTGTTCTCCTAGTCGAGCTGGCCTTTTGACGGGTGCTACGCCGCATGAATCTGGTATGCTTGGTTTGGCTCACCGGGGCTTTAAGTTGCGCAACCCTCAGTATCATTTGGCAGCTTACTTAAAGGAACTCGGGTTTGTGACTGCGTTATGTGGTATACAGCATGAATTTAATTCTGCCTGGGAACAGATGCCCTATGAGTATGTCGTCCGTGATTTTTCAGAAAAAGGTAATGCGGACTCTGACAGGCATTGGGCGGCTGCAGCTTGCGATTTCTTGAAGCGCGAGCACGAGCAACCGTTCTTTCTATCCTTTGGCTTGTTCTACCCTCACCGCAAATTCGAAACCGCAGACACTGCTTCAGTCTCACTTGATGCAATCGAGTTGCCTCAATGTCTTCCCGATACTACAGAAGTGCGCAAGGACTTTGCTGATTATCAGCATTCACTTTCTTTGGCTGACGAATGTATTGGGCTGGTGCTTCAAACTATACAAGAAACAGGGCATTTTCAGAATAGTCTAATTATAGTCACTACCGACCATGGCATCGCATTCCCAAATATGAAATGTAATTTGAAGGATGATGGCATCGGGGTGACGCTGATGTTGTCCTACCCTGACAATCCTGCCTCGGGCACAGTGTCTGATGCGCTGGTTTCACATCTGGATGTCTATCCGACTATTTGCGACTTGCTGGGCTTAGCGCCGCCGCCGCATCTGCAGGGTGTCAGTATGCGTCCTTTGTTTGAACGAAGTCGGCATGCGATCCGGGACGAGCTGTTTTCGGAAGTCACTTTTCACGCTGCTTATGAGCCGATGCGTTGTATTAGGACTCAGCGATTTAAACTGATCCGGCGCTTCGATGTGTGCCGACGGGTTTTGGCTAATTGTGACGACTCACCCTCCAAAAGCGTCCTGATGGATGCGGGTTGGGGGCAGGAGGCCTTGCCCGAAGTGGAACTCTACGATTTATTAGAAGACCCTCAGGAATCGACTAATCGCGCTGCGCATCCAGAATACGAATCCGTTTTGCAGGGGCTTTCTCGTAAGCTTGAGGATTGGATGCTCGCGACATCGGACCCCTTGTTGCAGGGCTTCGTCCCTAGGCCCGAATGCGCATTGGTTAATTCAATTACCTCAATTTCGCCTTCTGATGGCCCCTACGAGCCGATCGATTGACCGAGAGCAATGAATACTGAATTGATCAAGGGGATGGCTACATTTACTCAACAACTGAAATTGAGTAAGCTTTTGGTGGAGCCGATCGGGATCGAACCGACGACCTCTTGCATGCCATGCAAGCGCTCTTCCAACTGAGCTACGGCCCCTTAAGCAAAGCGCATAAAAATGACGCCCATGGAATAATCGTCAAGGGCAAAAGTGTCGATTTTAGCTGAGAAAAAATCAGGTATGGGCAACGTTTGCCGTTACTCGGATTTCAGCTCGGCAAGCTCGACGGTCTTAGCGTCCTTCCAAAGCTGCTCCAGGCGGTAGTTGTCGCGCATTTCGGGCGTGAACAGATGCACCATGAAGTCGAAAGCGTCCACGACCTGCCAGCCGCTGTCGTCACCGGTTTCGGCGCCCACGATGTGGGCTTTGGCGTCCTTGAGCGCGCGCTCGACGGTGCTGCGCAGCGCCTTGAGGTGGGGTTGCGAGTTGCCAGTGGCAAGCACCAGGTAGTCGGTGACCGTGGAGATGCCGCGCACATCGAGGATCTTCATGTCGATGGCTTTCTTGTCATCCAAGGCATCACAGCAGAGCGCGAGCAGGGCGCTTGGTCTTGGCTTTTGCGTCGTCGTATCAGTGGTCGGCATATAATATTTGTCTGAAATCTCGATAGAGTTGATTCTTGTTAATATAATCCACGACTCCCCGCGGCAAGAAAAAGCGGAGGGGGCGTTCGTGGGCGGCCCGTTCACGAATTTCACTGGAGCTGAGCTCCAACTGCCGGGCGCTAATCCATTTTAGCGCTGAGTCGGGAATGCTGCTGGGCGCCTCTGGTTGGTAACCAGGGCGTTTCAGGCAGAGAAATTTTGCTAGTTTGAGCAGTTCGTCTATCTCGCGCCACTGGTCGAGCTGCGCCACTTGGTCAGCGCCGAGTATCCAAAACAGCTCATCGTTGGGCCAACGCTCCTTTAGCCGCCGCACGGTGTCGACGGTGTAGCTGACGCCGCAACGGTCGATTTCGTCACGTAAAACCGAAAAGCCGGGTTGGCTGTCGATTGCGAGCTCGATCATTTTTACGCGATCTTCGGCGTTGGCGCCTGGCGCGCCGGAGGACTTGAGTGGCGCTTGAGCTGCGGGAATAAACGCCAGCAAGTCTAGGTCTGCTTGCTCCATGGCGTCTTGGGCATGCAGCAGGTGCCCATGGTGGATGGGATCAAAACTGCCGCCAAAGAGACCGATGCGCATGCGGCTACTGAGAGGAAAAACGACGACCAACGCAACAATGTCTTAATCGGTTTATTCACCCAGAGAGCAGTGGAGCGGCCAAACTTGAAGTTGACTCAGGGCCGATCAGGTCTATCGCTCAAAGTCGCCATCTCTAATCCCATGCGCCGCCATGCGTGGGGCTGGTTGGCGTACGCCAATTCCTACAACACTAGTTATCATTCATGAACAGTCACCTCTCCTTATGTGGGGCTTGCTGGTTTGTGCTCGCATCTCCTGCCGTTATCGGCGCGCGCGACACCATCGATCCCTCTGCCGCCGCCAACATGACTGCGGATCTTGCCGCTGACGATGTGGTCATCGACACCCCGCCAATCAACGCAGATTACGGCGGCTCCGCCAGTGGAGATTCCATCACCGTAGACACTAAACTTTTTTACGATTCGCCGCACCATCTCTACGTGCCGACGGAGGTGGATTTCGCCATTCAGGGTAAAATCCGGAAAGAAAATGCGCTCAGTGGCGACCGCGGCATCGTGGCGGGTTGGGACACCCTCACGGCCTTTGGCCTGCCGACCTACTTGGCAGAGGACTTGGCTGCCCCGGGATTATTTGGCAATTTCGAAACTGCGGGCATCAGGATTGGCGGCGCTCAATCAGCAGCAGTTGCCGTGGGTTCGCGGATGGGGACGACGGGCCTCTTTGGCGATGAAGTTAACTTGGCTGACTTGTCGATTAATGACTCAAGCAATGCCGGTCGCTTTAATCAGAGCGGCCACATTGACGCTCAGGCATTGGCTAACAACAACATTTTCAATGGTCTTGGGGATGTGAACTTTAACTTCAGTTTGATTGGTCATGGCGGGCGCGGCACGTCGGGCGATTTGACGTCGATTTTGGGGGAGATCAGCGTGCCGCTAAGCATTGGCATGCCGCCGTTGAGTGATTACGACGGCGTCTCAGGCGAAGATTACGAATACCGGACGTTTCGGATTGGCAGTGATTTTGAGCCCGACGCCCCGGTCATAATCTGGGCTGAAGCCAATGCTGCATTCGAGTAGCGCGCCGATTGCAGCAGTGCGCTGCTTAGTCGGAGGGGAGGGGGCCGGAGAAGGGGGACTGAACTTCCTTGCGGGTGAGCAGGCGCGTGATCCAGCCGTAGCGCGGTGCAAAGAGCCAGGCGGCGATGAATAGCATGCCGGTCGTCACGGCCATCATGCCGGACGTCGTGGTGCTCTCGAAGCCAATCAGCGGAGGGATCACGATGGCCAGTACGTGCCCGAGCACGGCAGCGATTACGCCAATGATCGAGCTGATCACGAGCATCCAGGATAAGCGGTCGGTGAGCAGGTGCGCGGTCGCCGCCGGGGTCACCAGCATGGCGATCACGATGATGCTGCCGACCACTTCAAACGCCGCCACCGTCGTCACCGCGACCTGCGTCATCAGCAGGTAGTGCATGAACTGCGCATTGATGCCCTGTGTGGTCGCAAGCTCGGGGTCGAAGGCGCTGATTCGCAGCTCCTTGAAAAAGCAGACTGCCACGGCCAGATTGATCAGCGTCACGATGCCCAGCACTATCGCCGCGCGAGGGACTTCGACCAGCGTTTCGCCGATCATGAACTCCTTGGCGACGTCCCACGGGGCAAGCTCAATGCTGCCGTAAAGCACGCAACCGGCGTCGAGGTCCACCCGGTCGGCGGCCTGCACAATGAGCATTAGGCCGAGGGCGAAAAGCGTGGTGAAAACGATGCCCATGGAGGCGCCGCGGTCGACCTTGCCCAGGTTGCTGATCCACTGTGTGAACACCGCCGTCAGTACGCCTACCACGGCTGCGCCCAGGAACATGGTAAAGCTTGCCCGCGCCCCAGTGACCAGGAAGGCAATGGCCAGTCCGGGCAGGACGGCGTGGCTGATCGCGTCGCCCATCATGCTCATGCTGCGGAGGACAAGGAAACAGCCGGGCAGGGCGCAGGCCACCGCCGTCAGCGCGCCAATGATGACTATCCACGTGTCGTCGATGAACCAGTTCATGCCTGGCCTCCTTCCGGTTGGGCAATGTGGTGCGGGCTCTCGGGAATGCCGAGCAGATCGAGCTTTTCCTCCAGCTCACGAACCATATCCGGACTCAAAATGTGCTCCACGGAATCGGCGTCGCGGTCCACATGACTGGCGGCGATGTCGGCATGGGTAATCAGGAAAATTTCCCACAGTCGGTGGTTGCGGGTAATGCGCGTCGCTTCTCCAAATCCGGATTCTGACAGGCGCACGTTTTGCCCGTCAAACTGGTCAAGGTGGTCCTCGTGCTGGGCTTGCCGCATGAGCTTGCGCAGGTCGTTGGCGGACCAGGTTCGGTGCGCGAGCAATTGCTCGAAGGGGATTGCAACGTTGAGCGGCTCTTTGCTCTCCTGCAGGCACTGCGATTCCTGGATCTCGTAAACTGCGCGCAACAGGTGCTGCCGACCGATTTTGCGCTTCAGGCGGAACATGGAAACCCAGCGACGGACGACTCCCCGCGCGCTGCCAAAGAACATGCTGACGAGGAAGATCATCGCCGCGACAAGGACGATTACGGCGCCAGCGGGCAGCCGTGGCAGCAAGGCGCTGAAGGTCGCGCCACACCAGCCGCTTACGCCGCCAATCACGGCGGACAGGATGAGCATGGTGCGCAGGTCATTGGTCCAAAAGCGCGCGGCGGCGGCGGGTGTGATCAGGAAGGCGATGATCAAAATGAGGCCTACGGCCTGGAGCCCGACAACGGTAACCAGCGTCACCAGCGCCAGCAAAATGACGTCCAGCCCATTGATCGGCCAACCTTGGCTGCGGCCAAAACCTTCGTCGAAGCAGAGCAGCGTCAGCTCCTTGAGCAGGAGCAAGGAGCAGAGCAGCGCGATGGCCGCGACGCCGCCGAGGAGCCAGGCATCCTGTTGCCCCATGGACGCTGTTTTGCCGTAGATAAAAGATTCCAGACCGGCGGCGCTGGCCCCGGGCACGTCTTGGATCATCGTCAGCACGACCGTTCCCAGGCCGAAAAAGACACTCAAGATAATGCCCATCGCGGCGTCGTCCTTGATGCGCGACGTGTTGCGGATAATCAGCACGAGCACGACGCCCAGGACCCCCGTCACCGTGGCCCCTGCGAGGAGGCCAGGCAGGCTTTTGCCCTCCATGCCGAGCGCAGTCATGATGATAAACGCGATGCCGATCCCTGGCAGGCAGGCGTGCGAAAGCGCGTCGCCCATCAGCGAGCGTTTGCGCAGCAGGAGAAAACAACCGACTAGCCCGGAGGCCAAGCCGAGGATGAGCGTGCTGAGGATGACGATGCGCGTATTGTAATCCTGCATCGTGAGCACGCGCCAAACGACGTCCAGCGACGGCCAGTCAATACCGGTGTCGTGGAGTCCTTTCAGTTCGGCTAGAGCACTTTTCATCTAGATTGGCCGAGTCAGGTGGGGTAGAGGTTGGATGCAGCGCAAGGCGGCTTTGATTGAGCGGGCTGGAAGCCCGTGATTGAAATGCCAACGCCGCGAACTTCCAA
>JAVDPC010000027.1 GCA_031296915.1 Cerasicoccus frondis | reverse complement strand
CAATGGACCGCTTCAGCTGATGACATCTTCCACAAAATTAATCAATTTTGCAATAAACTAAGCTAACGGAACACTAGTTAGGCGTGCAGAATCCGGAGCCCGGCGTCGCGCATGTCGTTTTCGACGAGAGATATGCCGGTTGGCTTGTCGGTAATGAGGGTATCGATTCGCTTGATGCCGCACACCCGGCACATGGCGCGGCGGCCAATCTTGCTTTGGTCGGCCAGGATGATGGTGCGGTCGCTGCGCTCGATCATCTTGCGCTCGGTTTCAACGATGGCTTCGGACGTATTGTAGAGCCCGTCCGCCGCGATACCGCCCACGGAGAGAAATGCCCAGTTGGCGTAGTAAAAGCCCAGGCTGTGCAGGACGCCGGGGCCGGTGAGCATGTTTGAGCCGTGCTGGATTTTGCCGCCGGTCAGGTAGATTTCCCAGTCGGCAAAGCGCGTGGACACATCGTCCAGGTAGGCGGACAGGCGCAGGGAATTCGTCACGATGCGGAGGGGCAGGCGAGGGAGGTGGAAGCACATATGATATGTGGTCGTGCCCCCGTCGATGAACACCACGTCTCCGGCCTGAATGAAGCGGCAAGCGCGCTGGGCGATGGCGGACTTTGCGTCAGAATGTTGAACTTCGCGCAAATTGAAGGGCACGTTTCCCTCTTTGCTGGCGACTCGGATACCGCCGCGAATGCGCTCGATGGCGCCGCGGTGAGCCAATTCATCAAAGTCGCGGCGGATGGTCGCGCGGCTCGACTGGGTCGCCTCCATCGCCCGCTCCTGATAGAGCAAGCCGAGCTCACTGGCAAGGGTAAGCAAGCGTTGATGCCGTTCGGATTTCTTCATAGTTGAGCTTAATCTAGGTAATTCGCTCAACTTTTTGAACCAAAATCGCTCAGAAATGCAGCAGATTTGCTCCATTAGGACGTCAATATCTGGCTCAATGGTAGGATGAAACTCCGGCTTGGCATCAAATCCGACCCCGTCAATTACCGTTATTCCTTTCCGTGGCTGTTTCGCCTGATGGCGGATACCGGCGTCACGTCGCTGCAATTGGGTTCCTTTTTCGAACTGTATCAGTTGCCGGACTCCTGGTTTATCGACCTGCGCAAGCAAGCGGCGGATCACGGCGTCACCATCGACAGCTGCTTTACCGCGCATCGGGAGCTGGGTGGCTTTTTTCGCGAAGACCCGCAATGGGCCCCTGTGGCGCGGCGGAATTATGAGCGCTACATTGAGATCGCCGCGCTGCTGGGAGCGCCAGCCGTAGGATCGAATCCCGGCGCGGTCGTTCGCGACCTGATGGGCATCAAGTCGCAGGGCACACGTTGCTACGTGGAGCACATGAAGGAGCTGATGCATTATGCGCATGCTCGCGGCGTTAGCTGGCTGACGATTGAGCCGATGTCGTGTCTCGCTGAGCCGCCGACCTTGCCTTCCGAAATGCAGTCCATGGCGGAAGAGCTCGTTGCTTACCACCAGGCGAATCCGGAGACGACAGCGAACATCGGCTACTGCAGCGACATTTCCCACGGCTACTGGAACGCCGATCAAACCGAGTGCGTCAACCACATCGATTTGTTCAAGGCGTCGCTGCCTTGGCTTTACGAAGTGCACTTGAAAAACACCGACGCCAACTACGGGTCGACCTTTGGCTTTGAGCCGTCGAACATCGCGAAGGGCATAATTGACGTCGCAACCTTCCGCCAACTTATCGACGCGAACGAAGCGGTCATTCCCGTGGATACGCTGCATTGCTACCTGGAGATTGGTGGGCCGAAGCTGGGCCGCGACTATTCCGACCACCTGCTGGAGCAGCAGTTGCGCGAGTCGCTGGCTTATCTGCAGAAAAACTTCATGCAGGAAGTTGAGCCGACGCAGTCCATCGTTGAGCGGGCGCCGATTTCGATCACCGAGTCTGAAGACAAGGTGCTCGTTTCGCCATCGATGATGTGCGTTGACCAATTTAACTTCGAGCACGAGCTGCGCCGCGTCGAGGCACTCGGTGTGGACATGCTGCACATGGACATCATGGATGGCCACTACGTGCCGAACATGTCGATGGGCTTGGCGATGGTGGCGGAGCTTTCCAAGAAGACGGCGCTGCCGATCGATGTGCACTTGATGGTGCAGGACAACGATTTTTTTATCAGTCAGTTGGCCGGGCTGAACATCCATCAGATTTCGATTCACGCCGAGTCGAGTCGCCACCTAGACCGTTCGCTTGAGGCGATTCGCAATCAGGGCGCCCGGGCGGGCATGGCGATCAACCCGGCCACGCCGCTGGAGACGCTGGAGTACGCGCTGGAACGTCTCGACTACGTGCTGATCATGACCGTGAACCCAGGGTTTGCCGGTCAGAAATTAACGCCCGCTTCGCTGCGTAAAATTGCCGATTGCCGCCGCTATCTGGATGCCCGTGCCTATGGCCACCTGCCGATTCAAGTCGATGGCAATGTCTCCTTTGCCAACATCCCTGGCATGGTGGCGGCGGGCGCGACGAATCTCGTGGCTGGCACGAGCAGCATTTTCAACCGTGAAGCCAGTTGGAAGGACAACCTTGCGAAGCTCAAGGCAGCGATCACTGAAGGCCAAAAATCTCAGTTGGTGACTGCGTAGAGTTCACCGGTTTCGCTCAAAAATTTTTGAATGCGCACGTGCGCATGATGCAAATCCCATGAACAATCTCGTTTATTATTTAGACAAGCCGGGTGGCGAATTTACGCCGACCGAAGAATCCATTGCGGCGCCGGGGAAGGGCGAAATCTTGATCCGCATTCGCCGGACTTCTGTCTGTCAATCCGATGTGGTGATTTACAATGTCGGGCTACCGCGCATCAAGCAATGGCCGTCTATCGTGCTGCATGAAGTCAGCGCTACCGTGGAGGCCGTAGGCGAGGGCGTCACCAAATTTGCGCCAGGAGATTTGATTGGCATCGGTTGCGATATTCCATGCGGCGACCGCGCGTGCATTTACTGCGGAGACCAAGGATCGGGCGACTGGACTTACTGCCCCAACACGCAAGCGACTGGACACGAGTTTCCCGGCTTTGCCCGTTCGCATGCGATCTTGCCGGATTGGTTTGTAGACTTGGGCCCGATCGTGAAATTCGATGCGTCCATTGACCCCGATCATGCCTGCCAAGTTGAGCCGCTGGCCTGTTGCCTGGAGGGGATGACACGGGTCAACAACTGCATCGAGAACCGCATCGTCGTGCTGATTGGCGCTGGCTCGCAAAGCACTTATGCGCTGCAGTGCGCGCTGGCGATGAACGCGCGGAAGGTAATCCTCGTGAACCGTGGCATGGAGCGTTTACAACGCGTGCTGCGCGACTTTGGCGATGAGCGCGTGGTGGGCGTCGCTTGGGACGAAAATGTCGTAAAAAATGTTTTGGTGGAATGCCGTCCGTTCAATGAGCCTCACTTCGTCATGATGAATGCGCCAGCGGAAGCAGGCTATCGATTGTCCACCGAGTTGCTCGGCTATGGTACGGTGCTCGATGCGCACGCGGGCGTCAAAGGGGCAGGGGGCAAGCCGCGCATCGCGCACGAAGTCGATCTCAACAACGACATTCACTATAAGCTGCAATGTTATCAGGCCACGCACGGCTCCAGCATGCACGGCATTGGTTTGGCGCACGACATGATCAACGGGCGGAAACTACCCCTACTCGATAAAATGACGAACGATAGCGAGCGCTTCCACCATTCGCAAATCCATGAAGCAATCCAGCGCGCCGCGGACAAGGATTCGTTGAAGGTTATCATTAATTGGGACTAGGTGTGGACGCCGAATGCGCGTTCACTCTGCAATGCAAAGTTTACGATGAAAGCACTGGTTCTCGAAGCCGACAAGCAACTCAACTACACGGAAACCCATCCCATGCCGGAGGCGCCTGACGCGCGCCCGGCCGCGTTGATCAAAGTCGCTGCATGCGGCATTTGCGGGTCTGATATTCCGCGTGGTTTTGGCGGGAAGGCGTATTTCTATCCGCTCGTGATGGGGCATGAGTTTAGTGGCGTCGTCGAGGAGCCGGTCGCCGGTGCCCGCTTTCAAAAAGGCGACCGCGTGGCGGTGTTTCCGCTAATCCCTAAGAACATTGATACCGATCCGGCGAACCAAACAGGCAACTACGCGCAGTCGCGCGAATACGACTACTATGGCTCGCGGCGCGATGGCGCCTTTGCCGAGTACTTGCGTATTCCTGAGTGGAATTTGTTTCCCGTTCCGGACCACGTCGATCTGTTGCATGCGTCGATGACGGAGCCCGCCGCTGTCGCCTTGCACGCGGTACGCAAAATGCGGATTCAAGCCGGTAGCGATGCGGTGGTGTTTGGCGCGGGACCAATCGGCAACATGGCAGCCCAGTGGTTGCGTATTCATGGCTGCGCTCGGGTGTTCATTGTCGATGTCGAGGAGCGCAAGTTGAAGTTGGCCGAAGAGATGGGCTTTACGCCGGTCAACGCCAAATCAGTCGATCCCGTGCAGGCAATTCTGGATGCGACGAATCAAGCAGGCATGCAATACAGCGTCGAGGCATGTGGTTTGCCAATCACGTTTTTACAGGCCGTGCAGGTCGCGAGCATGTTTGGCGAGGTCGTCTTCATGGGCAACATCGTGGGCGAGTTCAAAATCGGCGAGAAAGACTTTTCCAATATCCTCCGCAAGGAGCTGACGATCCATGGCACCTGGAACAGCAAGATCACCCCGGTGGGCGTTGATGACTGGACGACCGTCCTTAAGCACCTCGACCGCGGGTTGATCGTCGAGCCGCTCATCACGGACAAACTTCCGCTGTCGGCGGGTCCGGCAATTTTCGACGATTTGGTCAATCGCCGCAACTACCACAACAAAGTCATTTTCGACGTATTCAATAGCTAGCCATCCCAAACTTTTTTGAACTCATGAGTCACGAAGCTTACACCATCGCCCAAGAACAATACGCCGCTGTCGGCGTCGACACAGAACAGGCGCTTACGCAACTGAATCAAATCCCCGTTTCGCTGCATTGCTGGCAAGGCGACGACGTGGCGGGCTTTGAGGCGCCAGAGAAAGCCGGCGCAGGCAGTGGCTGCTTGACCACGGGTGATTATCCTGGCAAGGCGACCACGCCCGCCGAGCTGATGGCCGACATCGAAGAGGCGGCGAAAAACATTCCAGGCCCACTGCGGCTGAACTTGCACGCGAGTTACGCGACGGATGGCAATCCACTGCCGGAGCGCAACGAAATCACTGCGGACAATTTCCGTTCGTGGATCGAATGGGCGAAGTCGGTGCAGTTCGGCATCGATTTCAATCCGACTAGCTTCAGCCACCCAAAGGCTGCGGATGGCTTTACGTTGTCTAATAAAGACGCGGCGATCCGGCAGTTCTGGGTCGAGCACTGCATTGCCTGCCGCAAGATTGGCGCGGCAATTGGCGAAGAGCTGGAAAACCCGGTCGTGAATAATATCTGGATTCCTGATGGTTATAAAGACACGCCAGCCAATCGACTAGCTCCGCGGGAGCGGCTCGTGGAATCACTGGACCAAATTCTCGCCGCCGATGTGTCGAAAAAGTGGAACATCGACGCGGTGGAAAGCAAACTGTTCGGCATTGGCGTGGAAAGTTACACCGTGGGTTCGCACGAGTTTTATCTGGGCTATGCTGCAAGCCGCCAAGTCGCACTCTGCTTGGACGCCGGGCATTTTCACCCGACGGAATCCGTGGGCGATAAAATTTCGGCGACTTTGCTGTTTGTGCCACGTTTGCTGCTCCACGTGAGCCGTGGGGTGCGCTGGGATAGCGACCACGTCGTGACTTTGGATGACCCGACGAAGCTCATTCTTGAAGAATGCATTTCAAGCGGGCAAATGGAGCGCATTCATGTGGGGCTCGATTTTTTCGATGCGTCGATTAACCGCATTGCGGCTTGGGTGATTGGGACACGCAACGCCAAGCGCGGCTTGCTTAAGGGGCTCTTGAAACCGCAGCAGCAACTGTGCGCGGCGGAAGAAGCTGGCGATTACACCAGCCGTCTGGCGCTGCAGGAGGATGCGCGCAGCTTGCCTTGGGGGGCGGTGTGGGCTGAGTATTGCGAGCGTCAGGATACGCCAGCAGACCACCAATGGCTTAGCGGCGTCAAGCAGTTCGAGGCGACGGTCCTGCAGTCTAGGATTTAGCCAAACGGGTAGGGCGCTTCATTCGTTCTCGAAGCGGGTAATCCAGCAGAAACTGCACAAAGTTGCGCATGATTTTGGGCATTGTGCGTTTAAAACGAGAAATTGTGAAAGCTGCTCCAAGCTGGCTTGATCGTAGCTGTGGTTGACTCGGGATGCCGCAGGCGTATAGTTGAGAATCGATCTCGGCGTATTTTCGTTTGCGTCCGGCGAATAACCCATCTTTAACCACCTGAGAATATGGCTACGGAGAACAATTACGCCTACAACAGCAAGATCGAGGGGGACATCGTTGTCACCAAGCTCGACACGGCGATCAACTGGATACGCAAGCACTCGGTTTGGCCCATGCCAATGGGGCTGGCGTGCTGCGCGATTGAACTGATGGCCGTGGGTGGTTCCCGATTTGACATCAGCCGCTTTGGCATGGAGGTCATGCGCTTTTCCCCCCGCCAGGCTGACTGCATGATCGTCTCTGGAACCGTGACCTACAAGATGTCCGAGGTCGTGCGCCGCATTTATGATCAAATGGCCGAGCCCAAATGGGTTGTCGCCATGGGCGCCTGCGCTTCAAGCGGCGGCATGTATCGTTCTTACGCGGTGCTGCAGGGAGTCGACCGGATTGTGCCGGTGGACGTCTATATTAGCGGTTGCCCGCCACGCCCGGAAGCCCTCCTCGACGGCATGATTAAGATCCAGGACAAAATTCAACGCGAACCATCAGTCAAAAACCTGATGAACCGGGACATGCACAAGGCGCCCGAAAAGAAAACCACGCCGGCGCCCGCCCACGCCTAAGCGCCGGAGCCAACAACTGCTGACTGCGATATGGAATCTGCGTTAGTCGAAGAACTCATCAAGAAATTTGAAGGCTCGACTCCCCGTGAGTCGTTGGACCTGCCCGCCGCCAACGTGCCGGCGGACCTCTTACTCAGCGTCGCCGAGTGGCTGCGCGACGAGCAGGGGTTTGACCTGCTGATGGACGTTACCGCGATTGACTGGTCGGAAGACGCCTCGCCGCGCTTCACCGGTATCTACCACTTTGCGAGCTCGTCCAAGCACAATTACATCCGCCTCGCAGCGAATTGTGAGGACGACATCGACCCCGAGCTGCCGAGCCTGGCCAAACTCTATCCGGCCGCCAATTGGCACGAGCGTGAAACCTACGACATGCTCGGCATCGTTTACAAAGGGCACCCGGACCTGCGCCGCATCCTCATGTGGGACGGCTACCCGTATTTCCCGCTCCGCAAGGAATTCCCGCTGGCTGGCATCGAAACCGATCTACCGGCAGCCGATGTGGCGGAAGCCTCGGGCGCCAAGGTCATTCCTGCGCCAATGATGGGCGGACCATTCCACGCACCGCAAACCGGCGCGATGTCCAAACGCGAGCCCCGCGCTGCCGACCAAAGCTGGAACGAAGCGAAACCCAAGCCAACCAACGACTAACATGGCTAGCGAAACTGAACTTTCCTACGGTGACATTGCCGGACGCGCCGCTCAATTCGAGAGCGACGACCTGCACGGCGAAGAAATGGTCCTCAATATGGGCCCGTCGCACCCGGCGACACACGGCGTGCTGCGCCTCAAGCTGAAGCTGGACGGCGACATCATTTCCGGCTGCGATCCGGTCATCGGCTACCTGCACCGCGGTGACGAAAAGATTGCCGAAAACATGACTTACAATCAGTTCGTGCCCTACACGGACCGACTGGACTACCTGGCGCCGCTGGCGAACAATGTGGCCTACGCCATCGCGGTTGAGCGTCTTGCGGGCATCGAAGTACCGGAGCGCTGTCAGGCGATCCGCGTCATTTGCTGCGAACTGGCGCGCATCTCGTCTCACTTGCTGGGCCTCGGGGTTTATGGCATGGACACCGGCGCATTGACGACGTTCATGTACACCTTCACCGAGCGCGAGAAGCTGTACACGCTCTTTGAAGAACTGACCGGCGCGCGCTTCACCACCAGCTATACGCGCATTGGCGGCCTGACCCGCGACATGCCAGACGGCTGGATGGGCCGCGTGAATCATTTCTGCAACCAACTGATTCCGGTCATGGACGAGCTCGACAAGCTGTTGACTCGCAACCGCATCTTCATGGACCGCACGCGTGACATCGGCACGATCACAAAAAAGGATGCGCTCGCCTGGGGCTTGACCGGCGCCAATCTGCGCGCATCCGGCGTTGAGCTGGACATCCGGAAAGCAAAACCCTACAGCGGTTACGAGAACTACGATTTCGACGTGCCGATCGGCTCCGCCGGCGACTCCTACGACCGCTACCTGGTCCGCATGGAAGAACTCCGCCAGAGCATACGCATCGTCCAGCAGGCGATCACAAAAATGCCCGACGGTTTGTATTACAACGACGAGGCCAAGAAGATCTTCAAGCCGCAGAAGGACAAAGTCCTGACGAGCATGGAAGAGCTGATTCAGAACTTCATGATCGTGACCGAAGGCCCGCAGATTCCAGCCGGCGAAGTTTACTTCGAAGCCGAAAACCCGAAAGGCGTGCTGGCGTTCTTCATCCACAGCAAGGGTGGCGGCGTGCCTTACCGCCTGAAAATCCGTGGCCCGTCCTTCTGTTCTCTGAGCATCCTCGACCACATTTGCCCAGGGCACATGATGAGTGACGTGCCAGTCATTTTGGGCAGCCTGGACTTCGTGATGGGGGAATGTGATCGCTAATTTAATGATGAATTTATAATTCATAACTTCCAAGACATGGAACTTTCCGCAGAACTGACTGAAAAAATCGACAAGCTGATTCCGCGCTATCCGGACAAGCGCAGTTGCACGCTGCCGCTGTGCCACCTGATCCAGGAAGAAAAGGGCTATTTGTCCAAAGAATCCGTCGAATGGATTGCCCAGCGACTGGAAATCCAACCCATGCAAGTATGGGAAGTCGTGACGTTTTACCCGATGTTCCGCCGCGAGCCGATTGGAAAAGTCCACGTGAAAGTCTGCCGCACGTTGTCGTGCGCCTTGCGCGGTTCCTACAAGACCTGCGAGAAACTTGAAGAATCATTGGGCTGCAAACGCGGCGAAACCTCCCATGACGGCAAATACACCATCGAGTTTGTTGAGTGCATCGCCGACTGTGGCTACGCGCCAGTAGTGCAAGTGGACGACAAACTCTACGAAAACGTCACTCCCGACGCCGCTACTGATGCGCTGGTGGAGAAAATCAAACGCATGGCCGATGGTGAATCGGTTGACGAAACAGCCGAGGGCGTCCAGCACCCCGCGTTCAAGGGCTAACCTAAACCTACGAACTACCAACTTTCGAAATTCGAAACTTTATAGATGGCCATTACGCAGCGCAGAATGATTTACAAGCACGTCGACGAGGAGGGCTACTCGAACGACATTGATTGCTACATAAAGAACGGCGGTTACGAAGTCCTGAAAAAAGCCTTTCAAGCCAAGCCGGAGGACCTTCGCCAAGAGGTCTTGGACAGCGGTTTGCGCGGTCGTGGCGGCGCGGGTTTCCCTACCGGCATGAAGTGGAAGTTTCTCGACTTCAAGTCCGGCAAGCCGATTTACCTCGTTTGTAATGCGGACGAATCCGAGCCCGGCACCTACAAGGATCGCCAACTGATTTACCAAGACCCGCACCAACTGGTCGAAGGGATGATGATATCCGCCTTCGCCATTGGCGCCAAGCAGGCCTTCATTTATATCCGTGGCGAGTTCATCAACGGCGCCCGTATTCTGGAAAAAGCCATTGAAGAAGCCCGCGCGAAGAATTTCCTTGGTGACGATATTCTCGGCTCTGGTTACTCCTGCGACCTCGTTGTCCACCGTGGCGGCGGCGCTTATATTTGCGGCGAGGAAACTGGGCTGATCGAATCCCTCGAAGGTAAGCGCGGCTACCCGCGCATTAAGCCACCGTATTTCCCGGCAGCGCTCGGCCTCTACATGTGCCCGACGATCGTAAACAACGTTGAAACGCTGTGCTGGGTCCGCCACATCATTGAGCTTGGCGGCAAGCAGTTTGCGGAAATCGGCGTGAAGGGCGACAGTGGCACGCACATCATTGGCGTCAGTGGGCTCGTGCAAAAGCCTGGCTACTTTGAAATTGAAGCCGGTGCGCACACCCTCGGCGAAATCCTTTACGACGGTTGCGGTGGTCCGCTGCCCGGTCGCAAGTTCAAGGCGGTGATCCCCGGTGGTCTTTCGATGAAGATCCTCAAGTGGGGCGAGCGTTGGAAGGGCAAGCATCCAAACTCCGGCGAAGACTATGACTGGGGCGTCGAAGACATCCCTCTGGATTCCGTGAGTATGGGCCTCTGCGGCACCGCGCTTTCCACCGGTGGCGCCATGATCATGGACGACTCCACGGACATGCTCGAGGCGATGGCGAACATCAACGCCTTCTACGCCCACGAGTCCTGCGGCCAATGCACGCCTTGTCGTGAAGGTTCCTTGTGGATGCACAAGCTTTCCAAACGCATGACCGATGGCAAGGCCCGCGAAGAAGACGTGCCGCTCCTGCTCGACATTGCCGACCAAATCGCTGGGCGCACGATTTGCGCGCACGGCGAAGCGGCTGCCTGGCCTGTCCAGAGCGCCGTTCCGAAGTTTAAAGACGAATATCTCGACAAGATTAAGAAACAGGCCAACGGTGAGCGTTACAATGCCGCAGGCTTCCCACTGATCTGATTTTCTCATGGCTGACAGCGAAAACAATTTGGTGACGATTAACATCGACGGCGACGAGCACAGCGTGCCGAACGGGATGAATCTCGTCGACGCGTGCGAGAGTGTCGGGGTGGAAATTCCTCACTATTGCTACCACCCGAAGCTTTCCGTGGCGGGCAACTGCCGCATGTGCCTCGTGGAAATGGGCATGCCGATGCGCGACCGCGCCACCGGTGAACCCGTACTCGATGACGATGGCGTGCAAAAAATCGGCTGGATGCCGAAACCGGCGATTGCCTGCGCATCCAAGACGATGCCCGGTCTGCACCTCAAGACGAAGTCCGACCTCACCAAGGAGTGCCGCGAAGGCGTCATGGAATTCCTGTTGGTCAATCACCCACTGGATTGCCCGATCTGCGACCAGGCTGGTGAATGCCGTCTACAAGAATTTGCCACTGATTATGGCCGCGGTTTCAGCCGCTATGTCGAAGAAAAGAACGTAAAGCCAAAGCGCACCAAGCTCGGGCCGCGCGTCACGCTCGACGATGAACGCTGCATTCTGTGCTCTCGTTGCGTGCGCTTCTGCGAGGAAATCGACGAAAACCCAGTTCTCGGTTTTGCCGAACGTGGCAGCTACAACACGCTGACCTGCTTCCCAGGAACGCAGCTCGATAGTAATTATTCACTGAACACGGTCGACATTTGCCCGGTTGGCGCACTGACCAGCACGGACTTCCGCTTCAAAATGCGGGTGTGGTTCCTGAAGCCAACGCCCAGTATTTGCACCGAATCCAGCGCTGGCGTTAATACAGAGGTCTGGTCGCGCGAAGGCGTCATCTACCGGATCACGCCACGCCGTAATGATTTGGTGAACGACACCTGGATGGCTGACACTGGTCGTGCGTTATATCATCAGGTTGAAGCCAAGAACCGCATGAAGAGCTTCCGGGTGGATGGTAACAAAGCCAGCCTCGGCGAAGCGATCCAGCGTGTTCGGGAACTCCTGTCCGTTGGCCCTGTGGCCTATGTTGGCTCCGGTCAAATGAGTGTGGAAGAGCAGTGGATGCTGCGCAAGCTTGCGGAAGTCGAGCCCGGCGCAATTCACTTTGTCTACCACCAAGGGGAGGGCGATGGTCGTCTGATCTCCAAGGACAAGACGCCAAACTTACGCGGTGGTCTCCTGACGGGACTCCTCAAGGATTTGCCCGACCAGCATTTGCACACGTTGCGTGACCAGCTCGAAAAGGGCGAAGTGAAGACCATCGTTTGCTTTGGTGAGGACTTGGTGAAGGCCGGTATTTCTCCGGAGTTAGTCAAGAAGGCCAATGTCATTTACCTGGGCTCGCATCGCAATGACACCACAGATCAAGCCCGTGTGCTGATCCCAACATTGACGGTGTTTGAGCGTTCCGGCTCGTTCGTCAACCAGCAGTTCCGCCTCCAGAAATTCGCACAATCGGTACCTGGACCTGCCGGACTTCTGCCAACAACGCTGTTGGTCGCGCGCATCATCGCCGAAATTAAAGGTGAATCCGCAACCGCCCCCAGTAACCCGCAGATCTGGCGTGAGATGGGCTTGGCGATTGAACAATTTGCTGGCGTGGAATTCGCCAAGATTCCCGCCACCGGTCTTGAACTCGACGGCTCCGCTTTCGCCCAGCTTCACTTCGTGGAGGAAAAGGGTTGGCATTACGAGCCCGTCGCCGAACCCGCCGGAGCCGAAAGCTCAGCCCACTAAGCCATGGACTCCCTCGTTCTCGATATTATTTTAAAAGTAGTCTTCGCAGTGCTCTTCGTCGTGGTCATCATGACGCTGGCCGCCTATTCGGTGCTGGCTGAGCGCAAGGTTGCCTCGTGGATTCAAGGCCGTGTGGGCCCAAACCGCACAGCGTTGCCCGGCCTGTCCGCCATCCCGGTCATTGGACCGCATTTGGTGAAAATGGGCATCTGGCAACCACTGGCCGATGGCGTGAAGTTCCTTTTTAAGGAAGATCCGATCCCCGGCCATGTGAACAAGCTCTACTACGTGCTCGCGCCCTGTATTGCGCTGGTGCCCGCGCTGACGACCATGGTTGTGCTGCCAGTTGGCCAATACATGGATGGCGACGTTGTGAAGCCCATCGTCCTGGCCAACATCGACATCGGCATTCTGTTCATATTGGCGTTCAGTTCACTGGGTGTATACGGCATCGTGATTGGTGGCTGGGCCGCGAATTCGAAGTATCCTTACTTCGGTGGCATTCGCTCCTCGGCGCAGATGATTTCGTATGAGCTCGCGATGGGCATGAGCATCCTGCCGGTCTTCATCTGGGCCAACGGTCCTGGAGCTGGCCTTGGCGGACTCTCGCTGTTCAACGTGGTTGAGTCGCAACAAGCCATGTGGCTCGGCGTTTGGATGCCCGTTCCAGCGTTTATTTTCCTGGTTTCACTTTATGCTGAAACCAACCGCTTGCCTTTCGATATGCCTGAATCCGAAACCGAGCTCGTAGGTGGTTTCCACACGGAATATGGCTCATTCAAGTTCGGCCTGTTCTTCGTCGGCGAGTACGCGCACATGGTCATTGGATCGGCGGTATTCACGATTCTGTTTCTCGGCGGCTGGAACTTGCTGCCGACATTTGGCGTGCTGCCTGATTGGGTGGCTGATCCCTGGCAGTATATGGGCTGGTTCGGCTCGGTGCTAAGCGTAATCTATTTTATCGGCAAGACGCTGTTCTTCGTCTTCCTGTTCATGTGGGTCCGTTGGACGCTGCCGCGTTTCCGCTACGACCAAGTCATGAACCTTGGTTGGAAATACCTCGTGCCTGGCGCGCTGATCAGTTTGGTGGTTTACGCCATTGTGATTGGCCTGCTGGACATCGCCTTTGTCATCGAAGAAACCCCGGCTATCGTCGAATAAGCAAGGAATTACCATGGCTGTCAAAGTAGTCGATCGATCACCACTCACTTTCTGGGAAAAGACCTACATGCCGCAGGTGCTGGGGGGCTTGAAAATCACCCTGGACAACATGCTGCGCCCCAAGGTCACGCTGCAGTATCCGGAAGAGCGCCCGACCATCCCGGATAATTACCGTGGCGTGCCCACGCTCGTCCGTGACCCGAATGGCCGCGAAAAGTGCGTATCCTGCCAGCTCTGCGAGTTTGTTTGCCCGCCCAAGGCGATCCGCATTACGCCCGGCGAAATCGAGGGCGAGGACGAGCACGCACACGTGGAAAAGCGTCCCAAGGATTTTGAAATCAACATGCTGCGCTGTATCTACTGCGGCATGTGCCAGGAAGTCTGCCCCGAAGAGGCAATTTTCCTGCAAGACACCTACTCGGTATCCGGCTACTCTCGCGAGGAGTTGGTTTACCACAAGGCCAAGCTTTACGAGCTTGGCGGCACGCTGCCTGACCAACATTATAAGTGGGACAGGAAAAAAGAGGCGGAGGAAAAAGCCGCCGCCGGAGGCCATCACTAGAAATTCCGAGCTTTACGCTTTTCAAGCTTCGGCGCTTCTTCTTAGCTTCTCTTTTTGCTCATGGCTGACTTTCTCTTTTACCTGTTTTCCGCGCTTACGGTGATGTCCGCATTTCTGGTCACCGTCAGCCGCAACGCCGTCAATGGGGCCATGTTTATGATCCTGAGTTTCGTCGGCATGGCGGCTCTGTTTCTGCTCTTGGAGGCCTACTTTTTGGCAGCCTTGCAGATCCTGGTCTATGCCGGCGCAGTGATGGTGCTCTTCCTGTTCATCATCATGCTGCTCGACGCCGACAAAGGGCACTCAGTGCGCCCGGACCGTTTGACTAGCGCTGCGGCTACCGTCGGCGGATTGCTGCTCATCTGCGGCTTGGCCTACATTACACTGGGTGACAGCTCGGCTCCGTCCACACCACTGCCAGAAATCACCGAAATGCCGCAAAACGCAGCGGCGGACGACATCCCTTTTACGACCGCATCACGGTCTTTCGGCTACGGTCTCTTTACTAAATACATGCTGCCGTTTCAAGTGACGGGCTTCCTGCTCCTGATCGCGATGATCGGCGTAATTGTATTAAGTAAGAAAATTGACGCTTCGGGCGAAGAGCCCGCCAAACCGAAGATCGCCAAGTCATGACTATTTCGCTGAACGCATACCTTTTTGTTTCCGGCCTGTTGTTTGTCATTGGGTTTTTCGGCGTGCTTTTTCGCCGCAACACTCTGGTGATCTACATGTGCCTGGAGCTCATGCTCAACGCTGTGAACCTCGCACTCGTCGCTTTCTCGCGTTACCACAATTCGATGGACGGCAACTTGTTTGTCTTTTTCATCATTGCGGTGGCCGCAGCGGAAGTCGCGGTGGGGCTCGCAATCATTGTGGCTCTCTATCGCAAACGCCAGACCGTCATGGTCGAAGAACTCGCCGAGCTAAGAAACTGACTGGAATTCGCTGCTAATGGATACGCTCGCACTTTTTAATGTTTTGCTGTTTATCCCGCTGATCTCAGCGGGACTCATCGCGCTGTTCCTGCGTCGCGGCGGTTACGTCGCGGCTGGCCTGTCCGTTTTGGCGGCGCTAGGCATCGCGGTGGTTTCCTTCATCATCATTTTCGGATGGGATGGCCAGGATCTCGGCGGCGCCGAATATAGCTACACTTGGCTCCAGTTTGGAAGCTATCAAGTGGACATCGGCTACTATTTCACACACGAAAGCGCGACAATGCTCGCGGTCGTGGCGTTCATCGGATTTTTCATCCACGTCTTCAGCGTGGGTTACATGGATGACGATAAGAACAAGGGACGCTTCTTCGGCGGCCTGTCGATCTTCATGTTTTCGATGCTCGGCATCGTGCTCGCCAGCAATCTGTTCATGATCTTCATATTCTGGGAGTTGGTTGGCTTCAGCTCCTACATGCTGATCGCGCACTATTGGGACAAGGATTTCGCGGCTGCTGCATCGAAAAAGGCATTCATTGTCAACCGTGTGGGCGACTTCGGTTTCCTCGTGGGCATTGCTTGGGCTTACCATTACTTTGGCACTGCTGATTTCCAGGAGATCAACGCCTTAATCCAGAGCGGCGAAAAGCACGCCGTGACGGGCATTGGCCTGCTGTTGATGTGCGGTTTCCTTGGTAAGAGCGCACAATTCCCGTTGCAGGTTTGGCTGACGGACGCGATGGCGGGTCCAACTCCGGTTTCTGCGCTGATCCACGCCGCTACGATGGTCGCGGCTGGCGTTTACTTCATGGTCCGCATCTTCTTCTTGCTGACGCCGGAAGTGTTGGAAGTGGTCATGTGGATCTGCGCCGCCATGTCGATGCTCGCTGGCTTCTGGGCGCTGGGCCAAAGCGACATTAAGAAGTCGCTGGCTTACTCGACGCTTTCGCACTTGGGTTACATGGGCACAGCGCTGGGGCTCGGATTCCCTGGTCTTGCGATCATGCACATGGCGATGCACGCCTGCTTTAAGGCAACACTGTTCCTTTGCTCCGGTTCGGTTATCCACGCCTGCCACCACGAGCAGGACATGTTCAAGATGGGGGGGCTCTACAAGAAAATGCCCATCACTGGCACGGCCTTCCTCATCGCTGCGCTTTCGATTTCCGCGGTTCCTTTCTTTGCGGGTTATTACTCCAAGGACACGATCATCAACGCCGCCTATGGGCTGGGCGTTGAGACCGGCCACACGACTTATTACTGGGTTTATGGCCTGACGCTCGTCGCCGCATTGACGACCGCGCTCTACATGGGCCGCATGTTCTTTGTGGTATTCCTCGGCAAGCCCAACAGCGAAAAGGCCGAGCATGCACACGAGTCCAACTTGCTGATGACCGTGCCACTCATCGTCCTTGGCTGCCTACTTTCTCTTGGCGCAGGTTGGTTCGCGAGTAAGAGCCTCGACTTCAAGTGGGCGGACGGCGAAATGACCGCCATGCTGCCAACCGACACCACCGTCTTCATGATGGAGGGCTATGTTGAGCCCGAAGCTGGCGCGGACCACCATGATGCCCATGGCGCGCATCATGGTTATGGCGGTGGTTACGAGGCTGCACACCATGCCGTCGAAGCGACCGGGCAGGGCACGATGCTCGAAGGCGTTACGCTGGGCGTGATGTTGCTTGGTTTCGTCTTCACGTTCCTGTTTTATGGATTGGGACCGAAAACGGACAAACTCCAGGTCAAGGCTCCCGGCCTCTACAAAGCGCTCGAAAAGCATGGTTGGTTTGACGACATTTACGATTACTACGTGGCGCATGTGCAGGAGCGCTTTGCCAATCTCATGGCCACCTTCGATAATCTTTTCATTTCTGGTCTTCTTGTGCGTGGGACGGCAGGCGTCGCTGGCTTGTTCGGCATGGTGTCGCGTTCCCTGCACGTAGGTAATATTCACGGTTACGTTTACTGGTTCCTGGCCGGCGTAATCTTCTTCGGCGCATTCGCCCTCGGAATACTGTAAGATGCTTACCGATTTTAATTTGCTGCTTCTGTCGATCTTCATCCCGCTCTCAGCGGCGGTGGTGCTGTTTTTCGGCAAATCCTTAGGCAACGCCGGCGTTCGTCTGATCTCCGCCATCGGCTTTATGTTGCCAGCGGTTATCGCCGTTTATCTTTGGATGAACTTCGATTCACAAACCGACCTGATCAATGGCTTCGCCTACGTGGGAGGTTGCGATCTGGGTCTGCGTGATAGCGTGGGCATCACGCTGCTGTTGGGCTTAAACGGCATTTCGATGCCGATGTACCTGCTGGCGGGCATCGTTGGCTTGGCGGCTGGCATTCATGCAATGTATTCTCAAGCCGAACGCCTGAATCTTTACATGGCGCTGCTGCTGGTGATGCAAGCCGGCCTGATGGGCGTATTCTGCTCGATCGATATTTTCTTCTTTTACTTCTTCCACGAACTGGCGCTGATTCCGACCTTCATCATGATCGGCATCTGGGGCGGGGAAGGGCGCCGCTCGGCCGCGATGGAGATGACCGTTTACCTGACGCTGGGCGCAATGCTTTCCCTGCTCGGCTTGATTGCGCTTTACGGCCAAACTGGCTGGGATACCGCAACCGGCTTTAGCTTGATCGGCTTGCAGGAGTATCTGAGCGCCAATGGCATTACCGAGGTCGCCCAAGATAACATCTTTGCGCTTTTGCTGTTCGGCTTCGGCATCTTGGTTTCGTTGTTTCCATTTCATTCCTGGGCTCCTCGTGGCTACGCCAACGCACCGACCGCCAATGCGATGCTGCATGCAGGAGTATTGAAAAAGTTTGGCCTCTATGGCTTGGTGCAAATCGCGGTGCCTTTGCTGCCGTTTGGCGCTTTGGCTTGGAATGACTGGATCGTCTGGCTGGCGCTGGGCAATATCGTGCTGATTGGTTTCGTGACCATCGCTCAGCGTGACCTGAAGCTGATGATCGGTTACAGCTCGGTGATGCACATGGGCTATATTTTCTTAGGCATCGCGACGATGTCGGTCGTGGGCATCGGCGGCGCTGTGATGCTGATGTTTGCACACGGGGTATCAGTCGCCTTGATGTTCGTGCTGGCGACCGCGGTTTATAACCGCACTGGCACTTACGACATGAAGGCCATCGGAGGTCTTGGCCCCAAGGCCCCCGTACTGGCCGGTTTGTTTGTCGCCGCGAGCATGGCGTCGATTGGTCTACCTGGGTTTGCTAATTTCTGGGGCGAGTTTACCGTATTCATCGCCCTGTGGGATAACCACGCCTGGGCAGTCGCGCCTGCGGTACTTGGTGTCGTGATCTCAGCAATTTACGGCCTGCGCGCAGCGGCCAACATCTTCTTCGGTCCGCAAACCAAGGAGTTCGCCGAGTCCCTAGGTCAGCGCGAAATTGGCGACATCACACCAGCTGAGCGCGCTCCCGCAACGATTCTGCTGGTAACGCTGGCGTTTATTGGCCTTTGGCCGATGGGCATTTCCCAGTCCATTGAAAAGGCAGTTCAAGCTGATCCGGTTTACGTGCATATGCCCAAGAAGATGAAGACGGCTGACGCCTCTCAAGACAACGATACGAGCCTTCAACTCGCTGATGCAGAGCAGCAGCCGGAAGGAGGGCAATCGCTATGAATTATAACGGTTTCCAAGAATTAGCATCCACCAACCAATGGAGCGCCATTTGGCCGGAGTTGGCCATGGCTGGCATTGCTCTAATCGTGCTTTGCCTGGATCTCTTTTTGCCCGCGACGCGCAAGCGCATCATTCCGACCTTCGCCGTTGCTGCCCAATTCGGACTACTCGGGTTCATTGCGTTGGGCTGTGGCTGCGGTGAGGCCCCATCGGGGCAGCTTTTTGGCGGCATGATCGAGGCAGGACCATTCGTGACCTACATGCGCGCGTTTTTCGTGCTGAGTTCAGCGCTGGTTTGCTACCTCGCCATTGGCTATTTATCGAAGCAGAATTTGCCGCGTTCGGAATTCTTTTTGGTGACGATTCTCGTCAGTGCATCGATGATGCTACTGGTGCAATCCAGCAACTTTGTGATGCTCTTTGTGGCGCTGGAAACCGTCACCATCGGCTTCTACGTGCTGGTCGCTTATTGCCGTCATAGTTCGTTTTCACTGGAAGCTGGCCTCAAGTATTTGATTCTGGGCGCGCTGAGTTCGGCAATCCTGCTCTTTGGCATCGTGTTGCTTTATGGCGCCGCCAGCAATCCGGCTTTGCAAGGCGCCACGAAGGACGCCATGAACTTTGCTGAACTCGGCAAGTTCATTACCGCGAACCCACACGAACCACTGGTGCTGATCGGGGCAACGCTCGTGCTTTGTGGCATCTGCTTCAAAATCGGCGCAGTGCCATTCCAAATCTGGGTGCCCGATGTTTATCAAGGCGCACCTACTCCCGTGACTGCATTTCTGGCAATCTCGTCCAAGGCCGCAGGGTTCTTCGTGTTAATGAACCTGATCGTCGGACCGTTTTCGCACCTGACTGCCTTGACGCAGCCACTGCTCTCAGCGATTGCGATTATCACGATTCTGTTTGGCAACTTAACCGCAATTGGGCAGCGCAATGTAAAGCGCGTCATTGGTCTTTCAGGCATTGCCCATGCGGGTTATTTGCTCGTTGCAGTGGTCGCATTGACAAGTCCTCAAGGCTCAGCCTTGGCTCCATGGGCGATCATATTTTATCTATTTGCCTACCTGTTTGCTTCGTTCGCGATTTTTGGCGTGATGGTGCATCTCGCCGGTTCTGCTGACGAAATCCAAGAACTGGAGCATTACCAGAAGCTGGCTGAACGTCAGCCATTTCTGGCCGGCGTGTTGGCCATTGGACTCGGTTCGCTGGCAGGCATTCCGCCCCTCGCAGGCTTCATTGGCAAGCTGCTCATCTTCATCGCCGCTTTCCAGGCTGAGTTGTATGTTTTGCTTGGCGCGGCAATCATTGGGGTCGTTATTTCCATCTATTACTACTTTGGCTGGGTGCGTGAAGCCTTCTTCGTAAAGCCTGCATTGCCAGGCGATGAGGCCAAGCAGGCATACCCAATGCCGGGCGCCGTAGGAATCATTCACAAGGTCGTGCTTACTCTGCTGGTGATTGTTACGGTGATCCTTGGCTTGTTCCAGCGAGGCTTGGTCGGAGGCTAGATTGCGTGGCGTCGACGCCTGTATTGACCCAGGAATTCTTCGAGCGTGACACCGTCACGGTTGCACGGGAGTTGATGGGGCAAAAGCTCTGCCGACGGCTGTCAACTGGCGAGATTCTTCGCTGGGAACTGTGCGAAGTCGAGGCCTACGATGGCGGCCAGGATTTAGCATGTCATGCCTGTCGCGGCAAAACGCCGCGCAATGCCGTAATGTTTGGTTCCGCTGGCGTGTTCTATGTCTACTTGTGCTACGGAGTGCACTGGTTGCTGAATATTGTGACTGGACCAGCAGATTTCCCGGCTGCCGTTTTGATACGGGGAGCAGGGCCGAAGATTGGACCAGGTCGTTTGACCAAAGCCATGCAAATTGATCAATCACTCAACGGCCTCCCTGCGACGCAGGAGTCCGGCTTGTGGGTGGAGCAGGGGAGCGTCCTCCAGGAATCACAGATCGAGCGCACGCCACGCATCGGCATCGGCTATGCGGGAGAGCCTTGGTTGTCTGCGCCTTATCGCTTTGTCCGAAAGCTATAAGCACATGGTCAATTTGCAGAAAACGCCCTAACAAGTTGGCATTTACTGCTTTCCGCGATAGATTGTTGGCATGAGTGACCATATCTACAAGAAAATCGAATTAACGGGTTCTTCTGCCGTGTCTACGGACGAAGCCATCAAAAACGCCATCGAGCGCGCTTCAAAATCTGTCCGCAATATGCGTTGGTTTGAGGTTTTGGAGACTCGCGGCCACATCGAGGACGGCAAAGTCGCACACTGGCAAGTGACGATCAAGGTAGGCTTCACACTGGATGATTGAGGACGTTGTTGATAAATTTTCGAAACAACCCGCGCTTGCGCGTTTCCTATTCGTTGTTAAGCTCTGAATAGTGAAGTTCATTTCCATTACATTCCTCCTCTTAACAGTCCCTGCCCTCTTTGCCGAACGGGCGACTATAAACCTCAGTGAAGGCAATGCCGTGAGCGGTTCTGTCGTCTATGAGCGCCCCACGAGCATCTATGTCGACCTCGGCTTCACCGTATTGGAAATCCCCCGCGACAACATCATAGGCATCAATCTGGAAGATGCGACTGTGGAGGGGACCAGTATGGTGAGCAATGGCCTGTTTCAAACGACCGCCCAAGGCCAAATCATGTCTGTTGGCGAATGGGTTGACCGGCACGGCGAATCTGTGGTGCTGATTCGAACCCCAACGGGTTTGGGCAGCGGCTTCATTATCAATCCGGATGGCTACCTCGTCACCAACGATCACGTCATTGCTGGCGAGCATGATATTTCGGTCACGGTGTTTAAGCAGGTGAATGATTCGCTAGAGCGTGAGGTCCATCGAAATGTCAAAATCGTGGCCAGTAATCCAGGCGCAGACCTGGCGTTGTTGAAGATAGATTTACCCGATGGTGAGCAACTGAAAGCCGTACCGCTGGGTGAATCGAATGACTTGAAGCAGGGACAGTCTGTTTTTGCCATTGGCGCGCCACTGGGACTGGATCGCACGGTTTCACAAGGCATCGTGAGTAACCGTAATCGTCCCATTGGAGGTCGCGTGTTCATCCAGACCACCACGGAAATCAGCCCTGGGAATTCCGGCGGTCCGCTCTTCAATATGCGCGGCGAAGTAGTAGGCGTAAATAACATGAAAGTGGTGGCCATGGGCGCTGAAGGCTTGGCTTTTGCGATTCCCGCGAATGTGCTGAAATTCTTCCTCGAAAACCGCGATGCGTTCGCCTTCGATCCGCGTAATCCGAATACCGGATTTCGCTATAACACGCCCCCCACCTCGGAGGCTAACTGATCTCGAATGCTTAAATCATACCTGTGCATTCTCGCCGCATTGATCGGCTGTACGCTTCACGCTAAAAACTACCTGGAAGACTACCTGCCCAGTTCGACGCTGGTCAGCGTTTCGCTAGATGACTTTAAGTCGCTCGTGACGGCGGTCGAAGAGGGCAAGATTTTGGAGTTGGTTTCCGCTCAGCAAAAAGCTGAATGGGAGGACTCCTTAGGCGAGCCGCTCGAAACAGAGGATGGCGAGCAATACACATTGCCCAGCGGCGACGCTCTAACATTGGGAAACCTACATGAGCTCTTAAGCGGTAGAATTTGCGGTGCTATAGTATCGTTGGAAGAGGGTGCGGAAAAATCCCCTCGTATTGTCCTGCTGACCGATTTTGCCGGGGATATTGAAGCGTTGAAATTCCTGCAAATCTACGACCGCGATGTCGCTTACGATGATGTATTGCTGATCGAAGAACCGTATGCTGGCGTTACCTTGTACACTGAGGAAATCGCCGATCTGCCCGAAGAAGAATGGATGCCAGAATATTGGACACTGGTCGATGGCATCGCGATTGAGGCGACTTCCCTCGAACTCTTGAAAAACACCGTTGATGCGGTCATCGATTCGCGCAGTGATGGGCTGGGGCGTGATCCGGACTTCTTGCGTAGTATGGACATTGCCGGGCAGTCGCAGGCGCGTATCTACCTGAACCTCAAGGAAGGCATCGGTATGTTCCGCGATTTGATCGAAGACGACATGCCAACGATCCCCATGAATCCACTCGGCGTCACCATGGATTCGCTTTGGAACAGTTTGGCGTTGGAGTCACTTCAAGGCGCCTTCATGGCAATCGATTTTGAAAGCGCCAACTTCGAGTCCGTACTCGGCATGCTTTACACTCAACGCCGCGGCATCCTGGAATTGCTGGCTTACAGTTCGGAGCCATTACGCTTTCCGCACTGGGTTCCTTCTGACGCCATTGACGCCAACGTGTCGATGCTTGATTTCAACGAAGTCTTCGCAGCGTTTGAGGCGCTGATGAACGATATGAGCCCAAATTTTGGAGCGATGTTTCAACTACAACTCGATAATTTCCGACAACAGACCAACATCGACCTGCGTGAGGCCTTGCTCACTAATTTCGGAACACAATTCGCGTCATTTTCCGAACTAAAAGAAGCTGATGAAATTGAAGAACAGAGCGACAATGAAAACCTAATTGTCGCAATTCCAATTCGAGACCCGCAAGCCTTTGAGAATGCAATCAAGGGACTGACGGAGACCTTTGCGCCAGGCGCCGAAGTTCTCAGTGAACGCGAATTCCTCGGCATGAAAATCGTCACTCCGGCAAATTTGAGCCTGGAAGATTCTCCTTTTGGTTATGCGCTAGCCGATGATCACTTATTTTTGGCTATAGGGTCAGTGGAGCTCCTTGAGCGCACGCTGTATCATCTCCGGGAGTCCGATGGAGGGTTGTGGAATGAGAGCTACATCGTGAATGCGTTGGAAGATCTGCCCCCCAATCAGATCGAGTGCGCCTACTTTAACCTCAGTGCTGCGCTGGAGCAGCTATTTGAGGCGTATCGTGAGAATTTATCAGGCAACTTCGGTAAGGGGATCGATGTTGACCTGCCCGAATTAAGTGGGGCGGATGTGCCTTTCTATATTTTGTCCGCCGGCTACATCCTGGAGGATGCGCAAATAACCCGGGTCCGCGTGTTGCCCAAAAATCCGTAATTACTTTTATGCGTTCAGTTTTAGCATACTTACTCCTTGGTTCTACAGTCCTCGCTGGCGAGTACGATACCGCGCCGATACGCTTAGTTGGGCCGGAAATTACCAAAATAGATTGGAGTGTCCGAGCGCTTGCACAGGGTGACGTGGACAACGACGGGAAGACAGATATCGGCGTCATCAACAATGATCGAGCCAGGGTGGAAATCTATTACCAGCGCGTTCCGGGAGAAATCGAAAATACTTCCCAAAGTTTACGGCGAAATCGCTGGGAGCCAGTATTGGAAGATGCGCGATTTGAAGTCGAAGGCGTTACCAGCGGCATTGCCATGTTTGATCTGACATTGGGGGATGTGACTGGCGACGGGTTGACGGATGTGGTGTTCACCAGCAAAGACGAGCCACTCGTAGCAGTCGCCCAATTGGAGAAAGGCGTATGGGCCGAAAAACGCGAATACGACGGCGTAGAAGCACTCCCTTGGAACAGCACGTTGAAGTTGGTTGATTTAACGGACCAATACTCAGGCTTGGAACTCGTGGCGCTGACCAAGAATCGCCTGATGGTCTTCGCATTTGATGAGAAGGGCGCCCCGATTAAGTTGCATGAGACGTTCCGCATGGAAACCAACGCCATGGACTTGGAAGTTTTACCTCCCAAGGCAGGCACGCCGCTTCGCTTCAGCTACCGTGTGCCTGGTTCCTCGCGTGCATTGCGTATGGTTGATTGGTCTCCCGATGATGGTCTCGGCGCTGAGCAAGCTTACAGTCTCGATGCGACCACCCCGAGCTTTGCCTGGATCAATGCGACTGCCACCGAGCCGGAACTGGTTCTAATCGAACCACGGACCGGGCGTTTGCGCGTCGAGAAGCTCGAGGAGCAAACTTTAGAAAATGGGGCTGATTGGCCGATGGAGTATTACTCGACCGGCGCCGAAGTCAGCTCGCCAGACGCCTATGCTTGGGGTGATTTCAATGGCGACGGTTACGAAGATCTTGTGATCGCTGATTCTGCAAATGCGCAAATTTGGCAGCTTCAGGGAAAGGCCGACGGGAGCTGGCGCTCGCCTCAGTCTTTTCCGTCCTTTCAGGGAGTGGAGTCATTAGCGGCAGCAGACATTGATGGTGACGGCACGAGTGAGCTATTTGTCCTTAGCCCAGACGAATCAATCGGGCTGACCCGCTGGAATGGTGAGCGATTCGTTTTTCCGGAAGCCATTGGTGTATCCGGCGCCCCCGTCAAGATCGCTTGGCTTCCTGAGCGCAAGCAACTCGTTCTGTTGACTAGCGACAACAGCAAGCAAATGCTTTCGCTGCTCTCCCAACTTGATGGCGGTTGGGCAATCGACAAGAAGCTTGAGCTTTCAGATGCGCGCCGACCGGCGACCGGCATACTCATCGCGGACCTGGATCAAAACGACACTCAGGATTTGCTGATATCCTTTCCCCGTGACGCTGCACGGTATGTGGATTTGGAAATGCTGAATACGTTGTCTGATGACAGGCTTATGGAATCAGTTTCTGAAATCGACGGCCTGCGTGAGGTCAACTTGGCTGATGTTGGTTTAGGAGATGTCAACGACGATGGATTGGAAGAATTGCTGATCACTTCCAATGGCTTTGTCCGCGCGATTTACCTGGACTCAGAAAAGCGTCGCACGGTGCTGGACCAGTTTAACTCACGCTCGGGCAATGATAATTTATCGATTCCGCACCTGCGTGACGTTGATAGCGACGGTGTTAACGAGCTATTGCTTTTCGATACCAAGTCCAGGGAAATTCAAATCCTCAGTCGGGATGATTCTGGCATCTATCGCTATAGCCGCTCTGTTGAATTTGGGGACTTCAGCCCTCTTGGGATGTTGCCCGTGCGAGACGACGCGAACAACATGGTTTTGTTGGGTAAAAAGGCGTTGGTCCGCACTGCACTGGATGGTCAGTGGCAGTCGTTACAGAATGTTTCAACCTATGAGTCCGATCTGCAGGAGATCGTTTACAATGATATCACCGTGGGTGAACTCAACGACGATGACAGCCCTGAATTCATTTTGATCGATGGCCAAAACAACGTGTTGGAAATCATCAAGTATAACTCACCTGATGAGTGGGTAAGCGCGCTGCATTTCAATGTTTTTGAAGAAGACCTGCACTATGGCGGGCGCAAGGGGGCGCCGCTGGAACCGCGCGAAGTAATGGTGGGCGATTTCACTGGAGATGGACGTCAGGACATTATCCTGCTCGTCCATGACCGAATGCTTCTCTACCCTCAGGGCGAAAATAAGCCACCCGAAGATCAGGCAGTAAACTAAGATAACAGAAGACAAGAGAGCTTTTTTAGGTCTTAGGCTGGCCAAGGGCCGGTGACTGCGATGGTCATGCCCGGGTAGTTTTGGATATTGAAAAACAGCGTTTTCCCATCGGGAGAAAAACAGGCGCCCGCAATTTCCGAGCTACTGTATACACATTTCGCTAAGTGGTAGATTTCACCTTGGGGCGTAACACCGACCAGCCGCTTATGAGGCGCATTTGAGTCTTCGCAAATCAAGACGTCCCCCCATGGCGCGACGACCAGATTGTCCGCATTTTGCATTAACTCCGAGTTATGGGATTCAATGAACAGCTCCAACTGATCCGGCTGCTGCTCGTGCCCCGGCTTGAGGCGGAAAATTTGACCAAACATTTGGGGTCCGCCTGTTGTGCAAGCGAAATACATTTCGCCGTCTCCCATCCAAATGCCCTCGGTCCGGGCGAAAATTGCGGCGCCTTTTTTCTGGGCCTGCAAACGCAAGTCATCGTTGGGTGATTCCACATCATTTATGTCGACCCAATCCACGGAGAATGACTCATTCAGTGGGAAGGTCATCGTGGCGCCGGGATTGTTTCGCGTATCGGCTGGACCATTTTTAATGACCAACGCCTGCAGTTTACCTGAATTCAGCTGACCTGGCTTATCTGGAATGAAACGGTAAAAACTGGAGTCGCCAAGGTCTTCAGTCTGGTAAACGATGCTGGTTTGCGGATCAATGGCAACTGCCTCTCGTCGAAAGCGCCCCATGGCTTTCAGTGGAGTCGCTTTTTCAAGCGCGGGGGTAAGCGTGGGTGTGACCTCAAACGCATAGCCGTGGTCCGCCTTATAGCCTTCTTTCGTGGTAACGGAGGTCTCTTCGCAGGTAACCCAAGTGCCCCATGGCGTAGGCCCGCCAGCGCAATTTCGCTCTGTGCCAAGTAGACGCATGAACTCTTTCTCCACCTTGCCGGTCTTGGGATTGTAAACCAGGATTGAACAGCCGCCAATACAGGGTAGGGCGCCTTCGCGGGGATCGTAGAGTAACGAACGGTCAATCCTAGCATAACGCTCATTCAGTAAGCCAAAGGGACCAAGCGGTCGCCATGGATATTCGTTCTCGTGATTCCGGATTAGGATCACGCGGCCATCAGGGCCCGGAAACGCAGCCATTCCGTCCTGTTTCCCGGGGGAGATCAGTCCGTCGGCCATCGGATTTCCTGTTTGAGAGATTATTTGGTAGGAAAACCCACTGGGGAGCTCGAGCACCCGGGCTGGATCGGGCAGTAACGGTCCAAAGCCTTGGGTAAGCGTTGAGGCTTGATCAGTAGCCATTAGCTTGTGCAAACCGCCAAAACCCAGTGTCATCGCTGCGCCGGATACGCCCAATGTTTGTAAAAAAGATCGTCGGTGTAGCATTGAGGTGAAAAAAAAGCTATATTTTATCTAAAGTTATGACTGTAGTAGTCCGATAAGTCTAAATTAAAGCACTAATCCAGTCCGAATAGACCTATTCGACATGGATTCTTACTGGCTATTCATATTATGCCCTCAAGCGAGCCAACATTGAACATCTATTTTGCGGGAGATCAATTTACCCACAAGGATTTGATCGGCAATGCTATGTTGGCGGAAGCGATATCTGAGTTATCAGACCAGCGTTATTGCTGTGTGTTGCCGCAAAACTTTCCTGCCAGATCAAAATCTGCCCATGTGGTGCGCGATGAGAAGCTGCTCCACCTGATTGAATGCGACTTGGCGTTGTTCAACTTCGATGGCGCTGAAATCGAGGCGGGTGGAGTAGTTGAGTTCATGACCGCAAAGTTTGCTGACATTCCTACCGTGATATTGAGAACGGATTGCCGCGGAATGGACAGGTCTCCCAATGACATTCATCCTTGGTCAGTGATGGCGCATTTTTTCCCCCGAACTGAGGTTGAAGAACTGAACGCGGCGGACATCTACCAGAATATCTTTGAAGAATTTCCGATGACCGACGCCAGCGATGTGCTCATAGAAGAGCGCAGCTCTGAGGTCTCACGGACAATGGTGCGGGTTATCGCACAAGCAGTCGTTGATGCATTTGACCGTGTCTGTGATCAGCCGACGCGGATGCATGAAATGGAGCCAGACATGGTTTATGGCTGGCTCGCCCGCTTTTTTGGAGCCGAAGTGTCTTCTAAGGAATGCCATCAGAGCATTCAACGAGCGCTGGCCCGGAAACGAAGTCGCGGGCTGCTTCCCAAGCAATCATCGGCCAAGCAGGCGAATTACCACATTGGCTAAATTTGGATCACCTTAGCGACCAGAATTAGTCAAAAGCACTGCAGAGCGAGGCTTCGAACTAGGAAGGGGTGGGGCTTCCGGGCAAAATGGATTTGGAGCGTTGCTCCTATGTGCTGCCCGTTTATTGATCGCGCGGGGATTTCGCGTGCATAGTTTGAGCATCTCGACTCCAACGAAACTCTAGCCAGATATCGAGCAATAGCCCCGCGACAACTATACCGCCAACCGTGGCGATTACCATATTGAGACTGTTTGTTAATTCCATGTTACGAACGTGACGCATTTGTGACATTAGGTCAAGTTCATTCGCCTGATTTTGCGGTTAGATTTTTTAATACTGCGCGAACTGCCATTCAGTTTTGGCCTGAAAAGACAAAAGTTTTGATTGCCATTATCGCGCAATCTGATTCTTTGGCCCGTTTCCGTAGCATGAAGCTTCGGTTAACCAGACAACACGAACACCTATATACATGAGCGAACACCTCCTGTCCGTAACCAAACGTGAGGGCATCGGCCGTGGCAATTCACGCCGCCTGCGCGCACAGGGTCAAATCCCTGCAGTCATCTACGGTAAGAGCGGCAACCGCAACCTAGCGGTCGCTGAGCGAGATTTCCAGATGCTGCTGCGTGAAGTCGCCGGTTCCACCGCCGTCATCACCCTCAAAATCGCAGATGAAAGCATCGATGCTCTCATCCACGAAACGCAGCGTGATCCGCTGACTGATCGCTTCCGTCATATCGACTTCCTCGAAGTTGTTGCCGGTGAGTTGATTCACGCGCACATCCCCGTGCACATCAAGGGCGAAGCCATTGGTGTGAAGAACGGCGGCGTCCTGGACTTCTCCGTCCACGAGCTTGAAGTTCACTGCTTGCCACGCAACTTGCCAGAATTCATTGAAGTGAATGTTGCCGATTTGAATATTGGCGAGGCTGTTCACCTCGAAAACCTGCCAGCGATGGAAGGCGTTCATTTTGACGGCGAGCCCGACATGGTGATCGTCGCAATTGCTGAGCCTGCCAAGATCGAGAGTGCCGAAACCGACGAGGTTGAGGAGAAGGCAGCTGAAGCCGAGTAACCTTTAAATTCAATGGAATCAGCGTCACCCGGCGCTGATTCCGTTTTTTGTTCTTTGCCAAATGGCCGTAACCGTCATCGCCGGACTGGGAAATCCTGGATCGGAATACCGTGACACACGGCACAATGTCGGATTTCGAGTTGTAGACAGCCTAGCTGAAATTTGCCGCGGTGAATGGAAAGCGCAGAAAAAACTGCGCTCCCAAGTTACCAAAGTCAGTTTCGCTGGCGAATCGATCATGCTGGTCAAACCGGACACTTACATGAACGAAAGTGGCGTCGCTGTAGGCGCTGTGATGCGTTACTTGAAAGCGCCGGTAGAGTCAGTGGTCGTGATCTATGACGAGATTAATCTAGAGCTGGGGCGCTGCAAAATTTCCGTGAGCGGAAGTAACGGTGGCCATAATGGCGTAGCAAGCTTGCTCCAGCATCTGGGAAACGGCTTTGTGCGCTACAGAATCGGCATTGGCGGCAACCCTCATAAAGGGCAGTTGACCAACTGGGTCCTAGGCAAATTCACATCAGACGAAAATTCATTTATCAAATCGCGCGTCCCGGATTATATCGACGGCCTGAGAATATTGGCTGAGCAGGGGACTACAGTCGCGATGAATCGCATTAACACAAGAATTCCACCACCGAGTAACCATGAGTCAGACCGCAACGACTAAGCGCTATCGCGCAAACTTCATCCTCGATACCCGCAACTACACCGAGTCGGTTGAAACGCTGATCGAGTCCATCAAGGAAAACATCACCGCATTGGGCGCCAACGTAACTAGCGTCAAAAACAATGGTTCGCAGGATTTCATCCGCGTGACCGACCGCCGTATGCCCAGTGGCGTATACCTCGTCATCGAGCTGGAAGCTGGTCCTGAAGCGCCAGCAGCTCTCCAGGAGCGTTTCCGCTTGGACAAGACGGTGAACCGCATTCTGGTTCAAAGCATCTAAGCTTTTCAGATTTCAGATGCCTGGCGCAGGGCGACTCTTGACTCGCGCCAGGCTTCTGCTGATTGTCGAGCTATGGCATCATTCAATAAAGTCATCCTCATGGGCAATCTTGTCGCCGAACCCGAGATGCGGGTTACGCCAGGCGGCATGTCGATCTGCAAATTCACCATTGCGGTGAATCGCCAATTCACGACCAAAGAAGGCGAGCAACGCGAGGAAGTGGCTTACGTGGACATCGATTCTTTTGGCCGCAGCGCTGAAGTCATTTCAAAATACCTAGGCAAAGGAAGCCCGATTTTGGTCGAAGGGCGCCTTCGCCAAGACAAGTGGGAAACGCCTCAGGGCGAAAAGCGCAGCAAGCTTATGGTTGTTTGCGAAAGCTTCAAGTTCGTCGGTGGTCGCGATGGAGAAAACTCCAGTAGTGGAGAAGGAGGCGGCTACGAACGCACATCACCGCCACCCAGGCAAACCAAGGCCGCACAATCGTCTGCAGAAGACGATTTCGATGAGGACGTCCCATTCTAAGTCAGGTCGAAATAATTACGATATGTCAAAGCAACAGTGCATACCTCGGAAGGGTATGCGTTTCTTTATGATCATATGCAACTTATGGCTAATAAAACTAAGCTTTCTCTAAGTCCACCTAAATTAGACATAATATATATTGTGCGATGCTTGATAGGTAAAGCGACTCACAACGACCGCAATACGGTTTTGTAAGTCGCAGACTATCAGGCGCTTTTAGGTCTATAATCGAAGTCTTTCTCCAACTGCATGGAGATCACTTGAGACATACTGCGCCGTTCCTTCGCTGCTAACTTGCGAATGATTTCTTTTAGCTCCTTAGGCAAAACAATCGTCACTTTATCGGAGTCTGCGCTTAGCTGATTCGGCATAATATGAAGGTGTCTAATACCTTCGTGCGGTGTTGTCAATTCTCCTTGCGAAGGTTTTCGAAACCTGCATTTCTGAATAGATCGTAAGGTTTTCGGAAACCTTCCGAATTGTTCTTTCAGAAATCAGCGTAATTTTAAGTCCGATCTCATTTCGGCCTTTTTTCTATCAGAATGCTTAAGCTCTGCGGCTTCCATCCAGAACTGTGCTTCTTCGCGTTTTACGATGAGCAGCGCATTCAAGTTCCATAGCACTACAATGGTTAGGACGGCTATCCCCATGCTAATGGCGAACCAAGCCAGCATTAATACAGAAATCAGGCCTGAAGCGGCTAAAATAGAGTCAGGTGTGTTCATCGCGGCAGATTGCGCTGATTTTTCGACAGGAACAATCACAAACAAATCAGCGAAAGGAAATCTGTGAAAGAAAAGCGAGTGAGAATCACAAATGGCGGGGTTTGGGATGGCTGCGTCGGAACAATTACGGGGGTTGCAACATTCCCTAGTTTTTTCGTGAAGATTCGGGGGTTTATATCCAAGAACCCCAAAGGCACCGCATTCAACGCCAACGAGTTTAAGCGGATCTCTGAGGCAGAATTTCAAGACACTGGCGAGGTGGCGTCATGAGTCGACAATTGATTATGCGTGAAGTCATTCTGTGGATCGATCCTGCCGAGCGTAAGCCAGATTGCGACACTACGGTGTTAGTCCAAGTCCGCGACGACGAAGTTTATCCGGGTTACATTACGGCAGATGATACAGGCCGTGAAGTTTGGCGCCGAGAGTTCTGGCCATCACCTGATTTCGACCTCACCGAGCTTGAGGTTCTAGCATGGGCTGAATGGCCTAGTGGATTTTCATTTCAGGCCACTCCGTCTGAGTCACAGAAGAACGCTGATAAGGGAGGGGCCGGAAGTGAATAATTTCCTGCCCCTCCCCCTTTTTACAACAGAGTCAGCTGAATTTTGGGCAACTCTTACCACAATGGCACTCTTCCTTTTCACCGTTTGGGCGTTAAGTTTCGGTATTCGAATCATGCGCCGCATAACCCGCCCTGAGCCAAAGACAGAGCGTAGTATTTATGATTTTGCTGATGAGATTTTGATAGAAGCAAATGCTTGGGAGCATGACTTCATCGAAAGCGGAAACCTTGAATCCAAGGGGCGTTACCATGCGCATTTAGAAATCGCCCAGCGTCTCGGTATGTTCTTAGACGGTCAAAAGAGCATTGCTGAATTTAATGAAGAAAGTGAGGCCGGCAAGTGAGTTCGGCTATCACAAGGCGCATGCTACGAGATCGGATAACCAAGCCGTATCTTGAAGTTAAGCCTTACAATGCTCCGAATTGGTATACTCGTCATGGCGTTATGCTCAAGCGTCAGGCCATCGAAAAGAAAGGCCTCCCGCCTTGGAAACAATGCCTTTTCATCACGCTAACAACGTTCCACTGCGGGAAGTCGGCCGCAATGATGTATGTGCTCGGTAAAGAGCGCCTGCGGCGATTCCTCGCAAAGCTTCGTTCAGTCATTGGCCCATTCCCATGGGCATGGAAGCTTGAATTTCATGATGATGGCTATGCTCACTGGCATTTGATCGTTCATTACAAGAAACGCATACCACGTGATTGCCTTGCTTGGGTCGGCCAGTGGTGGGGCCTTGGTCGGACCAACGTTGAAAGGCTACGCCGCAAGAAATTCGTCTACCTGTTTAAATATGTCACCAAGGGGGCCTTTGAAGGCGATAACACAGAGGGCTTAAATCTTCCTGACTGGCTCTTGGACTTTAACGGCGGATCGCGTATGCGCTTTTGGCAAACGGGCGGCGGATTTTATACGAAGGCGCAAGACCCAGATTGGAGCGTCGACGAAAAGGAGCCACCCCAGGACAAGCGATACAGCTACATACGTCGCACGATACGTGAGCAATGGCGTTTTTGGATGCGCCGTGCGGTGGTCTGCGTTCGTTCAAGGCTTAAGCATTACCCAATTAAGGCAGGCTATTTTGTATTAAATACAGACTATAACGAATTTTACCAGCGAGCGGTAAATCTGAGTATCCACGGCAAGGCGGCGCTGTCGGGATTCTCATTCAATATGACACCGTCACACATCAAAGAAAGTATCGAATCATGGCAGTCACAGAAAATAAGCAACCTAGCGTCAATCTTGAACCTAACGATGGTCTAATGCTTACGGGCTTGGTCATCTCTGTTCAGGAGCAAGACAAGACATGGGAGGGTAAGTCCTATAAGCAGCTTGAGGTTGGCATTACCAACGGCAAAAAGACCTGGTTCTTTCGCCAGTCCGACACACAAGGGCCGTTGCCTGCAGTAGCTCCTTTTACGCGCGCTACTATCGAAGTTCAATCGGCCCAAACCGAAAAGGGAAACACTGTCGTTCGTGGCGTGTTCTTGAGCAATGGCCGAGTTTAACATAGCGGGGGCTCTTTTCGTTCGAAGGGAGTCCCCTGCCCCGGACCAAAGTTATGAGATCATCGGCCTTTGTGTGGTCGGTGGTGTCATGATGCAAGTTCTCATGGGGCAGCAAGACAAGCGGGAGTACGCATTTGCGAGTCCCCAGCGTGGTAGACGCGAACCCATATGGATGGATGTGGAGGGCTTTATGGAAGCGCGATACCAAGAAATGTTAAATTCTGATTCTGATGAGTCGGAGTTTCTTAAATTCGCTAAGGATCATGGTTGGGAAATCGGGCAAGGGTGAAGTCGCGGCGGTCGCCAATACGCCCCTTCAGGGGCGTTTGGCGGCCACCGCCTTTCCTTGTTAAGAGTCTAACATAACTGACACGTCGATATGAAAACAACACGAGCAACTACGATGAACGATACCGCGGCTTTTCGACTAGCACGCGAAAAGCTTGGCAAGTGCGGTGTCGCAATTCGCGATAAATCCCCACTTGGAAACAAGATTTTCAAAGTCGGTGTGGCTGTAAATGCAGTCACCGTAGAATACAAAGGTATCAGCTGTAAATCATGGGAGGATGCCTTTGAAAGGGCAGGAATCAAGGTTCCACGACACGTCTACAGTCGCAGCTACCAACTCCTGCCGCGGTAGATTTGGAATTTGGGGGATGGTTCCCCTGATACGAAAACAATAACACAAAGAAAGGAAACTGTATGTTCCGTAAGTCCTATAACAAGGCAAAGCAGTACGCAGGCAAAGCATGCGAAGCTGCATCCAAAGGTGTAAAATCGGCTATGGGCTGTGCTCGTCGCCACTATAACGTGGCTGTAACTGCGGTTACTGTGGCAGTCGCAGGAGTCATGAGCGCTCCCCAAGCTTCTGCTGAAGTGCCGGCAGATTTGGCGGCCATCGTCACTGATGCTACTACGGCTTGGACCTCGGTCCAAACCTTCATTATCACCGTCGCGGCCTTCATGGTCATCTTCGGTGTAATCATGAAGATTCGCCGTGCCTAAAGCACACTAAGAGGGTCAGGGGGTTCATTCCCCCTACCCTCATTTAGTCATGGAATTCGTAATTTTCACAATGGGGGTCGTATGCGCTTACTGCGTGTTTTCTACATTTCGGCGTTGATGGCATCGGGCTATCTTTTCGCTAATCCAAACACAGGCACTTATCACCATCCTGACAGGGAAGCCAGATTGACGATCACGTCAATTTACGAGTCGCCGGATAATGAGGGCTACTGGCGCGTTGAATACGATGTTTGGGCCAATGAGGGCGGTAGCTTCATGAATATTTATTCAAACAATTCGGAAGATAGTATAGTGATATACTATGACCCACAAAACACAGGTCCATATCCATATACTTACGATATAATTAAGGATTTCAAAGCAGGCACGCAGTACTACATGCAGGCTCAAAATGCGGCCAATGTGGCGAGTGGCACATGGGACCCAATAGTTGAAACTCCACCAGAAGAATTCCCTTACTATCACATTATTTCTGATTTTTTTCCAAATAAGAAAGAGTCCATTTTGACTTATTATTTGGAGCTTAACTTTGATGATGGCCAGCCAACACAGAGCACAACCGTTTCATTGAATCAATATGAGGCCATGCAGTTTGCAGCTGCCGGTGCTTCAGAGCATACAGTGACGGTTTATGAGGTCGTAGACGGATCGAATGTGTTCTTGGGCAATGTTCATTCTACTCTATACGGAAATTATACCGAGGAGGAAATGCCAGCTCAGCAAGATTTGTGGGTTTCGGTCACAGAGATACAGCCAGATGATGTTAATGATTATGAGCCACCTACCCTTGACCCTGAGTTCAGAGATATAACATCAGATGTAAAAGAAGGCGTCGTAGACAATACCGACTATCAACCATTTTCAGATACTGGCATAACTGAGCCTGTCGCGGGCGATCATCCATTTGAGTATGCTCAACAGGCAGCTTGGAATATGGATGCTTTAATGCGTCAGGACCAAATGCTTTGGGAGAAAACCAATGAGGCGCAAGATGAGCGCTTCGCACGGCTTGATGCACAACAGGCGCAACGCCATGAGGAAGCTGTCATTTGGCAAAAAAATCAGGTGGATGCGCAGATCGAAACGACTGACACGATTCAACAAGAATCTGACCAGACGCAAATGCAGCTCGCAGAGGTGGTCGATGAGCTTGAGGAAGGCAACGACAAGCTGGATAAATTAGACAAACTTGACGACATAGACGAAAAACTAGGTCAACTAGTCGAGGATAGCGATTATGAGCGGGATTTGAGGGATAATAGACCATCCGAGTCTGACATGAGCACTCAGGGTAATGCTGCAAAGGATCAGCAAATGACGGCGTTTGATGATTATTCAATTCCAAGCGGTATACCAGATGTTAGTCCAGATACGCTTGATTTATCGGTCAGTCTTGGCGGGCAGACGATTAGTTTGAATCCTTTTGATTATCCGGAATTCACAGAGCTAGCGGCATTCGTAAAGCGTCTAATATTTTGGTTCTCATTTCTGTTCTATTGTGTTTTTTGCATCAGCCTAATTTCCCATTTGAGCCTTGAAACCTTACGCTTGAAGCAAGCAAAGGGGAATCCTGTCTTTGGTGGCACTGGTGGCCAGGTAACTGCGCTTATTGCGGCTGGCTTGATTACAGCGGCGGTGTGGGCGGTGCCAACGATTCTTTACGGTTTATTCAGCCCACAATATGGGGACCTCAGCTGGTTTTCGATAGGCGGAACAAGCCCTGTCGATACAGGCGGCTTTTCTAGTTTTATACAGATGGCTGTTTCCATGGTTTTGGCCTTCATTCCAGTGGGTCCTATAATCGCCTTGGTATTTCAATATATAGCGCTTCGCATTTGGGGAACTGCTACAATTCTTTCAATCGCTTCAGTCGTAAGATTCATCACGCCATGAGCATCGAGGAACTCCTTTTCAATAATGCATCAAATACCGAAATCTTCGCCTATGGATTTTGGTTTCAGGCCACACTGCAAGTTAGTTGGCTTACCTTCCGAGTCATAATGCGTCGATTCAACGGCAACTGCTCACCTGATCCATCATGATCAAGCTTCTCACAGGAAAGCCGCGCAATGGAAAAGGCCTTCGTGCGATCAAGATCATCTGCGATACGTTGCTTGAAACGGATAATTATGTTGTAACAAATTTGCCTGTTCGCATCACGAATCTGCAAGATTATGTCATCGCAAAAGGTCGACCCGAAATTAATGTTGAAAAGCGGGTGATCGAGCTGACGAACGATTATCTTAATACGGTCATTCCAGACTATAAAGAATCAAAGCGACTATACTGTTTGAGACATTTCTTTTTGCATCGTGCACCAGGAGTTGTTTTGCCGTTATGGGGCGAAGATGAGGAAATTGATTGGCAAGAACACATGGAGCATGCCGAATGGTGGCGCCCGGTTACCTTTGTGATCGATGAGTTGCACAAGATTTATCCCTCTCGCAACTTTAAGCTGTTCAGTCAGCGCATCGAGGAGTACTTCGCTGAACACGGTCATTTTAATGATACGGTTTGGTTGATTTCTCAGAATGTTGACCAGGTCGATAAGCACTGTCGGTCACTGCCCCAAGAATTTATCGTGGTTCGCAATTATGCGAAGGAAAAGCATTCATTTTTCCGTGGTCCACGTCTTTTCCGTCAATATACCTATTTGCAGCGTCCAACTGGTGGCCCTCAAGATAAGTCGGTCCATGAGTTAACCTTCCGCTTAGATAAGCTACAGGCTGAGTGCTATCACACATCTCGCCAAGGTGGTGACGCTGATAAGGAGGAAAAGGTAAAGGGCATTTCTGTCTACTGGGTTATTCCGGTTGGCATCATCGTCCTACTGGCCGTCCTCTCCGTCCCCAAGCTTTTTGGCTTCTTGATGGATAAGGTTCTCGGTAAGCACTCCGATTCTACTGCTCAAGTCGTTCATCCTGATCCAGCTGCATCACCTTCTCATTCCGGTTCCATTGAGCCATCTACTGATCAGATTCCGGCAGAATCCGAAAAGCCTCCTATTCGCTATTATCGATCCCTGAGCATCATGAATGGTCGCGCGTGCGTTTGGCTTGATGATGGCGAAATGATCACGTCAGATGATCCACGCTTGAAAGCCATCGATCGTTACCACGTGGTCCACCTCACAGACGGCACTAAGCTTTTCCGCAAGCCTTATCAGTCAATGGAGACCGGCAAGCAATCCAAGCCGTTGGAGCCAATGCCGGACATTGAGCGTCCAGAAGAAACCAAGCCGGGTTTCAGCTTCTTTTGAACGTCCTGCATCGATTGCGGTTCATATACTTCGTTTCCCTAGCCGCAAATGCGTGTAGTGGGCGAGGCCGTCGAGGCGAGAGGGCAACGCCCTTGGCTCTATGAGCCAACCACGGCAATGGCTCTGCGTCGTAAATTTTGAATGATTCTATTCAATCGAGCGAAGCGAGCGACAAACACTAAAAGAAAGCCACCTAGGCCGACCGCGGCCATGAGCGGTCATTGCCCCAAAGTTTGAACAAAGCGCAGCGCGAAGCGCGGGGAAGATAAATAATATTATATCCGTTTCATTGCTTTGCCACGAGGCCGCCACAAAAGCGGCCGGATAGTTAGAGGCCCAGAAATCGGGAGCGTATCCGCTCCCTGATTTCCAAAGGCCGATTCGTATTTGTTCCATTGCTTTGCTGCTATGAGGTATGAGTTAACGAAGTGGCCGTGTGAAACACGGTAACACATACCGACGATACAACGGAACGTTGTTTCCCTCCGAACAGGAGCTACCAGCGGATTTAGTAGATGGGTTCCATTGCTTTGCTGCTATGAGGTATGAGTTAACGAAGTGGCCGTGTGAAACACGGTAACACATACCGACGATAC
>JAVDPC010000026.1 GCA_031296915.1 Cerasicoccus frondis | reverse complement strand
AACGGAACGTTGTTTCTCTCCGAATAGGAGCTACCAGCGGATTTAGTAGATGGGCTCCATTGTGTTAGCTCTTAATATTTTGTGAATAACTTTAGGGAACATACCTTGCTAGTATCGTGTGTGATCCCAATGACTTTATTACCTATATCATGGGGTTCGCGTCGATCACTTCGTCAAGGGGAGGCCTATAAGCTTTCTGTTTCAGATCGCTTATTCACCGCAAAAAGTAAGCGGGAGGCGAAAAGCCTTGCTCGAAGTCTTGCAGCGAGTCACGTTAACGGCGTTGTGAAGGTATGGATTGGCCCCGATTTGCTCGCCGGTTCTGCTTGTCGCAGGATTAGCAAATCTAATCAAAAACGCAGTTGACAGAGCTACGTCGTGATACGGTGGGATTTAGGGTTATGCTTTTTCTGCAGAAGGACACCCTCTATATATTGTGCGCAATCATAGGCATTGCTAATTTTAAGAGTGCTTGGATATGGATTATACCGCAATCGAATCGCGAAGGTCCGCAGCCAGGAACTGCTGGGCGTATTTTAGACATGCAAACTCTCAGACTCAGTGAAGCATAATTTCTCTAAGCAATTCGCAAGCGCTATTTGTTGTTTCAAGCCGCTGGTGCAATGCAGCGGTTTCTTTGTGCCACCAATCTTGCTGTGACTGTAACAGTGACAACGGCGTTCAACGATAACTCAAATTCAATAAGCTACCAACAACCCCTTCTACTTGCATCCAAGCCTACCCCATGGCTGCGATGGCGCACTTTTGTGCGTGCCCCCTTTATGCTCAAATCAATAGTCCTACCCCTCCTCGCATGCCTCGCCCTACCCGCGATCTGCCTTGCGAGCAACCCCCTGCGTCCGGACGCCAATGGCGTGGTGGACACAGTGTTTAACGCCGACTACAACGAAGCCGTCTATGGCCGTTGGCTCTCCAGCAAAATGGGCGGCGGCGGCTACATGCTCAACGTAGTCATGAACGAAGCCGACCCCGACATCCTCTACGCGTACAGCGACGTGGGCGGCATCTTCCGCTCCGACGACAACGGACGCAACTGGCGCATGGTCCACAACACCGTGAGCCCACAAAGCCTGGATTGCGTGCGCGACCTCCTCGTTGACCCCAACGATCCAGATAAAGTCATTGCCGCGGTCGGCACGCGCTGGGCGCCCCGGCAAGGCATCTTCATCAGCAACGATGGCGGGCAAAGCTGGACTAAGACGCTCGATTGCCCAGTGTATGGCAACGGCGGCAACCGCAGCGCTGGCCGGATACTTCAGCGCTCACCCGACAACGACGACACCCTGTATGCGGCCCCCGGCAGCGATGTTTACAAAAGCACCGATGGCGGCGTTACCTGGACTTCGCTGAACTTGCAAAACCACTACGTGACCGATCTGAAGATCGACCGCGCCAACGCCAACCGCATCTTTGTGTGTGCAGAAGCGAGGACGATGTCCACCATCGATACATGGACATCGACCCGCCAATACACCACGCTCACCGGCGGGCTCTTTCGTACAGACAACGGCGGCTCCACCTGGACAACGGTTGTCAGCACCGCCCCGCGCGAAATGGTCCAAAGCCCCACCAACGCCAGCCGCTGGTACGCAATCCGTGACGCGCGCCGTATCGAATACACGGACGACCTCGGTGCAACCTGGACTGATGATTCAACCGGGCTGGCGCTAACGAGTTCATCGAATCCCTCGCCCATGTGGGACAGTAGTTACCAGAGCCTGGCCGCAGGGTCTGACTTTCTGTTGGTCGGCAGCGGGTCCGGCACGTTTTACATCAAGCAACCGCTGAACGCGGACTGGTCTGCCATTACCAACGTTGGCCGCTATCAGGGGGACTGGTATGCGAGGACTGTTGCCGGGGAGTGGGATCACTTTGGCCGCGCCACGGCCTCGGTGGTGATCGACCCGAACGACGACGATCACTGGTTCTTCACCGACTACTATTCCATCCACCAAACTTGGGACGCCGGCGCCAACTGGACGCTGACCATCGACGGCATTGAGAACACCGTCATCCACGAAATCGCCGTGGACCCCAGCGACGCCAACATCGTCCACATGGCCATGGCGGACAACGGCTACTACCGCTCGACCGACGGCGCCGACTCCTTCCCCACGCGCGCAGGATCGACGACGAATTGCAAAGCGATCGCGGTTGCCCCGTCCGACCCGGACACGGTTTACATCGTGGGCAACCACAACTGGTATGTCGGCTGGTATTCCAACACCGTTTACCAAAGCACCGATGGCGGCGAAAACTTTGGCCGCCAGAACATGACGAATGTGCCCAAAGATCCCGACACCGCGGGTGACGACATCGACCAATGGCTGGTCAACTCCATCGCCGTGGATTCCAGTGATCCGCAACAGATTTACATCACCGTGAGTGGCGCCGTGTCCTCAAGCGCAGGCGGCGTGTGGGCCAGCGCCGATGGCGGCGACACCTGGGCTTGGGACAGCACGGGGCTGCCGTCATCATCGAGCTTTTTCCAATCGTCGATTTGGGACAACGGTCATCAGCTTGCGCGGAATTTCAACGGCTCCATGGTCGCAGCGACCAGTGGGAATATTTACTACCGCGACAGCGATACCGACAGCTGGGCGCAGTCCACGATTACCCGCCACGGTGGGCAATTCACGCAAGTTCATGCGTCCCCAACCGAGAGCGGCGTGTACTATCTGGCCGAGAGTGACTACGGCCTGCATCGCAGCAATGACAATGGGGAAACGTGGACCCGTGTGCTGAGCCAAGGCGTGCAATCCCTGGCCGTTGATCCACAGCAGGATCGGATCGCGGTGTCGCTCGATGAAGCCGGTGGCATCCTGCTCAGCGAAGACGGCGGCGCCACCTGGATCACGCTCGATAACGGCATTCCGCAGCGCTACCGCCTCAAGATGGCTTTTGCCGGTGAGCGTCTCGTGGTCGGCACGCCGGGCAATGGAACGCTCTACATTCCGCTCACCATGGAGACACTGGAGATCGCGCAGCCAGCCAACGACTACGGCGTTTACGCAACGGACCAGCTAGCATTGCTGCAAGCCTGTTGGGCGGATTATGAAGCACCAGCTTCGGTCACCTGGATTCTCGTGGGCTCACCCAGCGGCGCGCAGATCGATCAGCCCAATAGCCCGCGCACCACGGTTCGCTTCACCGCTGAAGGTCGTTACACCATCTTGCTAACCACGGTTTCAAGCGACGGCCTCACCACCACGCGCACGGCAGTGCTCACTGCGCTCGACAGCCAACCGGTGGGCAATCACGTCGAGCTCGGCGGCGAGCTAACGATCGAAGCCGAGAACTATAACAGCATCGCCAACGGCACTGGCGCCTTTGCCGGGCAATCCTGGATATTCAGCGATCAGCAGGCCGGCCACACGGGCACTGGCGCGATGACAAGTAGTAGCAACATCGGCAGCAATTCCGGTGATTCCACCAACGGTCCTCGCTTAAGCTACAACGTGCATTTCACCACCCCCGGTACTTACACCGTTTGGGCGCGGTTGCATGGCGGAAGCAACGTCGATGACTCCGTGCACTTCGGGCTCAATGGCAGCCCCGTGACCTTCGGTTTGTATGGCGTGGATACGCCCGCGGACGGCTCCTGGTCATGGAGCAATCGGTATAATTACCAGTCGGCCACGATCACTATCCCGAGCGCGGGCAGCCATGAGATCCAAGTCTGGATGCGCGAAGACGGCGTGTGGTTCGATAAGCTTTACCTGACCACCGGCAGCACAACGCCAACCGGCTCAGGCGCCATTGGCTACGGAGCATTGACCAACACCCCGCCGACGACCGGCATCCACATCCCCGAATACGCAATGGTTGACTCGTCGTTTGCCATCGAGGCGGAAAATTACGCGACCTCGCATGCGGGCTCAGGCCCCTTCGCCGGGGACAGCTGGACCTTGACCACCGCGCAATCCGGCTACTCTGGCAGTGGCGCGCTGACCAGCCCCAGCAACACCGGTAAGAACTCCGGCGATTCCACCGACGGACCCCGCCTCGACTACACCGTGTATTTCAGCAACCCGGGAACTTACTACGTGTGGGCGCGGCTGCATGGTGCCAGCAATGTCGACGACTCCGTGCACTTCGGCCTCAATGGCAGCCCCGTGACCTTCGGCTTGTATGGTGTCGATACGCCCACCGACGGCTCCTGGTCTTGGAGTAATCGGTATAATTATCGGGCGGCCAAGGTCACCATCCCGAGCGCAGGTGAATACACCGTCAATGTCTGGATGCGCGAAGACGGCGTTTACTTCGACAAGCTTTACCTGTCGGCCAGCAGCAGCGCGCCATCGGGAACCGGCCCCACCGAAGCCGCCGCAGACTTCACCGCCGCGACATCCAGCAGCATCGCTACAGCCGATGTGGCAACGGGCGCCGCGATTGCGCTCAACGGCTCGGCCTCCGATGATGGCATTCCCGCCAGCCCGGTGCTGAGCTATCAATGGGAACTCGTCAGCGGACCCGGCGCCGCCACCTTCAGCAATGCCACGTCCGCCAATGCCTCAGTCGTGCTGAGCACGGCGGGAAGCTACGTGATCCGATTTTGCGTTAGTGATGGCGAACTCGCGACGGCACAGGAAGTCTCGCTACAAGCAAGTAACTGATCATCTCGCGTTCGCCGGGATTTCGGTGCATCGTTCGAGGAACCCTTTTTCCTGAACGATGCACCATTTCCCAAGTTACAGTAACAATCGAACTAATGTTTCTAATTGGGGACAATGGGCGTTAAAGTGCTTGAATACATTCAATCCAAGGCCCCATCGCGGGCTGCAAACACCCAAGTATCCAATGCTTCGCCCATTGTTGCTCCCCCTCATCATTCCTTTCATTGCTGCGGCCCAGCCCGCAGGCGACCCCTTGCGCCCGGATGCCGAAGGCGTCGTGCAGGCAGTTTTCAACCCGCAGGAAAACCTCGCGGAATACGGCCACTGGCGTTCGAGTAAAATTGGGGGCGGCGGCTATCTGCTCAATGTCGTCACGAATGACGTCAACCCGGATATTGTTTACACGCATAGCGACGTTGGGGGGATTTTCCGCTCCGACGATGGCGGGCGCAATTGGCGTATGCTGCACAACAACGTGGAGCCACAAAGCCTGGACTGCGTGCGCGATATGCTCGTCGACCCGCAGAACCCGGACATCATCATCGCTGCCGTGGGCAACCAATGGACCCCAATGCAGGGTCTTTATAAAAGCACGGATGGCGGGCAAAGCTGGAAAGAAGTTTACCACACCCAGGTGTTCGGCAACGGCCCCAACCGCAGCATGGGCCGCATCCTCCAGCGCTCCCCCGACGAGCCGCAAACGATCTACGCGGCGCCCGGCATAGAAGGCGTGCTCGTCAGCCGCGACGATGGCGAAACGTGGGAATCCATCGGCATCGACAACCTCTACGTCAACGACTTTAAAGTCGATCAAACCAACGCCCAATACATGTTTATTTGCGCTTCGGAGCGCAAAATGTCCAGCCGTCAGGCCTGGGGCGGCGCGACCACCAAGCACGAGCTCGGCGGCGGCCTTTTCCGCTCGGATGACGGTGGCCAGACCTGGGGTAAGCTCTCCGATGAAGCGCCGTTGGAGATTATCCAGAGCCCCATGGAACCGCGCCGCTGGTACGGCATCTTTAACTCCATGCGCGTCAAATACACCAACGACGCAGGCGGCACGTGGATCGATGCGTCCGAAGGCCTCGACCTCGCCGACTCGCGCCCCAGACCGACCGACGGTAACAGCTACCGGGCGATTGGCGCAGGCCCGGATTTCCTCATTCTGGCCAATGGCCAAGGCAAGTTTTTCGTCAAAAAGTCCGTCAACAGTCCGTGGGTCGAAGTAGAATCCGAGCGCATTCAAGGCGACTGGTTTGCCCGCAGCCGCCCCAATTCCTGGGATAAGTTTGGTCGCGCCACCGCCAGCATTGTGGTCGACCCCAACGATGAAAACCACTGGTTTTTCACGGATTACTATACGGTCTATCAAAGCTGGGACGCGGGCAAAACCTGGACGCTGACCATCGACGGGATTGAAAACACCGTGATCCACGCCGTCGTTCAAATGCCCCACGATCCGAGCATCGTCCACATGGGCATGGCCGACAATGGCTACTTCCGCTCCGACGACGGCGCGGCCTCGTTCCAGCACACCACCGGCTCGTTCGACAATTGCAAAGCTATCGCCGTGGCGCCGTCGGACACGGATATGGTTTACCTGCTAGCGCCCAAAACCCACGGCTGGTACGCGGACACCGTTTACATGAGCAGTAACGCCGGCAAGAGCTTCAAGCGCATGGCGATGGGCGGCGTGCCCAAGGGCAAGGACGACTACCGCGTGAACTCCATTGCCGTCGACTCCGAGGATCCTTACAAGCTCTACATCGGCGTCAGTGGAAATGTCGCCCCGGGCCAAGGTGGCGTCTGGGTCAGCACCGATTTGGGTGACACCTGGAGCTGGGACAGCGAAGGCCTGCCGCAGGGCAAAGGCTTTTTTCAAAGCTCGATTTGGGACGCAGGCTACCAACTGGCGCGCAACCGTAATGGCTCGATGGTCGCCATTCAAAACAAGGCGGTTTACCGCCGCAGTAGCGACGCCGAGCCCTGGCAGCTCGCAGATATTCAACCAAGCAACGGCTGGAGCAAGTTCATGCAGGTCTTTAGCTCACCGAGCGAAACGGGTGTGTATTATGTGTCCGAGCAAGGCGGTGGCCTCTACCGCAGTGAAGACAGCGGCGTGACTTGGCGTCAAGTGCTCGACCGCGGTGTCGAGTCCATGGCGATCGATCTGAACAACAGCCAGCGCCTTGCCGTCTCCCTGCATGGCAACGATGGGCTGTTGCTCTCAACCGATGGCGGCGAGACTTGGGAAGCCTTGGACAACCACATTCCTCAACGCCACCGCCTTAAGCTCGCCTTTGCGGGTGATCGGCTGGTGGTCGGCACCCCGGGCAACGGCGTTTTTTATCTCCCGTTATCGGACAAGACGCTCCTGCAATAGCGCGCGATATTTTAAACAATCAATCCCCCTCAGATAACCCACCGATGAAAATTAATCTGAAACACATCGTGGCAGCTATCGCGCTGGCCTGCGCCTCTGGCTCCGCAATCGCCGAACAAGTCAAAAACATCCTGCCCTACGGAGCATGTGAGCAAGGCAAGCTGGGCTGGTATGTATGGAGTAAAGCGGGCTCAATCGAACTGGAAACCGACCGGAATGGTCTCGGCTCCGGCAAGGGGCTGAAGATCATCGCCCAGGGGGATGCCGTTAATGCCAGCGTTTCAATGCCCTTTAACTATCAGGGGCGCGCCACCATTTCGGCCCTCGTCGAATGCGACACCATCGACACCACCAAAGTGGTCCTGCAGTGTTTCAACTACGAGGGGCAGCAAATCGCCTGGATCGACCTCGCACACTTGAATAACGATGGCCGAGTGACCCAGATCAAGAAAACCGTCACGATTCCCGATGGCTCTCACAAGGTCAACCTGGCCCTCATCTTCTCTTCTCCCGGCACGCTGCGCATTGACGACATCGTGGTAACGCCAGCGCCTGTCGAATAAAGCATTTCATCCCTACAAACGATACCAATCCATGAATAAACTATTAAGACACTCCATTCTGCTTGTGGCCGCCTGTTGCATCTCGGCCACAGCTTCAGCCGACGACACAACGGTGAAACGCATTAAGTCCGTGGACACTGATCAGCCACTGATTGCGCTGACCTTCGACGACGGCCCCAACGAATTAACGCCCAAGTATCTGGAGCTCTTTGAGAAGGAAGGCATTAAGGCGACTTTCTTCTGGAAGGGAAAGAGCGTCGCCGGACGCCCAGAATTGGCCAAGCGCATTTTGGCCGAAGGCCACGAAGTGGGCAACCATTCCTACACGCACCCCAACTTCCAAAAGATCAGCGACGAAGAAGCCGTCAAGGAAGTCATGGAAACCCAGGAAGTCATTCAGGAAGTCACCGGCTTCAAGCCGACACTCTTCCGGGCGCCCTACATCGTCTACACGCCCAAGCTCATGGAAATCCTGACCGAAGCCGAGCTGCAGCCGATCGACTGCTCAGTTGGCGTCAAAGACTGGCACGAGGACACCACCGTCGAGTTGATCATTGAGCGCGCAACGACTGAGAAAACCAAAGCCGGCACAATCATGCTCATGCATGACTGGTCGCCCAAAAGCCTGGCCGCGCTACCGACCATTATCCAGCAACTGAAGGCCAAGGGATACCAGTTCGTCACCGTATCCGAGCTGCTCGAAGCCGCCAAATCATAGCACCATTTTCAATATGTTCACTACTAAGCGAGGTCAGGGATGGCCTCGCTTTTTTGCGCTTCTCTCTTACGGATGCGCGGCAAATGTTACAGTAACGTGAGTTCATGCCTTCCATTTTCCTTAATTTCAGTGCTAGGTTAGCCGTTTTAACACTTACCCCTGAAAATGAATCGTTTTCTACTTAAAATATCCTCCACCCGCAAAGCCTTTACGCTAGTTGAACTGCTCGCCGTTGTCGCGATTGTTGGCATATTGAGCAGCATCATCATCGCTGTGGTTGGCAATGTCCGCCAATCTGCAGACCAAACCACCTGCGCGAGCAACCTGCGCGAGCTACAGCTTGCGAGCATATCATATGCTGCCGAACAAGGCTATTACGTGCCAAGCATCATCAACTATGAGAAGGGCAACGGCAGCATTGACCGCGTATATTGGTATAATAACCCGATCTTTCTGGATCACCTGGGCTCGGAAAAACAGTTAAGGTGCCCGACACACGAATACCTGAAGTCCGACTCGCCCAAGGCTGGGAACTTCAGCTACGGCATTAATTTTACCAACTTGGAAGGCGGCTGGAGCGAGCCGGGCATTAAGCGCACGGCAACGATGGTTCAGGTCGAGAATCCAGTCGATACGATGGCGTTCGCCGATGGCGTAGACTGGCAGATTGCCGATTGGGCCGCCGATAAATACGTAGCGGAAGAATACATCGCCCATGCGATAGCCTATCGGCATAACGGCAAGGCCAACATCGTTCGCTTCGATGGCAGCGTGTCTGCAATGTATCGGGAGGAGGTCGTTAAGAATAATGACCTCTGGAAAATCGAGCAGTAGCTGACAAACAATCGGTGCTGTTTTAGCACAACAGCCCATGCTATGTTGCTCCAACAACCGATGCTATGATGGGGAAACAACCGAGCGGTTGTTGTGCACACATAGCATAAGGCTTTTTCAAAACACAGCATAAGGCTTTTCGAAAACAACCGAGTAGGCTTTTCGGAAACATAGCATAAGGCTTTTTGAAAAAGGCTTAGTAGGCTTTTTTCTGGCCTGCCTTGTGCGACTGATCTTACAGGAAGCAGGTAATATTAGCCTTGGCCGCCGTCGGCGATTTGTTGGGCGCGGCGGTACTGCTCACGGAAGTGGCCAGAGAGCTGGGTGAGCAGTTCCAAACGGCCCAGGGCGCCCTCGCCCAGTTTTTCATCGATCGTGGTCTTGGCCTGCTCGTAGTCGATGGCGGAAAGATCGCTCAGCACAGCGAATGCGGCGTCGGCGTCGGCGGTGCGGCCTTCTTCGCGGGCCCGCAGAATAGAGCCCCACGCGGCGCGCAGTTCCTCACCCGGGTCGATGAATGCCGCGCGGACCACGAAACGCAGCTCGCTGAACAGGCGTCCGGTCCATGCCGGCTGGTAGACAAAGCCCTCGGTCTCATCGTAAGGGAGGACCGTGGCGTCGGAGCGGTATTCCGCAAACTGCGGCTCGTAAAGATCGCGGCGGATCGGCGAGCGGCGCAGCGCGTAGTGGATCGGGCCGCCGGGCGCGCCGACCTTGAAGTCCCACAGTTTCTGCCCCTCCTGCGAGAGCGTGTATTCGATGAAGGCCTCGGCAATTTCCTTGTTCGGGGCGCCGCGCAGCAAGCCAATCGGGTCTGCCGAAATCGACGATCCGCCTGGTGGCATGATGAAGCCGAAGCGATCGCCGCCGCCCCGGTCCACGAGGTTCTGCTCCTGGAATCGTCCGTAGAAATCGATGGCCATACCGATGGCGCAGTCCCCCGCCGACACGTCGAGCACGGGCTTCGTCGCGGAGTCGGTGAAGTAGCGGGCGTTGGCGCTGATTTGCTGGATCAGCTGCATGCCGTTCATCCAGCCTTCGGGCACGGCCTGCTCCTCGGGCACGCCGGCGGCAACGAGCTCTTGCATTTGCTGCTGCACAAGCATTTCGAAAGCCTTGGTGATGGAGCCGCTCTTGGTCGGGTCAGCCACGGCGACGCTGCCGTAAAACTTCGGGTCAGCCAGGTCTCGCCAATGCGAGGGCTCGCCCTCAAAGCCCGCGCTGCGCAGCTCATCGCGGTTGAAAATAATGCCAAAGCTCGACAGCACGGCGCCGACGTAGCGGTGTTCATTATCCCAGAAGACTTCGCCGGAAAACGTCTGCGGAATCATCTCCTCGGTGAACCAATCCGGGTGCTTTTCGAAAATATTGTTGGCGACCAGCATCCCCTGCTGAGCCTTCACGTTGAAGTCATACCAGCCGCCGCCATGAAACAAATCGATGCCCACGCCAACGTTGCTGGCGAGGAAGGCTTCGCGAGCAGCTTTCGCTTCCTCGACCTGCGCCGGATCCTTTGGCGTATAACGCGGGTTGCCAAAGGCAGAGGCGACGTTTTCGTTCCACACGCGGCCGAGGTCGCGCGTCCAGTAGAGCCGGAACTGGTTCGTGTATTCGGCGTTGAGGTATTTAACGATCTCGCTGGTGCCGCCCGGGCTGCGCCAGTCGATTACAACCACCTTGCCGGTTTGCGCCTCATACCACTTGCGAAAACCCGTCTCAAACTCGTAGCGAATCGCCTCATTGTGCGGCGAAATGATGATCAGCTTCGCGTCGGGATTCTTGACGATATCCTGCTTCTTACGCAGCGCAATCGGCACCCCAACAACGAGGGCAATGAGCAGGACAATGATGGAATTTTTTAGCACTAATAACGCAGGTTAGAATTTCACGCAAAGACGCAAAGACGCAAAGGCCACTCCACCGAATTCTTTGCGACTTTGCGGCTTTGCGTGAGGAATCATTCGTTTAGTCGGTTAAAATGACTACGTCTTCGGGGCGAGCGGTGGCGTAGATTTGGCCATCGCGGCAGCCGCCGAGGTGCTGCGGGTTGATTTCCGAAACACGCAGGGACTCGCCGCCTGCGGTGGGCGCGACGTCGTAGTGCGCGACTTCGCCGTAGTAAGTCAGGCCGCTGATCGTGGCGGGAATTGCGTTCACGGCGGCGGCCTTTTCTTCGAGGCGCAGCATCTCCGGACGAATCATGATCGTGACCGCGGCGCCCGCCGAAAGCGTGGTCCCTTCGGGCGCTGAGCCGAGCAGCTCGCCGAAGCTTGTTTCGACCACGTAAAAGCCATTGGCCATAGTCTTGAAGTTGCCCGGGATGAAGTTGGCCTCGCCAATGAAGTCCGCGACAAACTTGTTCTTCGGACGGCGATAGACGTCCACCGGACTGCCGACCTGCTGGAGTTCACCGCGCGAGAAAACCGCCATGCGGTCTGCGATGCTCAAGGCCTCCTTTTGGTCGTGCGTCACGTAAATCGTGGTCAGCTGATACTCCTTGCAGATGCGGCGGATTTCCAGGCGCATGTCGTTGCGGAGCTTGGCGTCGAGGTTCGAAAGCGGTTCGTCGAGCAGCAGGCACTTGGGGCGGATCACCAGGGCGCGCGCGAGGGCCACACGTTGCTGCTGGCCGCCGGAAAGCGCGTTGGGCTTGCGGTCGCCGTATTCCTCCATCTGGACGGAGGCCAGGGCTTCGCGGGCGCGCGCGAGGCGTTCGGCCTTGGGCACCTTTTGCTGCTCCAAGCCGAAGGCGACGTTTTCGAGCACGGTCATGTGGGGCCACAGCGCGTAGCTCTGGAACATCATGCCGGTGCCGCGCTTGTGGGGTTCCTTCCTGGTGACGTCTTCTTCGCCGAAGAGAATCGTCCCCTCCTCCGGAATGTAAAAGCCCGCCAGGCAGCGCAGCAGCGTCGTCTTGCCGCAGCCACTTGGGCCAAGGAGAAAAAAGAGTTCACCCGGCTCGATTTCAACATCGATCCCAGCAAGCGCCGTCGTCTCGCCAAAGCGTTTCACCACGCCTCGCACACTAACCCCAATCATGCGGGCAACGTCAGCGAATGCGGCGCCAAGTGTCAAAACAATCGCGAGAAATCCCACATTGCGTTACCAGATTGCTACCGAAGCTCAGGCTTTTGCCTGCAACTGGCCCGTAAAACGCTCTGGAACAAGCTGTTTGGGTTCGGTTCTAATTGACACCAGTAGGCGCAGTTGCACCCTGTGAGGTTTATTCATGTTGAGAGCTAGAATTTTCGGTATCCTATTTGCGTTTGTTGTGACTGTCGGCGCCCTGCACGCCGAGCAGGACCTGAAAGCCGACACCAGTGGTGATCAAAGTATCCCCGGACTGGAGAAGAAAGTCGCCGCCAACCCCGACGACCTGGAGCTGAAATACGACCTTGGCATCGCCTATAGCGAAAAGGCGATGAACGATGAGGATGAAAAGGCGCTGGATAAATCAATCGCGATTTTCGAACAAATCCTGAAAAAAGACCCTGACAACGCCAAAACCCAGGCGATGCTCGGCAGTAACACGGTCATGAAGGCGCAGTACGTGTCGATTTTCAGCAAGTTGGATTACGTTGAAAAAGGTTATACAATTCTGGACGAGCTCATCACGAAAGATCCGAGCAATCCGGACACCAGGTTGATCCGCGGCATCAACGCCGCGCGCAGCCCGAGCTTTCTTGGCCGTTCCGATGTGGCCACCCAGGACTTTGAGTGGCTGCTGGCCGACATGCAAGAAGCCAGCAACACCTACGACGACAACTACCGCCGCACCATTTACTACTACGTGGGTGACTGGTATTTGGAAGAGCGTGACAGCCGCTGCGTGGAACTACTCTTGAAAGCATCGAAAACGTCCGGCGCCCCCCGCCTCACCGACGATATTGAAAAATCACTTACACGCGCCAAAAAGCGTTTCCCATCTACTTACCGAAAGCTAACCAAATGACGCACAACAGTCTCATGGATGACCTCGCCGAGGTCCTTGTCAGCGAAGAGGCTCTCGCAAAGCGTATTGCCGAACTGGGCGAAGAAATCACCACATACTACCTCAATAAAGGCATTGAGGAAATTGTGGTCGTGGCCGTCACCAACGGTTCCATTGTCTTCGTCGCCGATCTGATGCGTCAACTCAAGCTTCACGCGCGCCTGGACTGCATCCGCGTCTCTTCCTATCGTGATGACACCCAGCCAGTTTCCGAGCCAGAGATCATCGACAACATTCGCCTGAATATCGCGGGCGAGCATGTGCTGCTGATTGACGATATTCTCGACACGGGCAGCACCCTGCAAAAGCTCGTTGGCGTGCTCAAGGCCATGAAGCCAGCCACGCTGCGCACTTGTATCTTGCTGGATAAGGAAGGTCGGCGCACCAAGACCTACCGCGCCAGCTACAGCGGCTTCACCATCCCAGAGGCGTTCGTGGTTGGGTATGGTCTGGATTTTGCTGAACGTTACCGTAACCTGCCGTGCATCGGTGTTTTACGTCCAGAATTGCAAAATCCACCGGAGTGGTGCTAAGTTAGAGTTTGAAGGTTCGAAATGCTCGAAAGTTGAATTATTTCCGAACAACCAGTAGCTTACGAACTTCTAACCTTAAATCTTCGAACGCATTTCAAATGACTTTAGCGGAAAAACGGGATGAACTCGTCGAAGACCTGTCGATCATTGAGGATCCTCAGGAACGCTTCGCCTACATAATCGACAATGCAAGGAGCCAAAAGCCTCTAGCTGATGAGTTTAAAAACGACGCATTTCGCATCGAAGGCTGCCAGTCGCAACTCTGGCTGGTTCCGCGTTTCGAGGAGGGATTATGCTACTTTGAAACCGACTCTGATGCAGTCATCACAAAAGGTGTCGCCGGCCTCTTAACCCAGCTCTACAGTGGGTTTCCACCGGAGGAGATCGTGGCGATGCCACCGGACTTCCTGGCGCAAGTCGGCATTACCCAACACCTCACGCCCAACCGCCGCAATGGCCTCTCCAACGTTTGGAACAAGATTAAGGCATTCGCCGAGCACTGCCTCAAAGAAGCCTAGCAAAGGGGCAATCAACCCTATCTGCGCCGCAAATATACCCCTGCTAAAATATCGTGCAATCAAGTAGCTATTGAGCTAAACCCAATAACTCAATGAATGTGCTCATAGCAGAAGACGACGCCATCTCCCAGAACCTGCTGAAGACGAACCTTCAGCAAATGGGTTATAACGTAGCAACCGCAAGCGATGGTGAAGAGGCTTGGCGCATTTACAACACCTGCCCTACCCGCATTGTGGTCAGTGATTGGCTGATGCCCTGCCTTGATGGGCTTGGGCTGCTGGAGCGCATTCGCAACCGCCCGGAATCTGACTACACTTACTTCATCATGCTCACCGCCAACGTGGCTGATGAACAAAATTACGTGCGCGCGATGGACGCAGGCGTCGACGACTTCCTCAGCAAGCCGCTCGACCGCACTCAGCTCAAAATGCGACTCCGAGTGGCGGAACGCATCCTGCAAAGCACTTCGCGCATCAAGTCACTGGAAAATATCCTGACGATTTGCAGCTACACGAAAAAGATTAATTTCCCGGACGAAGGCTGGCAGACCATCGAAGAATTCATGCAGCGCCACTTGGGCATCCAGGTTTCCCACGGCATCGAACCCGGCTACTACGAGAAGGTAATCAAGCCGCAACTTGAAGAGCTGAAGGCTGAAAATCAATAATCAGCCAGGTCGTGAGGCCGAGGCTTTTTAATCAAAATTCTCTGTGATTTTCCCCTTGTCGACACCACGGCGACACGTAGCATACACCCTTTAATCCATGACCAGCCGACTTATCGGCGCACCCGCCCGGGTGGTGGAATGGTAGACACTGGGGACTTAAAATCCCTTGCCCGCAAGGGCGTGCGGGTTCGAGTCCCGCCCCGGGCACCACCTTGATATTAGGGAAATGTGGCGTGGGTTGGTGGATTTAGTCCAAAATACAGGGGCTAAATGAGTTGTCATTCCATCACAATTGTGACAAAAGGAATGCATTAACTTCAGGAAGGCTGTAGTTTAAACTGATTGAACAGATTTCTAAGGCCAAAACAACCTGATTTTCTATCCCTGAGTTTAAGTATACACACAAATGTGTCGTGTAGTCTTTGAGCATATCCCTATCCCAAAACGTAAACCCATTGTTGTTACAATGATGTCAACCCAAGCATGATCACGAAAGCAACACCAACCAAAATCATTATCGTCGAGAATCATGAGGTAGTCCGCATCGGACTTCGCCAATTGATTGCAGACTGCGAAGAGTTCGAAATTGTAGGTGAAGTCGATAATTGCGACGATGCCCTTACAGTTTACGAGGACCAAAAACCAAACATCGTCCTTATTGACGTGATGCTGCCTGATTGCAGCGGCATCGAATTATGTAAAAAAATGCGTGAGTCGAGCCATCATGCGAAGCTACTCGTGTTGACCTCATGTGAAGATGATCGCTGCATTTTCGACGCCTTTGCCCTTGGAATCGAAGGGTACATTCTCAAAAATTGTAAAGCTGAAAGCATTGTGTCGGCCCTAAGGGATGTGACGGCTGGTAAGAGTATATTGGACCCGTCGATCACCCAACACGTAGTTAACCATATGCGTAAAGCCAACGAGTCCCAACAAGAGGACTTGGTGGATACGTTATCAGCCCAAGAACGACGCGTCTTGGAACAAGTGGCGAAAGGCTTAACGAATAAGGAAGTGGCAATTTTGCTCAAACTCTCCGAAAAAACGGTTAAGAACTACTTTAGCAACGTGTTGAGTAAGCTATACGCCTCTCGCCGCACCGAGGCCGCTGCACTTTACTGGAGCTACGTTCGCCAACGAGAAACGTCCACTTATCAAAGGACCGCTTCATAGATCAGTTTGCCTAGAGCACTTTTCATCTAGATTGGCCGAGTCAGGTGGGTTAGAGATTGGATGCAGCGCAAGGCGGCTTTGATTGAGCGGGCTGGAAGCCCGTGATTGAAATGCCAACGCCGCGAACTTCCAATCTGGCCCCAAGCCCAAAACCGAGTGCTTTTCCGCGCCAGCGTTGTTGGCTTTTCGCTCACAGGCTTCCAGCCTGTGACGCTCAAGCCGCCTTGCTGAACACGAAAAATCACTGCGACCTGATCGGCCAATCTATATGAAAAGTGCTCTAGAAAAAGCGGGGCCTGCACACGATGTGCAGGCCCCGCTTTCTTCTCTATTTTAGCCAATGGGATGCTATTGCCCGGTCACGGTCCACGTCGCGCTGGCGTCGGTGGTTTGCCCAGTGCCATTAACGGCGCGCACCGTCCAAGTGTGAGCTCCCAATGAGGGAGCCGGAACTGTGGCGCCCAGCACCTGCTCACCAAACACTTCCACCTCATAGAGGGAGAAGCCATACGGCGTGGGCGTGTCGATGCAGTAGACGTTGAGGTATCGCGCTACGGCGGACAAGCCGGTCAGGTCGTCGATCAAGCCATCGCCCGTATTGGTGTAGTAAGCCTCGGTCCAGGTTTCGCCGTCAATGGACGCCTCAATGCGATACTCTGACGCATAGGCGTTTTCCCAATAGAGCTTCACCTGAGTGACCAGGTAATCCGCTCCAAGGTCGATCGTCACCGTCTGCGGCTCGAAGTCATCACTGGCCCAGCGTGAGCTTTCGCTGACGCTGTCGCCATCCGTCAGAGCGTAGTAAGTGCCCTGTTTAGTGGTCGAGGCCACATACGGCCGGTTGAGCGCGATGTTGGCGTTTTCTGTAATGAGTGGCTGGGGGGAGATTTCTCCTAGCTTTACACTATCAAAGTAGAACTCGTAGTAATCGACTCCGCTGTCGGCGTCCACAACATCCTCCCAGAAGAAGGACAGCGGCTCGCCCGCAGGCGCGTTGGAGGCGTTGGCCGGAGCCACCAACGCAAAGGCTGGCGGCGCGGTCGTATCGTTGAGCGTGAACGAGAAGGTTCCCGAGCTTTGCTCAAGCCCCGCCCAGTTCACGGCGCGCACCTCCCAAGTGTGGGCTCCATTAGCCAGCGCAAGATTCCGGTGATCCCAGGATGTGCCCTTCCTGGTCGTGTGCGCCTTGACGCCGTCGACGTAGACATCGTAATGGCTAATGCCGGTTTCCGCATCGGTGCTGGCTGTCCAACTAAAGTTGGGCAGGTCAGGATCGAAGGTTCCCGTGTCTGCCGGCGCAATGAGCGTCGGGGCGCTGGGCGCAGTGGCGTCTGCAAGGCCGTAGCCATCGAGGCCCGAACCATACTGGAACAACGGATCTCCGTAGATTGGCGGCACGGATTCACCCGCAGCGATGTGGGCAATGATTGCATCAATCTCTGGCTGGGTCGCACCGAGGTCGAAGGGAAGATCCTGACGTTCGACGGTATCCAGAATATCAGCCCCGCCCACTTGGGCCATCGAGCGCGGCAACTGGAACGGCGTCTTGCCGGTTGGCGCATAGTCGCCAAATAACACTTCAGCCAAAGCAGGTCCACCACCGTCACCGGCGCGATAGGTCAGGAGCAGCGCATCGGCGCTGAGTTCAGATGCCCCCAGAACGCACGGGCGCGGCATGACGTAAACAACCACGACCGGAATATTTTGAGTCAGATAATTGTCGATCACTGCGGTTTGTGCCGCTGGTAGATAAGGCTCTTCTTGCGGCCAATACGTGCCATGCGTGTAAGATGGTTCGCCGCAAACCACAATCGCGAGATCAGGAGTCGTCGGCGCCGTATTCAGGTAGACGTTGATCCCCTCTTCCGCCGCACGTACCGAGATGGCGTCAAACGGCGTGAGGGAGCCTTCCGTTTCGTGGAAGAAGCTCGTCCAGATCACCCATTGCGTGCCTGTGTCGGCAAACGGTCCATCGACTACGATGTTGCTGCCCGCAGGTAACTGGATAGGCAGAGCACCGTTGTTGCTCAACAGGGTCATCGACTCACGCGCCGCTTGGATGGCAAGGTCGTAGTTGTGGTGATCGCGCCATTCGCTTTCGCCATAGAGGTAGTCTCCATATGGGTTTTCGAAGATACCCAAGCGGAACTTCATATCGAGGATGCGGCGAACACGGTCTTCCACCACGGCGGGGTCAATTTCCGTGTCGAAGTCATCAATCTCCGGTGTTCCAGGATCGTAATCGTGACGCTTGGTCGGATCAGCGCCACCCATGACGTCGCAACCCGCGTTGGCGGAGTCGAGCCATACCCAACTGTCCAACCAGTCGCTACAGATCAGGCCTTCGTAGCCCATCTGATTGCGAAGGTAGGAGATGATGTATGGGTTGTCACCCGCGCCATGCGTGCTGGGCCCAAACAACGTGGTGCCGCCATAGCCCGGCATAATGCCGCTGGTGCCTGCTTCGATCGCAGCGTGCCATGGGCGCATGTGGTAATGCACAGTGGTGCCATCGTATACCATGACTTGCTCACCGCCAGCGCCTTGGCCCGGCCAGTGCTTAGTGGTCACCCAGATGGAATTCGGGTTTAGCTCCGGCCCCGCCTGCAAGCCAACCAGGAATGCGCGGATAATCGCAGAGGCCACATCCGCGTCTTCCCCGCAACCTTCCTGAATGCGTGGATAAAGAATCATGGTGCCCACTTCCGCAATCGGCGACAAAGTGCCAAACGCGCCCACGGCGCGCATTTCGCGACGCTGCATGTCACCCAGTTCACGGATGAGGTCATAGTTCTTAGAAGCGGCGAAAGAGGTGCCAGTCGGGAACGAAGTCTTGTATCCATGTATGGTGTCAGCACTGGTGATCGACGGAATGCCCAGACGCGTCGCAGCGTTGGCGAGTTGCGTGGTTTCCTGATCGGAAGGATCAACTGGACCGAAGTCAAATCCGGTCAATGGATCGACATCCGAATCGAAGAACATTTGCGAGATCTGCTCGACAAGCGTCATACGCGAGATCAGGTCATCCACCCGAACACTCACGGGCTGAGTCCAATCTTCATAGGGCTCAATCGTGCCGTTGCGGTTCATGTCACGAGCGCCGTTGACCATATTGATGCCATCATCAACCTGCTCCAACGTCGGAATATACAAACTGAAGGTGTTGATATCCGAACGCGGGTCCGACACGCCGTCCACGGCGACCACATACCACTGATAAGTCCAGCGATCCGGCAGTGGCTCAGTGAGCGTGAAAGAGGTCGTGGTTGATTCGCCGATCTTCGTGTAGCGATCAAGCAACTTACCCGGCTGCGTGAAGTCGTAATTGTCCTGAGTGATGTTCATGTAAACATCGTAGCGGGTTGCGCCAGCAACGGAGTTCCAAGTCAGCGTCGGCGTATGCGTGGCTGTTTCCATCGCGCCGTCGGCTGGACTGATCAAGGCGAAAGCTCCAACTGGGTCCGGAGCGGCGGGCGCCGTGTATGGATCCTCAATGATGTCGTCTGGATTGTAGCCCTCCTCTTCGTAAATTTCGAAGCTCCACAGCGAGTAACCATAATCCGTTCCGCGATCAATGCCCTGCATGCGGACATAGCGGCCAGTGGCGTCCATTTGCAAGTCGTCGGTCTGGCCGTTGCCGCCGCGAACTTCATAGGCCGTCGTCCAGGTAACGGCATCATCGGATACCTGGATATCGAAGTCCAGCCCGTAGGCGGTTTCCCAGATCAGAAGCACGCGCTTGAAGTTGTAGACCTGCCCGAGATCAACATATATCCACTCATCGTCGATGCCGGAAAGCGAAGCCCAGCGTGACTCGGGGTCCGTCTCGTAAGTCTCGCCATCATTCGCGCGGCTCGGAACGAGCGGTTCTTGCGAAGAGGATGCGTAGATTGGTTTGCCAAACGCGAGGTCCAAACCATTGCTGGCCTTGATTTTCTCAAGGTTAATAGTAAGGCCCTCATAAACGGTCAGTGTCATCGGGAACCCAAAGTCTTCGCCGCCCACGATCTGTTGATCATTTGCATTGACAGCCGAAATGCGCAGATCATAGCCGACTCCCAGGCTAACGTAATGCTTGGAAATCGTAATTTCAGTTCCGATATCATAGTTAATCGTATCGCTGATTTCCACGTTCTGGAAGATGAAGTATTCTTCGTCGTCATTGGTGTTTGGGCTAACGTTCACGCGAACGTATTCCACGTATTCTCCCGCGAGCGTGACGTCCGTCGGGCCGGTCGGTCCGGAATTGTTGTTGCTCGTGCTGTAGACTTCGAAGTCCCATAAGCTATAGCCATAGATCGTTCCACGCTCCACACCTTGCATCCGCACATAACGCGCGGTGACGGTATCGAACGAGATGTCGTCTGTTCCGCCGTCGCCAGCGGTTTCGGTAAAGACATCAGTCCAAGTCGCCGCATCGTCTGATACTTGGATAATGTATTGCTCGCCATAGGCGTCTTCCCAAGTCAACACAACACGACTAACCGAGCTTGCGGAACCTAGGTCCACGTAGATCCATTCGGTATCCGTCTCCAAGGAAGCCCAACGTGTGAGTCCGTCGCTGTCTACCGCGAAGTCCTTGGACAAACCAACCGGGTCCTGTTCGGATGAGACAACGACTGACTTACCCGCAGCCAAATCGCCCTCCGGCTGCGCTGCGGAGCCATAGACTTCGAAGTCCCAGAGCGAGTAGCCCCACTCGGAGCCTCGCGTCACGCCCTGCATGCGCACGTAACGGCCATTGACTGGTGAAGCCAACGTGATGTCGTCTTCTCCGCCGTCGCCAACGGTTTCCGTGTAAGCGTCGGTCCAAGTAGTCGCGTCATCGGAAACTTGGATGATGTAACCGGAGCCGAAGGCATCCTCCCAGCGCAGGTAAACGCGCTCGATGGATTTTGCTTCGCCAAGATCGACATAGATCCACTCGTCGTCCTCATAAGCGCTGGCCCATCGGGTCGCAGGATCGCCGTCAGTGGCGAGTCCTTCGGTGTAGGCGCCTTCTATGCTCGAGGCATAGGTGGGTTGGCCTTCCGCAAAGTCTTCTTCGTTAGGCGGTGTGGTGGACTGATCATAGATGGCGAACTCCCAGAGCGAATACCCATAACCGCCCGGGCGTTCGAGGCCATACATGCGAACGTAGCGCGCATCCGCGCCAACGGTTATCGTGTCCGTGCCGCCATTGCCATCTGTAATTTCAGCAATGTCCGTCCACGCCAGCGCGTCGTCAGAAGTTTGTATAAAATAATGGGTGGCGTAGGCGCCTTCCCAAACGAGTTCAACATCGCCGATGGATTGCACCGATCCAAGGTCGATATAAATCCACTGTGGGTCCGACCAATCGCTGCCCCAGCGCGTGCCGAGGTCGCCGTCGTTAACTTCTGCAGTGGTCAATCCAGCTTGCGTGCTGGATGCGGTGGCGGGCTGGTTTAACGCCAAATTGGTCTGCCCGCTGGCAAGGGTCGCAGCGAGCAGAGAAAGCACGCCTAGTCCCGGTTTGAATATACGAGAATATTTCATCACAGTTGAGGGAATCAGGTTTATGTTGAGAAAAGGCGGGGCCCTTGGGGAGAATGACCCCGCCTTGCAATTCATGGGGTGGATTTATTGGGGAATTGGAATTGGCCTAGTAGACCTCAAACTCCCACAGCGAGTAACCCCAGGGGGAGCCGCGATCAATGCCGAGCATGCGCACGTAGCGACCACTGCCGGAAACGGTCAAGTCGTCTTTGCCGCCATCGCCGTTGGTGACTTCGATGAGGTCTGTCCAGTTCGTCGCGTCGCCGGAAACCTGGATCTTGTAGTGTAATCCATAAGCGCCTTCCCATATCAACACGACCTGGGAAATGGTCTGCGTTGAACCAAGATCCACGTAGATCCATTCGTCGTCTTCAAACTCGCTGGACCAACGGGTGCCGCCATCGCCATCAACCGCTGCATCGGCGATGTAGACGCCTTCATCAGAGGATGAGACCACTGGCTGACCTTCGGCTAGATTCGTCGGTGGAGGCGTGCCTTGCGCATAGATCTCGAACTCCCACAGCGAATAGCCCCAAGGCGAGCCACGGCTTACGCCCTGCATGCGCACATAGCGACCGCTGGCGCCGATCGGCAGATCATCCTCGCCGCCATCGCCGCCGGTTACGCTGATTGCGTTGGCGAAGTTCGTCCCATCATCAGAGAGCTGAATGTGGTAGTCTTCGCCATAAGCGCCTTCCCAGCGAAGAATGACCGAGTCAATATAGGTGGATTGGCCAAGATCGACGGTGATATACTCATCATCTTCGAAGATGGACGACCAACGCGTGCCCAGGCTTTCATCGATCGCCGCCGATGCCTCCATGCCAGCGCCCTCTTCCGACGAGGCCGAAGCCGTTCCGTTTGGGGCGATATTAATGTAGGCGCCACCGCCAGATACATTCACGGTAGCAGTTGCATCAAGCACGCCACCGCCAGCAACCGTGCCAGTAAAGGTCGCGGTTACGGTGAACGGCCCGCCTTCCTGCGTGGCAGTGTAAGCGCCGTTCGCGTCAATGGAGCCGGTGTCGGCAGACCAGTCAATTTGGCTCGTTTCGCCGCCATTCCAATTGGCGTCGAACACGTAGGCATCGAAGTCCGTCGACATGCCGTTAAGCAGATCCACATCTGTCGGGTTCAGGAACAGCTGCGCGCCTTCAATCGCATCCGCGCCCTCCGATCCATAAACCTCGAACTCATAGAACGAGTAGCCATAGTCGAGCGCACGGTCGATGCCCTGGAAGCGAACATAACGCGCGCTAGCTTCTACGGCGAGATCGTCGTCTTCTGGCGTGCTTTTTTCCACGGTGAGAATTATTGTCCAATTCGCGCCATCGTCGGATACCTGCAGCTCATATTCGCTGGCGTAGGCGCCTTCCCAGTCGATCACGATACGCTCGATGTCATAGCTGGCGCCAAGATCGACTTGAAACCACTCATCGTCGTTGCCATGCGCGCTTTCCCAACGGGACACGCCGTCTTCATCAACAGCCAGAGCTGATTCACCTGCTGGCCCCACCACACTCGAAGCATCAGTGGTCTTGCCTGCCGCGACATTTTGCAGCGGCGGATGCACGGCGAAAAGCGCGGTCTGCGAGGCATTGCCGTTGTCGGCAATTATGTAGAAGGCGCCCGTGGTTCCGTTGGATGTAAACACGCCGTTCGCATCAATCGAACCGCCGCCATCGACTGCCCACACGAGTCCGACCAACGAAACTTCGTCACCATATTGGTCGAGGCCAGTCGCGGCGAATGTTTCCGTCGAGCTAGCTTCCACGCGGGCGAACTCCGGCGTGATCGCAATGTCGGCGAGGTATGGCGCATCGCCTACACGGAACGTGTAAGTCTGCTCCTGTCCATCCGCATTCACGGTCACGACAACCGGGTCGGCATTCACGCTCGCGGAGAAGAGTCCGTTCACATCGATGCTGCCACCGGCGTTGACAGACCAGCTGATGCTCGTCAGCGGATGCGTGGCGCCATACTGGTCGTAGCCCACCGCAGAGAACTGAATCGTGCTGCCAGGCGTCACCGTCTTGGCGGCGTTCGACGCCGTGATCTGCACATTGTTCAACGCTTGGTCGAGCTTGTGTTGGACGACCTTCTTCGGCGGAACTGGGAACGTGCCAATCACGCCGCCACTGGTGTTGTAAACCGTGGCCGTTTGCTCGACATCGCTCGGATTGTAAACCGCGTAGCTGTAAACGCCGGTCGACGGATTGTAGAAGACCTGGCTCGTCGGAATGTCCGTGTAGCGATCATAAACGATGTGCCCGAGCGAACGCAGCGCGTGCGTGTAGTAATACGTCAGGCCGCTCGTGTCGTTGCCGATGCCAATTGGATGTCCGTCGTCGTAAAACTCGTCCATGAGCTCAGCCACCACATCGGCATCGTAGTGAGCCATGTAGCCAAGGATCACATTGCCGAGACCGACGCCCCAATCGCCAATGACTTTCTTGGCCTGCGCAGTGTCGACGCCGCTTTGATAATTTAGCACCTCAAACTCCCACTTGTCCTCGAGGTAGTTTACATCGTAGGTATAATTGGTGTAGAGGTAGTCATACATTGGCCAGCCTTCGAGTGGTTGGCCAATGGCGGGCGGCACGAGGTCCGGGTAATTCGCAAGCGTGCCGGCAGACCAGATTGTCGGGTCCAGTGTAATCGCGCCATCGGGCTCCACGGTGAAGCTCAACTGGCCATTCACGTAAAGCGGATTGCCGCTTTGCGCGAGCGTGTAGGTCGGGTTGTGGTCGTAGGCGAGTTTGATTGCGCCAGCAAACTTTTCAAGCGCGCCTGCAGTATCTGCATTGTGCCATTCGGTTTGCGCGGGGGCGAGATTGTAGTCGCGGATAACGCCACGCGCCGCGCCTGCCATCGTCGGCACCCGGTCTTGAACCATGGAGTTCATTTGCGATTTCGCAAACGCCGGATCTTCACCCATGTAGGCGAGGCCGGGCTGAATCGGCAGCCATTGAATGCCATACATCCAGCCGGGATCACCGCTAAAGAACGTCGCGTATGCAGGACCACTGTCAAAAACAATGCCCGCGTACTCGTGGCCATATTCGACGGGCAACGTGCCGCCATCGCCGAGGATGGGATTCGTCGCATCGGGATTGCCATGATAGTCCGTCCAATATTCCTTGATCGCGAGGCGCTCGATCGCGTAGCCCATGGCGCCAGCGGCAAGCATGTCATTGTCGTTCATCGCTTCGCCGAGCAGGAACAGTCCGCACCAGGATTGAATCGACTCTGAGCTCGACTCCTGGTTGTTGCCATTGCCTGCGCTGGTGCCACCCGCGTAAGAGTGGCCATGCCACAGATCGAAGGTGCGGAAGAACGGGAAGTCCGTGTCGTTGCGATCCCAGTTTGCGTATTGCTTGGCGACGAGCCTGGCTATGTCGCCGTAATCCGCGAGGAACTGCGGGTCTTGCAAACCGAGCAACGCAGCCGCACGGGTGAAGTAACCGTAGTGGAAATGATGGTCCGTGAATTGCGACGAGCCATAGGATTCATTAAAGCCAACCAACGCCTTGTAGCCATCGTAACGGGCAAAGTAATGCTCTGTTTCGACGCCGTCGTAGGTAAACCAATCTTCAAGCGCAGTCGTCAGCGCAGCCTTGAGAGCGTCTACGTGGTCGGTCCCCAAATCGGCGGAGATCGTCAAGTAGTCACCGAACTGTGTGAGGCTCTTGCCGCCCCAATAAGTGTCACCACCGTAGTCCGTGCGCTGCGCGTATTGATCGAGGTAGAAGTCCATACGCTCCGGCGAGTAATCATGCGCGCCACCGAGCTGGCTAGGCGTCGGCAGATTCGGCAAGATGCCCGTGAACGGGAAATCGATCTGCGCGGTGTTCGACGCCGATAGCTTCAGCTTGCCACGCGGCGTGGTGTAGCTGACCGACGTGAACGTGAGATCGTTATCCGTCTCGCGGTAATGATGCGGAATCCAGCCTTGCAGCACGGTCGTGTTGACGCCCTTGAGCGCTTCCGCCGTCACCGTCCAATTCGTGCGAACAAAGCCGTTGGCTGGGTTGTAAGACCACGTCATCATCGTGTCTCGTGGAATGGCATAGGCATAAGCGTCAAAGCCGTTCAAGGAGCCCCAATCCGGCATTGCGCTGATCACCAGATACGAGCCACTGCCGAAGTTAACGAGCACATCGCCATTGGCGTCCTCAAAGGTCGTGCCGTCGGGCGCGTGAAGGCCAAACGTTCTCCCCTGCACTTCCACGGACATCGCTGAGCCGGTGTAAGGCAGCGTCAGCACGTTGCCTGCGGCGTCGCGAAGGATCGCCGAAGCGTCGATGCTTAGCAGCGGACTCACGCCGGTTGACTCCACCCACACAAACGGCAGGCCGTGCCCCATCGTCACGTCGTAGTAAGCGTTCGGGTTTTGCTCGAGACGCATTTGCACGAGCCAGTCCGACCAGTCAAGCGCCACTGCGCTGGCGGGCGCAAAGTCGGTGCTAAACTTCGTGGCCGGGTCGGCGTCGTTGGTCATCACAATTTGGTCCGCCATGATATGGCCCCAGCCGCCGGTCACGTTATCGACCACCTGCACCTGCGCGGTTTGGCCGTTGTACTCGGAAATGTCCCAGGTTTGCCATGCAAGGTTTTCCGAATTCTCACCCGTCATGGTGCGGACGACATTGCCGCCGACGATGAGACGAACTTCCGCGACGCCGGGATGGTTTCCACCACCCACCAACGCGTGTATATACTGCGCGTTGACGGTGAAGGTTGGCGAAGTTAACGCCCCCGTTGATGCATCGCCACCGTGGAAGGAATTGGCCAACCCGGCGCCGTTGAAGTTCGTGACTAAAGATTGCCCGGACACCGAGCCAGCCGCTGGACCACTGCCAAAGGCCGCGCCCGTCGTGCTCCAACCCACAGGCCAGCCAGCGCCTTCGAAGTCGGCGAGGATGGTGTCATTCGGTCCGAGGATGATCGCGGCCTGCCCACCTACGCCGATGGGATACTCCGTCAGCATGTCGGTTCCCGAGGCCGAGAACTCGATGGGGAAGAAAACATTGACCCCCGAGGCATTGGCCTGCACCGAGAGCGGATACGGCCACATGTTGCCCGAGTATTGGTTGAAAATCAGGTCCGTCCACCAATCGTTGGTTGGAACCGGTTCGCCCGACTTGGACGAGTGAATGTAGAGCTGGCGGTTGAGGAAGTTGGACACCATGCCGATGTCTTCTCCACCAACGATATCTTCATGCGCGGGTGGGAATTCCGCGTAGCTGCCTGCGCCAATCGGCACGGCTTGTTGCGCATGGAGCTGGCCCATTGGGGCTAGCGACAGAGTCGTCGTCAAAGCCGCCAAACGGGCAAGACAACTCCGATGTGGGGTGCACAGTAGTCTTTTCATCTATGTTGGGATTGGGATTCAGGGGAATAACAACCACACACATCGTTGCAATTTAATGCAACCTATCGATGTCGAGTTGTTGAGGGATTGAGAGTTGTTGAAAGCATCGTGCTAATTCGATTCTACTTTGAATCGAAAGAAGAGTCCGTTATCGATGGCCCCAACTGGCGGGATCAGGAGGATTACATCATGTTCGGGGTCCGAATACAGTTCGTAACCAGGCGACAAAGCCCAAGCACCAAAAGCCGCACGGCTAGCCACACTACTCCATGATTCTGGAGTCAAATCAGTTGAAGCCTCCCAACGGATTGCAATGCTGTCCAGCGGCTCCGCAACGGTTAGCACAATGCCATCCGAATCGGACAACGCATTGACACTCGCAAAATCCCCATTGTTGGCCGCATTGGATTGAAGTGCATATTCGATCAAGTTCTGGACGCCGTCCCCATCGAAGTCGCTTTCGGGTTCTGCTTCATTTGAGCTCGATTCTTCACCGAAGGTTTCACCACGCCAAAGCTGGTAGGCGGAGAGTTGTTGGATCCAGTCGCGAATCGTTGCCTGATCCTCAAGCGACATCGGATCGTGAGGGCGCATACGGTCGCCCACTTGCGGTTGGTCGGAATTTATTTTTTCCATCAGGTAACTGCGCTCCGGCGAGCCAGGCTCCACGAGTTTGACCCCCGGCGCCTCAACGCTCAGTTGGTTCACCAGCTCTGCAAAGCTGGCGCTTGGCTGTAAATCCAAGCCGCCGCTGTTGGTTGCGATATCGTTATGGCAGCCAATGCAGTTAGCTGAAAAAATCACCTGTACGTCGCTGACAAAATCGATGTTTGGCGTCTCGGCAATGCCCGATAAATCATCCACGTCTTCACCCCCATCGAATAGGCCAAGGACTGGCTCGCTTTCTACGAGTCCAGCATTCGAAATGACTTCGCCGACTTGCACACGTCCGTAAACATTCGTTCCGGAATCACCCGGAGCATCCAAGTAAAACACGTCATCTGCATCTGCGCTCGCAATGGGAAAATAGAAAAAGCCCAGTGCATCCACGTCCAAGCGATTCTCGATTCCGGTAGGTGCATAGCGCGCATTGCTGCTGTAGTCACGGCCACCAATGATCCCATACGGGATCTGATTCTCGCCACGCGATATGCCAACATCGACCACCGCTGGTTCGCCTCGGGTATCCAGCACACGACCGGCCCAGGCAGTGTTCGAAAAATTCAGGTTCAGCTCGAGTTCGGCGCCATTCCTTAAATCGACCATAAAGCCGTGCGTGATTGCGGCGAACCCAGCGGCATTCGCATCATCAGCGACAACCACAAATCCAGTTTCCGTCAGTTGAACATTGATTGACAGATCGACATCACTGCCAGCAGGAACGCCGAGCACATTCTGGTTTAGACCACTGCCGCCAGTCACCACCGCAGGCGTAACGCCATCTGCCTGATAGAATGTGAGCTCGACCGGCACGCCGACCGATTGCGACGAGCCGTCACTCACGTCGGCAATCTCGCCCATGATATCTATGTTCGGTGACTCAAATACCGACACCTGGGCTTCCACCGTGTCGGTTAACTCCAACGCATTCACCACCGTAAGACTGACTGTATAAACGCCGGCTTCACTATAGCTGTGCTGCGGACTCTGCTGTGTGCTCGTCGCGCCATCGCCAAAGTCCCAACTCCATGAGACGATCGATGAATCCGGCGCTATGGATGTATCAGTGAAATCGACGATCAACGGAGCAGCGCCTTGCTCAGGTGTTACGCTAAAGCTTGCTACTGGCGGCTCACCACCTTGAAAACGAATGCGGCCAATCTCATAACCATTGCCCAATGATGCGCCCTGATTGGTATCTGTATAATAGAGTGCTCCGTCGGGCCCGAGTTCGAAGGATACCATGCTCGCAGGCGGATCACTGAGGAAGGCAGCGCCGTTATCTGACTCAATTGCGGTGATTGCATCCAATTCCGCCCCGGTCAAGGACCAACGGTTAATTTCCTGGCCATAGCGAGCTTGGTAGATGACCGGACCATCCGGAGCAAAGGGGCCACCGCGCAGAATAATTACGCCCGTGGCAGATGGACTATGCGTCCGCAAGATGATGCGCTTTCCGTCGGCTGACGATGTTTCAAACTCATCTGGCCAACCACCATCAGCCCCCTTCTCGATGCGCACGAGGCGATCCGTTCCATCACCATTTTCGGAAAGATACATCACCTCGTCAAGCGGTGCCGCCGGATCGAAAACAAAGCGAAACGCATTGCGAAAGCTGTGCGCCCAAACGCGTGAGCGCACGCTATCAGGATCGCCATCGTAAAAGGGATTATCGGCCAATCCCAAGCCAGTAGCGGCGTCGACTTTCAGGATCTTTCCGTTGTAAACGTCCAAGTCATCAACGACGTAGCGGTTGCCATCATCGCCCAGCATGACGTAGAGCGAATACGGGTCATTCGGGTGAAATTGCAAGTCGCCGGCGTTGTGAACGTTGGTTTCGTTGGGCAAGCCGGAAAGCAAAATCACTTCCGAACCTGCAACCATCTGCGTGAAGCTTTCATCCAGCGTGATGCGCGACAAGCGCTGATCACTGGAGGTTGAATAAAACAGATAGACGTAGCGGTTGTTCGCAAAATCTGGATCGAGCCGCATGCCGAGCAAACCACGTTCGCCATCGGTATTGACCGCAGATGTGATGTCGGCGACGACGAGCGGCGGATTGAAATCGCCGCCTGCTCCTCCTAATTGCTGCCGCACAATCGTCGAACTCTCCCATTCCACTGTCAGACTCTCACCACCTCCGTTTTCGAAAAACTCGACTACTACGGTGTGATCCCCCTCCGTTAAATAAATCGTCCCCTCTTCTGTGATGTTGCCGTGCAAACCATCGTTGTCGACCACTTCCACACCATCAATCAACAGACGACTACCATCGTCTGAAGTCGTGTAAAACGTGTAGTCATCTTCTGTCGCAATGCTCAGTGTTGCGGTGTAGCGAAAAGCAAAATTATCGTCCCGTAGTCGGGGCTCCAAATCAAACCCCGCAACGGAACCGCTGGCCACCGGAGTCAAGGCGCCAAAGTCCGGCAACTCTGTCCAAGTGCCCTCAAAATATTGATAGCTGATGCTAATGTCGGGTCCATCATTTGGCTCCAGCACGAGCAATCTCCCCTGCTTCTCATTGACATAAAGGCGACCGGCATCGTCGAACTCCAGTGAGACAACTCCGTTGCCGCTGTAAACAGTTTCCGAGATGAAATTTGCATCCGAAAATTCTGCATGCAAAGAAGAACAAACTACAATTTTTACGAATAAAAATAATCCGATTATAGTTTTATTTATCTTAAAAGATTTAGGGTAATAGAGCATGATGGTAGTCGGAAACGCATAGCGATAAGGCTAAAACCTGGGGTAAGCACAGCCCGGCAAGCGAGCATTCATGCGGCTGCTTTAGTTGGGAGGGAACGACCAGAAGTTGGTCGGAGATGCGGTGTCTGTTTGTGGTAAAAAGCCGCCAGCTCTTGCTGACGGCTTCGAAATAAAAACAAAAGAATTATTGCTTGCGACGGCGAATCATCATGATGCCTAAAGTCGCCAATCCCAATAGCCCTGCATAAGTCGAAGGCTCCGGTATGTTAGAGGTAAACTCATACCCATTACCGACTGCAGTTGCGATGATGCCAGAGTTTACGTCATTGACGCGAACACGGCCACTAGCCATGAGGATGTCTTTGTTTGCCTCGTCCAGGTTATCAATGAACAACACTGAACTGGCCGAAGTGATGTTAATGTAATCGTCATCGCCGATGGCGAAAATTCCTTGAAAGGTGCCACCGTTTGCGATGTTCAAACGACCGCTGCCACCCAAGTTGACTTTGCTGGAAACACCTCCATCAAATGAAACCAAAGATGCATTATAAATACCGCCATTGATGGTGGCGTTGCTCGTTCCATTTGGCTTGAATTCAGCAGTATTCGCCACGCCTCCTGTCATGAGGAAAGATGCGGTATCCGCTGAGATTAAGAAGTTGGCCGTTGAGTTAAACTGGCCTCCGGAAGAAATCGTCATCGAGTCATCGTCCAGCGTCAACGCAATGCCGTTCAGTTCGAATACCCCACCAATATTAAGCGTGTTTGCGCCAGTATTATTGAAGTTTCCAGCGGTGCCAGTGTCAAACGAGCCACCGGTTTCAATCGTCAGAATGCCACCAGATGCCTGGATCCATGAAATATCGCCTTCCTGTATCCAACTGCCACTGCTTTGAATGGTAAGCGTGCTGCCATTGGTCAGAAAAAAGTCGCCTGGCGCCGTGTAAACGGTGGAGCCATTCACTGTCGCATTGTCTGGACCAGTGAGATTAGGAATTCCGTTGGGACTCCAGTTAGTAGCGGTGGCCCAATCGCCATCCGGTGCGCCGTTCCACACATAATCGACCGCGCTTAGATTGCTAACGAGCGACAACGACGGAACGAGAGATAAGGCAATGATTGTCTTTTTCATAGGTTTATTGAGGGGTCTGTGAGGGTATTGGTTAGTATGGAGTGAAAGTGTCACAATTTTATGCACGCGTCAAGTTAAATTGCATTAAATTACATAGTCGATTTTTAGGGCATTTATTCCTCGGCCTAGTCCTTGACAAGGATTGTCTGCAACGCTTGACCAGGTATCATTATCGTCTTTTTTCCACGATTCATAAACTGCAGGTCAAAATTGATTGCCTCTTCGGAGGTGTTAAACACAGCGATAGCGATGGAGGCATCCGGGTTCTTGAACGCAGTGGCCATCAGCACTTCATCATGGCCGACCATGTCGATGCGTACTGCGCCGGGGCGCATGTAACGGCTAAAATGCGCCAACGCATAAAACAGAGGAGTGCGGTAAAATTCATCCTTACCGCTATCGACCAGAATCGGCGCAAGGCAGTAATTGCGGGCATGGTTCGGCCCCCCACGGGTGTTGAGGAACATATTCCAGTCTACCCAACCCACGAAATGATGATTAAAGCCGCCAATCAGGTCACGAGCATAGCGGTAAAAAGGACGATACTTCGGGTGGTTCACCTTGTCATCTTCCGCCGCCCAGTCGTAGCCCCAATCAGTTGCTTCGGCGCGCCAATACCAGTCATCCTCAAGCCAGGAGCCAATCGCCTCATGGTCGCCGACCGCATCGATGCAGCCCTCCGAGTGTAGTATTTGCTTATCTGGAAATTCCTCGTGCACTTTATCCAGTGACCAGGCGCTGTAGTCGATCGTGCTTTGATACCAGTGCACGGCCATACCTGCTGTATACTTCGCCGCCTTCCGATTACCCAGAATCGTCTCGGCCCACTCAACCAAGTGATCCCCACGATTCTGATCATAAGCCCAGATCTTCACCTCCGGCGCATGCTTGGCCAAAGTCGGCCCAAGGTAATCACCAATGTAGTCCGCCATCTCATGCGCAGAAAAATGCACACTCTCCCACTGGCTGCCATTGCCCAGCGGTTCATTGGCCGGCGTCACGCCCCAAATCGGAATCCCTTCCACCGCATAAGCCTGAATGTATTTGACCATGTAGTCGGCAAACGTCTGGTAATGCTCACGCTTCAAATTGCCGCCATTCCAGTGGTTGTTAGTCTTCATCCAAGGCGGAGGCGTCCACGGCGAAGCCATGATTTTAAAATCGGCTCCCGCGATGCCCTGCGCTTCTTTAATCATTGGCAGGAGATACTTGCGGTCTGGCTCGATGGAAAAATGCTCGAGGTCCTTATCCCCCGGGACCGGCGCGTAGGTGTAGTTGGTGACGGAGAAATCACTGCTGGCAATGTGCGTACGGGTCAGCGAATAGCGGGCGCCTGCCGGTGAAAAGTAGCTACGCAGCGCCAGTTCACGCTTGGTTTTGGAAAGTTCGCTGATGACTTGTGCCGAGGACTCCGTAAAAGACCCTCCAATACCGACGAGCGTCTGGTAGGTCTTGCTTGGATCGAGCGTCAAGGTATAAGACGCCTCGCCGGTTGCGACCGCCTCCACTTTGTCCAGACGGTCGCCTTGTCGCGTCGTCTGATAAATTTCAACATCAGCATGGGAGCCGAAAGGAATGAGAAAAGTGGACGCAGACAGCGCCACAATAGAGGTAATTTTATTCATCTACTATTAAGCGTTTACAGGATTAATTGATTCTCGTTTGATTTTTAAATCCGCTTCAATTTCAGCAACCTCACGATCAGATAAAGGATACCAAAATAGGATAACACCATTGGCCACGGCCAGCAAGCCTGGTAAGATCGAAAAGAGCATACGAATTCCAAGAATCGCTTCCGGCGTTTGCTCCTGGTTGGCAACGTAGCCAAAACAGCCAAGCAACCAGCCAGACAGCCCTCCCCCGATCGTCAGCCCCATTTTCTGCGCAAACATGGCGGCGGAAAACACAAGCCCCGTTGAACGTCGACCAAAGCGCCATTCACCGTAATCAGCGACATCGGTATAAATTGCCCATACCAGCGCGGGCGTCGGACCGGCCAACAAACTGCCCAGTGCATTCACTGCCAACATGGTGTAAAAGGCGCCGGGAGGGATGAAATAAAACGCCAGCAAAGTCACTCCGTTCAGCAGCGTAAGCGCCATCAACGAATTTCGTTTGCCAAAGGTTTTGCTCAACCACGACGTAAAGAAAATTCCCACGATAAATGCGAGTGATCCGGAAGTGAGCATCAACGACGTTTTATCCAGGAACCAGAATACGGCTTCTCCGTCGTCACCGATGTAATACTTGAAAAAATGCGCCGTCACCGCGCCGCGAACCGCCACGTTAGACAGTGTCAGAATCGCCGCAATGACCATGATCACCCAAGGCCGATTACGAAAAAGAAACGCAATGTCTTTTCGTAAACTGACGCCTTCCTCACTCTGCGGCTTTACACGCTCCTTGGTCCAGGCGAACGTGATTAAAAACAAGCCAATCGCCACCACTGAGAGCAGCCCCATCGTCAACTTGAAGCCCAACGCCTCATCACCGTCGCCAAGCTCACGCACCAGCGGGCGCACTCCCAACGAAATAAGTAGTGTGCCCGAAAATGCGCCGACAAAGCGATAGCTGGCTAGCTTGGTCCGCTCCACCGAACTAGGCGTCATCACCCCCATCAGCGCCGAGTAAGGCACGTTAATCGCGGTGTAGATCATCATGAGGCCGATGTAGGTCGCATAGGCATAGATTAGCTTACCAGTTTCGCTAAAGTCTGGATTGGCAAAGCACAGATACCCCATCAACCCAAACGGTATCGCCATCCAGAGCAGATAGGGGCGATATTTACCCCATCGCGTATTCGTGCGGTCAGCCAATGCGCCCATCAAGGGATCGTTGATCGCGTCCCAAAAACGAGCCGCAACGAACATTGCGCCAACTGCCGCTGGCGCCAGTCCGAACACATCCGTGTAGTAATACAGCAGAAAGATGTTAACAAACTGAAAGAATATATTCGAGGCCGTGTCGCCAAAAGCGTATCCGACTTTTTCCCGAATCGAAAGTGATGCTGACTCGCTCATAAAGGGGGGAGGTTTTCAGAGGAGACTAAGCTGGCAGCTTCACCACAATGTGGTCGATATTCCCACTGCGATTCAGGATGTCTGCCGCCACGCCACGCGGCAACTTATGATCATGAACAACGGCCACGGCGCCATCCACATGGCAGACTTGAATCAAAGTCGACTTACGTTCAGTTCGCTGATAGATAATCGGCGTTTGCGCCAAGGTAAAAAGCAGCCCTTGCGGCGGAATGCTCAAACCGCGAGCCATGCCATCCACACTCAATACGCGGCAACCAGCGCCTTGCCTCATAAACTCTGCATTGCAAAGTAACTTTGGCTCAAAATGAATGCACTGATCGCGATAGCTTACGCCCAGCTCCGCAAAGCGCGCCAGGATGCCTTCCTTGACCATGCCGGTCAGTCCGGGTTGCTGGGCGCCAGCATGCGCCGGTGTATGCGAATACGCGTCGGCTGGGAAAGCCCCGTAGTCGAGTGCGGATTTACGAAAGCCCAACCCGCCCTGTATCGCATAGTAGCGACGCTCCAATTCTGCGTAAGCTGATTCATCGACTCCAGCAGCTTCGAGCGCCAACTCCGCCACAGCCAGCATCAGCTTGGACACCATGTGCCAATAGATGCTTCCCAAGCCTTCGTAGGCAAACATCGACCCACTGCGCCCGGTAAAGCCCCGGTGATTAAAAGCATTCTCGTACAGTGCATGCACCGCGTTGCGATCCTGCGCAACTAATTCGGCATATTCACTTTGCGATGCAAAGTCATTTAACACGGCTTCAAGCTCAAAGCGATTGGCGAGTCGCGCATGAAAGCGACAACAGCCTTCACTGGGCGAGCGTTCAATGATCGAGCTGTCGCCTTGCTCCAGAAGTTTTGCGAGTAACGGAATCGCCTCCACGGCATCGCTCGACGCCTGGCCGACATTGAGAAATTCCGGAATCTCCTTATCCGCATACAAAATGTAGCTGTTGCGCTCGGGGCAATAGAGCTGGCTTTCCTGCAGCGCCTGTAGGACCGTCAATGCTTCGTGCGAATTCAAGACACCCGCACTCAGCACCGCGACCTGCCCTTCCAGCATTTCGCCCAGATGTCCAATGCTTGCGGTTTCCGCATCCAGATCCAAGCTCAAGGTATTGTAGGCATGAAACAAGCCATCGGCTCGCTGGTTCAGGCGAATTGCGCCTTCCAAACGCCGAATAGCCTGGTCAATCCAAGCGTTCAGATCAGCCGGTTCAACTTCACTTTGCGATCCAAAGTTACCCGCGTAAACTCGCTCCCGGTAAGCTTCGCCAGCCTCACCCAACTCACGCAGCAAAGCGTAGCGCCGGGCATCGTCCATCTGCGCATCTAAAGGCGCTGCAGCAAGGGCGTTCTTCTGCGAACAAAGCAGCTCCGCCACGGACTCGCTGCACGTATAGGCGCCCGAACCTTCACTCACCACTTTACGCAGGAAGAGCAAGTAACGATGCAGGTAAGCGGTCGTCACCATCGACAGCCCCCACCCCGCCAAGGCATTGTTGGCGTCGTTCCATTCCGGACGCTGCGTATTCATCCAAACGCCGCCGCCCGGACAATAGTTACTGAGCTTCACCAGTGCAGGAATCAACAGCTTTTCCATCAGGCTAACACGCCGCAAGCCGCCATCATCGCCGTGTAATAATTTTCCATCGGCGCCCACCTCGGCAACGCGCGACTCAATAGCTTTATCGCGTTCCCAATTGAACCGAATCGAGTGATTGGGGTCGCGCGTCAGTTCCGTAAATGATTTAATCTCGTATGGCGAATCTGCAAAGACGTACCCCGCTTCGTGTAGCTTGTCGCGAAAGCCCGGCCCATCCAAGCGCTCGGCAAATTCAAGCAACTTGAGCAAATAAATGATCTGATGATCGCCCCAGTAACCAATCGACGCCCAGGGGTCGTCTGGGTCAGGCTTTTCGAAATCCAGCCCCTGCGCAGTGATCCGATACGGGTTGTAACCATCGGCAGTCGAAGCGTTGAGAAACTTGTGCAGGAAGGCGTCATTGAAATGCGGGTAACTGTAAGCCAGCGCCTCCCAGTTTTGAAAAATGTCGCGCCAGTTGCCCTCAAAGCCAACCACATCACGCCCCTGCGCATCTTTTGTTTTAATGTGGAATCGATTCCAAGGACGGCTTGGGTCACCATGACGACGGCTAAAAATCAAAGGCAGATGCTCACGGCAAAGCCTCGCCAAGTCATCACTCGCGTCGCCCTCCGCCAGTTCAATCAACTCCGGATAGGTAATGCTTTCTTTAAGCGAAGACAACCAAGCTTCTTCGACCGCGTTGAGTGTCTTCTTGTTTTGCCGAATCGACTCGATGAGCAGCTTGGTATCGATCCTGTAATTGTCTACAAAAGCACCGCCTCGCATAATGTTAAACAACACATTCGATCGATGATGTGCGCAGTAAGCTGCATCGGCAGTCAATTGACAGCCATCCGCCGACGCGATGAGCCTTTCCAATGCCTGGCTACCAGCATCCACGTCTTCTACAACCTGTTCCCACAACTGATCAGGGCGCTTAAGTTGGGACTTAAGCGTCGCAACTGCGGATTGGCTCTGCATGATTTCCGCGATCTGGCTCCAGGACTTTTCATCACCAGGCTCAAGTAGAATCCGACCAGCATTAAAGTAGGCGCCTCGCACGGCCCGGATCTGTGAAGGCTCATGAACCGGGCGCCCTTCGAGGAAGTCCAGCGCACTCGCGCGACGGCCCAGCACTTGGCTCTCTGGCCACCCATGCGACCACACCGTCGTTGCGCGCAGCACTTCCATCGGCGCAGCCTCATCCGTCAATCCCGAAGCCATGCGGTGAACTTGCAGGCTGTCGTCGGCGTCAATTTCGGTGAGCTTATAGGCATCGCCCAGGCAGCTATAGACATTCTGCGTTCGCTCATCGATGCCCGCCGGCAGGTAGTTTTCCAACCCGTCCACCACGTCCAGCGACAGCGCTTTCGTGGACAGATTTTGCAACGTCGCCGTACGGATGAAACCAAAGCGTTCCGAAGTGCGCCAACGGTAACTAAAGCGAAGATTCAGGCTACGGTTGGTCTCTTCAAAAATCAGCGAGTCACTGTTCATGCTCTTGAGCAGGCGGCGCTCGATTTTGAACTGCCGCGCCGCATAGGGCGTGAAAGGCTCCCAACGCGCCTGGCCCAGCTGGATGATCGTTTGCGGGCCCGTCGTGTTCCAATTGTCCATGATCTTGTCGACCGTGTAGTATGGAAACAACGCGGTGTCCGGGGAGCCACGACCTGCAGTCAAGGGGCCCTGGCTGCTGACAAAAAACCAATGATTCGTCGCACTGACCATGGTCAGGAAAAACGGCGGCATTTGCTCAGCTTGCTCGATAGCGACAAAGCGTTCGCCATCAATGGAAACCATCTTGGGCGCATTGGCCGGAGCGCCAACAACGCGCTCATCAGCCCCAACCCTGGAGGCGGGAAGCGTATCAGTAATCATGATGTCTGGGGTCTCTGAGTAGGGTTACTCGACGTAGAAGGGGAAGTTGGCCGTTGCGGCGCCACCCGCATTGTCGCGGATATAAACAAACAGTCGATAAGCGCCGGATTTCGACGGGGCGCGGAATTCCACACGTTCGCCACCGTTACGCGCAACCAGCTCTGGAAAAGATGGCGGCGTGGCTTCATGGTCGCCGCCAGTCTGGCGGTCCGTGCTCTCGGCCGTGACGATCCATTGAATATCAAGAGGGTCCCCCTCGGCGTCCTGCACATCGACTTGCGCAGTCTGCATTGAATTGCGCTTCACCCGCTTTTGGTCCGCCGGGGAGGACAAGGAAATTAGCTTCGGGCTGCGGTTGCTCGGAAACTCGCCGTTCCACGCATAGCTCATCGCGTCAACTGTACCGAGTTTTTCGCCACTCGGTAAAAACATGCCGTACCAAGTGGAGGTGGTTTCCTGCTTGTGACTCCAAAGAAAGGCGAATGTCCCCAGGCACATGCCCTGCCCGTCCTCGATCACTCGCTTTTGCGTGGCAAAATACGAGGCCGCCTTTTCTCGGCTGGTCGGTTCGATCGGCGCGCCCCACGACGTGTGCCCGACTTCCCAATGCCCACTGGGCCCAAACTCAGTCAGCATGAATGGCTTTTTCCAACCCTGCTCGACCAAGCCACCGCCAACGCCCGGCGCGCTGGCGTAGGCGTTAACGCCCAGCACATCGATCTCTGGATAGTATTTGATGATGTTCTTCACTTTCTCTCCGCCAATGCCCGCAATGACTGTCATCACTGGATGATTCGGATCTTCGTCTTTCACGATTTTGGCTAGCCGGTTTAGCTCCTTCCAAATGCGGACTTCACTGCCATCGGAAATGGGGCCTTCCATCTCATTGCCCAATCCCCACATGAGAATTGCCGGGTGGTCTTTGTATTTGCGCACGGCAGCTTCTACATCGTTTCGCTGTTTGCGCAGTTGTTTTTGATCCGAGTAATCAAAGCCGTGCCGCTCATGGCCCAGCCAGATGCCGACAACCACCATGAGACCCAAGTCGTGGGCGTAATCGAGCAGCGGCTTGCCATCGATCCGCTCCTCCAGCGACTCAATGCCCCAAGTCCGGAAACAGTTGCCGCCCATTTTCTTCAGCATGGGCAAATTATTGTAGCCGCCAACGCCATTGGCGAAAAACGGCTTACCATCCACCAACAGCTCAAATTGATGCGGAGCAGTCTCTTTTATCTCCACATTGCTGGCGGCAAGCAACTGGCCTGCGCACAATGTTGCAGTGAATACGATAAGGGAAATCAACTTATAAGGGGTCATACGACGCAACGGGATTTGCTTCATGCTTAAATTGCATAGAATTGCACAATAGATTGTCAAGGCTGTAAAATGATTTAGTTGCATTAAATCGCAAAATAGTTCAGGAACATCGACTAACGTAATTATATATGAAACAAATCAATCAGCAAGCGATAGCCGACGCCCTGGATCTATCCCGTGCAACCGTTTCCCGTTGCTTCACCAACCACCCCGGCATCAACCCTGAAACTCGCGCGCGCGTATTCGAGCTGGCCTCCCGCATGGGCTACAACCACATTTCCATGCGCACCTCGCAGTCGGGCAAAAAACGCACTCGCCCCATATTCGGCGTGCTCATCTGCTCCAAGGAAGAGGAGTATCATCGCATGGACTACGAAAGCCCAGGCCGACTGCTACTCAAAGGCGTTTCCGAGTATTGCCAACTGGCCAAAGTCGGCGTGTCCGTACACTTCGTCGACCCAGACATTCAGTCCATTAACCACGCGACCTACAAGGACCTCTTCAACACAGTTGGCCGACACTGGTCCGGCCTACTGCTGCTCTATCCATTCCCCAAGCCGGTCATCGATGAACTGCTCATTCGCATGCCCTGCGTGTCTTTGGTGGAGCAGCGCAACTCTGGCGAACTCGATTGCGTTGACGTCAATCACTACCAAGGCATCGCGTTGCTGATAAACAAATTGCACAACTTGGGACATCGCCGAATCGGGTTTTACACCAAAGCCTATCCCACTGAAGCCAGTTGGTCACTCCGCAGATTTGGCGCTTACACCGAGAAGATGACCCAACTGGATCTGCCCATTGTTGAGCGAGATCTGATTAACGCCCAGCCACGCAATACCGTATCGCTGGAAGACAGCTTTGATCTCGCCGCCGAGCGCATTCGAGATGGCGTTACTGCCTACGTTTGCGCCGCCGACCACCAGGCCTACGATCTCATTCGCGAACTCAAAAAACGCGGCATTCGCACCCCGCAAGACGTATCTATAACTGGCTTCGACGGCATTCCTGCGCCCAAAGAAACCGAGGAACTGAGCACCATCCAAATTCCCTATCGCAATATCGGATACGCAGCCGCTAAGCGACTGAACGACCTGCTCAAAAAGCGATTTGGCCCCTCTCAGCACATCCTCATGAGCTGTCAGTTACTTGATGGCCAAACCCTCGAAAAGCCACGCGCCTACTCACTCTAATCGTCCGCGCTGCCGCAGCAGCCAAATACCGACAAAACAGCTAATTGCACATAATTAGCCTCTACTTCTTGGCATTAACTTACTGGCGAAAAGCGGTGATTTCGAGCGGATTTGAGTCGAAGTAAATCATCAAGCCAGACATGAAAATTGCACGGAATCACTGCCTAATTCGGCATTAAAAATCACAAAAGTTGCATAAAATTGTATTAATAAACTTGACCCCCTTCAAAAATCGGAGCACCGTAATGTTCCATGAAAACAAGTTACCCGATTAAATCCCTTTTGCTCCTCACCTTCGCCAGCATGCTGCTGGCTCTAAACAGCTTCGCCCAAGAGGCAGGCGCGCCCGCACCGGACTACGGTAATTTCAGCTCGGAAACCCTGACCTCAAAAGCATGGGACGCGCTGGGCCAGAAGAATTACGACCTCGCGATCGACTACACCAGCAAGTGCATCGAGATGTACGCCGCTCAGGCCAAGGAAATGCAGGCCGGCCTCACCGACGCCGCGCCGAAGGAAACCGCATCTTCATTTTGGGCGCTGAACGACGTCGGCACCTGCCTGTTCATTCGTGGGCAAGCCTACGAAGCCAAAGGCGAATCCAAGCTCGCGCTGGCTGATTACAAGCAATTGACCAGCGAATTATCGTTCGCCCAGACCTGGGACCCCAAAGGCTGGTTCTGGCGCCCGGCAGACGCCGCCAAGCAGCGCATCACCGTTGTCGAATTCGAAGCATTGTAATTTTCGGAGCAATCGCGCGGCTTGCGAACGTTTTATAACGACAAGCCGCGCTGCATGCGTTAAGCTCAAGACACATTCCTTCCGGCCATTTCGTTGTCCGTGATGAAAACTACCCCCCAACACCCCCACCCCAGACACAGTACACACAGCGCACAGCACGGCTTTGCCTTAGTCATCGCCCTCACGCTGATGTCACTGATGATCCTGCTCGTGATCTCCATGGCGACGCTAGTGCGAGTGGAGCTCAGCACCGAGCTGCACACCCAGAAGCAATCCCTAGCCCGCCAAAACGCCCTCTTCGGGCTGCAAGTCGCCATCGGCCAACTACAGCAGGAGCTCGGGCCCGATCAACGCATTTCCGCCAACGCCGCGATCCTCGACGCCAATCCCGACACCGATGGTTTCGGCGACGAAAACGGCGCAGCCAACGTCCAACAGCCCTACTGGACAGGCGCCTGGAACAGCCTCGATTGGGACAATGCTTCCGATCGCTCGGATGACCCTACTTTGAACAACGCATCCGACGGCAAGCCCGACTCTTTTCGCGGTTGGCTCGTCAGCGGTTTCCGCGAAACCAATCTTCAGGGCGACGCGCTGCTTGCCCTCGCCAAAACCTTTGACCGCAACTCAAGCAACGCAGTAAAGCTCGTTGGAGAAGGCACCGTTGGCGACTCGACGAACATGGAGTCCGACTACGTTTTCGCCCTGCGCGAAACGATCGACAACAGCACGAGCGACTGGCGCGAAAGCGGCTTCGCCTACTGGGTTGGCGACGAGGGCGTAAAAGCCAATGTCCATGGCGAATCCCAGTCTGAGACCATTCAGAACATCGACAAACTGAACGCGATTTCCTCCAACAGCCGCGCCAATCTCCGCGCCATTGAAAGCTGGGAAACCCTCACCGAAGACGACCTCAACAGCAACGCCCTCTTCAGCCACGACATCCTCAAACTTGCAGCGATTCAAGAACTCGGCGACGCTGATGCCTACGAGGGCAAGTTCAACGCCATCACCCCTTACGGCCACGGGTTGCTCGTCGATGTGCAAAACGGCGGCTTTCGCCAGGACTTGAGCCTCGCCTTTGCTGAAGCCGACTTGCCCGAAAGCTTCCTCACCTCACCCGATGAGCCCAAGCCGCTCTTCCACCTTGGCGCCGAGGCGGCTCCCACCGTAACAGGCCCAACCTGGGACTACGTGCAGCGCTTTCACAACCGCTACCTGATGCTCGACGCCGCTAGCAATGGCGCACCTCGCTACGACATCATGGACGTCAAACCAGAAGTAGACAATGATCTTGCCCCCGAAAAAAAGGGCGATGCGCCGATGCCCGTCGTTGTCCGTTACCAATACATTTTCTCACTTTACAAGGGCTACAACACATGGAACGGCATGCCCTACAATCCCGACGAGCAGTACCTGGACGCCAACCCAGCCAATGGCCCGCCAAACACCGACCACCAAAGCAATGACAAGATAGTCTACCTCATGGTCACGCCAGTAATCTACGTCTGGAACCCTTACAACGTCACCCTGCGCATGCCTTTCGACAAGAAGGCCGCCTTAAATGTCTTGGCCGCCTTTCCCGAAATGGAATTCTCATTTGACGGTGGCGCTTCTTACAAAGATTTCGACGAGATATTCTGGATGTGGGCCGGAGAAATTATTTCGCTGGACAGCTCCAACGGCGAAGAAGGCGAGCTCATCATTCCACCGGGCGAAATGCGCATCAACACGCTCAGCCAGTTCCATGGAGAATATGACGGCAAACTCTACTTCTCCTATGCGGATCGAGACATTTTCTGGGGTGACGCCTCCGGGGGCAACGCCAGACGCGCACAGCCATCTACTGGCAATTTCAGCGAAGGCATCATGGGACTATTCTCGCCTCTGCTCAAGCGCAGCCTCCAGCAACCCAACTCAATGGCGTGGCCGGACACCAAGCTGCTAGCCTTTGGCTCAGGCAAGATACACCTGCGCTTTAAGCCGCAGTCCAATAAATTCATCTTCAAGTTTAATGCCGGAGCCGAAGGGCACGACCGTCAGCAAGCAGGCGTTTTCCACGTCAACTCTCCCACCCCGATCAGTTCCGAATTTCTTCCAGAAGAATACATTCATGAAGAGACGATCAATTTCGCCTCGTTGCCAGATCTCTTGGATCTCTCCAATAACTTCACTGGGCTAAGCCCAGTTTTCTCCGTCACACTTTCTGTTCGCGGCGTGGATGAGGCTGATGGCTTGGGTAAGCCCGGTCTCTTCACCGACCCGGCAAACGCTTACTTTTACTCTGAAATCGCTGACGAAGACTCCCTGGCAATGGCGCCTTTTCGCATCACCTTTGACGGCGCGGTGGCCTCTGGCGATTACCTCCAATACGACCCAAACACAAACCGCGCATTCTTCCGCTCAGGCCCTGACTTGGTTTACTCCAACGTCGCCAAGGAACTCCCTGTCGCGCCGATGCTCTCCATTGGTCAGCTTGAGCATGCGCCGCTAGGGCGAGACTACGAGCACCTCATCTACCAATACACCAACTTTTTCAGCGAGGACACTCCGCCCAGCGAACTCGCCGCCAGCGATCCCCAGCGCCGGAGCATGGGCCCCGTCTACAATCGCGCGGTCGGCAACGGGTTCCTCCACCCCATGCTGGAGCCCGACGAGGTCTGGGACGGCGCCTACAACGTCGACCGCTCTTACTTCCTCAACAGCACGCTATTCGACAGCTATTACTTTAGCGGACTGGCCGACAATGGCGGCGCCTTCGCGCTGAATCAGAAGGATTCCAGCCAACTGCTGGACGACTTTCTGGACGGCGAAGATTCGCAGATCAACCCAGCCTATGAACTGCTCGTTCCCGAGGATCAATCTCGTGAATCCGTTGCCGAAATCATTGAGGAAACTCCGGGTGAGGCCTACCTCCGGCTAGCCGCATTTCTCGGCGTGAAAGGCGCCTTCAACATCAACTCCACCTCGGTGGACGCCTGGGCCGCCATGCTCTCCTCCTCCCGTGGCAAGGCAGTCATGTACAACGACCTCAATGTGGGCAATTTCGCCGAGGAAACCGACGCGGAGCGCACGCCCGTCATTTCCAAGACTTTCCCCGCTGGCGCTTCGGCCGAGAGCCAGTCCGGCAATTACCAATCGGCCAATGCTGCGCTGTGGAGTGGCTTTCGTTCGCTGTCAGACGCGCAGATCCAGGGCCTGGCCAAGGAAATCGTCGCCCAGGTCAAGGCGCGCGGGCCATTCCTGTCCCTTGGTCAATTCTTCAACCGCGAGATTTCCAATCGCGACGCCTACAACACCAAAGGCGCCGTGCAAGCCGCCATCGACGAAGCCGGGCTCAACACTTCGGCCGACGAAGGCGCGCTCAACGACGCACTGCAAACCCGCTTCGACTCAAACACCGTCACCAGCGAGGACATCGCCGCCATCACGCGGCTAGCCTCGCCAGATACCTTACTGGGCGACCGCAACGAGGGCTTGCCGGGCTACATCACACAGGCCGAGCTCCTCAAGCCCATCATCCCCGTACTCAGCGCACGCTCCGAGACTTTCATCATCCGCTCCTATGGCGATGTCCGCGACGTAGATGGAACCGTGACCGAAGCCTGGTGCGAGGCCGTCGTCCAGCGGCAGACGAACTACGTGGGCTCAACCGACGCCACCGGGCCCAAACGCTGGGAAACGCCCACCACTGGCAGCACCGCCGAACGCTTTGGCCGCGAGTTCAAAATCATCAGCTTCCGCTGGCTGTCCAAGGACGAGGTCTAACTTTTTTATCGTGATAACTATGCTTTTCCCTCGCAGCAGCAAAATCCTCATCCTCGCGCTTCTTGGCCTGTGCACCAGCGCAATGGCGGACAGTTTTCGCGTCGTGAGCCTCTCCCAAATCTCTGGCCTGACCTCACTTCATTTCCAGGAGAACGGCGAGCCGCAGACGCTGCCAGTCTCAATCTCGAATTTTTCTCAGCCCTTCAACATCCCCGCCACGCGCCAGCTTTCGCTCTACGCGAAGCCACCGCAACCCGATGTAGAGCAGACGCCCGTGCTCACGATTCAGTTTCCCGAAAAGTCTGGCGACGTCATCGTCCTGCTCAAGGCGACCCGCAGCGGCGGCGCCTCAGCCTACCGCTACGAGATCCTGGATGACTCGGCTTCAGCCTTTCCCTCTGGCTCAGTCTATATTTGTAATTTCATGCAAGAACCGGTGATTATCCGCTTGGGTAAAAAACAGGTTCTGGTCGAATCCAATGACCGCAACGTCGTAGCACTCACCAGTTCGGATAAGCCGTTCAACGATGGAGTCGCCTTCGCCGCCGAGATCAATGGCCACGGCCGTGTTTTTTCCACCAGCTCGTGGTATCTCGCGCCATCGATGAAAATCTTTTGCGTTCTCTACCAGGATGACCGCGGCAACCCGCAAATTCGTCGCATCCGGCTAACCTGAGCGGCCCGATCCGCTCTGCAACTCGTTGATTATCAGCACGAGTTAATAGTGAAAGCTACTCACTAATAAAATGCTCAAGCGTGCACTTTTTATTTGGCGCGCAGACGCAGTCTGTTAGTATTCAAGCCATCCTTAAACCAGCGCCCACTGGTCCGCTTGATTTGCCCATTGGCAAGCTCCACTTGATTGCGAAAGCCTGCCCTGCCAGCGTGACCGCGCCCTACTTTTAGCCATCCCAACACCATCATTCCGCCATGAAACACCACACTCCCATCTAGCTCTATGGGACGCTGCAAACGCAGTGTCCCCGACCCTGCTCATCTGAAGATGCGCCGCGCCGTAGCCGTATCGAGGCCCATTCGCGATAAAATCAATTCGCGACGCCGCGAGGCTTTAATCCGCGTTCTCCATGCCTGGAGCAACACTGGCGACGCACGCGCATCGATGTCACAGTTGAGCGGGCAACCCCGCGTACCACTGGTCCGGCAACCTGCAGTTGCAGCCTTAGTTTTGCCCATTAGGCAGATGGCTTGCACGTGACAGTTTAAAACTGAAGCGCGCAGCCTGCTTAACTGCTCCGCCAGCCATCATCCATGCGACGCCCCCTCGCCCAGCGAAAAGCCTGTCCGCTTTCTGCCGGGGATTCCCATGCGTTCTTTGCCACATTTTTTGCCCGATTTACCCCCCCCCCCTCGGGGTTCGCCAACGACACATCGCGGCGTAAAGCCGCTCCTACAATTTAGTGCCGGCGCCACGTAGGAGCGGCTTTACGCCGCGATGCGGTATGTTATGCACCCAGCGAGGGTGGTTTACACCCAAACGTAGCGGCACGCTGCCTGCCTGATTACCAGAAGAGGACGTAGAGCGCGAGCGTCGCCACGACAACGACGATGCCCCACAGCTTCGCCGGGCGCGAGCTGGTCAGCTCGATTTGCGCGTTCGTTGGCAGCGACACGGGTTGCTTGAGCGGGTTGAGCAAGGTCAGGGCTAGCAGCACGGCGCACACCACGCCAAAGCAGATCGCCATGCGGTTCAGGAAGGCAATTTCCGGCGCCACAATCTTTAAGCCGCCATAGAGCAGCACGTTGAGCAGGATACCCAACCAACCGGCGTAGCGTGGGCATTTCTTCGCCAGAAAGCCGAACAGGAATACGGCCAGGATGCCCGGGCTCAGGAAGCCCTGAAACTCCTGGATGAAGTTGTAGATGCCGCCAAACTGCGGGCTCCCCAAGTTGGGCGCAATCAAACCGGCAACCAGCACGAACAGCACCACGAACACCCGGCCCGCGCGAACCAACTCCTGTTGACCTGCCCCCCTACGCACCTTCGCATAGAGGTCCATCGTGGCGATCGTTGAAGCGGAGTTGAGCATCGACGCCAGCGACGAAACCACCGCCCCAAAAATCGCCGCCAACACAAACCAGGCAAGGCCCGGCTTGAGCAGGTTTTTGAGCAGCGTGGGAAAGGCGGAATCGTAGTCGTAGCCCACCAGCTTCACGCCGACCTGGTCCGGCTGCGCCTGTGCGAGCAAAGCGCTGTTTTGCGCCACCAATGCCGCTGCGTCCGCTGGCGCCTCCACTGTTGCATTTAACCGCTGTGCATTGTGCCGAACGACCGCCTGCGCCTCACTCTGATTCAGCCGCGCATAGTCGATGCTAAAGGGAATGATGACGTCTTGATTGGCTTCGACCAGCTCAAGTATTGGCGCGTTTTTCTGCCGAGCCTGCGCCTGCAAATCCTCGTTGAACAGGTGATACGCCAGAATGCCCGGGATCACGACAATGAACGGAATCAGCAGCTTCAAACCCGCCGCAAACACGATGCCCTTTTGCCCCTCGGCGAGTGACTTCGAACCCAACGTGCGCTGCATGATGTATTGATTCAGGCCCCAGTAAAAGAAGTTCGGGATCCACAGGCCAATGAGCAGCGCCGTCCACGGAATAGAGGCGTCGTCAGCTGGCCGGATCATGTGCATTTTGCCGCCTGCGCCATTCTCTCCCGTTGCTGCGGGGCCATCCGTCAGGTGAAACAAGCGCGCAATTGGGCCCGCCGTTTCGAGCTCCTCCAGGGTCACCTTGGAACTCTGGACCTTGTTGGCCATGAGCTCCTTTGCGGGCATTTCCGCCAAGGTTTGAAACGCGAGCCACATCACCATCGCTCCCCCCAGGATCAGCGCCGAGCCCCAGATCAAATCCGTCCAGGCACAGGCTTTCAGTCCACCAATAAACACATAAGCCGCCGCCGCGATGGCAATGATCCAGCAGCCCACCCCGAGGTCGCCCAAGTTGAGCCCCAGCAGGGAAACGTCCGTGAAAAAGACGCTGATTACCTTGGCTCCCGAGTAGATCACTGAAGCCGTTGGCACGCCGACCAAAATAACCATCGTCGCAATGGCCATGATGATGCGCGACAGCACGCCATAGCGGTACTCCAAGAATTCCGGCACCGTGTAAATGCCACACCGCAACAGTCGCGGCAGGAACAGGAACGCGATCACGACCAGCGTGATGGCCGCCATCCATTCATAAGATGCAATGGCAAGCCCCAGCCAATCCGCCGCCTGCCCGGACATGCCCACGAATTGCTCTGTGGATATGTTGGCCGCAATCAGCGAGAAGCCGACCAGCCACCAGGAGAGCCCCCGCCCGGCCAAGAAATAGTCGCTGGCGTCCTTCGGTTTCTCGCCACGGTCACTGCTTTTCCACAGGCCAAAGCCGATGACGCCAATTACGGACACAAAAAAGAGGATAACATCAAGCGTGCTCATAAAACAAAAGAGGTAGGGTTACGATCCGTTTACTGGATGCGGGCAAAGCAAGGCCCATCGAGACTCATCAAGCCGCGTTCATTGCCGATCTCCGCGAGCAATTGCTGCTCAAAGCCTGGCGGCAAGGGGGTCATCTTAAAGATCGGCAATATCGGGCGTCCATCCTGCCCCTGCGGGTATTCCTTGCCCTTTTCTTCGACGAGCAAGTAAGTCGAGAAGTGCCCCCCCGGACGCTCGCCAATGAGGATTTCGATCTTCAGTTGCCGCCCCTCCTGCACGTGAATCCAGTCACCCACCGCCAGGGCTCCATTACCGATGTTGTATTTGCGATTCAAATCGGGCTCACACGAGCGCCAATCCGTGTATTCGCCTTCATGAAAGGAGCCATCGAGCACCACGCGCCCATTGACGCGCACAATGAGCACATCGTCGGCAAAGCCCCAAAAGCGGAATTTACCACTGAACGGCGGCGTAATCTTACCCTCGTAGTGTGCGAGCCATTGGGATGGCTGGACCTCCCCCGCCACGCCAAAGGCTTCCGGCGCCTGATCCGCCATCCGATGCGGAATCAGCAACGTCGTCGCGTAGAGCTTGCGATCCGCCTGGTAGAAACGCTGCAGCTGAGACATCGACCAGGAACCCGAGGTGTAGCGACGCACGAAGTCGGCATAATCCACTTCCCTTGGTTTGCGCGAAGCAGTCTGTTTGAGATCGAAAAAAGCGCCCGCCAACTCCACGCCTCCCGACTGTGTATTGCCGAACAGAGACTCCAGCGTCAGCTTCGGCATGTCTGCCGAGATGCCAAGCCCCCCCGCCCCAAAGCCGCCGAAGCCGACCCGGGTATTGGTCGTCGGCACACTGAGGTCCACCGATTCGAGATCCGTCATCTGAATGTCCTGCACGGCGATACGCGACTTCGTGGGCTTCAGGCTGTCGTTGGTCAAAGACACCGCAAAACGCTGTGGTGGAGCAGGAGGTTCGATCACCGTCGGCGCTTCCAACTCTGGCGCCTCAGACCGGGAATTCTCCCAAATAATCACGCCGCCCAACACGCCCAGCCCAAAGACATGAGCGAAAAAACTAATGACTAATACAATGTAAACAGACTTGCGGCTCTTGGGCTTACTCATGGGGGATAGAGCAATCGATTGAAGTGGGGTTGATGAAATTGACAAAGCGCCGATACAGGATCTCCTGCACCGATCATCACTCTATTGAAGCAGAAATTTTTCTAGCAGCAAGCTAAAATGCAATTTAATGCAACTTTAGCGTGCTATGTTCTTTGTAATCACTTGATGATCTTCCAGGTAAGGACCCCATTTTTAGCTTGGACGACTAGGTAGTGTTTTCCAATTAAAACTGTTGATGGAACGAGTAAAAATGAATGCAGCGCAAGGCGGCTTGAACGAAGCGCACTACAAGTGCGTGAGTGAAAAGCTAACGCTGCGACCTTTCATTTTGACCGTTCAGGCCCCGGATGGCTTTTCCCATCAGCTTCGTTATCGGCTTCCAGCCTATTCAACCTCAGATGCCTCGCTGACTGGAAAAAATCCATGCCGCCATCAAAAGCTTTAATTGGAAAACACTCCCTAGTGTTCCGTTAGCTTAGTTTATTGCAAAATTGATTAATTTTGTGGAAGATGTCAT
>JAVDPC010000025.1 GCA_031296915.1 Cerasicoccus frondis | reverse complement strand
CCAGGTGTTGTTTTATATCTATCATCGGTTGCCGGGTTGAGCAAGTGCTGGACCCGGCAACTTCATGTTATCTCTAGATAAACCAAGTCGCCGTCAGCGGGGTTGCATTGAAATAGCGGAGTTGGTTGGAGTCCCTCCTGAAGGCGGGACCCCAACCTTGAGCAACCGAAATATTTTAGAAAATTTTTCAAAAAAATTTCTACGCGGCGCCGAAATCGGGGCCCCGCAGGCCCATTTTACTATTAGTCAGAGCTACTCACTAATATTCAGAGCCAGTGAAAGCTACTGACTGGCGCCCACTCGTATTACTTTGCGATGCAAAGTTAAAAAAAGTGGCCAACTGAGCCAATCAAGCCAACTGAAGCAACTGAGCCAACTGAGCCATTTTCAATTCGGCGGATCGTTGATAAAATGTCCGTCATGAATCACCTCATCGACAACCGGCTCCGCACGCTGCGCCCTCCATAGCGTCGCGCCTCACCGACCACTTTACCCACGCTGACTTTGGCGACGCACGGCGTCCCCCGCTAGTTGTCAGCGCCCGATTTCTACCTGAGCCAAGCAGGCTTCCGGGCCGGCGTCTTTGCGCCGCCTTTAGAGCACTTTTCATCTAGATAGGCCGATCAGGCCGCAGTGATTTTTCGTGTCCAGCAAGGCGGCTTGAGCGTCGCAGGCTGGAAGCCTGTGAGCGAAAAGCCAACAACGCTGGCGCGGAAAAGCACTCGGTTTAGGGCTTGGGGCCAGATTGGAAGTTCGCGGCGTTGGCATTTCAATCACGGGCTTACAGCCTGCTCAATCAAAGCCGCCTTGCCCTGCATCCAATCTCTACCCCACCTGACTCGGCCAATCTAGATGAAAAGTGCTCTAGCCAAATTACTTTCACACTCCCCCCTCCCCCCTTCATGAATCAAAAACCAAACCAGAACTTTCACCCCTCTATTGTAAGATGACATTCAAAAACTACAGAATTGACCCTAAGCCTCAGTTTGTGAGCATATCCGCTACTATGGCTAACGAAGAACCTGAGGAAATTCAGGCGCTAAGACAGGCGCTCTCGTTCTCACCGGAGAACATTGCCCTGCGTCAACATTTGGGAACCCGCCTGATGAAACTCGGGCGATTCGCCGCCGCCGAAGAAGAATTCCGCGAGGCGCTCAAAATCGAGGCCAACAACAGCAAGCTCAATGAGCAACTGGCCGAAGCCTATTTCCAGCAGGGAAAACAGTCCGAAGCCCTTGTCGTGCTGGAGTCCCTGGAGCGCGCTGATCGCCTGGAGCCCTCCGGCAAGCTGCTCTACGCCCGCGTGCTCGCCCAAACCACCGAGCTCGTCAAAGCGGCCAAGGTTTACCGTGGCTTGCTGGATGACTACCCGGATTTTCAGGATGAATCCCTCGACGAAGAACTCGCTCCCTTCCTCATGGACGACCCCGAAGAGGACGACGCCCTCCCCCCCCGGCTCCCCGCTGGCGACATCCCCGGCTCCGGCTTTCTCGAAAGCGAAGAGCCCGACATGACCTTTGATCACGTGGGCGGCATGGACGAGGTAAAGAACCAGATCCGCATGAAAGTCATCCACCCCATCGCCAATGCCGAGCTGTTCAAGGCCTACGGCAAAAGCGTCGGCGGCGGCATTCTCCTCTATGGCCCACCCGGGTGCGGCAAGACGCTGCTCGCCCGCGCCACCGCTGGCGAGGTCAAGGCGCGGTTCATGGCCGTCGGCCTCCACGACGTGCTCGATATGTGGATCGGCCAGAGCGAAAAAAACCTGCACGAAATCTTCAGCCAGGCCCGCCACCACACGCCCAGCGTGCTTTTCTTCGATGAAGTAGACGCCCTCGGCGCCAGCCGCTCCGACCTCAAGCAAAGCGCCGGCCGCAACACCATCAACCAATTCCTTTCAGAGCTCGATGGCGTCGACTCCAACAACGACGGCCTGCTCGTGCTCGCCGCCACCAACGCCCCCTGGCATCTTGACTCGGCTTTCCGCCGCCCCGGCCGGTTTGACCGCATCATCTTCGTCCCCCCCCCCGACCTGCCCGCCCGCGCCGCCATCCTTCAGGTCATGCTGCGCAACAAGCCCGCTGATCGCATCGACTTCGAAGCCATTGCCAAGAAGACGGACGGGTTTTCCGGCGCCGACCTCAAAGGCTTGGTCGATGACGCCATCGAGGCAAAACTGGAGGAGGCCATGGCCCGGGGAGACCTCGTCCCCCTGAACACCAAAGACCTGCTCAAGGCTGCCAAACGTGTCAAACCGAGCACCCGTGAATGGTTCGCTACGGCTAAGAATTACGCGCTCTACGCCAACCAAAGCGGCCTGTACGATGAAATCCTGGAGCACCTGAAACTGAAGCGCTAAATGTCGCAAACCCTCCATCGAGCGTGGGAACTGCTCAACGTGAAGCGGTTCAAGGAGGCCCAGGCCATCGCGCAGGAAGCGCTGGCCACCGATCCTCATTCCGTCGGCGCAAACATCATCATTGCCCAGGCTGCGATTCAAATGAATCAAACCGCCGAAGCGCTGGACTCCATCAACCGCGCCATTGGCATGGCCCCCGACGAGCCCGAATGCTTCCTCACACGCGCCCGCATTTACCTGGACTTGAAGAAGGTCAAGCAGTCCCGGACAGACTGTGAAATGGCGCTCAAGCTAGACCCGGAAAACGCCGCGACTTATGGCGTGCTGGCCTGGACTTACGGCGCCGATGGCGACTGGGTCAACGCACTCCGCTACGCCAATGAAGGCCTCGAAAGAGACCCGGAAGAATGCAACTGCATCAACGCCCACGCCCGCGCCTTACTCTTCCTGAACCGCGGTGACTCAGCGTTCGAAGCAATCGATCTGGCCCTGAAACGAGACCCGGAGGACGCCTACACCCACACCAACGCGGGGTGGGCGCGTTTGCAGGTCGGCGACCGCGAGGCGGCGCTCAATCACTTTGCCGAAGCATTGAGCCGCGAGCCCAACTCCCCCCATGCCCGCGAAGGTCTGATCGCCGCCATGAAGGCGAAAAGCAGCATTTACGGCGCGCTGCTCGCGTATTCGTTTTTCATGTCCGGCCTCAAGCCAATGGGCCGTTTCGCCGTGTTGATTGGCGCTTACCTGGTTTATCAGATTTCCTGGCGCATGCTCGTCGACAAAGGCTACCTGATGACAGCTGGCATCGTCGTCAGCCTGTGGATGTGCCTCGTCCTCCTGACTTGGGCGGGCGACGCCATTTTCAACTTGCTGCTCATGCTCTCGCGGCGCGGTCGCCGAATTCTGAGCACGTCACAAAAGTGGATTTCCGTTGCGGTCGCCACCACCTGCTACCTGGGCTTCGGCATCATGCTGTCCTACTTTTTCCTCTACGAGCCGAATCCGCTCTTCTTGACGGGCATTGGCTTCCTGTTGACGACCCTCCCCCTAGCCTACGCCGGTCGCTTCACCGGAAAAAAATTCATTTGCTGCGTAACGATTTCCCTCATCTGTATGGCGCTGCTGCTGGTCTCAGCCTACATGCACTTCGCTGGTTTCGATATCCCGGAAATCCACGCGGTTCGAGACACCGCGATTTATATCCTCGTGGCTTTCAGTTGGATTGGCCCAACCATACTGGCGCGGGATTTTTAAATATTTTCGGAGAAATCGAGGCAAAACTCCCCCATCGCTTCGACCTCCTCGCGCGCCTTGTCATCGTAAGGCAGCCCAGACTTCAGGTGTGTGAGGATGCTTTTATCCAGCGATAAAAAGGAGTCCTCCGCCGGCCACTCGGCCACGACTTTTGCCCGCCATTGTTCATTGAAAATCGCCAACGCCGCCTCGGCGTCATTGCTCTTGAGCGAGTAAACTTCGTCAAACTTGGCGTCGCCGGTCATCACCTCCTTGAGGCGGCCGACTTGACCCAGTTTACCCGACAGGTTGCGCTTGGCCAAAGTCAGGTGCAGCTTCGCGCTGGCCCGCGTCGTAATGCGCACCGCGACATCGGTTTGGCGGGTGTTGTCCAGCCCGTAACCATGCGGGTAAATCGACATCTCATGCCCACGGCAGCGTCCGTAAAGCGTGGGATTCCGGCGATAGAGCCCCCCCATCGTCGCCTTGGGAATCTCCAGCTCAATGCCGAATTTTTCCCCGAGTAACCGAAACTGATGCACAATGCGCCCATGCAGCTTGAAGCTATACATGATCGAGGCCACCACGCCGCCCAGCAAGAGCAACAGCATGACAGCCAGCGCGATCCACATCTGCGACGAGACTACGGTTTCGGATTCCATCCCAGCAAGCTAGGGAGCAAGCCCCCCCCCTCCAAGCGCAAAAATCGCTAACGCGCCTCCAAGACCAGCCCTTTCAGGTAGTGGCTCTCGGGCATGTTGAGTAACGCTGGGTGATCCGCCGGCTGGCCAGTGATCTCCACCAAACGCACATCACGCTTGGCGTCACTCGCAGCCTGTTGAGCCACCTCGATAAACTGCTCGAGCCCGACACTCGCCGAGCAGGAATACGTCGCCAAAATACCGCCCGGCGCGAGGAGATTAAGCGCGCGCAAGTTCAGCTCCTTGTAGCCGCGCAACGCGCCGCCCACGGCCTTCTTGTTGCGCGCAAAGCTCGGTGGATCGAGCACGATCAGGTCGTATTCGCCTTTACGGTTCTTCGTGAACCAGTCGAAAACATTCGCCTCTTCTGCATCCACGGCCAGCTGATTTTTGCCAGCGTTCAGCTTCGTTGCCTTGATGCAATCTTCGGAGATATCGAGCGCCAAAACTGACGCTGCGCCCGCCTTCGCACACTGCAAGCCGAAGGCGCCCTGGTTGCAAAACGCGTCCAGCACACGGCGCCCCTTGGCCATCGATGCGATGCGCAAATGCTCTTGGCGCTGGTCCAGATAGAATCCGGTCTTCTGCCCCGACAGGTGATCGAGGAAATACTGCACGCCATCGATCTCGAACCACTGCGCCGGCAGGCGCTCGCCGGTCATCGTGGACGACTCCAGCTTCAGGCCTTCCTTCTGGCGGCTCGGCGCGTCATTACGGTAAACGATTTCCTTCGGCGACAACAGCTCAACCAGCACGGACTCGATGTCCGCACGGTGGTCGTCCATGCCCAGGGTTTGCAATTGCACCACGAGTACATCGCTAAATTGATCCACGATCAAGCCCGGCAAACCATCCGCCTCCGACCAGACGATGCGGCGGTTGGGCTCATCGGGGCGGCGGCCCATCGCAGCGCCAATCGCAGACAGCAGATACGCGCGATTGAATGGCACGACCTCGCGCGAATAGCGACGCCACACGATCTGCGAATGCCCGTTGTAAAGACCGGCGCCGAGGCTCTTGCCCCGCGAGTCTTTGAGCTCCACGGCCTTGCCGTATAGTTTGTCCGGCAGCATTTCCCGAACATCGCTGAGGTAGGCCCACGGGTGCCCCTGCAGCGCGCGAGGTCCCTTACCGGGTTTGAGTTGAAGTGCCGGCAAATTCATTTTCTCCGTTCTTTGAAAGTTAATTTAAAGCGCAGGCGTGCGCTTTGACCAATCGTGCTGCTTTTCATAAGCATGCGCGATGGCCATCATCTCGGCTTCCTGGAAAGCCTTGCCAATGATCTGCAAGCCGATCGGCAAACCGCCGCTCGTAAAGCCGCAAGGCACACTGATGCCCGGCAGACCGGCGAGATTTACGTTGATCGTAAAGATGTCCGAAAGATACATCGACAGCGGGTCGTCGGCCTTTTCACCAGCCTTAAACGCGGCCGTCGGCGAGGTGGGCGTTAGCAGCGCGTCGCACTGTTCGAAGGCGGCGTTGAAGTCGTTGCGAATGATCGTGCGAGCCTTCTGCGCCTTCAGGTAATAGGCGTCGTAGTAGCCGCTGGAAAGCACGTACGAGCCGAGGATAATGCGGCGCTTCACCTCCGGGCCAAAGCCTTCGGCGCGGCTCTTGTAGTAAACGTCGATCGCGTCCTTGGCCTCGGCGCTACGGTGCCCGTAGCGGATGCCGTCGTAGCGCGAGAGGTTCGACGACGCTTCGGCCGGCGCGAGGATGTAGTAAACCGGCACGGCGAGGTCAGTCGTCGGCAGGCTGACTTCCACAATCTCATGGCCCATCGCTTCGTAGCTCTTAATCGCGGCGTCGATTGCGGCGCGGACTTCCGGGTCGAGACCTTCGCCAAAGTATTCCTTCGGCACGCCCAGACGCCACTTCTTGTCGGTCGTCAGCGCGGCGCGGTAATCCGGAATCTTCATCTTGATCGAGGTCGAGTCGCGTCGGTCGTGACCGACGATGCCTTGCAGCAAAATCGCGGCGTCTTCGACCGACTTCGCAAACGGGCCGATCTGGTCCAACGACGAGGCAAAGGCAATCAGGCCATAGCGGGATACGAGGCCGTAGGTCGGCTTCATGCCTACGCAGCCGCAGAGCGAAGCGGGCTGGCGAATCGAGCCGCCGGTGTCGCTGCCCAACGTGAGCGGCGCTTCCAAAGCAGCAATTGCGGCGGCGCTGCCACCCGAGCTACCACCCGGAATGCGCTCCAGATCCCACGGATTGCAGGTGCGCTGGAAGCCGCTGTTTTCCGTCGAGGAGCCCATGGCGAACTCGTCCAGATTCAGTCGACCAAACAGCACCGCGCCCTGCCGCTTCAGCAGCTCCGTCACGTGCGCGTCGTAGGGCGAAACGAAATCCTTGAGGATCTTGCTGGACGCCGTCAGCGGCTGATCCTTGACCGCGATCACATCCTTCAGCGCCACCGGAATGCCATCCAGCGGGCTCAGCGCGCGGCCTTCCGCGCGACGCGTATCAGACTCATCCGCCTGGCGCAGCGCGTCTTCACGGTCGAAGGAATTGAAGGAGCGGACCTTGCCCTCGACGTTGTCGATGCGGGAGAGAAAGGCGGCCATGATTTCCTTGGCGCTCACCTTCCCCTGCTCCAGCAGGGCGCTCAATTCAGCAGCGGTTTGTTCGTAAAGTTCGGGCATTTTAATCAGCGGCTTACACCTACTTTAATTTTTAATCTTTTTCCTTTAATCTTATTCAACGACCTTTGGCACGACGACTTGGTTTTCGCGCTGAGCGGGCGCATTGCGCAGCGCCTCTTCCGGCGTGAAGCCCGGTTCGGCGACGTCTTCGTCGAGCACGTTGCTCAACGGGAAGGAGTGCGCGGTCGGCTCGACGTCGTCCAGGTCCAAAGCGTTGAGCTTTTCCATGTGCTCCAACACCTGCCCCAGTTGAGCGGCGTAGGTCTGCTTTTCTTCGTCTGAGAGGTCGAGTCGCGCAAGCTTGGCGACTTTGTCGATGTCAATTTCGGTGTGGGCCATGGGATGGTAGGAAAAAGATTAAAAGAAAAAGGAAAAAGGAAAAACTTTGGCTACTTTTATCATTTTGCCTTTTCTAACTGCGGACTTCGTAACCCGCTTCCTTCATCGCATTTTGCACCGCAGCGAAGGCCGAATTGACCTCCTTGTCCTTGAGCGTGCGCTCAGGGCTGCGGTATTTGATGCTGAAGGCCAGGCTCTTCTTGCCCTCGGACAGGCCCGTGCCGGTGTAAACGTCGAACACCTCCACGGAGTCCACGCCAAACGCGCCGGCCGTGGATTTCTCCGCTGCCTTGGCGAGTTCCTTGCGGACATTTTCGGCCGGCAACTCGGCGTCAACCACGAGCGCGAGGTCCTTCTCACTGCCAGGGAAATCGCTGAATGCCTGGAAACGCGCGGCCTTGTCGTTCTTCGGTTGGCGCGCAGCGAGGAACAGGATTTCGCCTGCCAGCCAAAGGCCGTCGACTTCCATGTCCTTGAGCATCTTCATGTCCAAAAGACCGGCGCGGACCATCACCTGTGCCTTCACCCAGCAACCGGCGCCACCGCTTTGGCCATCTTGCCATGCGGGGTGGTCGGTCGTGTCCCATTTCGGGCACTTGAAGCCGCCGAGGCTCAGCAGATTCTCCACAAGTGCCTTGGCCGAGTAGAAATCCGGAGCGCCGCGCTCACGCCACTTGCGACCTTCTGCATCGGCGCGCCACACGAAGGCGATGGAAGCGATTTCAGAAATGTCCTTGCCGCCATTGCGGAACACACGGCCGGTTTCGAAGAAACGCGTCGGCGCATTGCCGCGGCTTTGGTTGAGCGCAGCCGCCTTGACGAGGCCCGGGATCAGCGATGCGCGCAGGTGACCCATCTCGGACGTGAGTGGGTTCGCCAGCTTGAGCGCCGGGTATTGATCTTCGAATTCGTAAGGCGCCAGTTGGTCGCCATCGACCAGCGTGTAGTGCGAGCACTCGGCAAAACCGTTCGACGCCAACAGGTTGGCGGCGAGGCGATTGTATTTCGCGAGCGGCGCGTCGTCGCGCGGGAGACCGGTCGCCTTGACTGCGCCTTCCGGGATCTTCGCCGTCCCGTAGAGGCGGATGAATTCTTCGACAAGGTCGATCGGGCGGTCAACTTCCGGGCGGAAGCTCGGCACCGTGACCTGCCAGCCTTCAGCACTGCCCGCGACAATGAAGCCGAGGCGCTGGAAGGAGGATTCGATCTCGGCGTCCTTCACGTCGAAGCCGCAAACCTTGCGCACGTAGTCGCCAGAAATTTCGATGGTGCGGTCGCCACGCGGGGCCTCGCCCACCACGATCGGCGCACCGACGACTTCGCCGCCAGCGACTTCGATGATCAGATCGATCGCACGCTTCGCCGCGTAGTCCACGCCCGCTGGATCAACGTCGCGCGTGAAGCGGTGCGAGCTGTCGGAGAACAGATTGAGACGACGCGTTGCCCAACGAACGGCGCCCGGCTGGAACCACGCGCTTTCGAGCACGATGTCCACCGAGTTGTCGTCGACTTCGGCATCGAGGCTGCCCATGACGCCAGCCACGACGAGCGGGCGCTCGGCATCGGCGATGACCATCATCTTATCGGAAAGGGTGCGCGCTTTTTCGTCGAGCGTAGTGATCGGCTCGCCTTCGGTAGCTTGGCGGACGACGAGTTTACCGCCCTTGATCTTGCCCGCGTCAAACGCGTGCAGCGGCTGGCCGGTTTCCATCAGCACGTAGTTCGTCACGTCGACCACGTTGTTGATCGAGCGCTGGCCAATGGCGGTCAACGCCTTCTTGAGCCACTCGGGGCTCGGGGCAATCTTCACGCCCTTGATGCTCCACGCGGTGTAGAGCGGGCAAGCGTCGGTCGTGACTTCGACCGTGGAAAGCAGGCCTGTTCCCTGCCCTGCTGCCGCCTTAACCTCGGGCGTCTTCAGCTCCTTGCCGAAGTAAGCCGCGAGCTCGCGCGCCACACCAATGTGGCTCAGGCAGTCGCCACGGTTGGCAGTCAGCTCCAGCTCGATAACGGTGTCGCTGTCCTTGAAAATGTCGTTCATCGGCGTGCCGATTTCCGGGCGGTCCGTGAGGATCATCAGGCCGCTGTGGTCGTCGCCCAAGCCGAGCTCTTTCGCGGAGCACATCATGCCGTTGGACTCGACGCCGCGCAGCTTACTCTTCTTGATCTTGAAGTCGCCGGGGAGTTTCGCGCCGATGAGGGCAACCGGGATACGGTCGCCGACCTGGTAGTTACTAGCGCCACAGACGATCTGCGTCGGCTCCTGATCGGGCGCAAACTTCACTTGGCAAACGCCAAGCTTGTCCGCGTTGGGGTGCTGCTCACGGCTCAGGACTTCGCCCACGACAAGGTTGTCGATCTGGGGCATGCCGGTTGTTTGAACGGACTCTACTTCGAGGCCGATCATCGGCAGGGCCTCGCAGATTTCATCCACGGAGGCGTCGAGATCGACGTAGTTTTTTAGCCAGTTTAAAGATACTTTCATGGGAAAGGTGTTTTAGAATACTGAAGTCAGAATACAGAATTCAGAATATCGGGATAGTTAATGGGATGCGATTTTTGACGCATATGAATTCAACATGCGCCCAACTTCATCTAGATCACGCATCATTGAATTTTCTGGTAGATAATTGAGATCGCTCGCAAGAATTAGGTAATACCGGCACTCTTCGAGAGAACCTTGCGCGATATTCATATAACGGACTTTGTCTTTCGCCCCATGCTTACGAAACCCTTCAGCAATATTTGCCGGAATCGATACCGCCGCGCGGCGAAACTGTGACGTTAGTCCATACAACTCATGCTTAGGGAAATCAGCCGTCATCCGGTAGACTGACAAAACGAATGCATGAGCCTTCTGCCAAACTAGTAAGTCTGTAAAGCGCACTGCGCTGGGCTTCGTTTCAGCATTCATAATTCTGTCTACTCTCTTCTGACTCCTGAATACTGCCCCTACGCGAACTGACGCAGGAAGCGGAGGTCGTTGTTGTAGAAGTGGCGGATGTCGTCGATGCCGTGGATGATCATCGCGATGCGCTCCACGCCCATGCCGAAGGCAAAGCCGGTCCACTTGTTCGGGTTGATGCCGACGTTTTCGAAAACCTTTGGGTCAACCATGCCACAGCCGCCAAGCTCGATCCATTGGTTGGACAGCTTGCCGAGATTGGGCGTCATCATATCGAGCTCAAAGCTCGGCTCGGTGAACGGGAAAAAGCTCGGGCGCAGGCGGACCTTGGAGCCCTTGCCAAAGATCTCGGCCACGAAGTAATCGAGCACAGCCTTGAGGTCCTTGATGGTCACCTCGCGGTCGATGTAGAGGCCTTCGCATTGGTGGAAATTGGCGCTGTGGGTTGCGTCGGTGGTGTCGCGGCGGAATACACGGCCGGGCGAGATAATGCGCAGCGGCGGCTTCTCGGCGAGCATCGTGCGGATCTGCACCGTGGAGGTGTGCGAGCGCAGGATGTAGCGCTCGTCGCCCTTCTTGGAGACGTTGCTGAGCTTGGCGTCTTCCGGCATGAAGAGCGTGTCCTGCTCGTCGCGGGCCGGGTGGTCTTCGGGCGTATTGAGCGCGTCAAAGCAGAACCACTCGGTCTCGACTTCCGGGCCTTCGGCGACGGTGAAGCCGATCTTGCGGAACACGTCGTCCATCAGGCGACGAGTCTGCGTGAGCGGGTGCAAGAGGCCGGCTTCCGGGTCGGGGCTGGGCAGCGTGGGATCGATGGCCGGGCCGATGCGGGCGGCGAGCTCAAGCTCTTCCAGCTTTTCGAGGGCCTGCGTGTAGAGGGCCTCGATCTGCACCTTGTATTCGTTGATCACCTTGCCCATGGCGGGACGGTCTTCCTTGGGCACGTCTTTCATGCCTTTAAGAATGTCCGTCAGCTTGCCTTTGGGGCCGGAAATAGTGGCCTTAAACGCCTCGAAATCCGGTCGTTTGACGATGCCCGGAATGGCGCTTTCGACTTCAGAGAGAATTGCCTGGAGTTGTTCCTTCATGAGGGTTTGCGGGTTATCGCAAGTTTCGCTGCAATAAAAAAGGCGGCCATCGTTGGCCGCCTCCGTAAATTCGTCAAGCAGGGACAGTCCTGCCTTGGTGTTTCTTTACTCAGCCTTGGAAGCCTTGTCCGCAAGAGCGGCCTTAGCCTTTTCGACGAGAGAAACAAACGCGGCTTCGTCGTGGATCGCCATTTCGCTGATCGCCTTGCGGTCGAGACCGATCTCGGCAGCCTTGAGGCCTTCCATGAGGCGGCTGTAAGAGATGTCCAGCGGACGGCAGGCAGCGTTGATGCGAACGATCCAGAGTTGACGGAACTCGGACTTCTTTTTGCGGCGGTCGCGGTAAGCGAACTTACCGGAGCGCGATACGGCGTCCTTCGCGTAACGATAGAGACGCGACTTATTGCCGAAGTATCCCTTGGCCTGCTTCAGCTTACGCTTGCGGCGGGCGCGGGTGGCGGGTGCATTGGTTGCTCGTGGCATGTTGTGTGATTTCCTTGGTTTCGTGGGCGGCGAGGTCGCCTAGTGTTGTCACCTCGAACGCGCCCGGATTATTTATTGGTTACGCGTGCGGAACACCACGGAGCATCTGGTTGGCTTGACCCTCTCCCAGACCGTGATCTTGACGCATCGCGCGCTTGGTCTTCTGCGACTTGTTACGCAGCAGGTGGCGGTGGTTTGCCTTCCAGCGACGAACCTTACCTGTGCCTGTGACCTTGATGCGCTTGGCGATAGCTTTGCGTGTTTTCTGTGCCATATGAATTGTGGAAAAGCCGAAGAAAACACAGGGTTTCCCGGCGTTTGGCAAGTGTTTTTTAACGTGGAAATGGAACTCTTTGCTAGACCGCCACTGCCTCAATCAGCGCAAAAACGCTGTCGTTGGGGATATTCTGCGCCAATTTCAGCCCTGCCTGGGCAAAAAGCGCCTCGTATTCTGCAAGCGTGCGCTCGACGCCGCCCAACACGACCATCATCAGCAAATCCATGGGCAAAGCTGGGCCGTAGGCATCGCCCTCGGGCAGCGCAACCTCCACCACGAGTAGCTTCGCGCCGGGATTCATCGCCGCACGAATGCCCTTCAGAATCGTCACGCAGCGCGCGTCGTCCCAGTTGTGCAGGACGTGTTTCAGCAGGAAAAGGTCCCCCGCTGGCAAGGGATCTTCCAGAAAGCTCCCCCCTACCCGCTCGACGCGCGGGCTGACATCGCCCAGCGTTTCGTCTGCGTTTTCAACGCTGTTGGGCAGATCAAAGAGCACACCCTTCGCCTCGGGCGCCTTCCTCAGGACCGCCGCCAACAGCGCGCCATACGCGCCGCCGACATCGACAATCGTCCCGGCGGCGGAGAAATCGCAGTTTTCGACCACCGCTTGGATCGACTCCTCGGAGAAATTGGCCATCGCCTGGCCGAAATTGCCCCCGTGCTCGGGATGGCTCTGGTAAAAATCCCAAGCGCTGCTGCCCAGCGCGGCCTCGGCCTGGGGTTCGCCGGTCTGGATGCACTCGGTCATGCGCTGCAAGATGCCATAATTAACCGGATCGGTGTGGACCATGGCCCGGTAGCGAAACGGCATCGGCGAATCCGACTTGAGCGCGGCGCCCATCTCGGTGAGCGCCCAGGCATCCTCCCCCGCCCGTTCAAAAAGACCATAGCCGGTCAACATCCGCAGGCAACGGCGCAGGCTGGACTCGTGGGCGTTGACGGCGCTTGCAATTGCGGCCGTCGTTTTCGGGCCATCGGCCAGGCAGTCCGCCACGCCGAGCCGCGCCATGGCGCCAATCGCCTGAGTCGCCACGGGCGCGAGCAATAAGTCCCACAGTTTGTCGAGATCGCGGTTCGAGGTAGCCATGTGCAAATTTCAACTGAAGAGTCGCCCTTGAGCAAGGTCGAACACTGGTCCAATGATGAGCATTGCTTCATCTTGAATACCACACCGCATTTTTCCGGCACTGCAGAAAGCAGACTCATCCAACGCGAACGTTCGCTAATCAGCTCAATTACCGGCGCGACTACTCGCCGCAAAGATTGATCATTTCGCCTTGGCGGCCCGTGGCATGCTGCACATTTGCGGCAAAAATCGGCGGTTCGATTTTCGCCCACATCAACGATCAACGCATTCCAACCATGTCCAAGGAGAACGTCGAAAAACTGCTGTTCGCTGGAGGGGCAGATAAAAACCTCCGCCACAAATACAACGTCATCGAAACGAAAGATGAATTCATCGCCGAAGCGGTTAAAGACGGCTACGACTTCACGCATGAGGAGCTCGACGCCGTGCTCGCCGAAGAGGAGCTCGAATTTGCCTCCTCGGGCAATCCACGCACACGGCAGATCTGGTTGCGCTGAGCGTAGCCGCTGCCACGCTTCTTGCGCAGCAATCACGGAGCCCTGATTAAGCGGGATTCACGGGCGGCTTATAGCGGTAGCCGTAACCGTGAACCGTCAGCAAAAACTGCGGTTTGGCGGAGTCTGCCTCCACCTTGCGTCGCAACTGCGAAACGTGTTGATCCAGCGTGCGCGTCGTGCCGAGGTAATCAATGCCCCAGGCCGCATTGAGCAGGAAATCGCGGCTCAACGCGCGGTCCGGGTGCTGGTGAAACGCCATCAGCAGCTTGTATTCGAGCTGAGTCAGTGGAACGCCTTCGCCGTTCAGCCAGAGCTGGCGCAGCGCGGTGTCGAGCTCGGCCAGGCCAAACTGAATCTTCGCCGGGACTTCACTTGAGGCAACCGAAGCCCCCGCCGCCTTGCTCCGTCGCAGCGCCGCCGAAACGCGCGCCAACAGCTCACGCACGCCGAAAGGCTTCGTAATGTAGTCGTCCGCGCCGAGTTCGAGCCCGAGCACTTTGTCGATTTCCTCGCTCTTGGCGCTGAGCATCAGCACGGGCACGACGGCGTTGGATTTGCGGATTTCCCGGCACACGTCGTAGCCGCTGAGACGCGGCATCATGATGTCGAGTAGCACGAGGTCTGGCTGCACATCGTGAAACAGCGCGACGGCTTCCTCGCCATTGACGGCCTCTTCGACGCCGTAGCCCTCACTTTCCAGCGTGTCGACCAAGCCAAGGCGAATGCTGGCGTCGTCCTCAGCGACCAGAATGGTTTTATCTTTTGCCATGGGCGGAAACTTTCTCCGTAACGATTAATTTGAAACAGCAACCTTGCGGGTCATTCGGCTCCAAGCGCAGTTGACCGCCGAGGCCCTGAGCCAGCCGCGCCGCAATGCTAAGCCCCAGCCCACAGCCGGGGCGCTCAGCCGTCAAGCGGTCATCGATGCGGTGAAACGCCTCAAACACCTGCTGCCGCTCCCACGCGGGAATCCCAGGGCCGAAATCGCACACGCTCAGGCTCCAGCCCTCGCCTTCCGACTGTAGCGACACCACCACGCGCTCGCCGGACAGCGCATATTTGGCGGCGTTGTCCAGCAGGTTCAGCAATATCTGCTCCAGCGCATCACGGTCGAGTTGCGCGCAAATGGGCTCATTGGGCGGCGAAAATTCCACGGCCAAACCTTCGCCATGTAAACGGTCGCGCTGCATTTCGATGATATCGCCTACGACCGAAGCCACGTCCGCCTCCTCGTGTTGAAAATCGCGGCGCCCGCGCTCCAGTCGGCTGAAATCAAGCACGTTGTTGACGAGCCGCGTGAGACGCTGGGTTTCGTTGAGCATGGTTTGCAGGTAGCGCTGGCGTTTCCGCTCATCCCCCGCACGTCCGTCATACAGCATCTCAGCAAACAGGCGAATACTCGTCAGCGGCGTCTTCAGCTCGTGGGAAACATTGGCCACGAAAGTCGTCTTGCGCTGGGCGTCCAGCGCATCGCGTTGTGACTGCCAGAGGAGCAGACTGCCGCCCAATAAAATCGCAATGCTCAGCCCCGTCACGGTGAGCCCGCCCAACAAACGAAAGCTGCTCCCAAAGGGATTGCCCGCAAGCGCTGGGTAGGCCTCGATTTTCCAGCCTGGCAACGCAGCGCCGACATTAAGCGTTAAGGCGGGCTCCGCTCTGCTCACGCTGGAATAACGGTCGCCGCCTGCTCCGGCCACACGTCGCCCCTCGGCGTCCACGAGCGCAAACTGCACATCTTTCTGCTGGCTGATGCTGATTGTTTTGGCCATTTCGGCGAGGACGGTTTCACGGTTGAGCCAGGCGCCGAGTATGTTGCCCTGCCCCGGCAAGTCCACCCAGGCTAACCACTGTTCCGCATCGTCAAATTCATTCACCAGCCAACCACTGCGCGCCTGCAGACGGGGCGCATCATTTAAACGGAAAAAGAGATCTTCGGCGCTCCAGGGTTCGATTTTGGGCTGATCATCTATCCCCGGCAGCACCCGACTTGATCCAACGGCAAACTCATCCCCAAGCAGACCATCCAACGCAAATCCAGTTTCACTCTGCGATGCAAAGTCTGCCTCGTCCCGCGAATAATCCCGGCCAAATTGGCTGTCCGCATCCCATCTATCCTGCTGGGGCAAGAAGCCGTTGCGATCGGGTTGTTGCACAACAGCAACTGGTTCAGCGAATGCGAAGGCTGTCGGTGATTCAGCGGGCGGCGGGGGAGCATCCGCTTTTTTCGCTGCCTCAGCCTTACTTTCGGCGACAGCTCGCAGATCGGCGATGTTTCTCGCTTCGCGCTCCTGTCCCGCAGATTGGGCTTCTCGGCTGGGCGCGGTGGAAGGCTTTGCACTGGGCGGCGCATAGCTTTGCGTTGCCGTCGGCGAAGATAAATTATCCGCAAACAATTCCTGCTGCGGCACGGCGTAATCCGCTTCTGGAGCATAGCTATAGTCAGCGGGCGGCTCAGCAGCCTGTTGATTCAGCGCGATGTTGCTGGCCACATTGACTTGGCGCACATTCTCCCGCTGCCGACGCAGCGCAGCCGACTTGCTGTAGCTTTTCTCAAGCTCCCCTTTCTGTTGCGGCGGTTCAGTCTCCTGTTTTTCCGACTGGTCTTTTAACTCCAAGCGATTGTCTTCGATGAAATCCGTGGGCGCTTGAATCAGTGGACGACGGTTTACTTTGGGCGTGAACTCGTTGTCGTAAGCGCCTTTGAGCAGGGTGTTCATCACGAGCGCCTGCTCCTCCATATCGTCCTGCATCGCCTCCGCGAGGCTCCAGGGGTAAGCGCCGTCTGCACTTTCCCGCAAGGCAGTCGGGCTAGGCGCATTGCCACGAGCGCCGTACCAGGTCGTCACGCCGTCGTCATCGCGGAAGTAAAAACCCACGGCCACGTATGGATTGTTCGAAACGAATTCCGACAAGGCATTGCGCGGCATGGGCGATTGACGCGCCACGAGCAAGCCATCCGACACGCCGCTGCGAATCTCCTCCATTAGCAGGTCGACGCTTTCCGCGACGGACGCAGCACCATTGGCCAGCGAAACACTGGCTAGCGCATCCACACGGTCGGCCTCACGATCGAGCAGCCACCAGGCGCCGGCGCCCATGATGAGCGTCGCGCCCAGCAAGAGCAGCCAGGCCAGCAATATGGGGCGAAATTTCATGCGGGTTTCAAAGCTTACACTGAAGCGCCACGATAGCGCATCTCGCGCTTCACCATGCGGCGTATGAAGTCGGGCGCCACGCCAATGTGACTCATGACGATCAGGGTGTCACCCGCTTTGAGCAGCGTATCAAGCTTGGGCTTAATGGTCGTATTACCATCCTTACAACGCACAGCCACAACAATGAACGCGTGCTTGCCGCGGGTTTCGAGGTCCTCCAGCGTACTGCCGATCAGGTCGGAGTTTTCGGGAATGGCGATTTCGTCCATTTCCAGACCAATTTCGGACAGCCCTTCCGTAAAGACGTTGTCGTGCAGGTCTTTTTCAATCACCTCACGTGCGTTGGGCTTGAGGATCAAGTGCGCAATACGGTCTGCGCCAATCGCCGCCGGGATCACGACTTTGTGCGCGCCTGCCTGCAGCAGTTTTTGCTCAGAGGAAATCTGGTTGGCGCGCGCAATGATTTGCAATTTCGGGTTCAGTTGTCGGCAACTCAGCACAATGAACACGTTGGCGGCGTCATTGGGTAAAACCGACGCCAGCACCGACGCCTTTTCGATGTGGGCTTTTTCCAGAACGCTTTCCTCAGTCGCATCACCTTCGATGTACAGGAAGCCCGCCTCGCGGATGAGTTCGATTTGCTTGGGGTCAGTGTCCAGAATCAGGAATGGCTTGTCCGCCGACTTGAGTTGCTCCGCGAGCAAACGGCCAATACGGCCAAACCCGCAGATCACAATGTGTCCATCCAACTCTTCGATGTCTTTTTCCATTTTACGTTCCCCCATGAGGCGTTGCAGCTGACCTTCCGTCAGCCAGTTGATGAACGCGCCGACTGTGTAAATCAGGATCGTGCAGCCCGCGATGATAAAGCCGATCGTAAAGACTCGCAGCTCGGGCGTCATCTCGTTGGTTTCGCCATAGCCCACCCCGAAAATCGTGATGATGACCATGTAAATGGAATCCAACACCGGCCAACCCGCGATCTGGTAGCCCTCGAAACCAATGGCCACCACGGCAACCATCAAAAGGATGCCAGTGCGCAGTTGGCGAGTAGGCGAAGGCGTGTTCATGCAGCGATTCTCTAGCAAAACGCGCGCCGTGACTGTCTGCAATGCTCATTTCTTCGTGGTCGGATGGTTGCCACGGCTCAATCAAACAGGAAGGCGGCACACAGAACGCCGCCTCCCCTTTGCCTGATTATCGTAGTGGCTTACTATCTACTTTACGACCAAAGTTGAGTGCGCGGTCTGCCTACTCCGTTTTCGTGTTTTGCTGGGTCTTGGTTTGGTATTCGTAGGCGCGGCGCTGGGCGCGGTCGCGGTTAGAATACGTGTCCTTGTCCAGGTAATCCGCCTCCTCGTCGAGCTTGCTCATCGCGGGCTCCATGACCGAAGGCGCCATGAAGCTGTAGCTGGCGTTGAGTTCGTCCTTCACCTGTCGGAAGTTCGCTGCGCCGACCTGGTTCTGCTTCGCATCGGAGTAGGCAATGCCCTCGATAGTCGCGTCGACGATCTTGTTATCGATGACGTTTTTGACGACGTCTTCGCGAGCGGCTTCGTGGACCTTTTCTTCCATCGCCGCGTAAGAAATGGGCACGGACAGCGAATGCTCGCGGACCTGGCTGCTGTTAACAGGCAAGTAGCGCACCTGCACGTCGACCAGGTCGCGCGTCTCGCCATCCGCGCCGACAGGGGCGTCCAATTCCAAGAGGGCCAGCTTGTCATGCCCGCCGTAGACCTGTGGCAGGCGGAAGCGCGCGAAGTCGCCTTCAATCTCAGCTTCCCGGCCCAGGCTCTTCTTGATGCGGACGCCCGGCTTGGGGGTGATAATGATTTCGATGTCGGTCGCCGCAACGCTCAAAGTGTCGCCCAACTCGGCGCCGAAAATGCGCGGCAAGTCCGTGGCGTTTTCGACGAAATAGGTGTTGCCCTGCCCGGCCTCGGCAAGCGTCGTCATCACGTCTTCATTGAAGCCGCTGCCCAGCCCAACGGTGCTCACGACGATGTCCTCACCGGCAAAAACGCTAGCCAAGGCGCGGAAGTCTGGAATGGTGCTTGGGCCTTCGTTGGCCTGCCCGTCGGACAGTAAAACGATGCGGTTAATGTAACCCTCGTCCCGCTTGCGGCGGAGTTCACTCGCGCCGCGGTTGAGCCCCGCATACATCGCTGTGCCACCGCCAGCCTGCACTTCGCTGAGCGCCGAGCGTATGCGGTCACGGTTCTCACGGCTGGCGTATTGGGCATCGGCCAATGTATAGGCGCTGCTGTTGTACGTGATGACGGATACCAGGTCACGTGGCCCGAGACGCCCCACCGCCTCCTGCGCCGCCTGAATGGCCTGTCGGATTTTTTGCCCTCCCATTGAGCCAGAGTTATCCAGCACAAGACAGAGATTGACCGGCGGACGCTGATGGTCGGATGGCATTTCGTCAGGCCGAATCTTGATCTGCACGACGACGGATTCACTTTTGTCAGCATGCACAACAGGCCGGTCGAGCGCGGCGTCCACTGAGATGATGTCCGGCTTCGGCGGCTTAGGCGAAGTCGGTGCGATGGTGCGGTTGGCAAAAGCGGTTCCGGCGAAGCCAGCCGTCAACGCGGCCAGCAGGATTAGTTTGGTTTTAAGTGGGTTCATGGCGCTGATTTTAACGAAAACGCCCAACAATGTCGTCAGCCCCCCGTAAGATGTTTGTCAGGAAAATGTCAGGCAGCCCACCGGCTCATTAATAAATACCCGCCATTAAGGAGGCATTAATGTTCGTTTTGCTATACTAGTCCCTCCAGACTAACAGCGGTTCTGGGATTCAACATTCAGCACCATGAAAAAATTCCTACTACAGTTTTCAGTTTTGATCATCGGGTTGTCGCTGGGCACTTCAGCCAACGCGGTTTACACCGAAGACACACAAGTTATCTTCGAAGGTGAGGTTGATGGAAAGATCATCGATGGCTCTGACACGACCAAATATTCGACGTATGATTGGTCCATGACATGGGACGAGGCCGGCATTGGATCAATCAGCAATGTGTCCTTCTCGACCGATGAGAATGGCATCTCAGTCAACAAAGTGACCTTTAAAATCACGGTCAGCGACGGAGGCTCGTTCTCGTATGAGTGGCCAACCTATCCAGATGCCTACTACAACACCAAGGAATTTACCGATGTTAAAATTTCAGTGGAATATGTTTGGTATGACGACTACAGCCACTGGACCATCGACTTTAAAGAATACACTCTGTCGGAGGAGCTGGAAGTCACCTTCAACGGATCCCTCGCAGGCGTCCCAGATAGCAGTGACGGGTTTCAATACGCAGTGTATCAGGCGGCGCAAAATCAGAATGATAAATACCTGACCGAAGATGCGGATGACGGCACCACAGCCTTGGATAGCAGCGATACTCTCTACTTGGCAGACTTTGTCGACCTCATGAATGAGTTTACTGGCGAAGACTACAACACCATCTATTCTTATTACACCTACAGCGGCAACTTATATGAAATCACGAGCGGCTACTTAACAGACCCCGAAATCGTGCCCGAGCCTGGTGAAACTGCTTTGATCATGGCTGGGCTGATGGGGGCGTTGGTGCTGATTCGCCGCAAAGTCATGCGACGTTCCGCAACGAATTGACCGCCTGACGCTGATTTATAACATTGCTGAATTGGCGCAAATGACCACGATGATCAGGCGTGAGTGAAGACTACAGTTTGCTGGAGCGCCAGCGTCGACTGCTGGCCCGCGAAAAAGCGCATCGGCGTGATTCCGTGCCCGTCGAAGACATCCCCCCCTCCCGACTGGTTGAGCACCAGATCAAGGAAGAGCGCGAAGGCATCACCTTGTACGCCGTGCCCCTGATCGCAGCGGGCGTTTTGACGATGTTTTTTTCCTTCGTGGCCATCAACCCGTCCGCCATGTGGGGCTGTTGCATTTTCGGCGGCGCATTGCTGGCGCTGGGTATCTTGATCTTCAGTCAGCGCGTGCAAGCCGTCGCCCGGCTCAAGCAGGAACTGAAAGCACTGGAAAAGTAGACGCGTCCTTGACGCCCCCGCCGAAACGTCCAAACTCGGGCGGTTTCCCATCAAACCGATGAAAACCGCCGATTATCAACCTGCCGAAATCGAGTCCAAGTGGCAAAGCTACTGGGCCGAAAATAAGACCTTCGCCGGACCCACTCCAGCCGAGGGCGACCAAGCTGCGCCCAGGTTCTACGTGCTGGACATGTTCCCCTACCCGTCAGGCGCCGGTCTCCACATCGGTCACGCGGAAAATTACACCGCCAGCGACGTGCTCAAGCGCATGAAGAAGTCGCAGGGCTTCAACGTGTTGCATCCCATGGGCTGGGACGCCTTTGGCCTGCCCACCGAGCAATTTGCGATCAAAACCGGCCGCCCCCCCGCAGAAGTCACTGCGGAAAACATTGCCAACTACAAGCGTCAGTTGGCGCAGATCGGCCTGACCTACGACTGGGACCGCGAGATCAACACCACCGACCCGGCATACTATAAGTGGACGCAGTGGATCTTCACCCAGCTGTTCCAACATGGTCTGGCTTACGTCGACGAAAAGCCCGTCTGGTATTGCCCGGAGCTGGGCACCGTGCTGGCCAACGAAGAAGTCCTCAATACCGATGAAGGCCCCCGCTCCGAACGCGGCAATTTCCCCGTCGAGAAGCGCCCGTTGCGCCAATGGGTCCTGCGCATCACCAAGTATGCGGACAAACTGCTGGCCGGCCTGAAAGACGTTGACTGGCCCGACTCCACCAAGCGCCTGCAAACCAACTGGATCGGCCGCAGCACTGGCGCTGAGGTTGATTTCCAATTGGACGGCATCGATGAAAAGCTGCGCGTGTTCACCACCCGCCCGGACACCTTGTTTGGCGCGACATACATGGTCGTGGCCCCGGAACATCCGCTGCTGACCCAAATCACCACCGACGAGCAGAGTGCGCTGGTCGCTGAATACGTCGAAAAAGCCAAGAGCAAGAGCGACCTGGAGCGCGCCGAGCTGGCCAAGGAAAAGACCGGCGTCTTCACCGGCGGCTTTGCGATCAACCCGGTCAACGGCGCCAAGATCCCGGTCTGGGTAGCGGATTATGTGCTGATCACCTACGGCACCGGCGCGATTATGGCGGTGCCCGCCCACGACGAGCGCGACTTTGAGTTCGCCAAGACTTTCGGCCTGGAGATCATCCAGGTCATTGAAGACGCCAAGGGCGAAGGCGTCGCCAATGCCGCCTACACCGGCGACGGAAAGCTCATCAATTCTGACATCCTGAATAGTCTCAACGTGGCCGACGCCAAGGCCAAAATAATCGCCGAACTGGAAGCCAAGGATTCCGGCAAGGAAGCCGTGAACTACAAGTTGCGCGACTGGTTGTTCTCGCGCCAACGTTACTGGGGGGAGCCCTTCCCGGTCCTGTGGTTGTCCAAGGCGGATTACGAGAAGCTGCATTCCCTCGACAAGAGCGCGTTGACCATCTCTTTGCCTGTCGACCCGGTTACCTGCGTCATCGAAGGCGAGACGCTTTACGCGGTCACCTTGCCGATGCGCGACCTGCCGTTGACGCTGCCTCAAGTGGAATCCTACCAACCGACCGGCACCGGCGAAAGCCCGCTGGCCAAGGTCAGTGAATGGCTCAACGTTTGGCTGAATTTGAAGACCGGCGAGACCGTCCCCCATGTCAAAATCGTGGATGGCATCGAACAGCTCACCGAGTGCCCCGGCGAAGACTGGGCGGCCGCCCAGCGCGAGACCAACACCATGCCGCAATGGGCCGGCTCGTGCTGGTATTACCTGCGCTACATGGACCCCAACAATCCGGACTTGATTATCGACCCGCAAGTCGAGGAATACTGGCAAACGCCCGACCTCTACATCGGCGGCGCCGAGCACGCGGTGTTGCACCTGTTGTATGCGCGGTTCTGGCATCAGTTCCTGCACGACATCGGCGTGTTGCAGACCAAAGAACCGTTCCAAAAGCTGTTCCACCAAGGCATCATTCTGGGTGAAGACGGCGAGAAAATGTCCAAAAGCCGCGGCAATGTCATCAACCCGGAATCCGTCATTGCGGATCACGGCGCCGACGCCATGCGCCTGTATTTGATGTTCTTGGGGCCACTGGAAGCCATGAAGCCCTGGAAGAGCAAGGGCATCACTGGCATCGACCGTTTTCTGGGCAAAGTCTGGCGCACCTTTATTGGCGAAAACGGGGAAGCCGCGCCCAAGCTGGGCACAGCTGAAGACGACGCCGACACCGCACGCGCGCTCCACGAAACGATCAAAAAAGTCACCGCAGACTACGAGGCGCTGGGTTACAACACAGCGATCTCGCAGATGATGATTTGCATCAACCAGTTTGCCGACGCCCAGTCGTTGAACATCGCCTCGGCCAAGACCTTCCTGCAGTTGCTGGCGCCCCTGGCGCCGCACATTGCCGAAGAGCTCTGGGAGCGCCTGGGCGAAGCGCCATCCATCGCGAACGCCCCCTGGCCCAAGCACGATGAGTCCAAGCTCGTCCAGAACACCGTCAAGCTGATGGTGCAGGTCAACGGCAAGCTGCGTGGCAATTTAGAGGTCTCCAAGGACATTGCCAAAGACGACGCCATCGCCGCCGCCAAGGCATTAGAAAACGTGCAATCGCACCTCGACGGCAAAACGGTCGTTAAGGAAATCTACGTGCCCGGGCGCATCGTCAACCTCGTCGTGAAGTAAGCCATGCGCCTCCTCGCCATCGCTCTCGCCTTCATCGTCCTGGCTGTCAACCTGCGCGCCGCCAACGGCGTGGTCGTCATCGACAGCTTGACCGATGGCGAAGCGACCAATGGCGGCCAATCTCAAATAATCGGTCAGTCTTTCGAGCCCAACAGCGCCGAAGTCGTAACCCAGGCCGACGGCTTCGCAGCGCTGGTCTTCTCCAATGGCGTCGCCATCTACCTAGATGCGAGCAGCCACTTGCGGATTGATGAATTCCAGCAAACTCCCTTCGAAGCGCGCCCGGACAATTTCGAATTTGAGCCCAGCCGCTCACAACTAAAAGTCACCTTGCTGTCGGGTCGACTAGCCGTGAGCCAGCGCGATCCGAACCCGACCTCCAGCTTTGTCGTGGTGCTGGACGACAACGTCAGCACCTCGCTCAAAGCACAGGCGGCCGTGGTCATTCACCAATCCGTTGAGCAAGAAGTCGGCATTCTGGAAGGCCGGGGCAGCGTTGAGATCGACGGCGCAAACCAGCTCCTGAACAAGGGCTACCGCCTCTTGGCGCACACCGTAGACGCACGTGAGCAAATACGCCCAATCACGCCCGCTCTGGAGCAAGCATGGACGCCATTGGCCGACAAAGCCAAGATCGCCCTGCGTCGGTGGTTTTTCGATACGCAAGATGGCCGGATCGAGCCGATTCGCGTCATTCCGCCTGTAACGCAAAACAGCAAGCCCTACAATAACACCAAGCTGTAAGTGCCGCTTTCCCGCTTTCTTCCCGCCAATTTCGACCCCACTCAACCGGTGGCGGTCATTGCTGGACAGCGCCTTTATCCCGTTCTGACCGTCGAACGACTCCGCGCCGCTGGCGTGCCCGTACGCTTGATCGCTTTCGAGGGAGAAACCCGTCTCGATCTCTTTGAGAGCTTTCCTGCTGATGAACGCGCCATGATCAAGGTGGGCCAGGTCGGCCACATGCTCAAGGCGCTCAAACGCTTTGGCGCACGCTCTTCATTGATGGTTGGTCAAATCACTCCAGGTCGCCTCTTTAAAGGGCTGCACCCCGACTTGAAGGCCGTCACACTGCTCGCCAAGCTGAAACAACGCAACGCCGAAACTATCTTTGGGGCGCTGGCGGATGAAATGTCCAAGATCGGCTGTGAACTACTCGACGCCCGCGCTTTCCTTGACGACCAAATGGCAAGCGCCGGAGTCATGACTTCGGGCAAGGTGACGCCCGGCGATGACACGCTTGAGCACGGCATCCACATTTGCCGTGAGATGGCGCGCCTCGACGTGGGCCAAGGCGTCGTGGTCAGCCGGGGCACAGTCGTCGCAGTCGAAGCGTTTGAAGGAACCGACAAGATGCTGGAGCGCGCGGGCGGCTTTGGCGCGAAAGAGCTGCTCTTCGTCAAGACTGTGAAGCCCAATCAGGATTACCGTTTCGATGTCCCGGTCTTTGGCGAGAAAACCCTCGAAACGATGGCCGCGCATGGCGTCCAGACCGCAGCGCTCGAAGCCGACAACGTCATCATACTCGACAAGTCAAACGTCCTCGCCCATGCCAAGAAACTCGGCGTGACTCTGGTGGGCTTCTAGAGCACTTTTCATCTAGATTGGCCGATCAGGCCGCAGTGATTTTTCGTGTTCAGCAAGTCTGCTTGAGCGTCGCAGGCTGGAAGCCTGTGAGCGAAAAGCCAACAACGCTGGCGCGGAAAAGCACTCGGTTTTGGGCTTGGGGCCAGATTGGAAGTTCGCGGCGTTGGCATTTCAATCACGGGCTGCCAGCCCGCTCAATCAAAGCCGCCTTGCGCTGCATCCAATCTCTAACCCACCTGACTCGGCCAATCTAGATGAAAAGTGCTCTAAAGCATTCCGAAACGCTTATTCCCATACTGCGAGACGCCATCTTACTCTTTGGCCGAGCTCTCCTTCGCACGCTGTGGCTCGAAGAGATAGGCGTATTCGCCATAGCCTTCCTTCTCCAAATCCTTCTGGTGGATAAACTTGAGCGAAGCTGAGTTAATGCAGTAACGCAGACCATCGGGGCCGGGACCGTCCGGAAAAACATGCCCCAAGTGTGCGTCGCCAGTTTTGGAGCGCACCTCCACACGGGTCATGAAGTGCGAACGGTCTTCCTTTTCAATGATTTCCTTATCGTCGATTGGCTGAGTAAAGCTCGGCCAGCCGGAACCGGAATCATACTTGTGCACCGAAGCAAAAAGCGGCTTGCCGGAAATTACATCCACGTAAATGCCGGGCTCTTTGTTGTTCCAATACTCGTTGCGAAAGGCCGGCTCAGTGCCTTCGTTGCATGCTACTTGAAACTGCATTGGCGTGAGGCGCTCGCGGAGTTCTTCGTCGCTTGGACGTTGATAATTGGTGTCTGGGTTGCTCATGGCTTTCGGTTCGTGCTCGTTCGTCTCGGCTGTCTTCGTGTCAGCAGTGGAAATGCTCCAGATAAGCAATCCACCGGCAATCGCGACTGGCGCGAGGTATTTTAGAAATGATTTCATGGGGTCTTCGTCTTTAAATAAGGCGCTACCTTACACAAAAAAGAGGCCCGGCGCAACTGCCGGGCCTCTGTTGTATGATACACAAAACCTACTCGCCGCGGTAAACGATTCGAAACGCTTGCTCGTAAATTCCAGCAAAACGCCGACGCACTTCGGATTTCTCCAAAGGCGCATGAAACGAATTGTATACCGGCTTCACTGCCACCTCCGCAGAGTCAGTCGCCCCAATGGGTCGCTTCCTGCGTGGGTGCACGCGCGCCTGTGCGACGGGAGGCGTGAGCGAAGTGGTATTCATCTTAACTTATGATAATCAACGTATTGTATGTCGTTAATTTTTCGCGGCAAAACGGGGGGATTTACCGGATTTAAATTAACAAATAATTAATAGCTGGATTAAGGCCATTCGGCAAACTCCAATACCGTCAAAAGAGTGTAAAACAGGGAGAATTCCCGCATCCCAATGCGGAATTACAATGATTTGACGATCAGGGAGGCTTCCCCTACCCGCTAGGGCCATGAGGACCAACTACTTACGCTTAGCCCAGGAATCCTTGAGCGCCACCGTGCGGTTGAAAACCAGCTTTTCAGTCGTAGAATCCGGATCCAGGCAGAAGTAGCCCACGCGCTCGAATTGCACCCGTAAATCACTGGCGTAGAGCGGGCGCATGGCGTCGCCCGTACTCCCGTCCTCGCGCAGTGGCGTCTCTGCGCCAGCCTCGATTTGCGCCAGCGTTCCAGCGGCGTCATCAGCCAAAGCAGGCTCAAGCATCGCTTCGATGACCTGCAGGGAATCCGGATTAAGAAACTCCATGTAGCTGCGCTCCTTGTCCGCCTCCGGTTTCTCCTCCGTGAAGAGGCGATCATAAAGACGCACCTCGGCGGCTACAGCATGTTGAGCGCTAACCCAGTGAATCACGCCCTTCACTTTGCGCCCTTCTGGATTCTTACCGAGCGTGTCAAAGTCCACTGTGCACTTGAGTTCGGTGATGGCGCCGGAATTGTCCTTGAGGACTTCCTCGCATTTGATCACGTAGGCGTTGCGCAGACGCACCTCTCCCCCAGTCGTAAGGCGGAAGAATTTCTTCGGCGCGTCTTCCATGAAGTCATCCTGATCGATGTAAAGCGTGCGGCCAAAGGGGATCTCACGGCTGCCGGCCGATTCGTCTTCCGGGTTGTTGATGGCCTCCATCAGCTCGGTCTTGTCTTCCGGGTAATTCGTCAGCGTGACCTTGATCGGGTTGAGCACGGCCATGCGGCGGGGCGCACGCGAGTTGAGCACGTCGCGAATGGTGTGCTCGAACAAGGCGATGTCCGTCTGGCCGTTAAACTTCGTCACGCCAATCGTCTCGCAGAAGCGGCGAAACGCGAGCGCCGGAATGCCGCGGCGACGGGCGCCGGAGATCGTTGGCATCCGTGGGTCATCCCAGCCATTTACATGACCTTCCTTCACCAAGTGAAGCAGCTTACGCTTGCTCATGACGGTGTAGTTCAGGTTGAGGCGCGCAAACTCGTATTGTCTGGAGGGGAAAATCCCCAGTTCACTGATGAACCAGTTGTAGAGCGGCTTGTGGGATTCGAATTCCAGCGTGCAGATAGAGTGCGTCACCTCCTCCAGCGAGTCGCTCTGGCCATGCGTGTAGTCGTAGCTTGGGTAGATCGGCCATTCGTTGCCCGTGCGGTGATGCTCGGCGTGCTTAATGCGGTAGAGCACGGGATCGCGCAGGTTCAAGTTTGGGCTGGCCATGTCGATCTTCGCGCGCAGGGTGCGAGCGCCGTCTTCGAACTCCCCCGCCCGCATGCGGCGAAAGAGGTCCAGGTTTTCTTTCACGGATCGATCACGAAATGGGCTTGGCTGGCCAGGCTCGGTCAGCGTGCCGCGATAGGCGCGCGTCTCCTCTGCATTGAGGTCACAGACGTAAGCCTTGCCTTCTTCGATCAGTTTCTCAGCCCAATCATAGAGCTGCTGAAAATAGTCGGACGCAAAGCATTCACGCGCCCAAGTAAAGCCGAGCCACTGCACATCAGCCTTAATGGAATCGACATATTCAACCTCTTCTTTTTCCGGATTGGTGTCGTCAAAACGAAGATTGCACTGCCCCCCAAACTCCTGCGCGAGACCGAAGTTCAAGCAAATGCTTTTGCTATGGCCAATGTGGAGATAGCCATTGGGCTCGGGCGGAAAACGCGTCTGCACACGCCCATCGTGGAGACCGGATTCACGGTCAGCGATGACGATATCACGAATAAAATTGGAAGTCTGGGTCTCTGTTTCGGACATAAATATGGAGTTGGTTTAGACATCCCCACAACCCAGCGCAAGGCTGCGATGCGGGAGAATCAATTCTCGCCATAGCCTTCCGTATCTTTGCGCCAACGCATTGCCAGACACAAAGCCACCACCAAGCTTCGCCAACATCATTGGCGAAGCTCGTGGATGACCAAAGTTAATTTAACGGACGCCTGACGTCCGCTAGAAGGCGCCAGAGAGAGCGCTGACGGTCGGGTTGCCCTTTTGCTGGTAGTCCCAGAACATCGCGGCAGCCTCCGTACGGCGGTTGGCGTTGAGCTTGCTCAGCACGCTGCTGAAGTAGTTCTTCACCGTTTTCTCGCTCAGGTTTAATTTGTCGGCGACTTGGCGATTCGACATGCCACGGGCGACGAGTTCCAGCACCCGACGCTCTTGCACGCTGAGCGAATCGATCTCGTGGGCGTGCTGACCACTGCCCCGGCCGCCGCCAGCGCGCATGTGTTCGACAACGCATTCGGCGATTTCCGGCGCGAGCACTGGCTTGCCTGCCAGTACCTGCTTTAAGGACTGGATCAGCTCGTCACCAGAGATATCTTTGAGGACAAAGCCCTCAACCCCTAGTGAAAAGGCTTCGATCAAACTGTGGCGATCGGTGCTGGAGCTGATGACGAACAGCTTTGCTGGTTTGGCGGAGTCCCGAACGTAGCGACAAAATTCCAAACCGCTACGGTCTGGCAGCATGGCGTCCATTAAGACGATATCCGGCGTTAATTGATCGTATAGCGACTGGGCTGCATCGATATCACCGACTTCGCCGACTATTTCATAGTCAGTTCGCTCGGTGATCAAAGTGCGCAAGCCGATACGCGTCAGCTCTACCCCTTCGATAATGAGTATTTGTGTGGGAGACATTTGTGGAGATTGGCGTTAGTGAAAATCTTGAAACAAAAGCTAACTAAAGTCCACCCCTTAATGCAGGGCTGCCCTTAAGTCAGCTCGAAGCGATGTCCTACTCTTCTGATAAGTAGCATTCCATCCATTGATTACTCCATTCCTGGAAGTCGCCCGCCTCAATGTGTTCACGGGCTTGACGCATCAAATCGAGGAAAAAATGCACGTTATGCAGTGAGAGCAGAGTGTGGGCCAGCAGTTCATTGGCCATCACGAGGTGCCGCAGATATGCGCGGCTGAAGGTCCGGCACGTGTAATTGTCCAGCCCTTCGACGATGGGAGATTCGTCTAATTTGAATCGTTCATTGCGTAGGTTAATGGTTCCGTTTGGTGTGAAAACGTTAGCGTGTCGCGCCAGGCGTGTGGGCATAACGCAGTCGAACATGTCGGCCCCGAGGGCAATCATTTTCAGGAGTTGCGGCGGGGTGCCAACCCCCATGACGTAGCGCGGCTTGTCGGCGGGCAGTTCGGGGATGCTTGCAGCGACTTGGCGCAGCATTTCAGGCTCGGGCTCGCCAACGCTGACTCCGCCCACGGCATAGCCAGGGAAGCCAATATCCACCAGAGCCTGCGCACATTCTTTGCGTTGATCCTCAAAAACTGAGCCCTGCACAATGCCAAAGGCGTGATGGCCAGCATCAAGCCAGCCCTCTCCGGCGGCGATTTCCTTAAATTGACGCGCCCAACGAATCGTACGGTCTACGGCGGAACGGCAGTCCTTTTCATCGCAGGGAAAAGGCGGGCATTCGTCGAGCACCATGGCGATGTCCGTTCCGAGATTGCGTTGGATATCAAAACATTCACGTGGACCGAGGAAAATCTTGCGCCCGTCGATGTGGCTCTGGAAAGAGATGCCCTGCTCGCTAATCTTGCGCAACTTAGCCAAGCTAAACACTTGAAAACCACCGCTGTCAGTCAGTATGGGCTTATCCCACGCCATGAACTGATGCAATCCACCCATTTGCGCGACAAGCTCCGACCCAGGTCGTAAGTTCAGGTGGTAAGTATTTCCCAGAATGATCTGTGAACCCACTTCTTCAACTTGGGCAGGCGTCAGCGCCTTGACCGTGGCCTGGGTGCCAACGGGCATGAAGATAGGCGTCTCCACCGCGCCATGTCGCGTAAAGAGACGCCCGCGGCGTGGCCCATTGGCCTCGCCCACCAGGAGCTGAAAGGATTCTGCCATACGTAAAGTGAAAAAGGGAGATCATAGAAAGCGCCGGGGTCAAGCGTTGATGCACATACAATTCACCCCATCCTTTAGCAGTTTTTTAACAAATAGGGCTAATTGACCCTGCGCAGAAAAATACACAAGCATCTATTGATAAGCAATTTGCATTTCACCGACAAGGAGCGGGAGAACACCCCATGCATTCTTAACGAAAATTAATATAGACCATAAAGCCCATGTCAGCAAAGCACTCTGACTCCTCAATCGATTCCAAAGTAGGACGCGAAATCGCCGATCCAGTCCGGAAAGACGATTTGACGTGAATTTCCGCCCCGAACACCCCACATTTAGTGGTGCAAGTCCGATATTGACTATTTGTGGCCCCATCGGCAATTTGCTGGATTGAAATTATGCTTCTGGTTATCGACAACTTTGACTCCTTCACCTATAACCTAGTCCAATATTTTGGACAGCTCGGGGTGGAGCAGCGTGTTTACCGTAATAACGAAATTACGCCAGATGAAGCGCTTGCACTCAAACCTGAGCGTGTGCTGCTCTCACCCGGACCATGCTCCCCAACCGAAGCTGGAGTCAGTCTCGCGATGATCGAAGCCTTTGCGGGCAAAGTGCCACTACTGGGCGTTTGCCTGGGGCACCAGTGCATAGGCCAGTATTTCGGCGGTAACGTAATTCGCGCGAACCGCCTGATGCATGGCAAGACCTCCCCCGTCAAGCACACCGACAGCGACGTCTTTAACGGCCTGCCTCAGGATTTCCCCGCCACTCGCTATCACTCCCTGCTCGTGGAGAAGGCAACCTTGCCCGATTCACTCGAAGTCACCGCTTGGGTGGACGACCCGGACTACGCAGACAGCGCCAACGAAATCATGGGCATGCGTCATAAGGAGCTCCCGATCTACGGTGTTCAGTTCCACCCGGAGTCCTATGCGACCGCCCATGGCATGAAGCTACTGGAAAATTTCCTCAAACTGTCGGCCAATTGAGCAGGCCGCCGATTCCCCGATTGCTCATCTGTTAGATCATGCAGTGTCCCAAATGCACACACGCCGACACCAAGGTGTTGGACACCCGCCTGGGCAAGAATAACCTGTCCATCCGCCGACGCCGCCAATGTCTGGGCTGCGGTTATCGCTTCACGACGATCGAAGAAATCCTGCGTGAGGGCTTGGTCGTCGTCAAACGCAACGGCGCGCGCGAAGAGTTTGATCGCGCCAAAATGCTCGCGGGCATTCGCCGCGCCGCCGAAAAGCGGCCCATCGAAGCCGAGCAAATCGAGATGATGATCGTCGAAATCATCGACGAGCTCGAACGAGAGTTCGGCAACGAAATCCCCAGCGAGGCCATTGGTGAATACATCATGCGCCGCCTGAAGGAAATTGATCAAATCGCCTACGTTCGCTTTGCCAGCGTCTACAAGGACTTCCGTGACATCGAAGAACTCGCTGCCGAAATCAGCGAACTCAAAGTCGTCCGGTAAACACGGCAATTTCGTTGGTTCTTAGTCCCTGGTTTCTGGTTGATTAATAAAGAGCGCAATCCATGCCGTCTAACTCCTCAACCAAGCACGAAGAATCAGGCGCAAATGCACCAGGTGACCCACCTGTGATCGACTTACAGGCGCTCAACCAATTGCTCCACCTCGCCACAGAGAGCGATGCAGAGCTGGCCACACAAATACAGTCAGCGGTCGAGTTCGCCCAGCGCAACAACGACAGCGACCTCACCGAGCTCAACAAAGTCGTCGAAAAACTGCTCAGTCTCCACCTACAGGGCAGCCGCCATACCGGCGTCGCTCATTGCGACCTCACTGGGGCGGACGATGATCCCTTGTTCCTCCGCCCCGCGATCATGCAGGCCCTGCGTAAGGTCGGCGGCTGTCGCGAGGCAATCATCCTGATCACCGGTTTGCGTCGCAGCGTCTGCCCCCCAGGGCGCTACTTCACCAGCAAGCGTCAGCAGACTTACAACCATTCGCAGGATTACATCGAACAGCTCGCCGCCAAATATTCCTCCAGCAAAACTCGCCTGCGCTTGGTGTTTGTTTAACCGATTCGTCCTAAACGCTGTTGCTTCTTACTTGGTTCTAGGCTCGTCTGCATTATAAGGGAGTTGTTTACTGAACTCGAATCAAGCACCATAACCACGCATCAGAGTACGTTAAGCCATCATGCCCGAGAAAACCATTTTCCAAAAGATCATCGACCGGGAAATCCCGGCGACCATCGAATACGAGGATGACCAGTGCCTCGCCTTTCGCGACATCGCCCCCCAAGCCCCCACGCACCTGCTCGTCATCCCGAAAAAGCTCATCGTGCGCATCGGCGAATCCGCTGACGCCGATGCAGCTCTGCTCGGCCACCTAATGCTCATCGCCCGGAAAATGGGCAACCAGTTCGGCGGCGAGAACGGCTTCCGCCTCGTCATCAACAACGGCCCCGACGGCGGCGAAGCCGTCCCCCACCTGCACATCCACGTCCTCGCCGGCCGCTCCCTCCAATGGCCCCCCGGCTGAAGCGTCCCGCTTCACCGGAGAGATTTTCGCTTTGCGAAAATGGCAAAACCAACTGGCTCAAGGTAGACACAAGGGCGCTGTTAGTTTTTGCATGACAGGTTTTACACAATCCGCCGACTGTGGGTAGTGTATCCAAACACACCTTCGATTAACCAGCGACGAACTTTAAAAATCCCATGAGCACCCACTACGACTTTCTCGTGATCGGCGGCGGCAGCGGTGGCTACGCCGCAGCGCGCACGGCACGCGAACACACCGACCGCGTCGCCATTGTCGACGGCGCGGCGACCCTCGGCGGCCTGTGCATCCTGCGTGGCTGCATGCCTTCGAAGACGCTGATCTATTCCGCCGAAGTCCTCCACCTCGCCCAGAAAGGCAAGCTGTTCGGGCTCGATATCCCCAGCGCCAAAGTCGACATGCCCGAGCTGCATCAGCGCAAGCTCCGGATGATCGACGAATTCTCCGAATACCGCCAGGAGCAGCTCCAGAGCGACCGCTTCACGCTGTATCGCAACAAGGCGAAGTTCACCGGCGAGCGCGAGGTCACCCTCGACGACGGCACGGTCCTAACGGCGGATAAAATCATGGTCGCGACGGGCTCGGTGGTGAATTTCCCGCCCGTGCCCGGCCTGAGCGACGTGCCCGTCTGGACAAGCGACGATGTGCTCGAGCTGGATTTCCTACCAGAGTCGGTCATTGTGCTCGGCGGCGGGATTGTCGCCTGCGAGCTGGCGCAGTTCCTCCACCGCGCCGGCAGCAAGATCACCCAGATCCAGCGCAGTCCGCACATTCTGAAAGAAGTCTCGCCCGAAGCGGCAAAGGTTGTCGAGCAGGCCTTCCGCGACGAGGGCATCGAGCTGATCACCGACACCGCACTGAAGCAGGTTGAAAAAACGGACGACGGTTACCGTGTCACCTTCGAACACGGCGGTGAGACGTTAGTCCGCGAAGCCAAACACCTGTTCAACGCGCTTGGCCGCAAGCCGAATACTGCAGGGTTAGCTATCGAAGCCGCCAGCTTGGAAACACGCAAAAGCGGACACCTCGTCACCAACGAGAACCAGCAGACGACCAACCCACACATTTACGCCGCAGGCGACGTCGCCGGGCCGCATGAGATCGTCCACATCGCCATCATGCAGGGCGAGCTTGCCGCGAAACACGCCTTTGGTCAGGCGGTGGAGCCAGTTAACTACGACACGTTGCTGAGCGTGGTGTTTACCGATCCCCAGATTGGTCACGTCGGCCTGACTGAGGCCGAGATGACCCAGCGCGGCATTGACTTTGTATCGGCGGATTACCCGTTCGACGACCACGGCAAATCCATCCTCATGGAAGCCAAATACGGCTACGTGAAGACTTGGGTCGACAAAGTGACCGGCAAAGTCCTGGCCGCTGAATGCGTTGGCAAGGACGCCTCGGAGCTCATTCACGCGCTCGCCGTGGGGGTCAGTCTCGGCGGCACTGTCGAGCAATTGCTCAAGGTTCATTGGTACCACCCGACCTTGAGCGAGATCTGGTCCTACCCCCTGGAAGATTGCCTCGATCTCATCAACAAGGAATCCTAACGCTTAATGAACATCATTCGGTTGCAAAAGCAGCTAATCTAATATATCAGGAAACAAAATCGCTAGCTTGCGGTTCTAAACTAATGTTGGGATTCAAAAAACTTGGATACCCGCTTGAAAACGAATCAGATAACCATACCATTACAGCCATGAAAAAACTCATTGCATTCCTCGCCGTAGTCGCCTTTGGCGCTAGCATCGCCACTGCCTGTCCTTGCCAGAAAAAAGATAAGGACGAGAAGAAAGAAGGCGAAGCAGCTGTACTCGTCATCCAAGGCGAACACGCTTAAGCTTTTGATGATCAGCGGCTAGCAATACGCTCAGCCGCCGCCAAAGCCGCGCCGGTTATTCCAGCGCGGTTTTGTAATGTAGCCAGATGCAAGGGGCATGGAGGGTTCATGTGTGGCAGGAATTTATGCCCTTTTTTGGCCACGCCGCCACCGATAATGATCTCGTCCGGCTGCGTGAGGGCATGGATAGCATGCAGAAATTCATCGAATCGCTTCGCCCACTCCGGCCATTTTAAATCCTCTCGGTGCCGCACCGCATCCGCCGCATGATCCTCGGCTTCAACATACTGATCCTTGCCAACTTGCATAATCAGGTGCCCAAGCTCAGAATTTGGCACCAGGACTCCATCAGTAAAGAATGCGGTGCCAATGCCAGTGCCCACGGTCAAAAACAGCACAACGCCAGTGCGTCCTTTCGCCAACCCGAAACGCACCTCCGCCAAACCAGCTGCATCGGCATCATTAATTAACCAAGCGGGTTCCCCGGCAACTCCTACATCATCACCCAAACGACTGCCCACTAAGCTCTTGTGAAGATTCGCCGCCGTAAAAATCGCTTGATCACGAATAACTCCCGGAAACCCGCAGCCAATTGGCCCTTTCCAATCAAAATGCGAAGTGATCTCGCGCAAAGTAGTGACTAAATCTCCGTATTTTGCTGGTTGAGGGGTCTCAAGTCGAAGCCGTTCGGTCAACCATTCCCCCGTATGGGTATCCACTAGCGCGGCTTTCGTGCCTGAACCTCCGATGTCAATGCCCAATACTTTCATTTAGGTTACAATTTGCTAAAATCTTGGGCTGGCGTTGAATACACTATTGACCATCAACTTCATCATGCCAACGATTCCGCCTGTATTGCAAACTTATATCAACGCGCATGCCGTCTCGCGATTTAGCAGAGCCTGTTGATTTTACTTGAACACATGCAGACACACTGCTAACCTAACGAATCAAAATTACCCAATTTTTCTAACGCATTGACCATGAAAATCCTAAAGCTTATCACTCTCGCAGCTACAGTGCTGTGCCTAGCCAACGTTGCATCTGCACAAGAAAAGATCGGCGTCATCAAGGCCTTCCTCGTCAAGGGGCAGGTTCAGTTGGTGAATAATGCAACGGGCGCTGTGACACCTCTCAAGCGTGGTCAGGAATTTTCGGAAGGCAACACCGTCGTCACGGGAGACAACTCCACCGCGTTACTGCTCTTCTCCAACGGTGCATCCATCAACGTTACGCCAAATTCTAAGTTCGACGTAACCACCTTCGAGCAAGCATCTTACGACCCTGCCCTTGGTTCTTTCCTCCGCCTGGAAAAAGACCCAAGCCTTTCCACCACCAACACCAGCCTTGGTTATGGTCAAATTATTGGCGAAGTCCGTAAGCTCGATCTCGACGCTGGCTCCAGCTTCACCATCAACACTCCAGTCGCATCGGCCGGTATTCGCGGCACAGTCTGGGTTGTCGAATACAATGCGGAAACAGGCGAATTCTCCAGCACCAACATCACAGGTGATGTCGTTGTAGTCCTTGCTGATGGCACCGTTGTTCCAGTGGCCGAAGGCGAAACTTACACGATCTTGAACATCAATGATCCAGGCAGCAGCGCTCCCGCGAGCCCTGAAGTTCTCGCCAAAGCGAATCAGTTTGTGGCAACTCTGCCAAATGCGCCTGCTATTAGCACCGTGACTAACCACTCCACGATCGTCACCACACCTGAGATGACCATCATTTCGACTGGCACAGGTGTAGATCCCTCCGGCAGCGTGCCGATCGAGACTACTGAGACCACCGAAGAAGAAACTAATGACGGTGGCGTTACAATAACCACTGGTAGCCTTGATTCAATCGGCGCATAACGCCAACTGAACGACTTTTTCCAAACCCCGGCGACTGCCGGGGTTTTTTGTTGTATCTATAAAAAAAGCAAGGCTGTTGACAGGGCCCGTATTCCCTCACAGCCTCCCAACATGAGTGAAAAAGTAGCTCCCTTGCTAATCATTTCCTGCAGCCTGAACCCCGGTAGCCGCAGCCGTATCATGGCGCGTGCAGCCCTGGAAGACCTCCCTGGCGCTGAGCTCATCGACTTAACGGAAAACGAACTGCCGCTCTGCGATGGCGGCGCCGCCTACGGTCACGAAAACGTCTCAGCACTCGCGCAAAAGATCAAGGCAGCCAAGGGCATCCTCATCGCCACGCCGATCTATAATTACGATGTCAACGCCGCCTTGAAGAATATGCTCGAACTCACCGGGCGTCACTGGACAGGCAAAGTCGTCGGCTTTCTCTGCGCAGCGGGGGGCGACGGCAGCTACATGTCAGTCATGGCCGTTGCGAATAGCCTGATGCTCGACTTCCGTGCTGTTATCGTGCCACGCTTCGTTTATGCAACCGGGCGCCACTTCGAGGGCCCCAGCATCGCGGACGCCGATCTGCGCCATCGCATATCAGCCCTTTGCCGCGACATGAGTAACTTCAGCAATGCACTGGATGGATTCACCGAGAAAATGGACGCGTAACGAAAAGTTTGCGTAATGGCCACTAAGCCGATTCATTGAGGGCGACTTCTTTCCCGATGAAACGCGCCATCATATTCAACATACTGGGGATCGTTACAATCCTTGCGGTTACCCTGACTGGCTGTGGCGACAAGCAAACGGCGCCCAAAACTCAGTCCTCCAAACCAACAATTTGGACCTGCTCCATGCACCCGCAAATCCAGCAGGATAAGCCGGGAAATTGTCCGATCTGCGGCATGGATCTCATTCCCATGAAGTCTGGCGATTCCGCAGACCCGCGCGCCCTCTCGCTATCCGATGCGGCGCAAGCGATCGCCGACATCACCACGACCACCGTAAAACGTGAGCCAGTGACCCGAGACATTGATCTCTTTGGCGTCATTGCTCCAGATGACACCCGCGTCGCCACCATCACTGCTCGCTTTCCCGGCCGCATCGAACGGCTCTTCGTTAATTTCGTGGGCACCCAAGTTCGCAAAGGCGAACATTTGGCGGAGATTTATAGCGACGAATTAGTCGAAGCCCAGAGCGAGCTAATTGGCGCACTCCGCTATGACAACGACGCCTCGTCAGCCGAAGGCATTAAGGAGCGATTGCGGCTATGGGACATCCCCGAGGATCAGATAGAGCTGATCGACAGCACCCGCAAACCAGTCTACCAAGTGCGAATCGACTCCCCAACCGGAGGCGTTGTGACCAAGCTGGAGGTGCGGGAAGGCGATTACGCCAGAACGGGTGAACGGATGTTTGAGGTAACCGACCTGAGCAAGCTATGGGTCCACTTCGACGCCTACGAGACTGACCTCCCCTGGTTGCGTTACGGCCAGCAAGTAGAAATTCACGCCAAGGCTTTTCCTGGGGATAAGTTTTCGGGCGCCATTGCATTCATACAACCCATTCTGGACCCCAGCACCCGCACAATCAAGGTTCGCGTAAACGTCGATAACCCCGAGAGTAAACTGCGCCCTGGCATGTTTGTGCGCGGTAAAGTCGAAGCCCATCTCGGTGATGGCGGAAAAGTTGTGGCGCCGGAATTCGCGGGTAAATGGATTGGGCCCATGCACCCCGAAATCGTGTCCGACGAACCAGGACAGTGCCCTATTTGCGGCATGGACCTCGAACCAGCGGAACAACTCGGCTACGCCGCATACAACAGTGGCGAAGCCCCGCTAATCGTTCCAGCTTCCGCAGTCCTGCGCACCGGCAAGCGGGCCGTCGTTTACCTAAAGACAGGGAAAGGTGAATTCACTGGACGCGAAATCGATCTAGGACCACGGGCAGGTGATTACTTTGTGGTGCAAAGTGGCTTAAAAGAAGGCGACATTGTCGTAACCAACGGAGCTTTCCGCCTGGACAGCGAGCTGCAGATCAAAGCCAAGCCTAGCATGATGAACCCAGGCAACGCCGAGCAGGAAGCCAGCTCGCAAGACCACGCACCTGATGCAGCATCAGATGAGCCCGTCGACATTTACTCACTCCATAAAAGCATCCCCCTGCAATTCGACACCGGAGAGCCATTCAACAATGCGCTTAGCTCTGTGATGCAAAGTTACTTTGCGCTAGAAAGTGACTTTGACACGAATAATTACGACGATGCAAAGAGCAAGGCAGCCCAACTGGCGAGCATCATAGAAGCCATGCCAATGAAAGGCTTATCGGCAGAAGCAATGCCAATCTTCATGGAAGATCGGGCCAATGCCCTCAGTAGCGCCCAGACTATCGCACAGAATGCCGAAGCCAACCGCGCCAACAACATCGACATGCTTTCCGAAGCACTCATTGCCTTGGTGCAAACGTTCAAATGGCGTGGCGGTGAACCACTTTACCTGATGCACTGCCCGATGGCTCATGGCGATACCGGCGCACGCTGGCTACAAACTTCACCAGACGTCTCCAATCCCTATTTCGGACCGGACATGCTAACCTGCGGTGAAGTGCTCGCGGTTTGGAACGCCGATGAAGCCCACTGGGATGACTACGAATAACCACCTCCCAGATGATTAACGCACTCATCCACTGGTGTCTTCACAACCGACTCGTTGTGGCGCTGATTGCAATCATGCTGGCAGTTGGCGGCGTCCTCGTCGCTCCGTTTGACTGGAGTATTCCGGGCTTCACACGCTCTCCGGTCGGCGTCGACGCCATCCCCGACATCGGTGAGAATCAACAAATTGTTTTTACGGAATGGTCTGGCCGTTCCCCGCAAGACATTGAAGACCAGATAACCTACCCGCTGACGACTGCCCTCCTCGGCCTGCCAGACGTAAAGGCGATTCGCAGCAACAGCATGTTTGGCTTCTCGACTATCTTCATCATCTTTGATGACTCAGTCGACTTCTACTGGTCGCGCAGCCGCATTCTCGAAAAGCTCAATAGCCTCACTCCAGGCACATTGCCTGACGGCGTGCAGCCTACGCTCGGCCCCGATGCGACCGGGCTGGGCCAAGTGTATTGGTATACGCTGGAGGGTCGCGATCCCAATGGCAAACCGGTGGGCGGCTGGGACCCGCAAGAGCTACGCAGCATTCAAGACTGGATCGTTCGCTACGCCCTGCAAAGCGCACACGGCGTGGCTGAGGTCGCCTCGATTGGCGGCTATGTCAATGAGTATCAGATCGACGTCAACCCGGACGCCATGCGGGCCTATGACATTACCATTGAAGACGTCTTCAATGCCGTCCAAAATTCCAACGACGAAGTTGGCGCCCGCACGATTGAGGTCAACAAAGTCGAATACGTGATTCGTGGCCTTGGCTGGATAAAGTCACTCGACGACCTACGACAAACTGTCGTCAAGGCGCATGCCGGCGCCCCCATCACCCTCGATCAAGTGGCGGAGATCGAACGCGGGCCGGCGCTTCGCCGCGGCGTGCTGGACAAGGATGGCGTCGAAGCAGTGGGCGGCGTAGTCACTGCACGTTACGGCGAAAACCCATTGGGCGTCATCAAAAACGTGCATGATAAAGTGGGCGCCATTTCCCGTAGCCTCCCGAGTAAAACACTCGCAGACGGAACGGTGAGCCAGGTGACGATTGTGCCGTTTTATGATCGCACTGGCCTCATCCTGGAAACGCTCGGCACTTTGGAAGATGCGCTCAGTTTGGAAGTATTGGTGACTGTCCTTGTCATCATCCTGCTGGTCTGGCGATTGCGCAGCGCGTTGATTATTTCGTCCGTCCTGCCACTGGCGGTGCTGATTACTTTCATTGCAATGAAGCTGACGGGCATTGATGCGAACATCGTCGCCTTAGCCGGCATTGCGATCGCAATTGGCACCGTAGTTGACATGGGCATTGTGCTTTGTGGCAACATTCAGGAAAAACTGGATGAAGCCAGCCCCGGTGAATCGCGCAGTCAGATTGTCTGGAGCGCCAGTAGCGAAGTCGGCGGCGCAGTCCTGACAGCGGTCATGACAACAGTGATTGGCTTCCTCCCCGTCTTTTTCATGACCGGAGCAGAGGGCAAAATGTTTCGCCCGCTCGCATTCACCAAAACCTACGCGCTGATCTCCTCAGTCATCGTCAGCCTGACACTGGTGCCTGTCCTCGCTCTGCTCCTCTTACGCGCCAGCAAAAAAAGCGCGGAGCTGGCGCCGACAGAGCGTAAGTTTTTCAAGCGCACGCTCCCCTGGCCGACCTTGCTGCTCAATGGCGCCATCGCGTTCGTCGTGGCGATATTCCTATCGGCAGCATGGAAGCCACTGGGTCCCACTCATACCATTGGCAATGCGCTTTTTGTGATCATTGTGGTCGGAGGCGTGTTATTATTTTTTCGGACGCTGGTATTCTTTTACGTGCCGATCTTACGCATCCTTCTGCGATTTAAGGCGCCATTTCTAGTCAGCGTTTTAGGCGTCATAGGATTAGGCGGCATCTGTTGGATGGGGGGGCCAGGACCGCTGCGCGGCACTTTTCCCGGACTGCAAAAAGAGTTCATGCCAGCGCTTGATGAAGGATCATTCCTCTTCATGCCGACGACCATGCCTCATGCGTCGATCGGCGAAGCCACTGAAATTCTTTCCCTGCAAAACCGCGCGATCAAGGCAATCCCTGAGGTGGAAAGCGTCGTCGGAAAAATTGGACGAGTGGACAGTCCACTGGACCCTGCGCCGATCTCCATGGTCGAAACCATCATCAACTACAAGCCTGAGTACGAGCGAAACCAAGACGGCGAACTCGTTCGATTGTGGCGTGATGAGATCAAGAGCCCGGATGACATTTGGGACGAAATTGCCAGTGTCACACAAATGCCAGGCGTCACCTCTGCGCCCAAGCTACAACCGATTGAGACCCGGCTGGTCATGCTGCAAACTGGCATGCGCGCTCCGATGGGCGTGAAGGTATTCGCCGCAAACCTGAGTGAGCTTGAGGAAGCCGCGCTCACCATCGAAGAGCAGCTCAAAGACATACCCGGCATCCGACCAGCCAGCGTATTCGCCGACCGCGTAGTGGGCAAACCGTATTTAGAGATCACTCCCAGTCGTAGCGAACTCTCGCGCTACGGACTGACCGTCATGGACGTCAACGACATCATCGAAGTCGCCGTCGGTGGCAAAACGATTACGACTACCGTGGAAGGCCGTGAGCGCTATCCTGTCCGGGTTCGCTATCCGCGCGAGTTACGCGATAACGAGGAAAGCTTGGCGGAAATATTGATTCCCACTTCCGATGGCGCGCAGATACCACTGGAGCAGGTTGCCGAAATCGACTACGTCCGCGGACCGCAATCAATCAAGAGCGAAGATTCCTTTCTCACGGCTTATGTGATCTTTGATCACGAGCCAGGCTACAGCGAAGTCGATCTAGCCAAAACGGCACAGGCAATTCTGGAAAAGAAACAGGACGAAGGAGTGTTCACCCTTCCCCGCGGCGCGTATTATAAATTTACTGGAACCTACGAGAACCAAGTCCACGCCATGGAACGCATGCGCCTCGTTCTGCCACTGGCGCTGATGATGATTTTCCTGCTGATTTACATGCAGTTCAAACGCGTCGGCATGAGTTTCCTGGTGTTTAGCGGCGTGTTTGTTGCCTGGTCCGGGGGCTTTATTTTAATTTGGCTGTATAACCAGCCTTGGTTCCTGGATTTCGGCCTGTTTGGTTGGCACATGCGGGAAATTTTCCAAGTGCAACCGATCAGCCTAAGCGTAGCAGTGTGGGTCGGCTTCCTCGCGCTGTTTGGCATCGCCACAGATGATGGCGTGCTGATGGGCACTTACCTCCAGGAACGTTTTCAGAACGAACCTCTGGATAAAGCTGGTGTTCGGGAAGCCGTCTTGGAAGCCGCCAATCGGCGAATTGGCCCGGCATGCATGACCAGCGCAACCACGATTCTTGCGCTGTTGCCCGTCCTAACCTCATCGGGGCGCGGCTCAGACGTCATGATTCCCATGGCGATACCCACCGTTGGCGGCATGCTCGTGGCGCTCATCACCGTGTTCGTCGTGCCAGTCGTCTACAGCGCCATGAAGGAACGTGGTAAATCTTAGCCATCACGCATTTATAAATTCCAAACATACGCTTGCTTGATTCATGTCAGGCGCTGCCCTAAGATCACTCTTTATGTTCCCCTTTCAGTCACTGCGCGTGCTCGCCATTACCTCAATCCTCGTCCCATGGATTGCCGTGTCGCTGCAGGCTCAAGCCGCTGACGAACCACAGCCGGAAGAAGTGATTTTAGTCGGTCCGGGCTACATCACCAAGGGCTATAAGATGATCGTAAACGGACAAGTGGTGCAGACCACGGATGGCCGCACTTACGACACCCCCGACACCAACCCACAACCCGGCACACAGCCTCCCCCCCCGGCGCAACCTCCCCTAGCCCCACAAGGCAACTGGCCCGAAGTTGTGACGGTGATAAATGGCCAGATCGTTGATCCCGACACCCAAACGCCAGTCAACAATTTGCCTCCGGAAATTGAGTTGATACCTCTTGGCCTGCGCAAAATCACAACCCCTGTCACCCGTGAAGATGGTCAAAGCGGGCACACGGAAACCACGGTTCCCTTTTTCCGCGTCAAAGTAAAGTCCCCTGAAGCACTCCCCGCCCCCCCAAATAATACACACCCCGCATCCATGGAGCCGGAAGCGGGCCCTGACTTTTCCGGTTTGCTCGCCGCACAGGAGGAAACCGATACAGCGGAAAGTGAAGAAGCGGATAAAGACGAGGGTGGCGGCCTCTTCGATTTTCTCTTCAAGAAAACCGAAGCAGACGAAGAGGCAAAAAGCGATGAGCTGGTCATTGATTTAAACAAACCACTCACTCAGGCGGAAATGGAAGCCTTGCAACAGAGCCCCGAGTTTCAGCAGTATCTGAGTAAGCAATCCAAAAGCAATACGCGTAATTTTTACTCAAGCAAAAGCCGAGGCCGCAGTGTCAGCACGCCTAAGCCTCCGCAAAAGGTCGTCATCGAGAATTTTAACCCAGAAGACTGGGTAGAAGAAGCACCAGTTAATCCAACGCCCAATATGGCAATCGGAAAGCTTGTGTCGGTGGACCTCAACCGAGAGATCGCGGTGTGCTGGCTACAGACCCGTTACATACGCGCCAACCTGCCCATGGTCACGCGTAATCATGAATTGGAAACCACCAGCGTGCTGATGCCCTCTGGCCAGCAAGACGGACGCGCCGCCGGATTCTGGATCGCCGAAGGCAAGCCCAACCCGGGCGATGAAGTGATTGTGCCTGGCCCCGATTATCAAGGCCTGATCGAGCCATGGGTCGACGTGCTAACCACCAAACAATAGACCTCAGCTTGGGTGCGGCCTTGCCAACTTATTCGCTGTAGACAACGATTAAAGGCAGGCATGAAACCTCTCCGTCTCCTAATCGCACTTCAGCTCCTCCTCTGGCCGACACTTGCATTGGCATATACCTTTACGGACACTCAGGGGCGCACGCTTGAAGCCGAGATCGTGAACTATCAGGGCGGCGACAGCGTTACGATCAAACGCGCCGACGGCCAAGTGTTTGACTTGCCCCTCGAACGGCTCTCTTCTGTAGATCAGGAATACGTGCGGAATTGGTCGCCCGAGGAAACGACCGGCAAAGAAGTATCCAGCGACGAGATTCAACGAATTAATGAACTGGTTGGCGCTGAGCTATTGGCCGATGACAATTTATGGGACGACGCTCCGGGCGATGTCGCCAAGCGGCTAAATTGGCCTCAGGAATCGCAAACCGATACACAAGCAAGCTATCGCATTTACCAGGGACCTCAGGCGAAATTGTTTGGGGCGCGCCCTTACTCATCCGTCCTCTACGCGAAGGATGGGCGAGTGGAAATGATCTCGATCATCTTTGCTAACAAAGGCGATTCCATTGGTTCGACATTCATCAGCCCCAAAGAAGCCGACGACCTGATTTCAACTGCAATCAACACCGATGGCGACGCCATCAGCCAGCGGCTCAGCGTATTGGGAGAGCCAGAGCAGCTCACTACGGCAACCGGGCGAAAAATGAAGGAGCGCCTGAAAATTTGGGAGTGGAATGGCCACGTTTTCAGTCTGGCTGTTCAGGATGGTGAATACGTTGCCCTACGCATTATACCGCCCGAACTCGCCGCTAACCGAGGGCGACCGGAACGCATTGCAAGCTCCACTCTGCGCGAACAAGCCAAAGCGAATGTCGTGACGCGCCCCAATCGCGACGTGGTCATAACCAATATCCCAATGGTCAACCAGGGTCCCAAAGGCTACTGTGTCCCGGCGACTCTAGAGCGCGTGCTACGGTACATGGGAGTGAGCGCCGATATGTATTTGCTAGCCATGGCGGGCCAAACCAACATTGGCGGCGGCACCAGCCTGAACAACCTGATCGAGGGCACCGAAGGCTACCTAAAGAGCGCTGGTCGCGAGATGGAGCGCAAGAAATTTAAGCTGAAAACGAACAATATTGCCAAATACATCGACGAGGGTCAGCCGATCTTATGGACCATGTATTCGACAAGTGAATTCAACACGCTGGCCAACGCCAATACCGTGAAACGGACGCAGATCGAGGACATCAAAGCTTGGAAGGATTCACTGAAGAACACTGTTCGGGAAATTAAGGAGTTGAGGCCCGATTACGAAACTGCACACATCTGCATGATCATCGGCTACAACGCAGAAACTGATGAAGTTGCGATCAGTGATTCTTGGGGACCACAATACCAGGAACGCTGGGCTCCTGCTGAGCTCGCGGAAAACATATCCCAAGGCGGCTTCTACATTGTCGATTTCTAGAGCACCTTTCATCTAGAGATCGGATTCACGGCTGCAGCGTTCAACAATGTGGGACTTGGAGTTGCCAAAACAGGTGAATTGATTTGTCTGCGTTGCCGTTAGGTCCATCGTTAAATCATTGAATCAGAATCCCGACAACGCCGCGACAACGTATCGCTATGATATTTGGCGCGCTCCTTTCCAAGGAGTGTGTGAGTCGACTGCGGCAGTGGCCACACTCATCGCGATCCGTGGTTTTGGCGCCGAAGAAGGCGGCGCCGCTGACACCATCAAAAGCCTGCTCAATGCCGCCCCATTCATTGGTTTGCTCTTAACGACTGTGTTCCTGGCGATTGCCGGGCGCACTGGTTATCGCGCCACCAGCATAGTGGCTTTTTACCTGACGATCTGCGGAGGTTTATTAATTTTATCCTCGATGGCTGGCGGCATCATTGGCTTCACTGCGTGCTTTGTTGGCGCCTACATCATCTTTACCCAGCAGGCGCCCATGATGATTCGCGCCTATTCCAACAACTACACACCATACGAACGTGGACAGCGGGTCTCCACTGTCCTGCTGATCGGTTCGGGCAGCAGTGCGGCGTTTTCATTTCTAGGCTCACGACTACTGGACTGGAAATTTGATTGGTTTCCAGTGATTCTGATCTTTTTAGGCGTAGCCTGCCTGGTGAATGCGGTGCTGGTCAGGAAGATCCCGTCACCGCCCTTAGAACATGCTGAAACAGGGAATCCGCTGCGCAGCATCAAACTCGCCTGGAAAGACCAGCTATTCGGATGGTTGCTGGCGAGTTGGATGCTGATGGGCTTTGCCAACCTGATGACGATCCCAATCCGTGTGGAAATTCTGGCCAATCCCGAATACGGCATCAATGCCAGCAATGAACAAGTCATGCTGGCCACGATGGTTATTCCGCAGATCGCTGGTCTCATCAGCGCAAAGTTCTGGGGCGCGCTCTTTGATCGCATGAATTTCATTTTCTGGCGACTCTGTGTGAACACCTGCTTCTTTGTCGGTATGCTGCTTTACTTCAACGGTCCATCCCTCTGGGTCGTCTACCTGGGCGCGACATTACTCGGCATGGGCATGGGCGGAGGTCGCATAGGCTGGAACTTATGGGTTACCAAAATCGCGCCCCTGAATAAAGTGTCCGCCTACATGAGCATACACACGATGTTGACTGGCGTCCGCGGCGTGTGCGCGCCCTTCATTGGATACGTGGTGCTGACGGCATTCTCGCCTCCAGCAGTAGGCTGGCTCTCAGCTAGCCTTATATTCTTGTCGAGTGCTATGTTTGGCATGTTGCGTCGTAATGAACGCTTCAACAGAGTGCTGTAAAAAAAGCTCCCCGCGACAGCAGGGAGCTTTTTGAGCAAAATAAAACTGGTCTCAGCTTAGGACTGTGGCGTGTGCGCCGTGATGTGCAGGACCATGCGTGCGAGGATGCGGCGCTGCAGTCGCTCACGCTGAGTGAGCTCACTTTCCGGAGTATTGATTAACTCCTCCAGCTTGGTGTCCATCGCAACGAGTGACTGTAGTAGATTTTCATTGAAGTAGTTCACACCCTCACCTCCAGTCGCCTCACGCATACGGATGTCAATTTGAATGGCCATTTCGCCCATCATCTGGCGAGTGAACTCTTCGGCAAACTCCTCACTGTCATGCTGAGCAGCGAACTCCTTTAATTCTTCCTGATTTGAAAGGATGTAGGACTTCACCATATCCGCAAATTCTTCGCTCAGGTAAGGGATATGGTCTTCATACGCCATATCGATTTTTTCCTTACCCGTCTCAGCAAATTGCGGCACGAGCTTTAGAAAGCGGTTACTGACCTGCATGGCGGCCTTCGGCGCATTGTCCGCCAAGGCCATTTCACCATTACGTATCATGTCTGGCACGGCGGCTTCCACTTGCTGACGGACAGCGATTGCCAGGAACTCACCATCGGTCGCCTGCTTCACCATCGTCAGGATAAAGGCCATGTAGCCAGATACCAGCACGGCGGCAATGATGCCAAAGAGGTAAGTCTGCCCTACGCCCTTGCGTGTCCGGGAAATCTCTTCCCGCATAAAATCAATTAGCTTCTTTTCGTTGCTCATCGTTTTTTAATTTCGGGGTTAAGATTCTGCTTCGATTTCGGACGCTTCCTGAATCTCCAGGCCAAGCAGCTCCAACAACAGCCCAAGCGTGAACTTTACATCCGTGGGCTTTAGCGACTCTTCTTCTTCGGCAATCTGGTTGAGCTTGTTGATGATGTCCTGACTCACCTCTAGATTGACCGCAAACTTGCCTTCCATGTATTCCGCCAAATAGTTCTCCAGCGCCTCGTTGTAATAGATGCTGAGATTGGCGAGCTTATCGCGCGGAATGAATTTCGACAGCTCTGCACTGGCAGTTTCCTCCTGCTCGATAACGAGTTTCGCCAAGGCCTCCTCGATCTTGGGCCACGCCGCTTGAGCGTGAAGCTGGAGTCCAATGTATTCGTCGGAAAGCACCTCGTAATAAAGCTCTTCGTTTTCCTCGAACACCTCTACAAACGCCGCCTCATAAGCTGGAGCCAGGCGATTAAAAGCATCGCTTAAGTCCTGCCCAATTTTAGGGGCCATTTGCGAGACTTCATCTCCCAGAGCCAGCGCAAAATCATCCAGCTCTTCCTCCTGAAATTCGTTTACTTCCTGAATGCCCAGGAAAATAAAAATCACCACAACGATCAAGACCAGCGCAGTCATTATATTACGCGCATTACGTCGATCACGTTGAGCAGATTGCAGTTCTTCGATCAGACGATCCACGAGTTCGCCTTCATTCGTACCGTCGCTCATAGTTGAATAGCAGTTGGGATTAAATTAGCAGTCCTAAAACGTAGTCAATCTACCCTAGACTTTTTGTCACAACAAGCAACCTTTAACCTTAAGCCGCCATTAAATATTCTTTTAGCAAATCTCAAAGCACGCTCACCAACGCCTGAATCAGGCATAGCTTGTGAGATTTAGCGTTGCCAAAGGCCGGTTGAGCCCCCTTCCCTATCGGCGTGAAAAGCAAGCGCACCATTCGCATCGGAATCCTGGGTTTTGGCACCGTTGGCCAAGGCGTCTGGAAACACCTGCAAGCCGACCTCTCCGCCCTCGAATATCGACTCGGAGCCAAGCTCGAGCTCGTCAGCGCATCCGCGCGCGACATCAGCAAGCCGCGCGCTGTCCAAACTGCCCCAGGACAATTAACTGACGATAATTTCAGCATCGTTAACGACGATCGCATTGACATTATATGCGAACTAATCGGCGGCGTCACCCTAGCCCGGGAGCTCACGCTCCAAGCATTCAAGAACGGCAAAACCGTCGTCACCGCCAACAAAGCGCTCATCTGCGAGCATGGCGAGGAGCTCTTCAATGCCGCGCGCGATCACAACACGCATTACTTTTTTGAGGCCAGTGTCGCCGGAGGCATCCCGATCATCAAAGCACTGCGCGAAGGCCTCGTGGCGAATCGTTTCTCGCTGATCTATGGCATCCTCAACGGTACGACAAACTACATGCTCACACGTATGGAGCGCGAGGGCATCAGCTACGAGGACGTGCTCGGCCAAGCCCGCGAACTTGGTTATGTCGAGGCCGATGAAAGCCTTGATCTCGATGGATGGGACGCCGCACACAAAGCCGTCATTCTCGCCTACCTCGCTCACGGAAAATGGGTCAAACTTGATGACATGGTCGTCGAAGGCATTCGTGAAATCACCACGGGTGACATCGCTTACGCCAAATCACTGGGCTATAAAATCAAGTTGCTCGCGGTCATACGCCGCGACTTTAAGCAAAACGCCGTATCTGTGCGTCTCCACCCGGCGTTGATTGCCAAAAACGAAATCATTGCACAAGTCGACGAAGTCTTTAACGGCATCAGCCTCACGGGCGATGTCGTTGGCGAGACAATACTGGTCGGCCGTGGCGCGGGCCAAGACGCGACCGCGAGCGCAGTGATCAGTGACATCGCAGACGCCGTAGTCGCGCTCCTCGGCGCCCCACCGCCCGTCATTTCCGAAGAAGACGAAGAGACTTACAAGGCGCTCGCCAACGAAGTGCAATTAGCTGGCCCAGAGTCTGTCAGCAGCCCATACTACATTCGCCTTCGCGTGAAAGATCAGCCTGGGGTTCTCGCCAAGATCGCACAAGTTTTTGCCGACCACAGCATCTCAGTCGCCACCATGATTCAGGAAGAGGAAGCCGGTTCCGCCAGCGCCCGCTTGATTTTCACGACGCACACGGCCAGCGAATCTAATATAGAAACAGCTCTGGAAGTCATCAGCCAGCTCGACATCTCGCTCGACGTTCCCTTCCGACTCCGCGTTTTCAAACCGCTCTAATAGAGCCAACTCACGGGCGTGCTTACGGCAGTGGGTAATCAGTAATGACCCTGAAGTCGATTGGGCTCGCGTGCGAATAAGGCGAATCAGCAACCATAATCAAATAGCGATGGTGCTCCGAGTGTTGCCACTTATTCGTATACAGCGGCTCGACGCCTTCAGGACTGTTGATGACAAACGCCACTGGATACTCGACATTGTCAGTGAAGGGCTGCGGCAGGACGGAAGTTTGCTGAGAGTTTAGCGTCAGCACAATATCTCCCATGCGCGCTTTCAGGTTTTTACTGGTTAGATTATAAAATCGATAGCTGCCAACCGGATACTTCGAAAAACTGTCTTCAATACAGGCGATGCGGTAATTGGCGCCATTTTGAATGAAGAAAAAAAGCGGCTGCTCCACTCCGGGACTCACCCCAACCTGAGCCGCTGGCATGTAAATCGTTTCTCCATCTTGCCCCTTCGCTTTGCGGTAGAACACAACCGGATTTGCCCCCACATAATCCACCTCGCCACTGCGCTTCATATTGTGAATTTTTAATGGAATGTATTCACCTCCGGACTTCACATACAGTTCTTCCTGAATCGGACGCTGCCAGCTAATGCAACGAAACTCCGTGTTCAGTAGCTCCGCATCCTGCGCTCTGCCTTCAGCCACGACGAACATGGCCAAACCAAGAAACGTCAGTAAAATCCTCATACCTCTATATATCATTTTCAGTTAACCAGCGAAAGCCAGTCACCACAAAACGGCGGCCAAAACTTTGGTTCTCACTAGTCAGATTATCAATATCATCCCAAGGCTCGTTTTGCGCTGCATTCACATAATCTGAAACACGCTGAACCTTAACTTCGCACCAAGCCTTTGCGTTCACATCACCGGTTAAAGGGTCCGACACTTCACCATATGAACGAATAATGAAAGTATCGGAACGAGCGGACAAATATGGCGCTAACGGAGTAAGCACATCGGCCTGCGTTAACCATCCAGGGATGCCGGCAGCCGTGTTATCGAGCGTATTTTCATCCAAGAAATCACTGGAAACATCAAAGCCTTCGTAGGCATCGATTCCATGATCTTCGATGGACCCGTTCAGATTTGCCGCATCAATTGCTGACGCCAGTGCGCCGCTTCGTTGCTGATTCGCATCAGGAGATAATGGACGTCGGTTGACGAAATCCGCCAAACTTAAAAAAGGTCCACGCGCCTTCACCTCATCAACCATTGCATTAGCAAGCGCATCAATTTGAGTCTCATTCAGCTCAATGGGAGCATACCAGTCATCTTCAGTTATCGCAGCAGAGGCCACCCCAGAATTGGGTAAAGCATAGCGCGAATATAATACGTTACTAGCAGTAGCCGTATTGATTGAATTGCCATCAAAATAATCAAACTGCCGGCCTAAATGAGCACTGAGAAAAGCTTTCCAGGCAGTAACCGAAGTGGAATTTACGTTGAAGCTACCTTCAGGGGCCCAGTATGCCGCGGTTTTTCGGTAAGCGTCATCAGTCAAGAGTTCGGTAACGATATCCGCTGGCTCATCCTCAAGACCCGTCAGCGTAAAGCGACGATTGGGCAATTGAAACTCATCATCATTGGTTTGGTAAGCTTCCAATTCATTTTGCAAGCGCTCAGCGACATCTGCCTCGTCTGTATACGGCGCCAAGCTCGAAAAGTAAAACGAGTCAAAGAGCGCTTCGTTACTAAAATAGGATATATCGTAGAGCGAAGGTTTGAGTTGCCAATCTCCCACCGCTTCTTGCAAGTCATCGTCGTCAGTCGCAAAATAAGGTGAGGCCTGCGCATTGCCGATCGCATTGCGCGGCAAATAAGCCGAACGCGAGATATTGGCGTGCTGCATGGAACCCAGGGACCACAGCGGGGTCGTCGGAGTTTCCTGCAGAACTGTCTTCGACGAGCCATCAGATACTGAATAACTATAGCCGAAGTATGTGTTCTCCTTCGCGCCATTGAGGGTGATCTCTGGCTTTATTTCGTGATAAGTTCCGCTAAGAGGTTTCACGTAAAGCTGATAACGGTCAGCAGTTTTTCCTCCCCCCTGAAAAGCCGACCCAAGTATGCCGAATGGGTTGGTGTTGCCGAGCATTTCCATCGGGCTTCCCTGAACCGAATTCGCGGGGTTTAGGCTGATTTCCAATGCCATAAATGGATAGACACCATTGGAAAAATGAATGTCAGCAGGCGTAATTTCTAATCCGCGTATCCCACTGTCAAAAGCATCCTGAATGTCTGACGGATGACTGTAAGAAGCACCAATAGAGCGTAACTCATAATCGTCGGATTCACGGTCGCCGCCCTCTGCAATGCTGGCAATATCCGTCAAAAGATAATCAGCCAAACCCGTCCCTTTTTTCGTGCTATTCAAGCGAATCAATTTCTTGTTGTAGAGGCGGTTACCATTATCAGCTACCCAGAATACGTCGTTGATCGTGATCGGGTAGTTGCCAGCAGCATTGGTCGAGTGAGGAAACTCATAGGGAATATTGTCAATCTCAGCCGCTTGCCCTTGATAGGTGTAGCGCTTGGCGGTGTCTGGCTTCCGATACAAGAGCAGCCCCCCATCCGTGTGCCAGCCTTCTTCAAGGAAGAGAGCTTCACCTTGTGTAATGACATCCCCCAAATGCATTTTATCTGACGCGCTAAAAATACGCTGCTCCCCTGGCTCAAGCACGATCGGGTTATTGCCGTCTGGAGGATCGCCTATCATGAATTCAAAGTAGCTAAAGTCATCATTGCGCAGGCTACCATCGGCATTGTGGTTTTGAATAGAGGCGCCGAGCATCATGCCAAGAGTAGCCAAATAGCCTCGGCTTGCTGTTGTGCTATTCAACTCCTCAGGCCAAGAAATATCGAAGGCCAAGAATGGCTTATCCAGAACGACCTTGTAGGCGTTAAAAGAAATTTTGACGTTATACGGATTCCAAACAACCGCCACCGGTTGAATCATCACAGCCGCGATATCGCCAGATCCCGTGGACTCCAAACTCCAGTTATTGCTGCCACTGGACGTAGGCACGCCATTCTCATCCCGATGAATGCGCAACACATCATCGAGGCTGACACGCGCAAAGCTAAAGATAAGGTAGATACGCACGGCTACAGGAGCCACTTCATGCGCGGTCAAGCGGGGCACGTCGACTTCCGAAGCCCAATCCGGCGGCTTCACCCGGGTATTCACGAAATTGTTCCCAGCCAGAGGCTTCCCATTATCACGCCCATTCATGACGTTAACATAGCCGGAGAAACGACCATCAGCGCCAGCGCCATTGACCGCATTGAAATCGATCGTGTTAGGGCGATAGGCGCGTGCGGCAATCTGTGGATCGCCTTCAGCATTATCAATGTCTTTATAGAGCCGATAATAACTCCGCAGGAAGTGCCAGGTAGGCCCTCTCAGATAGGCAGTATCTGGTGTCTCTACCGTCGCTTCCTTTTTAAATAAATAGCTCACTTGAGTTTCAGTATACGCATCTATGTAGCTGTCCCCATCGGTTGGTGGATCATCACTGCGACCCGATGGCGTCCCGCCATAAGGGGTCAATGCGAATTGCTCATCATCCATTTCAAAGAGTAAACTCAGGTCTTTTTTCAAGCCGCCATTGCGAACATCTGTCTGCAAGCCCATGGAGCCTACACTAAAATCATGATAGTTCGCCTGTAGAAATTGATTCCATTGCTGCATGTCGCTGCTATCGGCGATTAATTGCGCATCCGGGAATTCAGATATGCGCCAACGTTTTTCGGCGACACTTAAATCCGTCAGTGGGTATGCGCTCCACTCCTCGAATGCTTGCAAACCAACTTTCTCCGGAGCCATTAAATCTAACCGGGATTGAAAATCGACAAGCTCATCATCGCCAACTCCGGTAGCGGAGAGGTAACGTTCATCAACAAGATTCATTGGGGCCTTCGTCGCCTCATCGGCAATCCAGTAGGCATAGGCGTTTCCAGCGTCTGCTGCAGTACCTAGGTATACCTTGGGAGCCACGATGACATCTTCTGCATTGTTGGCGCCGACCGTCCGAGGCCCTGCCAGTAAAGCCAAACCCGGATCGACTGGCTGTAGTTGGCTATCGAGATCGATGGTGATATCCGGCGACAAGCCAACGTAATTATCCAGTCCTGAAACCAACCACGCTAAATGCTCAGCATTGGGATCCTGCACCCAGTCCATGGCGTGCTCATCACCGTCTTGCTTGTCGGCGGCATTCCACACGCCAACCCAATTTCGACGCGGATCACTGTCTGCAAAAACCGGCTGAGTCGGATCATCCGCAAATTTAAATAGCAAACCAGGCGCCGAAACTCGCTGATCTGGCCCCAACTCTCTCTGCAGTTGGCCAATCGCAACGCTCAGGCCGAGTAGAGCGTTTTGACGCGCCATGTTTTCGGTATTCATGGCTGCGGTGGTCGCCAACTGAACTCGCGTCAAAGTAGATATGCTGAGCAGCAACAGCACAATGAAGCCCATCAGCATAATCGCAATGATCAGGGTAAACGCCTGACGCTTCATCATGTTCAGGGGCACTTTGCTTTGTGTATTTCGAAGGGGCTGCATGATCTCAAAAAATGGGGGGTAACTTACATCAACAAGCCGAGGCGCAACTGCCGGAATTTTATACTTCGAAAGCTTAAGCTTTCCAGTCAAACTTCGCAAACGTCAATTCGCTCCCGACGCCCTGAAGTGGTATGATTATTTGGAGTCCGCATCATTAGAACGAATCATCTGGATTCGATAATCAGCGCGGTCCAAGTAATATAGATTGACCGAACTGGGAGTGGTCGGATCCCCATCACACCAGAACGCATAGAAGTCATCCTGCGCATTGACCGGTCTGCGCACATAAGAATGGTTGCGCAAACTGTTCTCAGTAATCGCCTTAACCAGCTTCCAATTCCTTCCCTGATCAACGCTTTCCCAGACCTCAATTTCCCCACCTTGTCCCCACTGCTGAGGGCCAGTGCCCGTCGGGGCGATGATTCGCCAAAGGTCACCTTCGACATAGAGTGAACCCATGTCGTAATTGTGCGTCGACTGCGTCACCACGCTAAACTCCCAGTCTTTCCCCGTCCAGTGAGCCACTTCCCAATTTCGCGGCGCCCCAGCGGGACCTGCCTGATGACTGGAGCTGGTCAAAATCAATATAATCGGCCTGCCCTGTTCATCGAAATTCAAATCCTTCATGTAGACCAAACGGTCATCCTGAGAGTAGTTTCGCACCCGGGCAGGATGATCCTCTTGCTCGATCGGCAGTGAGATCGTTTGGCCATCCACGGTTTGCCAAGTCGCACCCATATCCGCTGTTTCGACGTAATACAAATCCGTCCGCAAATCGCAATCGCCTCCCGGGTGACGATTAAACGTAGTTGCCAAACGATTTCCGCAAACATCACTGAGCTGATAATGCCCTCCAATTCCAGCAAGCTTTACATCCTTCGACCAGTTTCGACCATCAACACTGCAATTAAAGTAAAGCTCCCGCAGACCTGTGTATTTGGTAAAGAAATGAAAGAACCCCTGCCCGCGAATCCAAATCGGCTGAGGGTAAGTAAATTCGCGACAAGCAGTTTCTTCAAATTCAGAGATATCGTGCGGATAGCGAGAGCGATAGACGTAGCCTGGTCGACTCGCACCACGCCCAGAGACGAAAACCCATACGAAGCCATGTTCATCCAATGCAATCGAGGGGTTATCGTGCGGATCATCCACTCCATTTTTATCATGGACCAACGTAGGCGGGAGAAAGCCGCCCTGCGTGTGATCGAAGGCGCCAATCATGCACAGTAAGTAGCGTTCGCCAGCCGATGGCGCGCCCCCATAGACGAAAAATGTCTTCTTCGCCTCCGAAGAGTAAATGGCCAGTGGCCGATGCTTTGCCGTATATGTCGCCAAGCCGCCCGAATACTTTGATCCGTATTCGTTTGCCTGGCCTAAATCGTACCATATGCCGTTGTAGTCCGTACTAACGACAGTCATGGAATCCGTATCTGCTTTCATACTATTCTTCGTGGAGTAATGGTGCGTGGTGAACGCTAAGCGTCAGAAGAAATGCTTTGCTTCCTGATCTTTAAAAAGCTGGAAAAGGCTCATCAGGGTACTGCTTGTGCCACCAGCGCTGAAGCTGAACGCCTTCGTCTTCGATTAACCCTAAATAAAATAATGATTGCTCGCGCTTCGCGGCTTCGGCGGAACCAAGGAGTGAATTCAATCTCTCGATTGAAATGGCGCGATCATTGTCACGGGACTTGTCCTGCTCATGCTGCAATGAAGTAACCCAGGCTCGCTCAATGCCGATTCTCGGGTTTTCCAAAACCTCAATCATGCTACGTTTGACTTCGTCGTATTCAATATCGCCAACCATGTATGATTTGAAGTTTGTAGACCACGCGGACTTGACCGTTGGCGGCAGACCTTCTTTGCCAAAATCCATCGCAAACCATTGCGGAATGCCATGCGCATGAGGCGCAAAGGCTTTCACGACCTCCGGAGGCTTGGCGCCAACGATCACCGGTAAACGACCAGCCGATTCGTTGTATTTTTCGTTGATTCGGTGAGACGTCAGGAACTTGAGAAAATCGAGCGCCCAGTCAAAGTGTTTGGTTTGCTTGTTAATCGCAAAAGGCACCTGTCCCTTCGTTTCTGCCTCGGAGATCCGCATGGTCACGAATTCCGACCAGCGTTCATCTTCGCCCGGCAATGGCTTTAGCGCAATCTCCACATTAAAACGGTCTTCCGGATTATCACGCTCTGCGATGCCGCCATAAATACTCTGCACATCCCACGCGCCCGTCGTAATGATCGCCGCTTGTCCCAGCACAAAGCGGCGCTGCGCCTGCTCACGGTCCATCCCTAGAAATCCATTCGGATAGAATGTCGCAATCAGTTTGGCGAATTCAAAGTATGCCCGTATGGAAGGCGCATCGAAGTCCCATTTTCCATCCGTATAACCTGACAAGACTTCCATCGAATGAAGCTTGGTGCCTGGCTCAAAATCCAGTTCCTTCCAATAATTGGACAAGAACTCACGCTCGTATTGGCGCATGATTAGATTACCAAAATAGCGACTGCCAGCAATAGGGCTCAGGTATCGCAAGCCCTCTGCATCGGCATAAACCTGAATTGCGCGGCAGTAGAGAATGAACTGCCCCATCGTCTGCGGAACGGAATCGTTGCCCAGCCACTCTAGTCCAGATGCTTCGGATAAATACCCATCCGGATTATCTGGAGTGCGCCACAATTGCGCCAGCCATTCCGGCATTGGTTCCAACTGCGATTGTTTGAAAGCGAATACTTTCACTTTCTCCAAAATATCGAGATTGTAAATGACCCGAAATCCTCCCCATGTCGAAATAGGAATTGCGTAATAATCGCTGAGCATTTCTTCGTATCCACCCTGTAAGTCGTCAAAAAAAGTTTCCTTCCAGGGAGTCGTCTCAAGATACTGTGACTCCTCATCCGATAATCCCTCTCTTTGATACTCGGGCGCGTTATACGGATTCGGCTCATTCACATAGCTGCCGATAGGCGTGTAGAACTTCGCCAACGCATTGCCTTTCACCAATTCGCTGCCCCCCTTGATTGCGATATCCGGCGCGGTCCCGCTGATCAAATGGACGTTCATAAACTGGTTAAACATCCGTTGGGGTATCGGCGCTTGGAGTATCTTGATGTTTTGCTCTTTTACGTGGGGCAATGCCTCGTATTCATCAATCGCCGCTTGCAGGCTTTCACGCACGCCAGGTTCGAGAAGCCAGTGGGCGATGCGAATAATCTTCTGACCGCTGTCCTCCGATTCACTGGAATTCAATCCGTGCGATACATAAAGAAAGCGCCCTGCGCTGAATACATATGCAGCGATCAGAATGGCGACTCCGATCCAATTGCTATTTATCTTCTTCATATCACGTTTTCTGCGGATGCTACCTCAGTGCCTCCGCGTCACTTAGATCAGGAAAAACACGGTCAATCTCGGGATGCTCACTCACCAGTTTGTCGGCGCGCTGCTCCGCCACGGTTCCATAAATGCTACGGGGGAAATCATGCACAATTCGTCGGTAAAGCTCCACGGCCAGCTGATACTCTCCCGCATCTTCAGCCAATAAAGCAAATTGCCAAAGCGACATATCTTCGTCCACCGGACGCGGCAAACCAGCACGAACCGCACGTTCATACGCCTGTAGTCCGTTGGCGGGATCGTCCAAATAGAAGGCGTATAATTGAGCGAGGTATTGGCTCAAAATCCCTACCCACGGACCAGTGGGATCCCGACCGATCTCAGCTTCCAACGAAGCAACCGCCTCCTCTACCTGATCACGCTCAAACGTCTGCGCTTTGCTTTGAGCCAGGTAAAGCGTAGCGCGAGTGGACCACTCTGTGCCCGGGAATTGACTGCGCACTTGCTCGTAATAGCCTCTCGCTGAATCAACGTCAGCAGGATCATCAATGTAGTCTGACACCTCCGCCAAGCGCCCCAGGTCCAACAAAGCGCTAGCGGCGTATGCAGATTCCGGTTTCGTCTCAACAACCTGCCTAAAAAGCGCTTCGGCCTGCTTCAGCGACTCGCCCGTGGGCGGCGCCTTATGCCAAGTCGCCACCCCTAAACTATAAGTAGCCAGAGCCCATTTATCCTGATCGGGAGTCAACAACGGCTGGGCATGCGAAAGCAAATGATAGCCTTCCTCAAAATTGAAAATCGACAGGTACTGAATGCCTTTATCGACCTGCTCCTCCGCTGTCCCTTCGAAACGGCTATCACCAGAACAGCCAACAACCAGCAGCGCTAAGCACACGCCCGCGAACCAGTTGGTCGTCTTAAAAAAAAGGGATGAAGCTACTCTAGGCACTTGGTCTAAAATCAAAAAATTCCTCACTCAATGAATAACAAATATTACGGGCCAGAGCCAGGAAATTGCCAAGCTCTGACTCGCAATTAATAGATCACTTCAGTGTTGAAGACTGCCGAACAGATCATTCTGCCGCCGTTACACTTAATTTTAGAAATAAAGGAGCCTCATTCGTAATTGGCTCTAAGGATTGCAGAATGACTGTTTCAGAGCCATCGCCATGGTCAACCGGCTCTCCAGATAATTCGAAATATCCGCTGCCGCTAGCCCAACTGGAGGCGCCCAAACTCGAGCTAACCAGAAGCTGATAAACAACGCCCCCGACAGAGTAACCATCGACGTCGTCTCCAGCGCCACCAGCCAGACGCCGGTAGGCAAATGCAAAATAACGCTGCCCATCATCCTCGACCGTCACGACCTCAATTGGCTTTTCCCGGGCGCCTGAGGTGGGGTCCGTCATCAAGGCATACTCCAGCAAATTGATGACACCATCTCCATCAGCGTCCGCCAGCATTCCCTGCTCAGCAGCATCAACTCCGCTCAAGTACTCCGTTAACCAACTCTCATAGCCTTCGTAATCAGGCTCTGGGACTTCCGCCAAATATTCGACTTCGAGCTGGCTTAACGCGCGACTGTAAATACGCACCTCGTCAATATCGCCCATAAAGCCGTTCCCATAGTTTGTATTGAGAATGCCCAGCGTGATGGGGCAATCCAGATTTGGAACACTGGTAACATCAAAAGCGCCAGAGTAGATGGCTACGCCGTCCAAATACAGCCACGTATTGTCGCCTGATTCGATGCTTCCATCAAAAACCAACGCTAGATGCCGCCATTCAGTGGATGCCTCTAGAAAATAGTCGGTGTCATCGCGCGCGCTGCCAACATCGATGTAGAGTTCGCCCCGGGCATAAGAGAAAATGCCAAACGCTTTCTGCGTGGACGCCGTCCCTGCCCGCTTTGAGATAATGCCGCGCGGTTGATCATCCACCGACTCGGGACGAATCCACATAGAAACGCTCATAGCCTCGCCGCTGTATTCGTCGCGATGGGGAATTTCGATCCAGTCGTTGTCGCCCGCTAATTGAACTCCCCCTTCAGAAACGCCATCCTGAATTCTCGTGGCATCGCCTGCTAAGGCGCCATCGGCCAACCCCTGTGTGTCAAATACGCTCGATCCTGATTCCTCATCTAACTTCCAGTATGACAACAGACCAATGCCAAGATCCCCCAATGGCTCTGCCGTTGTGACGCTCGTCTGCGCTACGGCTGACTGTCCCACTTCATTCTCTGCTAAAACCCAGAAATAATAAGTTGTGCTCGCACTTAACCCCTCGATAAAGCAGCTCGTCGAATCTGCAGGCAAAGTGATCTGTGGATCAGCAGGTTGAGAATCTGACACGCTATAGTAGACAAGGTAACCTTCTTCATTGTCCGCGAGATCGTCCCAGGATAAGGTCAATGCAGTCGCTCCGACTCCCGTCGCTTGAAGAGATCCTGGAGAAGCTGGAGGCTGCAATTCCAAGGTGGTGAAGGAAATGCTAGCTGGCTCTGATTCCCCGGTGGAATTGAATGCCGTCAGCCAGAATGTGTATTCGGTATCCGGCATTAATCCACTGGCAATGAACGTCGTTTCCGCACTGCCCAGCGAAGCACTTGGCTCACTCGGCATAATGCCATCCGTCGACCAGTATAAATGATAACCAGCCACAACCCCATCAACTGCGTCCCAGATAAGCGCAGCGCCACCTGAGGTTATCGTATCCGTCGAAAAGCCAATGGGAGCTTCCGGCAAATCCACCGGCGTGGCTGCCTCCAGCACTTGCATTTCGTAGATTCGCGCTTCGTGCTCGAACTCAGGCAGGTCCATACGGTTGGCCCGTTGCACATTCACGCGCACATATCGCATCGCTGTTTCTACAAACTTATGCTGCCGGTTAAATTCGTAGTTGTCATCTTCATCAGCGAGTAAAGTCCAGGTTTCTCCATCCAGGCTGCATTCGACTTCATAGGCCGCAATCGTCTGGTTGAGCGTATACCATGTCCCGGTGCTTGTGTCAGTGAAGTCACCATCAATCTCAAACCATCCATCGGGATTGCTCGAACTGGAGCTATTCACCTTACGCACTGTATAGGGGCCGCCATCATAGCCGTCCGTATCTTTAACCCAAATTTGATGAGCGGGAATAGACCCGGAGCCAGAGCGTCTCGCATGATCTGGCGCATAGATGCGTATGCGACCAGAGGTAGAAGAAGCTTCGACCGAGTCTATGGCGCCCGAGGGAGATACGGGCTGCAGAGAGGAGCTAGTCGATGAGCCAAAACGCAAATAGATTTGGTCCACATTTCTCACGGCGCCCAGGTCCAGCATCACCCACTTATTGTTGTAGTCGTCCGTATCCGAGGCCCAAAAAGTACTTTGATTACTCTTTACTCTGCCAGCATCGTAAGAGCCCATTACATCGCCAGCCGTGGCGACGACCTGCGCATCGGTTGCAAAATTCGTTCGGATGACTGGCCCCGACTCCTGCAATGTGTGCTGCAAAAACCACTGATAAAGGTTTGGGTCATGGTAGTAATTGCCTGTGTTGTACGGACGGCTCGATGAATGCCCAACGCCAGCATACATCGTTACCAGATGATCCGCTTCGGGTAAGCGTTCACGCAACTCTCGATTCGACACCAGGATACGCTCTGGCGTATGCTCTGTGGTGTCACTCAAACCACTAAATGCCCAGATCGCCACACGGTGGTTGGCAATGGTGTCATAGCTGCTCGATACGTTGTTCCAACCACATACGGGAGCCGCAGCAGCAAAACGATTTGGCTCGTTTGCAGATTCGCCCAACACGCGCCAAACGCCTGTTCCTCCAAAGCTAAATCCCGTCAAATAGACACGCGTGGAATCAATGCGCACGCTCTCCGAAACTTCGTCTAATAAACCCACAACATCTGACGCATTCCAATGCCCTCGATTGCTGCGAATCTGCGGTGAAATAATAATGAAGTATTCGGTTTCACCGTCAATCTCGGCGCTCATCGGGTAGCCATCTCTCACTAAACGCGGCGGGATAGCGCTGGCGTTTTCCAAAGAGCTCAACTCATCCGTCGTGCCATAAGAGCTCGGCTGGCAACGCTCACCATAACCATGTAAATAAATGATGGTCGGATAGTATTTGTCCGGATTTTCATCATACTCATCGGGCACATGCAGCAGGTAAGGCATACCGCCATCGACCGACGAGACCAGATACTGGTTTTCCGCATGAGCGATTTTCTCCGTCGTCAACAGCATCCCAAGCAGACCGAGAACTAAAGCGATTTGTTTTCTCATAATTCGAAAAAGAGGTGTGGCGGAGCCCTAGCACCCCAGCAGGACTCCGCCACGATTCTACATCAGCAAGCGTTACTACACATTATTTTCCGTAGATAACGATTTCATTGAAGTTTGCGCCTCCCGTGCGAGTGATGCGCAAATACTGCGTTTGGGTGGTCTCTGCATTGTAGACGTATTCCCACCAGGAGTTGTAGCCCGTCATTTGGCTCTCCGTTAACAAGGTCCAGTTGCCTGGCGTCCCGATTTCCATCGTCAGCGGACCGGAATTCGATGCATCGTAGAGGTAGATGCGATCAATGCTGCGAACCTGCCCCAGGTCAATATAGGCGCTATTGGAGCCACTGCCAGGCGACCAGCGAGTCGACGGCGAGCCGCCATTATCTTCGCGTGGGTCTCCGGACAAGGCCTGCTCGTCCACCATCATGGTCGCATCGCCCAGACCTGATTCGTTAGTCACCATCGCTGGCGTCAACGTCAGCTTTTGAGTCAGCTCGAAGTCAGGTTCAGTGTGATCAATCATGACAATGACCGGGCATTCGCTGACATCCACCGAAACACTGCCATTGTTAATCGTGAGTGGTGTCTTAACGCCGTCTGGATCACCATCCGTCAGGGTAACGAGGTCAGCGGTGGTGGGAGCCCCCTGCAATTGCAAGGTATAGCCATTCACCTCCACCTGGTCGGTCGTCGGGCACCACAGAGCGTAAGCCTTGATCTCGTCATTGCCGTCCTTAAAGCGGTAAATCCACACATCGTCATTGCCCGAATCTTGAATGGCTTCAAAGCGCAAACCCTTCAAGCGGTTCTTTAGCGTGTAAACATACCACCACGATGGCTTTGGCTGATAGCCACTCCATTCATCCGACGTCAAACCGCAGGTGCCATACAGGCCGGTTGAAGCAGAGTTGTCGTCCGCCAGACTGTAGACCATTGCACGATCCACACCGCCAGCCGCCATGATCAGGAAGCTACGCACAATCCACTGCGCCTGCACCTCTTCGGCTGTAAACGTGCCAATCGCGGGAGCATGCTGAGGCGAAGTTCCGGCCGTATCGTAGCCAAACTCAGACACCCACAACTCAACACCGGGCAGGTAGCGATCACAGTAGTCACGGAAGACCAACAGCTTTTCACGCAAGTTGTCTTCCTCGGGGCAAATGCCCTGCGCATTCACATGCTGTTCGCCGTCGCGGTCGTTGCTGTAGTGATGCAAATTGATCACATCCCAGGCCGGCTCTCCGTCTATGCGATTGTGGTCACACCAGAACTTCATGGCTTTGATGTAATCGAGGTCCATCTTTACGATGCCGCCCATGACATGCTGCGCATTTGGATCAGCGTTCCACACGCCCTTGTCCGAACCCAACGCGCCTTGGTGTCCATCGGCGTCAGCGCTGGACATGGCGGCGTATTCATAGGGCGTGAAGTATTCCTGGCGCCCATCCCACCAGCGGTTTTGCTCATTCCAATTCTCGTAGTAAGTCACATAATCCAAGCCTGAGTAGCGGGGATTGCTCGCACGCAACTTCAGCAGATTATCCGCAACTGGCTGACTGCCATAACGGGCCACCGTTTGAAACATGTGGTCGGCATGCTCGATATAGGATGCTGGCTCATCGAAAGGACGACCGGAATTCTCCAGCACAGGTTTCACTGCACTGCTCTCGCCAGTGAGCCAGTACACCGAATCCTGAATCGTCATTACCATGTCCAGCCCGACGGTCGCATAACGGGCGTAGATGTTATCGTAATTTCCGTTTGTCCAGGCCGGCGCAAAGCCATTTTCATTATTTGGATAGCCCGGATAGCTCGCATTGCCATGCCCCTCGCAATAGCTCCAATTGCGGTATTGCCGGACGAAGCCCACTGCCTCCAAGCGGTGTAAGGCGTCACGCCCTTGAGCATTCACTCCCAGAAACTGATCGAACGTTGGGAACTGATGCGCTGTCGGTTCCGGCTCAGCTTCACGGGTTCCCATTGGCGAGCCATAAACCAAAATTTCAAACGGCGTCGCCGCCCCTGAATTAACCGATACCTGCAGGTATCGAGTGTTGATATCCACCGGATAAATTTTCCAGGAATTGTAAGAGCCCTGGTTATCGGTGAACAACTCGGTCCAATTAAAGGGAGTGCCGTAGGAAACGGTCATATCGTCAATCCCATTGGCGTCATAGAAAGCCACATGCGTCACCTGGTGATCTGCTCCAAGGTCAATGATCGCTTTCAGTGGATAATACCAGGATGCCGGAATGTCATATTTGGAAGACGGCGAATTGGCGTTCGGTAGGTCATTAACCGGATCTCCAACCAGTTCTTGTTCATCGACAAAGGCCTCCATATTCGTGGCGGCAGTCTCATCAATGATCATCGATGCATCCAAATAAAGCTTCTGACTGACCGAGCCCTCATCAGTTACCTGAGCAACAGCCGTCGCATCCAAGGCAGTATCATAGATGCGCACATCGTCCATGAAACCGGCAAAGGAATGCCCATAGTTGGCGTTCAAGGTCCCGATGCAAAGAGATGCGGTGGTATCGGCAATTTCCGTTGCGTTTGGTTGCGCCTCAAACTCAAGCGCGCCATCAATGTATAACTTCAAGCGGCCTTGCGACAAGCTACTATCAAAGACCACCGCCATATGATGCCAGCGATGAAGGTCTTCGACCACATAACCCGTGGCGAATCGTTCGTAGCCAATATCGATGTAGAGCTGATTCCCATTCCAAATAAAGATGCTGAACGCACGCTGTTGACTAGCGCTTAGGCGTTTCGAAATCAAGCCGCGAGGCTCGGTGTCCAGCGTTCGCGGGCTAAACCAACAGGCCAGCGTTAAGGCATCTCCGCCAAACTCAGCAGCATCGTTGGCTTCAATCCAATCATCGGTTCCGTCAAAAAGCGCCGCACCGCCCTGCTTGCCGCTTTGCGTCCACTCAACGTCACCATAAAGAACGGCGTCATTCAGGTTGGCCGAATCATAAGCCACGACGCCAAGGCCTTCATTTAGATTCCACTGAGCCACTAAACCAGGGGCAGTCGGCGCGGTTGAAACCAAACGTATGGCGTCCGCAATGACGTAGCCACTGGTCCCAGATGTATCGATGAAGACATTGCCCGCCGAACCAGCGGCAAAATCGTAGGAGCCCAAAGGCACCCACTGGCCACCGGCAACCGTTTGGTCTATGTAGAACGAATCAGAGCCGTTCGCATGATTCACCGTGACAGGCAGATTGGTCGGTCGGTTTGAATATGCCGCCCAACGCAAGAAAACTTCATAGTGCCCAGCAGTGGTAATCTCTGGAGAAAAGGTAAAGGTCGTTTGGCCTTTGCCCGAGTTATTATCATGCAGATAATCAGAACCGTAGTAGCCTGCGGTATAACTGGATAAATACCAAACGCCGCTCGATGAGGTATGCGCAGTATCGGTATTATCCACAATGATTTCTACAGCCGTCGCCTGGGCGCCGATCAATAGGCCGCCAGCAAGCAACAACGTGGGGGTATAATCACGGAGTATTCTTAGCATATGGATTAGGGGGTTCGAGGTGAATTCAAGCGCAACAGACTCGACTGGGAGTTCTGCCATCATGAATTAGGAAAAAGAAAACGTAAATGTGAACATTCACAATTTTATCGTCACTATCTGAATTAAAAGAACAAGAGCTACGAGAAACAACAAACCGATCAGTCAACGAGAAAAACAATAACACCTACCATAAATAGGCGTTTATGCTATAAATCTCCAAACCAAAGGCGTTTTCAAGCTCAAATACGCAACGAGAGTCTAAAATGTGAACATTTCCATTTTATACCCAAAATCAGATCACAGCAACACTCTTAATCATATCACAAATCCACCTTAACCAAGGCAGGAAATGCCTATACACGTGCAATCTACAAACACGTACAGCCGAAACCCCGAGGTTAGAGCAGTGATAAAAAACTACGACTTACGCTTAAATGGCCGATCGATAGAACGACGCACAATTAAGTCAGTTTTTAAGTCCACAACAGTCGGCGCCAACTCAGGATTCAACCGCTTCTGATCAAGCAGAGAAATTGCTTCCCTTGCTAAAACTTTCCGGTCGTAACTAATTGAGCTAAGCCCCATTAAGCGCGCCTCAGGTATATCATCATTTCCAATGAGCGACAGGTGCTTAGGAATCGTCAGCCCATCATTATGCACTCCAATCCAAATGCCCGAGGCAATGATGTCATTAAAGGCAAGCACCGCCGTTGGCGGATCAGGCAATGCTTTAAAATAGTCCCACGCCGCAACCCCCGCCTCACGGTTGTTGCCACCAAAGACCATCAAGGATTCATCCAGCTTTAGACCTTCCGCCTTCAGTTCCTTCTTATAGGCCTTGATTGGATTAGCATACATGGCGCCGCTATCTTCAATGCCAACATAACCGATTCGCACATGCCCTAGTCCGATCAGGTGACGCATCCCCAGGCAAAACGATTCCAAGCTATTCTTCCGAATCACCGGAAGCCCTTCGGGCGCATGATACAGGACCAGGAATGGAAAGCGCCGGGCAATCAGGTTTCGATAAAGATCCTGATTTTCATTCCAGGAGACTACATCGGAAATAACGCCATCGGCTTCTCCCGCCGCCCAATGCCGCAAAAAAGCCGACTCGACCTTGGGGTCATAATGCGTCAGCCCAAGGATCAAATGCGTCCCCCGGCTTCGCGCCTCAGCGTCAATGCACTCCACCAACTCCGCATACTCCGGGTTTTCTAAATGCGGCAACAGCAAGCCCCACCGATAGGTGCGCTGCGAGCGAATCATACGCGCGCCGGGGTGCAGGGCAAAGCCCAACTCGTTCGCCACCTTCAGTATCTTCTCCCGCGTCTCGGGCTTAATCGATGCCTCCGGCTTGAAGGCGCGCGAAATAGTTCCCCGCGAAAAACCCGTAATCCGTTCCAAGTCGATAATTGTCGGGCGCTTCACGTGAGGCGCTAAGTGACTTGGCTTATCTTGGAGTTTCTTTTTGGGCATTCGGGAATAACTTCGACCAACAGATTTTTAAAACAGTTCAATATAAGCGAACCACGATCGGCGATACAACGTCCAATCAGTAAAATTTAAAGCAAAAGTGATCCACTTTAGGCAATCTTAAGAATAAAATCCTAGACAACGCATCCCAGACAATAAGATAGCCAGATGTGATCGCCAATACTTCAACCGACATCGACCCATCCTGCCGACTCATCCTGCCGGGCATGCACCCCGATCCGACCATTTGCCGCGTGGGCGATCAATACTTTCTGGCCACCAGCACCTTCGGGCTCTTTCCAGGCATTCCTCTGTACAGAAGCTCAGATTTACGAGACTGGCAATTCGTACGGCACATCATTTCCCGGCCTCAGCAATTACCATTTAAGCCCGAGCACGACATCACCAGCGCCGGCATGTTCGCCCCAACGCTGCGCCATGACGGAAAACGCTTCTACCTCATTTGCACCAACATCGGCAACGGCGGCCATTTCATCGTCTTCGCCGATAACCCGGCTGACGAATGGTCGGACCCAGTCTGGATCGATGCAGACCATCAGGGAGGAATTGATCCCTCCATCACTTTTCTGCAGAGCGGCGAGGCGCTCTTGCAATCCACACCAAGCGAATTACACGGCGAGGCCAGAGGCATCCACCAATTTGAAATCGATCCTCAAACCGGCCAAGGGCTATCACCGCGACAGCATATTTCCACCGGCTACGGCTGGAAATGCGTCGAAGGGCCGCATCTATTTCAGCGAGATGAATTCTGGTATCTGCTTACCGCCGAAGGTGGCACCGAAGCCAACCACCGCGTTGCGATCGGGCGCTCTGAATCACCATGGGGCCCGTGGGAAAGCTGCCCGCACAACCCGATTCTCACCAACGCTGGCTTCGACTCTCCAATCCAAAACATTGGCCATGCCGACTTTTTCGCAGATCCCCAGGACAACTGGTGGGTCGTCTTCCTCGGCGTGCGCACCGTTGGCTACCCCACGGTTCACATCACCGGACGGGAAACGTTTATCGCGCCGGTGAACTGGAGCCATGGCTGGCCGATCGTGAACAATGGCAATCCAATTCAACTCGCCGACACCCAATACTCCAACGACTCACCTCAGCCGTGGACGGACAACTTTACTTCCGCCAAACTTAGTCCCCACTGGGTAACCCTCGGGTGCTCATACCAGACGGTTTATCGCCTGGATGGCGAAGCTGGCTTAGCGCTAACCGCCACCTCAAGCAGCCTGAGCACAGCAGGCCGACAAGCCTTTATCGGAACTCGCCTCAACACGCTCAACGGCTTTTTTGAATGCGATCTCAGCATCACCGATCAAAGCGAAAGTGAAGCCGGACTTGCCGTGCTGATGAATAGAACGGGCTACTACTCTCTGGGAATTGAGCGCAATAGCCAGGGCGCTATACAAGCAGTTTTTAAGCGGCGCGTTCTCGACATGGAAACCATCAAGACGCTCCAACTGGCGCCCGCAAAGCGGTATCGAATCCGCGTAGAACTCAATCCGGACAACGAATTCGTTTTTTCCATCCTAGATCAAAACGAAGCATGGATAACGCTAGGCAGTGGAGCCGCACGCCTGCTGTCCACTGAGGTCATTGGCGGCTTCACCGGTCTCCTTGTCGGCCCCTACTGCATTAGTCGCGAGTCCGGCGCCGAAGCTCGGGTATTCAGTTTTTCCGCAAAACCTGAGTAGTCATTATTTTACCTGAAAGCTCCCCCCGAGCGTGGCCATGCAACTGCCGCCAATCCAAACCTGAAATTCACCCGGCTCGACAACTCTTTTATTCTCCGCGCCAACAAAAGACAACTCGTCGAAGCCGAGTGAAAACTCGACAATAGCCGACTCGCCAGCAGCAAGGGAGATGCGCTTAAAGCCTTTTAATTCCTTGATTGGTCGCGTCGTGCTGGAAACCAGATCTCGGATATAGCACTGCACGATTTCATCGCCCTGCCGTGACCCCTTATTACTCACGCGCACACGCGCGACGACTGACTCGTTTGGCGCAATCACTTTGCGATCCAAAGTAAACTCCGAGTAATCGAATTCGGTGTAGCTTAAGCCAAACCCGAATCGATACAAAGGCGGTCCCTCAACATCCTGGTAGCGCGAGTCGTCGCCATAGTAATCATCCACTGGGCGGCACGTATTTTTATGGTTGTAGTATATCGGCGTCTGTCCCGTTGCGCGTGGGAATGAAATCGGCAACTTGCCACTGGGATTCGCACGGCCAAAGACCAGATCCGCAATCGCCGAACCGCCCTCTGTTCCCGGATGCCAAGCCCAGAGAATCGCATCTACCATTGGTTCAATTTTCGTTAACACCAACGGTCTTCCCGAACAGACAATCAGAACGATTTTTTTGCCGATCGCATGGATCGCGGCGATCAATGCTTCCTGACCCGGCGGCAAGGATAAGTCCGCGATATTCGCATTCTCTCCATTGCGCAAATGATCTTCCCCCACCACAAGGACCACCGTTTCGCAACGCCGCGCCATACGCAAATGCGTATCCGTGGGCGCGGCCGAAGGCTCCGTCCGAATACTGGGCGCCATAGCCTGAAACGCCTCCAGGATACTTACCGTATCCTCAGCACGGCCATCCAAAGTCCAGTTGCCGAGGAGTTCGCGTTTGCGATCCACCAAGGGTCCCAACAGCGCTGTGCTTTCGCAGTTGCCCGCATCCAACGGCAGCACACCGCCCTTATTTTTCAACAACACCGCAGACTGCGTCGCCAACTCGCGTGCACAGTCCCGATGCTCAGGCAGCAAGTGAACTTCTTTAAACAAACCATTGGGCGTATAAGGTCGCTCAAACAAACCGATCCTGAACTTCGCCCTTAAGATACGACTGACCGCGCGATCCAATGTATCCAGCGACACGGCGCCGCCCTCGATCAACTCCTTCAAGTAGCCCGAGTAACAGCAATCCACCATCTCCATATCGACGCCTGCCTGCAAGCCCTTGGCCGCAGCATCGCGGAAATCCGCAGAGGTTCCGTGCTTCACCGTATCTTTAATCGAATCCCAGTCACTGATAACGAACCCTTCAAAGCCCCACTCCTGCCGCAGTACTTCATCCAGCAAGAAACCGTTCGTCGAGCAAGGCTGACCATTGAGGTCATTGAACGCGCACATCACCGTGCCAACGCCTTCATCCACTGCGGCCTGAAATGGCGGCAAGTAGACATTCCGCAAGGTGTTCTCAGAAATCTCAACCGTGTTATAATCGCGCCCTCCTTCAACCGCTCCGTATCCAACAAAATGCTTGGCGCAGGCAAGTATGCGCTCTGGGTCGGCCAGGTTGTCTCCCTGAAATCCACGCACCATAGCGCGGCCTAGCTGACTGCATAACCAGGCGTCTTCGCCACAACCTTCGATCACCCGGCCCCAGCGCGAATCACGAGCAATGTCCAACATGGGCGCAAAAGTCCAATGCACATAATCAGCCGCCGCCTCTTTCGCGGCAATGGATGATGCGCGCTCCACCAAGTCAGGATTCCAACTTGCAGCCTGGCCCAATGGTATAGGAAAAATGGTTAAATGTCCATGAATGACATCACGCCCATATATCAGCGGAATGCCCAGGCGGGACTCTTCTACGGCAACGCGCTGGCACTCGTTCAACGAGTCAAAACCCATCGCTTGCTGATCATCACTGCCGGCGTGCCAGGAAGTCGCCAGAATGCGCGACCCCACTTTCCCATCGCGAATCATCGGGATCAATTTGGCGTCATCTTCCGCCAAGCCAAAGACTTGATTCAACTGGCCGATTTTCTCATCTAGCGTCATTTGACCAAGTAAATCATTTACACGTTCTTCAATCGGCAATTCAGGATTCTGGTAGGGCTTCATAGGTCGGTTATCCGGCAAGTAATATTGTATAGATTGCTGAGCTGACGATGCATCTCGCTGAACAAATCGCTCAAGGTAAATGCAATGCCCGGCGCAAATAACTGATCTACTAATTACCGAAAAATTGATAGATCACTTTAGGTCCGCAGGAGCCGCTAAACACTTTTCAGCAAGCGTGATTAAGAGCACACTTAGCGATAACATCAGGCAGTGTTTTGATCGAGCTTTCCTATGCTCGCAATGGGCGCGCTCCGATCCCGAACCTCCCTGCATACCCAATACCTATCATCAATTAGCATCATGAAACCTAAGCGTCTAAGACAAACCGCGACTTACCTCGTTGGCCTGATGATCGCCACGAGCGCACAGGCGCAAAGTCGTGTATTCCCATCCAATTCAAAGATCGCGAGCCCAGAGGCCAATCAACAGCAAATGCTGCTTTCCGCACTTGAGCTGGATGACCTCGAATCCAAAGAATTCAGCGCCGGAGTCCGCGTCCGCATAGAGCCGAGTGACGAGACAGCCGTCCGCAGCGGCAATTGCGCCTTGAAACTTTCAGCAGACATGGCGCGCATCGACCATCCTGCAATGGCGCGCGTGCTAACCAACCCGGTAGGCCAAATCGATTCGCTTGGCCTGTGGGTCAGCGTAGATTCGGATTCCAATGCAAAAAGAGTCGGGCTCATTCTGGAAGACGCCAATGGCGAGCAATTCTCGAGCATGGTCAACGCCGATTGGCAAAGCTGGGAGTGGGTTGAGCTTGGCATTGATTCCTTTCAGCCAATCTCACCCAAGGACGGCAATATCGACCAACCGCTCAAGCGTATTTTCATAGCGTGGGAGGCAGCTCAGCCCGGCAATAGCATGATCGAGGTCGACGCCTTGACCGCCCTCGCGAGTGAGGTTCACTCGAAATCAAAATTCAAAGTAACGAACATCACACCGCCTTGGGGTGAGCCAGGAACACCATTCACCGGCGCCTTAGTGGTTCATAATTTTCAGGACGAGGAGATGCAGATTCAATTCTCATCGTCACTGCAGACCAACCCGCAATATCTGCAACCCTCCGCGCCCGACCCGATCTACGGCACAGACATTTCCCAAGGCAAAACGAGTTGGGTGGTGTTTCAAGACCAGCGCATCGATGACCTCACTCTAACCGACGGCGAGGACGACACGCTCTACCAACCAACGATGCCCAAGGAGGGACTTCCGGAAATCTTCCAAGTCATCGACCTTGGTCAAGCGACCACCATCACCGGCCTCGAACTCAAGCCGGGCGACGGAAATTGGATTCGAAAAGTTGACATCGCGGCATCAACAGACGGCAAGCATTACGAGGATATTGCAGAGCTTCAAAACATCGACCTCGAGAAAAATTGGAACTTTGTAAACATCGATGTCCCCACCCCATTTCAAGCACGGCTGATCCGCATTCGCCATCACGACAAAGGGGAAAACTTGCCCGGGCTTTTCCGCGCGCTCGCAGCCTCTAAAGTCTATAACGGCGTAGCCGATGAGGCCGTTGAAATTCCAACCGTTGGGGAACTGGTTCAATCAGACGAAGTTTCTGTCAGCATCCCTGCGCGATCCTTCAAGATCGTTAAATTCAAGCCCACCGACGCTCTTCAACCAAACGCCTACCAGTTTGGCTACACTTATGATGGAACCGACGGCCTAAAGATCATCAAGCTTTCAGACTATTTCGTGATGCCAGAAGGATCGGTTAAAATTCGCCCCGAATCGCGCTTTGGCATCAACACCAACAGCCCTCATTTCGTTCCCAAAATTACGCGCATCGGCTTTGGCTGGGTTCGGTTCGAAAACATGAAGTGGCCCTTCTACAATCCCGCGCCCGATGACTTCCGTTTCGATGGCAGCGTCGCCCCGTGGAATGTGCCCTTCGATGAATACTACACGCAGTATAATGAAGCAGGGCTTTCCATTTTGCCTTACATCTTTGAATCTCCCAAATGGGCGACATCCGCTCCGGATAAAGTCACCAAAAACCGCCGTCGCTACCCGCCAACCAATTACGCTGATTACGGCAAAGCCATTTTCCAAGCGGTCGCTCGATATGGCTCCAACCATGTAAGCGACAGCGAACTGCTTTCCAATGACAAGCGCGCAGGCTTGGACTTCATCAAAACCTATGAGCTGTGGAATGAGCCAAACCTAAACGCAGCAAGTTGGGGATTTTTCGTAGGCGAGCTTGAAGAGTTTTATGAGCTCTACCGCGTCGGCGCTGAGGCGCTGAAGAAAGCCGACCCACAGGCGCAAACCAGTAATGGCGGATGGGCCGGCATCAGCATGGACTTCATCGGCACCATGGAATCCTATCACTACGAAGACGGCAAAACGCCGCTCGATTTCACCGACGTCCTGAGCGTGCATTTCTACACCGGCAAACAAGACCCGGAAACCGCAACTCGTGACCCCAACGCCAACCGCTCCGGCAAAAGCGAAGTCGGCTCCAAGATCATCGAGGAGTACCTCATCGACCTTTCGGACTGGCGAAATCAGTGCAAACCCGACATGCCAATTTGGGTCACCGAAATGGGTTACGATGTCGGCGGCCCAATCGGTCGCACCGAACGCCACCAAGGCGCCAAGCTCCCGCGGGCAACCATGATGGCGCTCGCCAATGGGATCGAGAAAGTCATGCTCTACCGCATCGCAGGTTCGACTCCCTCACACCATGGAGGCGCCGGGCTGATTCGCAACGACGGTTCACTACGCGCATCGTTCTTCACCATGGCGAATTTAATACGCCAACTTGATGATGTAACCGATCCCTATGCGCCGCGCCTGCACACCGGAGACGCTAATCTCTGGCTATACTACTGGCGCAAACCAAGCGGCAACATGCTCAGCGCTCACGTGCCCAGTGGCGAGGCGAAGCTCGGGCTCGACTTGGGGCCATGCGTCGTCACCAATGCATTTGGCGGCAAGAGCCAGGTCAACGTAACCAAAGACTTCGTCGTTGGCGAGTATCCGGTTTACATCAGCCAGATATCCAATCAGCAGGTCATCGACGGCTTACTCAACCAGGCCATCGCACAAGAAGTCGCGCGTCGCAAAAAGTTGGAATTCCTGGCCCAAACCTCACCCTACCTGTTCGACTTCGGCTCGCATGAAGACATCGGCAGCATGAAGGTTGGCAAGATCCGCACCTTCACCACGGTCACGAAGCAGGATCTCTATGACAGCGAAAAGGGCCATGGCTTTCTCGACAAAGTCTCGGGCAAAGACATCAACGCTGGCTGGGTTAAGAGCATGCTCGACAAGGACTCCATCCAGCTCCACCGCTCAGCAACCTTCCAGGTAGACGCCGCCCCCGGCCAGTATCTATTCCAATTCAAAGGCTCCAGATACCGCGACAACCAACACCTGATCATTTCGGGCGGTCAGGAAGGCGCAATCGACGTCCCCATTCCATCGGAAACAGATGCGCCCACTGAGCCACTGAAGGTCACGGTGCTACAAGGGCAACCGCTCAAAATCGAGCTGCCGGCAGCCAATGCACAATGGCTAACCCTCACCCCCGTCTACACCAATTGACGCCAATACCTTAACGCTGATACTGAGGCCGTCCTGATTTGGGGCGGCCTCTATCTTCTCTTGCCGGAGCCAGCGAAAGCTCATAACCTGCCGCCCACTCGAATCATGAAACGCCCTGCCAACATGACCGATGTCGCCGAAGCTTTGGGCTGTCACCAATCCACAGTTTCACGCGCGCTGAGGAATGACCCACGCATCTCCACCAAGATGCGCGATCAAATCCTTAAAACCTGCGATGAATTAAGCTATCGGCCCAACCCGCTCGTTTCCGCGCTGATCGCTTCGCGGCGCAAAAAAAGCAACACCCACATACAGGCCCAGTTGGCCTACGTAACGCGTAATCCGCATCCTGGCCCCATACGGTCAGGCTCCTACATGGAGGAAATATTTAAGGCCTGCCAAAAGCGCGCCGAAGAGCTTGGCTACTTATTGCACGAAGTGCCCATCCTCGAAAAAGGCGAGAACCCGCAGCGCATCCAGCGCATGTTTAAAGCGCGCGGCATCTATGGCGCAGTCCTTGGCTCAATGGCGCCCGGCACGGAGCCTTTTGCCTTTCCCTGGGAGCAATACCCACTGGTTGCGATTGGTTACGGGCTAACAAGCCCGGAGATATACCGGGTAGCCACGAATAACTATGAGTCCACCTACCGCGCCATGGAAGAGTGCAGCTCCCGCGATTACCGGCGCATTGGCTTCGTCATTTCGCCGTATGAGAACGCACGCTCACGCGGTTTGGAAATCGGCGGCTACATGGCCTGCCAAATGAATTTTCCACCCGAATGCCGCGTGCCGCTCCTCATCGCCAAAGAGAATGAAACTTCCCGCATTCAGGAATGGGTAGCCCAGGAAAAACCCGACGCGATCATCACCTCGCAACCGATTCAAATGCTCGAAGTTTGCCGAGCCCTTGACATGTCGTGCCCGGTGGACGTCGGCATCATCGCCTTGGGCAATGTGCAGGACCCCTTCTTCACCAAAATGGAGCGCGCGTTCGATATCATCGGGCGGCTTGCCGCCGAACTGGTTATCAGGCGAGTCGAGCGCAATGAAATAGGCATACCGGAACACCCCGGCCAATACCTGATCAGCCCTCGTTGGATCGAGGGAAAAAGCATTCGCGAAAAAGGCGCATAGTCAGCCTGAGAAAAACGGCTGAGCCGATCTCTACCCCACCTGACTCGGCCAATCTAGATGAAAAGTGCTCCAATAAAAAACCCCGCACCAACAAAGGCGCGGGGTTTTCGATATTACTGGCTTAAACAAAATTACTTGTCCTTGAGGCGTCGACGACGAACCAAGAGCAACCCGCCTACGCAGGCCATCGCAACGAGCGCGGTGGCGGACGGCTCAGGGATTTCTGTTCCCGATACTTCAAACGCATCGAACGAAACCGCCGTGGTCGGCGAACCGGCAAGGAAGATGCCAAAGTTCGTGATGTCTCCCGTTGGGAATGCGATTTCGTCGCCAGCCAACGTATTGGCGCTTATCGAAATGGGGTTCCCCGAATTCGCGGTGAAGTCCATTACGTACCAGGAGCTCGTATCCTCGGTGTAGGAGAGAATATGCTGATCCCAGGTTGAGTTGGAAGAATTCGAATACAGGTCGGAAGCAAGCCAGACACCCCCGACTTCAACGACAAACCGAAAGTCACGCGCGGTGCTTTTGGAATACACACTGAAATCCAATGTGCTGTAGTCCGAAAAATCAATCGTGCCGAAGGCCGCTTGCTCGGTTGCGTTCGGGATATACAAATCACCCGGATTGTTGCGCACATAGAAAAAGCCAATGCCGTTCGTCAACGATGCAGCCTCAACCGCGGAATTCACATTCCCCAAGGTCTCGGTGCCCGGAGCGCTGGCATCCGTTCTCAAGGTAGACGAATAGCTACTGCCGTCGCTAAACGTGCTATTGTCACCCTCGTAGGCGCCCCAGTTAACCGGGTTCAGATTGGAGTTTGCGGTGGAATTACCAAAGACTTGCCGGTACAGAACCGTCTGCGCGTCAAGCGTGGTCGTGAAGGCTCCTGATAAAACTAGAGTCAGGGTAGAAACGCCTAAGAAGGCTTTGGGGAAGGAGTATAATGGGAATGTTTTCATCGAGTAAGAATCTGCCCTCATATTTTCTGGTTTTCAACATCGGTTTTGCGCATATCAATGCGCATCGAACGCCCTCCGCCCAAACAACAGCAATAAATCAGCAACTGAGCCTAGCTGAACGCCATCAACCAAAGGCTAATAAGAACATAAATATCTTATAAACATATATTTACAATCACAAAAGGCCGAATCGCCAACCCTACTAACGAAGCTTCAACGCAACGATTCACAGATCCAGACTCTGCAATTTAAAATTCGACGTGATAAGTAAGTTTAAGTCCTACACATGCACCGTCCCAAGCACGCCGGTACAATATTATTGATTTTAATGGTAACATTTCCACAATGGGATTGTCGATTGTATGACCGCTCAAGCGACACCACACCCCACCCGTAGCAATAAAATCCATGGCCAGAACACGCAGCAACCGCATCAAGCAAATCAAGTCGGAGCTCATCGAACGACTGAATTATGGCTTTTGCCGACCTGGTAGTCGGTTCATCTCCAACCGCGAGTTAGCGACTCGCCTCGGCGTTTCTTATCAGACCGCCCACCGCCTCATTAGCGAACTAACCGACGAGGGCCTACTCCACCGCGTGCAATCATCGGGCACCTATGTCGCCACCTCGCCTCCCCCGCAAGGCGTGGCGTTCGTCTTCCACCCCAATACCAAGAAAAACAATTTCGGCGGCATACTCTTAAGTAAGATCCAAGATCGGTTTAGCCAGGAAGACATCCCCTCAGAAATCGCCCAGGGCGTGGTGTTCGATCACTACGTCAACAACCGGTACAACATCCTCTGGGGGCAAAATTACGACGTGCGCCGCATCGACTCCAACTTGAACTATAGCCTCATGATCGACGGCGAACCGGAGGCTGGCGTCAACGCCGCCTTTACGGACTCGATCGAAGTCAACCACTTTGAAGTCGGCCGCCTGTGCGCCAAACTCATGATGGAGCGCTACGGCGCCCGGCGAGTCCTCGTTTTGGCGGGCCCGCACGGCAACGCCCACTACGCCGCGCAGCTCGCTGGGTTTCAGACGCTCTATCCGCGCTGCGTGGTCATTCATCAAACCGACTGGGCCTACTGGAGCGCGGTGGACAGCATCAAGGATCTCTCCCTGCATGACTTCGACGGCGCCTTTGCTGTCTACGACACTGCGGCCAACGCGCTCAAAACCAAATTCGCCGCCCGCATTCCGATCGTCGCCTATGGCGATACAGATCTCTTGAACCAGGCCGAGATCGACGGTGTCGGCATTCCCTGGCAGGGCATCGTTCAGAAATCACTCGAGCTCTACCGCGCGCGTAACGAAGGCAACATCGGGGTCGGCCAACGCGTGGTCATCACCCCCAAACCAATTATCCAACTAGCGGAAAGCTGGAATACCGCCTCCTAGGCGTGTTCGATAACGCAGGAAAGCTATTTCAAAAGATGCAGCCCGGTGTCCCGACCGGCTTCATTGCCATACAGTAAATAGGATGAAGCAGCCCGGTCGTGACACCGGGCTGCACCTTTTGGACGAATCCAACTTCGCTGACTCCACACTAGTTGAATGCTCTTCCCTTGGTTGCAGCGCCCTTGCTTCACGTGCGTAAGTCGTTGATGCCCAGCATGGATTATTAGTAAGAGCCATTCACTAATAAAATGCTCGTGCGTTCACTTTTTGTTTGTGATCGAGCGTGGAAAATTTAGTGTTTTATTGATCACCACACACATCATTGCGCTGCCGTAGCATAGGCGTCCCGCCTGTGCTGTTTCGGTTAGGTGGAGTCGAGGCACAGGCGGGACGCCTATGCTACTCAATTGCGTCACTCCCATAACTCCCGCCCCCCAACCTTACCCACCCTACCCACATTACCAACCCTACTCACCTCCAAACTTTCAAACTTTCAAACCTCCAAACCTCCAAACCCATGAACCTCCCCTCCCCCTACCATCCGCCATAGCGAACACCGCCAAGGTATCCCAGTCGACGCCATGCGGGGCCTTTCGGGCCGCGTGCATTGCGTGACGGGTAAACAGGCTCATTCGCGAACTGACTTGGTGACAGCAATCAGTTTCGCGACGCCCAGCTTTTGCCCGAGCCACTCATTGCACGACGCCCTATGCCAGCCTGGTCAGCGCAGCGACGACGTGTGAGCGACGGAGTGATCCGTCGTCCGGCTGGCAGCCTCTAAGCCGCCTGCACCTCACCTGCGCCTCCTTACGGCGAGCGGGCGGGTAAGGCAGTGTTCTTTGATATCATTTTGCAGCGGGGTTTCCCCCCCCCCTCCTCCCCAGCAGATCATCCGATTTTCGGCGCCCGCTGAGAGGTAATCTTGGCTCCATCTGATGCGACCAAGTGCGATGAAAAATGTTCTCTAGATAAGCCCATGGCTGATCATCGCCTGGGCCACCCGTAGGAAACCAGCGATGTTTGCGCCCGAAATATAATCCTCCGGCTGGGAATATTTCTCCGCACAGTGGGTGCATTGATCAAAAATACGGCCCATAATCCGTTGTAGCTCCTCGTCGACCTGCTGGAACGACCAGCGCTCCAAGCCTGCGTTTTGCTGCATTTCCAAAGCCGAGACCGCGACGCCGCCCGCATTCGCCGCCTTGGCGGGGCCGAACAGCACCCCCGCCTCGCGAAACGCTTCAATGGCGTCTGGCGTACACGGCATATTGGCGCCTTCGCAGATCAATTTCAGACCATTGCCGATGAGCTCTATGGCGTCGTCGCCATTGAGTTCATTCTGCGTGGCGCAGGGGAAAGCCATGTCGCACGGCACGCCCCACACCTTGACTCCCTTGCGAAATGTCGCGTCCCGGTGGTGGTCGCAATAGGCGCTGATGTGCTTCCGCTCCACTTCGGCCAGATGCTTAATCACGCCGACATCGATGCCGTCCTCGTGGTAAAGCGTGCCGGTGATGTCCGAACACGCGACGACTTTGGCGCCAAGCTCGGTCAGCTTCCGCATGGCGTAAGTGGCGACATTGCCAGCGCCGGATACGATGACGCGCTTCCCCGCCACGCTGTCGCCGCGCTTTTTGAGCATCTCCTGCGTGAAGTAAATGACGCCATAGCCGGTGGCTTCCATTCGGGCAAGCGAGCCGCCCCAGGAAACGCTTTTGCCCGTCAGCACGCCCATTTCATAGCGATTCGTCAGCCGCTTGTATTGGCCAAACAAGTAGCCAATCTCCCGGGCGCCAACGCCCATATCGCCAGCAGGCACGTCACGCTGTTCGCCGATATGCCGGTAGAGCTCGCTCATGAAAGCCTGACAAAAACGCATGACTTCGTCGTCGCTCTTACCATAGGGCTCAAACTCCGCGCCTCCCTTGCCGCCACCGATATTCAGGCCAGTCAGGCTGTTTTTAAACACCTGCTCGAAGCCCAGGAACTTCATCACGCCCATATTTACCACGGGCTGGAAGCGCAGGCCGCCCTTGAACGGCCCAAGCACACTGGAAAACTCGATCCGGAACCCGCGCGTGCAATGCACGAGCCCATCGTCCCCCTTCCACACAACCCGGAAGATCAGTTGACGCTCCGGCTCGCACATGCGCTCAAGCAGGTTCAGCTCTTCAATTTCGGGATGCTCGGCCAGAATCGGTTCTAGCGTCGTGATGACTTCGCTGACAGCTTGCAGGAAAATCGGCTCGCTGTGATTGCGTTTTTGGACGGTATCAAGGGTCTTCGCAATATAGGGGTGCATAAGGGATTTATCGCCGGTTTCGGCTCTGATATTAACAATAAAATGGCTGACCGCCAGGAAGCGCAGCCTTCATGGCTTCATCGTCGGGTGGCGCCATGGCCAGAGAAACTGTAATTTTCAGTATTTCGCTCACAAGCAAACCATTAGGTAATCGAGCCTGCCGCCCAAAAGCAATCCCAACCATATTGAGCGCCAGCATTGAACGACCCGCTAAACGGCATTTCCGATTCTGGTCGACACCTTGCGGGCCAAATCTTGCATCAGCATGCCGACGACTGCGAACAAGAGCATTGCTGCCGGAATCACCTCCATAAATATGGTTATGTTCATGCCCAAAGTATGCTCGCATAACTCGGCTACAAAGTAATGGCCCAGGCTGTCTACCCCGAGTGCAGCATAGACCATCAGGATGAGCAAGCCCGCCCAACGATAACCTTTCGACAACACGAATAAACCCAAGGCGCCGACGCAAGTTAAGCCAACCCACGCCATGTAGACGCCGCTTGGCGTCCAAGAACTTGGTAAATTGGGGTAACTTTCGAGGAACTCAGCGTTGTGGATGAAATGGATCAGGCTACCGAACCCGTACACCACCATCAGAATGATTACGATCTTGGGAACTGGGCATGCACTTTTTTTCATTGTCCACAACGTTAGCAGTATGCCCGTCATTCCGCCAATGTTTTTTGACTGGGTTCTGTGTCCGCAAACCGACCTCGATCTCTTCCAGGCTTAGCCCCAGGCTTCATTGAGAGGGCCTTCCCAACGCGACCAGTTCAATCGCCATCGTCCCATAATTGCGATAGGCGCGCAAGGGCAACGCCAGGACCGGATTTTATTGAGTTGGCATAATCAAACGATGTCTCTATCGTTTGATTCAAATTTATCCCTCCTCAAAATGCCCATTAAAGAAGACGCTTTTTCAGTTTCCCCCGACCAGCTAAACCTATTCGCAGGCAAAGACGCCTGGCACTTCCCCGGCATCCCGTCCATGGACATCCCACCGATGCAGGTGGCCGACTGCGGGCATGGGGTGACCCTCGTTGCCCCCCCCTACGGCAGCGCCACCTGCTTCCCGACCTCAGTGGGCATGGCGTCAACCTGGAACCCCGCCCTGATCGAGGAAGTCGGCCAGGCCTTGGGCCGTGAAACTCGCGCCAAAAACTGCCGCATGCTACTGGGCCCAATGGTCAACCTGCACCGTCTGCCCTGCGGTGGGCGCAACTACGAAACCTTTTCCGAGGACCCCGTTCTCGCGGGCAAAATGGCCAGCGCGATCATCCGCGGCATACAGTCCGAAGGCGCCTCAGCCTGCATCAAATCCTTTGCCTGCAACAACCAGCAATTTGAGCAGAAAAAAATGAGCGCCGAGGTCGATCCCCGCACCCTCCGCGAGCTCTATTTGAGGGTATTCGCCATCGCACTGCGGGAAGCCGCCCCCTGGGCCGTCATGACGTGCTACAACCCGATCAATGGCGAATATCCGGGCGACAGCCGGGAGTGGATGCAGGAGGTGCTGCGCGACGAAATGGGCTTTACAGGCTTCATTGTCTCCGATTGGAACGCGCTGCAGGGCGAAGGCGCCATCACCTCCAGCGTCGACATGGAAATGCCTGGCCCTGGCAAGGTCCTCACGCCTGAGCGTCTGCAGGAAGCCCTCGACAGCGGGCTGATCGACGAGGAAGAAATTACCCGCCGTTTCGAACGCCTCGTCAGCCTTTATCAGAAGTGCGAGCCCGCCCGCAAAGACGAGCAATACTCCCCCCCCGAGCTCGATTCTCCACGCCACCGCAACATCGCTCGCCGCACCGCTGAGGAGTCGATCACGTTGCTCAAAAACGACGACGCAGTCCTCCCCTTTGACCGCACGAAAATCAAGCGCCTGGCCGTCATCGGCCCCAACGCCGCCAATGCCCGTCTCGGCGGTGGCGGCAGCGCCTCAGTCAGCCCGTTTTACGCGATTTCGCCGTTGGAGGGCATTCGCGCGCTGCTTGGCGAAGAAGTCGAGGTGCTCTCGGCCGAAGGCTGCTCCATGGGCAGCAACCTGCCCACGGTCCACTCCGATTACCTTTCCCCCGCAGACGGCGAGTTTGGCCAAGGCCTGATGGCGGAATACTTCCAGGTGGAAAATTTCCTCAACGGCAAGCCGCCCTGCGCGACCCAAATCGACGCGCAAATCGACTTTTCCTGGGGCTGGGCCTCCCCCACCACCGGTCTGCCGCGAAATGATTACGTGGTCCGCTGGACGGGTAAACTCCGCCTGACTGAGCCCGGCCAATACCGCTTCTCCATTGCCACTCAGGAGGGCGTTGGCCGCGTCGATTTCGACGGCGAAACCGTCATCGACTGCTGGAGTGATTTTGACGAGACGAACTTCGAAAGCGCCTACGCCAATCGCGCCGGCCAATACAGCCTGGAGATCGCCGAACCGCGCGAAATCGAGCTGCTCATTCTTTACCGCAAAACCAAGACCCGCGGCGGCATACACTTTGGCTGGGCGACGCCTGACCGAAAGGACCCCATCGAGGAAGCAGTCAGCCTCGCCGCCAGTTGTGACGCCGTGGTCATCGCCGCTGGCTTGAGCAACCAGTTTGAAGGCGGTGACTGCGACCGGAAATTTTTCCACCTGCCCGGACGTCAAGATGAGCTGATCCGACGCATCACGGCCGCCAACCCCAACACCGCCGTCGTCCTGAAAAACGGCACGCCGGTCGACTACCGCACTTGGCTCGACAGCACTCCCGCCCTGCTCGAAGCCTACTACCCGGGGCAGGAAGGCGGCGCCGCCATCGCCCGCGTGCTTTTTGGCGAGGTCAACCCGAGCGGCAAACTGCCCGACACCCACCCGATTTGCTGGGACGAAGTGCCCAGCATGCAATTTTACCCGGGCAAGAACGGCAAAGCCGACTATGGCGAGGGACTCATGGTTGGCTACCGTCACTACGATTCGGCCAATCTGGAGCCGGCCTTTGCCTTTGGCTTCGGTCTGTCCTACACGACATTCAAGTTGGGCGCGCCAAGACTCAGCGGCATACTAGCTCAAGACGGCGAAATCGAAATCCACATGCCAGTCACCAACACTGGCGAGCGCGCCGGCCAGGAGGTCGTCCAAGTCTATCTGGAGTGGGTGAATCCACCCGCTGGACGCCCCCCCCGCGCCTTGGTCAACTTCACCAAGCTGTCGCTACAACCCGGCGAAACAAAGACCGCGCGCCTCGCCGTCAACTACCACGATCTGCTGACCTACAACCCCACTCGATCCGCCTGGGAGCTGGAGCATCGCGACTTTAACCTCTGTATCGGCAATTCCTCACGCAACTTTCAGCGCATTGCGCTGACCATCGATTAAAGCGCGTTTACTCGCTTTACTCCCGCAGGGGTAGTCCGCAATCTGTCCGGCATCCGATTACATCGATACATATTTGGGCAACTCCTGCTCTCCTCGTTTATGGCGGTTTCCGTCTTCGTGTTCGTGCTGGTCTTCTTCAAGATTCTGAAGGTCATGGGCGAAGCGTTGGCCAACGGACAGATCAGCGGCGAAATGTTCGCCTACATGCTGGGCATCACGATCCCCGTCATGCTGCCCTACGCGCTGCCGCTGGGTTTGCTGACGGCGATCCTGCTCGTGCTCGGCCGCATGTCCGCGCAAAACGAAATCGTCGCCATGAAGGCCGCCGGGCTAAGCCTGTGGCGCATCACGACGCCCGTCTTTGCCATCGCCTTGATGGGCGTGGGGCTGGTCAGCGTGATCAATGTCTACTATGCTCCAATTGCCGACACGGCTCTGCGCCAGATGATGCAAAACGCCGTGCAAACGGACCCGCTCAGCTTCTTCACGCCGCGCACGTTCGTTAAGGATTTCCCCGGCTACGTGATCTTCGCCGACCGCCGCGAGGGCAACGAACTGAGGGAAATCAACGTGTGGGAACTCAATGAAAAATACCAGGCCAACCGACAGTTGCAGGGCCAGCGCGCCTTGCTTGACTTTGATGAGCAGACCACGGAAATTGTGCTGACCGTCTTCGACGCCAATGGCCAACTGATGGACCCCGACACTCCCGCCAACTTGGCGGACATGCCCATCGTCGAGTTTGAGCGTTCCGAGTTTCGCCTGTCTCTGGCCGAGCTGCTCGGCGAGCAGAAGCAGACCAAGCTGTCCATTAAAACGCTCAATGAGCTCATGGCGTTGCGTCAGGAAGCCATGAACTCCGACGATGAAAACGCCTTTGCCGAGCGCATTGAACTGCAAACCGCCATCCAGAAAAAGTTCTCCTTTTCGTTCTGCGTTTTCTCCCTGGCGCTGCTGGCGATCCCCTTGGGCATCAAGGCCAGCCGCACCGAAACCTACGCCAACCTCGCCATCGCCCTTGGTTTAGCCATTACCTATTTCGTCATTTTCACATTCTGCTCATGGCTTGAAAAATACCCCGCCTGGCGGCCGGACTTGATCATCTGGGCCCCCAATTTCGCCTATCAGGCCCTCGGCGGCCTGCTCTTCTGGCGTGCCAGCAAACGGTAACCAGAACAGCTGTTTCAAAAAAATCCGCCCGCCAGCAACGCCAACGAGCGGATTGAAAATCGGCCGACGCCAACCGATTTAACCGTCGGTCAGCTTAACGAGTGAGAACAGGCGCACGCCATAGTCCTCGATGGGCTGTGGCGAACGAATGATGTAAACGTCGTCGTCTCCATCCGCGACCGGTCCAGAGGCAACCACGCCAGCCGAACCACTGGTCAGCAAGTTGCGTAAATCGGAGCCAAAGACCACGCTCACGTCTACATCGCTCGCATCGCGGCGAATGCGCAGCGTGATCGCCATGTATTCGCGATCATCGCCCGGCAAGCCCAGCGCTTCGCCGGTCATGCGCTCGCCTTGAGGCAGGCGATCCGGCTCAAAGCCCGAGGCCTGCATGCCGAATGTCCAACGCTCGAGGTTGGTGACGCCGTGCCCGCCACGACGAAACGCCAAGTCCCGCTCCGATTCATCCGGAATGTTGTCCGCGAGCCAGTCCTCCACCGTGGGCGCTGGCGGAACCGCGTCAGGGTCATCGCCATTGAGCACGAAGATCCGGGTCGCGGATTCGCCATCGTAGCTGGTGAAATTACCACCCACCCAAATGTGGCCCAGGTCATCGACCTTCAGGCCGTAGACGTTGGAGTTAAAGCCTGTGCCCTGGTCGAATGACTCATCGAAATAGCCATCCTTGTCCGCCCGCACAAGATAGTTCACCGGCTGACTGTCGTAGTTGGTGAAAGTGCCCGAAATGAGGATTTTGCTATCGGGCAGAACAATCATTTTCTCTACGTTGTTTCCGGCCAGGCGACTGGAGTTGTAAGCATTAAACGTCGGGTCCACGGCGCCCGTCATATCCAGACGATACAGGTAGTAGCGCATGCCCAGAAGAACCTTGTTCCCCTGCAGGGCGACGCTGTAAGCAACGTTCGATGTGTTGCCCTGGAAATCAAATGAACTGTCCACCGAGCCATCGCTGTTGAGCAGATGCACCCGATCCGTGAAGTTGCCGCACACCACGATCTTGCCGTTTGATAACACGACAAAATCCCGAACCGTGCTGTTGACCAATGGGTCCGGCGTAAAGGTCTCGTCGATACTGCCATCTTCATTCAGCCGAACAAAATATGCATGTTCGGAGGAGTTGTTGAACTGGCTGAACTGACCCGCGACGTAAAGCTTGTTGTCCGATGTCGCCTCAACCTTAAGCACCACGCTGTTGGGACCAGCGCCAATGTCGAAACCATCGTCAAGCTGCCAACCTTCCTCGGGGTCATCAATGATGCGGAACACGCGTCCCGGGATCGTATAATTGCCCCCGCCATAAACACGTCCACTGGCGTCAACCGACAGCGAGTAAGTATAGCGCACTTCGGGGAAAGTCAGGTCCACGGCGCCATCCTCGTCGAACAGCAGAAGCCCCTGGCGGCTGGCGCTGCCATTAGGGTAACCCACCGAAAAGAAGTCCCCTGCCGCCACGATGCGACCGTCTTCCAGAAACGCGAAGTCGCGCACCAGTTGAGTAAACGTCGGCACGGTGACTCCCGAGAACGGACGCGCTGGATCACGCACGATGTTGATCTCGATCTCGCCGCTTTCGGTCGCGCCCTCCACATTGGTGGCAACCAGCTCGAATGCGCCGCTGAAGCTCGGTATCGGGCTGGTGACCGTCAGCGTATCGGTGTCAAAACCGGTCACGCCATCTTCCTCCGTGAGCGGCTCGCCATCGCGATACCATTGGTAAGTAATCGGCTGAATGCCCCGCACTGAAGCGCGTAGCAGCATCGGCACGCCAAACGGATAATCCCCCGATGCCGGCAGGCTGACAAACTCTGGCTCCGACAGGAAGATAAGCTCGGCCTTGGCGGACTCCACGAAGCCTGACTCGTTGGTCACCTTGACGTAGTATTCACCTGCCGATGCGGCGTTCGTGCTGAGCAAACGCAACGTGCTTGAGGTGGCGCCGCTGATGGAGCCACCGTTGCTCAGCGGCGTGCTGCCTTGATACCATTGGTAGCTAAGCGTCGTTGTGCCAGTTGCGTAGACCTGGAAGGTCGCGGACTCACCCTGCACGACTTCCACGTCGGCCGGATCCACGATGATGTCCAACTCAACGGGATCGCCATTGAGGAACACCAAATTGGCGTAAGCGCCGCTCTCCCCGTTGAAAGTGCTAAACGCGCTGCCGTATGCAATGCGGCCATCGGGCAGTATGTCCAGAGCCGTCGCAGAGTTATTGGTGTTTTGTCCTGGATCAGTCCGGAAGGTGGAGTCGACCGTGCCGTCTTCCTCCAAACGCATGAGACGCTTGTAGAGACGGCCATCAATCGTCAGCCCAAATGAACCGCCGACCACAATGCGGCCATTGCTCTGCACTTCCACTTCAGTAACCGTCGTGCCGATGCTTGCGGCAAAATCTCCGTCGATCGCTCCGGTTTCCAGATCGAAGCGCGTCACGTTACTGCCGGTTCCGATGAGGCCATAGCCATCGGTGTGCACCGCCACGTCATAGACTTGCGAGATCGAGGTGCTGATCGGCGAAACAAAGCCTTCACGAATTGCGCCACTTGGCGAAAGACGCGTCACCCGTGGGCCATTGGCCACCGTGGTAAACGAGCCGCCCACCAGCAAATCGCCATCGGGTAAGATTTCCAAGGCGTTGACCTGCGCGTTGAGCGGGCTGCTAAAGGTGGGGTCCACCGAACCATCGGGCAGCAGCTTGACGAGGTATTTGCTGGGCTGCATCGAGCCGCCTGCATAAATGCTGCCGTCCGGCCCAACCGCGAGCGCATTGATCTCATAGCCCTGCGTGAAGTCTTCCGGATCGAATGATTCGTCGAGCGTCAAGTCGCTGTTCAAGCGCGCAATGCTGTTACGCGGCGCTCCATCCACCGATGCAAATTGACCAGCAATGAGGATTTTGCCATCGGCCTGGCGCACCATGGCTTGCACATCGGCAAACGAACCGATGGCCCCAATCGCCAAACTGCCCGCCACGTTCTGAGTCAAATCGGCATTGAGCGCGAGCAGTGTGTAGCTGGCGAAACGGTCCGACCCGACCAGCACCCGGCCATCCGGCAAAGCCAGAATCGATTGCGGCGGACGGTTCGGGTAGGCATAACCCTCGGTAACCGCCAAGCCCGCGGGCGGCGTAATCACCACGATGGCAACCGACGTCGTTTCAGCGCTGCCAAACGAATTCGTAACGCGCACCATGTAATCGCCACTGCGATCAAGACCGGCGTTAGCGATGGTCAGCGTCTTGGTCGCGGCGCCCGAGACATCGCCACCATCGGCGATCAGATCATCACCCTGATACCACTCGATAGTGTAAGGCGCCGCCGCCGTGAAATCCGTTTCCAGGATCAACGTGTCGTCTTCGACGAGGATTTGCGCAGTCAGCGGCTCCAGCCCCACTGGCTCGTCCAGCACGGTCAGTTGGGCTCCATCGCTGGTGAGCGTGCCCGCGTCGCTGGTCACGTCGACCGTGTAAACGCCCTCGTCCGCTTCTTCCGTATCGAGGACGCTGAGCGTGGCCGTCGTTGTGCCAGTGTAGTCAGCCCCGTCACTGAGCGGCTCGCCGTCTTTATACCATTGGTAAGTCAACGTGGTCGCGCTGTAGGCGATCACGCCAAACTCTGCCGTATCACCCGGGTTCACCGTTGCATCGCGCGGATCGGTGAGGATGTTCAGCAGGATTTCGTTGCCCTGCAGACGAACGTAAGCTGGCACGTTGACGCTGTTAAACTGATTGAATGTCCCCACGAGCCAGATGCTGCCATCCGGCGCAACGGCGACGTCGTTGGTGCGGTTATTCGGTCCAAAGCCAATGCCAGCATTAAACTCCGCATCGGAGGTCCCATCGGCATTTAATCGATGGAAGTAAGGCGAGCTGGAGGCGCGAGCGAGCACCATTTGTCCGTTGGCCTGAGTCGCGACACGACCACCATAGCTGTTGCCGTAGCTCGAAGAGCGAGAACCGTTGTTGAGCAAAATATCTGTGCCGCGTGAATTATTGGAGGCGATGACTTCGCCATTTCCAATCGGGATAATGGACGACTTGTAATTGAACCAGTAATTATAAATAAAGTTCTGCGTCCAACTGGTGTCACGCGAGCCATCGTAGTTGATCCGGGCAAAATAGTTTATGCCCTCGATCGTGAGATTGCCCCCTGCGTAGATGTAATTTTCGTCGCCCGCCACATCGCTCACCGCTGGATTGCCGGACCACGTGAGCACCGGTCGGAAGTCTTCGTTGAACGTGTAGTCGTCGTTCAGCATGGCCAACGCCCGTTGCGAATTCGAGCCCAACATGGTGAAGCCGCCGCCCAGCACCAGATTGCCATTGGGCAGGCGCTTAACGTCAAACACGTAGGAATTCGGCGCTGGGAAATTCGTCGTAAACTCCGTGTCCAACGTGCCGTCCGGATACATGCGGGTCAGGTATGGGTAGGTGTCAAAGCACACCAGGAACGCGTCGCCATCGGGCACGATCCGTTTCACGTAATACGCAATCGTTGCGGGCGCGGTCCAACTGGTGTCCAGCGTGCCGTCCGCGTTGACCTTGATCAGGTAATTTTTGCCACTGCCATTGTAGTTGGTAAACTGCCCGCCCAGCAATGCGCCGTTATCCGGCGTGGCCGCAACCGAGTCAAAGTAAACGCCCGATACGGCGCCGGGGGCAAAGTCCGGGTGGATCTTCGATGGGTCCTCCAAAATCGACAGACCAACCTCGTTGGACTTCGTCGTGCCGCCGCTGTTGGTCAGCTCCACGTAGTATTTGCCCACGTCGCCCAGCGCCACGGGATCGATGGTAAAGGTGCTGCCGGTCTCCCCCGGGATCAACCCGACGCCGACCTTGAACCACTGGTAAGTGAAGTCCGTTTGGCTTTCCCCAACCACGCTAAAGGTGACAGAATTATTCTCCGTGACCGACTGCGGAATCGGCTGCGTTGTGATGATCGGCTTCTGGTCGTCGTCTACCAGCGTGATCACAAAACGGCTCGCGCCGCCCGCTTCCATGCCGACGGGATTGCTGAGCCCGAGCTCGAAATATTCCTGGTTTTCGGAAGCGCTGTCATTGGTGATCGTCACCGTTACAGTCTTCGGCGCGTCATCGCCGGCGGCCCAGGTCAGCGTTTCGGAAACAGCGGTAAAATCGCCGCCAGCCAACGTTGCCGTGCCGTCAATCGAAACCACGTCAATGCTGGCCGCGCCCGATGCGTCGCCAAAGCGAAACACCTGCACATCGACCGTGCCCACGGTTTCCAACACCTCAGTCGAGGGCTCGCCAAAACCAGCGGAACCCGGCCCACTGGCGAGACGCGCCAGGTAATTGACGGGCACGTTATTGAACAGCGTGAAATCACCGCCAATGATCAGGTTGCCCCCATCCTGCACGAGCGCGTTAACCGTATAATTCGCACCAGTCCCGATCAGGAAATCCTCGTTGAGCGAGCCATCCAGATTCAGCCGCGCAACGCGGTAGCTCGTCAGGCCGCCCACGATTTCAAAGTTGCCCACGACCCAGAAAAAGCCATCGAGGTAGAGGCCATCAAGAATCGGCCAATTCACGTATTCCGGCTGAAAGTCTTCGTCGATTTCACCTGCGGAATTCACGATCACGATTCGGTCGACCGACACATCATTGACTTCCGAAAACCCGCCAAAGATCGCAAAGCGATCTCCTGGCATCTCGACGATCCGACTGGCGTACCAGTTCATCGCCAGTGTAAAATCGGTGACCACGTTGCCATTCGCATCCAGTTTCTTCACTGCATACTCAAAAACGGCAGCGCTCTGGTAACCGCGATAGCCAACCAGCACCGAACCGTCATCCAGCGGCAGGATGCTGTAGGTCGTGATGCTGCTATAGGTCGAGAAGTTGCCATTGAAGGAAAAGTCCTGACTGCCGGAGCTCGTGTAGCGCTTCAGCTTATTGTAGTCGTTGAAGCCGATCAAAATTTTATCATCCGCCGTCACCGAAACTTTGTTCGGCACAAAGGAAGCATTCGTCACGGGCGTGAAGGTCGCATCGACCACGCCAGCCTGGCTAATGCGGGCGGCCTTGTTGATCGAGGTTCCGCCCAGGGTGGTAAACTCACCTACGGCGTAAACGTTGCCCGAGCTGTCCACCGCGAGCCCGGTCACGGTCCCATTCGTCGAGAGGCTAAAGAGCGCATTGCCATCGCCATCGACGGCATTCAGGTAGTTGGAGCCTCCGTAGGCAAAGCCGCCACCCGGCAGCGCAACCATCGAAACCACCCGACTCGTCGCACTGGTGTCGAACGCTGTGTCCAGCGAGCCCGCCGGTATGTTTACCACGACTTCCACGTCGTCGCTTTGGGTCGAGCCATTGGCGTTGGTCACCACCGCATGCCACGTTCCCTGGTGCTGGCTCTGGTTGGCGTTCAAGGTCACACGCTGGCCGGTCGCCACCTCGACATCGTCCACATACCAGGTGACCGTAGCTGGCAGCACGCTGTCGAGCTCCAGCGAGATTTGGAACGAATACCCTTGGTTCACCGTGACGCCGGTTGGCTGCACGGTAATCGTCGGCGCGCTGTCGTCATCGCGCACAGTGACCGTGGCAACTTCGCTTTCGCCGAAACCAGCGCCTGATACATTGCTCAAGCTCACGCTAAAAGTGCGGACGCCGTCATCGCTGCTGTTGTCGGTAACGGTGACTTCAAAATACTTCACGCCTGACTCGCCATCGGCCCAGGTCAGCGTGTCGCTCACCGGCGTGAATCCCGGGAATGAAAGCGCCGAGGCGGATACATCCACCGAAACGGCTCCGCTGCCCAACGGATAACGCGCCACCGGAATCGCCAGCGTCACGTCGGACTCGTCAAAGGTGAAAGCGCTCGCGGTCAAGGTGACTTCACTGCCACCGATGTCATCGCCTTCGAAGCGGACGATGTTGTTAATTTCCAGATCCGGATCAGTCACGCGGTCAAACCAACCGCCGACCACGTATTGGCCATTCGGCTGCACCACGACATCATAGAAGTGAGTGCCAAATTCTCCACGAGTCGTCGTGTAGGGCTCGGGTAGGAAATTGGCATCCAGCGTGCCATCCGGGTAGATGCGCGCGATGGAGGCCGTGGGATTGCCATCAATCTCGTTGAAAATACCGCCGACCAGCAGCTTGCCACTGGGCAGTTGCTTGATGAAGCCGCCAACCCAGCCATTTGTTCCGCCCCCGAGATTGGCGTCGAAGCTGGTGTCCAATGCGCCATTGGCGCGGAAGGCCGCCATCCATTCCGTCGACACGCCCACATCGTAGCCGTAAGGATTGCCGCCAACGACCACCCGCCCATCAAACAGGCAGGCCACCGCGTCGATGTCCCCCAGGTAATCATTGATTTCCGGGCTGAACGCGCCATCCAGCGAGCCGTCAGGATTCAGGCGATAGAGGAGGTTCAACGTCGGTTGAGCGAATCCCTGAGAGTAAGCGCCGCCCACGTAAATGTCGCCATCGGCGGCCAGCGCCATGTCATAAATGGCGGCCGAAGACAGCGTTGGCGCGAAAGAAGTGTCAACTGAACCATCCGAGTTGAGCCGGGCAATGTTTTGCCGGGCAACGCCACCCACGCTGGAGAACCCACCCGAAATCAGCACCTTGCCGTCGGCCTGCACTTCGATGTCATTCACATAGCGCAGCGAACCGCCAACCCCGGTCGTTGAGAATGAAGAGTCCAGCGTGCCGTCCGCATTCAACTTCACCAAGCCCGAGCGTGACACACCGTTGTAGCTGCTGAAAGTGCCGCCTACCAGAATGCCATCATCCGGCAGCACATAAATGACATTCACTTCCGGATTTCCAGAGCTGGCGGCCAAGCCGACGTTTCCGGAGTTGAAAGACGTGTCCAAAGTCCCGTCGCTATTGAGGCGACGCAGCGCCTCAGCATCGCCAGCCCCCTGAAAAAGCGACACGTTGCCGCCCGCCAGTATTTTACCATCGGACTGGAGCCCAACTGCGTTAACTGCCCCAGTGCCAAATATTTCTGGATCTGGATAGCCTTCCTTCGTAATGCCAATGCCCACTCCAGTCAGGAAACTGGAGTCAAGATCTACGGGTGCGGCAATAGTGGGTGTTCCTAGGGTGCTGATAATAAGCCCTAAACAGCAAAAAAGGGATTTATTCTTCATAGTAGGAACCGAGATGCATACCACAACCTGGCCTCATACTCCAGCTCAGAGTGAGCCCATCACCCCAAGACACCCCTATATGAATACTTCAATTGAGTAAAATCAGGAGCAGATAGCCATGCCTAAAGCCCCTAGGGATAACGATTCACAGCACGGTCATCGAGTCCTTCCGCCCGCCTGATTCGGCGAAGTTCGATGAAAAAATGTTCTAGAGCACTTTTCATCTAGATTGGCCGATCAGGCCGCAGTGATTTTTCGTGTCCAGCAAGGCGGCTTGAGCGTC
>JAVDPC010000024.1 GCA_031296915.1 Cerasicoccus frondis | reverse complement strand
TACTCCTTGGGTTCACGATAGCAAAAATTGGTTAACAATTCGTTGAGAACATCGTTCATCGGAATGCTGTTTGGTGGACATGAAAAATCTTCTTTGGCTGGTGTTGTAGAGCCGATTCCCGGCTCGTGCGATTCCTTTGGTCATATCTCAGCGCCCGCAGTCAATCGAAGCGCGGAGGCTCCGCCCGCAGGCGGAAACCGTGCTGGCAGGTTGACCAGTAGCGGATATGGCCCCATCGCGCTGGAGCCGGAATTCGGTTCCATTCATTTAGCCGAAAATTGCCTTCAGCCCGAAAAGCCACTGGCTCGATACGTATTTCCTAGTGAACCCCAAAATTATTATGCAAAACTCCAAGAATCAATTGACCAAGAACATTCCCGTCGCCTCAATTGGCTCCAAGCTGGGCCAATTCCGTGTGCAGAATCGCAGCAAGATTTTTAGCGGCCTGTCGGTCAATGGGATGAGTCGCGATTTGTTAGAGGGCATGAGTCCATCAGATACCGTGTCCAATGTCCTTCGGGACATCAAATGATTGGCGAAGTACCAATTAGAATGATCGACAATGAAAGCCCCGACTCAGGCCGGGGCTCTCTTTCTCATGTAATATTTAGACCAACTATGCCGCTTTGCTCTCAGTCTCCACATTTCCCAGAATCAGATTGGCGGCCTTTTGCGCAGCGCTGGCGGCGTTGACAACCAGCTTGCTGTCGCCCTTAAGCGTCTTAATCCACCCGCTCAGGTAAGCGGCCTGGTTATTGATCACGCTGTTGTCGATGCCGCATTCTGCGCAAAGGAATGCTGAGGTCATCTCGGCAATTAACTCTTCACGAGAATAGTGGTTGTCGCCGAAACGCTTACCAAACTTCCGATTTAGGCGATGCCTTGCGCCCGTCGAGTGCCCAAGCTCATGAAATAGCGTCGAATAGTATTCCTGCGGTGAGATGAAGCTACTTTGGTTAGGCATATCCACGACATCAATCAACGGGTTATAGCAAGCTCGACCACGGTCTTCCCGGATTTCAGGTCGATCCTCCCATCGGGTGACAATCTGATCCGCAGCCAAAATGGGCTGGAACTCCGTCTGGTTGCGAGGCTCCGGCGTCGGAAAGTCAATGCCTTCGATTTGCGCGGCGTTAAATACCGTGAAATGTTTTAGAAAGGGAATTTCCTTGGTGCGGTTCTTTTCGCTCTGGGCGTGTTCGTCCTCGACGCGAATCGTTCCCCAATAAACGACAGGAAAACCCTTGCTGCCTTTAATGATTTGGCCGCCCTTGTCCCTGACCTGCTTGAAAGTCATGAAAAGGGGAGCCTGAAAGGCCATCGCGTTTAACAGGAATAGGTTGACGCCCGAATACTCATGCCTCGATGCGAAGTTCTGAGGGCGAATGTTCAATATCTGCCACGGCCTGCGCCATGGACAAACGCCCTGTTCAAGTAGATCGATGATGCGCTCAGTTACGCGGTCATAAGCGGATTTGGATGGTTTCATGGTTATGCTCCTTTGGTTACGGCTCCCGTTGTTGGTTCGCCTGTTTTTCCCTGCCAAGCGGCGAGCGCACGCGAAAGCGTTCCCGGAGCGATGGCCTTTAGGCCGCAGTCAAGGTGGAGATTTTTCCGCGTAGAGCGCGGAAGCAAGGAGCGTAGCCGACGAAGCTGCACAAGCGGGGAAAAATACGAGCTTGACGGCTCGGAGCGCAGGGATGGCACCATCTTTTCCTGCATGGCAGGAAAACCAGGCGAAAAGTTGTTTTTACCGTCTACTGATAACCCAAAATCACGCCCTTTGTGAGTGTGGCAAATGCGTTACGGTCAATTCATGAAAGCCCCTAATGTTTAAGGGGGACAAGTTTTATTGGCTATTTTCTAGCTCAATGACCATTGACTAGTGATAGATGTTATAAACTATTCAATTCATGAATTTCCACCCATTGATAGCTGCCTTCCTGTTGCCAATTGTGGTTTCCGCTAACACACCGATCACGGATGCCGAAGCTGACGCCATTGTCGCAACCAAAATGGCGGCTAAGGAAGCAAAGCGGCAGGCCGAAACGCCCAATGTCACGGTGTTGCAACGTCGCCAAATTAGCCTTGGCGGGGGTCAAACTCTAACCATTGAGAAAGCATCGGGAGCGAACCTGCCACAATGGCCCACCAAGCCCGATGCGCCGGAGATGACAGAAGAACAAAAGGTCGCTCTGCAAGCTGAGATGGACGCAATCAAGACGATTTCGGCGAGCGTTTGGGTTTATGATGGGCGTGTGTCGAGGATACATTGGCAGCATAACGATCAAACCTACATCGCGTGGATACCTGCCGACCTTAATCTTTGCCGCACAATCAGAGATTTTTCAGTGGGCGAGCAGCAATATCAGCTATCCTTGTTCTTACAAAATGAAGATACAAAGCTGCTTGAGGAACGTCGGAAGGCCGCGCTGCGCGAAGGCGTTGACCTGAATTTACCGCAAATCCCTGAGCTGCCCGCATCCAGTAGCGGCTTAACGGAGTATTTCGTAGAAAGCGACGATCCAACCATACTTAACAACGCCGATGCGTTTGAGGGCATCGAAGCGCTGCTGAGCTTTATGGATACCAACAAGGCTGATCTTACGGCGGCCCTACATCGTCAAACGGCTCTCTCAAAAGCACAAAAGCGTTACGAGGCGGTACACCCCGATACTAGCGAGCGAAAAATCACTTTCATCAGCAACGAACAATGAGATATTTTTGCTGCACCTTATTTTGCGCCTTGGGCCTACTAGGCTCTGCTTATGCCCAAACCGCAAAGGATTTAGATGCCGGTCTTCGTGTTGTGGAAGGCACTGCTGCCGATACATACAATGCCCAATGGTGGGGCATCGGATCGCATGCATACGTGCTCGAATATTCAGATGATTTGTCCACCTGGCTTTTTGATGATCAAGTCTATGTCGGGCAGGATGCTATTTTAACCAGTGCAGATAGCGTTTTGATCCAAAACGATGATGATAAGCTATTTTGGAAAATTCGTCGATCTCCCACAGCCTTGACTGAGCCTTTGTTTTGGGACCCGGATCAAGATGGAGTCGGGGCACAAGAAGAGTTGGATCACGGCTATAGTCCCGTCAGTTTTGTGAACACTGATAGTGACGTTTTTCCAGATGATTGGGAGATGATCCGGTATGGCAATCTAAACGACACAGGATCCGGTGACTATGACGGCGATCATGTCTCAGATTTTGACGAATTTTCTCAAGGTAGCAACCCCGGTGATTTCGATCAAGACACCGATGGTAACATCGATTTTATCTATCAAGATGACCTGATTGCGTTCTGGAATTTTGATGAAAGGAATGGTGATACGATCATAGACAAATCGGGCAATGGACACGATTTTACTTTGATCGCAGGAAGCGAAGTTGGTGAGCAGGGATATGAAGCATTCCTTCGTCATCCGTTGAGCCAAAATCAGTCAAGCATCCAGATTGCGAATTTTTCTGGAACGCAATTTGTCGATGATTTTTCAATCTCAGTCTGGATCAGATCATATCCGGGACAATATAGGAATTTCACCTTGTCTTTGAGTCAGGTGATTTTCACAGAAACCAGCTTCAACTTTTACTTAAGATCAATCAATTACGATGATTCCACAGGGCAGCTCATGTATTATCACGCTAATGATGCAACCGATCCCGTTGTTGATGTTTATCAGTTTGAGTTGATGGACATTGCCAATACCCTTGGGGATGGACGCTGGCACCATTTGGTGCTGATCGTTAGTAGTGTGTCCGCTGCTATGGATGATGGCACGGTCAAGTTCTATCTGGACGGCTCGCTTCAGCAGACCATTTCAAATCTAGGCAAGATCGACTTTACTGAAGCTTCTCTTCAGCTAAACCAAGCAAGCACTTACATTGATGATATTCGAATATTTGATCGCGTGTTATCTGACGAAGAAATCAGCAGTCTTAATTTTGGTTTGCAGCACTTACCGGTCCGCCTAGATGCGGTTGCGCCATCAACGCCCGCTAATCCATCATTCAGTTCCTTGGGCACAGTAGCATCGGCCAATTGGGATGCGGCAACCGATGATGTGTTGCTAAATGGGTATATCTTGATCCGCAACAATAGGCCTTACCAGTTCCTAAAGGGAGAATCTATGACCGATAAGGTTCATGGAAATTTTAATTATTCGCTTCAATCATTTGACTACGACTTCAACACCTCTGGCTCTGTAGAGCTAGGTGTTCATAATACGAACTTTCCACCGACAGGAAGTCTTAAAATGGGCGTACGGGCTTTCGAGGAGATTGGATTTGACCTCGATCAACTCGTTCTCGGGGATCACCATCAACTGAGAGTTGATTACTCCGAAATCACCGATGAAGATGGAGCCGTGACGCGAGTTGAGCTATACGAAAATGGCATCCTCAAACAAAGTTTAAGCCCTGTTGGATTTCTGAATTTCGTCGAATCTGGCTCCCCGGGCAATTATTCTTATTACCTGAAAGTGTATGATGAATACGGATCATCGGTTCAAACAAACACGATCACCTTTGATATTGTATCAACGCCTGACATTACCATTCAAGATTCAGACTATCCCCTAGAGAGCTTGCTGCTTTCAGCAGAAGCAATGACGTCACCACTGACATCCATTAAGTTGGATTGGCCTGAAGATTCGCGCGTTGCAAATTACATGATTTATAGAAAATCTCTTGCAGATGAAGTATGGCAGCCCATTCAAATTATCACTGGAACAACGACCGAATACACAGATGCAGGTGTAAATACTGGTGAAATTTATGAATACCGTGTTCGTCGAATTTACGCAGGCTACAATGAGGATACGATTAACAAGGGAGCCAACGCATACGTTAGCGCAGCGATTGAGGCACCATTAATCGACAGTAAAGGTGTTGTGCTCCTGCTGATTGATGAAACGGTCGAAGTAAGTCTGCGCACTGAGATAGATCAATTAAAAGAAGATCTAATTGGTGATGGATGGAGCAAAGTAATTGAGCACACAGTTGAGCGTGATGTCGATGCTTATACCTCAACCATTGACGATACGCCCGACCCGCTATACAGTAGCCGTGTTCAAGCGGTTAAAAATCTAATCATTGCTGAACATCAGAATCAACCTGAGGGTATCAGTTCAATTATTCTACTTGGTCGTGTGCCAATTCCTTACTCTGGTCAAACCGCTTGGGATGGCCACGGAGATCACGTCGGGGCATGGCCTGCGGATATGTACTACGGTGATGTATTGCAAATTGAGGGGGATGGAGCTTGGGAAGATGTAGCCGAGTCGGATTCTCAGACAATTCGCTATGCGCGCAACAGAAATCTGCCCGGTGATGGGAAATTTGACAACAGAGAAGCACCATCGGCAATTGAGATTCCGGTAGGGAGAATCGATTTAGCTGATATGAGCTTGTTTTCCTCATCGGAAACGGAGCTTTTGAGGAATTACCTTAACAAGAACCATCAATTCCGGCATGGCGTGCTCGCCGCCCGAGAAAAAGGCATCATCGACATGGATGAATCTTATAGCCAAGGCCAATTTCTTATCAGGGATTATGCAGCACCTGCGTTCAATAATCTGTCAGCTATGTTTGGGCACCAGAATGTTGACGCCAGCAATCGAAACAACGCGGACTACTTTGGCTCTACAATTTCCGCTCTAGCTGGAGACTCCTATTTGTTTGGTTACGGCGCCGGCCCCGGCGGGCCAACTAGCGCGGGAAGGCTTTTCTCTGATAGGAGTGCAGCAACGCCTGCTCGATGTGCTAGTAACTCAACAAGCACTAAAAATGGCTATACTTGTGATTTTGCCGACTACGACCCTCAGATAATGTTTTCTGTGCTATTTGGGAGCTATTTTGGGGATTGGAGCATCAATAATAGCCTTCTTCGCGCCCCTATTGCGGCTGATAGTTATGGTCTATGTAGTTTGTGGGCGTCAAACGGATCGTTTACTAACGCTTGGATATTTCACAGAATGGGCATTGGTTACAATTTTGGTGACTGCTTACTCTTGTCACAGAACAATCGTGGGCTGTTCGGAAATGCATATGCTCAAGTTGGGCAGATTCCTCTAGCCTTAATGGGCGATCCAACCCTTAAACCATTTGTATGTGATCCAATTGATGGTTTAAGCTCGTTGGTGACTGGTAACGACATAGAGCTTTCTTGGAACGCATCTACCAATCCAAACCTAGTGGGCTATCACGTCTATCGTGACAACAACGGCACCTTTGAGCGATTGACCACGGCTCCATTGAGCACCACGATTTATAACGATATCGATTTGGATGCTGGTAGCTATCAATACATGGTTCGCGCCATTGAGTTGCGAACGACCGGGAGCGGATCATTTTTCAATGCAAGTCAGGGCGTATTTGAAGACGTAACGATAAATTAGCCATGAAAAATCTAAATATATCTTTTATTACACTCATTTTACTAGCTGGAACAAGAGCGAGTGCAGGCCTTACAACAGGCGCTTTAGTCACTGGCTGGGATTTTTCTCAGTATGACAACACGGGCGTCACAATGATTGGTAGCGAAGTCGTTGATACGTTGTCAGCCAACTATTCTGACTTCGCGTCAAGCGAGTTTGGGGCTGGACCTAGCGCGGCCTTCTCTGGAACCCTCTATTATGATGGTTCATTCGGATCAAGTTCTGGCAGTGTGGTTCCATTTCTGGTCAGAGCGACATCCACAAATCTTACGAGCAACGTGGATGTCTCGCGTGATACCATATCAAACCCGAATTTAGTTCCCTTCAATTCCCTGCAAACACTGTTGGATGAGGGGCAATCAAATGCCAATCCCTTTGGTTTGCAGATATTCGGTGCCGATACATCACTTGTTTTTCGATCAACACCATCGTTCGGTCTTGAATACAGCGCCTTTTCATTCGCTGGAATGAGCCTTGGAGATGATGTGAGCGTAGACGTGGAGACGTCAGTGGATGGGGTAAATTTTTTCAACGAAGGTTCTTTCATCCTAACCGATACCGATAGTGCGTACCAGTTGGACATCGACTCCTTTGCAAATGAAGTGTTTGTTCGGATGACATTTGATACAGCGCTAAACAGTGTAGTCATCGATAATGTCGCCTTTATTTCATATATTATTCCTGAGCCGTCAACTTACGCTCTGATTGTTGCTACTGGCATCTTTGGAGTGATATTGCTGCGCCGCAAGAGAGCTTGATATACTTATACTGCCCAAATGAATCCACTAAGTTTCCTTGAAAAAGCAATCAACGAACATGGATCGAGCAGTATCCTAAAGGAGCGCCTTCAGTTAGTTAAGGACCAACTTGCCAAGGTGTCTGCTGAGAGGGATCAGCTCCAAACCCAATTAGCCGAAGCTATAGCTGAAATCGTCTGCTTGAAAGAAGCTGCTCCAGATAAACGCTTTGTGGAATATTATGGTGTGAGATTTAGAATACAGTAATCCGGCGACCTTGAGCGAACGGTCTATTGTATTCATTGTGGATAGGGAATGGCGTCTTTGACGCCCGGCCTGCCCTTCTATTTTTCAAAATCTAAGCGTTCATAAGCATCAACCAATATTTTCCGATGAAACGCCACTATTACCAATCCCTTTGCCTGACGCTCGGTTCCTATCTAGTGCTGACTGGCGCTCTTGATGCTTCATTGAGCGTCACCAATAATCGCAGCTTAGCCTATGACATTGCGCTCGATCATTCGCCGCTGATTCTGGATCAATCGTAAACGTCCGGCGCTCGGCCCTATTGACGCGGAGTGCTGCTGGGCAGGTATGACCCTATTTGGCAATGACGTGACGTCATTTACCAAAGATTGATGCCGTGAGGTCACGTGGTTGGTAACGACCATTTGGATGGAGCCAGTGCGCTGATGTCGTCCTGGTTGGTCATCTTGGGCAAGCGGGTCAGGACATCCCGGAGGTAATCGAAGGGATTTACGCCATGGCGCTGACAGGAGACCACGATGGAGTAAATGATGGCGGAGCGTTGTCCGGCGTCGGGATGTCCGATAAACAGGAAGTTCTTTTTGCCCAGAGCCGAGGGGCGGATGGCGTTTTCCTGAAGGTTGTTGTCGATTTCGGCAACACCGTGCTTGAGGTCGGCCACCAGCTTCGTCCACTGCCCGAGCGCATAGGCGCATGCCTTGCCCAGGGCGGATTGAGGCAATGTCCCACCAACTTCAGTAGCCGTTATAGAGAGCTGTGTGCAACGGAAATGTTCTGAGCCTTTAGCGGTATTTCAACCAACAGGAAACTATACCAGGTGCCATTTCTTAGTCGAGTTTGCGAGTTCTCGAGCCAGAGGAGCATCTGCAAGTGCCGCCGCCCAAGCCTCGGACTCGCCGTCAGGGCTTATCCACAGGGCTGCCGACCGAGGCGGTGCGACGCAATCACGTATGGAGCTGGGACTTCGGCGCGAATGGCACCATCAGAAATATGGATGACCTAAACGCCTTCTTTCAATACCATGACCAGTTTTCGCAGTTCAATAACGGCAACGGAAGTTATGGTTCGGATACCATTGCCCCCAATGGCAATACCGCGCTACCGAATCAGCTGATCGAAGGCAGCGCGACAGGCGGGGAATCCGTGCGTGAGTTTTTTGCCGAGCACCTGCGCACTTATCTAGTGCCCTTGTATGGGGCGACCACGGTAGACCCAGAGCAATACAATGTTGGTTGTGGTTCGTTTGTGGCCAAGTGGGAATTGCCCAATGGCGGGTCTTTGCTTGGGCAGGATATTATTTGGGAAACACGCGTGCGCTACGAGACGCCGAAATACTTCTGGTTCGCGATTTGGACGACCGGCAACAAGTGGAAGCAAGGCGCTGAGATGGATCTCGTTGAAAGCTTTGGATACAACAACGGAGGTGGCTACACCAACTACGACGGACGGTATTGGCACTCCGGCAGTGTTGGCGGCACAGATGACACCAGCTACCAAAACTGTGGCAACGCCATGTCTTCAAAAGGTATCGTTAACTATGATACGGCGGAGTATCACATTTGGACCTGGGTCTATCGAAAGGACAATACCTACAGTGCCTATGTCGATGGCATCGAGGTGCAAAGCGGCAGCATTTACTGGACTTTCGAGGCCACCGCGAACGGCGAACCCATCGACATGACCTTTCTCTTTGATGGAGCCTGGGGGCACACCAAAGTCTCCAGCGTCAACTTCTCCATGCCTGCGAGCGAACTGGATGGCGCCTACTATGATTGGGATTACAGTCGCATCTATCTGCGGCCCTGATCAACTATTGGGATGAGGGAGTAAGCGGACTGAGGCCCGTATCTCGTACTACCTAGAAATTCTTCCGACTGCATAAATGCAAGGATTGCGGATGCCATGCTACAGCGTCATTTTTTATCCAATGGAAGGGGAAGTTTTGCTGGCAAAGCTGCTGGCGCTGTTCGCGGATCATTTGAATCAGAAACTGTTGGATTCAATTGATTATCTTCAGGAGGAAATTCGTGTGTTTCAACATCATCTGAAAAAAGTGTCCCAAATTGGTTAATGCTCAACGTAAGGGGCTTGCGGAGAAAGCTAGGGAATTGGGCAAAGTCATTGAGAAATACGCCAATGTTGTCGCACCGGATACGCTGTATTGCTGGCATAGAAGGCTTTTTGCTCAGAAGGTTTATAGTTCGAAGATGTGAAAGTATTTGGGCCGACCGCGAAAACCGAAATTTGTGGAAGAGCTGGTGGTTGATCTTCGGGGGTATGACCGAGAGTCTTACTGGCGAATGGTGCGAGCAGCAAGCCAGATAGCTGACCGGTTTGGGTGGTCCGATTCAAGGCTTTGGCGCAGAGGCTGCCTGATTTATTATCGGGTCAGTTATCTTACCTGAGCATTTGGTAAGGCTTTTCGCAGCGTGAATATCAGGCCGCTCAAACTTCCGACGCGCTCACTCAACCTGAATGCTTTTGCCGACGGTTTGTCCGATCCATCAAGCATGATTGCTTGGAATCAGCTGATCTTGATCGATGAAGGTTCTGTGCGTCGTGCCATCGAGCAGTATTTGGAGCATTATCACTCAGAACAGAATCACCAAGATTAGGATAATATGATTCCCTTTTATGGCCCGGAACATGAACAATCAGTGGGCGACGAGGGTAGGGTGGTCAAGCGCTCTCGATTGGGCGGGCTGTTGATCTATTACCATAGCGAAGCTGCGTAGCTTTTGGTTGGAGAGATTTTGCTGCACTGAATGCAAGTGATATCAGCTTGCCCTTTGTGCTGTACGGGTTCAATGAAAACGGCTGGCTTGACTGAAATTTGCTTACGAGAACTGCAAGAACGAAGTTTCGGATGAAAGTTTGGCGATTTTCGGGGAGTCAGGCAATCTTCAGGTATCATGAAAAATCAGCTGACAGCTGCTGCATTGAGACAGCGACAAGTTTTTGCCGACGAATGCTAAGTAGAAGGAATTGAATAATCGCTATTCGCGTAAAAAATGTAGGGAGGCTGATACCCCTTAAGCAGTCATTCTAAATCTACTGAAAGGTTGCCCCATGAGAAATGTTGGTTACTCAACATGCGTTGATTTCTTGCGTCTAATCAGGTCTGGTTTTGGTTGGGCGTTTGTTACGGCAATCGTATTGATGCTTTCTCCGCTATTAAACGCCGACACATACGAGTGTGTCGATTTGCCGACTTCCGTATCCGCGGGCGATAATTTTGCAGATAAAACAAGCACGGAATCAGAGCTGGCTTCCCATACATATGTGGCGGCTTGGCTGAATGCGGTAGGCGATTATGTCCAGTTCTCAGTGGACGTTCCTGTTGCGGGGAATTATGGGGTTTGTGTTAAGAATCGAAGTCAGGATGATAATGGCGTCTACCAATTGAAATACAGCGAGGATGGAACTTCTTTCGTCGATCTTGCCAATGGCACTTTCGATCAGGGGAATGTCTTTTACCTGCCTGTTCTGGAGACGAATTATCCGGGTTTAGTCACAGTTGAGAGCGCGGGAACGAAATATTTTCGATTTGAAGTAACGGGGCAAAATCCTGATGCAAATGATTTCGATCTAATGCTGTGCGAAATCGAATTGATTCCTGTATTATCCGGCAGTGTTTCAACAGGAAGCCTCAGTTACTATGCGAATGTTGATGCTGAAGAAGGCTACTATCTGCGTTACAATGCAAACGCCGTAAATCAGTCAGTGACCTTTACGTTGAATGCATCTGAAGCCGATGATTATGTAGTCTTGATCAGAAACGTATTCGCGAATAATCGAGGCCAATATCAGTTGTATGTTGATGGAGTGGCTCAGGGCGGTGTGATTGACCAATATGATGCTTCTGTATCGCTTCCATTAACGAATCATGGGGTTGTCAATTTAACGGCTGGCAATCATGATTTCGAACTGCGAACAGTCGGCAAAAACGGTGCATCTAGCAGTTACAAGATCGGGGTAGACAGTGTCATGCTCTGTGAAACGGATGCCATCGTAAGGGTTGACTCAGGCATGAATGCTGAGCGCTATTTTGGCGAATGGGATAAATCCACGTATAACCCGAACTACTATGGCAGCTACTATCGTTATGCGCGACCTGGTTATGATCGCTTCATGTCTTCCTATGAGTCAACCAGCAATATTGCGACGATTGCTTGGAAACCCTGGTTCTCGGATGGGCAGGGGCTGCTCGTTGCCGGGTGGTATGATGTCTCGTATTGGTTGCCTGATGGCTCTAGTAATCGCGCCACGAATGCTCCTTTTACGGTGCATGCTATGGATGCAGATTATACGCATTATGTTAATCAGCGAGGGGCTGGTGGCAGTTGGGTGACATTGGGGACGTATGCTTTTCAAGCAGGTCGTGCAACTGACTCTGGATATGTAACATTGAGTAACGACGCCGATGGGTTTGTGATTGCCGGACCAATTAAGTTCGAGTACCGCGGTGACATTTCGACGCCTTTGCCAACGCCTCGATCAACACAGAGCGGAGGCTCGGGAACTTACAGCGTTCGACACGGTATTCCCAAGCAGACCATTCGTGGCCTCGGTGTTGAAATGCAATTTGAAGATATGAAAACCGGAGATCGGAATCGAGTTAAGGGGATTCCCGGTGCGCTTGTTTCATCTGAGCGAACCCGATTTGCCAACGAGCTTTTGGGATTCGGGAACGGCTTTAGGTATGTTCGCTTCGCTGCAGGGATCTACTACAGTGGAACCAGCTCAAATGACAAGCAACTGCAGCAAAGCTGGAGTACGGAGAATCAAGAACTCAGCGATCTGTTTACGCAGGCGGGTATTGATGGTGTGAATTTTGAGTATTGGTCACCCACTCCATATTTTAAGTCGAATGGCATTTACACGGGCGGAGCCCTCAAGCAATTCGACAGCACGTTCCTTTCCGAGTTTGGGAATGCGATTGTGGCTGATCTGCAATACGTGAATGACAACATTGCGCCGGTTAAAATGTTCTCCTTGCAGAATGAGCCGCATGTCAGTGAAACCAGCTACGCATCCTGTGAGTACACGGACAGCGAATACTATGATACGTTCAGTGTTGTTGCGCCAATCATCAAAAACGCTTTTCCTGATGTTTTCATCCATGCGGATAGTGGGGCGGGTCAGGAAGGGGCAGGATCTGCAGAGATACAGGCTGACGCTACCGCGTTATCCTATGTGGATGGATGGTCATGGCACCGCGTTGGTCGGAGCTCTGATGATCAGATTGTTCGCGCTGGCAATCACTTCAATTACAACTCCAATGGTAAAGAGGTTTTCAGCAGTGAGTTCGAATACCTGACTGGTGCTGGCTCGGCCTGGCGAACTGTAAATACTGCGCAATCGATTATGAACTGGTTTGTGTTTATGGAGTCGGAAACGTGGTTTTGGCTGCATGCTTTGAAACCAACTAGAAACGACCTGACTGAGCGATTCTCGCTTGGGCAGTGGCGACCGGATTCGGACCACGAATACCTAGCCTTCCCCGAACTGAAGAAGGGATACTGGTCATATAACTACTATCATTGGAATTCTGTGGTCGGCTTCTTGAAATACATGCCGTGGAATTCGGCCCTCTATCAAGTTGATGAGGATCAAGTTCGTCATGATAACCGAATTATGGCCTACAAAACACCGCAGGGCAAACTCGTGATCGTGCTGACCAATCGGTCTGCTGACGAAACCTTCACTTTTAATATCAATACTGGAGTGGGGCCTAGTTACACCGGGCGCCGGATTGATTCAGAAACGAGGAACAATTCCGGTTCTTATCTGGCGCGGCAGTATGGGTCTTCGATTAGTTGTGAGGTGCCGCCTCTGTCGATTGAGTTTTGGATTCAAGATCTTTGATTTAAATTGGGGTTCGTCTTTCTACTCGACATAGCAATTTTTATATTGTAAAACATTTACATAAAAAATGAAACAAAAACAAATTGGTTTGTGCAAGGCCATCTGGTTTAGGTATGGAAAAGGAAATCGATAGAGAAGCAGCTCCAGAAGCTGGAGTTGTGTCGCCGAAGGGCATTGCTGGTAATCGGCGTGTTGAATTGGATAAAGACTGGGCCTTCAGCATGGACGGCCAGGAATTTTCTGAGATTTCATTGCCGCATACCCCGCAGCTCTGCGACCTGAACGGTACGGATATGTGGACCGGGATCTGTTTTTACGAGCGTGATTTGCTGGTCGAGAATCTGGATGGCGTTGGGAGCGCACTCTTGCGCTTTGAAGGCCTCATGCAGCAGGCTGAAATTTGGCTGGATGGGCAACTGGTTGGCACGCATTCCGGGGGCTATTTGCCGGCATGTATCGATATTCGAGAGCGCCTTGTTGCTGGCCAAAAGCATCGACTGGCAGTACGCTTAGATAATCGACATAACCCTGAGTTCCCGCCTGGCAAGCAGTTAGACCAGCTTGATTTCTGCTGGCATGGCGGCTTGTACCGTAGCGTTAGCCTTGAGTTGAAGCCGCACCTGCACATTACCGATGAGGCTGAAGCGCAGGTGGTTGCCGGTGGCGGCATATTTGTTCAATTCCCCCGGGTGACGGATGAGATCGCCGATATTTCGGTGAGTGTGGGGGTGCGCAATGGCTATGAGACAAGTGCGCGTGGGGAAATGCGAGTCGAGTTGATCGACACTGAATCCAATGTCGTTTCCAGTGCGAAGAGGGAATTCCAGGTTCAATCGGTTGAAGATGCTCAGGTGACCGTAACGCTTCAGGTTGAAAAGCCTAAACTGTGGTTCCCGGATGATCCTATTTTGTACCGACTGAGAGTCGTGGTGGAAGATGAGTCTAATATAACCGACACAAAAGAGTGCCATATTGGCATTCGCCGATTTCAAGCCAGCCGGAGCAACGGGCTCGAAATTAATGGGAAGCACTATCGGCTGCGGGGGACGAATCGTCATCAGGAGTATCCCTACATTGGTTATGCTTTGTCTGATGCTGCGCAGTGGCGTGACGCTTTGAAGATCAAGAACTCTGGCTTCGATTATGTTCGCTGTGCTCACTATTCGCAATCGCCGGCATTTTTGGATGCCTGCGATGCGCTTGGCATCATTGTTATGAATTGCATTCCAGGTTGGCAGTTTTTCGGAGGACAGGAATTTCAAGCTGCATGTGAAACTGCCGGACGTGAGTTGATTCGCAGGGATCGCAATCATGCGTGTGTATTTTTTTGGGAGTTATCACTGAACGAAACGGAAATGACGGATGAATTCATGGAGCGTATGCAGCGGGCAGGGCATGAAGAATTTCCGGGCGACCAGTTCTACACCTGTGGCTGGATTGATGCATTCGACATTTACATACGCAGTCGTCAGCATGATGGTTTGCACACCTATGAGAATGGTGAGCGGGCCCTAATTATCGCGGAGTACGGGGACTGGGAGTTCCATGCGTCAAATGCCGGCTTTGATCAGCACAATCAGTGGGGGTTGATGGATCCCATTTACTCTAGTCGACACTTCAGGGGGAATGGTGAGCGGGCGTTGCTTCAACAGGCCGACAATTTTGGAGAAGCGCTCAACGAGAACATGACTACGCGGGCAATTGCCTGTGGCCAGTGGGCATTCTGTGACTACACTCGTGGAAATAATCCTGAACGTGCGGCGATGGGGGTGCGTGATATCTTTAGGCTACCCAAATACGCGCACTATCTTTATCGAAGTCAGCGAGGCATAAGTTCTGTGGACAAGCCATGGGATTGTGGAGCTATGGTGTTTATCGCTTCGCAGTGGAGTGAATTATCATCTCCACGGGTTACGGTCTACAGTAATGCTGAGCGGGTTGAGCTATTCCTGAACGGTAAAAGCGTCGGAATTAAGGAGCCGTCAATTTCTTACCATACTCAGCATTTGCCTCAGGCGCCCTTCATTTTTGATTTGGGCAAATTCACACCTGGTAGGCTTGAGGCGCATGCGATGGTAGGAGAAGCGGTTGTGGCGCGTGACATCAAGCAGACTGCTGGTAATGTTGCTGGTTTGCGCATCGTTCCGTCACTTGAGGGCATTGTAGTCTCGACTTTGAATACGGATACGATTCTGCTGCATGTAGAATGTGTTGATGATAAAGGGTTTATGTGCACTGAATTTGAGGGGCCTGTTACGGTTGAAGTCAGTGGCCCGGCACAAGTGGCGTCGCCTTCCCAGCTTCATCTGGAGGCAGGCATCGCTTCCACGGTTCTGCGCACGCTGCCAAAGCCCGGAGACATAGTTGTTACGGCTCGCTCTGGCGATTTGCTCGAATCAACATTTGCTCTGGAGCGCACTCATTTGTCTGCGCTGCCTGAAATTGTTTCCGTATCGTAGGCGTAAAAAGGAGCACTCGGAGGAATCTTTTACTGTATAGTGAGCTATTAAGGAAATGTTCGTGCTTTTGTGTAGTTCAGTTTGGTCGATGGAATAAATGACTAGTTATTTTGAGTTTGTGATATGTTTTTCAACTTGCGTAAGAGTTACATTCCGACGATATTAATTAAATTGCCTCATTGTTAAACCCACCTTATATATGTTTCCCCGAAGAGATAGCTCCGATGTGACGTCATTATCCGCGAGCTCAAAATGCAAGTTTTCTGGCACGCGTAATGGATTCGCTCTGGTTGTAGCGCTCGTATTGATGGGGTTCATTTTAACGCTGATCCTGAGTCTTTCGACGATCCTGCAGACGGAAGTGGCTATTAGTGGCACGACTCAAGTGCAATCTCGAGCACGTCAGGCCGCTTTGCTGTCGCTGAATACCGCCATTGGTAATCTTCAATCGATGGCCGGACCTGATCAGCGGACGACTGCTAGGGCTGATATTTTGGAAGGTGGCTACAGTGGTTTAATACCAGTGGGACCGAAGCAGAATTGGACAGGAGTTTGGCGTACTGATGATGTTGATCCACTGAACCCTGGCAGCAAAACCTTTGTTGGTTGGTTAGCATCAGTTCAGGATAATGAGGAGGTTTTAGGCGAAATTGAAAGCGGGCTGGTTGATCCGCGAGAGTTGGTTAGTCAACGGGTGGATAGCGAGGGTAATATAATAGCGGCCGTAAAGGCGGATGTTATTAGCGTGCCCGAGTCCAATATGGAATACGCTTGGGTTGTCTTGGATGAAGGAGTTAAGGCTAAGGTAAATGCGCGGACATGGGAAGAAGAGGCTGGCGTCTATGCTGGCGAAGACCAATTGAGGCAAAGCCTTCGTTTTGGCCCATCAGAGTCAGCGAAGGCTGGGGTTTTGAGCGGGCTGGAGTCATTTAATACATCAATTCCAGCCTCCATTCGTAGCCATTTTAGTGATGTGTCAGAATTGGATATTGAGCTTGGCGCCGGGGTTGGCGATCCCTACATACACGACCTGACATTGCAGGGGTTTGGATTGTTAGTTGACGTCAAAAATGGAGGTTTGCGTCGTGATTTATCACGTGGCCTGAATGATCAACTTTCTGAGCTTTCTGGGAAGGACGTCATCAGCGCTTTTCCAATGAAGTGGGATAGTCTGGCGGCTTGGGCGACCATGTATAAATTATTGGACGATCCAGCGGCAGATGTCCCCACCCTAAAGCCACGTGATACCCTGCCGGCCTCATGGACTGGCGCACGTGAGGAATTTAACGCGAGCAACATTAATTCCGAGGATATAGCGCTTGGAGGAATTGAGGGCTGGGAGCTAACTTCGCATCCCATTGCTCCCGTAGTTCAGCAATTTATTTGGCGCATTGGCGGTTTGATGGTAGACTATTATAACGAAGAAAACGTTCGTTGGGAATGGCGTAGTGATCGGCCGTCGCCAGGCGGAGCAGATCGCAATAATCGTGAAAAATATACCAATGTCATGACAGGACGTCATGTTCTCAGTCCTCTCGTTGTGCTATGGAATCCATACAACGTTGCACTCGACGCCAGCGACTATCGTATTAGCTACGATCTAGATGCAGATATGCAAATCGTAGTGCGTGATCCAGACACTTCGGACAAACATAGCCTCTACAATTCATCTGAAAGCATCATAGACCTATGGCAGGCAAATGAATCCACCACGCGTTCGGGGCATTTTACCATGTCGCTTTTTGAAGATTATAACCGCAACGGGAAAGAAAATCTGAATCAGACGGTTTTACAACCGGGGGAAATGAAGATTTTCGCACTGCATTTTGCGGATACAACCAGCGGCAGTTGGCAGCAGGTGAATGACAATAGCGGCGGTTTCGGCAAGTGGGGTAATCAGCGTTTACCAACGCAACTCATTGGCCCGGAGAATGGAATCCCTCACAATGGTTTTCGCTCCGTGGTTGGCAGTCGTGATATAGACCTGACCAAGACTCACTCAAAGTGGATTTTTGATAGTCTCGATTTGGACTTCGGTTCAAATCAAAGTGCTACTGATCCGAATGACTTTCGTATGACCTTGGCGTTGACTGACGCCAATTACAATGGAGGGGACCCGAATCCTGGTTTTGTCGTTCGTGATGTCTGGGGGTTGCGACCACCTGCAAATTACTCAGGAAATTTTCCCTTCTCTGAAACAACTGACGGCACGCAAAACTTAAGTCTGTATCGCTACACTACTATTTTAGGAACCAGCAACACCTTCACCTCCGCAACGGAGTCTGACATGTTTTATGCCGCAAGCATCGTTGCGCGCTTAAATACCAGTGATGCTGAGATGGGAGCAGATTCAGTCCCATTCATTGCCAATTATAATCCGCTTGCCTGGCATACGAGACCCAGTGATAGCGATGAGGTTTATTCGCCAATTTGGGATGTCTCCGTTTATAATCGAATCGATTGGAATTCTTACCGTTATAACAACAGTGTAGTAAACGCTGGCATTCCCAAGGGAGGGAATTCGATCACAAGCTTTGGGCAGGATCGCGTAATTTTGAAAGAAATACCGCGCCAGCCACTCCTCTCTGTTGGTCAGTTTATGCATGCGGAAATTGGGGTATTTGACACAGTTCCCCTTTACACCGTTGGCAGTTCCTACGCTCCGCCTTTTGGGCCGCGCAATCAAGTTATCTACGATGGGGCTGAGACGGTCGACGGTCTTGGCACTAATCTCGAGGCAATTGATTTATCCTGGTACTATAATGATGTGCTTTTTGATTCCTATTTCTTCTCTACTGTACCAGAGCCGGGCCAAAGTGTGGCGTATCCTCCGTTTGAAGATTTTGACTTGGACTATGTTGGCAGTGGAAAAAAATTGCCCAATAGTCGCTATCACTATTACTCGAAAGAGAGCCTATTTGATTCAGCTTATATGACGGGTCTTCGCGATATCGACACGGCAGCTTCTAGTTTGATAGTGGATGGCGCTTTTAATGTAAATTCGACTTCGGTCGAGGCTTGGAAGTCTGTATTGGCTACGCTTCTGCAGTCCGAAGATTTTCGATATTTTGATCTAGAAACGAATAGTATTGAGACGCTGACGCCAGCTGATCTCGGCATTCCTGTGCCGCGATTCATGCATCCACTTGCTTCCAATGAGTCAGCTCAAGATGGCGATACTTCTGAGGCGTGGACTGGTTTTCGTTCGCTCGATGATGCTGAGTTGACTGCGCTTAGTGAAGCGATTGTCGAACAGGTAAAGTTACGGGGGCCTTTCCGCTCGCTTTCTGATTTCATAAATCGTCGCCTTGTCGCAGACGACACCGGTAGTAAGGGCGCATTGCAGGCTGCTCTCGATGATACTGTAAATAATGTTGATGATTTTGGCGGTGAGCCAACTCAATCTAAGGTCTGGGGGACAAGCGTCGATTGGGACGATCACGCTCCATCCAGTGGCGCTGGTGCGCCGGGTTGGGTGATGCAAAATGATATTTTACAGGTGCTTGCTCCGGTCCTATCTGCGCGCAGTGACACTTTTCGCATAAGGGCATATGGGGCAGCGTTGAATCCATTGACGCAAGAGCCAGAAGGAACAGCCATGTGCGAAGCTATCGTGCAGCGCGTTCCCGATTATATTGATGGCTCTCAAACTCCGGAGGAGACTCCTATTACTGCGGAAAACATTGGTTTTGGCCGTAAGTTTATTATTGTCAGCTTTCGCTGGCTAACAGAGGACGAGGTATAATTGATGAAACGGTACGTATATCTGGCTGTGGCCATGTTTTTGGCGTTGAGCGATATGGCGCTAGGGAATCTTGTGGCGCAGGAGGATCAGCTATATTCGGCCGAACTAAGATTCTTTAATCCGATGGAGGATACGCGTGGTTTGTATTTTATGTCTGAAGGTGAGGATCAAGAGATCAGGGCCACTTTTAATGGTCCGTCCAAGAGCTATACCTTCAAGTCAAACTCGCCAAACTTGATTCTCTATCGAATTAAAAAAAATGGTGCGGCTGTGGAACGTAATCAAGTTGCACAGATTCCTCTGCCGGAGTCAGGGGGCGAGTTTTTGGTATTCATGTCTCCTAATGGCAGCAATGAAGAAGACCAGTATCTTGGTCGAGTGTTCGACGATAGCTCTACCACTCTAATTAAAGGGAATACGCGTATTCATAATCTGACGGAAGAACCCATTGCCATGAGATATGGCGCCTCAGAATTCCAAGTAGCGCCAAGTGATTCGAAAACATTGCGTACTAGATCTGGTGCTAAAGGTGACAACGGAACTGAAGTTAGCATAGATTTTCCTGTCCATATCGTAATGAATACGGAAGGGCGTTGGAGATCTGTCTATCGGTCGATTTGGTATCCGCGAGAGGATGCCCGCGTGCAGGTATTCATCATGCCGCAGTCGAAAAAGGCGATTCGGGTATACCAAGTTATGAACTAGTGGAGTAGTCTTCGGAGCAGCCTACACGGATTCGCGTTCAACCAAGTTTACGGGAATAACACGTTGGCGTTGAGAAACTGTTTTTCCCTCGCAAAGATCATGCATCATAGTGGATGCGGCTTTAGCCATATCAATGAGAGGCTCATAGACAGTTGTCATCGGCGGTGTCATGAATTCTGATACCGCTTCACTTTCGCTGCCGATGATGGCTACATCCTCTGGGATGCGTTTACCCATAACGTATTGTAGCACGTGCATACCTTGTACTGCTTGCATGCTAGTGCCAGGTATGAAAAGGGCATCGGCGCCATTTCTCACGGCTCGAGTGATCATCGTAAAGATGTTGGTCTTCTCATCCCCAAGAAAGAGCAATTTTTCATTGGGAGTCTGTCCTGCATCCTGAATGGCGTCCCGATAGCCTACGAGTCTTTCTCGGAAGGGCTCTAGGTCGCGGCTAATAAAACCGAGTTTGCTTTTTCCGCGTTCGATAAAATGGCGCGCTGCAATGTAACCAGATGCTCGATGGTCTGAGTTCACGGTCGCTTTTTCTGTTTTGCCTAGAAAATAATCGATGTAAACAACGGGCATGCGTTGTTCTAGGCGCTCAAGCATCTCTAATAGTCTAGTGGAGTAGGTTACGGCAATTACGCCATCGAGGTAGTAGTCGGGTAAAAGGCGCTCTGGATCTGAGGGAAGCAACACTCCAATGCGTTTTTCAGAAAGAGCATAGGCGAGAACCGACGCCATTTTGGCCGAATATCCGGTCTGTCGATCGGGGAACTCAGGCGCCGTAACGATGGCGACCTCGCGGTTTCGAACCGTTGCTTGCGGAGTCAGGCCTATTTCACGAGCTAAGTTCAGCACCCGCTCACGTGTGTCAGGGTGTACGCGCTCGCGATTATTTAATACTCGACTGACTGTGCCGGTTGAAACGTTGGCCGCTTTGGCCAAGTCGTATATGGTCGCTCTGCGCGGTTTTTCTGTATTGTGCCGATTCTGAGGCATTTAAATGATCAATACCTCTAATTCTGCGACAGCAATGAAAAAGTTCAATCTTTAATGGTGTGTGTTCTCTGCGATTGTTCGTGCTTTGTAAGCAGAAAATGGCTCAGAAAGTAATGAATGTGGCAATGACGTGTTTTTGATGGTGATTTCTCGATGAGAGTGTTTTGGGGCAGAGGCGAATTGCGCACTGGATGTATCGAATATTCTTTTTAAGTTACTATTAAACAATGGTTAAAGCTTTTATGGGAGCTTGATCGTTTGCTGGTGCTATTTCACTTTTGATGGCGACTATAGCGGTGAACCTGAGATTTGAGCGCGCACATTTGACAACTATTTTGGGGGCATGGACCATCAATTTGCCTTGATGATTTGGTGGATGTCCTAGAGAGTCTATTCCATGAAAATTCTACCTCTTCTTTCCATTTCTTGTTTAACTCTCACATCTGTGCTGAATGCGCAGGTCATTTATTCCTACGATTTTAATGGTCCTGATACCTCTGTCAGCGGTGTAACGGTTAACCCAGAGGGGGGCTCGTGGGTTACTGGTGGCGGAACCATCGATCAAAATGGTTCGACCGCTGGCACGGGTGGGGCTGTGCTGCCTTACAGTTTTGGTACGGGCATTTACGAGCATACTGCTGATATTAATACGAGCATGCTCGGCACGACTAGCACATCGCTTGCAGCGATTTATTTTACCAACAGTGATCCACTTGCGGCTGGGTATGTAACTAATTCGGTGTCGCCATTTGCAACCTTCGCGCTTCGCGGCAATGGAGACTTCGACATGTGGGCAGGTGAGGGCACCTCTGGGAATGTCGATGGTGGTAATTTGAGTGACTACGGTTACAGTGTCTCGACTTCTACGGATCGTATTGGTCAGCTCCGCTTGGTGCTTGATACAACTGCTACCAACTGGACGTTATCTGCGTATTACACGCCTTCGAGCATTGGAGCTTCCGAGTTTCAGATCGACCTCAATGGAGCCAGTGCGGGTGGCGATTACACCTACAGCACCAATCCTGCGGCTTTCACTGGCTCTGGTGTCATGACTAGCATTTCGACCGGTGATCAAGTTTTCGCTAATTATACGCTGACATCCATTCCAGAGCCTAGTTTTTATGCGATGCTTGTTGGAGTGGGTGTGATGGCTGTCGTGTATCTACGTCGCCGTAACTAGCCTCCACCGTTTACGTTAGTTTGCTTAGCTCGGTAGCTTTTGCTACCGGGCTTTTTTGTGGCTATTGCTGGGAACTCGTAATGACTCAAATCTCGTGGTTGCAGGGCATATAATTTTTCATGCTGCATCTCACTGGGAAGTTGCGGCGTCTTTAAATGAAAATCTCGGCTGCAATTGGGCATGCATGTCATAGGGAGTTAAGCTGAATGACGTATGGTTGCTTAGGTTGATGTATGAGACATAAAGGGGAGTTATTGGTGAAATGCGGTAGCCAATTACTTGTTCCTGATACCTCCATTATAACACTCAATCTGACTGTAAATATTGGTCGAAACTTGTCTTTCATTCGCAAAAAGTTGGCGGTCCGGTGAGGCTGGTTGAAATGACTTGTGCTGGCTCTGCATAAGGCGCTAAAGCCATATGTATACGAGGGCACAGATTGTTGCGGACTCCAAAAAATATAAAGATGAAATACCTCACTGAAGAATACGATGTTGTTGTTTGTGGCGGTGGCTTGGCAGGATTTTCTGCTGCAATTGCTGCTGCACGTCACGGTAGCAAAACTTGCTTAATCCAAGACCGCCCTGTGTTTGGTGGCAATAGCTCCTCGGAGGTGCGTGTAACGCCACACGGAGCAGCGAATTTTCATGCTTACAGTCGTGAAACAGGGATTATTTCCGAAGCGCTGATTGAAGAGCGTGCCCGTAATCATGAGCCGATCAGCGAGAATGGTTGGACGAACAGTGTTTGGGACATGGTGCTCTACGACATGGCGATGGAGACGGAGAACCTGACCTGCCACCTGAACACTGCAGTGCTCGATGTCGTTATGTCTGACGGTTCGCGAGGATCTGAGATGGCTAGCGATATCTCGGAGAAAGAGATGAGCGTTGGCTACATTCACCGTCAGGCCTGCAACTCAAGTCGTGAGATATCTTCCGTCATCGCGTTGGTTGCCAATGCTGAGCTTCAGTTGGAGATTCAAGGCAAGTTCTTCGTTGATTGCACTGGAGACGCGCTTGTCGCTGATCGCGCTGGTTGTGAATGGCGGATGGGGACAGAAGGTAAAGACGAGTTCGGGGAACTTCATGCCCCTGAGAACCCATCTACCGATACGATGGGCAACTCCATTCATTTTAAGGCCAAGAATATGGGGCGTCCTGTTCCGTTCAAGGCTCCCGAATGGGCTGTTAAACACACCGATCCCGACTATTTCTACAAGCAAGGCCGTGCGCCGCATGGTGTTGATAGCGGCTACTGGTGGATTGAAATTGGTGTGCCGTGGAATACGATTTTCCAGTCTGAAGATATCCGTCATGAGCTAACGCGTCATTGCCTTGGTATTTGGGACTGGCTTAAAAACAAGGATCCAAAATGGAAGGAAGAAGCTAAGAACTATGCTCTGGACTGGATCGGACAAGTTCCTGGAAAGCGCGAAAGTCGCCGCATCATCGGTCGCTATTTCATGACGGAAAATGATATTCAGGCCAATACGGCATTTCCGGACGAAGTTGCTTACGGTGGTTGGTTCGTTGATCTTCATACGCCGGGCGGCTTGCTTGCTGCCACGAGTGAAGCCAATAGCGCGGAAGGGTATGCGCAGGATACCGATTATATGGCTAAGAGTTATGTCGGACCCTATAGCATTCCGCTGGGCATCTGTCTGGCAAAAGACGTAGATAACCTGATGATGGCCGGACGCAATGTTTCGGTCAGCCATGCAGCTCTTGGCACCGTACGAGTGATGGCAACCACTGCCTTACTGGGGCAGGCTTGCGGCACGGCAGCAGCTCGCGCCATTGCGGAAGGTAGTTCGCTGGCAAAAGTGGCCGATGAGCGCATCAAACTTATCCAACAGGATTTGCTGCGTGATGGCTGCTTCCTCCCTAACATTCCCAATGTTGATGAAACGGACTTGGCTCGTTCTGCCACTCTTTCCGCGAGCAGTGAAGCGTCAAATCCGGGCGTTGGCCCAGACACGCCTTATGCAACCAACGGACTGATGCGGGGGCCGAGCTCTGAGTTCGCTGAAAACCTTACTCACGACCGAGCTCAATGGATTGGCGCTGGACCTGAGGCTCTTGAAGTTGTTGAGGTCTGTCTTTCTAATATATCCGGGCAAGAGCAAGAAATCTCTTATCATGTGGAGCGGGTTGATTCGATCTGGGATTACCGTGTGGATACCGGCGCAATAATTTGCCAAGGTACGATTTCTGTTCCGCAGGGGGAAAAGCTCTGGCTTCCTTGCGCAGTTAAACCTGAGGGTGCCGATCTACCAAAGTCCGGCTTCATACGCTTAGTTTTGAAGAAAAACGTAGAAGTTGTCTGGCATTCCAGCCCGGCGGTGGAAGTTGGCCAGGTTGCCGCATTCAAAATGAGTGGCAAAAAATACCGGCGCTTCGGTGGAGGTTTTTCCATGTCGTATCGACTCACTCCAGCACAGGCGTGCTATCCTGCAAGTCATGTCTTAAGCGGTCGTACGCGTCCCTATGAGTCGACAAATATATGGCGTTCCGCACCCGAGCAGGCGCTCCCGCAGTATCTGGATTTGAAATGGGGCGAAGAGCAACAGGTTGGAGTTGTGGAACTGACTTTTCCTGGGCATTTATTGCGGGAGTATCATGCGGCCCCTGCATTGTTTGCTGATGCGCAATGCCCTAAGGACTACAGCATCTTGGCTGAGGTTGATGGCAAGTTGACCGAGTTGGTTTCGGTGAAGGGTAACTATCAGCGACATCGCCGACACACTTTGGACAAGAAAGTGAAGGCGAAGCTTGTACGTATCGTAATTTCGGCGACCAACGGCGATCCATCCGCAGCTGTCTACGAAGTGCGTTGCTATTCTTGAACTGAACTCCCAAATTACAATTATACCCCAATAGAGAAGTAAGATGTCTGACACTCCGAGCAACGCGCAGGGCTCCAAAGTGCTGCCGATGTCACAGAAGCTATATTATGGCGTTGGTGCTTTGCTGGCCTTTGCCGGTCCACAGATTCTGGTAGCGCTTACCTTTCCCATTTTCAACATTGAGTTGGGAGTGGATCCGGCGCTGATTGGTTTAGCCATTATGATCGGTCGGATATGGGATACGGTGAGTGATCCAGTTACAGGGGTTATCTCGGATAACACCCGTAGCCGGTTTGGACGCCGACGCCCCTACATGTTCGTTGGGGCGATACTGTGTTTCATTTTCTTGCCAGTGGTATTCTTTGTTGGCGGCGATTGGTCGGAGCAGGATAAGTTTCTCTATTATGCGGTAACGTCGATTCTCTTCCTGACTGCCTATACGGTCTACTCAGTGCCATATTGGGCGCTGGGTAGTGAGATGACGCCTGACTACAATGAGCGAACTCAGGTAGTGGCGATTCGCACGATGATTGGCATGATTGGCGCAAATATCATCGCGGCGTGGGTATACCGTCTGACTCAGCTTGAGGTATTTGGCACTGCCGCCAACGGCGCGCGCTACATAACGATTGTGATTGGCGGCGCATTGGCGTTCTTCGGGCTGATAACGGCTATTAAGACGCGTGAGCCCTATTTCAAAGTCGCTAAAGCGCAGAAAAAGGTGGGGATTTGGGAATCCATACGTGGTGTTTTCACCAATGACCAAGGTGTTCTGGTGCTCGCCGTATTCGTGATTAGCAACATGGGCAATGGAATGGTTCAACACCTCGGGATCTACATCAACACGTATTATATCTTTGGTGGAGACACGATTAAGGCGGCGTCCTATGTGGCGGTGGGTGGTACTATTGGAGCATTTCTTTCGTTCTTTTCAATTCAACCCCTCGCTATGCTGTCCAAAAAGATCGGTAAGCGAAATTTGATGAATCTTTGCTTTATCATTGGGTTTATTGGTTCGCTTCTAAAATACTATTTTTTCAGCGCGACTATTCCCTGGCTACAATACATTCCTGTTGCTTTGATGACTATTGCAGGCTCCGGCGTTGCGTTGATGATCAGCTCCATCAAGGCGGATGTGGTGGATTATGATGAGCTAAAGTGTAGCCTGCGTCGCGAAGGGGCGTTCGGCTCGGCATTTGGCTATATCAACAAGGGCATCTCAGCCTTTACTGCGCTCATTGCTGGTTTGCTTTTAAATTTTGCAGGTTTTGACCAGTCATTGGGCGCGAATCAAAGCGAGGACTCGATTTTCACTATGCGCCTGATGTTTGCCGTCATTCCGGCAGTATTTCTATTAATTGCTTACTTTCTGCTCAGGTATTATAAACTAACTGAGGAGAAAATGGTGGAAATTCGTGGCGAGTTAGAAGCTCGGCGCGGCGAAGTATAATTGTAACCATTTTTTTTTCTGAATGTTGAGCGTTCAGAAGTGACAAAACTCCTAATCTCGGTAACCATGCTTAACCCTTTTCTTGCCCAAGGTCAGCCCCTCTACGGCGCTGATTACAACCCCGACCAGTGGCTTGATCGCCCCGACATTCTGGAAAGGGATATCGAGTTGATGAAGCGCGCTCATTGCACCTCTATGACCTTGGGGGTGTTTTCATGGACCTCGTATGAACCGCGAGAGGGCGTCTATGACTTTTCGTGGTTAGAGGAAGCGTTTGAGCGACTGCATGCCGCTGGCATACGAGTGATCCTTGCGACGCCCACGGGCAGCAAACCCATGTGGCTCTCTGAAGCTCATCCTGAAGTGCGACGGGTTAATCGTGAGGGTGCTCGTGAGCCAAGTGGCGAGCGGCATAATCACTGTCCAAGCTCACCGGTATTTAGAGAGAAGTCGCGAAACATCAACCGACAACTTGCTAAGCGATTTGGGCAGCATCCTGCGCTGATTCTATGGCACTTAAATAATGAGATTAGCGGTGAGTGCTTTTGCAATAATTGTCTGGCGGGCTTTCGCACTTGGCTGAAGGAGCGATACGGCAGCCTTGAGGCGGTCAATGCGGCTTGGTGGGCAGCGTTCTGGAATCATACGGTAACCGATTGGGAACAGATCACGCCTTTCGATATGAGTGTTGATGGGCAGCAGTTGGACTGGCGACGTTATATGAATGAGCTGCATGTCGAGACACTGCAAAACGAAATGGTTCCATTGCGGGAGCTTACTCCACATGTCCCATGCACTACCAATTTCATGAGCACCTTTGACACCAACGATTATTATCGCTGGTCGAAAGTTATCGATATTGTTTCGAATGATCGCTACCCGCTCCACGATGATCGCGAAGAGTCCTGGCGCGTCAGTATGCGGACAGAGTTTATCAATGCGCTTATGCGTGGCATGGCTGATGGAAAATCCTGGATGCAAATGGAGTGTTCGCCCAGCTCAGTCAACTGGTGGCGTGTTAATAAGCTGAAGCGACCGGGCGTACATTTCTCAGAGTCGATGCAGTACCTTGCGCATGGTGCGGACGCGATACATTACTTTCAGTGGCGTAAAGGACGAGGTGGTTGCGAAAAATATCATGGAGCCGTGGTTGACCACGATGGCTCGGCCGACACACGCGTGTTCGCGGATTGCGAGGCGGTGGGAGCTGCTTTGGAACAAGCGGCGCCTTTGGCGGGTGAACCTCGCGATCCGTCACCTGTAGGCATTGTTTATGATTGGGAGTCGAAATGGGCGATTCAATATTCCAACGGTCCGCGAGCGCCACGACTTGAGTATCCGAAACCCGATGATGTTCATACGCAGACTGCTCGCGATCATTACAATGTTCTAGCTCGATTGGGCATCAGTGCTGACATTACCTTTAAGGATCGAGACTGGAGTGCTTTTAAATGCCTGGTGCTTCCGTCATTGTATCTCATCGATGAGGAGTTGGTCGCCAAGGTCAAAGCCTTCGCCGAACAGGGTGGGGTGGTGATTGGCTCCTACCTGACAGGCTATGTGAACCAGTCCAATTGTGTTTGGTTGGGCGGTCTGCCGGGCGCAGGTTTAAGGGAGCTTTTCGGCGTTTGGAATGAAGAGATCGATTACCTTTTTGAGGAAGAGAGTAACACGGCCAATTTTGATGGGGAATCCTATCTCATCCAAGACTATGTCGAGGTTTTACATGCAGAGGCGGCAGAAGTTATCGCGACCCACGCAGGAGATTTCTATGCTGGCAAACCGGTGGTCACCTGTCGTCAGGAAGGGGCCGGGTATGCCTATTATTATGGCGCTCGTATCGAAGAATCTGGTTTGCTGAGTCTCTATCGTAATGCTTTGACGAAAGCAGGTGTTTCGATATTGGCGGATACCCTGCCACAAGGGGTGACTTTTCAGGATCGCCGTGAATCTACGGGGAAGCTGCGTCGCTTCATCTTTAATTTTACTCGCTCATCACAAGTTCTGCCATTGGAGGGTGACTGGGTGAGCTGTTGTGGTGGTGAGCCTATGCCAAATGAGATAACTCTGGATCCTTACGAGGTCCGACAACTTTATTCCGTTTAGACTATTGTTGGCAAAGTATACATTGTCATTGTGCGAAATTTTCATTTAATTTAAGGATTTTGGCGTTAATTTTCGTTGGCTCCCTTATATACCCCAATCAACATTAGGCTTACCGCATGAGTAGCAAATCAGCTTCGAATCGTAAGACGAAGTGGTCCACTCCTTACAAAGAGTGGTTGTACCTGAACTCGCGCTTATTCTGGGTCTACGATGATACAGTCCAGCCTGGCGCGCTTGAGACGGAGCGTTTCATTACGAACTATGCCGTTTGGTATATTCGGGAAGGCAACGTGATGGTTGAGATCGAGGGGCAGGAAATTTCGGCCAAACCTGGAGAATGGGTTTTTCTGCGCCCCGGCATGCGCCGACAGCGTTTCACGCAAAACTCACGTATTATTTCTGTCCATTTCCAGGCATGTTGGCCGAACGGGCGGAATCTCTTCGAAGATGGCTTGAGTTTAGTTGTGAATGGAGCTGACTTTCCTCAGCTTGAAACGAGTGCCCAACGATTGCTCGATAGCTTTCGCCGCTATGTCTCAGTTAGCAAAAAACAGAGTATAAATTGGCTGAATATCGAGGACATCAATCAACGTGAGCTTTCCTTGACGGAGTTTTTGCGTTTTCAAAAGCCGTTTTCCAACTGGTTGTCTGCCTTTTATGACTGCCTGATTGCCAGTGGGCTGATTCCTACTCGGCTCAGTGATATGCACCAGAGTGTATTGCATGGGCTGCAGTTGATCGAGAGCCTGCCTAAATATCAGCCGTTTAGTCGTGATCAACTTGCAGCGCAGCTTGGGATGAGCGCTTCAAATGCAGACCGGCTCTTTCAAAAATATGAAGGGAAAACGATGTTTCAGGTTTATGATGAGACACGTCTACGTTATGCACGTGACCAGCTTTCCTTGGGCATTGTCAGTATAAAGAGCCTCGCATTTGAGATTGGTTTTCACGATCTATCAAACTTTTCACGTTGGTTTAAGCGTCTGACCGGCTTTAGCCCCCGCGATTACAAGAACCGATTCAGCACCACGTTATTGGATTAAGGCATGTCCGGAATGGTTGGAGCACTTTGTCATTTATAGCCCCAGTGTTGATGATATAAGATAAGTTTTTGCCAAGTAGGGACAATCCTTGTAAGTGGACATCTTTCTGGGGCTTGATGAGTATAGATTCTACCGTTTGCTCACCCTAAGCCCATAGACTTTCGTATGAGATTACCGATTTGCTTGATGCTTTTTATATTGGCCTCGACTAGCGTTGTGACTGCCAATCGATTCCCAAGTTGGGAGGAACTTGAGGAGAAATCTGAGAAGCACACCAGAGAATATCTGCAGGAGTATCCCGATGTACGTTCAGACCTCTACGTGTTCAAAACGATCACCTTACCCAACGGAGGTGAACTGGAACTTAACTTGCGAATCGAGCGCCCTAAGGAAGGTGGACCTTTTCCCGTCGTTTTCTATGTCCACGGTGGCGCATGGGTGACTGGGAGCAAAGATAACTTTTACCGTCAATCATTTCGCATGGCCTCGGAGAATGGTATTGCCGGTGTTCGTATGGAATATCGTTGGAAAGGCCACGGTGGCGACTTTGATGATCTGATTGGGGATGTCATGGACTCGATTGAATTCATTCGTAAGCATGCGGATCAACTTAATCTCGACTTTACGCGGGTCGGTATTGCTGGCTCATCGGCGGGTGCACACTTGGGGGCTATCGCCGCACAGCGCACACCGGAGTGCATTGTTTTCGATGGTTTCAACGGGCTCTATGACGTATTGGACCGTAACCAAAGCCGCTTCGGTGGTGACACAGATTTTACGGGGAGTTCAACTGACGAGAAGAAACAGGCTTCAGCCTATTGGAACATCCGCGAAGATTCACCGGACACTTGGTTATATCATGGGACACATGACTTGACCATCGACTGGGTTCAGAGTCGTCGATTTGCTGATAAGTTACGGGAAAACGGAGGCAATGCTGAGTTGCTGATTTACGGAGGTTATGGCCACGGAGTGAATCGATTGGACGCTGAGATTTATGAAGCGACTACGCAGGCATTGCTGGCTCATACTGGCTATGTGTTCGGCATCCGCAATGTTAAGCCAAATCCCACTGATTACATCGTGAATAAAGATATCGAACCGATCCCCGAGGGGTTTTCATTGGAGGGGGTTTGGCATCAGGAATCCAACTTTGATCGCACCTTCACGTTTCTGCCGGATTATTCTGCGATTGGGACAAATGGAGAAGAGCTTGGCTGGAAAAAGCTTAAGGGTCGCTACTATATAGTTTGGCGAAGTGGGCGCTTGGGGGGGATCAAGATTTTAGAAGCAAATAAGGTGGAGATGGCCTCAAGCACTTTTATCAAGGATGAGTCGATGGCAGTTCCAACCGTAAAGGACGCTGCGCCATTTAAGCTCGTGGGAACTTGGCGTCATGTAAAAATACCGGATCGCGAAATGGTTTTTCGCAGCGATATGTCGGCTATTGGTCCGAACGGAAAGGCTCTTGGGTGGTCGGAAAAGGACGGTGAGTATTTCATCGTCTGGCAGAGTGGAAGTTTAGGCGGCATTGAAGTTTTAGGCTCAGACACCATTGAAGTCGCAAATAATACTTACGTAAAAGCTAGCGAAGAGGAAAAGACTCAGATAGGCGGCGCCAAGGCGTTTGACCTTGTTGGCACTTGGCGTCAGTCGAATAATTCTGCGCGCACATACATATTTCGTGATAACCATACGGCCATGGCGCCCAATGGAGATGCTATTGGCTGGAAAGAAGAGGACGGAAAGTATTACCTAGTTTGGCAGAGTGGAAGCTTGGGTAGCATTGAAATTATCGACGAAAATACGGCACGACTTTCAAATGTTACTTACATAAAAGATTAATCTCGTTCGTAGCCGACCGTTACCCCTTGTATAATATGTTTAATCGATTTATAACGCTATCGCTAGTTTCGATTGTTGGATCCTCTTCAGCCTTTAGCGTCGCTCATCTGCCGAAAAGCAAACCACTTCCAGCAAATTCAGTTACCGTTTTGGAAGTAAGCGGTGAGGGGAGTGCGAATGACTTGGCGACGATTGTTGATGGAGACCTTGAGACCTCCTGTGACAGTGTGTTGACCGAGGAGTCCAGTGGAAAAGGCTTCTTACGTTTCGGTTTCGACCAGCCTTATGCCATTCAATCAATTCGCTATCTCGCACGACCAATCAAGGATGTAGGTAAGGAGAACGACATGACGTTCTTTAAGCTCAGTCTCATCCCTGAGTCCGGCGAAGAGGAGCACGTGGCTTATGAAGGAAATTTTCACGGCGCCAAGCCTCGCGTTAGCTTTATTGCGACTCATGCCGAAGGAGCTCGAATTGATTTCGAGCAGTTGAAGTGGAATCCCAACAACCGTCCTCTAAACGTCGCTGAAATTACATTTTACGAGCCTGCTTGGAAAGTTTCAGTGGATGGTCAGCTTACGCCTGAATTAGCCGATGAGCTTCAAGGTGATCCGATCGCGATCGGCATGCAGAAGAAAATTGTTATCGAGCTGGGCGAACCACAGTTGATCAGCGGCATTGCATGGAACGAGTCCCTGCAAGGGACGCAGATTCGACCCTCCGTAAAATTGGACGGAAGACCAGCCGAAGGCATTAAGACCGACCCAAATTGGCGGTCACTACATTTTGATGCAGTTGAAGCTCAAGAGGTAACACTAACTTTCTCCGGTCCATCTGGGGAAACGCTTCCGTTGGCTGAGATTGACCTTTACCAACCCATTGATCGTGAAGGCGCTGAGTTGGTTAAAATTAGCTTTCCGGAGGAGCCCATTGGTGAGCGCATTAGCCCGCTCGTTTACGGGGGGAACATTGAATACTGGATCGACGATGACGCAGTCTTGAGTGACCCACATTTTATCGAGGTCGTGCGTGACACGCCCTTGACGCTGCTACGTTTTCCAGGCGGAACGGAATCCGACCGTTATCTTTGGCGTGAGCACAAGCTCTATGATCCAACGATATGGCCCGAGGTGGACGGTCCACAAACAACCGACACGGATGAGTTTATCCGCTTTTGTCGTGAAGTCGGTGCGGAGTCGATGATTTGCGTGAATACTGAGTATGCATTCCACGAAAATGATATTCAGTTGGGTGCGCAGTATGCTGCCGACTGGGTCCAATACTGCAAAGACAAAGGCTACAACGTTAAGTATTGGACGATTGGAAATGAAATGTATTGGCGGCTATCCTTTACGGTCGAGGAGTATGCTGAGCTGGTTATCGCCTACGCAGAAGCCATGCGGGCTGTTGATCCCGATATCATCATTGCGGTTCCCGGTGAAATCGACCTCGATTCAGTTGGCAAGAAGGATAAGCCGACAGATGAAGGTCTAGCTAAAATGATGGAAGTACAGCGCCTGCAAAATGAGAAAAAGATAACGCCCAAGGAGCGCGTGACTCGGCATAACAAGCTCATGCAGGAGTATCGCGATCCCAATCCGCCTTTGTGGTGGCCCACGTTACTGGAGCGGGTAGGAAAGCACATCGATATGATCGAGGTGCACGTCTATGCTGGGGACGCAGAGAAAGCATTCATTAGCGATGAGGGCTACGCGAAGGAACTACGTGACCTGAAGGCTTTTGCCGAAGAGCTTATGGGGAAGGATCTTTTGTTAGCCGTTACCGAGTATAACAACAGTATCTGGTGGGCAGACGGTAAAGACGCCGTTGGCATGGAGCAGGCGCTCTTCATTGGTGAGATTCTCGGCCGTCTCATTGAAGGTGGGACGGACTTGGCGACGTTTTGGCCAATTACGATGCAAGGACAGTGGATAGCAAAGGCGCTCTATGTGGAGAAGTCTCATGATTTCCTGCCTTCTTACTATACCTTTTCAGCAATGGCGCGTCACCTACGTGGAAACCGCTTGCCGGTTGTGGCTGACAATCCATCAGTCTATGCGATTGCGGCAATAGACGCAGACTCAGCGACTTTGATAGTCATGGCTCGACCCACTCGCATCAAGGGGCCCGTAACGTTACAGATCCCAACTGGCGATGGGCCGCTTGCTGGGATGGCCCCGGTTGGAGCACAAGTGATCTCCGCTCCAGAGCGCCGATCTTATGAAATGACTACCAGCTACCCAGCGTGGGATGAGGTTGAGGAAAGCCATCTCGAGCTCACCGTCCCGCAGCATGCATTCAGCCTCATTAAATTTATCCGTCCGTGAAAAAGTATTCCAATAACTGGTTTTGGTTCATTTGTATTTCTGTAATTTTGTTCGCGTGCTCCCTGCGCGCAACTGAACCAGCAAAACCGAACATCCTCTTTATCATCGTCGATGACCTGATGCCTCGCATCGGCGTTTATGGTGATGATCAAGCAATTACGCCCAACATGGATCGGCTGGGCAATGCGGGCACGGTATTCTTGCGCGCCTATTCGCAACAGGCCTTGTGCAGTCCGTCCAGGGTTAGTTTCTTAACGGGTTTACGTCCAGATTCACACTACGAGGTGCGCACTTCGCAGCGAATGCGCACGCTGAATCCTGACGTTGTCTCCATGCCAGAGTATTTCGCACAAAATGGCTATGGCACAAAGGGGATGGGCAAAGTGTTTGATGGGCGCACGGTGGTAAATAACGACGAACCTTCATGGACTGAACCGTACTTCAGCTCTTGGAATCCAGATTTTCCTGGTCCTCAGGGTTCGCCTGTCGCGCACTACTATCAGAATCCAAAACTCAAAGCCAAGTATGCCGAAGACGAAGGCAATGAGGTATCGCCATGGTGGAAGGAGAGAAACAGGCTCTTGGCAATGGGAATGCGGCCCGCGGTGGAAGCTGAAGATATCCCGGATGCAGCCTATTTTGACGGACTCATGGGAGATGAAGCAAAAGACTATCTGATCGACTATGCCAGTGGTGATCAAGATGAGCCATTCTTCTTGACGGTCGGTTTTCTAAAACCACACCTGCCTTTTGTCGCGCCGAAAAAATATTGGGACCTCTATGACCGCAATGCTATCGAACTAGCTGCGTTGCCAGGCTATCCAGTTGGGGCGCCGGAAATAGCGCAAAATGACTATCACGAGATCAAGGACTACAACACATCAGCAGGCGAATTTGGCGCCTATTCGCCCGATGTGCAGCGTGAGCTCATTCATGGCTATCTGGCCTGCGTTTCGTATGTCGATGCACAGGTTGGCAAGTTGATGAAAACGCTCGTGGAGAAAGGTTTGGCTGACGACACGATCATTGTGCTCGTGGGTGATCACGGTTTTCACTTGGGCGATAAAGGTGAGTGGGGGAAGCATACCAACTATGAAGAGGCCAATCATGTGCCACTGATGTTCTACACACCTGGCATGCCACGCGGCATACGTTGTGATCAACCGGTCGAGCTGATTGATATTTTTCCGACGCTGATTGACTTGGCCGGTTTGCCGTTGCTTCCTGAGCTTCCGGGAGAGAGCCTGCGAGTAGCCCTGGAAGGCAAGCCGCTACCGGAGCCAACTTTCGCCATCAGTCAATACATTCGCAAAGGCTCCATGGGCTATTCAATTCGTGACGAGCGCTATCGCTACATCGAATGGCGCAAGGCTGGAACTGACCGTAAGAGCGTTGAAGAAGTTTCTGGTGAAGTGATTGCCCGTGAACTTTATGACTACGGCAAGGCAACGGACTCAAGTGGTGAAAAGGTAAACCTTATTAACGATCCGCAGTATGCAACCGTTATTGATCGCCTGCAACAGGAGTTGGCTACCACATTGAATTATCTGCCTACAGCAAAGTAGTCGAGTATACGTGATTGAGTCCGCTTGAATCGTTAGTCTGGCGCTTTAGTGAGCTAACATCGATCTACAATGCAGCTTCAAAATACTTACTGAGGCCCACGCAGAAATTGCCTTGCTTCAAGAAACACCCTTTGAGGAGAAAATGGTTGCAGCCCCCCTAAAGCCGGCCCATTGCGAATGAGAAGATTTTCGGTCATAGATACCGTAAAATCATATGAAAAAGGATGCCGCAGCCCCGAATATGGTCTCGCTACGCAAACTAAGCCAGTGCATTTGTTAGTCTGGCTGGGGTGATTGGATGGTATAGTTGGTTAAGGAATTGAAACTATGTTGCGGTAGGGATCTGGCTATTTCAGAAATACAAACAAACATCTGTAAGATTATTATATATTGACCCATAATCTTCTCTTTTATTAGGTCCAGGGAGTGTCTGGGAATTAAGCTGATTAAAAACTTTGCTACATTGCCCGCAGTCGTAAGCTATTGCAGTGCAAAGTTATAAAGAAGAGTTAACTGATGCAGACTTTGAGTCTCTCAAAAAATTAATGACTGGCGTTCGGTCCGGTTGAGTACCCGTGGTCGCAAACCGCAAAACTTGCGGCGAACGTTGGAAGGTATCTTCTGGATTCTTCGAGCCGGATCACCTTGGCGCTATTTGCCATCACATTTTGGACCATGGCAGAGCATATATGACCGCTTCCGAACATGGTCGCGCAACGGACTGTGGGCTCACCTGCTCAAGCACTTTCAAGGTTCTTTGGCTGACATGGAGTATGTCATGGTCGACTCGACCAGCATCCGTGTCCATCAGGACGCCGCACGCGCTCATCGAGGACAGCTTGCTGAAGCCATGGGCCGATCCCGAGGCGGCCTGACCACCAAGCTGCATCTGGCCTGCGACGCTTTGGGCTATCCCTTGGCCTTCATCGTCACTTCCGGCGAACGCGGGGACGCCACTCAAGCAATCGCCCTGCTCAGGCAATGCCTCAACCAGCCCAGCGCTTGCCTGCTAGATGGAGGATATGACAGCGACGCCATTCGTGAGTTTATTGTGCAAAGCTCCAGCATCGCCGTCATACCACCCAATCCAAGCAGAGCAACGGTCATCAAAATGGACAAGCATCTTTACAAAGAAAGGCACAAGGTCGAAGTACTCTTTCAAAAGCTAAAGCGCTATCGAAGAATCTCCACCAGATTTGAGAAATCTGCAGGCCTATTTGGAGCCATGATTGCTATAGCTTCGGTATTAATTTGGATAAAGTGCTAATTCCAAGACACTACCTAGAGGTCTTCTTGTTGGGGCGGCTCCCTTGTGCTTTGGACTATCAAGCATTGAATTACAGATGCTTCTTCTCATTTGCGAGTTCACGAACTAAGGCTAAGATGGCTTGTCGTGATTCAAGGGAAAGATTGGGCCAATGCCTCAGAATTTCAGCGGGAGTGCATTCTGGAGTGCGCCCGGTGTCGTGTATTTCGCAAGATGCAAGTTTACAATAACTTATGGATTTTCTTTGGCTGGTTCGATCCCAGCCCGGGCAGCCATTTAAGGCGTTGTGCCTTAATGTGCCAGATAGGACCTGAGCAGGTCTATCTATCTTCTACTCAAGGAGTTGCAAATGCGAAACCTCGTCCTTGTTTGTGCCACGCCGTGACAGCTTGGGACTCTCAGAGCCGGTCGCGGGAGTGCAGTGATTGCCGCTAAAAAGCGTCTTCATGCTTTCTGTCTGCGTTAGCTTACGAACGTTCATATAATGCCGAGGGAGGCAGATGGTGCTTATGTGATCTGATACTGATCAGTGGGAACAGTGAAGCTCTACGCCCTGTGCGGGCGTTTAAGTCTTTCTTAGCTCTGTGTGCTATTTTTGCTAATCAGGGATGCTTGAATGTTGGTTTTTTTTCGCGTTAGCTTTTTGCCATCCATTAGCTTATCCAGAATTTGAAACATTTCTGAGACCATTTGAGCGGGATCAATTTCGGCTATTGTAATGTGGTCTTCCCAGTATTCCAAGCTGAGGGATCCTTTGTTGGCGTGACTGACAATTTTGAGGTCTTCGCCGATGCGGATACCGTATTCCTTCATTTGAAGGCAGGCGCCTCTTGCCAGCAGGTCGTCGGTCACGACCATGCCGTCGGGCAGATTCTTTTTTCCGCCGCAACATTCTAGGCATTTGCTTATCCACTCTCTGCCGAGTTGTTCGTGCACGTCGAAGGGTGGATCCTTTTCGTCCTCAGGGTGAATGACTGCTTCTTGTTTGATCTTTATGCCATATTTCTGGGTGGCCGCGGTGAAGTATTCGTAATGTCGGGACAAGATGCCAAGTAGGCCGACTGTGCGGCAACCTTGAGCGGCTAAGTGGGCAACGGAGTGCTCAATAAGTTGGTTTGAATCAATGCCGACGGTCGGGAAATGTTTTGATGGGGCCAAAGCGACTGTAGGTATGTTTTGGTTCGCTAGCCATAGTTCATAATTATCGTTGTTGATTTCACAGGCAAGTAGCCCGTCCAGTTTTCTCTGCTTGAGCGCAGTATCGAGTTCCGGGTTAAATTGTCCTGCTTCTATAGGGGTGTTGTACTGCTTTGGTGAGAGGAATAATGAGAATTGATAGTTCCCTATTTCTGCGGCCCTCTCGCACTCTTGAAGTAACAATAAGTAGAAGGCGGAACTGCCAAATCGGAATATATTCCGCCCGAAAACCAATCCGATCCTTTTGTCCAGCAAGCCATTCGATACGTAGATGCCGCTTCCTTGGCGGCGAGTGATGACGCTTCTAGTTTCGAGCTTAGCAAGTGCCCTGTCCAATGTCGTCAGGGTTACGCCGAATTGTGCGGCGAGCTGCTGAGCGGTTGGCAATTTCATTCCGGGGCCGTAGTTGTGAGCCATGCGGGTTAGCTCGTTGATAATGTAGGCCTGTTTGTTGCGGGACGGATGATTCGTTGTGCTCATTGCTCATTTTGATTTCGGCATCTGGTGGACGTGCCGCTCACGATTTTGGGTCTTGTGTAGTGTGGTGCTGCGGAAAAATCAAATATTAGTATTGATGTATAACAATTTCTTGTCCTGAATTCTCCGGAAGTCGTCACGCTGCCGCCCCTATTTGGCATAAGTGACCGTGTTTTATATATTCTATTTTAAAAGCTGTTATGCATTGGATAGATTGGATTATCGCAATTGTGCCTGTGGTTGTTGTAGTCTACATGGCCATTTACAGTCACCGGTATGCGCGTGGAGTAGTTGATTTTCTCGCAGCAGGGCGTGTGGCTGGGCGATATGTCTTGTCGGCCGGTGATTTGACCGCTGGCTTGAGCGTAATTACTCTGGTAGCCTTGGTTGAATCCAAATATCAGGTCGGCTACGGGCTGACTTTTTGGGAATATCTGACGGTTCCGGTCGGCATTATCATGGGGTTGACTGGCTATTGTACCTACCGATTTCGCGAGACGCGTTCCCTCTCGATCGGCCAGTTCCTAGAAATGCGCTATAACAAGCCTTTGCGCATTGTGGCGGCAACGATTCGCACTTTGGCCGAGGCGGTGACCAATGCAATCGGCCCGGCGGTGGCGGCCAATTTTTTCATCTATTTCCTCGGCTTACCTCACGAGTTCATGATTTTCGGGATCAACTTGCCTACCTTCGGACTGGTGGTCGGGTTTTCACTCTGCTTGTGTATGGTGATTATCTGGCCGGGGGGCCGGATCTCCCTGTTGATTTCGGACGCCTGCCAGGGACTGATGTGTTATCCGATTTTCGTCGTCATCGCAGGTTATATCTTTTTTAAATTCGGTTGGAATGAAACGATCGGCCCGGTGATGATGGATCGGGCGCAGGGAGAGAGTTTCATCAATCCTTTCGACATCGAAAAGCTGCGTGACTTCAACATTTTCGCGCTCTTTGTGACGATCATGGGGTCCGTCCTGAATCGTGCGAGCTGGATTGGAAACGATACCACCAGTGCCGCTCGCACGCCACATGAGCAGAAGATGGCGGGGATTGTGGGCCAATGGCGCAGTCTATATGCTGTTCTCATGATGCTGCTGGTTGCGGTGATGGTGATCGCTTTGATGACGCACAAGAACTTTGCCGAAAAGTCCTATGAGATTCGCAGCGAGTTGACGCAAAAGGTCGCTCAGGAAGCTGTGAGTGATGCCGGTTTGAGAGAGCAGCTCAATGCGAATCTGGCGCAAATTCCAGTCGCGACACATGAAATCGGTGTGGATGCGCCCTTGTCTCAAGAACATAATCTGGATACTCCCTACATGGAGACGGCGCATAAGGTTCTCGGAGGCACTCCGGAGGGTAATAAGGAATATCAGAAGTTCCGCTCGCTTTATCACCAGATGATGTTGCCGGTCGCCCTGAAAAACATTCTGCCAGTCGGCCTCATGGGCTTGTTTTGCCTGCTGATGATCATGCTGCTGATTTCTACGGATGACACGCGCATCTACAATGCCTCATCGACCATCGTGCAGGATATCATCATACCCTTCTTTAAGAAGCCATTGAGTTCACAGCAGCACATCTTACTGATCCGGCTAGTTTCGGCAGCGGTTTGTGTATTCTTCTTCATCGTATCGATTTTTTTCGTGCAGATCGACTACATCTTGATGTTTACAGTTATGATGTGCGCGCTCTGGCTCGGGGGAGCTGGGCCGATCATGATTTTCGGACTCTACAGCCGCTTCGGCAACACGGTTGGCGCCTTCGGTGCACTGATCTTCGGTTCGGGCTTTGCCGCATTGGGACTTTTTCTCCAGCGTAACTGGGTGGAACTGGTTTATCCCTGGCTGGAGTCGAATGGTTGGCACGATTCGGTCGGAAATTTCCTAGGAACTGTTTCTGGCCCATTTCATCCTTACATCGTTTGGGAGATGAATGCCGTGAAGTTTCCCATCAACTCTTATGAGCTCTACTTCATGGCGATGATCTCCGGGGTCGTCGCTTATGTGATCGGCTCTGCGCTGACTCAGCGCAAACCCTACAACCTCGACCGATTGCTCCACCGGGGCGAGTATGATGTTGCTCAAGAGTATAAGGAGCCATTCAAGTGGACCGTTCGTAACACCTTCAAAAAGCTAATTGGCATCACGCCAGAATACACGTTGGGTGATCGAATAATTGCATGGTCGATTTTTGGCTATGCGATCGTCTACAAATTCGGCTTCTGTTTTATCGGTGTGCTGATTTGGAATGCGATTTCGCCATGGTCGGTCGAGCGGTGGAGTCAGTATTTCTTTATCACCAGTCTCTGTGTGACTGCCGTGCTCGGTATGATTTCCACTGTCTGGTTTTTCTTCGGCGGTATTATCGATATACGCAGGCTCTTTCGTGATCTGGCAGCACGTGAGGATAATCCGCTCGATAATGGAATGGTCGACGGGCACGTCTCGCTTGTCGACAAGGAAGCCTTTGATGCCGTGCGTAAGAGCCACGAGAAGGAAGATTAATTTCAAAAGCTACAAACGCTATGTCTGAGTCTGAATGGTTTAACGAGGCCCGCTACGGGATGTTTATTCACTGGGGAGTCTATTCCTATGCAGCCCGCGGAGAGTGGTTTCCGAATCGGGAATTAGTTCCGTTTGAGGAATACAAGTCACGCTACGCAGAAAATTTTAAGGCGGAGAACTACGATCCAAAAGTCTGGGCGAAGTTGGCTGTTGATGCAGGAATGAAGTATGCTGTCCTGACGACACGCCACCATGATGGTTTTGCGCTATGGCCGACAAATACCAGTGAGTTTCATGCGGGCAACATTGGGCCGAAACGTGATCTCGTCGGTCCCTTCGCCGAAGCATTCCGTGAGGCGGGCCTGAAGGTGGGATTCTATTTTTCGCCGGCATCCTGGTATCATCCGGATTATCCGGGCCCGTATTTTCGTGACTGGCCGAATGAAGGGGATTGGGAAAATTCGGGGCAGCGCGATCGATTTATCGAGCACTACAAGGCACAGCTCATCGAGTTGATGTCAAACTACGGAAAGATCGATTACCTTTGGTATGACGGATGTATCCCGGACGATCTCCAGTGCCGCGAGGTGAACGAAGCCGTCTTGGCCTTGCAGCCGCATATCCTGATCAATGAGCGCAATGGGGAGCCTTTCCACGTTGAAATTTGCGAGCAAGCGATCAAGCCACCGAAGCATGACATCATGTGGGAAGCTTGCATGACTCTAAACGATAATTGGGGCTACCATGCCGGCGACAGTAATTGGAAGCAGCCGAATGATGTGATCCAGATGCTGACCGATACGGCACGCAGTGGCGGGAATTTACTTCTGAATATAGGCCCGATGTCGGATGGCACGGTGCCGCAGGAATCCGTTGATATTTTGACCGCTGCCGGTGATTGGTTGAAGCGCAATGGCGAGGCCATCTACGGAGCCGAGAAGTGTCCATTCTCCTGGACCAACTGGGGCAAGGTGACGATGAAGGGCAACAAGGCCTACTTGAATATCTTTAAGAGCACCGGCACGGAGTTATGTTATGGTGAGATTAAAAATAAGGTATTGTCGGCGAAGTTTCTTGAAAGTGGTAAGGCGATTAATTTTGAACAAAAGGATGGACGCCTATTTCTACGGGACTTGCCTGTTCTCCTAGCAGATCCAATCGCCACGACGATTGTCCTTGAGCTCGACGGGAAGGCCGAAGCGATTCGAGAACAGACTTCTTTTTGGATTCCAGGTTAGGGGTTGGCCGTCTGGGAAGAATATTTAGTTCCGAATTATGGATATGACATATGACTCGAGCCGATTGTTGAGTTCCTCGTTTCGTCTTTAAGGAAAATCTAAATTTTACATTATATGATTAATTCCATCTTTTCCATTTTATTCATCATGTTTGCTATTAAAGCTGCCAATGCGGAATCATCTCCGTCCTTCTCCGAATTCGATCAGCGTGCGAAGCGTGGTGAAACGCTAACGGTGGCCTTTCTTGGCGGTAGCTTGACATGGGGCGCCCAAGCGACCGATCCGCTGAAGACTTCTTATCGGGCTATCGTATCACGGGAGTTGCGTGATCATTACCCGAATGCCCATTTTACCTTTGTTGATGCTGCGATCGGTGGGACAGGTTCACAACTGGGCGCCTTCCGTTTGAATCGCGATGTGCTGGCTTACGAACCGGATTTGGTTTTCCTCGATTTTACGGTTAATGATCATGCTTCAAAGGTTCCCGAAGACGACCGCCTCTCTTCTTATGAGTCGTTGATACGGCGCATGTTGCAGGCGGATATTCCGGTTGTCCAAGTTATCCTCGCGGTTAAGGCGGATATCATGCCTAAGCCATCCGTGCGACCATTGGACGATATACATAAGGAGATCGGGGCGGCATATAACCTGCCTCTTGCGGATGTTGTCACATCGATGCGTAAGGCTGTGGTAGACGAGGCGCGTGCGACACCCGATGAACTTTGGGACCTTCCGAATGACTCGACCCACCCGGGGGATGCAGGATACGCCCTGTATGCTGAATGTGTTTGGGAGACTTATTTGAAAGCGGTTGAAGATGCTGTGGTCTGTCAACTGCCGGTGGATACGCTGTATCCGGATCACTACATGCAAGTCGACCGTTTCTCGTTAGCTGCAATCGACTCCTTGCCGAATGGGTGGAAGACTGGCGCGCCACACCGCAGTGCGATTGCGTTCGATTTCACATGCTCCCGCTGGATGGATGATTTGGCTATCGCCGAAGCGGGTGATACTGATCAACCGGAGGTGCTGACAGTTCAGTTTACAGGCGAGAGTGTACTCCTGTTTGGGGAAAGCACACCGAAGTCCGGACGCTATTCTGTCAGCATCGATGGCGGTGCACCTGTTGAATACAAGGCACATTGTGCCAGTGGAAACATGCGCCTGGTTCAGTTGCTTGCATACGGATTGAATGCGGATGAAACTCACACTTTGCAAATTCGTCCACTGCTGGAATCCGGTGAGGAGCTACGTCTCAACAGTGTTTGTGTGGCCGGAGGTTCTGTTCTCTTAAATAAAAGCAATGGCAATGATGCGAACGCTTCCAAACGTCCCAAGCCGACCTATGCTAATTTGCCCTACGGCACGGATGAGCGCAATGTGATGGATGTCTGGCTGGCGGAATCCGAAAAGCCGACACCCTGCGTGATTCACATCCATGGCGGTGGCTGGTTGGGCGGTGATAAGTCGAAGGTGGCGGAGCCGCAGCCGTTTCTCGATGCGGGCATTTCCTATATCGCGATCAATTATCGTTTTCTTTCGCAGACAATCATAGACACCGGTAGCGAGCGCGGAAGCGGGCCGATTCAAGCGCGAGGCGATTATCCCGAGCCACCGATCAATGTGCCTCTCTACGATGCGGCACGTGCCCTGCAATTTGTCCGCAGTAAAGCAGCCGAATGGAATATCAACAAGGAGCGCATCGGCTTAACCGGCGGTTCGGCGGGTGCCTGCACGTCGCTCTGGCTGGCCTTCCATGACGATTTGGCTGACCCCGATGCGAGCGATCCGGTGCTGCGCGAATCCACCCGTGTCTGGTGTGCCGCCGTGGAAAGCGCGCAGACGACCTTGGACCCGAAGCAACTTCTTGAATGGACACCCAACGCCACCTACGGCGGTCATGCCTTCGGCTACGTTTGGGATCGCAGCGACTTTACCGTAGAGATTCGCAGTTTCCTTGCTGATCGTGAGAATGTTATGGACTGGATTGCCGAGTATTCGCCGTATTTCTTACTGACCAAAGACGATCCGCCTGTGTATCTCTTTTATCGCGATGTTCCGGAGAAGGGCACGGACAAAAAAGATGCGACGCACAGCTCAAATTACGGCGCAATCCTTGTTGAGAAACTCGATGCGCTCGGAATGGATTATGATTTCAAGCATGGTGGAGTTGAAAATCCCGAATTCGCGAACTGCGAAGACTATCTGATCAGTAAGCTGAAACAAAATGAACTCAAATAGACGAACTGGTAGATGCGCACGAGTCCTTATGCTCGGAGTTGGTGGCTACGGACATTATTATATCGAAGGCTTGGAAAGACTCAGTGCTGAACAACGGGCCGAGCTGGTTGCGATTGTTGATCCTGGAGCGGAACGTGCACTGGATTGGCCCGAGTTAAAATCGCTGGGCATACCGGTTTTTTCCTCTTTGGAAGACTTCCTCCGTGCACCAGTTGAGGTTGATCTGGCTGTTGTATCTACGCCGATTTCGCTACACGCCGATCACTCCTGCGCCTTGTTGGAGGCGGGTATCAATGTGCTTTGCGAAAAGCCGATTGCCGCGACTTCGGCTGATGTTGAACGTATGCGTGCGGCTCGTGATGCATCCGGGAAATTTTTGGAGATCGGTTATCAATGGTCTTTTAGCGAGACGATGCAAAGACTGAAGGCTGATGTTCTGAGTGGGGCTTACGGCTTGCCTCAATGCTGCCTCACGCGTGTGGCTTGGCCACGTCCTCAGTCCTACTACACTCGCAACAATTGGGCGGGTAAAATCCGTAATCCCCAGGGGGCGCCTGTCTATGATAGCCCGGTCAATAACGCGACGGCGCATTTCCTCCAAAACATGCTCTATATACTTGGTCCGAGTCTTGAGCTGTCTGCTAAGCCTACCAGTGTGACGGCAGAGTGCTACCGAGCGAATCCGATTGAAAACTACGATACCGCTTGCCTCCGAATCGACACCAGTAATGGGATGCCTATCTATTTTTATACGACTCATGCGGTCGAAACAAACGATGGTCCTGTCTTCCTTTATCAATTTGAAAGCGCCGAGATTCGCTATCGACTTGGAGGTGATGTCGTCGCGCAAGGTAATGACGGTTCGACTAAAAATTACGGTAACCCTGAATCGACACACATGCGCAAACTGGAAAGCTGCGTCGAAAAATGTTTGGCTGAAGGGGTGGTGTCAGCAACTTGCAGCGTAGAAGCTGTTTGTGCGCATACTCATTGTGTCGAGGCGCTACAGGCGGTCGGCGTGAAAGACATTCCGAATGAATTTTTAGCAAAGAAAGAGATGCAGCCGGGCGATGTGCTTACGTATCTTCCTGATATGGAGACCATGCTTAGTGAGGCATTTGACCAGCAAAAACTCTTCTCGGAGTTGAATCTACCTTGGGCGGTGAAGCCGACCACGGTTCCCATTCCGGACAATCTATAGCCGTTACATTAAACTCCTGTTATCCACTTTTTATAGTATGAACGATATGCTAAAGACATCTTCGCAAGATACGAACAAAGACCCGATCGAGGCACTGATTGAGTCGATGAGCTTACGCGAAAAAATAGGGCAAACAGTGCAACTTGGACTGAATTCCCGGTTTTATCAGGGGGAAGCCTTGGAAGACTATCTCGCGGAGTATCCTGTGGGCAGCGTTTTTTGCGGAGGGGAAATTATTACACATGCTGAAGGCAGGGCCGCGACCGTGCGCGAACAGCTCGCGCGTGTGCAGTGTGCGAGTCGGTTACCTTTGTTAGTCGCCGGTGACCTCGAAGCGGGAGCAGGGCAAGCGGTCGCCGATAAGACACGTTTTCCCACGCTGATGTCGTTGGCGGCCTGTGATGACGAGGAGATGGCTTACGAGTACGGCAAATACACGGCATTGGAAGGGCGTGAGGCCGGCTTCAATTGGACTTTTGCTCCCGTGGTGGATGTGCAAAAGAATTGGCTGAATCCAATCGTGAACAATCGTGGTATGGGCGATGATGCGGGGCGTATTGTGAGGCTTGCGGGAGCTGTTATTCAGGGGATGCAGGACCATGGTCTGGCCGCGTGCGCCAAGCACTTTCCTGGCGACGGGGTTGATTTCAGGGATCAGCATTTAGCGACAACGGTCAATTCCCTGACCGAATCCGAATGGTGGGAGCTGCATGGTGGCGTCTTTCAGTCGGTTATTGATCGGGGGGTGCAGACCATCATGCCCGGACATATTGCGTTGCCTTGGTGTGATCCTGTTCGAGCTAAGTCCGGGCGTCCACGTCCGGCTACATTATCGGAACCGATCCTGACGCAGCTTTTGCGCGAGCGTATGGGATTTGAGGGGGTGCTGGTGACCGATGCCTTGATCATGGCTGGTTTTGTTGCTTGGGCGCCGCGTGAGGAGCGTCTGCTTGAGGCGTTCATTGCGGGCAATGACGTCATGCTCTGGCCGGAAAAGGATTACTATGGCCTGATGGAGCGGGCGATCGGCTCGGGCCGCGTGAGCGTGGAGCGATTGGATGCCAGTGTGCGTCGAATACTTAAACTGAAGCAGAAGCTTGGTCTCTTGGACTTGGCTGATGCATCGGAGCAGTTTGCGCCGATTACCGAGGATCCGTCAGTTCGTGAAAAAGCCGTTGAGCTCTCGAAGCGAGTGGCGGATCAAAGTATCACCTTGGTGCGAAACCGCGAAAACGTGCTGCCTCTCGATGCGGACAAGGTGCGCACGGTTCTTCTACACAGTGCGATCCCCGAGCATGTGAGCGATATGCATATCGATGCGTTGGCTGAAAAGCTGGAAGCGCGTGGGTTGGAAGTGACCCGCCACAAGAACGGCAACTGCCTTGACGTGAACAAAATGGAGCAGGCCGGTAAGACTTGGGATGCCTATCTCGTCGTCTATTCGTTACAGATTCACCAAGTGAAGAATACAGTGCGCCCGGTAGGAGAACTCGGCGAAGTGCAATGGGCACAACAGTATGTCGAGACAATGAAGCCGATCACGATATCGCTGAATACTGCCTACTTGACTTTCGATAACCCTTATTTGGATACGCTGGTTAACGCCTACAATACGCATTCAACGACAATCGATGCACTTGACCGGGCGCTCTTCGGGGATATCCCGTTCGCCGGGAAATCACCTGTCGAGCTCGAGCCTATTCCCGAACGCACCGGTTATCTCGAATGAGAGTCGGGCGGTTATATCGGCTTACCTGAGCTTCGGGCCTGTCCGCATGGGGGAGGTTATGGGCGTGCGAGGTCGATTTTGTAATAGGATGCACCGTGCATTTTACGCTGAATCGGTGGATATCTGAGAAAGTTTTCCACAACTATTAATTGACAATATGGTAGTAAAGAGACAAAAGAATAAGATTATCTTTGCTTTTATCTCTTCAGGACTTGGCTTCATGTTTTCTCTTTTACCTGCACCCATGCGGCTCTCGGATGTCTAATCGCATTTAGCTCATTTCAATCAGGGAATTATTTTCGATCGGCTCCCTGTGCTGACTCGATCAAAAGCTAGCCGATTTGGGCTCAACAATTTTTCGCTTAACGAATTTATAGTCACAACAGACTGATTACCTAATATATCCTAATGATTACCAAATACATCCCCATGCATTTTCGTTGCGCATACCTTCAGGTTGCTTGTGTGCTTTTATGCCTATCAGGCATTCTCTATCCTAACTTGAGCATTGCTCGGGCAGAGATCCCTGTGATCGACAGAGTCGCTGCAAGCGACTGGGTCAATGTTAAGGAGCGAGGTGTTATCGGTGATGGTGTTGTGGATGATACGGATGCAATTCAAGAGCTCTTGAATTCAATGCATCAGGGGAGTGTGCTCTATTTTCCTCCCGGAGAGTATCGCATCACCCGCGAGCTTTTACTGATGAAGTCGCAAGAGGGTAATCCCAGCGAAAAGCGTCTCATGGGGTTTGCGATCTATGGTCATGGGCGCGACACGATTCTCAAATACGACGGAGAGCCCGGAGCGGTGATGCTGCGGGTGCGTGGGATCTTGCACTATCGTATCGAAGGCTTGGTCTTTGATGGTGCGGGCAAGGCGCGTATCGGGATGTATCATGACAATCGCTTGCCGGAGAAGATGCTCTTCGAAACGCATCTATATCACGACTATGTGACCATGCGAAATTTCACTGAGTATGGTATTCTGTTTGGTGATCTCGATGATCACCCAGGTGGCGCCAGTGCAGAAACAGCATTTCAGCACATGATTTTCGAGAACTGTGGCACTGGTATCACCTTTAATAAATTCAACGATTACAACTATACCTTCGATGGTTGTATTTTTCGAGATAACTCTCGCATGGGCATTGAGTGTAAGAACGGTAATTTCTATGTCCGTAACAGCCGCTTCGAGAGCAACAGCTTGGACGTTTTTGCCAATCCAGAGCATTCCAGTAGTATACGTCGGTCGGTTTCGGTTGGTTCCGGGACCTTCCTTAAATTTACGAACACAGTATCACCCTTTACGGTCGAAAATTGTCTGGTCATAGATTGGAAAGACGAAAATGCGATCATCTGTGCTGGAGCTCCCATGCTCATCTTCGACAATCAATTTATCAGTGAGCAAGACAAGCAAACCGCGATCAAGGCTGGTCGGAATCAGCATGTCGTTCACGCCGCTAATTCTGTAGAGGGTGCCGCGCAACTCTTCACATCGGATTCGTCCAGTTATGTCACTACAGACATATCAGGCTCATCGCCCTTGCACTTGGAAGAAAGTATGAGCTTTATGCCGAAATCGGTTGAGGTGCCCACTCGGTATTTTGATGCGAAAGTTGATTTCGGTGCGGTTGGGGATGGTAAAGCCGACGACACTCAAGCGATTCAAGCGGCGATCAATGCTGCCCGTGAACACGGTAATCTTTCGATGGCTTATTTGCCAGCCGGCAAATATCGGGTCACTGAGCCATTGCTGCTAGAGGGTGGTGGTTACTCTTTTGGCGGCGGAACGATCTACAGTGAGATTTATTTCGACGGTCAGCCTAGCGATGACGCGATTCGGGTTATTCCAGAGGGTGAGTTGACGCTTGATACGTTTCGAGTGAAGCGCACCGCTTTAAAGATTCTGATCGAGGAGCGGGATGAAGGTTGGCGAGTGCGGAACTGTCGGGTTGGTGTCTTCGACGGTGACGGCGCAGACATCAGACAGCTGCCTTCTGAATCAGGCTCATTTGTGAAGTATCATACCGTGTATGTGACCGGAAAGTATTTGGAGCTGCCCTTCCAACTAGGGCTACAGCTTGACGGTCTGCGTGCACATGACCAGGTGGTTATTCATAATACGGAGGGAAATCTCCAGTTTCATAATTCCGGCGAAGCCACGATTCTTCACACTGTCGGGTACGAGGGCACTTTCTGGGCTAGTGGTCAGAACGGTAATGGGTTTCTTGGCGTGATGACGCGTTTGGCTACGCTCTCAAAGCATAGTATATTTGTTGAAGACAGTCATTCCTTTGTCGCCAGTGATTTTTACATTGAGCAAGCCCCGCCGGAGGCAATTGTTCTCACCGGAAAAGCTGGAGATATTCCGGGCCGTATCACGCTTGGCTTTGTGAAAACAGATCGTTTTGTTCATCTTCGAGATTATGAGGGTGAGTTGAATTTGGCCGCATCGCAATTTTATCAACATACCGGCAATCCATCTCCTGGTATTATCGTGAAGGGGGAGGCTCCTGCGATAAACTTAATCGCTAATTTCTTCTATATTCCTGAACTTGTCATTGAGCCAAATGATCTTGAGATTAATCTTTTGGGTAGTTCCGGAAAGTCGCCGCATAATGCTGCAAAGATGGAAATTCGCAGTGTGCAAAAGCCTAAGGATTTGACGAACACGATTCTTGATCTTCGAGAATTGGGGCGCGTGGATTGGGAGCTGAATCGCCCCAGCATGCTAGTGCGGTAGCTCCTCTACAAGGTGGGAAAAGATGCGTCGCAGCTGCAACCCTGATCTCAGGGAACAGCTGCGACTCTGCCATCGGCAAAGAGTTATTTAGCCGGTTGCGGTAACTGGATGGTTGCCAGCAGGGATGCTTTCACACTTTGTGGTCAATCCTCTCCTAGGCCGTCATGCATGAGAGAGGCGTAGGTCTTTAAGCGAAAGGGAGCGCTAATTGGGGTCACTTTCTTTCCGTCGTATTGGGCTTCGACTAAGTCGATCAATCCATTGGCTGTTTTGATCGTATCCGTTTGCAGCCATGTGGCTTTGAAGGGGCAATACATTTCGACGCCCAAGCTTTGATGTAATACATACAGTATTTGATGGCTTTTCTGGATGCCTAGCTCGAGCGTGGCAGTGATCAGGCCGCGGGCGGTCATATCCGGATAGCAAATAATCGCATCGGGAAGATCTTCTGAACTGAATAACTCCTTCGTCGCAATATAGCCAAATTTTGTTTGATTGTGGGTGTGTGTTTGAGGCTGTTTGATCCACGCTTCTTTCGTGGTCATTCCGTTTAGCTCAACTTCTTTGATGAAGCTATCTCTGAAGTATTCGGTTTCTATAGGCAGGCTGCCAGTATCCTGCCTTTGTTGCACGCTGGTGATAAGGCCAACCGTTTGGCAGCCTTTATTCTTTAAATGAGCAATTGGCTTCGGGAAGAACTTGCGGTCATTAAGATTGATCTTGTTGGAGACGTCTTTTGCGCCGGTGATGACCGAAGTGGCCACTGGTAGCTTGAGCAGCGCCGATAGGTTGACCGCATTTGCCAGTGGGATGATCAAGCCTTGAATTTCGTCTTTGGTGATCGCTTCGACAAGTCCGGGGAGTGCCTCGCGTTGATCCCTCTCGGCGCGACGGTCGACAAAGACTTCGATTTCGTAGCCTCGACGGGTGATTTCTTTTTGAAGTAAACCCTGTAGGCTGCGATAAAACCCATACTGGCCTTTGGACCAGATGTCGGGCTTACTAAAATAAATACCGATCGTTCTGAGCGCGCGTGGGCGTTCACGGACAAAGGTGCCGGAGCCGTGGCGTCGCTCGAGTAGGCCTTCTTTGACCAAGTTCTTTAAGGCAATGTGCGCTGTTGAGTTACTGGTGTTCCAGCGTTCGGCGAGTAGCGCAGTTGAAGGGAATTCGGCGCCGGGAGCAATTTTACCCGTCAGAATCTTATTTCTGATGTTTTCGGTGATGACACGGTGTGCGACTTCGCCTCGCTCGAGCTTAATCTCTTCAAATTGTTCGATCATGTAAGAATGGCTTTGGGCGATATGTATCGTTATGAGTTTGTTAGTTTAAGGAAATAGTTGGGCATTTGCAAGTTACACTACTTGCGCTTTTACGCAATAAAGTCAAAATGATATATTGACAAAACGCTAGTAAAGACGCTAAACAATTTGCATATATCAACCGTTTGGAGCCTCGGTTTGTAAGTCCTTTTTCAGATAGATGGTCTCCTATTGCCCCCCCCTTGTTTTGCAAAGTTTAGCCAACGCAATTGCGCTTCATTGCATTCTTTTGATGCCCTTTATCTCGCTCCATGCTGAGCAGTGGATCGAAGTTTTCGAACCCACTGAATTGCGTGGATTTGGAGGTGTTTCCGGGCGTGCGCAAGGGACTGATCAAGACTCCATTTTGCAGATTGAGTGCGAATCTCCTGAGAAGGCCCAATTGTTACAGGCAAAGTGTCTATCTGATTTCAGTTTGATCTCCGGGGTATCTGAGCAGGTTGTCCGCGTGTATGACCGTAATCTGAATGCCTTGCAGGTCGACAGTCAGGGGAGCATCGTTGTTTTGCAGGCTGCAAGTGAGGTTCAGATCCTAACTGCAGAATCGTTAGCGTCACTTAAGTTGGCGATCGAAAAAGACTTTCCTAATGGCCTTGAGAATTGGTCTTCAGATTCGAAGGTTGAGGTGCCGATGTGGTTGGATCGCTGGGATCGCTTTAGCTTTCGTTTCTATTATCGGCCATGGGAGCTGCCCAAGGGGGAAAGCGTGGAGACGTATGATTTCTTTCAGGAGTTTGAGTTTGCAGAGAAGAATGACCGTGCGGGCTTTATGCTGTGGGAATATATGAACTCGATCGATACCGCGGAGGGGATGACGAATTCGGTATATCATGATTGGGCGCGCCGCGCCGCTCGCGATCGACGTTTGCCCATCGGTTTAAACATGATGGCTGGTGGAAGAGGTATAGGCTATTTGAAAAACGAGTTTCGCGAAGAGACTCAGCTGAAAATGCCTCACTTCTCCGGCAACTATCACAAGATCGGAGATCCATTGGGAGGGGGCACTGGAACCACATCTTGGAATTCGAAGAGGTTGATCCATAAGGAGCTCAGTGATTTGAAGCATACAGTTGAAGGCTATGTGCAGGATCCCAATTTAACCACGATTCTGGAGCCACATGGTGAGCTGAGACATGGGCCTCATGATATCTTTATGGAATATGGCTCCGTGGCTGATGCGAGCTACCGAGAGTATTTAATTAAGGAGTATTCGGATGTGGAAAGTTTGAATGCTCGATGGGGCACCAACTATTCCAGCATGGATGACGTTCGGGCGCCAGAAGTCGCTTCTTTCCTCGGATGGGGGGAATCGGCTTTGGATTTATCCGGTCTTTGGAAAATTCGTTATGAATCCTTGCCTGAAGGTGTCAGCTACAAGCTAAACGATAATAACAAAACTTACAGCAAAGATATCCCTACGCTTGGCGCGTCAGATGAATGGTTTACGGTCGATTTTGACGACTCCGAATGGGGGGAGCTAGAAGCTTCTGCCACCGATCATGTGATGATGATCGAACAACGTCCGGCGGTATTGCGTCGAACAATCGATGTACCACAGGCCTGGTTGAAGCACAAGGATCAGGTCTGGCTCTATCTGTGGGACCTGAATATGGCCACAAAGGGGGTGGTGAAGGCGTATCTCAATGGCGAATTGATTACGGAAGAGGAGGTAGAGCATCATTTTCCTCATTGGACCGCTATCGAAGTTTCAGATCAGTTAGTCGCCGGACAGAATCAACTTTCAATCAGGCTTCCTCAGGCGATGATTGCTTATCGAATTTACCTGTCGTCTCATCCTCCGAAGCAATATCCAGATCTAGAGCCTGAGGTTAATGCCCGTTGGGTGGATTTCATGAACTGGACTCAGTGGTCTCGAGTGGACGTTGCTAAGCGATCCTTAAATATGATCCGTCAGGTGACTCCCGATCATCAGGTCATGCTCATGGCTCCGGATGGCTACGCAGCCTCAATGCTGGAGTTAGCCAAAGACTACGGCGCCAACTTTCACAACACCGGATATATGGGAGCCTTCTGGGCTGATTATTTACCATCATTGATGCGTGGCGCTGGCTTACCTTTCAGTCTGGAGCCAGGAGGCCCCGCCAGAGATTTGGATGGATTTAAAAAGCATCTTGGGCTTTACCTGACCGAAGGTCTGCAAGGAATTGATTATTTTATTCATATCGGAAACATTCTCTGGGATGAAGACATTCGCGCGCATTTCGAAGAACACCTCCCTGCAATCAAGTTGTTGGGGAAACATAATGCACCGAAGGCGGACGTGGCCGCGTTGTATTCCACCAACGCAAATACGTATACCTCCTTCCCTTGGAAACGTGACGCGAAGCGTTTAAATGCGGGCTATTGGGAGTGGAATTGGCGTGCTTACATGCGAGGTGTTGTTGAAAGCGATGCCGTTGCCGAAACCTCTTTTAGAGGTGGTGACACCGAGAAGTATAAGGTCATTATTGATACGAATACCTCCGTGATGGATGCAACTCTGCTGGAGGAGATTGAAGCTTATGTGCGGCAAGGAGGTGTCTTTGTGACTTTTGTTGAAACTGGGCGACACACTCCGGAAAGGCCAAATTCATGGCCGATCTCGAGTTTGACCGGATTTCGGGTTTCTGAACTCGGCGTGTCTGATTCCGGAATGTATCCAGCAGAAGGAGCCTCTGTTTTTCACGGTGATTGGAAAGGTGTTCGGGCTTATGGCCTTTCCTTAGAGCCTGTCGCTCCTGACGCGAAACCATTGATGTCCTGGGAAGATGGCTCCGTGGCAATTGGGGTGCGTCCGCTCGGGGAAGGTTATATCGTCCAGATGGGATGTAGATTTGATAAGACGAAAATGCCTGATCGCTTGGAACCTGCGGATAGGCCCCTTCCAGAGCGTATTGTTCATTTAAGACGTTTGTTCAGCCAGTTGCTTGAATGGCAAGGAGTTGATTTGATCGAATCGAAATGGTCACCGGAAAACCAATACGTGCTACTTCGACATTTTGTGACTAATAATGGTCTTTATGATGTATGGACGGTTTGGAACCAGCATAAAGAGTCGACGCTGTCGGGGCGCATTGAGCTGCCCGAGTCGAATATTTCGAAGTGGGCATATGACGTTGTTCGCGGCCAGCAAATGGAAGTAGAATCGGGCGGCATTCCCATTGATTTAGAACCGATGCAAACACGTGTTTTTCTTACACCACGTTCTGAAATTACAAAAGCACCGATTCGGTGGTTTGCGTTACAACGTAATTGGTGGCGTGCGGCTGTTGAACCGGATATGACTGAATATGCTGAACCACTACATCCCCATTCAGTTGATTTAGGCAAAGCGTGGAAGATACTGCCATCGGATGGTTCTGAACCAGAGGCAGAAATGCTTGCGATTGACTATGATGATTCTGCTTGGGGTGAACTTGAGATGCTTGGAGCCTGGAGCACCATTCCGGAATATACAGAGGTTAGCCATGCGCTTCTCCGTAAGCGCTTTACCGTTCCAGCAGATTGGACCGATGGCTTTGTTGAAATGGGGCTGCATTCCTGGTGGCAATCCACATTTGTCACCAAGGGACGTATTTGGCTAGATGGCCAACTGGTCCAGGATTGGAGTCATAAAGGTATCGTTAATGCAAATCCATTCAATGCGCTGACTCCTGGTAGCGAGCATGTTCTCGCTGTAGAAATACAGAGCGATTCTGTGCTTGCGGGAACGCGGGGCACGGCATGGTTGTGGCATCAACGGGAGCCTGAGGCCAGCATCGATCTGGCTGGTGCTTGGGAGTCGAGTCTGGATTCTTTGTTCTACGATGCTTCAATTGAACTCCCTGGGAAATATGATGCGATGCAACTGCGTCGCGAGGTCTTCATTCCTAAGGAGTATTCAGATAAGCGTGTGCGTGTTGCCGTGCACGATGTTGGTGGCATAATTGGTGTGCTCATGAATGGACGCTGGGTCATGCGATTCCGACACCAAATTGAAGATCGTTTTGAGCTGGATGTGACCCCTTGGATCAAATTCGGAGAAATCAATATGATTGAGCTTTCGACGCGTGAAGGTCCGGTTCGCGGAGAAATACGCTCAGTAGGCTTGAAGTTCTATGTTCCATCTGAAGAAGATTTTTATACAATTACCCTTTGAATTGCGCATGAAAAGATCCCCTCCGAATCAATCCCAAGGTTTCGCCTTGGTCATCGCACTTTCGCTCATGGCTTTCATCTTAATGTTGTGCCTTTCTTTGACGACATTGGTTCGAGTGGAAATGCAGAGTATTCATGTGCAACACGACGTTTCTCTTGCGAGATCAAATGCGCTCTTGGGCTTGCAAATTGCCTTAGGCGAACTACAGAAGAGCGCAGGGCCTGACCAGCGAGTTACCGCCACGGCTGATTTGGTGGATGGTCTGGCTGATGATACGCATCGTCGCTGGACAGGAGTTTGGGATGTTTCGAATCGAGATCCTTTCGTGCCTTTCAGCTCAGCAACTCAAGTTGATTGGTTGATCTCCGGTAAAGATCTATCGGGTAACGATTTAATTCCTGGTGGTGAAGTTCTGAACCCGGTGATGCTGCATGAAGATGCTTCCAACCCTTCGAATGAAGTGGTGGTTGGGCTCGAGTCCATTAATAATCAGTGGGGGAATGGTCACTATGCGTACTGGGTCGCGGATGAGGGAGTGAAAGCCAAAGTAAATCTGACGGATCCGCACCGTTTGAGTAGTGGTCTTGCGGCCAATGATTACCATTTTTCCCAAATGACCGGACAGCGAACGGGTATTGAGAAAATCACCTTGCCTGATTCGTCGGTGATTGGTGATTACATGGATCCACTGGATAGCTCAATTGAATCGCAAATAGAGCGTATGAGCACATTGGACCAACTACCACTGATAGAAAGCGGTTTAGCGGATTTACCCACAATTCTACTACATGATTTGACCACCTCCAGTTTAGGTGTTCTTGCAAATGTAGCTGAGGGAGGGCTCAAGCAGGACCTAAGCTTAGCTTTCGAGATGGATCTGGATGATTTTAATGCTGATACAAATTTTGCTGCGGGCGGAGAGTCGTTAGCGCCAGGCGTGAATGGGACAATCACGGGACACGAAATTCGCTACTTATTTACGCATGATTATACGCCGAATGGAGATGGCATCCGTGGTCCGACTTGGCATCTGTTACGCAATTATTATCGCTTATACTTGCAGAATGATCCGGACCGTTTTGTGGATTACAAAACCGCTCACCCAAGGGGTGTCGAAAGGCAGGGGAATCGATATACCATTGATTCACGTCCTTTTTTTCCTCAGATGCAGGATGGGACTTCTAGTAATAATTACAGTCTGCCCGCAGCTCTTTACTCCACCGGAACCTATGACATGAATGTGTCGAATTTCTACGGAGGTGGAACTACGCGCGTCCCTCGTCCGACTGATATGCAAATTCATCCGGTCGTTACGCGGGTTCAATTATTTCTAAGTTTGCAAGCGGTCAAAGTCTTTCCTGATCCTGATAGCACGGACTATAAATATAGAATTGATTTACTGGCCAGCCCAGTGGTCACGATTTGGAATCCTTACAACGTTGAGCTAGATTTTGAACAGATGCATGTTAATTGGAATTTCCTAATATTACCGATGGAGTTTTCATATCGGGAACCAGGTGAAGCGCTTCAAACCATTAACTTAAAATTGGGTGATGCGAACGAAACGAAGAATTTCAGTTATGCTGGTTTGATCTGTTATTTGGAAGGAAGCACATTAGCCCCGGGGCAAGTTAAGGTTTATTCAACAGTAGATTCGATTGGTGAAAAAGCAGGGAGTTCTGGAAAAGTCATTTACCGCGAACCTATCGCCTTATTCCGGAAGTTTGGAAGCTGAGGCGAAGTATTTTCGTTTCGATCAGATAAAGGTGTCAGTTGATGAAGACGATAATTCCGCAATTGATTCGGAGCAATTGATCGTTGAACCGGGGACTGAAATCCGAGTATCCGGTGAGTCGGGTGGCGGGGCAACCGGAGGTTATTCTGATAAACTATTAGTCAGTTCAAATTTAGTTTGGTCTTCCAATGGAAGGAGTTCGGGGTTTAATATTAGCTCAGGAACGCTGCAAAACCCAACCGGGGCACGTGAGTTTTATTGGCCGGAAGAAGATACTTCTTACTTTGGCTTGGTCGAAGATATCGCAGAATACAATGAGGTCGACGGGACTGGACCTTTCCGACATCCACTGGGTTTAATTGATACTTATCTGAAACCTTCAGGGACCATCGATATGAATCACCCAGTTCAATTTCTCGCCCGATATAATCCGAGAGCCCAGAGTATCAGGCGAATGACTGGTGGCGATAACGACGGATATGACTTTCCTGTTGTTGGGAATTGGTCCTATAACATTCGACCATTTACCGACTGGAATGCCGATATTGTGGCTGTTGATGCGGGAAATGGGAATGGTTTCTGGGGACAGGATAACCGCAATGGAGTGCAGCATGTTGTGCTTTTTGAGTTGCCCACGGCCCCCTTGCAATCGCTGGCTGCTTTTCAACACGTAAACAACATATCCCGTTATGCTCAAGAGCCTGCTTTCGTTGTTGGGAATTCCTATGGAAGTCCATTCATTGCTCGTGATTCTGTAACTGAGCGTTTGCTGAACAAAAATTTCACTCAAGTTGACTGGTCCTATTTTGCGAACGAGGCGCTTTGGGATAACTATTATTTTTCAAGTTTAACGCCCAGAGAAGATTTGAATGAAGATTTTGAAACGTCGCTGAATCGTTATTTAAACCGAGATGCATTGCCGAATTCCCGAATGATCTTTGACGGAGTTTCTGCATCTGAAGTTCTGGGTGATTTGTTGGATGCGAATGCGGATTCAAAGATCGCCGCAGACGCTTACCAGAAATCCGCAGAATATTTCATGGTTGATGGCGCGTTTAATGTGAATTCGACTTCTGTCGAGGCATGGAAAGCGGTTCTAGCTGCAGCAAATGGAATCGATGTGGCCTACTTCAATGGCAATTCGGTTAGTCGCGCTGGAGAACAGCCTTCGCCTTTCAGTCGTATGACACTTCCGGGAGGAGATAATTCAGATGACTGGAAAGGCTTCCGGTCATTAACGGATGCTCAGCTTGATGCGCTGGCTCATGCAATTGTTGCTCAGGTTAAATTACGAGGGCCGTTTACTTCTCTGGCAGACTTCGTCAACCGCCGTCTGTCGACGGATGATACCGGTTTGATGGGGCCATTACAGGCTGCAATTGAAGCAACTACAGTGAATGACAATTTTACGGAGGTTGTGACTGAAGGCGACCTTGAGGATCCTGGGGTGACTTATTCGGAAGGCAGTAATTATCCTTACAAGTCACATGCAACAGGTCCTACTGCTGCGGCTGCCACTGGCTATCTGCTGCAGTCTGACATACTGATGTCTTTGGGGCCTGTGCTGAGCGCACGGTCCGATACATTCAAGATCCGTGCCTATGGGGATTATGAAGATCCTATAACAGGTCAGACGACGGCAGCTCGTTGTGAAGCGATTGTTCAGCGCTTACCGGAGTATGTTGATCCTGCCGATGATGCGAACTTGCCCCCATTGCAATTAACGAGTGATACCAATTTGGACTTCGGTCGACGCTTTGTCATCCGTTCGATTCAATGGCTAGACTAAGAACATTCTTTATTTTTATGATGCGAAAAAGCTTATTTCTATTGATCGCAGTGTTGGTCATGATCGGCGCGCAGTTGAGTGCCGATACGGATGAGAATGAGATATCTATCCGTTTCAGCACTCTGGCTTGGGATACGATTAAGGCTAATGGCATCCAATACCTTAATGGCGAACACGTGGAGACGGTTCGGGTGGGGCAATCTCATATGAATGGTCCGTATCTTTACACGGGACCAAATCCAATTGTCTTTTTTCGAGAAAAGCCGGGGCTCGAACCGGGTACAGTTATTCGAGAGCGAGTTGCACAGGCTTACTTGGATCCTCAATTAAAGGAGGTTCTTTTTCTGTTTACGGAAATGCCATCGAGCTCCGGTGATTTGAATTCGCCTAACTCAATGCAATTGAATACACTGGTGATGAACCATGATCTTGGCGTTTTCCCGTTGGGCTCTTTCAGAATTATTAATTTAAGCCAGCACGAAGTGGGCTGTATCCTTGGTGATGAAAAACTCGTGATCCCCGGTAAGCAAACGAAGCTGATCCGATCTCCTTCGAATGATCAAGCGGACATGCGAGTTCATTTTAGTATGAAAATCGATGATCAGTGGGAGCCTAAAATCAATACTGCCTGGATGTATCATTCCAATAAGCGGTCGTTAGTTTTTCTCACTGATGTGGTAAATGCGCGCCGTCCCTATCTGAAGATGAAAACGATTTCCGAGAAGGGGACCCGCTAAGGGCCTTTGCGCGGATAGCGTAGTGTATTGGGAGAAGTTCGTCCTCCAAGTCCATTGGCACCTTTTGCTCTCCAAGGTGTCCTCATAGGCCATTTCGTGCCATTTGGGCGTTGTGGATTGGAGATTAACTGGGAGCCAAAGCCTTCTATCTCAAATGACGAGTCGTGCCGTTTCTCCGCCGATGCAAGATTCGAATATGGCGGAATTTGCCTTGATGATGTAGGACAGGCTTCTTTGTCGGCCTGGGCTTGTCGAAGGTTGGCTCGTGGGCTCGATTGAAGAGGACGAATCAATTAGTGAGAATGACCGTTCGACATCACCTGTTCCACAAACGGTGCCCGGGCATCGCCCCATTTGCTATAGGCTTCAACGGTCTGCTTGACGCGGTTAGGGATGAACTGTGCGGGTTCGTCTTCGAAAACCTCCGTTAAATTTAGAAAGTGGACCTTGGGATCCTGTTGGGCATATTTCTCAAGCAGTTGATTGTATGTTTTGATGGAATCAGAGACGAGTACGCGCTCACCGCGAACCTCCGGTAGAGCACTTTCCAGTAGAATCTCTGTATCTGGATAGAGTGATTTCAGCGTATCGACGATTGCCTCAACACCAGCCACGACATCCTCGGGCTGTGTGTGGTAGGAGACTACATTTTCCTGCAATTGCAGGATTACCAACTTTGGATCCAGATTCTCCGCTGGCATGTTTTGCAATTGCCAGAGGATGTTCTCCGTGCGGTTGTTCCACATGGCACCGAAAACGGGAGAGTAAGAGCGATACTGTTCCGTGTATAGCTCATCAAGGCTGCGCTGCCATTTGGACATGGTGGTATCGCCGAGGAAGAGTAGGTGGCCTTCATGGCGTTCAGTTTCACTAACGAATCGGTTATATTTGTAGAGCCAGTCGTTGCGAGATTTTGGTTCGATAATGGAAATGTCTTTAGGCTGTGCGACCGGCGCGCGTGGTGCTGGGACGTTGGCGATCGGCGCTGTAATGAGCCACTTTTCGACGATCGGTTGAATGCTATCAGCCCAGACTTTGAAGGCTTCCGGTTTTTCAGGATGCAGACCGTCGGTAAACCATGTTGTGTTCAAACTGCCGTCGGTGTTGAGGAAGCCTTCCCCAAAATCAATGAATTCAACCATTTCTCCATCATCGAGCTTTGCGAGATACTCGTTAATCGTATGAATGCGTTCCATTTGACCTTCGGGGCGACTGCGTGGGAAGATGCCCTGAACCAAGACGCGGGTTTCCGGGTGATGCTTGCGAATGTATTCAACGACCTTCCACACCCCGTAGGCGATTTCCTCGTCACTATTGGCGTGCAGGTTATTGGTGCCAATCATCAGGAGGACCATCTTTGGGTTCAATGGAGCCATTTCGCCGTTCTCCAAGCGCCAGAGGACGTGCTCGATACGATCGGCACTGATGCCTAGGTTGATCACACCATGCGGGTCATAGCGTTCTTCGCGGATACCTTTGCCCGCGCCACCGCTCCAGCGCCAAGTGATGGAGTCGCCCAGCAGGACAATCTGAATCTTGTCTGCGTTGTCCTCCGCTTCTTGAACGAGCGAGCGATGTTGATCGCCCCAGGCGTCCTGCATCTTTGGTGTGGTCGAACGGTTCGAGCTTTCCGCAGTGGCAGCTTGAGTGATGGTTATGAGGGAGAGCGCTAAGGCACTTAAGAGCCTATGTGTTTGGTGCATTTTAATGTGTGGGGTTGTAGATTGTGTCTAAATATTGGTTCACCAAGGTGGCCCATCGTTCGCCATGTTTTTTCAGGCCACTGGTGCTGAGGTGAACGCCGTCGCGGTCATCGCCGATCAATGTATCGGTGTCGGGACCGGGCATGGCAAAGCCTTCTGCCCAGAGTTTTGCCTGTGCATCGCGTGTGCTGGAAAAGGAAGAGTCGCGAGGATTGAGATAGGACGTTTGGGCTACCATCCAAGGAATGTCCCAACCAGCTACCTGACGGGAGGCTTCGATGATTTCCTTGAGCTTGTCATAGTAAAACTCACTTGTTCCACGGACATTACTTTCTCCCTGATGCCAAAGTAGGGCGCGGAAGCCGTGAGGTCCGAACTGATTGATACGTGTCATGACCCAGAGGAAGGGAAACGAGCCAGGGGTCCAGTTTTGCACGGGGGCACCGCCGTGTCCGGTAATCGCGATTCCAACGGGCACATTCTGCTCACGCGCGATGCGATCGCCAAAGAAGGTCCAAGGGCTGCCGCCTTGGCTGCTGTCCGAGCTTCCGGGGAGCGGGTCCTCGCAGAGCTGCCAGCGGGATCCACTGAAGCTGGCGACGAGTCCGGTCTGTGTGCGGTTGCGCTCCTTTTCAGTCGCTCCGTAATTCGTTGAATTTGATTGGCCACACGTGACGAAGACCTCACCAATACCGACGTGTTCGATTGTTTCCTGGGCGATGACCTGTCCCTTGTTCAGCGCGCGTAGCTCGACTTGATACCATCCACCGGCGGGAAGCTTTAGGTCGGCCGAGAATCCATGACTTGCATGGTCTATTTCCATCGGTAGCCATGTCTGTGGAATGTTGCCGAATGCAGACGTTCCCGTTATGCGTGCTTCGATTTTATCGAAATCTTCACGCAAGGAACCTGCTATTTGTATGGATCCTTCTTCTTGAGTTGTCCGCTGGAAGACCTGGTAATCTTTGGGGGAATACAACGATAGCGAGCTGTCGCTGGCCTGCGGAGCTAGCGGGAAGGCGATCTGTGAAGTTCGGCGGGTGGGGATTGATTCGGGGATGAGTGCTTTATATTCCCCAATCGCCTCGTTGCTAAGGCGGCTGGCCTGAATCGTGATCTCTCGCGTCTCACCCGCCTCTAATTGGGCTTCCCAGACTTGATAGAGTCCGTTGCGCCAGGGGGTGGCGACTTCGGGGGCGGATCCCCAGATGCGGTCGCCTCCTGTTATTTCGATCTTCCAGTGGGCAGGGCCTCCATCCTGATACCAGATGGTGTGAGGCCAGAACCGCATGGTAGGCGTTTTGACCAAGTCGCCGTCCGGTGCTCGCACCGCACCCGCAGTCGGGTCTATCACCATGAGTAGGAGCATGGGGGAATCGGATTTATTGGTCGCAGTGATGCGAACAGTCTGCGCGACACTGAAGTTATAGACCAAGTCAGCTTTGTTGCTGCTGGCACGGATGGTCTGATCATCCAGTTTTAGAATTTCATGCAGGGGCACCGCTCCATTCTGCCAGAGGAAGATACCACGTGAGCCACCGAGGGGATTCTCATCGGGTAGACCCATGCCGGTTTTCAAGAAATCAGGCCGATGCGAATTCGGCATCAGATTGTAGATTTCACTGGGTTTCAGAAAGCGGAGACTGGCTAGGCTACCGTCTCGTGTGATTTGACTCTCGATCGACGGGTCACCGCTTTGGCTGATTCGCAAGAGATCTTTTTCTGGTCGGATTGTGGTTTCGCCGATGGCTACAAATGGAAGGAATCCAAATAGAAATAAGACCTGAAATGCCAGTTCTGTCTTCAGTCGTTTTTTGATCATGCTGTTTTAAACGAACATAGGCATCTTAAGAAGATGCCTATGCGTGATTCGTGAATGATTAACGGATACTATTTGCGAGCTGCTCGTCTCCAGCCAAAGACGGCGAGCAAGGAGATGCCCCCAAGGGCGAGCGCCACTGATTGTGGTTCAGGAATCCCAGGGAATTCGGTCGGGACGGAGTCGTAGATGCGGAATGAGTCAAAGCTGACTGTCTTCTGGTCTGTCTCATCTTGTAGAAGGCCCAGTCGGAAACCATAGTCCGTATCCTCATCTGTGTTTATGTCGATTGTAACACCTAAATTACTTGTGGATATGGGTGTGCTGGAATCGATGGTCGAGTTTGCGCCTTCTAAGAGATACAGTTTACCGATAACTTCTCCGCTACCATTAGTCTCAATCGCATAAGCAACATGGTATGTCGTTCCTGGAGTATAGGTGATTGAGGTTGATGGATAATTTATGTAGGAACCGGAGCCAGATGAGTAGTCTAGAATCTGAAAGTTGATCGAGGTGCTAGAATTGTTAGTCACAGCTAATCTAAAGTCATTGCTAGGACCAAAGTAAAAATCTAAAAAACGGTAGCTGTTGCGTTGCGTATCCGTATTGCTGTCGGTGGTGAAGAAAAAATCGAATGCTCCGTTAAGCTCATCTAGACCGGGGCCAATTCCATCTTCTGTATACCACGAATCGAATGCGTTCGCTGCGCTGGAGGGCGTCAGGGTCACATAGCCGATCCCAGTGTTGTTATCTTGGATTTCAAGTTGTCCTCCGGAGACGGACGCATTTGGACCTAGTGAGCCGGTGCCACCAAGTGTTACGATGTCCGAGGCGCCACCGGTGCCCAACCGGGCCCATTGAAATCAGCCTGAAAGACGAGTTCGGCAGAGGTTGCGTGTGCTAAGGCTACTGAGGCGAGGAGTGGAATTATTTTATTCATGGAGTTCTTTGATTACCTTTTGGGGTTTGACATTATGGTAGTAAACACAGTAAAGAATGTGTGTTGTTTTTTATAAACGCAAGCTCAAATTTATTGGAGCGGGCAGATTCATTCTGAATGCTAAATTTATATGTCTAAGACTTTGGCCCCAAATGAAAATGAAGTGCAGTCACGCTGTGCGCAGTATCTAGAGCAGGCTGCTCTTGTCGGACGCGAATGGTTCGCTGACGATGGTAGTTGGAAGGTTTCCACCCGGCCATTGCGTGCGCGAGAACGCCTCTGGCTCAGTTTCTCTTATTTTGAAACGGGCCAAGAAGAAATGGGAGATTTCGTAGTTGGGACGACGGATGTCAGCCAGAAAGAGTATCCGGTCGAGTCGACTTTTAATATATTCAGCACGAACATTGCCTTGGTCTTATTGCTGCGTTATCGAGCACAGTTGTCTGCGCCGGTGGCGTCCAAACTAGAGGCGATGGTGCGTGATGGTTTTGCCACTTGGGCGGGTAATCGGGCGCCGGATTATCAATTTCATGGCTTCAATGACAATATGCCGTCGAAGGCTGCCATGGGATTGATTCTTGGTGGCGAGATGCTGGGGAACCCTGAAGCGGTGGAGCATGGACTGTGGAGTTTACGGCAGTTCGCTGCGCAGCTTACGCGACGTGGAATCAACAGCGAATACAACTCACCGACCTATTCGCCGCTTTCATTGCATGCGATGGCCGAAATTGCTGGTCATGCGCAAAATGGCGAAGCCCGTCAACTGGCAGTCGATATTGAAGCGCGACTCTGGTTGGATCTGGCCGCTCGTTTTCATAAGGAGACCGGCATGCTAGCCGGTCCTTATTCACGGGCCTATACGGTTGATTTATTGGGACAAGTGACTTTAGCCTCGTCGCTACTTTGGTTTGTTTTGGGAGATTGTTCGAAAATGTCACCAATGCGTTTGTTCGAACCGGATGAGCAGATGGTATTACACAACCGAGGAAACCAGCCTTTTAATATCGCTCAAATGTGTTGGCTGGCTGCGGGAGAGTATCATCTCAGTGATGCGACGAAGCGCTTGTTTACTGAAAAGACTTATCCCTTTGATTGTGTTTCAACCTCCGAAGCAGGACCGATTGTTTCTGGAGGTTATCCAGGGTGTCAAAATCGTTTGCAGACTTATCAGGAGACGGACTTTTCTTTGGGGACGTCGAGTGTCTCCTTTTTGAATGGAGTTCAACCGGCCGCTTACTTTGTTACTTATCGCCGAAATTCTGATGATAACTTAGATGGCTTAAAGGATGTCGGCACCGTGTTTTCTAAAATGCTATTGAATGACGGGACACCGGGCGAGTTTGCGCCAGAAGACCCTGAGTATACAAATGGTGGTGAGCAGGACAATTTAGTTTCCTGGGCCAATCAGTATACACTTCAGTCAAAGAGCACGGCAATGTTGCTCTCTCATCCACATTACTCTCTCAGTGGATTGGATGGTCAAGCGCCCTATGGAGTGAGAAAACTGAGTGAGCTCGTTTGTTTTTCTGCGAAGTTTGGAGGAGCGGATGAACTTTATGTGGGAGCAGAGTCACGTGATGACTGGAGTGGGGTAGTGCCACGGGGGCAATGGATTGTGTGTCGGCGTGGGCGTCTCCTGATTGGAATTCGTCCTTTGGTCTATACGCGAACAATGGGAGAGCCGACGATTACTCTGGAGCAGATTAATGGTTACGAAGTGATTAGAAGCACCTTCTATGATGGGGAAGCCCGCACTTTCAGCATGCAGGATTGTGCCGATGTATACGGCGGTTTTATTGCAGAGCATGCCAGTGTGGACGATTACGCTTCACTAGAGGCTTTTGCGCGAGAGTTGAGCCGAGCGAGGATTGAAGATTACTTTTGGACTACGCGTCGTGTGCGTTACTGTCGTGATGTGTCGGATGCGCGACCTGAGTTGGAAATGGAAACTTCCTGGACGCCGGGTAGCCCGGAGCCACGTTTTGCGGAGATCAATCGGATGCTGGTCGAGTGGCCCGCATGGGAAGCATCAGCGCCTGGGCCGGATGTATCTGAAATTCCACTACTTGGAAAGCCGCGCGATTCGGTGCCTCATCATTTTCCCTGGGAGCATCTGCGTTGCGTGCAGGCGCCCTGGCCCTGGGCGATCGGGGATGCTGATATAGATTTAGACAAATGAATCAATGAAATCAGATAGGTCGAAAGGTCGCTTTGCCGGGGGTTGATCAGTACCTTGAGCGCTACCACCATGAGCGTAATCACCAAGGATTGGACAACCTGATTCCTTTTTCAAAAAGGCCCTACAAGCCTATTAAAACTACTGCTATTTGTAAAAGTGAACGGCGCGGTGGGCTATCTGCTCAACTATCATCGTGAAGAAGTGGAGGTGCAGTTGGTAACATAGATAATTGGAGCCCAAAGTGATCGAAAAGGCCAATGGTGATGGAAATCATGTAGCGAAATCGCGGTCAACTTCAATTGACAATCCACAGGTTCCGTCTCCGTTCGCCCTATGGCTTTTCTATCGCAGAACCTCAGCAACCCAATCAACCCAGTAAACAACAATCCGACTGGAATCTTCTCATAACTGATGGGCTGCTAGAAGGACGCTAATTGATTTGTGCATCGGATTCGGTGGGCAATGCTTTATTTTTGTTAAACTTGCCACCGAGTGGAGAAATGTATGTGTCCCCATTGATTGAGTGCAGTGGAAATGCGGTTCGGGTCATCATTGACTCACCAACGCGAAATCCTGGGTCTGTCTCCAATTCAAAAACAGTATTCTCTGCCCGCGTCTCTTTGCTTTTGTTCAGGTAGAGCCCACGTCCACTTCCATCCGCAAACGCAATCGCTGCCCAATGTGAGGAGGGAATAGCCATTCGGCCTTCGACCACCAGTTCTACGCCTGAAGGCGTTGCTTGAAGCGACAGCACGCGCGCAGGCATATCGTTGCCTCCATCAATGATTAGGTTATCGTTCTTTTTTAACGTCGAACCAAGTGCGGCCCAAGCCCAGAGGATTTGATCGTTACGACTGGAGTAGCCAGCCGCTCGTCCCTGAAAAACATAAGCTCCTAAATTCATCACATCGCTTGATCGGTCCAAAAACCAGTGGTCCGTCCGATCCTTCAGGACGACCGTTATCATCACGCCGGAGTCAGACTCATCAAAATCCCAGAGCACATTGAGTATTTTGGGTTCTTCGCCATCAGCGACTGGCTCATAAACACCGGCCCAGAGTGTAGATTCTTCTGGCTGAACCTGTCTCTGTCTAAGTAAATGCCACCCGGGGAAGTCGTCCTTTTGGGACTCATCCTGGTTGGTCGGCCGTAGGCGCGGAAGCCTGCTTATCCAACTGGTTGAGCCTGGTTGTGGAGCCATAAATAAATTGAGTGCTACATTACTCTCTGTGCCTAGCCAGCTTATCTTAAAAGAGGATTCGGTATCGACTCTCATTGGAGACTTGAGCAGAGCGGTCCAGGCGCCATCGCCAACTTTATCTTCATGCAATACATGCGCCATGCTTAAGCCAGCATCTGTTAATGGGGCGTCAATTGCTTGGACGACGTTTTCATCTTCAGTTTGTCGTAGCACAGAGCGGTGGACTGTGCCTCCTTGCAGCCAGAAGCAGTCGACTACATATCCAGACCAATCTCCCGTCGCAACTTGAATCAGGGCGCGTTCGGATACTTTAATGCCTTCATTTTCGGGGCCAGGTGATGACGCTGCAATGTAGGTAACAACGCCATTTGAGGACTGGCCGTTGTCATAGCCTAAGAGCGCGCTTCGAGCCCATGCTCCGTGCCACACTCCATAAGGGCCGTCTTCGTAACTGGCATCATCGTCAGTCGCCAGCGACATATTATGAGCCAGCGGTGACATATGGAAATAGCGGTTATTCGCAGGTCTGAATGCATAGCCTGCATCGGGGAGAAGCTCTTGGCCGTGTCCCCATAATTGTAAACTCAGTCTGCTATCATGAATGTGTCCGCCGCCATAGCGGCCACCTCCAGTTAATGCGGGCAACGACAAGTGTGACTCAATATCCTTGCCTGCTAGCACGAAATGGCCGAAGTCGGGAAATTCGATTGGCCTAGGGGCTCTTGGAGTTGAGTCAGCGGGTATGGCCCAGTGGGTGTCGTTGATCGGAATCGGTCTACCACTTGGCATTCGGAAATCATTTTGCACTTCGTCAATGGCGTTGAGGCGTTCAGACAGATTTTTGAGATCGGTCTGGGCATACTGAACCTGATCTAAGTTCAGGCCTGCTTCCAGCAGGGGCAGTAGCGCTTTTAGGTTGCCGGTAACTTGCCTTGCGTAGGAAACCGTGCCTTCTTGCCAAATTAAATCCGCATACCAAAAGTCGGAGCCAAAAGCTAAATGGTTTGCTGTCTCATAGCATTTCTGGAGCAATGCTTCGTCCTGAGTCACTAAGGCTAGTGATGCTGCATGCCTTAAACCAAAAGGGGTATAGTTAGTAATTTGGTTTGGACGATCCAGCAGCTTTTGGAAGGACTGAGAATACTTCATGAGCCATGATTCAATGTCTTTCTTTTCGGCAAGCACTTCCCCTGCATTGCCATTTATAGGCCATATCGGTGCATTTTTAATTAATCCATAGCTGATGACCGCCGGGTAGGGGATCCACTTGCCTTCTACGTGGATGCCCGTTGGTGGTTCTGGTGTGCTTCTTGATGCGAGCCCAGCTAGAATGACTGCAGCTTTTTCTGCGGCGGCAAGATCGCCACTTAATCGGTATAAGTGGCTTAGCTGCCAGGCATTCCATTCAATGAGCGGTCGAGCATGTGAGACGTAGTTTGTGTCGTTGGCTGCCTGGCTATATAGCAACTCATAGGAGGATGACAGGGCTGAGAGTGCTTCCTCTCGCAAAAGGGGAATATCGTCTTGAGTTGGTGGCGAGGTTTTCCATGCGGCATTGTTCCATGGTTCGCTTGCCAAACAGATATGGGGTAGCAACGCCAACAATAGGGTATAGATCTTCATGGGTGCCTTGAGTAATCAGTCTACAGGCGCGAACGCTATAAGTTCTTAGATTTGAAAACTTTTTCGTAAGTTGGTTTCTCGATAAACTGAACGCTGCCATCCCAGTAAGCCACGTTAACGCCTGAATCGTGACGCCATACAGTTGCCGAACCCTTCACCTTGCTCGTGAATTTGGTTTGATTATAATAGTCCGTGGTCGCTGTTGTTTCTGCGTCTATAAACTGAGGAGAGTCTGGCGCGTTGGATATCTGGGTTCGCAGTTTCCATGTGGGGACATCCTTTAGAAGGAGGTAAGATATGGAGTTCCATTCAGTTCCGTTGTTTTCAAATGCCTGTATTGCAGATTCGTCATTGGGGCATTGGAAAACCGCTGATGTTACTTTGGTTTCTTGATTGTCCAAATATGGATATACCTGCCTAAACCAGTATTTGCCTTCTTCCTGAAATGGTGTTGCGATTAGCTCTCCATCGTGCTCGTTTGAATAAAGTAACGATGCCGAGCTAAGCTGCCGGAGGTTACTCGCACAAACACTGCGCTTGGCGCTTTGACGTATCGTGCCAACCACAGGTATCAGTAACGATGCCATCACTCCAACTATTGCTATGATTGTCAGGAGCTCCACGAGTGTGAAACCAGAATGATTATTCTTCGGTTTAATCGTTAACTTTTGCATGCTAGAGAATCATGTTCATAACGCTTTTATTGGATGAAGGGCTGAATGAATACACTTTGGCCCTAAGCAAGTATTGGCGTTGAGCTGCAAAGCACGCCATCATTCACGAGTTGATTTGAAGCATCCTCAATTGCCTTGAGGCGGCTCTCCCAATAATACTGGGGTAAGGGCGACGCCACTTTACCATTGAGGCATTGCTCCAATTGTTCGCCATATTCCCTGCAGGCCTTTATATCTTGTGCGAGCAGGTCAAAGATAATCTCCTCAATGCCACTATTTGCCCTCGTCGGTTCGAGCTTGATGTTTTCTTTCTGTTCATGGAGTTGCCGAATCCATTCCCATGATTTATCTACATGCTTCGTAAAATTTAAAAGAAGCTGTTTGCACGTAGCGAGGTATTCGGCTTCTCCTAAATCATCTAATACGGAGATGCAGGTATCAATGCCATCCGTTGGAGCTTGGCCATTGTGCAGTGTGATAGCCATGTAGGCCAACGAATCAAGGGCGCCATCAATGGGAGATACCTGAATTCTTCCGCTTGCATATCGGCTCCACGCGGTGATGAAGATGCCTTTCAATCCAAAATCAGCAGTTAACTCCGCCCAGCCTTGTGTCGCTTTTGCTCTTGCAAGGGTATCAGGCAGGTTTGCCCAAGGGCCATCTGCGCCTTTGTAGGAAGTGGCTCCCCAAAGGGAGCAACCCAAATGATGAAGCTTCTGAATGTGTGGAAGGCGGAAATGATAGGTTTCCGGGTTTCGTGGATCGCCTGTATATCCCCAAACAACCAAGTCGAAGTCTTGTGCGAAAACTTGAATCTGTTGATCTTCCCATTGCACGACCTCGTCGTGCCAGAGTAGTGGTCGTATAGAGTTTTCTTTGAGGAGCGTGAGCGATGGCTTTAGTTGCTTTAAGTAGAGTTCTGCTATGCCATGATTTTCAATAAATTCTTTGCTAGCTGGATTTTTCCCCAACGTATAAACCTCATCTCCGCCTAAGTGGAAGTGTTTGATTCCAGGGATGAGCTCAATGACATCGCTAACCATAGCTGCGACAATTTGAGATGATCCTTGCGCTAAGGGGTGAAAAACATCAGTGCGGTGTTGAATTTCGCGCATGCCCTCGTTGCCGGGCAGCCGCAATACGTTTTCAGAATGGCCAAGGCTCTGCACCAAGGGGATTATCTCGATCCCAAGCTCATCACAGCGTTTTGAGAACTGTAAAATTTGATCTTCAGTGTACGCGTGGGGAGCGCGAAGGCGTGGGTCGCAAGACCACGGAAAACAGTCCTCCCATTCGACTAAAATTGCTTGAATCTTTAGTGTGTCGAAAATGTCAACCAGCTTTAGTAAGCGATGGAATGTAGGGACTAATCCTTTGAGGTCCAAATGAACCCCGCGAAATGGAACTGCAGGGGATTGGGCGCCGAATGTAGATGCCGTAGCCATCGTGTTTTCTATTGATCGAAATTCACGTGAATGGGCGACTTCCCCTCAGCGAGATGTTGCCTGTAGGCTGAGGGGGGCATGCCAATGGCTCGGCTAAAGGATTGGCTAAATGAGTTGATGGATTCGAACCCGCAGCGTTTCGCGACATCCGATATTGAGAGATCAGGGCGGTTAATTAGCTGCACCCCGCGAGTCAGGCGGGATTGTCGTAAATAAGCCCCAAGGCTAACGCCAAAGTTTTCGCGAAATACTTTACGCAAATTACTTTCGGACATTTCAAGGTGCTTCGCTATGTCATCGATGCGCACAGCGAAGTCCATTTCGCGATCCACGAAACGAGCTATCTTTTTTAGAAAATTATTCGTTTCGTGCTCTTGTAGATCGATCGTATCTTTGGGGGGGAGCGTACGGCCTTTGATCGCGGATTGGCACACTCTCCCCATCGTTAATCCAGCTTCAAAGATGTCGAGTTCTGTGCACGGATCAAGATAGGTCTGAGTGGCGCCCTTGATGGCCGTTAAATTCTCTTCCGTTAGTTCGGTCACTACCCCCGTCTTTATCGGCAATAAGTTCTTACAACTCAGATCAAAGGTGAAGAAAAGCCAAAGGAACCCATCCTCAGGAACGTTGTAGTAACGGTGAAATGTTTCTGGTGGAATCAGCGTCGACGAGCCGGGATTGAAATCGTATTCGTCATCTCCGAGGCAGACTCGTCCAGATCCAGAATAATTGATTACGAACTCGTACCGTTGGTGTAAATTTTGAGTGACTCGAGTGGGGGCTAATTCTTCGACGTTATTACGTAGAAAGAACATGTAATTGTTTGGCATCACTCCATTATGCCAAACGTGACCATGATAATGGTCAGGTAGATCGCCAATGGCTTTTAGCCAGTTTGGTGCATATTGCCCTTCTGGTGAATGGGAGTTGGAGTGATGCCCGTCTTTTTTAGTCGATTCCATTAATATTATCTAATTTCTTGCTTGAGATCGATAATATTAAAAAAGCAAAAGATAGGTAATGTCAACGATCGTTTTGCATTTGTCGACGATCTCCAATGTGTGGTGGGAAATGAAGATCTGAATCAGGCATTCAACCTCATCTTTCTCGTTAGACAGGTATTAAAATTGTGACTGGAAATGAATGTCTTGCGATGCGATTAAGCATTTGGCTCAGTGCTCTTCCAATTCGGCAATGTGAATCTAAGCAGACGAATTGATTGAGAGCCGTCCTGATTCCCAGGCAAAATAACTCCTAGTGTTGGGCGTTGTGTGGATAAGCGGACGACTGTATTTTGGACGAGTTTCCATTGTCCATCAAATGAAGCTATTTTCAATGGCATTACCGCACGTTCATGGCTCAGTGGCGTCCAGGAGCGCGCAGAAGGATCGATGGTTACTGGATTGTTATCTTTTCCAATTCGAATTGCTTTCGGCGCATCTGAGTAGTTGCAGAATAGCACTCCCATGCTGTTCTGCTCTGCATCTGAGCAATCGATATAACCAACTTGATAATGAGGCGCCTGAGCTGGCTGAGTATCTCTAATTAGGACCAACACGCCGGAAGTTGTGCTGCTAGGAAGGAGTATTCTCTCTCGAGCAATGAAAGTGGTCCTTTCCCCTGATTGGTTCACACGCTCGTAGAGCGCAAACTGCCGAGGACCATGATAGGTGAATGGCAGTGAAAGGAGATTTTCATCCGCAGCAATTTGCTGAAAATCTTCTGGTCCTGGACCAGTGCGCACCCAACGCTTGTATCGTTCTGCACCTGCTCTAGTGGGGCGCGCTTGTAAGCTACTTGGACGCTGTGAATTGGATTCAGGCTGGTTATGCTGTTCCAGAATTAACACGGCAAGATCCACTGAAACGAGCGGGTCTGTCTCAGCCTTTAAGCTGAGATGTGGATAGCAGAAGAGCAGCCCCAAAAGGGACAGGAATAGTCGTAGTGTATGTGGTGTTGTTTTCATAGAAATTTAATTAATCCATCGAAATGAAACTATAATAAATCTGCGGCCCAGCATCTCATTGACTTCTGATATCAGCGCGTTGGCGCCATCAGCGCTGTAGGGGGCCGCCCAAGGTTCGTCTGCTGCGTCTACGTATTCTGGAATTCGCTGGACGATGGCTTCGCACTTTGCTGTTGAAACTATTTGATCCGTGAATGGATCGCTTACTTCTCCATAGGCAAGGATGCGAAACGTGTCGGAGCGCACTGCCATGGCAGAGTCCAGCGTAGCGAGTAGGTCTCCCTGCATTAGATAACCAGGCATTCCTTGAGAAGTGAATCCATCGAGGGCCTGAGCGTTGGCGAGGGCGACATGATTCTCTGACGAGCTTACTCGTGCGGACTCCTCATTTAAGAGTGCTGCGTTGGGCAGCGCCAAGGCGATCTCGTCGCCATTGGATGGATTGCGGTCCAAGGCAGATTGCAGGGCGCCTTTACTGACTAGTTCTTGCTTACGTTCGGGTGAGATGTCATCTCTCATTAATGGGCTATCCGATGACCAGTCAGCGGTGGGATTGGCCCTCACTCTATTGACGAAATGGCTCATGCTGGGGAAGGGGCCACGCACTTTGACTTCTTCAACAATTGCTGTTGCCAGCGCTCTTAACTGATCGTCGTTAAGGCGTCGAAAGCCAGTCAGCATCTTCGTATTGTCAGAGTTTAGCTCTCCACTGGAGAGGCTGCCATCGAGCGGGTTAACTAGTCGCGTGTAGGGCGCGCCATTTTCGGAGTCTTGAATTTGACCGTGGAGAGTTACGGGCGCATCGAGTGCATTCGCTAAAAATGCAGCCCAAGCATCGACGGAAGTGGAGTTTACGTTAAAGGCGCTATCCAACATCAATGTAGCCGCATTTTTATCAAATCCTTCGGAGGTTTGTGTGTAGGGGAGGTTGGTCCCGTATTCCAAGAGTAATGGATGCTCCGATTGGTGCGTATCAGGGGATACGGTTGAAAGGAAATATCTATCGTAGAGCGCTTCATTGATTAAATAGGGCAAGTCGGGCAGCCAGAATCTTTCTGGATCGTCAAAATGTGCGACTACATCCTCTGGCTCTATCAGTGGTGATGCAATTGATTCGCCTAAGCTAAACGCCGGGGTTAGGTGTTGGCCGCCTCTTGGCTCATTTCCACTGACAGGGCGAGTCGTACTGCTGGCGAGATTTGCATGGCGCAAGCTAGCGATATTGAAATACTTTTCACCAGGTTTTGCTGCGTGGAAAATTGCTGCGCGGTCGTTATCGAAGCTATTTGCCTGCCCGCCTACTGGCACATAGGTCGGGGCAGGGTTTTGATCTTCCAGCGCTAACGCAGGGGTGAACGCATCGACCGCATCGTTATTGAAAAAAAGGCCTGAGGTATCGGTGCTGGGCATTTCTGCAGAGCGACTGAAGGTATATTCAGAGCGGGGATTGTAGTTGTAGCTCCAGCGGATTTTTTCGGCTCCAAATGCACTATTGGGGAGTCCAAAATTATCGTCGGAAAATTTTGTCGAGAAGACTTGGAGAACGGAGGGGACGGTTAGCGAGCCTTCCTGAAGAAACTTTTCCGGGGATTCGAAGTCGGCTGGGTCCAAAAGCCGTTTCATTTGTGATGCATTAAATATCAAGGATGTTGCGCCGCCTTTCGTGTGGGATAGCTGAAAAATCTGATTTACGAAGAGCTTCTCGGGCGAGTTGATCGACAGCCATCCGTCTTTCTGGTTACCGATTGAAGAGGTCTCCATTAAATCCCAAACACCGTTGGCGTTATAGAAACTATCAGTGTAGATACTTGTGACTTCGTTATCTGGAAGCGCCGTTCGCATGGTCACTTCATAATTCGCAATAGCGTCTTCAGGGGAGTCGTCTTCAGCGACCAGTGTGAGGACTACATGAGTCCGTCGATAAAACGATCCATTAGGGCGCCAACCAAGCTTCAATTCATTCGTATTTGAGTCGCTAGATTCGGCAAGCGGGTAAGTCCCTTCATCAGGCGATAATATCACGGCTCGCCCGCAGGGTATGATCATTTCCGGGATCGTGAAATGCATTGGTCCGATGCTCTGATTGGGGGAGGCGCTCTCCAGCTTACCTCCAATTGCAGGAATGTTGTTTGCGATCTCATTCCCGCTGGCGTCGCTTATCGACAGCCGGATTCCGTAGCGGTCATGAAACTTGTAATTGGAGCTGCCGACATAGGGGCGCGAAATAGCTCGTAGTTCCGGAATGTGCATCGCTACATCGTAGGGATTCCAGAGGACTACGGCAGGGAAATAGTAGTAATAGATTTCCCATGTAGTGGTATCGGCATCGGGCGCCGATGTTCGTATTAATGCTGGGGTGATGCCTAGTTGGGCTCTGGTTAGAATGGGTAAGATGCCAGGTGTGTTTGCGTCTGGTATGCGCATGGCGACGATTTCGTCTGTTGCCCACGTTTCATCAATTGGGGTTTCAACGTCGTTAGCATTCGTTCTTTCTATGCCTTGGTAATGATCACGTAAGTAGCCCCAAGCGGGTTGAAGGATCTTATGGCCTTCCGGTAGGGCGAACTCGGGGTACAGCAGGGAGTTGTTTTCTGTCCCGGAAGGAGCTGCTCCGCTATTGGCATGGAGAGACAGCGTGAGATCCTTTTTGAGCCCTCCGTTGCGCGCATCAGACAAAACACCAAGTGCGTGTAAGCTGAAGTCGTGGAAATGTGGGGTTGCTAAGTTACCTGCTGCAGTGGCGAATACATCGGCAAAGCTGGGGTCTATGAGTTGAAGCATTTCCAAACTAGTTGCGTTTTGGGCGAGAGTTTCATACTCGTCGCGGTCGAGGTTTCTCAACTTCGTATCAAGTAGTTGTGGCGTTGCGCCCATTGGCTGCATCCATTTGGAGGAGTTCGAATCGATCTGATCCTCGTTTGCTTCTCGGCGGAGCTTTGCTTTGACGCCTTCGTCACCAATCCACCAGGCATAGCGATTAATGGATAAGGGATCCCCATTGTTGATTGGTCGTTTTTCAACGACTACGCCAGCCTCCGTAAAGTTGTATGGGTCGGCGAACGTTGTTGTGGATTCTGTAATGCTGGCTTGGCCGCCCCACAAGAAACCTTCATTGCCACTCACTAGGAACGCCGGCGATTGCCTAAGGTTGACGTTGTTCGAGGCGCCCGCTTTGTGTGGCCAATCGGAATTTTGTGTAGGCTTTACGTTCCACACCGCCGTGTAGAATGGATTCGCTACTGTGGTGCGATTGTCCGATGAGTCGATCGCTGCGACATAGCTTTCGAGCATGTCTGCGCGGGCGGTTATCCGTTGGTCCGGACCAGCTAGACGTTGTAGCTCTCCCAGTGCTAAGTACAATCCCAACTGCGCGTTTTGCCGGGCCTCATTCTTAGATGCCTCGATGCTCGTAGCGCGAGTCTCGATATTGATTAGTGTGCTGATTGAAAGCATCAGCATCACCATGAACGCCATCAGCGCCAGAGCGATTATCAGGGCAAAGCCCGGTTTTCCCATTCCAGGGCTTTTGCTGGTGTATCTATTATTAGTGTAGGACATTTGTGTTTGCTGAGGTCATTTTTTCGGGAGTTTCAGCTTTTATGAAATGCGTTTGGGACGATTGTATTTCTATGGCGGATTACGTCTCATTTCATCCCCTTACTCTGGGTAGTCCTTTCGATTGATTATCGTTGCCGACTTAAGGCAGCTGCGCGTCGTGCTGGATCGATGGCTCGCTTGAATTATGCGATGTCGGTATGATTAAGTATTCTGAATATAACATCTAAGATCGGTAATATTAAAATAATCGCATGTATGTAATGTCAACGATTTACTTTGGTTTTACCGGTACCCCTTGCTTTAAATAGTGATTGATGTTGAAAAGGATGGGTAATTGAATTTCCGAAGTGGTAACTTGTGGGCGGAAGTGTTGCTCTGCGCTTGCACGATTGGAGCAGGAGTTGCGGTGCAATGCTCGCTGTCATCGAGATGTGTCACTGCGGTAATCACGATGGGGTTGGAATTTGAATAGTGCATCTTTCAATAGTATAAAGATTCCAGATCGTTTCGTCTTCCTTTGGCTTGCGAAATACTAATACTCAATTAACGCATTTCCGGGGGAATGCTTGGTAAAAATAGTGTAATTTTCTCTTAAGCCTTACGTCCATTATCCGGGAAAGAAATTTAGCGAGGACGTAAATCGAAGTCGAATAACCCTCAAGTATTGCTTAGGCCTTTCGGGCGCTTAGGCGTTTAGACGGTTACCATTGAAAAACCATGCGCTGATTTCTGTTGGCTCTATCATGCTGCGATTGTGCTGATTTGGATAGTACAACGAGAAACAATACTCTGCGTCGGCGCGCTAAGGACTAGATCAGTAGGGCAAGGCTTGGCGAATTCTCCTGATGGCCATGGAGTTCCTCTAAATATGCATATCGATGCTTACTAAGTAGTGTTTGGAATTCGGATGTCTCCTGGGGCTTCTATTCCAGTTGATCGATAGGCCGTTCGTCAAATTGCTTTACGTCGGTATGATTAAAAAGAATTAAAATATTGTTGACGATCGATTAAATTAAAATAATCTTTTTTATGTAATGTTAACGATTTACTTGAGAGTTTTACCGATTCTCCTGCTTGGAATGCTGCAGGTTAGAGCCGAAACTGTTGGGTCTTGGGATTTCCGAAACGGTAGTCTGGATGCCGAAACGTTTCTTGAGGATTGGACGATTGGTTCCGTCGCTGCTCGGCAGGAGGGTGCGATTCAAGTGGCTCCTCCGCCTGGGCTAGTTGAGCCGGGCCAAGTGGCAATGGTCCTGAATGATGTCTTCGATAGTTCCGTCGATAACCTTACTGATGCAGAGGGCACTCCATTGCTTCTGTACAAGTTCGATGGGATTTCAACCGGTGGATTTTTGTTCCGAGCTGGAACCTCAGGCTCTCAAAATCAAAATGGATCCTTAACGATACTATCCAGAGGGCGTCCGCTGCTTATCATCAAATTGATTAACAATACAACGGGTGTTCTGGTTAGCGGTACGGGTGAAATCCAGTTTTCGGACACCGTCAGTTGGTTTAATCGGGCGCGCACGTTTGAGGTCTACTGGCATAATAATGGGCGGGTTGATTTTTACTTCAAACCGGATGAAGGGGAGCCGCTGGAAATCAAGTCACTACGCTTTCTCTCTCCAGGCAAGCCCGATGAAATTCAGATACAAGTCGGCTATGGCAGGGGCACGGAGAAGGCTATCCGACTGGAAACCATTTCACTGATTAAACAAAACTAACACTCAAGAATAAGCAAAAAATGAAAAATACAACAGTTCTACCTCTGTTTGTAATTAGCGTCTTTTGTAGCATTTCGTTGAATGCGCAGACGCGGAATTACGGATATTCTTTTTCAACTCCAGAGACGCTAGCGACAGATGTTGCCAGCTGGAATTATACACTGGATACTTCCTATAGCGGGTCTGGTGATCCGGGCTCTACGGCAAATATGTTTATCGTCAGAGGTGAAAGCGGGAGCTCTGATCACTCCATTGTCTCAATCGCAGGTGAAACCGCCTATTATGTTCGAACTGCGAATTCTCAAAATACTAATTTTGGGTTCTATTTGATGAACTTGGATTTTACCGATTTCACATCAGGCCAAGATGTTCTGGTGAGCTACAGCTTTAAGATCCTTGGAAATGACACCAACGGCGGAATCAATCCCAATGACTGGGAAGTTCGCTACACAGAAGGAACCACCGGCGTTGGGGTGAGCAGTTACACGGACTTGGCGCAAACATTCAGCTTTCAGGATGATAATCAGACTTGGACAAGTATCTCTGGCACTTTCATTGTCTCAAGCGCTTCGGACCGTGGAGGTATCCTTATCAACGCTGGCACAAGTGGCAGTGGGTATACCTCCAGCGGGGGATACTATCTCGCCGATTATATTGTTGAGGTTTCGTCGATACCCGAACCATCAAGCTTTGCTCTTTTTGGGGCAGTCCTCATGGGAGTGCTTGTGGTAGGACGTCGCAGCGTAAAGCGCAAAAAGTAAACTAAATAGACTTTCTCGTTCTAGTCAGTTTCATTGAATTCGAACATGTCCTTATGATCTAGCTAGGGGGCAGTGCAATGCTGTTACGTTACGATCTGGACTGATTTCGAGAATCAACGGAACTCGTATTCCTCCACCGGGAGCCACTCGTTATCTACTTTGCGAGTGGCTTCTTAATTGGAATTCTGAACTCAAAAGCATCACTGGGATGATAATAGAATACATTACATTGGGGGTGTATTTGGCCGTCCTACTGGCTGTCGGAACAGTCTTTTCACGGCTAAATCGGAATGTAAGTGATTTTGCTCGCGGTGGGGCTCAAGGCACTTGGTGGATGGTCGGAACCAGCATGTTCATGGCTGGGATCAGCGCATTTACCTTTACTGGAAATGCATCGGCTGCCTTTTCAGCTGGTCCGACTTTCCTGGTGATCTATTTGGCAAACTGTGTTGGCCTCGGTTTGTGTATTTGGATCGGTCCTTGGTTTAGGCAAACGAGGGCGACGACTTGGGCGGATATCATGCGCGAGCGGTTCAATGTGAGCGTTGAGCAGTTCAGCGCGTATATTTCCCTCCTGATTCAACCCGTAGGCGCCGCCACGCAGTTATATGCGCTTGCTGTTTTTACTGGGGCCATACTTCAGATCCCGACAGCTTGGGTCGTGGTTATTCTCGGCTGTATCGTATTGTTTTATTCAACCACTGGAGGGCGTTGGGCTGTCATGGCAACGGATTTCATACAGGGCTTGGTGTTATTCTCTCTGACGATTTTAATGTTTTACCTGGCATTGGTAAAGGTTGGGGGAGTCTCCGCCTTTTTCGGCTACTTTCATGACCCTCAATTTGCCAGCGATTTTCAACTGGTTAAGGAACCCGGGCAGTTTGCTGATGATAAGTTTACTTGGAAATGGATTGTCGTTATTTTTATTCTTCAGTTGCAAGGTTACATTAATCTTGGAACGGCTGGACGCTTTTTATCGGTCAAAGATAGTCGCCATGCTCGGTGGGCATCAGCCTGGGCGTGCCTTTTAATGCTCATTGGTTCTATTGTATGGTTTGTTCCCCCGATGGTCGCTCGCTTTTTGTATGCCCCTGAAGTGATGGCTGTGGGCATCAAAGAGCCGTCTACCGCTAGTTATGCAGTTATCTCTCAGGCGCTCTTGCCCAATGGTTTTATGGGCCTCATGCTGGCTGCAATGCTTGCTGCGACAATGAGTAGCATGGATACCGGCCTCAATAGCACCACGGGCATTATCGTAAACAACATCATCCCAAGGATGAGGGATAAGTTGAACCTTAAGCCACTGAGCGACCACGCTGGCTTAGCGCTCTGTCGACTGTTTACGATACTTTTAGGAGTATATATTATCGCCATTGGGCTACTGCTTACTTTCCAGGAAAAAGTTTCATTGTTTGATGCGTATCTAATGATATCTGCAGTCGTGGGATTGCCGTTGGGGATGCCGGTATTGCTTGCTTTATGGGTTAAACGGCTTCACTGGGCATCCTATTTTATCATCATCGGCTTCGCAATACTGCCCTCAGCTTATTTTGTCTATCAGAGTAGCATTGGTGGCGAAAACTGGCCGATTCAGGATCGGTTGATTTGGATATATGCCTTCAGCTTACTGGGGTGCTTACTGAGTCTTCCTCTCTGGGAAAGGGCTGCGCCAGAATACCGGGAGCGCGTTCGCCAGTTTTACAAGAAAATGCAAACGCCTGTAGATTTTGATAAAGAAATCGGTGAGTCCAACGACTCATTTCAATTGAATGTTATGGGGGCTACGAGTTTTGTGATAGGTCTGCTCTTCTTGCTTTTTACACTACTTCCGAATACACTGGCGGCCAGGCTTCAAATTGTGATTATTGGCGGGGCTTTCGCGATTATTGGAATTGCGATGTTGCGGACAGGATTTCGAAAGCGGTGATCACTCTCTTATCTAGTGCAGTAAAATCGACAGGGCGTTTCATTTTTAGTATCAATCGATGCCGCTGAATATTGAGAATATTCTAAGTTCTGAAATCCGGTGGCTTCAGTAGAATCATGCGTCTAGATGCATGGAAATTGCGGCATACAGCGTGACTTAGTCTAGTGCAAGTCTTTGTGTGCCGATGCATTATGGCGCTCCTATTTGGCAGAATACTCGCTATTGCCGGAGCATTGATTTGGATCACGTGCGAACTTCCCCAGGCACCTAGAGCCCTTGATCTCGATTTTGCTCTACCTTGGAAGCTTTTAGGCGCAGCATACAAGTTTCCCTAAAAGTAAAAGGATAACGCAGTTGCTGCGTTATCCTTTGCTTGAAGTATCTGCAACGCACGCGGCTTTGCGACAAAAGGTAAGTTGGTATACCGAACTTATCCGTGGCCTTTGGAGCCAGTGGCGACGCGCTGTTCCAAGCGGTCCCAATTTTCGCCGGTTACTCGGAATGCGGCGGCAAAACCGAGAACGACGCGACCGCTGGTCGGCTTAAGGCGAATCATGTGGAAATCGCTCATGCCAGCAAGCATGTCGATCATCGGTCCGAAACGCTCGCGAAATGCGTCGATTTGGGCTTTGCACTCTTCGCCGTCGCGGGGGAGTTCTTCCGGTTGGACGGTATAAGTCGCGCGGCGCCGCGCGAAGATTTGTTTGGCGGCCGCCTCGTCTTCGATCAGCATGACACTGGCGTTATTACCTGTGCGCAGGTTGATCGTGTGGCGCGCCATTTCGCTCACAAAAACATAGAAGTTTCCCTTGGCGTCGCGCACATGGGGAACATAGGAGGCCTCAGGGGTGGGGGATTCTCCACCACTGGCAAGGATCAGTGTTTTGGTTTCGTCAAGCAGCTTGGCGTAATCGGCTTCAGCTGCGGAAATAGCATCTTCTGTTACTGGCATGGCGAGTAAAGTGACAGTCTTTTGCTTGGTGACAAATCGAAAATGAGATTCTTTCCCAAGGACTGCGCTTGATCACGCCTATTCTTCATCGAGCGTGCAGACTAGGCGAAGGAATCGTGCGCCAGTTACAGGTTGTTCGATGGCGGCAGTGACGTACCGGCCGTCGACCTCGAATTCCTGAACCACATCAGCCTCTAGCCAGGGACCAACGAGGTTGTCACTGGCCACAACTTGGTAGGAAACGTCGTCGCGCCCGCGATAGTATTTCAGTTCAAGCATGCCGGTGTCGTCATTGACGCTGGGCTTTGGCAAGCGGGTTTCAGTGATGTACTCCGGGTGAATTCCTAATGCGTAAGCCAGCAGGAGAGGGTGCCCCACCTCAAAAGGATCGTTGAGAAGTGATTCCTCCGCATCGAGGTCCATCTGGAGCAACCAGTCTTGATAGAGATGCAGACTGCTCATGGTGACGGTGGAACTATAGCTGGAAAAGCCATACTCATTTTCGGCGCGAATGCGGAACTCATATTCGGTATCTGGCTCCAGGCCTTTTACGGCTACGGGAAGCGGCCAGTCTTCCACCGGGAAATTGAGCATACTTTGCCAAGTTGAGCTGCCAACTGGACGTCCCTCAATGTAGTATTTCGATGCAAGAAACGGGTCATCCCAATACAGGAAAATCGTCGACGCCCCCTGGGCGTGTGCTTCGAGATTCAGCGGAGCATCAGGGGTTTGGGTGGCGATCATGCTGATCTTAAAGTTGTCGATCAGCATCTGGTTGGAGCCAGGGGAGTTGACGGACGAGATATACCAATAGCATTCATGGTAGGCTAAGCCATTGGTTTTGTTGTTAATTGAGACCGGCAAGCGGTTCCCTAATGCCGTGCCATCCCTCCGAAGTGACCAATAGCCTTTGGTAAAGTCTATTTCGACTTCCATGTTATAGGTCGTGTTCAGACTGAAGGTCCGGTTGAGTGGTTTGAGTATGAGGTCTTCATTATAGTAGTAGATCTGGCGAGTGGGCATGTAGACTTCGAAGCCGAAGAGGCGCTCGCCATTCAAGTTAAAGAATTCGAAGCCGAAGGCGTCCTTGGCTTGGGCTGCTGTCGAATTCAGTCTCAATTTAAAGCTAATGAGCGCATTGGCGTTGGGGTCTTCGAAGTAGATGCCGCTGCCATAGGCAGCGTCGAAGTCTGTGCCTTGATACCCTGTGCCGCCGATACGCAAAAGACGACTGCCATTGAGTTGCGTGCTGGAAATGACTTTGATGCCACTGCTGCTGTCTGTCCACCAGCCATTCTGACCGTTGATCGCGCCAGTCGCGTAGCCCTGATCTGCCTCAAAATTGGCGAAGTAGAGCACGGTATCCTCCAAAAATGCGCGGTACGAGCCATAGGGCTCGGTGTAGGCGGATCGCTGGCTGCCTTTTACCGCGCAAACCCGGTAGTAATAATAGGCGTCGTCCAGAGTTTCATCATAATAGTAGGTAACATTTGGAGCGGTGGTGGCGACCAGTCGCCAGTCGCTTTCGCCATATGCACTGCGCTCTATGCGGTAGCCGGTTTCGCTGTCCGCCAGGTCATCCCAGGATAGCCAGGCGGAAATGTAGGAAGTCCGTGTCATGAAGAGGTTATCCGGAGCGGCGGGCAAGTCGTCGTTTGACGTGCCGTAGAGCATCAAAGTTGCCTGGGCGACTTCGCCAGACTCGCCGTCCTGGTTATCTAGAATGCGGAGCGTCCATTTGCCAGCGGCGTCCTCTCCCCAGAAATGCAAGCTCCCCAGGGTGAAATCAAAAATGTGGTCCTCTTCGTCCAGATCAGTGGTGTGGAGCAGCAGGCTGGATGTGCCACTGGGCGAGATTAACTCGACAGAAATATCGCCCCGACGGGTATGGAAAATGGTTAGCCGCATTGTGGCGTGCTCAACCCGGAAGTCGACATTGGGGATCGTGAAATCAAGCTCCAATGCGGTCCCGTCGTCTGGCACATCAACGGGCAGCACTATGCTGTCGTCTACGGCAGCTATGCTTTTACGCTCTCCCAAAGACGTCCAGCTTTCGGCGAGGTCCACAGCGGCCTGAGCGTCGATCAGCCCTGCGCCGTAGCGGCGGTTAAATTGAAAGGGGGTGTCTGCTGCGTTGGTGAACCAGCCGTCGTCATCCACATCGACTTGCTGTGCTGTACGGAGTAGGATTTCTTGAACATCGCGCCAGTTGAGGTTCGGATTGGCCTCAAGCATGAGTGCGACAACGCCCGAGACGATCGGCGCCGCGCCTGAGGTGCCGCTGAATGAGTTGGTGTAGTCCAGATCGTCAAGTTCGTCGGGCAGCGCGCTGTGGTTGTAGCCGTCGTCGCCTTGCAGGTCGGTAGTGATTAAGCCTCGCGTGCTTCGGTCGTAAGAGGGCGCGCAGACGGTTAAACAGGCGCCTGGCTCTGAATAATATGCGGCCTCGCCGAATTCATTTACAGCGCCTACTGAGATTGTGTAGGGAGACGCATTGAAGCCGTCGCGGTTAGAGTCGTCATTGCGAAGACCGCCGTTGCCTGCGGCCCAGACAAAGATCGTGCCTTTGCCTCCGCGCCCCTCTTCGCAAGCTTGTTTGAGCGCGGCTTTGGCGAGCGGACCAGGCTCGGTAATGATGTCGCCAAAGCCAGCGGGGCCCCAACTGTTGTTTTTGATGTCGATCGTCTGCAGGCCGTGTAGGAATGCTTCGGCCTCGGTGACATCCTCGGCATAGTCTCCGATGAGCCGGATGCCGGCAATGTGCGCCTCTGGCGCCACGCCGCTGACGCCAATTCCGTTGCCGCCACGCGCCGCAGCAAGTCCAGCCACTGCAGCGCCGTGCTTGTCTTCGCCGGATGAGGCTCCATCGTCCTCGTCTGGTGTGAGCAGATTCGGGCTGGGATCGTTGTCGCCATCGCGAAAGTCGTAGTGCAGCGATGACTCCAAATTAGGCAATAAGTCTGGATGGTCGATAGGCAGGCCGTCATCCACAATGCCAATGACCACGCCTGCACCGGTATAGCGATCCCAGAGATTGCCCAAGTTGATGTCGTAAATACCCTCGTCGGGATCATTTAGATGCCACTGGTCGGGCAGGAGAGGGTCGTCGCCCAAGATGCGCCTTTCTTGCATCCGGGCAAACTGCCGGTCGATTGCGAGAATTTCGAGGAACTCATCGACGCGGGACTCCAGGTTATCAATGTCCTCGTAATTGCGGAGGCGGAAACGGTAAATCTCACCCGGGATATTGACTTGGCCCAGGTTGTCGGCATTCAGCGCCTCGGCAATGGCGTCGACGTTGGCGCTGGGTTTGAAAGTGACCACGAATACATCAGACAGAATCCGGCGAGTGAACTCATTGCGCGTTTTGCCGACTTCGTAATAAACGTCACGTGATTCGCCTCGACCAGAGGTGCTGCGGGCGCGATGGGTGGGGGGCGCGCCAGCTACTGATGATTTCTCAATGCGCTCTGCGACTGGGCCTTGCGTCCAGTAGGTTTCATCTGGGGCCAGCTCAAACTCCTCTACGCCCCGCGCTTTCAATGGATGGCAGACACTGCATAAGAGCAGGTATACCATCGAAGTATAGTTTATTATTCTGAAAGTGTGTGTCATACGCAAAAGCATGGGTGCAACTTCCTCGGCAAGGCAATCCACAAAGTGAATTTTTTTGGCAACAACTAGTTTCAGGTCGATAGGGCATTGGGCTTAGGGTGAAAATAACCGATTGCCTTAATGACGGCCAAGGTTAGAATCCGCTCAAAAATTCACATCTGCTATGGCTGAAACTGAACTCTCTGCACCATTACGTCGGACTCTGCTCCTTAAAATCATCTCCAACAAGGAGCCGCAACCAAATGATGTCGATGATATCATCGAGCTCACATCGAGTAAGATTGTTGAGTTGCTGCAAGCTCAGTCGATGACGTTTTATCTGGTCCAGGGCAGCAAGATACGTTTCAAACATGTCTATTATTCGCCTTCGTTGTGGGGTGATAACAAGGCCCGGGAGCAGGAATTCCTGGCAAAGGAAAAGAAGCTCAAGGAATTAGAGCTTCCCGTTGGCACTGGCATTGTCGGGAAGGTAATCGAGCGCGGCGAACCGGCGTTTTTCTCCCTCTCCAAGGAGAACACGCGCCCGATGTTCAACATGTCCAAGGATACGGGTTTTGACGTGAACTCGATGGTCACCGTTCCGCTGATCGGGAGCAAGTGCATAGGCGCGATCCAGGTACTGAATAAAGAGCCCGATGCGATTCACCCTGAGTTTCGCCGTGACGACCTCAAGGTGCTGGAAGAAGTTGCCGAGTACACTGCGCCGCTAATTCAGCGTCTGATCGACCCGAAGTATGAGATGCCGGATGAAAAGCTGGCAATGTACATTGCGAAATTTACGGATTCGCGACTGGTGCTCGACAAGGATGAGCTTGAGATCGACGAAAAGCTGTTGGAAGTCTGCGGTGAGGATTTAATCAAGAAAACCGGTGTCGTTCCGACGAAGAAACTCACGCCGACCAGCGTGGCTGCAGTGATGATCAACCCCTATGATTATCACTCGCGTGAAGAGTTTGAGCGGGTGTCCGAACTGCACTTGGAGGAGGTCCTGGTCGCGCCAGAGTCGCTGATTAATGATCTCTTGAAGGAATATTTCCAATCGGCGGCAGCGCCGGAAATGAAGACTTCCGATGACGAGGAAATTTCCGGCTTGGTCGATGTTATTGGCGCTGAGTTCGAACAGGGAGGGGACCCTACTGGCGCGGGCGGCGATCTGGAAGACGAAGATTCGGCGCCCATCATTACCTTGGCGAATCGCATCGTGGAAGACGCCTATGTTCTCGGCGCATCCGACATCCACGTCGAGCCCCAGGAGAATGACCTGATCGTGCGCTACCGCATCGATGGCGTTTGCCAGGAAAAGCTGCGTTTGCCCAAGCAGGTGGCTGGCGCGCTCAGCGCCCGTTACAAAATCATGTCCGAGCTGGATATTGCAGAGAAGCGACTCCCGCAGGATGGCCGTATTGTTTTTAAGAAATACACGAAGAAAAACATCGATATCGACTTGCGTGTCGCGACCGGGCCAATGAATTTCGGTGAGAAGATCGTCATGCGTATTTTGGATAAGACCAAGAGCGCCTTACCGATCACTGCATTGGGTTTCTCGGAATACAATCTTTCGAAATATCGAGACTGCATTCGTCAGCCTTACGGGATGATCCTGCACTGTGGACCGACTGGTTCCGGTAAGTCCATGACGCTGTTCTCGGCTTTGCGTGAAATCGCCACACCGGATATCAATATCCAAACGGCGGAAGACCCGATCGAATACACCATCCCGGGCATTAATCAGATGCAGATGCACAAGCAGATCGGGTTAACTTTTGCGCGGGCGCTGCGCGCTTATTTGCGTATGGACCCCGACATCATTCTCGTTGGGGAAATTCGAGATCAGGAAACGGCAGAAATTGCGGTTGAGGCCGCGTTGACTGGCCACTTGCTTCTGTCGACCTTGCACACTAACGACGCGCCTTCGACGGTTGCGCGTTTTACGGATATGGAAATCGAGCCATTCATGATTTCCGCCTCGCTTCTGGTTGTTTGCGCCCAGCGCCTCATGCGCCGCGTCTGCAAAAGCTGTAAGGAGGAATACATGCCAGAGGGCAATGAGCTGGAAATCATGCGCCGGGCGCTTCCGGACTGGGAGCCGCATCCGATATTCCGAGCATCGGAGGGTGGCTGTAAGGCCTGTGGTGGAAACGGAATGAAAGGTCGCGTCGGCATCCATGAACTGATGCAGAACAGCGAGGACTTGGTTCGCGCCATCAATGAAGGACGGGAAACCGCTGACCTGAAGCGCATCGCTATGGCGACTGGCATGTATACTTTGCACCAAGACTCGATGCTTAAGGTCACCGAAGGCACGACAACTATTTTGGAAGCAGTCAGCACAGTTCCGCCAGACATGTCTACGACGGATTCTGACACGGCTAAAAAACAGCAGGAAAAGCACCACCAGGACGAGGAACGCCTTAAGGAGCAAGAAGCCCTGGAGATTCGTAAGAAAAAGGCAGATGGGGAGCCCAAGCCCCAAGCTCAGGACGATGCGGACATGGCCGAAATCCGGAAGTTGGCTGAGTCTGCCGCTGCTGCGCCTGAAGAAGATATCATGTCAGACATTGGCTTGGACGAGGAGCTGGAAACAGAGGCTGGCCCAAGCCAGCCTGCTGCGAGTGATGACGACTTCGATGACTTTCTTCCGAAGGTTTAGAGCTAACATGAAGTTGCCGGGTCCAGCAACTTCATGTTATCTTTAGTCTTACTCAGCGACTACCGTTGGCGACGCCGACAGGCCGTCGTGACGCATACTGCTAGCAGGCCGATAATCACGACGTAAGTCGATGGTTCTGGAACGTTGGTCAATGTGATCGATATTTGGTCATTGCCGTAGTTGAGCAGAAAACGGTCGGTATCGCCGGTGACGTCTTCGCCGTTCCAGGTGATCGTCTCGAACGTACCACTGAAGTCCCCGGAATCATCGATATCTTCGATCAAAACGTAAGTGCCATCCAAGGCGATCGTGCCAAAAAGCGCGAGGGTTACGCCCGTTTCAATGTCGAGACTCGGGTTGCCGTTGAAGTCCGTTTCGATCTTGTCGTTATCGCCAGGGCCTCCCGTGCCGATATCCATCGCCAAGGTTGATCCGGATAGGAACGTTGCACCGGAACGTCCAGTGGATTCGGAGACGAACGTGAGGGCGCCGATCTGAGGAATTAAAACACCGTCACCTCCAGGCGCAATAGTGCCGCCAATGAAGCCATTGTTGAATTTGCGAAACTCCAGTGCGCCAATGCCGCCAAAGGTCGATGTTGCAGAAGTTGTCCCATTGCCAATATTAAATGTGCCGTTTTCGCCAGTTAGCAAAGTGCCAGTGAATCCGCTGGTGTCGCTGGGGTTGCCTCCGACATCCTCAGCATTGACTATGATCAAGCCATCGCCACTGATTACATTACCGTTATTTCGGTTGTAGTCACCTCCGTTGATAACCAGTGTGCTGCCTGCGACGACCTGCCAGTTCCAAGTGTCGCTACTGGAATTAACACTCATCGTATCGACCGATACGGTATTAACGCCCGGGACATTGTTGTAAATGCCTTCGATGCCTGAGCGAAAAATGAAGCCGCCGCCCGTGCCGCTGCTAATCGTCCAGCCCGCGCTATCGAATTGGATTTGTTGGATGCTCAAGACGGAGGTTCCAACATCTGGCTGATTTGCCATACCAGTGGTCGAAAAAATCGCAGTGTCGTCAATGCCTGGGGCGCCGTTGTCCCAGTTTGCAGCATCGGTCCAGTTGCCCGAACCGGTGGAGCCCGCTCCAGTCCAGGTCGTGACATCTCCTAATGACAGTCCAGTTCCGAGAAGTGTGGTCGTGGTGAACGCAATTAATTTTTGTGGGGTAGGGAGGGTAATCTTCATGGTAACAATACTAAGTGAGGTATATATGTTGTTTGATTAATGCTTTAACTATACGCGTTATGTTGGGTGAGAATCAAGGAGAATTTTGCAATTTCCTAATGATTGCGCTGTGTTGGACGCTTGAGCTGATTCTACTGGAGAGTGTGGGTAGTTGGCCAACCCGCATCTTGGTTGGCATGTGATGGGGTTCTACTCGCTATTACGTTCTGAGCGGGTAGTTGGCTGCTGGAACAGCCCGATTAAAATGCCTGGGTTGAACTCGATGTCTTTAATCAATACATCCGCTTGCAATTCATCGTCCAGGTAAAGCTTACGCCGATGAGACACGTAGACGCCGTCGACTTTGCGGTAGTCGTCATAAGCTATACGATGCTCCACACCGTTCAGACGGGTGACGGTGTAAGCAATTAAATTGCTGCTCATGTCCTGGTAGCATGTGGTCGTGGGCCGCCCTTTCTCGTGGATTTTGTATACGTCGTAAGTCTCACCAGCAAATACATCCCGGGTGAGAGAATCTGCATTGAGCAACACCGATTGTCGATCTTTGGAGTATTCACCGGTCAACAGATATTTTTGCGGAGGCAGGTCGAAGTCGACATTGAGCATAAGGGATGGATTCAGCGCTGGGTCCAACTCAGAGACCTGGATGCTGGCGCCGTGTTTTTTCAGTTCCTGCCAGGCGTTTTTGCCATCGAATCCGATGATAAGTTGCGTGTTGTCAGGCAGATCGTAGGTAATTCGGTAGTAGTCAGGCCGCCGTCCATAAAGACTGAAAGGAATGGTTCGATCTGCCAGCTTCATTTCGCCATGCATGGAAACAGCGGCGAGGCGCTTCAATCGTTCATAGCCGCCCAAGGCAGCCGTGTTGTCTTCGATCTGGGCAACCGCAGGATTCAACACGCCAGAGGCCCGACTGGCGGTGGGCCGCGACACCAACGATGCGGACTCGGATTCTGCATCGGTTAATAAAGCCTGAGACTGGTCAGTTAATCGGTTATAGGCGAAGATGCCCACGCCAGCTAGAATGGCGAGAAAGACGCACACCATGAGCACTGGACGGCCTCGCTCCCAGGCTGAGTCGCCCTCCAGCAGATTGTCGGTCGGCATCGAGTGCTCTTGGTCTTCGGCTTGTTGGACGGCTTCCCGAAGCAAGTCCCGGCCACGTCTTGGCTCTTCGCCACTCAGCCCTGAGGAATCCTGTACGCGTGCATGCGTTTTGTTTGCATCGGGATCGGGCGCCTTCGCTTCTTTGGGCCGCGTGTTGCCGATGGAAAACCCTTCCTGGAAATGGGTAATCGGAGGCGTAATGGGCGCTGGTTTGGGTGTCGGTTGATTCTCCGGATTCTTGTCGAATTTGGAGGCAATCGTGCGCCTGTCGCTCAGTGGCTTGCGCTTCGAATTGTCTTCATCCGGGGTGTCACTCATGCAGGTAGGTTTATTGCGAAAATTGCCTGTGGTCAAGGCCGCCTAGGCATCTCCAAAATCATAAACGACGAAGCGCTTTACGAAAGGCTTCACTCCTTCGTTGATGAACTTCAAATGGTCAGGATGCGCTTGATACGCATCGGCTGCAGCTTGGTCGACGAAGTCCATCGAGATGGCGACAGCAAAACTGTCGTCCACTACGCCGCGTGGGCTGGGAACTGCGGTTCCAGCGCGAAAATTGCCACATCCCGGAATCTCACCGAGTTTGCGTGCGGCAACCAGCAGTTGTTCGCGATTTTCACCGTAAGGCTTGTCCAGCCAGAATACAACGACGTGGGTAATCATGGCGTCAAAATGCCACCGTTCTCTCAGAATGCAATTATGTAAAACATATTGAGACGTGGATTGAAATTCGGCCTTAATTCGCTAAATTTAGATGATGGTTTCAGTCGCTCCAAAGTCGGTTTCTGATGCAGAGTTGGAGATCGCGCTTGAACGTTCGTCACAGATGACAGCGTCGCGCATGCTTTTGTTGGTATTCTGGGGGCTCATCATCGCCAAATGCACTTTGCTGCAATGGGCCATCATTACGCACAATGTGCCAATTGATGGCGGCATGTTTGTCTGGCTGCCTTCCTTTATTTTTGGCGCCGTTTGCACTTTTGTTTATGGCAAGGTTACGCTGGAGGAATTTCACCGCACGCCGCTGACGAGCCGACTGGTGCGTGGCATCTGGGCAGCCTGCCTTGCAGCAATGGCCATTTTTGCTGTGGTTGCCTTTGGCTTGGAAGACCTGAACCCTTTTTTACTGCCCGCGATATTCGCCGTACTCATGGGCGTAGGTTTTTTCATCCAAGGCATGATCGATCCACGTCCATATCTACGCGGTGCCGCCATTGGCTGGTGGCTCGGCTCGATTTGGCTGTTTTACACAGTCAACGCCGATTCCCTCATGTGGCTCTCGGCAATGATCGTCACGCTACAAGTAATCCCGACAACGCTCCTTTTCTGGCAAGAAAAGAAGCGCGCAAACGGGTTACGTTCGGCGGCTTAAAGGCGATCAGCGATCTCTTCGCGATTGGCGTAGGCGATGGCGGTTTCTGGAGTGATTTTGCCTTCGTGAACCAATTCCAAGAGAGCCTGTTCCATGGTGAGCATGCCTTCGGCTCCCTTGGTTTCCATGGTCGAGTAAAGCTGTGGCAATTTATTACTGCGGATCAAATTGCCGACGCCGGAGGTATTGCGCAGCACTTCCATCGCAATGATGCGGCCGTGCCCACTGGCCAGAGGCACCAGCTTTTGGCTGATCACGGTGCGCAGGTTCATGGAGAGTTGTGTGGTCAACTCACGCTCGCGACCGGACGGGAACATATCGATCAGGCGCGTGACGGAGCCGATTGCGTCGCGGGTGTGAACCGTGGAGAAGACCAAGTGACCGGTTTCAGCGGCGGTGATGGCGAGCGCGGCGGTCTCGACGTCACGGATTTCCCCGACAAAAATGAGGTCCGGGTCTTCACGCAGTGCGCTGCGCAAACCGCGGGCAAACGAATGCACATGCACGCCAACCTCGCGCTGCGAAATCATGGCCTGCTTGCTTTCGTAAAGGTATTCAATGGGGTCTTCGAGCGTGATGATGCGGTCAGCACGCGTCTCATTGATGTAGTTGAGTAGAGCGGAAATGGTCGTCGACTTACCACTGCCAGTGATGCCGGAAATCAGCACCAGGCCTTGTTTGAGGCTCACGAGGTCTTCCCAAATGTCGTCATAGGGGAAGCCTACGCGATCAATGCTGGGCGGCTTGGGCGGCAGCATACGCATGGTTGCGGCGGGGCCGTGTCGGTCCATGAACACATTGAGACGGAAGTTGTAGGTTTCATCGTCGCCCACAAATTCGTAGCCGCAGTCGATGTCGGCTGGGCCACCAGCCTGCAATTCGGCGACACGATCCGGCACAAGCAGGGGGTAAATCAGGTCCTCAAAAACTTCACGGGTCAGCGCCTCACCGCCTGGAATCGCCACCAGGCCTGAGTCGAGGCGGTAGCGAATCGGCTCACCGACTTTAAAGTGGTAGTCGGAAATACGGGGCAAACCGTCCACCATGTACTCCGGGTCAGTGATGCTGTGGAGCAAGTCACTGATGCTGAACAGGTGGCCGCCGGCGTTGTAAGCTTTTTTATGGGGATCTCGTAAATGTTCCATGTCTAACGGGTTAACGCTGCGGCATTTCTATCACGTCACAAGCACAATTGCAGTTTCTTAAGTTCTGTATTAAACGGTCGACTAATTGCATTGCCAAATTTAACCGCACATCCTATCACTAGAACTTTTTACTCATAGATCATGTTGCAGGAAAACCAAAGCCACACCGATGTCCGCGATGACAAGTCTCGCGGCGGTCTGAAACGCATCTGGAACGCGATGTTTTACTCATTTGAGGGCATCGGATCCAGCCTGAAGCATGAGTCTGCGTTCCGGCAGGAAGCGTTTTTAGCGTGTATTTTGATCCCCACCGCAATCATTCTACCTGTAGGATTGTTGGGCAAAGCGCTCATGATTGGGTCGATCTTTCTCGTTCTCATCGTGGAGCTGATGAATTCCGCCCTCGAATGGACCGTGGATTACATCTCCCAGGAAACGCACCCCTTCGCCAAGCGCGCGAAAGACATGGGTAGCGGCGCGGTATTCTTCGCCCTGTTGAATGTGGCCGTCATGTGGGGCCTCGTGATCACCGAAGCCCTCCGCAGCGGACAGATTAGTTTCTGAGGAGAGGAAAGAGGAAAAAGATTAAAGGAAAAAGGGGAAGCTGTTCAGGCTTTCCCTTTTTATTTGGCAAAATGCTCTGACCACACCTTTTGTCTTAATCGGAGGTAGTGCTGCTTGTTCTTAACAGGCAGTTCCATCCTCAATGTTTAGTAGTAACCGTGCCCGTTAGGGATAACGGATACTGCCCCATGTCATTCAACGCGAAGTTAAAGTCCAGCAAGCGCCCACTTCAGGAAGGCCAAAACTTTAATCTTTAATCTTTTTCCTTTAATCTCCGCTGGCAAAGCCAGCGGCCCCTACATTTTCTCCAAGGTCTGGATGCCCAGTAGGTGCATGCCGGTTTCGAGGACCGCCAGCGTGCGGGCGCAGAGCATTACGCGGCGCGCTTTGACGTCGGGCTCGTCGACCATGACGTGGTTCGCGCTGTAGAACGACGAAAATTCGCCCGCCAACTCGAACAGATACGTGCAAATGTGGTGTGGGCGCAGGTCGCTGATTGCCATTTCGAGGGCAACCGGGAAGTTGATCAACTTGCGGACCAGCGACAGCTCTTCCGGCGTTGCGAGGCCCGAGGAGCCGTCTTCGCCTGCGCCAGGCTGGAGGCCCATTTTGCGGAAAATGCCATGAATGCGCGCGCCCTGCATCTGTAGGTAGGGGGCGGTGTTGCCTTCGAAGGCAAGCATCTTGTCCCATGAAAAAACGTAGTCTTGCGTGCGATTCGAGGACAGATCGGCATACTTAACGGCGCCCACGCCAACGGCTTCCGCAATGGCAGTTTTTTCGTCGTCGGTGAGGTCGGGCGTCTTCGTCTTGTCAGCGGCAGCGGCAGCAGCGCGCTCCACGGCTTCGTCGAGGAGGACGGTCAAGCGCATGGCGTTGCCGGACTTGGTCTTGTACGGCTTGTTATCTTCGCCGAGGATCGTACCGAACCAGACGTGCTCGAGCTGCGGTTTCGGGTAATCCTTGCACGCAAACCACTTGTCGACCGTGAGAAATAGCTGCTGGAAGTGGTCCTGCTGGCGGCCATCGGTGACATAGATGACCTCGTCTGCCTTGAGCTCTTCGACGCGGTAAAGCACTGTCGCGAGGTCAGTCGAGGCGTAGTTGCTCGCGCCGTCCTGCTTGCGAATGTTGAACGGGTAGGGGCGCTCATTGTCGCGGGCAAATTTCTTCACTTCGTCGTGCCAGACGACTAGTGCGCCATCGCTCTCTTCGGCAATCTTGCAAGTGGTCAACTCATCATAAACACGGTCAACTTTGTCGCGGTAAAAAGATTCGCCCAAGGTCAGGTCCGGCTTTACGCCGAGACGGTCGTAGTTGCGTTGGAAGGCGCTGTTTGACACGGCGACGATCTGCTCCCAGATCGCAGTATTTTCCGGATCGCCTGACTGAAGCAAGACCAGCTCATTGCGGGAAATGTCGCGCACCGCTGGGTCAGCTTCCTCGAGCGAGTTCCCCAGCTTGTAGAGGCGCTCGATCTCGGGCAATGCGTCTACGCCGAGCGTGCTTAGGTCGACGCCTTCCTTTTTGATCGCCATGATCAGCGTGCCGAAGTTCGTGCCCCAGTCGCCGATGTGATTGTCACGGGTTACGTTGGCCCCGCAGAAATCCAGGATGCGCGCCACGGCCTCGCCGATGACCATAGGGCGCAGGTGGCCGATGTGCATTTGCTTGGCGGTGTTCGGGCTTGGGTAGTCGATGATGATCTTACGGCCCGCAAAACGGCTGGCGGCGCCGGCCTTGAACGACGACTCGTCGCGGAATTCCTTGAGCCAGTCCTGCAGGATACTGGGCGCAATGCGGAAGTTAATGAAGCCCGGGCCCGCGATTTCCAGCGCGTAATCCATGCCCTCGGGAATGGTCGGCGTTTCACCTTTTTTCGGCTGGATCAATGCACCGTTAAAGCCGTCCAAGCCCAGGAGTGCATCGACCAGATCCGTGGCAAGTTGGCGTGGATTGGCCTTGGCTTTCTTGGCGTAGGGCAGGACGCCGTTGGCCTGGAAGTCGCCAAAACGCGGGTCCGCCGGGCGCACCTCCGGCGCAAAATCATCGCTAAAGGCGTCGAGTCCTTGAGCGGCTTGGCGCAGCAGCGCGTCTAGTTGGCGTCCGAGATCAAACAATAATGCCATCCGCCCTAGACTAGCGATTGCGGCGGGAGGTCAAGCTTTTGGCGGCGGCTTGTTAAAATGCCGTGCTCACGAGCCCGCCTTCGACGCGGATACTGGCGCCGTTGGTCACCGAGGCCAGCGGACTGGACACATAGGCCACCATATTGCCAATTTCGCGCGGGTCGATGAACCGCTGGATCAGCGAGTTCGGTCGATTCTGCTCAAAGAACGCCTTGACTGCGCTTTCCTGGTCAAGGTCCGGGAAAACATCTTTGATAAATTTAGCGACACCCGGCGTCCAGGTGGGACCGGGGAGGACACTGTTCACCGTCACCCGAGTGCCCTTGGTCATTTCGGCTAATGCCCGGGAAATGCCGAGCTGCATCGTTTTGGTGGCGCTGTAGTGGGCCATTTCCGGCGCCGGGCTGATTCCTGATTCGCTCGAAATGAAGATCACGCGGCCTTGGTCACGTTCAAGCATCCCCTTGAGGTAATGCCGCGTCAGGCGGACGCCGGACATGATGTTGGTTTCGAAAAACCGCTGCCAATCCGCGTCGGTTTCGTCAAAGAAGCCCACGGCTTCAAAGATGCCGAGGTTGTTCACGAGTATATCGACTTCGGGCAGTGCTTCGATGATGTGTGCGCAGCCTTCGGCTGTTGCGGCGTTGGCGACTAGCGCGATCAGCTTGGCGTCCGGCTGCTCGGTCAGAATTGCTTCAATGCCCGCTTCCACACTTGCTTCTGTACGGCCATTGACTACGACCGTAGCGCCTTCGGCAGCCAGGGACTGCGCGATGCCCAGGCCAATGCCGGAGCTGGAAGCACTGACGAGCGCGACTTGATTGGAAAGTTTCAGGTCCATAGTTGAGTCTCCGTTTTAGTCTGCGAAAGGATAATCGATGTAACCCTCGGGCCCAGAGGTGTAAAACGTGTCTGGGCGATGTTCGTTGAGGGGCAAACCTTCGGCGAGACGGCGCACCAAGTCGGGCGTGGCGATGAAATCTTTGCCCCATGATGCGGCGTCGGCATCACCTTGCAGGATAACGGATTCCGCAGTTGCGGCGTCGAGCTGTTGATTGGTCACGAGCACGCCGCCAAACTTGGCCTTGAGCTGCGGATAAATGCGGGGCTCTTCCTGTGATTCGCGGGCAAAAATGAACGCAATGCCGCGCTCTTGCATGGCCTCGGCCACATAGCCAAAGGTCGCGGGCAAGTCGCTGTCGCCCATGTCGTGTATGTCGGCCTTGGGAGCGATGTGCAGGCCAACGCGATCCGGACCCCACACGGAGATCGCAGCGTCGACGGCCTCCAGCATCAGTCGGGCGCGGTTTTCAATGGAGCCGCCGTATTCGTCTGTGCGGTGGTTGGTGGAGTCTTGGAGGAATTGGTCGAGCAGGTAGCCATTCGCGCCATGCAATTCCACGCCGTCAAAGCCAGCGCGTTTAGCGTTTTCCGCCCCCTTTCGATAGGCTTCGACGATGTCCTTGATCTCTGAAACTTCCAAGGCGCGCGGGGTCTCAAAGTCCTTCATCGGACGGACGAGACTGACGTGGCCTGCGGGCTTGATCGCGCTCGGGGCGACGGGGAGGGCGCCATTCAAGTAAATCGGGTCCGAGATGCGACCCACATGCCATAGCTGCATAATGATGCGGCCGCCCTTGGCGTGCACGGCGTCGGTGATGAGCTTCCAGCCTTCGACCTGCTCATCGCTCCAGATGCCCGGCGTGTCCGGGTAGCCGACGCCCATCGGGTCGACTGAGGTGGCCTCAGTAATGATCAAGCCCGCTGTCGCGCGTTGCTGGTAATACTCGGCCATCATGGCGTTGGGCACGCGGCCTTCGTTTGAACGGCAGCGGGTGAGGGGGGCCATGATTATGCGGTTGGGCAGTTCCCAGGCGCCTACTTGCAGTGGAGACAAGAGAATCGATTTTTCAGAAATGGTGTCGCTCATAATTATTGTTCTAATTTCATCGAACAATATTCGAGGAAAACTAGCGCGTCAAATTGAAGTTCGCATTTTTTCGAACTATTTTAGAGGATAGGAAAAATGAAGACTTACGAACACCCTGAGTTGAAGCAAGTAGAGCTGCCGACGGTGATGCATGCGCTTTCGGACCCATGCCGCATTACCATCATGCGGGCGCTTCTGGATCAGCCCAACCTTGCCTGCAATGAACTGCCAGTCGAAGTTTCCAAGGCAACGTTGTCTCATCACATGGAGGTCTTACGCGGCTCCGGCCTGATCGAAACACGCGTTGTTGGGGCAAAGTGCCTGAGCTCAGTCCGTGAAGAGGAAGTCGAGGCTTACTTTCCCGGAGTGCTCGGGCTGGTCGCGAATGCCTAGTGTTCCGTTAGCTTAGTTCTTGGCAAAACCATACTATGCATCATTCTACGTTCATGGCACGACCAGGCCGCCCGAGTGAGCCCATAGATTTGAACGATTCAGACCGCGCTGAGCTGGAGCGATTGAGCCGTGCGCGCAAAAGCGC
>JAVDPC010000023.1 GCA_031296915.1 Cerasicoccus frondis | reverse complement strand
TACTCCTTGGGTTCACGATAGCAAAAATTGGTTAACAATTCGTTGAGAACATCGTTCATCGGAATGCTGTTTGGTGGGCATGAGCAATCTCCTTTGGCTGGTATTGTTGAGCCGATTCCCGGCTCGTGCGATTCCTCTCGCCATATCTCAGCGCCCGCAGTCAATCGAAGCGCGGAGGCTCCGCTAGTAGGTGGAAACCGCGCTGGCAGGTTGACCAGCAGCGGATATGGCCTCATCGCGCTTGAGTCGGGATTCGGATCAATTTATTTAGCCGAAAATTGCATTCAGACCGAAAAGCCACTGGCTCGATACGTATTTCCTAGTGAACCCAAAATTATTATGCAAAATTCCAAGAATCAATCGACCAAGAATATTCGCGTCGCCTCAATTGGCTCCAGGCTGGACCGATTCCGTGTGCAGAATCGCAGCAAGATTTTTAGCGGCCTGCCGGCCAATCGAATATATCGTGACTTGTCACAGGGCATGAGTCCAGCAGATGCCGTATTCAACGTCCTCCGGGATATCTAATGATTGGCGAAGTGCCCATTAGAATGATCGACAATGAAAGCCCCGGCTTCAGGCCGGGGCTCTCTTTCTCCTGTAAGGTTTAGATCAACTATGCCGCTTTACTCTCAGTCTCCACATTTCCCAGAATCAGATTGGCGGCTTTTTGTGCAGCGCTGGCGGCGATGACAACCAGCTTGCTGTCGCCCTTCAGCGTCTTAATCCACCCGCTCAGGTAAGTGGCCTGGTTATCGATCACGCTGTTGTCGATACCGCATTCGGCGCAAAGGAATGCTGAGGTCATCTCGGCAATTAATTCTTCACGAGAATAGTGATTATCGCCGAAACGTTTGCCGAACTTTCGGGCCAGTCGGTGCTTGGCTCCGGTTGAATGGCCCAGCTCATGGAAGAGCGTCGAATAGTATTCCTGCGGCGAGATGAAGCTGCTTCGGTTGGGCATTTCCACGACATCAATCAACGGGTTATAGCAAGCTCGACCACGGTCTTCCCGGATTTCAGGTCGATCCTCCCATTGGGTGACAATCTGATCCGCAGCCAAAATGGGCTGGAACTCCGTCTGGTTGGGAGGCTCCGGCGTCGGAAAGTCAATGCCTTCGATTTGCGCGGCGTTAAATACTGTGAAATGTTTTAGAAATGGAATTTCCTTGGTGCGGTTCTTTTCGCTTTTGGCGTGTTCGTCCTCGACGCGAATCGTTCCCCAATAAACGACAGGAAAACCCTTGCTGCCTTTAATGATTTGGCCGCCCTTGTCCCTGACCTGCTTGAAAGTCATGAAAAGGGGAGCCTGAAAGCCCATCGCGTTTAACAGGAATAGGTTAACGCCCGAATACTCATGTCCCGATGAGAAGTTCTGAGGGCGAATGTTCAATGTCTGCCACGGCCTACGCCATGGACAAACGCCCTGTTCAAGTAGATCGATGATGCGCTCAGTTACGCGGTCATAAGCGGATTTGGATTGTTTCATGGTTATGCTCCTTTGGTTACGGCTCCCGTTGTTGGTTCGCCTGTTTTTCCCTGCCAAGCGGCGAGCGCACGCGAAAGCGTTCCCGGAGCGATGGCCTTTGGGCCGCAGTCCAGGTGGAGGTTTTTGCGCTTTAAGCGCGGAAGCGAGGTGCGGAGCCGACTAAGCTGCACAAGCGGGCGCCCAAACACGACCTTGACGGCTAGAAGCGCAGGGATGGCACGATTCTTTCCCGCTTGGCCGGGAAAGCAGGCGACCGAAGGTAGTTTAGATCATGCAAGAGTATTAATCGGAGCCTGCAATACGGAGCATGTTTTGTGATTGGTTTTGAGAGTTTGCCTAAGGCAATCGCTGCATAGTTTCGGCTGGCGGGGGAGGACGCTTGAGCTTGAGCCACTATTTCTTTTTTACATCAAACCCGCGTTACTGCGGGGCAGGGTGGGTGCAACTGCGTCTGTTATGGCGATGAGTTGCTCGGGAAGGCGCCTACTTGGCAAAGTCGGTTCCCTGGAATGGTTTTGCTGAAGTTAGTTTGCTTAAAGACGGGAATTTATAAAATGTCACAAAAACGTCACAATTATTTTCTTGTCGTTGGTTATAAATAAACTGGTTATTATCCTTGACCGCTTCAGTTTGGTCTGTATTGGTCAATGTTAATCACGGAATAGTTATGAAAGGTATAGCTAGGTATTTTTGCGTATTGTTCGCTAGTAAGTTTCCGGTACGGTGTTTTGGCTCGATGCATTTAAGTCTGTCTAACCTCGTAACACGATGCTCAACTTTCCTATTGGGGGCTTTGCTGGGTATTTGTATAGAGGCTCAGGCAGTTTCTTCAGTAGAGCCCATGACGGATGAAGTTGAGTCTACTACCTCGGAGCAAGCCATGGTATTAGCGGATTCGCGTATCGTCAAAAAGAATTACAATGAACAGATGGTAGGCGAGTTAAATCGCATATTCGCCCTTGAGCTATCCCCTGAGGAGCATATCCGCCAAATAGACACTGCTGTAGAGGCGCAGAAAGAACTTTTCCTGAAAATCGTTTCTCATTCACAGACCGATAAGGTGGACCTGCTTGCTATTTCTGATCGACGGCTCGCCGGGCTAGCGGAGATGAGCCAAGATGAGCGGGAACTTGAAGGCCTTTTTCGCGCTTATGCCGACATTATTGATAGTTCACAGACGCCGCAGGAGCAGATTAAACGAGTGGACCTATTTATCGCACAAAACCGTAACAAATTTGGCGGGCCTGATCCCAATCGCAGTGATTCACCTAAAGCAATGATTATTCGATCAGAGTTTACTCTTTTTCAACTTCAACGCGCCGCCATCTACAATCAGCACCTTTCACCGCAAGAGCATATTCGTCAATTAGATGCTCTCCTCAATGAGCAAGCGAATCGGTAGTGAATTTTAACTAAAATCTATAATGAATACCTGTAAATTAAACACTTCACTTGCGCTAGCTACTTTTATTTTGGTGTCTACTACAGAGGGTGTAGTTGTCGACACATCGTTAAACATAGGAAGCAATAACACGGTGGATAGTGCTTACAATGGTGCCATTGGAAATAATAACACTATGGATGGCTCAAATCAAAACGTCTTCGTTGTTGGAAAAGCTAACGATATCGGAGAAGAGAATGAGACAGTGTTTGTTTTTGGTGAACTAAATAGTACCGGTAATGAAGACGATGTCCTGGCTGCGATTGGATACGCTAACACCGTATCCTATACGAACAACATTGCACTTGGTATGCACAATACAGTTTACGGCTATGCTAATCAGGCAATTGGATATAATAACTATGTAGTCAACTCGGCATGGCTGACGCAGACCATTGGTCGTGGTTTAATCAACGATCAGGACTATCAAATAGTTATAGGAGCTTACAACGATACAACCACTGTATCAGGTGAACCAGCTCGAGTGCTCGTTGTTGGAAACGGTAATGGGGTTGCGAGCGATCCCGAGGAACGCAGCAATGCCCTTATCGTTTATGAGACAGGGGATGTAAGCGTTAAAAAAGCGATCTACGCATCTACTTTCATCGCCGATGAGCATTCGGGAGATATCCAAATGGGGCCATTCACAGCAGAGTAAAGACGCAAAATCTCTGTATTCACTGACCTGGATTTAGCTTGTTTATATGATTATATGAATTTGAACCCAAAAGTAACAGGATGGTGGGAATTATGCCTACTTAGTATGGCATGCTCCTCTTTGCACGCTAATGTGCCCACTAATTGGCCAACCTATTACCCCGAATGGTGGTATGATGCTGATTCCGCAGATAGTTTGGTCGATGTCACGAAACTAGGCTCAGGCGGTCAACCAGGGGAGGAGGGCAACTACTCACCACTTTTATTGGGGCAATTGAAATTTTTTGCCAGCAAAGCGCGAGATGAATTGGATGCTCTCTATATCGATGTAGGCGGTGCTGGAGATGATATTAATAATCTTGTTGATAGTTTTGTCACGGTGACTCCTGAAAATTTATCTGCAGTAAATTTAGGGCAGTTAAAGAATGTAAGTCATTTGTATTACCGAAGACTTGCAGCACTGGGATTTAGCGAGACAACCGCTAATGGAGGTTGGCCTGCTGGTATGCATTTAGATGAAACGGATATGTCGCAAGGAATTGTTGACAATTCCCCGCATTATCCGTGGCTAGACGACTCCACGGTAACGAATGCAGACCTTGCCTTAGTGGGACAGACAAAATACTTGTTTAGTTGGGATTTGTCGTCTTTTAGTGCGGGGAGTGTCGACGCCGAAATCATTGACTGGGACTTACAAATATTCGGAGACGGTATCGCGGATGATTGGGAATACCAATACTTCGGATCAAACGCCGTAATCAGTGATTCGCACCTCTACCTCGACTATGATGGAGATGGTCTAAGTAACGAAGCAGAATCTGCATTAGGAACAAATCCGCTCGCTTGGGATTCTGATAGTGACGGGATTATTGATGGAGCGATTTTATTTGTATCGAGCTTATTTGGCCTCGTCGGTGATCCTGTTGACGCCTGGGAAGATCAATCTGGTTTTGAGAACGACTTACTCCCAGAGCAAGCAGATGAACGCCCTGCGATTTCAGCTAATGGTCCGGGTGGTGTAGATTTGGTGAATTTTGACGGTGTCAATGACATGCTGAAGACGACTGGTATCGACGGTGCGCAAGGCGACTTTACACTAATTGTGGCTTTTTGCCCTACTTCGTTGCCATCGGGGCAGTCTGGCATGGCATTGCTGGGAGCCGATTCAGCTCAGCTTCAATTTTCTTTAGAAGCATACGGCAGCGCAACTGTCGGAGGTCGTGCTGTATCCAGCGGCAATTTGTATTTTGAAGGAAGCAGTGCAAACTTTCTCTTCCCCTACGATGGTCAAAATGGGCAGTTGCCTTCAGACCTGTTTGAAAGTGACCTGTGGCACGTTTTCATCATCGCCTACGATGCTCAGGGTGAGGGTGGATACATTTACAAGAACGGCGTACTGGTCGGTCAAATGGCTGATGTTGGGGCCGCAAATTTCGGCAGTGGTTTGAAGTTTGGCGATTCAGCTTCCACTCCGCTTGGCGCCAAATTTCTGGAAATTCTCTATTTTGACCGGGAGCTAACGCATGACCAAATCATCGCTTTAACGCAAAGCTATGAAGCTCGGTATGGTATTCTGAGCGATCGTGATTCCGATGGGATTTTGGATGATTGGGAATTAGAAGAATCGGGGAGCTTATTAACGACAGATGACCCGAATGACTTATCGCTGAGTGATGACATAACCCTCGCGATCATATCACCAATCGCAAACGAGATGCTTTAGGAGAAGCGACGCGCACTTCATATGAGCCACTTCATATGAATCCGCTGATCATCAGCGCTCAACTCACTTTCTTAATGTTTTAAATTACAATGAGATTAAAAACTCTTATAATCCTATTCATTTGGGCTTCAGTATTGAGCGCAATTGCGGATATTTCGATCAATGACTTCCAAGTGCAATTGGCTAGTCCACCCAATCTGATAGATGAGCAGCGCTCCGATTTTGAAATCAACAATTTAGTTTGGGCGACGCAAAATAGCTGTACGCAAAATATTTCTTCAGTTGTAGCATATAGAGCAGATCACGCTCTAAAGGTTGAATATACGGGCGTAACATCAGGCGCTTGCTCGCTTTTGTCAGATGAGCTCATTCCAACGGATGGGAAGTCATATATATTAGAAGCTATGGTGTATATCCCATCAGGTCAGACTGGCGACTCTGCATACATTTCAAACTGGGGCGATTTTTACATTCAGCCGTTTGATAGCGGTTTGTATGATGCGCCAGGTGTTTCCAATAACGATTTGGTTGCATTCGATGAATGGTTTCTGATCAAGACTTCTGGCATTATCACAACTGACCTGTCTTCGGATGGGCGTGTCCAGATATTGCTGGATGATGCGCCAGTGGGAGGCTTTTTTTACGTAGACTCAGTTAAGCTGTACAGTCGTGAAATTGATGATTTAACCATGATTCAAGCAGGTTCACCCCTGCTCATATCTGCTGATGTCACTAGCTCAAGTTCGATGAGTAGGGTCGAGTTTTTTCAGCGAGACATTCCAATCGGTTATGGTGAGCTGGATGCAAACGGCGACTGGGTGTGTGAGGCGACAGCACTGGCTCCCGTCAGGTTTCAACCTGATTTGGGCGCGGGAGCTATTATAGGAGGATCCGTATTGAATGGAGACTTCGAAATCGCGACTGACGTGAATACTTATGGCTATGACATTAATTGGATTAAGTGGCTTGAAAGTTATGCGCCTAGTGGGTGGATCATTCGATCATTTCCTGGCAACGATTTACCGCCTGGCAGCACGGGGTCCCAGTGTATATCCATCGAAAACAACGCTCCGGCGAAATGGCCTAGCGCTTCTGATAAGGAAGGCAACGTGAGCAGCACTATTCGATTTTGGTTTTTGAATTGGATCGTCAAAAGAAACATTCTCATCCCCAAAACGCACTACGTAATCAAATTTAAGGCTAAAAAGTTATCAGGAAATGGCCATTTAGAAGTTGGCAGTGGCTATTACAGTTGGGTGTATGCGTACGATGAAGACAATGTTGGATTTCATCGCGATGTTGAAGTTTATCGCGACGGCGTTTTTCAAACTAGCGGGATGATCGAAAATGATAATGTGTGGAGTGAATACGAGGTGCGTGGGTATGCATCCACATATCGGAATAAAGGCGTTAGGGATTTAGTTTTTGGTGTCGATCAGAGAGACAGTGAGTGGTTGGTGGATGATGTAGAACTGAAGTTTGATATTGGGGGTGTGAGCACGGGCTTAAATGACTTCACCGCTCTGGTCATAAATACTGACGGCGATGCCACTGAGATCGCCCCATTCAGTATTCAATCTTCAGGTTTTTTCTGTTCAGTTAATTTTCAAACGCGCGATACCTACAGCTCAGCTGGCATGCCGGTAGATTACGAGGCTGACGTCGGGTTGGCGTTCGGTCTGAGAGGCTCCGGCATCCATTACGGCTGGAGGCGTCAGAATGATGAAGTGCTAGATTTTTCGGCCGGCGCCTCAAGTAACGTCACTCTGAATGAAACTGGACTATTACTGCGCGATGAGGCTGGCTATGAAAATATTTGGGAAATAGAAGTTCCCCCAGGTCGGTATTCTGTAACGATACCTTACAGTACTGATTTCCTGGATGACCACAACTTTGGCGAGCTGTCGATTGAAGGTCAGTCATACGGCTATGACCAATTCGATGACACAGATGGCTTGGTGGCGATTGTAGATGTCGTTGATGGTAAGTTGACACTTGCTCCTGGTGAAACAGGGATGCCTGCGGTGTGGTCATTGTCAGTCTGCCAGTTGTTCGAATCCCAAGATTCATTGCACTACATCAGAGGCAGCGGCTTTCTCCAAAGCAAAAATTCATTTATTGTCCCACTCGATGGTCAAACGGGCATTGCTCCAATCGTTGAAGAGGAGACTTCGAATTCAGGATACTTTCATTACAGTGCAGTTACTAGAGATCATGATATACCCAGTGATGGCCCCATTGCTTTTTTTGGTCAATTATTTGGCGCTTCACCGCTTTATACCGAAAACTATTATTCTTTCGGTCTGCATACTGGGGAGATACGTAATGTCGTCGAGACCACATCTACTAATACCTATGGAGAAAAGGCTATATGGCGTCCAGCAAACTCGCTAAACATTAATAACTGTTTGGCGTTTATCCCTCAAGGTGCGGAGCCGCTCAGCGTTACGGTGTTGAATCGGACGCGGTACAATTGGGAGTATTTTATAAAATATAGAGTTCCGACTGTTGAATACTACATTTCAGATTTCGGTTTCAAAATTACAGTAATCGACCGTGAAACCCAGGAGATTGCTGGTAATATTCTTGTCGATGAGTTCCTTTCTGGACCTGAATACGAATTTGATTCAGAAGGCAATAATCACAAGTTCTGGGTTGATTGGAGAGATGCGCTAATTTCAGGTAATTCTATTGAGGTCAATGTTCCTGATTGGGATCTTTATACTAGAATTAAGGTGATGCCACCTCACGAATGGGGTGGGTCAAACAAGAACATTTCTGGTGGTGGCACTGGCACCCAGAATGACACAGAATTTACCCAATTTCTTGTTTTAGACCACAAGGCAACCAGTGATCGTTATCTCTATATCGTTTCAGCGAGAGGATGGTTTCAAGAGTGGGATACTCATGAATGGTATTCGGCAATGGTCTACCGTGACGAGAACGGCGTGGAAGAAGCTGTTCACAATCCTTTGTATGCCTTTTCTTTTTCAGATAGACCGCACTGGTATGGAGTTGGAGTTAAGCCGGTATTTAGCCAGGTGCCAATGCCTCCGCACTACCAAGGATTGAGCCAAGATGAGCTTAACTCATTTGTCGGCTTTCAGTTCGATTCCGATGGTGAGTATATGCTTCAGTATCAAAATGCTAGTTCTGTGAGTTTGGATACGCAGAATGATATTGATAATCTGAAATCATATTTACATGACTTGGATGGAGCTTCCAACGCAAAGCTGGCGTCATCTCTATTTGAAAGTCCAGAATTACGCCGTCATCCAGTTCTAGATCAGTTTATTGAGGATAATGAATGTGATCCACTGGTCTTAGCTAATTTTGTTCAGAACAATATCGGCTTGAGCGATTATTTAAGTTGGGGAGATCAAGTTGAGGATGATTTTAACCGGGCTAGTGTGTCTATCGGTGGCTTAAGGCAGAATGCAGTCACAACCTATTTGTACGGAAGTGGCTCACCAGTCGATCAATGCGCTTTAATGGTCTACATATTGCGCTACTGTGGGATACCGTGTGGTTATGTTTTTCCAGAAAAAGATTCCCTCTTCTTATCAGTCGATCAATTTAGCAATTTGGTTGTCACCCAATTGGAGAACACTGCGAGGACGACTTCGATGATTCCGATTAATTACCCTTGGGTCGTCGCATACATCGAGTCTGAAGGGAGATTAGTTCACCTGTTCCCGTGGCTCAAGGATATAGAAGTAATTGAGGGCTACGACCTATACGATAAGATGCCTGATGAATATTCTAACGCCTCGGAATGGCTCTATGATTTTGTTCATTCAGCACCTGGTGAAAATGGGAACCTTGGCGTCATGCAATCAGAAGATGGTTCCTATAACAAATCTTTGGGCCTGGGTTACGACCAGCCACTTGTATTATGGCCAAAGTTTTTGGAGCAAAAGCTAGCTGAAGAGGATAGTAGCATATCCTTAGATGACATTGGGAATATTGTTAGAAATCGATCTCATTTCTACGAGGATTGGAGCGCATTTCCGCAACCACTATCCATTGAAAAAATCAGCACACTTTATGAAAGCCTTAAGGAGTTGGGATATGAGGCTTTTGATACCATTAACATTCAGTTTAGGGATCAAGAAGATGTTGAGGACACAAACGATGCCCAGCATGTCTATCTTGAGGTAGGAGAATTGCCGATTTGCGACTTACTGAATCGAACCATCTACTTTGAATATGTTGGAGATGAATTGACCTGTATATTGGGTGATTTTCTACCGTTCTACGAATCTGGAGACGCACCTGATCTATCCTACTATGCTGGGCACTATAGTAACTATACCGGCTTTAGCACCCCTGAATCATTACCAGTGGCGAAAACAAAACCATCTACGGATAGAGAATGGTCTTGGGACGACGGAAGCGAGTTTGATGCCGCTGACGTCTTTGATAGCTGGTCAAAGCGGCATCTCGCAACCGTTACTGTCGAAGACGATTCGACCATTTACCTCAGTGTTATTGAAAGACGAGATCAACGGAATGCTAGTGCGCTACGATTGAATAATTATACTGACGCGTTTTATGATCAAAACTTTTGGAACTCATTTCTCTTTAGCCAGAGCACTAGCGCGGAATTGCAAGATCGAGGTAGGCTGTTTCGTAACGGCTGGGGCTACACACCGGGCTATTATAGCTTGGTATTTAGGAACGGCTTGGTTGGTAGGGAGATGGTTGATTCAAGATTCAAGGAATTTGATCGCTTTCAAGCTAGCAGCAGTTTGGATTACGATACGGCCCCTAAGGACGTCTCATATGGTATGAAACTGCATTTGCAGGGACTTAGATATTTCCAGTACGAGTCAGAATTTGACATTTTAAACCGCATATATCACAAAGTAAATTTAATCTCATTTACAGGACAGGCGACTTTTGGACTGAAGCTAAATAGTGAATCGGATCCAGTTTGGCCTGAAGTTAATATATTTAGTTATGGATTAGGAGTTTCTTCCAATGGTACTTCACGTCCGGACCTGCTGACGACTAGGACGCATGCAATGCGTGACTTCTTCATTATGAATGCTGCACAGGGCTCTGCGGCAGAACACTATATCTTGAGGGAGTTTTGGAATACTGAGTATTCGTACTCAACAATGAGGTTGCTACAACTTGCTGAGCAATATAAACGAGCCGGGAACGGATCAGGTATCCAAATATTGGATGCTGATAACTGGGGGAGCATTGGAAGTCAGTATAATTTAGACACTTCACCACTGTGGCCGCATGTTTCTGCGATCTTTGCTAGTGACCCATGGTCAGATTATGCTGTGACCTATTCAACTCCAGGGAATATAAACGCGGGAAATGGTATTTATGCCTCTGGTTTAGCTCCGATTTCATATAGTGGGGCTTTTGGTGGTTATATTACGAGCCCTGTTAACGTCGATATAGCAAAAGGCGGTTTGACTCCTGAGCAATTGGAGTATCTCGAAGTGGTAGATGGGGTAACCGTTAATTCAGACGGTCAGCTTGTTCCAATCAATGCTCAAGGAGAGCAAACAATTGCATACTTTGCTGCTCAAGCGGATCAGGGTGGCGACTTCAATTCAGCTCAAATACCTCCTTCTGATGTTGAGGTTGCTGATAACGTGATGAATTCCACACAAGCTACTGCGGGAGCACAATCACCTGATGCTGACTCAGATGTTGAACAGCTTGCCTTGGAGAATCGAGATACTGGTCTTAGCACTCCAGTGACAAACCCCCAGGACAATAATAACTCCTCGGTTAGCGATCCGGTTGATGTGGTGTCCGGCGAGTTTTTTGAGGATGCCGTCGATCTAACTTTGAGTGGCCCGTTTCCTATCCAGCTTCGCCGCAATTATTCTAGCCAAAACCCTTTACCAGGAGTTTTCGGATATGGCTGGAACTCAAATTTCAATTTCGACCTTACATTTACCGATAAGGATACGGATGATGATCAAGAGTATGTGTACGCAGGTGAAATGAACGGAACGGTTGTCGTTTACGAAAAAGACGACACCGATGGGAAATGGTATGTTTCGACCGAGAAAAACCCAGGCTTTTCAAACGATAGTAGCAGGGGGATGGGAGCAAACGCGAATTACTATGCTCAGTATATTGAGAAGTCGCAGACTACGCTAAATCGGGACATTGATGGTGATGGAGTCGACGAATCTGTCTTTGTCTACACATTGTATGGGCGCGGAGGTTCAGTCCGGGAATTTTATGTGCGATCCTTTCCCATCGTAGGCAGCCAAACAACGATTAATCGCGAAAGGCCATACCTTGGATTGTGGAAAGACAATCGAGGAAATACCCTGTCTTTTTATTATGAAGAAGATGACACTCGATCTGGCTACGGTCGAATTAAGAAGATTCTGGGTTCGAACGGCAATTGGTTGGGGTTGCGTTATGACCGTTATCTTCGTATCTCGGAAGCCTTCACTAGTGATTCTAGACGCGTAACATATGAGTATGATGGTTACGGAGACCTGGTAAAAGTAACTCTGCCGGATCACTCTGAAATCGAATATGAATATGGGCGTGAAGACTGGGTATGGAAAACCATCACTCTTCCAGTAGGTGAGTATTATCAGGGTGATATGGATCGTGTTGTTTTTGTCTGTGATTACGATACGACTCCGAATCCGGACTATGCGGACGGTTCGTTTCGAAATGTCACCATTTACGAAAGCGACACAGGTATCGAGAATGGTGTGACGTTAAGCTTTGACGTAACTTTAGTTGAAAGTTACGGTGTGGACACTAGTGGAACTGATGTCTACACTCAAACTCTTGAGGCTAGGGATGCGGATGGCAATGTTGTTACTACGGACGGAGTTGAACTCTATATACAGGGAAATTCGTGGAAATCTGTAGCTCTGCCAAGTAGTTATACAGTAACTGAGAATACATTACTTCGATTCGAATTCACTAACTCAATCGAGGCAGAGTTTCACGCTATTGGTCTTGATGACGATGCGAATGCTCTTGATGATGGCTTACAGCGATTTATCTGGTTTCATGGGACACAAGGCACTGGAATTGGTACGATTGATGATTACTACGGAGTTTATAGACCGGGAGGCTACTACTCCGACCACTTGATTGATCGTATTCTCAAGCCCGAGGGACGCACCTTGGTCAATACCTACGATGATGAACGTCGCGTGGTGAGTCAGGAGTCAACAGTTGGCGAAAATGGGGAATTGCTGCGCATTGCCACTTACGCTTACGATCACACCACAGCTAGCCCCAACCCCATTACCGGATCAACAAAAGTTTATGACGTCTTTAATGATCCGGCTGCAAATCCTGGCGCAAACTACACTCTCTACGAGTACACAGATGGCCTGATCACGAAGATTGAAGATACCTTGGGGCAAGAAATCCTTACGGATTGGTTTATGCCAGGGGAGGAGGCAAAGACTGGCTATTTCCCGAGAAGCATTGAGCAAAGAACGAATAAACGAGGTGTGGTGACGAACTACCAGTATGATTCACGGGGCAACCCAGTTCAGGTTCAGCAGATAGGCGAATTTACTGGAGATGGCGTTCTTGACCAGAGGACTAGCCAGACCGTCTACAACGATCAAGATTTGCCGGTAGTCCAGACCGGTCCTCTTGAGACGCCAGAGGAAGATCGTTTGTCAACTGTCTACGGCTATCACAGCGGCGCTGATCAAGAATACTTACCTTGGTTCACCCTCTATTTTAAAGGTGGGAACATCGACGGTGAAGCAATCGCCAACGGCTTGTTGCTATCCCTGGATTCTTATCAATACGAGAGTGTCACGGATGGTGATCGCTTTGCCAACGGTTTGTTGGAGCGCGTTGTCAGCGGGGCGGACATCTACTTGGCCAATGGCAGCGTGATTGAATATGAAAATAACGCCTGGGGCTTTCCGGTGTCATCCATCGCCTATGCGAATCCGACGACCAGTGGAGGCGCAGTGTCGGCGGATCAAGACAACGACATCGTCACCACCTTTGAGGTGAATCGTCGTGGTGAAGTAGTTAAAGTTATCGATCAATCAGGCAACGAAACCCGTTTCACCTATGATGACATGGGGCGGCAATTGACTGAAGATCATTTCTTTGCTTCTGATCCTGTGAAGTCAGTTGCAAGTTCGCGGACTTATTACAATCAGAACGGTGAAGTCAGTTGGGTCGACGGTCCCCGAAAGGAAGTTCAGGACTACGTTCAGAACATCTATGATCATGCTGGTAGGCTCAGTTCACAAATTACCTGGCTAAGTGAAGCGTCGCCTGACGGTTCAGGTGTGGAAACGGCGCCTTATTCTGAATACTACCTCGGCCAGGCCATCACTCAGTATCGTTACGATGGGTTTGGCAATCTGCTCCAAACCAAGGACCCCAATGGGAACTATTCACTCATGGAGTACGACTCAATTGGTCAGGTGACGCGTATTGAGCATTACGATGGCGGCACCGAGCAGCTAATGCATTTTGACGAATTCGAATACGAGCCTGGCGGTGAAGTCACCCGAACCTTTAGTCAGGGTGGACTCGTGGCGGAAGCTTCCTACAATGATGATGGTGCGCTAATTTGGGCCAAATCTCCTGCTGGCTCAGTCATGAAGAAGGAATATTACTTGGATGGTCGTCTAAGAAAAGAAATCCTACCGAACAAGGCCTACTGGCTGACGTATTACAATCAGGGTGCAACTGGGCTTGAAACCCAGAAAGAATTCTTTGACCCCAGCGGAAAGAGTCTCGGCGTTGTCGTCGTTGAGGCCAATAGCCGAGGAAACGCAATCAGCCAAACCGACTTGGAGGGCTACGTCAGCACCAGCACTTACGATGCATTGGGGCGCGTGTTGTCTGCCTCGGGTCCCCCAGCGGAAGGATCGGATTACCCAGCGCAGAGCACAACCTACGACTATGGAAATTACGGCCTGACCGTGACTGCGACCAATGCGCTTGGGGAAAGCGTTCGCAGCTACTCAGACTCTTTGGGACGGACGCTCAAAACTGAGTCGCTCGATGTCAGCGAGAACGTGATTAACCAGGTCGAGTACCGCTACGATCCCAACCACCAGTGGGTTGAAACCATATCCGGGTTGAATGAATCCGACGCGGATGTCCAAACGCGTCAGCGCGTGTTTACTGACACGCGCGGACAGGTCGTGCTGAGCTGGATGATCGAGGATGACTTGGAAGACCCAGTTGCCTACGAATACGCGATCAACACCTATGACAAGAACGGCAACTTAATCACCGCCCAAGACCCATTGCGCCAGAATACCAATTTTGAGTATGATGGCTTGGGCCGTCTGGTTAAATCCATCCTCCCCGATGACGCGATGACTGAGTTGCGCTACAATGACTTGGGCCTTGTCTCGCAGCGGATCATGCCAGGCGGTTTGACCTGGAATGCCGCTTACGACCATTTTGGACGCTTAATTGAAGAGAAGCTGACTAACCAGGGTGAGACTTCCCGTCACTTCACCTACGACTTTTATGCATCCCAGGCGGCTTGGACGGCGGGTATGCCCAAGACGGTCAACGATGTCCTGCGACAGCAAACGACCCAAATGGCTTCCTACGACGCCTTTGGCCGTCCTTTGCAGATGGACATGAATGGCGCGACTGGCATCGAAGGGCTAAGTAAGCTATACCGCTATGACCTGCGTGGCAACCTGATCGAGTGTTCGACGGATTATGAAAATGCGAATCTTGAAGACACGGTCATCGAGCGCGCATACGATGGCTATAGCCGCCTGAAGCATGAAGAAACCTTCGTCATGAGTCAGTCCACGGGTAAAATTGAACTGGCCTACGACGCAGCGGGCCGACGGCTCGGCCTCGATCACAGTGGAAGCTCAATCGTCGATTACGGGTACCACGCCGATGGCCGTCTGGCGACCGTTACGGAAAAGATCGCCGCGAACAATGTCTTCAGCTTCGAGTATGGCGCCAATGGCTTGCTGCTGAGTCGCACGAATCCTTGGACCACCGTCGAAGTCCTCAAGCGCGATCTGCGGGGCAGGGTTTTAGATACGTCGGTGCAGGCGTTAGGCGTGCCCGGCATAACGGACGTCCTTAACGAGTCTTTAACCTGGCGGGAGGACAGCAAGCTGGAGCAGTATGCCGCCGAGCGGTATGGTAATTTTGCCGGGGGCGGCGCGATTTGGAGCGAAACCGGCGACGACGCCCGCCGCTACGTCTACAACGTCCGCGGCCAGTTAACCTCCGAGACGTATTCCACGACCGTGGGTCAGCTCGAAACGCTCCATTACGGCTTTGATGCGGATAAAATGGGCGTGCTGATCGCTGTCGAGGCTTCGGATGACAGCTCGGTGACGGATCGCTGGGCGATTCCTAATGGGCAGCTCGACCCCTTCTTCCGCATGGAGCAGGAGTCTCTGGATGGGCTCGCGGTGGACATCGCCGGCGTGGCGCAGGGGGCGGCCAATCTGTCCTTATCTCTGGAGACGCTCAGTGGCGCCGGCGGATCAGTCACGAGCACACAAACGATCAATCAGGTGAAGTTCGACTCCAGCGACCCAACCGGGGCCTGGAGCGCCTCGCTGGACTTGCCGTCGGGCGACTACCGTCTACAAGCGAGTGCGGGCCACCCGGCCAGCGACTATGCACAGACAGCTTCGCAGGACTTTAGTATCGGCGCCAGCTCGCCCTACGCCTCGGATAGCTTCATCGAGTCGACCTACGATGATGCGGGCTTCACTACGCAGCGAAGCTGGCTCAGCGGCGGTTCGGTCGTGCTGACGCAGACATTTACCTGGGACGTGCGCGGGAACTTGCTCAAGGTGGCGACGCGGGATGTCAATGGTGATGGCGAAGACTTTGTGGCAGTCTTCGATGGCGCGGGCCGCCGAGTGAAGACTCAGCAGATACCGGTGGTCGCCAATGTTGCGCAATCTAGCGGCGTCTTCCAACTGGAATCCCTGTATGACCCAACGGTCCAGTTCCTGGAAATCGGCGTATCAATCAATGACGCGCCGATGATTTGGAAGATCTACGGCCCTGATCTCAATGGCGGCTACGGCGGCTTGCAGGGCATCGGCGGGTTGGAAGCGATCATTGATTCGCAGACCGATGACATAACCGTGCCGGTGGGGGATTTCTTCGGCCATGTCGTGGCCTGGATCGAGGTCGAGTCCGGCGACGATACACTACAGTGGAACGATGCGCTGCTCGCGGGCTATGGTCCGCGTCCGGGCATGACCTGGAAGGTCCTAGGCGATACGAATGATGCCGCCACCACGACGAACCTTGTCGAGGCACACCTCTGGCGGGGCTATCGTCTGGACCCAACTGGGTATGTCCACATGGGGGCGCGCCCCTATGATCCGCAGAGCGGACGCTTCCTCTCGCCCGACCCACTGGGGCATGAAGCAAGCATGGATCTATATAATTATGCCAACGGTGATCCCATTAATCTTGTTGATCCGACTGGACGCGGGGCCAATCGCACAAAGCCTGATGCAAATTCTCCGGGTGATCCGACTCAGCAAAGCTTCTCACTTATTGACCAGCTTCTATACGGCTCGCCAGAGGCTAAAGCAGATTGGCAAGCTGCTGAAGAGCTAAATGCCAATAGCAACTTCACGATACAACAGGCTTACGCACTAACGTCAGGTTTTTCGGCGGGTGACAGCTCGGGCCTCACTGTAGGTGATGTGTTAGAACACTATGGATTTAGTTCTGATTCCAGTTATGCCGAAGTTACTGAAATTATTGGCGGTCTTCCAAGGCAATCAGTAAATGTAATTCTCAACTCTTTGGGGGTTCAGCCGACCAGAGCTGGCGATCCCATGCAGGGTGGCATCATTGAAGGAGGTTTTACTCAGGAATTGGCTGACTTCAGAAACAATTTCCAGGCATCCAATGCGGTATTCAAAGCACTTGCGCCAGATAATGAACAATGGCTTCAAGTCACCTACGCAGCCTACACTTGGCTTGGTGACTTCGCCTTCGATATAGGCACTGGATTTGGATTGACGTCATTTGCAAAAGCCGCAGCGACATCGATGCTTCGCGGTGCAACGTATGCCGATGATGCTGGTAGGGCAATCGTCCAAATCGATCCAGGCAAATACGATTATATGTTTGGAAATGTAACCTCAGGGGCGCATAATACAGCTCGATCAATTGAAAATATGCAGCAGCTCAATCGCATAGGAATTTTTGATAATGAAGCAGGGCGTTCTCTAATTAAGGGGCATTTTTTTGGTGCTGCTAACGATCCGTATAGGATTACAAGTGAGTTCTCTAAGGTTCTTCCGAATGGAGAAAGAGCATTTTTTCAAACGAGAAGTTCTTTCCTTCAAGGGCCAAATGGGGCTTTGCAACTGGATTCAACTTGGCAGATTATGAACGATGGTGTTCTTCGTTTTAATACGTTTATTCCAATAGGACGATAGTATGCAGAAAGAAAATTCTACGTATCCTTCTTTAGAGCGACTCGCTGATTTTTTTGGTAATCAAGTTAGGCAGGATGATTTTACATACACCTTTCTTGCGATCAGGCAACAGCGGAGGGTAGAGTTCTCATTCGATGTTGTCGCAGAGTCAGCTCAAATCATTCTCTTCGACCATGAAAAGGAATTGTTCTGTATTAGCCAGGAAGGTCTATGTTCGGTGTGGATTGATAATAATATACTTTACTGTGACTTTGATTTGGGAAAATATAAGGCTAAGGCAGAATTACGCCTCAATCCGTGTTTGCTGGTAACATATTCGGGTTTGAAAATCGGATAGTTTTTAACATTACTAATTTTTGGAATGGATTTTTTTGAGACCAGTTACATTCAGGGCAATGATGAATACTTTTCTGCGACATTGATTGTAATCATCGATGAGGAAAGTGATCTTTCCGATCAATTCGACCAAGCAGCAATGGCTCTTAAGCGCTGGAGCAACAGAAGGGGTATGTATGCTCGTAAATTGTGTTTTGAAATCAAAGGCGTGGACAACAATCTTGAAATAGCAAACGCTCATTTTGATAGAATGTTGGCGAAAAATCCCAATTTAGGGAAATGTTTTCACTTTCTGGAGCAAGCTCATGTTGATTTTTGGGGAGTGGATCAGCAGTGCATGGCGAGACGTGAACTCAACAAACTAGCATAGCTTTAGACCTCTTAATTGAGCTAATTTTTTATGGGATAATTTTCGCCCGAAATAATTCCCCAAAGTAGCAAACTCACTCGAACACCCACTCCTGCTGTCCGTCGTCATTGGTCCGAAAGTCCACGTCACGCTCAGCGGATGGGCTGGATGGCTTTTCTTCTCGCCCCCTAGATGGTAAACGTCCGACGCTCGGCCCTATTGACGCGGAGTGTCGTTGGGCAGGTCTGACGATATTTGGCAATGACGTGACTTCACATGGACCAATGACGTGACGTCATTTACCAAAGATTGATGCCGTGAGGTCACGTGGTTGGTAACGACCATTTGGATGGTGCCAGTGCGCTGATGTCGTCCTGGTTGGTCATCTTGGGCAAGCGGGTCAGGACATCCCGGAGGTAATCGAAGGGGTTGACGCGATGGCGCTGACAGGAGACCACGATGGAGTAAATGACTGCGGAGCGTTGTCCGGCGTCGGGATGTCCAATGAACAGGAAGTTCTTCGCGTTATGAAAAGCTTTCCATAACAAAAAAAACTGGCTCTTCATCGGCTCCGAAGCATCCGGCAAAACCAGCGCCATCCTCTACACTATCGTCGAGTCCGCCAAACGACAAGGACTCGAACCATACGCCTACCTTCGCTATCTCTTGGAGACCTTGCCCAAAGCTACGAATCACCAAATCCCAGCCATGACGCCCGCCTCATACGCAAAGCGTCATAGCGTGATCGCCGCGTGATGCAAACTATCGTAGTTATCGTAGCTACGATAGGTGCATGTGCTCCGAAACTCAGCACTGTCAAGAGCAACCCAATGGTGCTTGGCATGACGCTTATATTGAATCTGATGACCAAGTCCTCTGGTCGGGAAAGCTATGGGCTTGGGGCATACATACACATCATCATCACCACTAACATGCCATGTAGTGTTTGTGGATGAAGGCGCTTCGGTTAGATGATTGCCGCCGCTACAATTACTTTGGGGTCGAATAGAACCCAGCATGTACGATTTGGATCGAGGATATTTTCTTTAGTAGCGCTTGAGTTGCTGGCAGACTAGCTGGACGATGTAATCTCGATTCGAAATCTGCTTATGCGGCTTGTGGGTGACTCCCTTGAACTCTACACAGGTTAGGGATTATCATGCGAATCAATGATTGCTAAAATCGCCAGCTTCAAAGGCTTTGGGAGCGTTCGCCATAGTTCGACAACTCGCTGTAGAATGGGACATTTTGAGCCAGAATCTTGTGGGTGTATTTGTGTGTTTTGGGGTGAGCCTGATTTGTAAGATGTTTGTTGATCAATGCTTTGCGAATTTGAATGTGTAGGTTCGAGTCCCCGGGGGGGTACCATCTAAGATGGTGTGTCACCACTGGTCAGAACGTTGCAAGTCGCCTAGAAATCAACGGTTTATGTAGCTTGTCGGTGTGACTAATATGGGGTCACGTTTATTTAGATCGTTGTTAGGTCTTTGGGGAGAATCGGTGGGCTCAGTCCCATTCAATCGCGGTCAACAGGTACCCGATCAAACAGAGGCAGTGATTGATGCCGGTGTCATCTGAGTGCTCAGCCACTGCTGTAGCCTACCTATTTCAAGGTCTCTCGCTGTGTCGCGTTGTTTGTAGGAAGGCCGTCAGGCATGGAAGGTCTTCTTTTTGGGGCAGCCTATCGTTTGGAGATGAGTCTTGTTGGGCGCTTGAAATAATAGGCTAGGCGCGGGAATCCTATTGAAGATGTGCTACGCTGTAATTTTATGCGTGCACAAGCAGAGCCAGACTTCGAGATCTCCATTATGGAGATCTCGAAGTCTGGCACTCTACTGGCGTAATCCGAGGCTCTTGGTCAGGCAGTTACCGTTGATTGACCTTTGCAGACGCAGTTATGTGTGCTTAAGCAGGCTGTTAGAGCTTTCGTGATTTACTATCTGCGCTTTCTGCGGATCAATGCGCCGAATGCACCAAACGCTAAGATCAATGCGTAGGTGGACGGCTCTGGAATGATGCTGTTGGTAGCGGCATAATCACCGGCTTGACTAATGGTAAAGCTGAGGTATTCGCCATCATAAATGACGTTCTCGACTGCGGCGATCGACCAGGATTGTTGATCATCCTCTCGGAAGTAAATGCTGTATTCTTCTACCGATGCGCCCACCAAAAGAGACAGATAGATGTAGTCCGGTGACTCTGATAAAGTGGAGGATACGGTGTAAGCGCTGAGGACCGTTTCGCCATTGATTTCACTCACGCTCAAGCTGGTGGCAGAGAAATCTCCGCTACCGACATCGTCACGGAACGCGGCTACAAAATTACCGCCATCATAGCTCAGACGCTGGCCGCTCAAGTCTCCGCTGACTACACCGGTAGAGGCGCTGGCGGCGTTGACGACAAATTCGTTGCTAATATTCCAGTCTCCGCCCCAAGTGATGTATCCGCCATCGGTTCCAGTGAAGGAACTCGCGGTGATCGGCGTATAGGTTCCGCCGGAGAGGGTGGGTGACGCAAAGAGGCTGACCGTATCGTTGTTTTGGAACTGCCCGGCGGCATTCACCATGCTGTTGTTGGTAACGTGGATATTTACCCTGCCGGATTCGGCGGCTCCATTACGGTTTACGATGATGTTCTTGCTCGCAGTGGTTGAGTAGCTGCCGCCGTTTGCAACCGTAAGCGAGCCGGAGCCGGCAAAGCCAATGTTGGAAATGGTATCCGTTGATACGCTGGAACCGCTGCCGGTGACGAATAAGGAACCGACACCGCCTGAGCTGCGGCCCAGAGAGATTCCGCCTGCAGTGACGTTTGCGCCGTCGCTCACGACAACGGCGCCGTCACCGGAATTACCCAGAAAGATGGAGCCGGAATTCCAGTAGGAGCCTGTACCTGTAATGGTGGCCCGACCGATCGAGCCAGCGGTGTTGCCAATGTTACTGGTGCCTTCCGTGGTCAAACCGCCGCCGTTGGAAATGAGCAGCGTGCCATTGCCATCCTGCCCGACGTTGAGAAATTCCCCGGTAGCGAGGTTCCATGCGGAGCCGGAGCCAGTGATCGTGACACTGCCAGTAACCCCGCTGGTATTGGCGATGAAGCCGCGGGCGGAGGTCAGGGTGCTGCCACCGTCGATGAGTAACGAGCCGTCACCGGAGCTGTTGCCGACTTGAACTTGTGTGCCAGCATCGCCACCGGTGGACCAGAATGCGTCGCTGGATTCGGGAGTCGTGAATCCGCTAGGGGTGACCGATGCACTCACGGTTGCGATGGAAAAGGATGATAAAATGGCCGCGGCAAGGGATACGTTAATCGACGTAAATGAAGTAAACGGGGTGTGAGTCGAGTGATTCATGGGTAATCGTTTTTTATTTATAGGGTTAGTTGAATGCGTCATTCGCACTTTCAAATGGTATAGGTGATTGACTCTAGCATAAACAGCAGTGGTTGAACAGTATGCTTTCCGACTGAAGTTGTACGCATTTCCGATGTTTTGGTCAGCGTATAGGGTATATTTAGTCGGATATCGTTACATGGGATGAGTAATTAGAGGACTCTCTGTATGCCCTTACCCATTTCAGGAGCCAATCAGGCGTCTTTTGCTGCTTGGTCGATGTGTGCTTGCCGATCAGCGGGAAGCGGGGCCTGTGTTGGAGGATTGTCGATGTATTCCTTCTTTTGCCAAACGCGAACGGAATCAATGTCGTAGGTTTGGTGAATGTTTTCCATGTCGATGTCTTCCGTGGCCCACCCGCCAAGTTGCAGGCTGATTTTCATGTATGCCGGGACCGAACCAATGTTCTCGTTTGTCCATTCGGCTTTTTTAATGCCATCGATGAACCAGGTGAGCTTACCGGGTTCCCAAAGCATGCCGAAGTAATGCCAGCCATCCGGGGTCGGTCCAAAGAATACTTTGTTGTTGCCCCAGCTTTTGTGCTCATCCTGATAGCCGTCCCAGTGAACGGCCACGTTGTTGCGCCCGGGGCCCCATTCACAGAGGTGCTCTAGGATATCGAATTCCATGCCGCCCCATTTGGTGCTGTTGCGAATCCAGATGGATCTCTGATCCGATGGGCCATCGACGTAGCGATCCGGCATCAGCCAAAATGCCGGCCAGAAACCCCGGGTGGTGGGTAGCTTAACGCGTGCTTCGAAGTAGCCATATTGCTGGGCCCATTTGCCGAATGATTCAATCTGCCCGGACGTATATTCGCGGCCGTCGACAGGCTTTTTCTCGGCCCTGAGTTTGAGCACGCCGTCTTCCACGTAACTGTTCTCTTCCTGATAGATGAAAAATTTGCTGAAGTGGCTATCGCACTTGAGCCACTTGGTTTCATCCAGAGTATCGCCGTCGAAATCATCCTCAAAAGTAAGGACCCAATCGCCGTCGACCGGTGGACGCTGGCCCACCCAATCGGCCGGAGTCACGGGGGTGGAAATGTCCTTTATCGAGCTAAAGCTGTCGTTGGCATCGGTGCCTTGAATCTCTTGAGGGGAGCCAAATGCCTTCAAGTTTTTTGCGATAACGGTCACGGGTGTCTTCGGCTTCATCGTGAAGAGCTGAATCTTGCTTACTCGGCTTGAGTCGAGGGGGTAGCCCGGGTTGTTGCCGTCCTTGCCGAAGACGACCTGCAGGGTCTTGGTTTCTCCCGGCTTGATGCGCGTGTAGCTGGAGTTCCAGGGGCGATCCTTCCAAGAGCCTTCGTTATCCACGCGCATGCCGACGCCAATGCGCTCGGCGCCGGGGTTGGTGACTTGCACTTGGACCCCGGCGTAGTCCGATAGATTCCAGCCACCATCGGGAATCGGAAAATGCAGGGCGGGGTAGGAGTCGTCGGTGCTGAAGACAATTTCCAGTGCCGGCTCGCCATCATGCTCGATAAGCGAAAGATCGGAATGGAATTTCTCGTAGCCGCTGAAGTCGGTCGATTGGTCCAGGTGGATCAGCTCGCCCTGAATCCGTGGGCGATTCATGTTGGGCTGTTGGTTGTTTGCTGACTTCTCTGGTTGCGACTCGGATGCCGAGGAAGCGAAGCCCCTTAGGTCAGAAATTTGAATGGTGACCGGCGCTTTCGGTTTCATGGTGAACAGCTGTATTTGCGTGATCCTGGATGGATCGAGCGGGTAACCGGGTTTATCTTTTTCCAGACCAAAAGTGACCTTGAGGGTCTTGGTTTGGCCGGGCTTGATCCGGATGTAGTTGCTGCTCCAAGGGGAGTCCTTCCAGGCGCCTTCGTTGTCCACGCGCATGCCGATACCGACGGGCTTGGAGCCGGGGTTGGTGATGTCTACTTCCACACCGTTATACTGTGACAGATCCCAGCCGGTGGACGGAACGGGAAAGTAAAACGCGGGGTAAGCGATCTCAGTTCCAAATGTGAGTTCCAGCGTGTAGTCGCCGTTGTTGTCTTTAAGAGTTGCTGCGGTGTGCGTCGTCTTGAGTTTACTCACATCGGTTGAGGCATCGACGGCGAACAGGTCGTTTGGTTCGTCGGCATTGCCTGCGGCCTTCATTGGGAGCGCCATGGTGCAGGCGAGAATGCAGGAAGCCATTAGCGTGAGTGCGCTTTTGCGGTATCGGTCTTTTTTCGATTTCATTAGGTGTATTGGAATCCAGGGGGATTGTCGTCTGATATAAAAAGCGATGGTCTCAGGGGCTAATGGCTTGCGCGATATGCTGTGGCAGTCTTGTGGGCTAGCGGGGCGTGTCGTTGCCCAAGGGGGTGCTGGTGGAGGCCCCGCCGGATTCCCGATACTGCTTGCGGTATTGGCCAGGCGTCATGCCGGTGAGTTCGCGAAAAACTTTGCTGTAGCGAATGCGATCAGAGAAGCCGGAGCGTTCCGCGACGTCATCAATGATGATGTTGGTAGTCCGCAGAAGATTGCGCGAAAACTCCACCCGTGTGTGGCGTATGTAGTCCTTGAGGCTGACTTCATAGCACTGCTTGAAGCGGCGGCTCAGGAAGTCCGGATGGCACCGGAGCTTATTGGCCAGGGTTTTGATGTTAAACGGCTCCGAGATGTTGCGCTCGATGTAGTTTACCGCCTCCTTGACGATGTAGGGCACGTTGTCCTCGCTGTCCTTGGCATACATGCGGAGGCTTTCGCCGTTGGACTCGACGATGCCTTTGTAAAAGAAAGCGGAGTCCTTGAGCGTGCGCTTCTGCGTATCGTAGTCGATGTGGACCAAGCCAAAGCGTTGGCGAAAGCCTTCTTGCCACTCGAAATTATCGCAATACGACCAGTGAAAGTAGCCGCGAATATCAATGCCCTCACTGATGGCCCGTCGCAAAGAAAGCAGGTGCTTGATCAGGTAATTTATACGGTTATGATCGTGCACCGAACCATCGAAGTGAACCTGGTCGATGTCGGTAAAACCGTTCTCGGTGATCACGACGGGTAGTGAATATAAATCAGAGATGTATTTCGGCCCCCAGTAAAGGCACTCGGGGATTTGGGGCCAGCCGTAGAGATTGAGATTTGTGCTGTTGGTGGATTCGACTTTCTCCGGGCCACCCATTGCCGAGGCGCGGACCAGTGTGCCGTGCGAAATATTACAGCCGTAAAAATCGATTGGCTGGCTGATGATGTCGAAATCGCTCGCGGTGGCTTTAGGCGCGGCATCACCAAAAACTTTTAGCCCTTCCTCGGGGTAGTGGCCAAAGACAACGGGGTCGCCCCACCAGCGATTGTTCCAAACGCCGTCGGGGAAAATGCCGTTGAACGCCTGGCGTGCCGCAGTCAAATCTTCCACCGATTGACTGGCAGGGCAGTAGGTGGCGCAAGCGGGTGCCCAGCCAACGACCGGATGCTTGCTCTTGGTATGTTCACGAATCACGGAGACTGCGCGACCATGGGCCAACAGCAGATGGTGCGACGCCAGCAGGATCTCGGTGTTGCCGAGCTTAAGGCCCGGTGCGTGGGCCCCGGTTTTATGCCCGAGCTGGATGAAGCATTGCGGTTCGTTGATGGTTATCCAGTGCTTCACGCGGTCCGAGTAGCGATCAACCAGAACCTTCGTGTAGTTCGCGAACCAGTCGGACGATTTGCGGTTTAGCCAGCCGCCGCGTAAGAACAAATCGTATGGCAGATCCCAATGGAAAATGGTCGGCCATGGCTCGATGCCATTGGCGAGTAGCTCGTTGATTAACTGGTCATAAAACGCGATGCCTTTTTCGTTGGTCTTACCAGTGCCGTTGGGCAGGATGCGTGGCCAACTGAATGAGAAGCGGTACGCCTTGATGCCGATTTGGGCCATGAGGGCGACGTCTTCCTTGAAGCGGTGGTAGTGATCGCTGGCCACCTTGCCATCACTGTCTCGCCAAATGCGGCCCTTTTGCCTGGTAAACATATCCCAGACAGATAGGCCTTTGCCGTCTTCGTTCCAGGCGCCTTCGATCTGATAGGCAGCAGTGCTGGTCCCCCAGGTAAAGCCGTCCGGGAATCGATCCGATTTTTCGCTTCTGTGAATGTCATTGAACATGGCGCTATGCTGGTCGAATCGCCCTCCGGTAGCAACGAAACAACCATCTCGCGCTGATCACTGATCGGTCTAACATTCGCCATACGCAGCGACCGCCCGCCGCCGCCCGGTGATTCGCTAGACAGGGCATTGGCTGGGATATTGGGTCGCTGCTAGTATGCTGGCTCATTCGCGGTGATCAGGGGTTGGTGGGCGTTCCGCTCCAGGCGCGCACCCAATCGACTTCGATGTATTGGCCATCGACGTGTGAGCCCAAGGCCCCCAGGTTGCCGTCCCAACCGCCAAGTTGAAGCGTGAGGATCAGGTATGCGGGGATGTTCATGATGCGGTCCGCATCGTAGGTTTCTTCGTTCTCGCCGTTGCCCCAGGTGAAGGTCTTTACGCCATCAATGTAGAACTCGATCAGAGCTTCATCCCAGTAAACGCCATAGACATGGAAGTCGCTTTCGGTTGAAGGAAACTCCAGCTCGCCGCTGCCCATCGATTTATGGTCAGCATTGTAGCCGTCCCAATGCAGTGCGTGTGAAGCGGTGTCTGGCCCCCATACACCGAGGTGTTCCATGATGTCGATTTCCATGCCTTGGCCACCATCGATCGTTTTGGTCGAAGCCGTGTTGGCATAGCCTTCGCACACGGTCATGAGGGCAGCGCTGCCATAGTTGGTGTCCGGGTTCAATTCGTGCGCGTGCGTGTCGGCGATCGGGTAATGAGTTACGCCGTCAATGATGAGGCGTGGGCGCACCGTTGGGTCGGTCGCCTCTCGTGTGTGAAGGCTGACTTCCTTTGTCGTCATGAACTGATCCGAGAGAACGAAGCTCACGACCTGATCGCCTTGCGCTTGCTCCAGAATGTAGTCGGAAACATCGACGATCATGTCGGCGCCGACCACGGCCTCATTGGCGATACGCTCAATCCAGATGGGCTTTGGGGCGGGCTTATTGTTCCACGTAAGCGTCGATTCGCTCCAGCTATCATCATCCAACTCCATGATGCACACGCTGTGCTTTGCGGCATCTTCGAGACTGGCGACATGGAGTCGCAACTCGGCCGAAGCAATGGTGCTGGGATCGATTCCGCTCAGATCGAATTTTAAAAAGGATTCAAAGTATTTGGCGCGGCGACCGTAGTTGCCCCGGTCCGGCATCATCCAAAATGCTGGCCAGAAACCGCCGAGGACCGGGTAGCGCATGCGCGCCTCGAAGTAGCCATACTGTTGGCGATATTTTTTGAAGGTGCTGATCTGCGCGCTGGTGTAAGTTACGTTACCATTGCCATCGTCATGGACCGTGGCGCTCAGGCGCAGCTTGCCATCGGCGAGCTCAACATTGCCGGGGCTCAGTTCAGCAATGCCCACGATGTCGGGGTTCATCGTGCCCAGTCGCCACTTGTCGCCATCGAGTTCCGTTCCCTCGAAGTTGTCGAAGAACTCAAGTTGCCAATTGCCCGCAATGGGCGGCGCTACCGCAGTGGTGACTTCTGTCCAGCCGTTGCCGATATCGTTCAGGATAAAGCCAAGTCCGGTCAGGTCGATGATTCTGCCGTTGTCGATCAGCGCTTGCGTCTGTGTGGTGGTGGCCTCCAGCTCCAGCACGGCGTTGGCATTGTTGAAGAACGCGATGCCGGTCGAGTAGTCGGGGAATACTTTGTTATCTGCGATGGAGACGGTGGCTTCGTTGATATAGAGGCCCCAGGTATCGCCATTGGAGTTGATTCCGAGGATGCGCTGCGCGAACTCAAACCGTCCGCCGCCGTCGACTGTCAGGTCGTTGCCAACTTGGGTGAGTGTGTCGGCGATGGAAAGCGTGTTGCCTTCGGGCGCGACCCAGAACGAAGCGCCAGCCAGGCGGACCTCGAGGTCGAAGGTGCTTACGCCGCTGCCTGCACTGAATACATCCATCAACTGGAGGTATTGGCTGGCGCTGGACAGCGTCCAACCCGTGTCCTGAAAATCGACGGCAAACACCGTCTGCGACGATGGCAAATTGACGATGCCCGGCGCACCGGTGTTGGTGCTGCTGAAGACCGCAAAGTCATCGGCATCTGGCGCCTCGCCTCGGTCCCAGTTCAGTGCGTCGTTGAAGTCGCCGTTTCCGTTGGTGGCGATCCACTCCGTGGCAAATTGAGTCTGAGGCATGACGGAAGTCAGGCCGGTGGTGGGATCATTTGTCAGCGCCAGGCCATCGCCATAGGCGTCGACGATGTCGCCTTGGGAAATCCAGTTTTCTACCTCTGATAGGGTGGCTTGCAGGATGAGGCATGAAGTCAGCTCTTCCAGATAAACGGCGCCCGCCGCGTAATTCGGATAAGCACGCTCATCGTCGATGAAAACCGTCGCGTCTTTGATGTGCAATGATCTTGGGTTGCCGGATGTCGGTATGCCTTTGATGCGGGATGCGAGCACGAGTTCGCCACCACCGCGGATGGTGAGCGAATCGCTATATTGATAGAGAACACTGTCCAGGACTAGCGTGTTGCCAATTGCCCAACTGGCATTGCTTTGCAGCTTAACATCGATCGAGAACTTGTTCTCGCCGATGCCGTCGCTACTCAAGTCGGCTAAGGAAATGTTATTAGCGCCGCCTAATTGCCAACCGCCGCTTTCGAATTCGATGGCATACACTTGGCGGTGTGCGGGGATTGAGATGGGTTGGGTTGAAGGTGTTCCGTCAAAAACAGCCGTATCGCTAAGCAAGTCGTTGGCGGGGGCGATAGTGCCTGTCCAGTTCAGGCCGTTGTTAAAATCGTCATCACCGGCTCCGCCATGCCAATGGATATCGGCAGCAAAGGCAGCGAGGGGAAGCGCGAGAGTGAGTAGGATGGGGCGGGGGTGTCTATTCATCGGGGTAGTGCTTGTTGAGGTTGAGCAATGCTGCGGCGCAAGGGGGTTGATGGCTCGCTTGGCATTGCCGTTGACGTGTCTAAAGTAACATTTTTCGACCGCGATTGCCAGTCGTTTACCGACTCGACAAGTACGCATAGCCGACTTGAACGGAGCTTTATCTGTGTGTGAGCAGTGATGCCAAAGGACTATTCGATCCGGCTGGAAGCCCACTGCTGAAAGGGGGTTGAGCTGGTTTGGCTGGTCGGATTGCTGAAGGTTGGCGTTGCTTCGCGCAGTCGGATGTTGGGATTCGTCGATGCTCGCTGACCGGTTGACTTAGCAAAATGACACGCATGGAGTCGGTTTTGCGTTCATGTCGTTGCTCAAAATCGTGTAAAATGGGCTTTTCTGATTCCTAAACCCTGATCGATACACAGCGACTTGATGAGCACCCAATACGACAACGATACCTTTCCCGATAACTTTCTGTGGGGCGCAGCGGCGGCCTCTTACCAAATCGAAGGCGCTTGGAATGCCGATGGAAAAGGCCTTTCGGTATGGGATGTTTTTTCCCAGAACAAAAAGAATTGCTGGATGGGCCATAATGGCAACACGGCCTGCGATCACTACAACAACTATCGGCAGGATGTTGCGCTGATGCGTGACATCGGTCTGGGCGCGTATCGCATGTCGATTTCCTGGCCGCGGGTTATCCCCGATGGCGTGGGTGCCGTGAACAAAGCTGGCCTTGGCTTCTATGATCGCCTGGTCGACGAATTGCTGGCTGCGGGAATCGAGCCATGGGTGACGCTCTATCATTGGGACATGCCCTATGCTTTGGATCGCAAAGGTGGCTGGCTTTCCACGCAAAGTCCCGAGTGGTTTGCGGATTATACGGAAGTTGTGGTCGATGCCTTGTCCGATCGTGTAAGCCATTGGATTACGTTAAACGAGCCACAGTGTTTCCTCGGCTTGGGGTATGGTAACGGCACACATGCGCCAGGGATGAAGCTGGAAATGGGTAAAGTGCTGCAAGCGGGGCATAACGCTTTGCTTGCTCATGGCCGGGCCACACAGGTTATTCGCGCAAAGTCCAAGCTTCCCGCAAAAGTAGGCTGGGCGCCCGTAGGCGTTTGCTATTATCCAGCCTCCGACAGCGAGGCGGATCGGGAGGCGGCTTACCAAGTGATGAGCGGTGTGTATGCCGATTCCAACTTTAACAATCGATGGTGGGGCGATCCTGCTGTTCACGGCCACTATCCGGAGGAAGGCCTGCGCGCTTATGGCAAAGACAGCCCCAAGGTGGAGCCTGGCGACTTCGACATCATCAAGCAGCCCATCGATTTCTACGGTTGTAATATCTATCATGGCATGGCGATTCAAGCGGGTGAAGATGGCCGCCCGAAACCCGTTACCCGCCATGATGGCTTTGCCCACACGCACATGCTTTGGAGCGTGTCACCGGATGCCATGTATTGGGGAACGAAGTTCCTCTACGAGCAATATAAACTGCCGGTTTACATTACCGAGAACGGTATTTCCTGCCATGACTGGGTGTCGCTGGATGGCTGTGTGCATGATCCGCAACGCATCGACTACATGCAGCGCTACCTCTTGGCCCTGAAGCGGTCAATCGACGAGGGCGTGGACGTTCGCGGCTACTTCCATTGGTCGATCATGGATAACTTTGAATGGGCCGAAGGCTACAAGCAGCGCTTTGGCTTGATTCATGTCGATTATCAAACGCAGAAGCGCACACTTAAAGATTCCGCGCATTATTACCGTGAGATTATTTCGCGAAACAGCATTCCTTCACCGACTCAAATACCTAATGTCGATTTTGCAACGGCATGAGATAAATCTTAAATTCACCCAACGAAATTCTACCCCAGTATGTGTAACGCAAGCAGTTATGAGAGGCACGCTAAAGCGAAGGGCTTTGCGCTGATCGTGAGCTTATTGCTCATGACGTTCATGTTTATCCTGTTTACCTCACTGGTATCGATGACGCAGATAGAGGTGCAGGCGTCTTCTACAGCCAGGCTAAAATCGCAGGCTGAGACGAATGCGTTGATGGGGCTACAGGTTGCACTGGGAGAACTTCAGAAAAATGCGGGGCCAGATCAGCGCATTACCGCACTTGCAGAGCTGGAATATCCCAATCCAGACTTTGCTAGTCACTGGGTGGGCGTCTATGGCAGCTCCATTGCCCCCGATTATGAAGCTACACCCGAGGCAATTGTCGCGCAGTTGACTGATCCGAACCTGATCAACCAGCAGGGCTCTTCGGCGAAGCTGCTAAGCTGGCTAGTCAGTGGAAACGAAGGCGCGCCTTTCAATCCGGCAACTGATATCGGGGCCGATGGTGAGATCATAAATGCTCCGGAAAATACAGACTTCAAGTTCTTACCGGATGCGACGATAAGCGTGCCAAGTGACGCGACCGCAGTTTCTAGCGATCTACAAATCATAGATTCACAGGGCGAGGCGCATGATGCGCGTCTGTTGGTTGGCCCAGGGAGCGTGAGCCCGCTTCACCCGTCCGACTATGTTGTCGCGCCATTGGTCGACATAGGGAACGCCGGTTCCGGTTTAACCGGCCGCTATGCCTGGTGGGTTGGAGACGAGGGCATGAAAGCGCGCGCGAACCTAATGCTTGAGACTGACACAGCGCAAAAGAAATATGCTTTTCGCAATGCCACTCGCAGCGCAATAGAGTTAATGGATCAGGCGGTGGAGGTTGATTTTGAAGAACCGCTTTTATCGGTCGATCAGTTGGCTGCCGCGCGAATTGGCAGCCGCTACGAAGCAGAAGCCAATTGGGAGCGGGCGAGTGGCTTAGAAGATTTAGCGCTCTTATCGCCAGACCAGAATGGTTTTCTGGATGTCATTAAACATCGTTACCATGACCTGACCACGTATTCCACATCCGTGCTATCCGATACCTATGCCGGTGGCTTAAAGCGTGACCTGACGACTTTGCTCGACGCGAATTATACTGCTGCCAACACCGACCAGACCTATGATGGGAACCGGCTGTGGACGCCTCATGCGGACGATGCGACGGGCTACGCGATCCCGACTTGGCGGCATCTGAAGTCTTTTGCGCAAACCCGCGTGGACCCCAATACTGGTAGCGTTGATGTTCGCTTACCGTCGCATGACAAGTCCGGCTCAGTGGATGATGTCGGCATTGCGCCGGTTTTAACCTACGTCTCCTTAGGCTTTCGAGCGGCGCCAGGTGGCATACCGGCGCCAGGTGTGGACATTAATTTGAATCTCTACCCGCTGGTCGTGATTTGGAACCCATATAATTTTACGCTGAAGGCTCCGGAAGAAGTGGAGGATGGAGGCAACTTTGAAGTAGGAATTTACCCAACTTGGAATGTTGCCGTTAGCTTGGATGTTTACGACCCCAGCGAACTCACCAAGTATGCCGAAGATGGCAGTGAGCTTTCGACCGAATCCTATGAATGGCGAGAGAAGGCGTCATTTGATTTTCTGAGGGATTCCGATGGCAATCATTCGAATTTAGAGTTCATGCGTTTCCGATTGAAATGCCCGGACATTCCCCCGGGGCAGAGCTTGATATTTTCGCTGCCGGCATCGTCAAGTGGTGATCTTTACTCGGAATCTAATCTGCCCGTGCTGGAAAATATAGAGCCTGAACCGGCGTCTTATGTATCAATTCCGATAGCCACTTTTGAGGAAGGGGAAGAGAACAAAATTTTCCGTTTGGCGTCGTTTAATTATTGGGGGAATTTTGCTGGAAAATGGCAGATGAAGGGCAAGAGCTTAGCGGATGGTCAGAACGGTCAAATGTATGTGTATTTCGGCGAGCCGTCTGACGACCGAGTCGCGATGAGCGAGAACCTTAACCAAGATTCAATTTTGTATAATCCGGCATCGGAGGATCTCAATTGGTATCAAACTCATCAGGGAATTAGCTGGTCGGGGAATGTTGTTAACCGCATGGGCTTGTCTACTGTGCTCGTGCAAAGCACCGATAGCGACGGAGGTCGGCGAGTGTTGGATGAGAGCATCATCTATGATGAGTATAGCGCGGATGATGGCGGAGTCTCGGTGATGCAAGGCCCGGAGCAGTTATTCTACGACCCGCCGGGCGATGCGCTGCCTCCTTCATATACCTTTGTTACGCAGGCGCTGTTCTCGGGTGACGGTTCGAATGCACAATATAATACAGGGCAGTTCATGTTTCCAACGCGTTGGGTTGCGCAGGGAAATATGCGGGCAGTTCGTACGGGCCGAACTGGACGGGACAAAGACTTTAATGTCCTCTTCACCGCGACGACGGGCTCCGAAGGAGTCACGACTCCCTGGCAAAAATTTCAGATCAATGAAGGGGATGAGGCCAATCGGGCCTCGGCTGGCAGTGGTCACGATTGGACGAATGGGGCGCCGGTAGATGCGACTTTATTTGAGGCACCCTATGGTGACGAACCACTGTTTTCGATTGGCCAGCTTCAACACGCCAACCTGTCGTTGGTTGGGGCGTATCCCTCGTATCCTATCGGAAACAGCTTGGCGGACTTTCGCCTGAACGATCAGGACTCCAGCACACCGGCGGGTTACCAGCTAGCACGCGCTGACGGCGCTACTAATGGCGGATTGCAGGCGGATATGATCGGCTATTACGACATTTCATATTTGTTAAATCGTGGGCTGTGGGATCGATATTTTTTCTCCACTGTGCCTGCCAGCGGCGCGATCTCGAACGAGCTCCCCAATCAGCGACTGCTGCGCTACGGTGAGGTTGATTTGCGTGACCCGGATCAAGCTGCCGCAGGTCTGTTGTTGGAGGGCGGATTCAATATCAACTCAACATCCGAGCAAGCCTGGCGTGCCGTGCTAGGCGGCCTGAATGACTTGGAGTATGATCCGGAAAACCCCGATGCCGCTAGCTCTGCGTCGATGGGCGCAGCCTTTTCACGTTTTCATCGGCCAACCGGCGATGATGATCCGAATGACCCCTGGCAAGGCTACCGTACGCTTACGGATGAACAGATTGGCCAGTTGGCGCACAACATCGTCATCGAAATTAAAAACCGTGGTCCGTTCACCTCGCTTTCAGATTTCGTGAATCGACGGTTGGTGGACAATCCGGATACGAACGACTCCAATGCCAACAACGAATCGTTCGAGCATGAGGACTTCCGCGGGACTTTGCAGGCGGCGCTTGATCGCACCGATGTGAACTTCCCGGTAAATGATGCCTCCCTGCCTTTTTGGACGGACGATGAAATGACCGATGTTTTGAAGGCGAACCAAATTTCGACTCACTACGAGAAAGAAAAAATATGGGGGGGCGATGAGCCCGCGCGGCCTTACAGCAACCGCTCTGCCTTTGCCCCGAAATACGTGACTCAGGCCGACATACTGTCCACCATTGGGAGCAATCTCACTGCGCGCTCGGACACATTTACGATTCGCGCCTGTGGTGAGGCGCTGGATCCGATTACTTCGGAGGTTGTTTCAATTGCTTGGTGTGAGGCTGTGGTCCAGCGGATGCCTGAGTATGTTATTAATAGTGATCCACCTGAAGGGCCGGTGAGCCTTGAGCAAAACCGTTTGTTTGGGCGTAAATTTAAAATCATTTCATTTCGATGGTTAAACGCAGACGAAGTATAATGAAGCGTTGGGCGCTAGGATTATTTTTGCTGGCGAGCGTTGCCCAATGTTTCGGGCAGGTTGAAGCGCCGGTAAAGTTCCGCCTCGTTTCGATGCACGATACGCCCCAGTTTTATTACGATTACGAAGGCGAGACAAAGAAGCTTTTCGTGAGCGCCGGATCATTCTCGCAGCTATACGAAGCGCCCCTGGATGGGCGGATACAGTTTTACGTTGAGGAGATTTCCGATGATGGATTACCGCCGGTGAAAAAGCCGGTAGCGCAAATGAATCTTCCCTCTGGCGAAGGCCCCTTTTTGGTTGTGCTGCGAACCGAGTTTCGGGATGGGAAGCCGTATTATCGGAGCGCCGTCATCGATGCATCAATCGAGCAGCATCCGGTGGGCGCGTTTCGCGTATTTAATTTTTCGGCGCGGGACATGGCGATCCAGCTATCGGGGCAAAGCCTACTGCTGAAGGCCCTTGATTCCACAGTGGTGGATTACCCAGAGGAGCGCAAAGCATGGCTGAAGGTTGCGGTGGCGGATGACGATGAAGGCTGGATCAAGGTCGTCAGTTCACCGCGGTCCGTTAGCTCGCGCACGCGAACAACTTTTTTCCTCACCGATATACCGCCGTCCGAAGGTGACCCAAATCCTAAAGGGGTTAGCGTTCGCGAGTTTCGTGAGCGTGTTTTGGAAACGGAAAACGGAATTTTCATACAGTAGCTGAATGACGAAAAATTCGAAACCTAACATACTGCTTATCACGAGTGATCAGCAGCATTGGATGACTTTGGGCTACAATAATCCCGAGATCAATACGCCCAATTTGGACCGTCTTGCCCGAGCAGGAGTCATATTTGATCGTGCATACTGCCCAAATCCAACCTGTACTCCTACGCGGTCCAGTATTCTGACTGGGATGTATCCTAGCCAGCATGGGGCTTACTCATTAGGCACGAAGCTGCATGAATCTGTGCCCACGGTGAACGATGTATGGCGTGAGCACGGATATAAAACCGCGCTGGTGGGAAAAGCGCATTTCCAGCCTTTGAGGTCTACAGAAGCATACCCTTCACTGGAATCATATCCGATTTTACAGGACCTCGCTTTTTGGAAGGATTTTAACGGGCCATTCTACGGATTTGATGATTTCAAGCTGGCGAGGAACCACGCCGATGAGGCTCATGTTGGACAGCACTATGCGCTCTGGCTGGAGGAAAAGGGAATTACAAATTGGAGAGATTATTTTCAAAGAAAAACGGGCAATGCAGAACCTCAATACGGGGCATGGAATATTCCTGAAGAATACCATTACAACGCGTGGATCAGCGAGTGCACCAATGAGCTCATGGAAAATTATGTGGAGAATGGCGCTCCATTTTTTCTCTGGTCGAGCTACTTTGATCCACATCCACCGTACCTTGTGCCAGAGCCATGGGCGAGCATGTATGATCCGGATCGCTTAACGTTGCCCGAGGGACTGGAAGGAGAGCACGAAAATAATCCGCTATTTCATAAACTATCCCAGTTGAACAATCCTGAGTTGAAGGCTTTGGGGCTGGCCACGGATACCTATTTGCATGGCGTTCACAGCCATTTGCATTCGGAGCAAGCCAAGAGGCAGGACATGGCGATTTACTATGGTATGGTGTCATGTATGGACCATTACATTGGCAAGACCTTGGATAAAATTGAAGAGCTGGGCATTGCGGACAACACACTCATTACTTTTACCTCTGACCACGGACATTATTTTGGGCAGCATAATCTCACTGCAAAAGGACCATTTCATTATGAAGACGGCGTCAAAGTGCCGCTGATCATATCCTGGCCTGGACAGACGCCTCAGGGTGTTCGATCCGACGCCTTGCAAAGTTTGGTTGATCTGCCGGTTAGTTTCTTAGCGGCTGCCGGGCTGGATCGGCCGAACTGCATGACAGGAGTAGACCAACTGGATGTTTGGCTTGGAAATCACGATGAAGCGCGTGACCACTGTATCGTTGAAAATAACCATGAACCTGGCGTGTGTGAACTGAAAACCTATATTGAGGCTAATTACAAAATCACTGTATATCGAAACTTTAGTGAGGGTGAACTCTTCGATTTGAAAAACGACCCGGGTGAATTTCAGAACCGCTTCAATGATCCTGCCTATGCAGACATCAAGGCGCGATTGCTCCAACGTTTTCTGCAAGCTGAAATGGCTAAGGAAGTCTTACCCATGCCTCGTGTTTCGGGCGCATAGTTAACCAGCTTAGAAGATAATCATGCATTGGTTGGATTGGATTATTGCGGTCGGCCCCGTAATCGTGGTCTTGGTGTTGGCAGTGTATAGCCGTCGTTACGTACGTGGCGTGGTTGACTTCCTGGCGGCGGGCCGTGTGGCTGGTCGGTATGTGATATCGGCGGGTGACTTAACTTCAGGGCTGAGCGTTATCACGCTTGTGGCCTTGGTTGAGGCTAAATATCAGGTGGGCTATGCGCTTTCGTTCTGGGAGTATTTGACGGTTCCGGTTTGGGTCATCATGGGATTGACGGGATATTGCGTGTATCGATTCCGCGAAACGCGTTCTCTCTCGATCGGACAGTTTTTGGAGATGCGTTATAACCGCCCTCTGCGGATCGTTGCTGCAGGCTTGCGAACTTTCTCGGAAATGGTGACCAATGCGATCGGGCCAGCAGTCGCAGCGAATTTCTTCATCTACTTCCTGGGATTGCCGCACCGATTAACGATTCTAGGCATAAACATGCCTACTTTTGGTTTGATTGTGGCCGCTTCGCTCTGTTTGTGCATGGTGGTTATCTGGCCTGGTGGTCGCATTTCCTTACTTATATCCGATGCGATTCAGGGGCTGATGAGCTATCCGATATTTGTCATTGTAGCTGGGTATGTCTTTCTGAACTTCGGTTGGAATGACACTATTGGGCCAGTGATGATGGATCGGGCGCAAGGCGAGAGTTTTATCAACCCGTTCGACATCGAGAAACTGCGTGATTTCAATATCTTTGCACTGATGGTGACGATCATGGGCAATATCCTGAATCGTGCGAGCTGGATTGGCAATGATACGACCAATTGTGGACGCACGCCTCACGAGCAAAAGATGGCGGGAATACTTGGCACCTGGCGCTCCCTTTATGCGCAATTGATGCTTCTGCTGATTGCAGTCATGATGATCGCGCTGATGACCCATCAGAAGTTTGCCAATCAAACTCACGAGATACGTAATGACTTAACGGCAAAAGTCGCAGAGGAATCTGTTGCTGACCCGAAACTGAGGAGAGAACTCAATGAACGATTGGCGCAAATCCCGGTCTCGACTCACGCGATCGGAGTGGATGTCCCACTATCGCGTGAAAACAATATTGATACTCCTTACCTCGAGACAGCGCGTGCAACCTTGACGGGAACTCCTGAAGGGAATCTTGAGTTCCAGAAATTCAGGACGCTCTATCATCAGATGATGTTGCCGGTAGCGTTGAGAAACATTCTGCCGATCGGCCTGATGGGCTTGTTCTGTCTGCTCATGCTGATGCTTCTGATATCTACGGACGACTCGCGAGTGTTTAACGCATCGTCCACAATCGTTCAAGATATCATACTTCCATTTAGGAAGAAGCCCTTTACGCCGAAGCAACACTTGATCGTGCTGCGCCTGTCTTCTGTCGGGGTTTGCCTGTTTTTCTTTGTCGTTTCGATCTTCTTTGTCCAGCTCGACTACATCATGATGTTCACTGTAATCATGACTGGGCTATGGCTAGGTGGCGCTGGCCCGATTATGATATTCGGTCTATATAGCCGATTCGGCAATTCCGTGGGCGCGTTCTGTTCGCTTGTATTCGGTTCCGGTCTATCGCTGGTTGGTCTCTTATTGCAGCGCAATTGGGCCGACAGTGTTTATCCTTGGCTTGATGCCCGTGACTGGATTGCTCCAATCGGCAACCTATTAGAGAATGTCTCCAGACCTTTTAATCCTTATATTGTCTGGCAGATGGATGCAGTCAAATTTCCGATCAACTCCTATGAGCTATATTTTATGGCGATGTTAAGCGGCATCACAGCCTATGTGGTGGGGTCGGCGCTTACGCAGCGTAAGCCGTTTAATTTGGATCGTTTGTTGCATCGTGGTGAATACGATGTCGCCAATGAATACAAGGAGCCGTTCCGATGGAGTCTGCGCAATGGTTTCAAAAAGCTCATTGGCGTTACGCCTGAGTATTCGCTTGGAGATCGCATCATCGCTTACTCAGTCTTTGGATATGCGCTGATATACAAATTTGGCATATGCTTCTGTGCGGTGCTCATATGGAATTTGATTTCTCCATGGCCAGCACATTGGTGGAGTCGCTACTTTTTTATAACGAGTCTTTGTGTGACGGCTGTTCTCGGCATTATATCCACTATATGGTTCTTGATCGGCGGCATTATTGATATTCGTAAGCTGTTCCGCGATCTTGCTGCCCGTATTGATGATCCCTTGGATAATGGTATGGTGGAAGGGCACGTTTCACTTGCGGACAAGGCAGCCTTTGAAAAAGCCAAGGCGCCAGAGGAAGAGTAGACGATTGAAGCCCTGTCACATCGAATTGTCCGTAGTGATGATGGTAAAATCTTGTTCTCCACTTGCTTGCATTCGCTTAATTAATCTACTGCGCAATTGCTCGCGAATGCCTGACCTCGCAGCATTGGAAATGAGATTGCGAAGCTCATAGGGATCAGTCTGTAAATCATACAGGCATAGCTCCTGGTAGACCGCTGCATGACCTTGGTCTGTGTATTCGGCAGGCGCGCTGACGGCGTATTTCCAGCGCTCGGTGCGAATGGCTCTCCCGGGAGGCATGTTAACATCGCCAAATTGAATAAAGCTCTCCTCGGGCAAGTGTCCACGCTCTCCCCGGGTGACTGGCAGAAGCGAATTTCCTTCCATGAAATCTGGAATGGCGATCCCTGCTGTATCCAAGAGCGATGCCGCGACGTCAACTAAGCTAGCGGGGCAGCCATGTTCGCCGCCGCCGTTCCATTTTGGCCCCCAGAAGGCTAACGGAATGCGCACCGAGGACTCATGGGGGCTGCGTTTGTATTCCGCGTTCCTCGTTTTGAAATGGCACCCGTGATCGCTAAAGAACACGACGACAGTTTCTTCTGCCTGCCCTGTGGATTCCAGTGCGTCCATTACTCGACCAAGCGAGTCATCGAGGCGCTTCACCATGGCGCAGTAGCCAGCCCAATCTTTTGCGCTGCTGCCACTCAATGCCTGGAGGTCCGGTGGAAGCCAATTGCCATGGTAAATCGTTTCCATGCGGTGAGGGGCCGGATAATTGTCATCTGCGTTTTGATGATGCGGCTCCAGAAAAGAGAGAAAAAGAAAGTAAGGTTTCTCTGAGTCGTTCATTTTATTGATGAACCGAATCGCGGCATCCGCCTGCGCATCTGAGCGATAACCGGGCAGGTCGATGGGGTCATTTTCAGAGTCCCAAAAGCGGGCAGAGTAGGGGCCGCTGACTAGCTCCGGGCAATTGGCGCCAAGCCATTCAGCATAGCCTCGTCGGTTTTCTGCGGGCACTGCTGCTTTCCCGGTATTTTCTGATAGATGCCATTTGCCGATATAGGCCGTGTGGTAGCCGGCTTCGCTGAACAACTCGCCCAGATTCCGCGCATCGGGCTTGAGTCCGATGCCGTTTCGCCAGACGCCCGTTGTCGTCGCGTATTGCCCGGTTTGGATGCAACTTCTGGCTGGACCGCAGACTGGTTGTGGCGTCACGGCTTCGCGGAAAAAAGTGCCTTGTCGCGCCAAGCGGTCAAGGTGCGGCGTCAAGCCCATCGGATTGCCATGGAGCCCCATGGTGTCCCAGCGTTGCTGATCGGTGAAGAAGACAATGAAGTTCATAACTGGTTTCGTTTCCCGAGTCTACAGCACGAGAATCAATCGCCTAAGGGTGAGCCGTTGGGGGATGGCTGACTTATTGTATGCGTCTGCTTTTTGGGCGTAGATAGATGCCAAACTATCGAGTCCCCATTTGCAGGTGAGTGGGATTCTATCATGCATGCCTATGCTTGTGTAGAGCGGAAACCGACTGGTCGTGTAATGATTTCCAACTGCGGTATGCTTGGAACTGGCCTCCTTTAAGGCGCCGTACAGATGAAAACGAAATGCTGGGCAAGCTTGGCGTGGAGCCAATCAGGTCCGGCAGGTCGTTGCGGACATCTCGCATCGTCAGACAATCGACAGGATCGCCGCAGATTATACCGTTTTCTGAGGGTTGGCGGTTCTCCAGGGGATCTGGCGAAGGCTAGTTGGCTGTTTTCCAAAAGCCTACTAAGCCTTTTTCAAAAAGCCTTATGCTATGTTAGCAAAACAACCGCCCGGTTGTTGTCTCAACACAGCACCGGTTGTTTCCCTAACACAGCATCGGTTGTTGGTCGAACATAGCAACGGTTGTTTGGTCAAAGCCTGGTAAGGCTTTGGGGGAGTCTGCTAATCCTGCTTGAAGAAGTCCGAGTCGATGCGCTTGAGTTCGTAAACCTATTCTACGGCTACGCCGAGGTTGTGCTCAGTCTGTGGGCTGCGGGGCAGGGCGTGCTTTTGTCCGCGAAGGAAGCTAAGTGGGTTTTTAAAGCGCGGGGAATGTTTTTAGTTTTGAACAGTAGGTCGCAAAGGAGGGGAAGGCTGGCAGTCGATTCAAGGGAGCGATGACTTAGCCGAAGATGGCTTGGAACTCATTCGCCACGACGGCCTTTACTTCGTCCATGGGGGGGCAGAGGTCGGCGAGTTCTTGCTGGAGGCTGGTGACGCTGCCGTCGGTAGTCGCGATGCCGCAGGGGACGATGTCGGCGAAGTGGGAGAGGTCGGGGGTGACGTTGAGGGCGAAGCCGTGGTAGCTGATCCAGCGGGTGACGGCTATGCCGATTGCGGCGATTTTACGGTTCTGGAGCCAGATGCCGGTCTTGCCGTCGCGGCGGTCGGCGGCCAGGCCGAGGACGCCGAGGGAGTTGATTAGGACTTGCTCGATGTCGCGCAGGTAGCGGTGGAGGTCTTTGCGGTGTTCGAGGGAAAGAATCGCGTAGCCGACCAACTGGCCGGGGCCGTGGTAGGTAATGTCACCGCCGCGAGTGGTCTCGGCCAAGTCGAAACCGCGCTCGGCGAGAGAGGCCTCGTCGAGGAGCAGGTTTTGGCGGGCGTCTTTGCGACGGCCGATGGTGTAAACCGGCTCATGCTCAGTGAAGATCAGCACGTCGCCGATTTCGCCATCGCGGCGTTGTTGGACGCGGTCGAGTTGGCGCTGTGTCGAGTCGGCGTAGCGGGTGCGGCCCCAGTCTTCGAGTTCGATGCTCATTCGGTCGGGCGGATGCCTTCGTCGTATTCGATCATTTCGAAGACGGTTTCCGGGTCGTACTGCTTCATTTCGGGATAAAGGTTTTCCATCGCCCACACGAAACGCTCATCCATCGGGTAGCCCGGGCGTCCGAGGTTGACGGCGATTTCGTTCCACTCGGCAATCAGCTCATCGCTGTTGTTGGGCAAGGCCAGGAACCACGCCTTGAACTCGGCGTCGGGCAGGTCCACCACCGCGAGCAGGGCGTCTTTGTCCGTTTGAAAATGGGCGAGGAAGTGTCCATCTGCCGCGACGGGGTGGCAAAACGGGCGGACATAGTCTTTGGGCAGTTTGCCCGCCTTGAACAGTTGAGCCTTGGATCGAATGCGTGGCAGCCAGATGCAGCCACAGAATTGATCGCGTGGAGCTGGTAATGTCATCCCGTTAATTTGACCGAATCAGTGTGCGTGGCAACTCGTTTGCGCGCAATAGGTAGGCGTGTTTTAGCCGCGTAGTTTGGCGAGGACGTCGAAGAAATTGGGGAACGTCTTGGCGCAGCAGCCGGGGTCGTTGATCGTGATCCAGGGGCGCCCATCGCCATGGAGATCGTGACTGCCCAGGATGCCAAAGCTCATGGCGACGCGGTGGTCTTCGTAGGTGTCGATGGCCAGTGGGGCGTCGGCGGTCTTGGCGATGAGGGCGGCTTTGTCCGGGTAGACCGTCATGCTGTCGTCGGTCTCTTCAACGCGTTGGCCGAGCTTGCGGAGTTCCGTGGCCATGGCGTTGATGCGGTCCGTTTCCTGGTGGCGGGTGTGGGCAATGCCGGAGATGGTCGTCGGCCCATCGAGTAGGGGCGTGATGGCGGCCAGCGTGAGGAACGTGTCCGAGATCGGGTTGAAATTAATGTCTACGCCGGGCGTTTTGCGTTCGCGGAATTCCGCCACGAGGTCGCTTTCTTCGACATTGAAAAACGCCCCCAGCGGCTGAATGGCTTCAATGAATTTAATGTCTCCTTGCAGACCGATGCCGTAGCAGCGTTTGAGCAGCAGCTCGCCACCAACCACCCAAGGCAGGATGGCATAGTAGCTGGCGGCCGTGGCGTCGGGTTCCACCACGTAGGCTGGTCGCGGGTAGTAGTAGGCGCCCCCCCCCTCAAACTGAAAGGGGCCAGTGTCGGATTCGCCCTGGGGCTGCACGCCGAACTGCTCGATCATCGCAAGCGTCATCCCAATGAACGGATGGGAAACTGTTTCGCCGGAAAGGGTGATTTTCAGTGGACCATTGGCCAGCGGCGCGATCATGAGCAGCGCGGAGAGGATTTGGCTGCTGGCGGAGGCGTCGACGCTCAGCTCGCCGCCGGGCATGCCCTTGGTTTTGAGGGTGAAGGGGAAGAATCCTGGTTCGCCGTGGTATTCGACTTCGGCGGCGCCGTGGGCGACCAGGGCGTCGAGCAGGCCACGCATCGGACGCTTACGCATGGGCGCCGAGCCATCGAGCTTGAAGACGCCATCCTTGCGCAGGCAGAGCATGGCGGTGAGGAAACGCGCGGCGGTGCCAGCGTTGCCCACGTAGATCTCGGCTTCCGCATTGGGGATTTGGCCGCCACAGCCGTTGACAAAGATTTCCTTGCCCGCCTCGTCTTCGCTGACGGTGACGCCGAGCGCGCGCAGGGCGTTGGCCATGATGCGGGTGTCGTCGCTGAATAGCGCGCCTTCCAGCGTGAGGGACTCCTTGGAGAGCGCCGCGAGAATGAGTGCGCGGTTCGTGATGCTCTTGGAGCCGGGCAGGGTGACTTGTCCGCGCACCGGGCGCGTGAAAGGCTGGATGGTCAGGGGATCGGTCATGATGCGAAACTCAGCAGTCAAGCGATCCCGGGCCGGGCTTCAAGCACGAACGGCTCGGCTTGTTAGAGCTTGGAGTGGAACTGTTCGCGCACGGACTTGGTTTGCAGCGCCCAGATGGCGTAGCCGCCGCCAATGAGCATCAACGCACTGATCAGCCAGAACATGATCAGTTGTGAGAGTGGCGCGCCGGAAAGCGCGTCTGGAGTGCGGATGACCATGAATAACTTACCCAAGGTAAAAATGAAGAACACGTAGGAGCAGGAGAGGGCAAAGGTCCGCCAGAGGGCTTTGCGCTTCAAGAGGCCCCAGCCAACGACGAGGAAAACCATGAGGAAGTTGGGCGCCGCCAAAGGCTCGTTGACAAATGATTGCACCGTCTGGATTAAAGCCAGAGTCCCAATGAAAATGAACGCCCACGCGACGTAAGTCAGGTGGTTAATCGGTTTCTTTTCGACGACGACTTCTGGTTCCGCTTGGTTTGGCTCGTTTTCCATTTATGGTGGGAGCATGTCGGATTCACTCCGGGAGTGCTAGTTAAATTTTCCCTCGGATCGAGGCCGCATAGCCGTTCAATCTACGCGTATTCGAGCACATTGCGCCCCAAGAGACGTTCTTTGGCTTCAAGGCAGAGCCCAATGAAGGTTTCTTCGAAAAGCGTCAGTTCGTGTTGGCGCGCCCAGTAAAAACGCCAGTCACGCGTGGGCCCGCCGTCGTTGATCGGGCGGAAGGTGAGGCTGCCGACTGTCTCCGAAACGCCCGCCACCCATTTGGGGGCAAACGCGAGTCCCTGGCCGATCTTCACCATTTCCAAAATCGCCTCCATGCTGCCGACTTCAATTAACTCCGCCGGGCGCACCCCCTGGCTGTGGAGCTTTTCCTTGATGATGGCGTCAGCGGGATTGTTGCCTCCGTAAAGGTGGAGCGTTTCGCCGCTGAGGTCGTTCAGGTCGACTTTTTCCTTTTCAGCTAATGAGTGGAAGGGGGGCATCGCGACGAGTAATTCATCTTGAAACCAGTCGAGTGTTTCGAGATCGGACGCTTCGGAACCAATGCCAAACGCCAGGACGAGATCGACTTCGTTATGCCGCAAGCGTTCGATGTTCTGTGTGCTCGGCGCCGGGCTGATGCTGATCGTGCAACTCGGGAAGCTTTGCTTGAATTCGCGAATAATCTCGGGGAGCACCAGGTGGGAGCAGGCTGGAGTGGCCCCAACGCGCAGACGCCCGCGGCCCCAGCCATCGAAATTGCCAATGCGTTCGCGCATGGACTCCAAGCGGGCAAGGATCTCCGTGGCTTCGCGGATGATGTATTCGCCCGGCTCTGTGGGACGGATGCGGCGACCTTCGCGCTCAAAGAGCCGATGACCGACATCGGTTTCCAGCGCTTTTACCGCATGACTGACCGCTGATTGCGTTAAATGAAGCGTCTTCGCCGCCTCCGTGAAACTACGGGTGCGGGCGACCGCAACGATGGTCATCAGCTGTCTTGTATCGAGTGGCGCTATCATGGCATGGAACTGGCTAGCAATCGCCATACCATTCATGGCGCTTACTCCAGATAATGCTAACACGATCAAGATCGGGTTGGTGCGGCTTCTTGATGCTGCGCCATATATCTTGGCGGGCGAGCTAGGCTACTACCAGGAAGCTGGCTTAAAAGTACAACTCTCATGGGAGCTCGGTTGGGCGACGATCAAGCACAAGATTGCTTATGGCGAATTGGATGCCGCCCATGCGTTGGCGCCACTGCCGCTGTCAATTTCCATCGGCTATGAAGTCGCGGCGCGACCTTGCGAAGCGTTGATGGTAACCAGTCGTATAGGCAACGCCATCACGCTCTCGAACAGGATACGAAGCCGTGGTGTGAATACAGCCGACGATTTTCGTGCCGAGGTGCGCTCCATGCGCGGGCAGCGCCTGTATAAGCTGGGCGTTGTGTCCCTGGATTCCTGCCATTACTTCCTTCTGCGTCAGTGGTTGACGAGCATCCGCCTGGATCCTAGTCGCGATGTTAAGATCGTCGTTATTCCGCCGGGCCAGGCGGTGCGTAATTTACGTGCAGGCACGCTGGATGGTTATTGCGTGGGTGAGCCCTGGAACAGCTTAGCTGTGCGTGAAGGCTTGGGATGGACAGTCTCAATGAGCAATGACTTGGCGCCGAACCATCCTGAGAAGGTCCTGTTGGCGCTCAAGTCCAAGATCACTGAACGCCCGCAACAATTTGAAGCCTTGGTGAAGGCAGTCCAAAAAGGCTGCGCTTATTGCTCAGACTCCGAGAACATTGTCCGGGTTTCGCGCCAAATGCGTCGCGCCCAGATTTTGGGAAGCACGGCGCAAGGAGTTGAGAAAATTTTGCGTGGCGAGTATGATCGCGGCGCCGGATTGGGCGTCTTGCCAGAGCCGGTCATCGATTTTTGCTCCAATGGAAGCACGGAGATCTCTGCGGCTGATGTTGCTTGGATAACCCTCTGCGCCAAGCAGGCAGAGTGGAGTGGGGTGCCGACTCAGGCCATTATGGATGCTTCCTCAAGCGCTTATCGATCTGCGTAACTGCACTATTTTAAGCGGGTTTAGGTCGAATTGGCATCATTTTGGCGCCTAATATTTTGCATAAGCTGCAGTCAGCTGTGCTATTTTTAACATGAGGGGTGTTCATGTAATGGCTGAAAACGCGCATGGGTGTTTCATGCTTAGGTTTTATGCGGGTCCTGAGTTGCATGAGTATCATTCATAGATCGCATGAGATTAATGGGGGAGCGATTCAGGCCCACTTCCGCTAGTTGGCATGTGTGGTGCAATAATTTGGCACGAACGCAAATTTTTCACTGCTAACTCGCAATACACACACTCATGAAACGCACACTCATTCACACTGCCGCCATTCTCGCTCTGGGCGCCACTTCGGTATTTGCCGATCTGGACCTCGAAAAGGACGAGTTGAAGTTTGGCTTTATTAAACTCACGGACTGTGCTCCGTTGGTCATCGCTAAAGAAAAGGGCTTCTTTGAAGACGAAGGCATCCAGGCCGAAGTCATTGCGCAGCCAAACTGGAAGACGTTGCTGGACAACGTGATCAACGGCAACCTGGATGGCGCTCACATGCTCTCTGGCCAACCAATTGCCGCCACGATCGGCATTGGCACGCAGGCTGACGTCATCACTGCTTTCACGATGGACCTCAATGGCAACGGCATCACCGTTTCCAACGCCATCTGGGAAGAAATGCAGTTCAACGACCCGGAGCTCGACACGCCCACGCCGAAGCACCCGATTTCCGCCAAGGGCTTGAAGCCGATCGTCGAAGAAAAGCTCGACGCTGGTGAAAAGCTCCAGATGGGCATGGTTTTCCCGGTTTCCACTCACAACTATGAGCTGCGTTACTGGTTGGCCGCATCGGACATTCACCCGGGCATGTATACTGAGTCCGACACTGGTGGCCGCACCGACGCCGAAGTCGAGTTGTCTGTAACGCCCCCCCCCATGATGCCGACCGTGCTCGAAGCGGGCAACATTCAAGGCTACTGTGTGGGTGAGCCGTGGAACCAGCAAGCCGTCGCCAAGGGCATTGGCGTTCCCGTCACCACCAACTATGATGTCTGGAAGAATAATCCGGAGAAGGTATTTGGCGTCACCAAGGAATGGAACGCCGCTAACCCAAACACCCACATCGCCGTGGTTAAGGCCCTGATCCGCGCTGGCAAGTGGCTCGACGAAAAGGATGCTGACGGCAACTTCGTGAATCGCGAGGAAGCAGTCCGTATTCTCTCCCAGCCGAACTACGTGGGCGCTGATTACGACGTCATCAAGAACTCCATGACCGGCACATTCATCTTCCAAAAGAGCGATGTCCGCGAAATGCCGGAATTCAACGTGTTCTTCGACCACTACGCAACTTACCCATGGTATAGCGACGGCATCTGGTTCCTCACGCAAATGCGCCGCTGGGGTCAGATCACTGAGTCCAAGCCAGCCAGCTGGTATTTCGACACAGTTCAAAAGGTCTACCAACCGGACATCTATTTGCAGGCCGCTACGCTTCTCCTTGAAGAAGGCCTCATTGAAAACAGTGACGTGCCGTGGAATACCGATGGTTACAAGCCTTCCACCACGGAGTTTATTGATGGCGTCGAATACGATGGTCGCGACCCGATTGGCTACATCAACAGCCACAAAATCGGCAATAAGGACCCCGACGGCCTCGCCTCCAAGTAACACAGATACTTTCCCCAACACGTATATGTCCCTTGGTCCGGCGGTGTGAGTCATCCCGCCGCCGGGCTTGAGGAACCAACACATAATTTCAACTAAACGCTGACCGTTTCCATGAAATTCAAAATACTCAAAGCACTCGACGTCGCAGGCCTCCAGGTCTTCGATCCCGTCGTTCGCCTGATTTGTGGCGAAAATCCGCCGGAGCAAGTTCGCAAAATTTTGCTCTTCATTGGCGTGCCGATTGTAACCTTTGTAGTTTTCCTTGGTGTCTGGACTTACCTGGCGCCGCGCCACACGACCAAGGCTGGCGAAGTGCCGACCCCTGGTGTGGTGAAGAGCGCCGCTGACGGCATCTGGACCTTTCACGTCCGCGAAAACCAAAAGGCGACCGACTTTCTGCTGGAAGGTGAAGCCCGCGAGCAAGCTTTAGCTGTCGTCGAAGCACGTATCGCGGAGCTTGAGCCGCTCGCCGCCGTCGCCAAGGTAAAGCTCGATGAACTCGAAGCGACCGCCAAGGCGAAGATCGATGCCGAAGCTGCACCCTTACAGGAGCAATACAAGGAAATGCGTAAGGCCTCGCGTGACGAGTCCAAGGCTACCGAGGCGGCGTTGATCGCCGAAGCCGAAAAGCTGCCGGTTAATGACGCTGCGGCTCGCGACGCATTTTTGACGAAGGTTGCCGCTTTCGATACCAAGCAGGAAGCGGACAAGCAGGCGCAAAAGGACTTTAAGGCTAAGATCGACGCGGCCTACACCAAGAAATTTCCAGAAATGGAAGCTGTTCGCTCAGAATACAATGGTTACGAAGAAGAGCTTCAATATTTGAGCAAACGCCTTGATTACCTGACCGCTGGTAACCAGTCGCTCAAGATTGCTGGTGAAGAGTCTGAACTAAATGAGCTCGAAGCCACGTTCCTGACCGCTGCTGGGGGCAAGGCTACATTTGACGCCGCTGAAAAGGTGCTCAAGAAGCAGGATGCCATCGCCCGTATTTCTGAGAGTGAATACTCCCGTCCCTGGACCTTCCCGCGTCAGATCGCCCGCAGTGTATGGTGCGTGTTTGTCGGCTTCTTCATTGGCACCGCGATCGCTGTCCCGCTGGGGGTTGTTTGTGGTTTGAGTCGCGTTTGCATGGCCGCATTGACTCCGCTCATTGCGCTGTTTAAGCCGGTGTCGCCGATTGTCTGGCTTCCGATTGTATTCATCATCGTTGGCGGATTCATCTCCGACCCCGAGCTGGCGCCCGTTCACCCGGCGTTTCTCTCTTCGGCGATCACGGTAGCGCTCTGTTCGCTGTGGCCAACACTGGTCAACACTGCTCTCGGTGTTGCCTCAGTGGAAAAGGATCACGTGAACGTCGCCCGCGTGTTGCGCCTGGGCTTCGTCAGTCGTCTGTTCAAGATCGTCTTGCCATCCGCGCTGCCACTTATTTTTGCAGGCCTGCGCATCTCCCTCGGCGTTGGGTGGATGGTGCTCATTGCCGCCGAGCTGCTTTCCTCCAGTGAAGGCATTGGTAAGTTCGTCTGGGACATGTTTAACAATGGTTCTTCACAGACCTTTGCCCAGATGTTCGTGGTGGTCTTCGTGGTCGGCGCTGTCGGCCTCTTGCTCGACCGCATCATGATTGTTCTGCAGCGCTCGGTGTCCTTCGACGGCGCCCCGACTGCAATCTAACTCTGCACTGCAAAGTAACTTTTAACGACAACGTTATCATGGCTTTCCTGGAAATGGAAAATGTCAGCGTGGGCTTCGGTCCGGACGGTTTTCGGACCGAAGTCTTGCGCGACGCATCTCTCTCCGTGGAGGAGAATGAGTTCATCGCCGTAGTCGGATTCTCCGGCAGCGGCAAGAGCACCCTGGTTTCCCTACTCACCGGTTTGTTGCGCCCCGATAGCGGCGTGATCAAGCTCAAGGGCAAGGAGGTCACCAAGCCGGGCCCGCACCTCGGCATCGTGTTTCAAAATTATTCACTGCTGCCGTGGCTCACGGTTTATGGTAACATCGAGCTCGCCGCCAAGCAGGTTTTCCCGCACTACAGCAAGGCGCAGCGGAAGGAGCACGTGGAGCGCTACATCGAAATGGTGAGTCTTACGCCAGCCCGCAACAAGAAGCCCAGTGAGCTCTCTGGCGGCATGCGTCAACGCGTTTCGCTGGCTCGCACGCTTTCAATGCAGCCTGAAGTTCTGGTGATGGACGAGCCGCTTTCCGCGCTCGACGCCTTGACCCGCGCCAATTTGCAAGACGAGCTCGTCCGCATTTGGGAAGAAGACAAGCGTACGGTGGTGATGATCACCAACGATGTGGACGAAGCCGTGTTGCTCGCCGACCGGATTGTTCCGCTGACCATGGGCCCGGGAGCCACATTGGCTGAGTCTTTCCCTGTAACGCTCGATCGCCCTCGTGATCGCACAACGCTGAATACGAACCCCGAATTCAAGCATCTGCGCAACGAGATCATCCACTTCATGACCGCCATGAACAAAGAGGCCAAGATGCTCCGCGTCGATAAGGGCCTCAGCATGCCGGACATTCAACCAATCGATTATTCCGCGACGAAGCGGTCCGCCTAACACCCTCAATCATCAACGCTGACATACCATGATTGACGAAAGATACGTAGAAATTTCCAACCTCGTTAAAGCTTATCCGAATCCCTTCGGAGAGGCCGTAAAGGTTGTCGACGGTTTTAACCTGACCATTAAAAAGGGCGAAGTGATCGGCGTGATCGGTCACTCCGGCTGCGGCAAATCCACGGTGCTAACCATGGTTGCCGGGCTCAATGACATCTCAGACGGCGGCATTGTGGTCGCCGGTAAGGAAATCGACGGTCCTGGGCCTGACCGTGCCGTGGTTTTCCAGGCGCCTTGTTTGCTGCCTTGGATGACGGCTTTTCAAAACGTCATGATGGGCGTGAAGCAGGTTTACCCGCACGCCTCCAAGCAACAGCGCCGCGTCATCGTGGAATACTCGCTGAGCGTGGTCGGCCTCGCTGACGCCATGCACAAGTATCCGCGTGAGCTCTCTGGCGGCATGCAGCAACGCGTCGGCATCGCCCGCGCCATCGCGCTGAAGCCCAAGGTGCTGCTGCTGGATGAGCCTTTTGGCCGCCTCGACTCATTGACGCGCATGGAGCTGCAGGACGTGATTCTCGGCATCCTTGACCGCGAGCACATCACCACGATGATCATTACACACGACCCGGACGAAGCGATCTTCATGTGCGACCGCATTTGTATGATGACCAACGGTCCACGGGCGAAAGTTGGGCAGGTGATGAAAATTGATTTCGAGCGTCCGCGCAGCCGTGAGGAGATCATGGAAACGGACAAATTTTACGCTTATCGTCAGCGACTCCTGCAGTTCCTGGACGATTGCGAGGCCGAAAAGCATGGCGGAGGGCCAATTCGGTTCGATCCAGAAGTCGAATCTGCGGCGTCAGATCCAGCTCAAGCGGCCTCCTCGATGTGATCGCTGCTCAAAACTAGCCATTTGGAACTGCTGATGAATCCCGATTATGACTAAATTTTTCATCAGTAGCGGTTTTTCAAAAACTCATTCCTTACGTCTGAAGTGTCAATTTCGCGGTCAAGGCTGCGAATTCTTAGAATTCATGCGTAATCGGAGTATGTATGAATTGCATTCATGTTATGCGTGAGCAAATAGCGCGTTGGTTTATGCTCCATTGAGGGCATTTGGCACATGCGCTGCATTACAATTGGCATCAAATTTATTGATCAAAGTAGATGATTTCCAATTTCCAGTCAGCTGACACCGAAGAAACTCCGATCGACCGGTTGTTGCGCGAACAGGCGCAGCTCCAAACACCGGTCGCGGACTTCTCACGTCGCTTCGACACTGGTGATTTTGAAGGCCCTTTTCGCGAGCTTATTCCCTTGGAGAATCCCAAGGCGGGCGAGCAGTTTGCCTTTGAAGTGGATCTTGATCGCTGCACTGGCTGCAAGGCCTGCGTGGCAGGGTGCCACAGCCTGAATGGCTTGGAAGAAAATGAAACCTGGCGCGATGTTGGTTTGATTCAAGGAGTCCGTGAAAACAAAGCTTACCAGCAGACGATCACCACGGCTTGCCATCACTGTGTGGACCCTGGCTGTCTGAACGGCTGCCCGGTCAACGCCTATGAAAAAGATCCGAAGACGGGCATTGTGCTCCACCTTGATGATCAATGTATCGGCTGCCAATACTGTGTGCTCAAGTGCCCCTACGATGTGCCGAAATATAGCAAACGTCTGGGCATCGTGCGCAAGTGCGACATGTGCTACAGCCGCCTTTCGGTGGGTGAAGCGCCGGCTTGCGTTCAGTCCTGCCCGACTGAGGCCATCCGCATCACCACCGTTAGTCAGGAAACTTTGCAACGCAAAGCGATGGAAGCGCACGCACCAGCCTTCTTGCCCGCTGCTCCTCACCAGTCCTATACCAAGCCGACAACATCATACGTTTCAGCTCGCACTGTGCCGCAGGACGCCGTGGCTGGAGACGCTACCGCCTTGCGACCGCAGCATGCGCATTGGCCGCTGGTCATCATGCTTTCGTTAACGCAGGTTTCGGTTGGTCTGGCGGCGGCGGCAGCGATCTGGTCGACTCACCAGACGCCACTCCTGGTTGCCGCAAGCCTCTTTGCCATGGTTGGTCTGGCGGCGAGTGTTTTGCATCTCGGCCAGCCACTAAAAGCTTGGCGTGCATTCCTTGGGGTCACGCACTCCTGGCTTAGTCGTGAGATCGTTACTTTTGGGGGATACGCACCGCTCTTGTTCGGCTTGACCGCCACTCAATTTTTTCAACTGCCGTTTGAAATTCCGAGCATTGCTCTTTGGGCGACGGTCGCCATCGGCCTGGCCGGCGTCTTTACCTCGGTGATGATTTACGCCGACACGCAACGTCCATTCTGGCGCTTTGGTTACTCCAGTGCGCGTTTCTTCGGCACTGCGGCGATTGCGGCGGGGGTAGGAGGATGCGTCTTTGGCGCCTGTCCTGTCAGTTTCATTTCTCTGACGTTGGGCATTTTCTTCAAAGGCTTGGTCGATGTCTTAGGCATGATTGAACTTTGCAATACCGAGTTCACGCCTGGAAAGCACTCAGCCCTTATTCAACTGGACTGCGAGCGTGAAGTCTTCCTCGCGCGTTGGCTTTTCACTTTAATCGGTGTGCTGATGCTCTGGTTCGGCGCTCAATCCGCCTTCGCCCTTGGTGGGGCTCTGCTAATACTTGGCGGGGAAATTGCTGAACGCTATCTGTTCTTTCGCGCCGTTGCTGCGCCCAAAATGCCTGGAGGAATCGCATCATGAAGACACGTTTTGCACCACGTCCTGAGTCCAATACTGCGTTCCGCCAATGGAATGGCCCGCTGACCAAGGAGATCGTCCAGCGTCCGTCGGAGTTCGGCCTGGGCCAACTGCCTATGTTGCAACAGCCGGACGCTACTACCGAAAGTGTATGCGGATACTGCGCGACGGGCTGCTCGCTGAAGGTCCATCTGAAGGACGACCAGGCGTTTAATCTATCTGCGAACAAGCATTATCCGGTCAATCTGGGCATGGCATGCCCGAAGGGCTGGGAGTCCCTCGCTCCGCTCAAAGCGAATGATCGCGCGACGACTCCGCTCCTGCGTGACGCGAGTGGCAAGCTCCAGCCGATCTCTTGGGAAGAGGCCCTGCTGGAAATGGTGACGCGTTTCAAGGGCATTAAGCGTGAGCACGGCGCGCAAGCTCTGTCTTGGTTGAGCACCGGCCAGATTCCGAGTGAGGAAATGGCGTTCTTGGGCTCTCTCTGCAAGTTTGGCATCGGCATGGTGCATGGTGATGGCAATACCCGGCAATGTATGGCTACTGCGGTTGCCGCTTACAAGGAATCCTTCGGCTTCGATTCGCCGCCATACACCTACCTGGATTTCGAAGAATCGGACGTCTTGATTTTTGTTGGGTCGAACCTGTGCATCACGCACCCGATCATGTGGCAGCGAGTCATGCGCAATCAGCGCAATCCCGAGATTATCGTCATTGATCCGCGGAGCACCGAGACGGCCATGGCAGCGACGCAGCACTTGCCGCTCAAGCCCAAGTCTGACCTTGCATTGTTTTACGGCTTGGCGCGTTTGCTCATTGAGAACGACTGGGTAAACGAGGAATTTGTCGACGCCAGCACCGACGGTTTTACAGAGTTCAAAAAGTTTTTGCTGGATGGCGACTACGACTTGTCGACCGTCGCAAACCTTTCGGGACTTGAGCCCGAAGCTATTTTCAAGGTAGCCCAGCAAATCGGTAGCGGCAAACGTGTGTCGCTTTGGTGGACAATGGGCGTCAACCAAAGCTACGAAGGCACCCGGGTCGCCCAGGCGATCATCAACCTCGCGCTGCTCACGGGCAACATCGGCAAACCGGGCACGGGCGCTAACTCAATTACCGGCCAGTGTAATGCTATGGGGTCGCGCCTCTTTAGCAATTCTACGAACTTACTGGGCGGTCATAAGTTTACCGTTGCAGAGGACCGGGCTAAAGTTGCTGGCATTCTGGGGATCGACGAATCCTGCATTCCACAGGGAGACAGCTGGAGCTACGATCAGATTTTGGAAGGTGTGGAGCGCGGCGATATTAAGGGGCTGTGGATTATCGCGACGAACACCGCGCACTCGTGGATCAATCAAAACCGTTGGAACCGCCTGCGCGAGAAACTCGATTTCCTTGTGGTGCAGGACATGTATCACAGCACCGAAACGGCGCAGATGGCCGACCTGGTTTTGCCAGCCGCAGGGTGGGGCGAAAAGGACGGCACGTTCATCAACAGCGAGCGTCGGATTGGCCGGACACGCAAGGTGAGTCGCGCGCCGGGCCAGGCCTTGGCGGACTTCCACATTTTTCAACTGATCGCACACTACTGGGGCTGCGGTGAGATGTTCAACCGCTGGCGTTCACCGGAAGCGGTCTTCAAAATCCTGACCGAGGTTTCTAAAGGTCAGCCTTGCGACATCTCCGGCATCGAAGGCTATGTGATGATTGAGCAGCATGGCGGCATTCAATGGCCGTTGCCTGCTGGCACAGAGTCGTTTGAGAAGCAACGTCGCCTCTTTGCCGATGGTAAGTTTTTCCGCCAGAATGGGCGCGCGAAATTCGCCTACGATCACCCTCGTGAGCTGCCCGAGCCGACCGATGACGAGTACCCCTTTACACTGATGACGGGGCGTGGCTCGTCGTCACAGTGGCACACGCAAACCCGCACGGGTAAGTCCGATGTGCTGCGCAAACTCTACCCCGCCAAAGCTTACATCGAGCTCAATCCACAAGACGCGCAGCGACTGGGGATTGGCCCGGAAGATTCGGTGGTGGTGCGCTCGCGTCGAGGCGCGATCACTGTCGTCGCTCACCTTACACCGATTACGCCGGTGGGTTCGGTTTTTGCGCCGATGCACTACCGCGAGGTTAATCAACTTACGCACTCTTCTTTCGACCCTCAGTCGCGACAGCCGTCTTATAAGGCGTGCGCCGTGGAGGTTCGGAAGGCCTGACATTTGACATTTTAACACGACTGACATCGACATTACCATGAACACGAACCAGGAATTCAGCCCGATTCAGAAGCAGTATTTGCAAGGCTTCTTCGCGGGCGTCTCCCAGCGAGGGTTCTTTGTTGGCCAGACCGCAAACGGGCAATTTACCAACGACCCCGGTGCGGCCAACGGCGGCAATTTAGCCGACGAAACCGTCTATGGCACACCCATTGACGAACTCTCCAAGGAAGAAAAAATCAAATATGATCAGCACGGTCTCGATATCTGGGATACGATGCTCGACAACGCTGCGAAAGATAAATTTCCCGAAGGCGGCGATGTTTTCCGTTATAAGTTTCACGGCTTATTTTACGTGGCGCCAGCGCAAGACGCTTTCATGCTGCGTTGCCGTATTCCGGGTTGCGTGCTGCAGGCGCATCAGATGGTGGGGCTTGCGGAGATCGCTGAAGACTGGGGCGGCAACTACGCGCACGTGACGACGCGTGGCAATTTCCAAATCCGCGAAATTAAGGCCAAGGACAGCGTCGACGTGATCGTAAAAATGCGCGAACTGGGCCTTACGGCACAAGGCTCCGGCGCAGACAACGTGCGCAACATCACGGCCTCGCCGACGAGTGGCTTTGATCCGTTGGAAGTGATCGACGTGCTGCCGTTGGCCAAGGCCATGCACCACTACATCCTTAACAACCGTGACCTTTACGACCTGCCGCGTAAGTTCAACATCGCCTTCGACAACGGCGGCGCGGTCAGCGTTTGCGCGGACACGAACGACATCGCGTTCTATGCGGTGCGCGTGGGCGAGGGGCATGACATCGAGCCCGGCGTTTACTTCCGCGTGCAACTCTGCGGGATTACTGGGCATAAGCAATTTGCGACCGACTGCGGGCTTCTGCTCAAGCCGGACGAATGCGTGACGGTTGCCGCAGCTATGCTCCGCGTTTTTCAAGAAAACGGTGATCGCACCAACCGTAAGAAGGCTCGCCTCAAATACCTTGTGGATAAGTGGGGCGTCGAAAAGTACCTGGAAGAAGTCGGCAAAAAGCTCGCCTTTGATCTACGTTACTTTGCGTTGCAAAGTTGCGAACCGCGTCAGCCGATTACGAGGCATGGCTACATTGGTGTTTATCCTCAGAAGCAAGCTGGACTCAACTATGTGGGCGTGACTTGCCCGGTGGGGCATATGACGCCGGAGCAGATGAAGGGCGCCGCTCGCCTCGCCAGCAAATACGGCAAGGGGGAGATTCGGCTGACAGCTTGGCAGAACTTTATCATCCCGCATATCGCTACAGAAGACCTTGACGCCTTCAAGGCTGAGCTCAAGGAGCTGGGCATGGGCTGCGAGCACGACCACATCATGAACGGTCTCGTGGCCTGCACTGGCAACGCTGGTTGCAAGTTTGCAGCCTCAGGCACGAAGGCGCATTCGCTCAAATTGGGCGAGCACCTGAAGTCGAGCGTGAAGCTTGACCAGCCGATCAACATCCACCTGACCGGTTGCCCGAACAGCTGTGCGCAGCACTACGTGGGCGACATCGGCCTGCAAGGCGTGAAGGTCAAAGTCGATGGCGAGTCCGTCGAAGGTTATCACATCGTGCTCGGCGGCGGAGTCGACGACGAGCAGGGCATTGCGCAGGAAGTCTTCCCAAGCGTGCCGTTTGACGAAATACCTCCGCTATTGGAGGGCGTTTTAAAAACTTATCTGGAAAAGCGCGACACCGGCGAAAGCTTCATCCAATTCACCCGCCGCCACTCAACTGAACAACTCAAAGAAATATTCTCCAGCCATGTCCTTAACTAGCCCACAAACTTTGGTTCCTTTCGTTCCCGATAACGCACCGTTCTCTCCCGAGCAGCGCGCTTACCTGAATGGCTTATTGGCCGGCATCTTCTCGGGGGCCGGAGCAACCGCGATGGGGGGCGCTGAAACGTCCTCAATGCCTGTGCGCCCGCTAACCATTCTTTTTGGTTCGCAAACCGGCAACTCTGAGACGCTTGCTAAGCAAGTCGCCAAGAAAGCCAACGCCGGTGGTTTTAAGGCTGAGGTGTTCGACATGGAGGCCTATCCGAAGGAGCGTCTTCCGAGCGAACAAAGCTTGCTCATCATCACCTCGACTTACGGAGAGGGCGATCCGCCTGATAACGCGCAGGACCTGTTTGACTTCATTCACGCCGATGATGCGCCGCAACTGAATGGCGTCCGCTACTCTGTGTTGGGTCTGGGTGATTCCAATTATCCTGATTTCAATCAGTGCGCCAAGCAGTTCGACACGCGGCTGGCCGAGCTTGGCGCCGAGCGGATGAACGACAGCGTGTATTGCGACGTGGAATTCGACGACGACTTTGCTGCCTGGCTAGATGCTTCGCTGACGGCGGCTGGTGAAGGTGAAGCGATCGCCCCAAACTCTGCGCCGCAAAGCTTGCCGGCGCCCGCCGATGAAAAGCCGGAAGGGTACAGCCGTAAGAATCCTTTCCCCGGCAAGCTGTTGAATAACTATGTGCTGAACAAGGAAGGATCTGGAAAGGAAATCCGCCATGTGGAGATTTGCCTCAATGACTCCGGCCTTGAATACGAGGCGGGAGACGCCCTCGGAGTCGCGCCGATCAACTGCAAGGCCCTGGTGGAAGAAGTCCTGGCAGCTTCTGGTTTCTCCGGGAGCGAGCCAGCCCCGAATCCTTTGGGCGGCGAAGTGACGCTGCGTGAAGCCTTGGCCGAGCTCTACGACATCACCAACTTATCGAAGCTCTTTCTGGCAAATTTGGCGCCGTATGCTCAGAATGAAAAGCTCAACGAGCTGCTCGCCGACGGCAATGGAGATATCGACGAGTACATTGCTGGTCGTCAGATCATTGACGCCCTGCTCGACTTCCCGGGCAAGTGGGACACCGCGCTGGACTTTGTGGAAATGTTTAAGAAGCAGGCAGCGCGTCTTTACTCGATTTCGTCGAGTCCGAAAGCGCATCCGGGGCAGGTGCATCTAACCGTGGGCGCCGTGCGCTACGAAACTCATGGCCGCAAACGAAAGGGCGTAGCCTCGACGTTTCTAGCCGACATGGAGCAGGGCGGTGAAGTCCGCGTGTTCGTGCAACCCAACAAGCATTTTAAGCCGCCAGCAAATGCGGAGACGCCGATGATCATGGTTGGGCCGGGGACTGGCATTGCGCCGTTTCGCGCGTTCCTCGAAGAGCGTATGTCTACTAAGGCTCCGGGTAAAAACTGGTTATTTTTCGGCGACCAGAAGAGTGAGTTTGACTTCATTTACGAGCCTCAACTGAAGCTCATGCAAGCTACGAAGTGCCTGACGCGGCTGGATCTGGCGTTCTCCCGTGACACGGCGGAGAAAGTCTATGTGCAGCATCGCATGCTGGAGCAGGCCGAGGAGCTCTTTGCCTGGCTGGAAGAAGGCGCGCATTTCTACGTGTGCGGCGATGCTTCCCGTATGGCGAAGGATGTCGACGCGGCGCTGCATGAGGCAATCGCCAAAGCCAGCGGCAAGAGCTACGAAGAGGCTGCCGAATACGTCGACAAAATGCGCAAAGAAAAGCGCTACGTGCGCGACGTCTATTAGACCAAGTCCGGGGCGCTGGGGTGGCCTGCGAGCCATTCCAGTGCAAATAGGTAGCCGCTCAGGCCTAGGCCGGTGATGACTCCTTTGGCGAGCGGAGCGGTGTAAGAATGTTTGCGGAATTCCTCGCGGGCGTAGATGTTGGAGATATGGACTTCGACGAAAGCCATGTCGCTGCTGGCTATGGCGTCACGCAAGGCGACTGACGTGTGCGTATAGGCTGCGCCGTTGAGGACGAAGCCGTCGAATTTATCCTCGGCCCAGTGGTGGATCTTCTCGACTATGTCGCCTTCGTGATTGGACTGAAAGCAATCAATTTCGACACCGAGCTCCTTGGCCTTGGCTTCGATCATGTCTTCCAGATCCGCCAAAGTCTGCGAGCCATAGATGGCGGGCTCACGTTTGCCGAGTCGATTGAGGTTTGGGCCGTTGAGGATGCCGAATTTCATGGATTGGGAGATTAAAGGAAAAAGATTAAAGGAAAAAGGATATTTATGGGGACGTCGAATACGCTTGCGAAGAACTAAAGCGGGCAGCCGGTTTCGATGAATTCCCAGTCGAGGCTGAATTTTTCGGCGACGTCTTCGGCCAACGCGCAGACGCCAAACGTCTCCGTGCGGTAGTGGCCGCCGAGGTAGATGTTGATCTCTTCTTCCTGTGCAATGTTGAAGTGCTCTTGCTTGAGTTCACCCGTGATAAAGGTGTCGATGCCGCGCTCTTTGAGTTCGGGAATCGCGGAGCGGCCACTGCCGGTTAGGATGCCAACGCGGCGGATGTGAGATGGGCCGGCCTCAATGCAGTTGAGAGTGTCGGGGAAGAGTTGTTGGAGCTTGGCTTTGAGCTGGGCTCGGTCGCCATGGGCTGGCGCTGTTACGGCGATGTCGTGGCCTTCGTAGCGAACGAAGCCCCCGTCGACCTTAAGGCCTAGCTTGCGTGCAAGGATGGCATTGTTGCCGATCTGGGGGTGGCAATCGAGGGGGAGGTGAGAGCTGTAAACCGCGATGTTGTTTGCGAGTAGCACCAATAGTTTTTTGCGGAGTTGGCCGACAATTGGCGCGGGCTTGTTCCAGAACATGCCATGATGCACGATGAGGAAATCGATGCCGAGATCGGCGGCTTTTTCGAAGGGGATGAGGCCGGCGTCGACTGCGGCGCCGATCTTGGTCACATCGCCATGGTTTTCAAATTGGAGGCCGTTTAATGAGCCAGGGAAGTCTTTAATTTCTTCACGGTGCGTGCGTTGATCGCAATATTCGACGATTTCTTTTAGGCGTGGCATGCTGGGAGCAAATAGCCGATAGCCAGCCGGATAAAGTATAAAATGAGCCTCAACGCTGAGCTTCAATTGCCTCACTGCTTTGGCGAAGCGTGCAAAATTGTGATGTGACGGGGTGTTGCAATTTCCCTTGATTTGTAGGGTGGGGCGGGCATGCTCTTGCCATGCGCCGAGCTATCTACCCAGGCACCTTTGATCCAATTACCAACGGGCACTTGGATGTGCTTGAGCGGGCCAAACACCTTTTCGATGAAGTGGTGGTGGCGGTCGCGCCAAATGATCCTAAAAATCCGATTTTCACGCAATCTGAGCGAGTCGAATTGGTTAAGGAAATGGTATGCGACATCGAGGGCGTAAGTGTGATGTTGCTAGAAGGCCTCACGGTGGACTTTGCCCGCAGCCTTGGCGCAGTCGCGCTGGTGCGTGGTCTGCGCGCGATTTCTGACTTTGAATACGAGTTCCAGATGGCGCAGATGAATCGACATTTGGCGGACGACATCGAGACTATTTTCCTCATGCCCAACCAGGAGTATTTCTACACGAGTTCGAACATCGTAAAAGCGGTGGCGAACTTTGATGTGGACCGTATCGCGCATTTTGTGCCAGCCCGGGTGTTGGAAGCCTTACGGGGAAAATACCCATCTCAAAGTTAGTTGCCCGATGCGTTATCTCGCAGTTATTTGGGGCCTGGGAGGCATCTTTTTACTCATTGGCAGTGCGGTCTACCGCTTGACGCCCTATGCGCTTGAGGCGCTGCAATCGGAGTTGTCGACATTGCAGTGGATTATTACGATTGGTTGGTCGTTGTTCATGCTGGTGGCTGAAGGTTACCGCGGATTCCAGAAGCAATTTTCCCCTCGTGTGGTTGCGCGCTCCAAGTATCTTTCGGCGCATCCGAAGCCTGTTCATGTGCTGTTCGCGCCGCTGTTTTGTATGGCGTTTTTCCACGCGACGAAAAAGCGGAAGATCGTGACTTGGTGTCTGACGATTGGCATCGTCATGCTGATTGTTCTCGTGCGTCAGCTCGAACAACCTTGGCGTGGCATCGTCGATTTGGGGGTGGTGCTTGGCTTGGCTTACGGCTTACTTTGGATCTTCATTTACGCCGTGCAGTGCTACGTGGCGGGCAAATTCGAGGTCGACCCTGAAGTCCGCTAGGGACACCGGGCTCCACCTTTTCGAACACTCCCAGAGCACAGATTATCCCTAGAGCACTTTTCATCTAGATAGGCCGATTCAGGTGGGGTAGAGATTGGATGCAGCGCAAGGCGGCTTTGATTGAGCGGGCTGGAAGCCCGTGATTGAAATGCCAACGCCGCGAACTTCCAATCTGGCCCCAAGCCCTAAACCGAGTGCTTTTCCGCGCCAGCGTTGTTGGCTTTTCGCTCACAGGCTTCCAGCCTGCGCCGCTCAAGCCGCCTTGCTGAACACGAAAAATCACTGCGGCCTGATCGGCCAATCTAGATGAAAAGTGCTCTAAGCACGGGTAAAAAAGACTTCGACGCAGAACCAGCCAATCATGGCCAGAGCGATGGCGAACTTCATCGCAAAGGAAACAAGCCCACCGACAACGGTGCCGATGCCGGCTTTGCCGCCTTCTTTCATGGTGCGGCCCGCAGAAACTTCACCCAGAAATGCGCCGATGATGGGCCCGAGAATCAGGCCAACAATCGTGCCTACGCCAGGAATTAGTGACAGCACAAACGGTCCGATAAGGGCGCCGAGCAACGCGCCCACACCACCACGCCAGGTTGCACCAAACTTACGGGCACCGTAATAACTCGCAATGAAATCCAGGACTTGCGCCAGGATTACGAGCCCAGCCGTAGTCAGGATATAGGGCAGGCCGATGCCGCCTTCGGGTTCCCAGAGCCAATATATCAGCGCGCCAATCCAGATCACAAAGCACCCAGGGATGACGGGGAGCAGCGACCCAATCAGTCCGATCAGAAAAATCAGGAACGTGACGCTGAGCGCCAGCCAATTGTAATCAATTTCCATCTATATGCTTTTTCGCCATTTGCCTACCGTGTATGAGTTCCAGTGGGAAGCCTTGTTCCCAATTGATCGACTGGGGCGCCTTAGGTTTCTTCGGCAAAGTCACCAGTGGCCTCGCGGAGGAGCTCTTTCTCGCGCTCTTGGGGAAGTGAATCAGGATTGGGCGCTGCATTCAGAAAACCGCACACTGTCAGGCAAAGCCGGATGTAGGGAGGGATTTTCTCATAATCTGTTCCCAGTGGAAAAGATTCCAACAGAGACCTTGCCAGCTCCGGTTGGTTGGATTGTTGATAGGCAAATGCCAACACGATATAGTAAATACTGTCTTGCGGATGACGCATGACCAGGGCTTCCAAATAGCTTCGACAGGCAGGCAAGTCCTTTTTGTACAGGGATTTGACGTATGCTAAAAACAGTTGCCGTGTTGGGTAGTTCTTCAGCGCTTCCAAAGAAATCTGCTGGGCAAAGTTTTCCAATTCATCACTCGAACCATTATAGTAGGTGTAGTTGAGGCAATCCGCGATTACTTTTGGGTCATTAGGGTAAAAGCGGAAGATGGAATTGAGGTATTCCATTTTCTGACGATGCGTCCCGTTCATCATGACGATGCGGCGAATCTCGATAGCGTCTCTTGAGTTCAGGGTTTGCTCCAATGCAAGACGAAGGTAGTTGGCATATTGGTAGAAATCTTCGCGTTCTCCAGCCAGCATTGCCTGCCATAAGTTCCTTTGTAGCAGAGTGAGACCATTTTCTTCGGCTTGATCCAGGATTGCCTGGGCAGCCTGAAGGTCCGGTTCTTTTCCGAGGACGAGGCGTTCGACATAGTGGCCCGTGTTGTCGATTTGCTCAGCGGAGAGCTCGTCCAATAGTTCGTAGAGCCCAAAATTTATTGCGACTTCGAGTGCTTTTTCCTGCTCAGCCGGTTTCTCCATGTCATAAAAATCGAGAATATCCCGAATGGCCTGCTCTCTGGTGATGGCATTGTTTTTCAGGGCGCACCCTATAGCCAGGGCGATGTATTCTGGCTCTGCATCTTCGTTTTCTTGGATGACTTCCAGAAGCTGCGCGAAGTCAATGCTCTGGATGATGTTTGGGGAAAGGTTGTCGGCAACGGCTAGGATCTGCTCCTGGATGGTTAAGCCCACATCGTCATTTCGGTATAAGTGTTCTTGCAGGTGTTCAATGAGCCTTTCCTGACGATCCGGCTCTAATGAGCCAATGTTGTACAAGACCAAAATCCGGTGCATGGTCTCGCTGTCGTCTCCTTCTGCGAGGGCTTGCTCGGCCAATTGAAATGCCTCCAATTGCTTCCCCATGGCCATGAGTATGCGTAGTCGAGAGTCCGTGATGCTGTGGCTGTTGGGAAAGTTCTCTTGGAGAATGCTCAGGTATTTGAGGCCGACTTGGGGGGAGCCGACGAGTGCCGAAATTTCAATGACTTTCAGTAATGACTCTTCGGTTTGGCCTTCGACTTTGGCTTTGCGTTCCGCCCACCAGAGGGCCTCTGGATTATAGATTTCCTCAGCAAGTTCGATGGTAAAGTCGAGAACTTCAGGGTTATCCAAGTCGAGAAGGGCGGCGGCGCGGCTTTTGTTATAGGCGTCGATCATACGCTCATCATCTTTTAGCTGTTGGGCCTGCTCATAAAGGTGCTGGCTACGCCATTCTTTGGCGGAGCGAAAGGCCCAGGGCCCCAGGATGATTCCGGTGATGCCCGTAATGATGGCGATCAAAAGCAAGGTGCGTAGCCACCAGCGCATATCCAGGAAGCGGAACAGCAATAGTATGCTGTAGTCGAAGAGACGCTCGACAAACTCACGGTACCCGCCCCAAGCCTCCTTGCAGGCTGCCCGAAACGACATACGCCGCATGATTTGCAAGAGCTTCCAGAGCCAGTTGATAAACTGAAAGGGCGCTTTCGCGACACTGAAGGTGAAATCGATAAACTTTGCGAAGCCTGAGCGTGCCCCTAACGAAAGACGCTCCATCTGCTGCCGCCGCTCCTCCTGCGCCGCTTTTGCCCGGTCTTTGCTGGAACTCAGCCACTGCGTGAGCGCATAGCTATTATGACTAAAAAAGTCGGCTATTTGTAGAAAGAACTGTGGCGTGCTATTGCGAACAAAGTGTCGAATCGTAAGCCATAGATCTTTGATCCGGCTGCCGATAAGCCAAATTAGGTAATGTAACTTGCTCGGTTTATCATCCATGAAAGCGGTGCATACTTGCTGATGATCGTGGCCTTGTCAGTCGCTATTTTGGACGAAATCTTAGGCTGAGCGTCAACGTTTCGACTTGGCTGCTGGTATTTAGGCGCTGAGTGGGTTGCTGCTGGCGTCCAGCTTCTGTAACAACGGCAGCTCCTTCAGGACATCAAGGGACGAAATGCGGTTTTCGTGGCAGAACAGCGTCTTTAATTGCCCCAGGCCGCGAATGGGCTCTAGTGATGTAATGGCGTTATCCCAACAATAGAGCTCTTCGAGGTTAGGCGCGCCTTGGATGCCCTCCAGTGAAAGCAGACCATTGTCGGTGATGTTGAATAACCTTAAATTCGGTTTATTTCCGAGGTCGATGATGCGCTTGATTTCGTTGTGGTAGAGGTTGAGCACTGTCAATTGGTCCAATTCTTCCAAGGAACCGAGCTCGGTAATGTGGTTTCCCTGCAAGAGCAACGTTTTGAGGCTATGCATGCTTTCGAAGCCGTAACTCGTCGTCAGATCGTTAAAGGAGAGATCGACGTGCTGAATCTTCGGATGGTAAAACAGGGTCTCCACCGTCTTAAGCCCAAAGCCGACAATGCGCAGACGGCGCAAGTTCGGAAACGCCGTTAATCCACTCAAATCCTGTAATGGAAAACGCGCTTCAGGGCGTGAGTTCAGGAAATCCGAAATCAGCTCCAGCGACTCCATTTTCGCTGGTTCTTCGCCGCGAGATTTCAGCAGCTCCAAAACTTGATCCCAGCCTTCGGACATGGCTAATGGACAATGCCCGCTTGCTTCGGGTCGACCTTTTCTGCGGTTGAAACATTATCGAACTTACCGGCCATGATATGGCTTGGACTGTAGGAATATTTCTTAAACTGCTCGTCGCCAAACACGATGATGTCGACCCAGCCAGAATTGTAAACGATGGTAATGCGGTTGCCCTCGTGTCGCCAAACGCCGGTTTCGCCAAAGACGCCTTCGACTCCCTGGGCGTAGCTGCTGCGCGCCGTATGATCAGGTTTCGTGATGAGGTAGAAAACATCGCCGTTTTCATCTTCTAGCTTCCAGACGCCGATAAATTTCGCTTCCGGCACTTCGGCAAACAGCGGCTGCTCCTTAATCAGCTTTGCAGAAGACGTATTGGTGGCTGCTCCGCTCAAGGCGCTGGTGGGACTGTAGCCATGCTTGGTGAAACTGCCATCCGCATTGAGCTCTAGTATGTCCGCCCAACCGCTGTCATACATAATCGTGGTCTTGTCGCCATGGCGATGCCAGTAGCCCATTTCGCCGAGAAAGCCATTGTCGCCTTTGGAATAATTGGTCCGGGCCAGGTTGCCTTCGTCGAGCCTGATGAGAAACGTGCCGCCATCGCCGTCGCCAACTTCCCATACTTCGGGCAACGAGTTTTCAGCATAGGCGCTAAGCGTGCAGAGGAGGGCGACAGAAAAAGCGAGGAAGAGATTTTTCATGGCAGAAATTTCTGATCGGATCATTTCCTTAATTTGGCCCTGGGGTCGATCTTAAACTGAGTTCACCGCCGTGGCTTGCGCGCCTGCAATCCAGCCCGTGGTCCAGTCGATTTGCAAGTTCAGCTCGGGCGAGATTGCGGTGGCGTTGAGCACATCTCCCGCAAAAAAGAGATCCGGCACGATCTGGCTGGCAAGCGTGCGGAAGTCGACTTCCGCGCTGGTGACGCCCCCAAGAACGCTGCTTACACTGCGGACGTTCTTCTTCTTGACGACCTCGTATTCGCCAATCGCGAGTTCGCGAATCAATGCAGAGCGTTGAGCCTGATCGAGTTCAGTCCAATACTCATTCTCATGGATGCCTGCGGCTTTCAGGAGGTTTGACCAGAGTTTGGCGGGCAACAGATCCTCATACGCCCCAACGCGCCCGCTTTGGTTGCGCTTTAGTTGTTCATCGATGAGCTTCGCCGCCGCGCGCGAACCGCCAGGAAGCCAGCTAATACGCAGCGGGAAGCGGTATTGCAGCTTGTTCAGATACTCAGTTTGTCGGGCAGATAGTTCCCAGGCTACAGGTCCGCTGACGCCCCAGGGCTCCAGACTGATTTCTCCAGTGACGCGGCGGTCAGTTTCGCCGATCCGCAGTTCGCAATGGTGGGGGAGGGCGCCAGTAAGACCTCGCAAGCGTGGATCGTCGACCGTTTGAAAACCAGTGAGCGCTGGATAGAGCTCGGACACGCTATGCTTGAGGTCGGTGATCACGCGGCGCATCGGGCTGCTGATCAGTCCACCGCCTGCTATGATCAGCCGATCGGCCTGCAAGGTCCGTTCATCAGTAAGCGTCAGCCAGAAGCCGCCGGTTGATTTAACATCGACCGCGCGGAGGGTCGCTTGTCGCAGGATATTGACACCGCTGTCGTTCAAGGCCTGTTCGAAGAAGTGAATCAGGTCGCTCGTCGTGGCGTTGGCCACAGCGACACGTCCGTCATCATGGATGTCCAGCGTCTGTCCATGGGCTTCCAGCCATGCCTCAAAATCGCCAGGGCCATAACGAGTAAATGGGCCAAGCATTTCTTTTTCCCCGGCAATCAGGAGAGCCGCCAGTTCGACGGGATCCCAAATTTCGCGCGTTAGGCCGCAGCAAAGCGGATCGCTGTTGCGCCAACTGGGTAGGATGGCCTCTTCACAAAGCAGCGTCACCTTATGGCCAGGCGCAGCTTGCGCGGCGCTGAGCGCGGCGAAGACGCCGGCCGGGTCGGCTCCGGCGATGATGATGTGGGGGGGAGGGGTGTCGTTCATCCAAGAAAAAGCCTTCGCTCCCGAAGGAGCGAAGGCCTGTGAAACTAGTCGTTGAACCGACGCATTTGCTTATTCGCCGATTTGGAAACGGGCGAAGCGGCGGATCTTGATGTTTTCGCCGATGCGCTGAATGTTCTCCGTGAGGAGCTCCTGGATGGTTTGATCCGGGTTCTTCACGTAGGACTGTTCGAGCAGAGCAACGGTGGAGAGATACTTGTCGATCTTACCCTTAACGATGTTTTCGATGATGTTGGCGGGCTTGCCAGCAGCTTGGGCTTCAGCGATTTCGCGCTCCTTGGCGATCACGTCTTCCGGAATTTCTTCGCGGCTGACAGCCATCGGGACCGGGTTGGCGGCAGCGATGTGCATCGCGATGTCGCGGGCCAGGGCCTGATAGGCGTCGTTCTTGGCAACGAAGTCGGATTCGCAGTTGAGCTCGAGCAACACGCCGACCTTACCGCCGGTGTGGATGTAGCTGGCGATGGTGCCTTCGCTGGCGTCACGACCAGCCTTCTTGGCGGCCTTGATCGCGCCGTTCTTCTTAAGGTGATCGATAGCTGCTTCTTGGTCGCCGCCGGCTTCGACGAGCGCCTTTTTGCAGTCCATCAAACCGAGGCCCGTGCGCTGACGGAGCTCGTTGACCATAGTTGCGGTAATTGCTGACATGGTTTTTCTAACGTTCGGGTTTTAATCGGTGGAAATTATTCCTTTTCGGCGGGTGCTTCTTCAGCCGGAGCTTCGGGAGCTTCAGCGACCGGAGCAGACTTCTTCGGCTCTTCGAGCACGATGTCGTCGGCGAAAGTCACTTCCGGTTCGTTCTCGGTGAAGTCCTGGCGAACGATCGGGGTCACGCCTTGCTGCGGTGCGTTGCGCACTTCGGTGCGGCGGGCGAGGCCGTTTTGGATCGCTTCCATGATGACTTCCGTTACGAGGCGGATGGACTTCACGGCGTCGTCGTTGCCTGGAATTGGGAGGTCGACGGTGGTTGGGTCGGAATTGGTGTCGACGAGGGCGATGACCGGGATCTTGAGGCGGCGTGCTTCGTTGACGGCAATGCTTTCGTTCTTCACGTCGATGATGAAGAGCGCCTTCGGAATGCCCTTGATTTCGAGCATGCCTTCAAAGTTGCGGTGCATACGGGCCATTTCGCGACGGATCGCGGCTTGTTCCTTACCCGGCAGCTTCTGTAGGGAGCCATCGGCTTCCATGCGCAGGTAGCGCTTGTACTTTTCGAGGCTGGCCTTGGAGGTGGTCCAGTTGGTGAGGGCGCCGCCCATCCAACGGTTCACTGCGAAGGGCATGTTGCAGGTGGTGGCGGCTTCGCGCAGGATTTCCTGGGCTTGGCGCTTCGTGCCAACAAACATGATGTCTTCGCCGCTGGCGACGAGCTCTTCGATGAAGGCATAGGCCTTTTCGAGAAGGGCGTAGGTCTTCTCCAGGTTGATGATGGAGATGCCGTGGCGGTGATCGAAAACGTAAGGCTTCGATTTCGGATTCCAGCGACGGGTCTGGTGGCCAAAGTGGACGCCTGCGTCCAGGAGGTCTTTTACTGTGATGTTCATTTGAGTCTGTCTCCGTATTCGCGCCAGTCCCGGCATTGGGCGAACCTTGGATATTGGGTTGGCTCGTCCGGTTTGGAGTCGCCTTTTTTACTTATCTGGTTGATAAACCAAAGCGATCCGGGAAGACGCCTTGGCAAAAGAAGAAGGGCGGAAGATTAGGCCCTGTAAACCCACTGGCAAGCAGGAATTCGCTTTTTTTCTGGAATGCGCAAGTCGCAGTCACGGGGCTGGTGCTTGTTGCGAAGCGAATTTTTACGATTAATGCCAATACCTTGCTGAGTTTGAAGCGATTTCAGGTAGCTGAAGCAATTTTACTTTGAATAGGCCGAAACCGGTGGGGCAAGACTTGACCTCGACGCGATTGTGCGTCGTTGTCGGCGGGCATGGATTTGGACAAGATTATTACCCACGGCGGTGGCTCGCACCGCGATGAATTTCTCGCTTGCTGCCTGCTGATCAGCGAATGCGCTGCGCCGATCGAGCGCCGCGATCCGACCGAAGAAGAGCTGGCCGATGTGCGCGTGGCCGTGGTGGATATCGGGCATCGTCATGAGCCGGAGCTGAGCAACTTCGACCACCATCAGTTTCCGCGTGACGCTACGCCGACTTGTGCGCTCTCGCTCGTGCTGATGCGCCTCGGCCTCTACGAGCACGCCAAGCAATTCTGCGATTGGCTGGAGTCGACGGAGCGCTTCGATTGCCTCGGCCCCAAGGAAACCGGTGAGTGGATCGGCGTGACGCCGGAGCAAATGCGCCGTCTGGATTCGCCCATCGATCCAACGATTTTGCGTCTCTTCGCGGCGCAGCGTGAGCACCGTCCCGGCGAGCCGCTGTTTGAAGTAATGCGCGCGATGGGAACCGAGTGGGCGGGCTACGTGCGCGGCATGGCGCAGCAATTGGAGTTTCTTGCCAAGCATGGTGAGCTGTGGACCATCGACGCCAATGGCGCGCAGTTTGAGGTGTTTGCCATTCTGGAGCGCGATGCCCCGCTGGGCGATTCCGCATCCGGCGTTGGCTTTCACCTGAAGGCTCTGGGCAAGGACGATTTAGTCGTCGCCATTGCCTACCCGGACAACCGCAGCGAAGGCCACGGCCTGCGTCGCTTCAACGACAGCGCGACGATGGAGTTTACACGCGTTTCCGAGGAAGCCGACGTGCACTTCGCGCACGCTCGCGGCTTCATTGCCAAGACCTCGGCCACGTCTGCCGAGCGCTTGAAGGAGCTGCTTAGCCAAGCTTGGGTGGGCGCCTCCGAATAAGGCCTATATTGGGGTGAGGCATAGAGAAATTGTGTCATTGCACCGTGTTTTCTTGCGCGGTTGACCAAGTGCTTGCAGGGGAAAAAAACAAGGGTAATTTTCTCAACTGACCAGGTCGTACCAACAAAGTGACCAGGTCACTTTGTTGAAATGACACGGTCATTTGCTCGATGTGACCGTGTCACTTGAGAAAAAATTGCATAGGTATAGCAAGGGAAGGGCGAAGCCTTTCGCTGAAGGAACGCTTAGGCTAACCGATCAATTTGCCCTCAACGAAATCGGCGCTAACCCGCTCCAGGCGGACGCGGGCAAACTCGTTGCGGAGCTCGGCGGCGGTGCGGCCACTGAGGCCATCGCCGCTCAGGACAACGCGCACGTAGTTATCCGTGAGGCCGCTGGCGGTGTTTTCGCGCGGGTCTTCGAACAGCACCTCGGTTTCGCGGCCGAGATTGCTTTCGTAAAAGGCGTAGCGACGCTCGGAGGACAGGCGGCGCAGGCGGGCACTGCGTTGATGGCGTTCCTCCATCGGCACGTGGTCGTCGCGGCGGGCAGCGGGGGTGTTGCCACGTTCGGAGTAGGTGAAGACGTGGCCGTAGGCGAGGGGGTTCTCGGTGAGCACGCGGCAGCTTTCGGCAAAGTCGTTTTCGGTCTCACCGGGGAAGCCGACCATGATGTCCGTGCCGATGCAAATGCCGGGCACGCGCGCGGCGGCGTCGTTGACGAAGGCCTCCCACTCGGCAATGTCGTAGCGGCGGCGCATCTCGGTGAGCACCTTGTCCGAGCCGCTTTGCAGCGGAATGTGCAGGTAGGGCATCAGCGCGTGAGAGGGGTCGTTCATGCGGTCGAACAGCTCGACCGGAATCGTGGTCGGCTCGATGCTGCTGATGCGCACGCGCTCCAGCCCGGGCAGTTGGGACAATGCGTCGACGACTTCTAGCACGGAGCGGTCGCTGTGCTGGTAGGTGCCGATGTTGACCCCCGTTAGCACCAGCTCTTTTACCCCGCGCGCCACCTGATGCCGGGCCTCGGCCATGAGGTCGCCGAACTCGCGGCTACGCGCCCGACCCCGGGCAAACGGGATGATGCAAAAGCTGCACATGAAGTCGCAGCCGTCCTGGATCTTTAAATTCGCGCGCCACTCGAAGGGCGTCTCGCCCGCAAAGTGCATGGTGAAGTCGTCGCGGTCGATGCGCTCGCGGACGATAACCGGCGCCGGATTTTTCTCAGCCTCACCGATGTAGTCCAGCACGTTCATTTTGTCGTGGTTGCCGAGGATGAGGTCCACGCCCTCGATGCCGGCAATCTCCTTGGCCCCCATCTGCGAATAGCAGCCGACGACGGCGGTGTAGGCCTCGGGGTTGCGCCGAATAAAGCCCCGGATTGCCTGGCGGCACTTGGAGTCCGCGAGCCGGGTGACGGTGCAGGTGTTGATGATCGCCAAGTCGGCCTCGTCGCCGAAGTCCACGATGTCAAAGCCCTGCGCAATGAGCTTTTCGCGCAGAATCATCGTCTCGCTTTGGTTGAGCCTGCAGCCGAGGGTGTGCAGCGCCGCGCGTCGCTTCACGCGGGTGCGCGATGCTGCGTATTGCGACTGACTGGCGAGAACCTGACTCATGCGAATCAAGGAGACAAAAGCGCCTAGCCAGATTTTTCAAGCGCGAAGGGGCCGCTATGCATAGCGCGCACCGAGTTCGCGGAGGCCTTGCTGGACGTGTTCATCCAGGCGCTGGGCGAAATTTTCGTGTCGGGTAAAGTTACCCATGCGCAGTTCCACTTCAACTTGGCGGGCGTAGGCGGAGGCGCGGGAAATGCCGAGGTTGCCCAAGCTACCCTTTAAATAATGCACCAGCGGGATCAGCTCATCCTGAGCGTCCGATTGGCAAAGCTCTTGCAGTTCTTGGATGCGAGGCGTGTAGGTCGCGTGAAATTCAGCAATTAACTCAGCGATGAATGCAGACATCGCTTCTTCTCCAATTGATATCTCCCAATGGCGCAGGTAATTTTCATCGAGCACTGCGACGTTGGCAGGCTCGATTGATTCCTCGAAGTCAGGCATGATTATTCAGCAGTTCCTGCACGGCGGATTGCAGTAGGCTAGGCGCGAAAGGCTTAGTGAATACGCGGTTGGCTCCGGCGTCAAGAAGTTGCTGGTGGACTTGGTGCTCGCCGTGTCCGGTCACCACAATCAAGGGCATTTGCGCCAGTTCTGGTTCTGATCGAACGAACTCAATGAGCTCCAGTCCGGATTTGCCCGGGAGCATTACGTCGATGATGGCGAGTTCCGGTCGTTCGGTTTTCAGCAGTTGCTCCGCACCGAGGCCTTCACGGCAAACGATAACTTTGCAGCTAAGCCGCTTGAGATTGAACTCCAGCAAGCGGATCATCAAGGGGTCGTCATCGGCAATCAGGATAGTACTCATAATTTTTGCCAGCAGAGAAAGGTTTGGTCGTCATTGGCGGGTTCGTGAGCGCCGTCGATTTCAGCGCGTAATTCTTTCCAAATTGATTCGGTATCGTTCTCTTTGCGCGCCATGAGGAATTCCACGAAGTTATCCCACCCCCAGAGCTCTCCATCACGCGACCACTCGAACAGACCATCAGTCACTAAAAGCACCCGGGCAGGGCCATCGAGCGAAAAGCGTTCGGCGGAGTATTCTGCATCTGCATAGATGCCCAACGGCGGCCCGGAGGGTTCAACGCTGAATGGTTCACAACCCTCGATGCAGCCGATCACTGGGCAATGCCCGGCATTGACGATCTCGATCTTACGCAGGTTTTTGGGGACTCGAGCAATTGCGCATGTCGCAAACATGGTCATGTCTTCGAGTTCCCGACAGAGTGTGCGGTTGAGCGCCATCATCAGGCCCACGAGTGAGTATTGGAACGTCACGCTGATGTGCAACGCCGTGCGGAACATGGCGGCTAGAAACGCTGCGGGCACGCCTTTGCCCATGACATCAATCATGCAGAAAATAATATCGCCCCCCCGGGTTTCGCAGATCTCCACGTGATCGCCCGATACTTCGCGCGCGGTGCGCCGTCGCACGAAAGCCTGCCAGCCATCGCCTGAGGTTAGCTGAGGCAGGGGCAGGAGGCAGTCCTGCATTTCGGAGGCAATTTCCAATTCGCGCAGCGCCTGATTTTCACGATCGCGGACCTGGGCGTTGCTGGCGTTCATCACGGCAATGCCAATGAGGTCGGCAAAGGTGCGCACGGTGTTGCGGACCTGGGCGCGCAAGTCCATCTCAGTCAAATGATTGGCCAGCAGCAGGGCGCCGCAAACATTGCCGCCTGCGATGATCGGGCAGATGATACCGCTGTGGGAGTTGGCCAGTTGCGGATCGTGCGCGATCTTGTCCTGTGCGGCCCAGCTGAACTCCTGTCCGTCCTCGACAACCTGAATAATATGAGGCGAGTCGAGGGGGGGCGTCGCAGCGACGGCATTGATTGCCAGTTCCGCCATGAGCGCGGATTCGATCACATCGCTGAGGTAGATCTGGCATTCGTCGTAAGGCGCCACGCCCTGGAGGTCGGCCAGTGCTTGCTCCAGGAAATCGACCACGGTTTCACTTTGCACGAGGGCTTCGCCCAGTCGGTAGAAGGCCGCCAAACTCTCGTAACAGGTGGAGAGCTCGGTCATCGCCTTTTCGACCAGCGTCTCTGGAGCATGTGCCTGGTTGAGTGCTTCATGGCGCCGGGTGACGCGGCAGAGATAGCCCTGGCTGCTACGCCAGTGCTCAGTGTGGTCTACGAGATTCGCCACCAGGAACAAGCCGCGTCCATGAATCGACGCTACGTGGGGCAAGCTCGGGTTTCGAGTCAGCGTTTCCGGGGGGCCATCGCCTGGATCGACCACTAAGAGGCTGATTTCTTCCTGCCAGATATCCCACTGGATGGTAATTATCTTTTCCGGATCGTTTTGGCAGCCGTGAATGACTGCATTGGCAAAAATTTCGGTTAAAACGAGCGCCCAGTCGGTAATCGCCTCGGGGGGGAGCCCCATATCCGCCAAGAACAAGGTAAAGTCCTCCCGCAGCGTGTTGATCTCGCTCAATCGCGCGGGGGCCATGTAGCGTTGACCGGACACAGGACCATTCATCTGGTTAAGGTAAATTAAATTAGCGCAGGGTTGAAAGCGTATTTTTCTTTATACGAAGCATGGGATGACTAAAGTTAGTCCATCTCCCATGAAACTGTTTGACCATCTCATCGAAGAAAAAGCCCAACTGGAAGTGAAAGTGCAGGTTAGCCGCTTTGACGCCAGTGTTTGCGAGGATTTTCGCGATTATATCGACAGTTTATGGACTAAAAATCTGGAATCCATCACACTCGATTTGTCCAACGTGCAGTTCATCGACAGTAGTGGCGTTGGCGCCTTGATTGCAGTGCAGAAGCGTCTGGGACGTGGTTCCGTCAATCTGCGCGGTGTGACTGGCCATGTTCGCAACGTCATCACGCTCCTGCGTCTCCAGCGCGAATTCACGCTCCTCGACTAGAGCACTTTTCATCTAGATTGGCCGAGTCAGGCCGCAGTGATTTTTCGTGTCCAGCAAGGCGGCTTGAGCGTCGCAGGCTGGAAGCCTGTGAGCGAAAAGCCAACAACGCTGGCGCGGAAAAGCACTCGGTTTTGGGCTTGGGGCCAGATTGGAAGTTCGCGGCGTTGGCATTTCAATCACGGGCTTCCAGCCCGCTCAATCAAAGCCGCCTTGCGCTGCATCCAATCTCTACCCCACCTGACTCGGCCAATCTTAGATGAACAGTGCTCTAGGCAACGCGCCGCTGCATTCATTTTCGTTCGTGCCTGAACAGACAATTCAAACTGAAATTGCTCTAAATGAAGGATGCGGTCCAAAAGAAAACGCCGCTCCCGAATAGGGTGCGGCGCGTTGATTTCGCAGTGCGATGGAGCTTTCGGAGATGGCTTAAAAACCCCTCCGGTCCAGCCGGAGGCTGGGTTAGAAGAAGCGCATTGTTTTGGAGGCCATGCGCTCGTGCTCTTCGTCGGTGCAGGGGGCGTTGGTGGGCACATCAGCTTCAGCGGAGTTTGCTTCCACGAGTTGATTGCTAAGCATGTAATTTTCTACTTCTTCGCCGCTCACATCGGCCAGCATGACGCCGTCAATTTCAACGCAGGGGGAAAGGCTTTGACCCGATTTTTCAACCATTTCGGCGTAAATTTCGGGGTTGTTGATAATGTCCCGGTCTTCAAACTCGATGTCATATTTCTTAAAAATAGCGCGTACGCCGTTGCTCCATCCGCAGTATGGTTTTAACCAAGCAATTACCTTCATAAGTTTATTTCCTGTTTGTGAGTTGTGAGTGAGTGTAGTTTCGTAGCACGGGATTATTTTTCACAACCTACATACAACTACTGAGAAAATCAAGGATGCGCGTAACTTAATTGTAGAAAACCGCAGTTGGTCCTTTGCTCCTGTACATGATGCCACCTAAGGTTCAGCAATTTCGATTCGTGCGCCTGCCCAATGATTTGGCGTTGGACGCAGCCGGTGTGGCGGTCATTTGGCGCCTGGCGTTGGCGCATGGGCTGGGGCTTAAAGCGTCTGCGGCGTCGCTCTGGGTGTTGGGAATGTCAGTGTGGCTTGTTTATCTCGGCGACCGCTGGTTGGATGTGCGTGGAAAGCGCCCCGAGGAGTTGCCGACACAGCGCCACTGGCTGATCGCGAAATGGCGCTGGCAGTTTCTGGGCTTATGGCTGATCGTGCTGGTGTTGGACGTGTGGGTGGCGCTGAAAGGGCTCACCACAGCGCAATTTCAGGCTGGTTTAGTGGTGCTCCTGTTGAGCATTGCTTACACGATCGGCATTCAGCGTCATGTGAAGGTGCGGCGAACAAAAGAGCTCCAGGTCGCGCTGATATTCGCCATTGGCGTGGGGGCTTTTTTTGCGGGAGAACACCTTAGCGCGGAGGTGTGGCTTTGGCTGATGCTCAAGCTTGTGCTGTTTGGTATGGCCTGCTTTACCAATTGCGTCCTGATGGCGCGGTGGGAAATGGACGCAGATTTGGCCCTTGGTCGACGCAGCTTACCGCTTGCCATGGCGGACCGGGCTGTGCGACTGCGCGACTGGGCGGTCGTCACTACGGTCTTGGGACTGGTCGTCTATTTCTTCTCAACGCCGATCCTATCGCACAGCGCCATTACCTTGGCGGTCTACGGGGTGTCCCTGCTTGCCATCGATCGGTGGGAATGGCCTCGGAATCCGGAAAATCGTCGCTTTTGGGCCGATGCCTGGCTTTTCGCTCTTGGCCTACTGGCTTGGCTAGTGTGAGCGCCTGCCGCAGCAAGCCTGCGCCTGCCTACTTCGCCGCTTGAGTTTTCTTTACCCGATGCTCTCGCCAGGTTTCCACCAGCGACAGCACCACGTAAATGCTCACACCGATCGTGATGCCGCAGTCAGCCACATTAAAGGCTGGATAGCGGTAGCTGCCGAAGTGGAAGTCCAAGAAATCCACCACATGGCCATAGGCAAAACGATCGATCATATTGCCAACGATACCGCCAATCAGCAGGCCAAAAATGATCTGCAACAACCCGCGATGGAGCTCCAGCTGTTTGCGGAAAAAATAAATGGCCCCCAGCGCGACGAATCCCAACAGGCCGAGCACGAACGAGTACCCTGAAAACATGCTCCAAGCGGCGCCGTCATTGTAGACGTGGATGATGTAAAAAAAGTTGGGGATGACGGCGATCATCCCACCTTCGTACGGATTGGCGCCCGCTGGAACTGAGTTGACGATCCACAACTTGGTTACTTGGTCGAGGATCAGCACCGTGGCGGCGATGATCCATAACCTTTTAAAACTGACTTTGGCCGCAGCGGCGTCCGTGTCGGCTGAGCTGCCTGCGGCCTGGTCGGTGGTGGACATCTAGTTTAGTTGTCGTCGTCGTCTCCACCCATGGAGAGGTCGTTGTCGTCCGCATCGCTGAACACGCCGCCACGGTGGCTCTTCTGCTTGCGGGTGCGCTCCATTTGGCGCTGACCTTCGAGCGAGTGGCGGGTGAACGGCACGGCGAGCAGACGCTCCTTGTCGATGGGTTCGCCGGTTTGTTCGCAAACGCCGTATTCGTTGTCGAAAATGCGCTGGATGGCTTCTTCGATTTCGTAAAGGGCTTCCTGCTCGTTGGATACGAGGCTCAGGGCGAAGTCGCGGTCAAAGGTGTCGGTGCCCGCGTCGGCCATGTGCTGGCCATAGCCTGAGAGGTCGCCGGAATCGTCACGGTTGGAGCGCTTCAGGGTGTCCGCAGTGTGGAGTTCAAGCTCGGCGGTGACGTGTTCGCGCAGCTCAAGCAAAAGCTTGTAGTGCTTCTGCCACTTCTTCGGAACTTGGCGACCGGGGGGGACGTCGGAGCTTTTGCGCTCCGTCGGGTTGAAGCCAAGGATGTCAGCCAGCGATGCGGCGTTGTGCGCGCGGTTCTCGACGGGCTTCTCTTCAATTTCCTGTACGGCCTTGGCGGCTTTTTTGGCGACCTTGGGCTTGTTTTCTTCGGATTCCGGCTTCTTGGATTCCAGAATCTGCGCAACATCCTCCATCGTGAATACGACGGGTGTCTTGCCCTTCTTCACCTTGAACATGGAGGGCGTGTTGCTGCGGCGGCGGGCGCCGAGCACAAGAGCCTTGGTTTGTTCGTCAGGCACATTTTTAGCCGCAGGCGCATCCGACTTGCCGTTGGACTTATCCGTCGCGGGTGTCTTGGTGGGGGCGTTCTTGGACGACTTTTTGGATGCTGATTTCTTTTTTGCGGGCATAATTGGTGTGTTTTGAAGTAAAGGGTTAAATTAGGTTTAACGCTTTGAGGGCGTCGCGGTCGCGTGGTGAAACATTGCCAAAGTCGCCAGCGGGCACAAGTTCCTCGACCCAACGCCAAGAGCGCGGGCAGCGTTCGCCGTCGGCGTGGGCAGCGGTGATCTCAACTTCGCCATCAGTCTTCGTGGCCAAGGTGACTTGGGAAACGATAAATAGTTCCGGCAAATCTGCTTCATATTTAGTCAGAAGCTTGAGAAGCGGATCTTCTTCCGTCGCCGTGATCGAAACTTTCGCCTCGAGGTTGGCCCCGATGACCTTTTCTTCACGCAGCTTTTCCAGGGGCAGGTTGACCTGCTCTTCGCGGAAGTTGATGACGGCGTCGATGTCGGCCGCAACCTGGGCGTCGAACGGGAAGTCACTCGCCTTGGGCCAGGCTTGCAGGTGGATGCTGTCGTCGGCCAGCTCTTCGCCGCTGACATGGAAGCTCCAGGCTTCGTCGGCGGTGAAGGTGAGCACCGGCGCGATGACGCGCACCAACGCACGGAAGATCAGGTAGATCGCGGTCTGCGAGGAGGCGCGCTCGGTCCACTCCGGCGCAAAGGTGTAGAGGCGGTCCTTGAGGATCGCATGATACACGCGCGAGAGGGTGACGCCGACAAAACGGTCGATTTCCTGATAGGCGCGGTGGAACTCGTAGTTGTCCATGGCCGTCGTGACACGCTCCACGAAGCCAGCAGTTTGCATGAGCGCCCATTGGTCGATCGGAGTCAGGTCGGCAGGCTTCACGGCGTCGGTCTCGTAGTTGAAGCCAGCAAGATTGCCCAGCTGATACATCAGCGTGTTGCGGACGCCGCGGTAGACATTCGAGACGAGCTTGAAGTGGTTTTCCGACAGGCGGATGTCGCCACGGTAGTCCTGCGAGGCGACCCACAGGCGCATGATGTCCGCGCCAAACTTCTTCACCCAGCCGTCGGAGCTCATCGCGCCCTTGGACTTGGATTCTTTCTCTCCCTTTTCATTTACAATAAAGCCGTGGGTGACAACTTCCTTGTAAGGCGCTGCGCCATCGGCGATGACACCTGTCCAGATCGAGCTCTGGAACCAGCCACGGTGTTGGTCGCTGCCTTCTAAATAGAGGTCGGCGGGCCAGGAAAGCTTTTCGTTCTGCTGGAGCACCGCGCGGTGCGAGCAACCAGAGTCGATCCACACGTCGAGCGTGTCGCCGCCCTTAGTGAGGGTCTTACCGGCAAATTCGGCGGGCAACTCAATACCGTCGAGGAGCTCTGCGGCGGATTGCTCAAACCAGATATTGGTGCCGTGTTCGGCCACCTTGTCGGCGAGGGCCTTGATGACGTCAGAGTCGATCAGGGGGTTCTTGTCTTCGTCGTAGAAAACGGGAATCGGCACGCCCCAGGAGCGCTGGCGGCTGATGCACCAGTCCGGGCGGGTTTCCACGGCGCCGCGAATGCGCTTGATGCCGGCTTCGGGCGTCCACTTTACCTGTTCGATTTGTTCCAACACCTTTTCACGCATGTGATGTGCGTCGAGCGAGACGAACCATTGGTCCATCGCACGGAAGACGACGGGAGTCTTCGAACGCCAGCAATGCGGGTAAGAGTGCTCGTGCTTCTTGACCGCCATGAGCGCGCCTTTCTCCGTGAGGATACTGAGGACGGCGCTGTTGGCCGGGCACTTGCCCTTGGTTTCGAGGACGGTCACGCCAACGAGTTCAGCAGGAACCTGGCCATCATCGACATAGCAGCCATTATCGTCGAGCGGGCAGTAAATATCGAGGCCGTATTTGAGGCCGGTCAGGTAGTCTTCCAGACCGTGGCCGGGGGCGGTATGCACGCAGCCGGTGCCGGACTCGGTGGTGACGTAGTCGGCGAGCACGACCGGGCTCTTGCGCTCGATGAACGGGTGGTTGGGCTGGAGGCTCTCCAGCTTGCGGCCCAGATGCTTTTCGCCCAAGGTCGCGCCTTCGAGCTCGCAGCTTTCGATGAAGTTTTCCGCAAGCTGCGCGACAACCAGGTAGGTTGCGCCGTTGTGCTTTACTTCGACGTATTCGAGGTCCGGGTGCACAGCCACCGCGAGGTTCGCGGGCAGCGTCCAGGGAGTCGTTGTCCAGATGACGATGTAAAGCGGGCCGTCGATGTGGAGGAACTGATGGCCGGGGATTTCGAAGCGAACCCAGATCGACGGGCTGACGTGGTCGTGGTATTCGACTTCAGCTTCGGCCAGCGCCGTTTCGCACGGGATCGACCAGTAAACCGGCTTCTTGCTGCGGTAAACCAAGCCCTGCTCGACGAACGACGCGAAAGTGCGCAGGATCGTCGCCTCGTAGGTCGGCTTCATGGTCTTGTATTCCTCGGCCCAGTCGGCGAGGACGCCGAGGCGCTGGAATTGACCGCGCTGCTTCTCGATGAACGATGCGGAGAACTCGGCGCAGGCTTCCCGGAGCTGGGCAGGGGAGAGGTCTTCGCCCTTTTCGCGCAGCTCCTTGGTGACCTTGAATTCGATCGGCAGGCCATGGCAGTCCCAGCCCGGCACGTATGGCGCACGGAAGCCCTGCATGGACTTGTAGCGCAGAATGGAATCCTTGAGAATCTTGTTCAGCGCGGTGCCAATGTGCACATCGCCATTGGTGAACGGCGGGCCGTCGTGCAGCACGAAGGATGGGCCCTGGGCGTTCTGCTCTTGAATTTTTTCATAGAGCCCCATTTGCCGCCAATGCTCCAAGCGGGAGGGTTCTCGTTTGACCAGATTACCCCGCATGGGGAATTTGGTGTCGGGAAGATTTAAAGTGTCTTTTAATTCCATTGCCTGACGGCCTTGACGCCGGTTGGCGCACTTATTTGCAAAAGGCGGGCAGTCTGCTGCTTTCACACGCTAAGTCAAGGGCGGTTTTAGCCATTTGTTTGGGGCGATGTGCTGATGTCATGTTCTGGTGAGTTGCTGGTGGTTCCGTTTTTTACGGCATAATGTACGAAAATTGTAAAAAACCCTTGCGGGCATCGTTCAAGTCGCCCAATAGTAGGTAGTATAACCTATATTTGCTGTGGATGATGCTTTATTTAATCAGTGCAAGTTAACTGACTTCGCCGAGAACGTTAGTAAATTGAGAGTGCTGTTAGCAGAGTTGTACGAGGGCACGAGCTATGGGGTACACAATGAGGTGCTTAAATTTTGTTTCCGACTCGATGAGAAGTATGCCGAAAGCAAACAATTCATGTTATTTTTGCTAATCATCGGCGGGACGTTGCCCGAGAGCACCAAATTTTATGATTTTGAAGGCGAAGATTCAGTTGAGTCGTTTATCAGGCGCCTGCATACGCATTATTGCATTGAGGGCGTCGCATAAGGTTCAGTGGCAGAAGCGGACTACTCAATTTGCTTTCTAAGTTTAAATAAATGCTGGAGCTGATATTTGCCTTGCGAGGTTATCGTTAAAATCGCATAAACCTATCCTGCATGGAGCATTTAGCTTATATTGGCCCGGGTCTGAGTGGTGGGGTGTTTGCCGTGATTATTGGCGTTATCACGTCGATATTTTTGGCAGTCGTTGCGATCGTTTGGTATCCGATCAAGCGGCTACTGAAGAAAAAGGATCGGACGGACGGCTAATCACGCTCGTCGATGGATTATATCCTCTCGCTCTTGCTGGCGCTGGTAGTTGGCGAATTGTTTTACCGGGCAGTAAAACTTGGCGCGCATTTAGACATTCTGCGATATGCAAACCGCTCAGTTCGGGTAATGAGCTCTTCAGTGATTTCAGACCACTGGAAAGAAAGAGTTCTACTGATGTATTCCCGGATCATCTTAGCGAAGACATTGATTCTGGCGGGCGTGCTCTTGATTCTGATTTTACTCGTTGCAGTCTTTATTTACATTGGCGACTTGCTCGGCACCGATTTTGGCGCGTTTTTAAGCAGTTGGACAGGGATCATATTTTTGACCGTGATCATGGTCGTAATCTCTTGGTTAAGGAAGCGTTTTGGCTGAGCAACAGTATGGTTTCTTTTCACGGTTACTACACCGCGTAGCGCTTGATCAGCGATGGATCGCCGAGGCTTCCTTTGACCTGGAGCTCGCGACGGCTAAAGTGGATTCCAGCCAGTTCGTTGATAATCAACATGTCTACATTGCCGGATTTGCCCGGGCAGGGACGACGATGCTGCTCAACCAGATCGCGGCTTCCGATCAATTTGCATCGCTGACGTATGCGGATATGCCGTTTGTCTTGATGCCGGGCATTTGGAAACGCATTGCCGGTGGCTCCAAGGCGTCAGCGCTTAGGGAGCGTGCGCATGGGGACGGCGTCTTGGTCAATGAACACAGCCCCGAGGCGCTCGAAGAGGTTTTCTGGCGTATCTTTTATCAGCAGAAATATCTGGAAGCGGACCATCTCAGGCCGATGGACATTACGGATAAAGCCATCGAGCAATACCGCGCCTACGTGGGCGCCATTTTAACCAAATGCGAGCGCAGTCGCTATCTGTGTAAGAACAATAACAATGTTTTGCGGATTCCTGTGATCCGCCGTGCTTTTCCGAACGCGCGAATCCTGATTCCATTTAGGGATCCACTGCAGCATGCGTGGTCAATTTATCGCCAGCACCAGCGATTTTTGAAAATCGAGCACGAAGATCCTTTCGTTCGCAAGTACATGGATATGGTCGGGCATTATGAATTCGGGTCCGGGCATCGTGCGTTCCGCTTTGAAGATAAGCCGAATAACACTTTCACCCCGGATCAACTCGACTATTGGCTGGAGCGTTGGTTAGAGGTTTATCGGCATCTGCTTGATTTAACGGATGAGCAATTGACGTTTGTTAGCTACGAATGGCTTTGTGAGAGCACGGATCATTGGTTGATGCTGGCCGAGCATCTGGCCTGTGATGCTGGCCATCCTGCTTTTGAGCTACGTGAGCAGCCAGTGGAGGCCCCATACACTGATTCACTACTGTCTCAATGTCGGGACCTCTACGCGCTCATGTCTGGAAAAATGCTTTAGCCAACGAGCATCCAGAGATGCTTCGCGCTTTCTTTGTCCAATTGGTCCAGTGGCGGCAGGCGATAAAGGTCGCCGAAGACGTCTTCCACCAAGTAGCCCCCATCGTCGACATTGCGTGGCCAGGCGTCGAGCGCAGTCTGGAATTGGCGTTCGCCCGCCGCAGTATTCACCTTCCAAATGCGGAGCTCGAAGTCTGTTTTGATCTCGTGTATCGCGGTGACCTCAAACGCGAAGCTTCCTGCGGCAATGGCTTCTTCCAATGCGGTCGCGGATGACTCATCCAGTGAGTCAGCAGTTTCGATGAAGGCGAATTCCTCGTTCTTGTCATTACGCAAAGATAAGTACCGGTGTGGATCGCTCAGGGGGAAGCACTTAACCGGGCGCACAAGCGTGGCGTCTTCGCCTTCATACCACGCGGTTAGGCGACCAGCGCCACAGGAGGCGAGTTGGAGTGGTTTGGTTGAATTCATCATTCGTTGTGGGTAGATGGTTGGCTGATCGATTGGGTTAGATGGCGAACTGTTCGTGGAGTTCGCTCTGCATGTCGTGGAGCTTGCGATAAACACCGTCTTCAATTTCCAGTAATTCCTGATGCGTGCCTTCTTCGACGAGTTGGCCGTTTTTCATGACGAGCAAACGGTCAGCTTGCTTCAGGGTGGAGAGACGGTGAGCGATAGCGATAACCGTGCGTCCGCGCACCAAGTGATTGAGCGCTTCCTGAATCTTGCGTTCAGTCTCGGTGTCGACGTTGCTGGTGGCCTCGTCGAGAATGAGAATTTTCGGATTGTGCAGAATGGCGCGGGCAATGGATATACGTTGACGTTCTCCGCCTGAGAGGGTGTGTCCGCGCTCGCCAACGACCGTGTCGTAGCCCAATGGCAGTTTGCAAATGAAGTCGTGCGCATTGGCTGCGCGGGCGGCCTCAATGACATCGCCAAAGGAAGCGTCGCGCTGGCCATAGCGTATGTTTTCCAGCAGCGAACCGTGGAATAGAAACGGCTCCTGCAACACCATGCCGAGGTGCTGCCGATAGCTGGACACATCCACTTCGGCCAAGTCGAGTCCATCGACCAGAACCTTGCCGCCGGTTGCAGTGTAGAACCCGGCAATGAGGTTGGTGATCGTGCTTTTGCCGGCGCCGGATGGGCCCACGAGGCCAATCATTTCGCCAGGCTTGATGTGGAACGATACATTACGCAGCGTTTCGTGCACGCCGTCGTAGGAGAAGTTCACATTATCCACGACGATTTCGCCGTCGACATCTTCGACCGTATTGCGGTTGCCTGCGAGCGCGGGGTCTGGCTCCGTGTCGATGATTTCAAAGACGCGGTGCGCCGAGCTAACCGCCCGGTTGAGCATGCGGGTCAGTTGCCCCAGTGTGTTGAGCGGCTGGAAAAACAGGCCCATGTACATCAGGTAGGCGACAAAGGTGCCCACCGACAGTGGCTCGCCCCATTGGCCAAATACGCGGGGCAGGGCGAAGGCCCAAACAATTAGCGTCACGAACTGAACTGTGCCCATGAGCATCGGCCAGAATTTCGTCCAAACATCGTGTACGGACTTGAAGCTTTCAAAGGCCTTTTGGTTGCGGTCGCCGAAGCGTCCAATTTCCCGTTTTTCCTGGCTGAACGCCTTCACGACGCGCATGCCGGGTATGGTGTCGGAAAGGACTGCCGTGACGTCCGACCATTTGCGCCAAGCCTTGAGGAAGTATTGGTTGATGTGCTTGCTGTGTGCGTAAAATGCATACAGATATGCCGGGATCGGCAGGACGAGTATTAGGCCCAATTGCCAGTCCAAACCTATCAGCATGGCGCCCAAGCCGATGAGCATGATGACCGCCAGAGTCGACTCCACCACGCCAAAGGCAATGAAGTCCCAGAGGCGGTCGGTGTCGGAGCTGACGCGGCTGATGATGCTGCCCGTTTGCTTCTTGGAGAAAAAGGTCAGGCTGAGCTTTTGCAGGTGGCCATAGAGGTCGCGGCGTAAGTCGTGGGCCACATACTCGCCGAGATAGGCCAACCACTTGAGCCTGAGCCACACGCAGATTTCGCGCACCAAATAGAGTACGGCGAGTCCGCCCAGGATGACGAAGCTGATCTTGGTGGCCATTTCGCTGGTGATCTCGCCGTCTTCCATGGGCGTGAGCACCTTATCGATCAGGTATTTGGTGGCGTAGGGCGCGACCAGGTTGATTGCGGTGTAGATCAGTGCGCAGACGAAACCGATCGTCACTTCCTTCTTGTAGGGCAGCACATATCTGAGCAGTCGCTTCATGATCTGGAACTGGTCCGACATCACGGAACTCTGCGCATCCTTAATCTTGCTGCTGACGGATTCCGCGTAGGCGCGGTCTGGGTTTTCCGGGGAAACGCTGTGTCCCTTCACCTGTTGATCCACGACAAAGCGAATGTTCTCCATCGACTGCTTTTGTCGCCGCGAGTAGTTGACCTGCATCAAGGGCAGTCGGGAGTCGAGCCGCAGGAAGAGCAGGGCGCTGGAGCTGAGGCCAGGCAGTTCGGTGACGACTTCAATCTCTGCGCGGGAAATGCGTTCAGGGGCAGCGTCATCGGCGGAAGCGAAGTAAAATACCTCGTCATGTCCGAGCACGAGCCAGCCTTGCTGAAGCTTGCCGGTGGCGGTGAGGTCCGCCATCGCGTACAGCACAGGCCCACGCCCATTGTTGAGTGATTTGATGCGATCGATGAGCGCAGGAGGGATTTGGGCGGGCTGGCCCGCGTAGCGTTCGATTATCTGGCGGTCCAGTTGGAGTCGGTCTTGAGTTTCAGTAGGCATGGTCTGCAGTCAGTTAAAATAAAATCAGCGGTGGCGCAAAGTATCGGAAAACAAAAAATCCCGGGCTGGTTAGGTCCCGGGAGTGCGTGGAAACGATGGCGTGATCGTTATGCGGCGATGAAGGGACCCGAAGTGGCGAGAGAGAGCATCATTGCGAAGATATACATCCAACCGCAGCCTGAGGCATTCTCAATGCCGGAAATATTATGCGGTGTGTTAATCTTCATAGCTCGTAGGTCCTTTCTTGGAGAACGTAGAACATGACGGATTAATTCCGCGCGTCAACCCAACATTTTGTTACAGATTGATGACACGGATCGTTGGCGAGATTTTCCAATCGCCACTCTCTGCACGAGCGTTTATCCGTAGCTGTATGATCGACGCCCTACCGAAAACGAATCCTGCTACCGGCGAGCAATACCTCAGCGTGCCGCTGAGCGGCCTGTCTCTTTTGCACCATCCGTTCCTCAATAAGGGATTGGCCTTCACGGCGGAGGAGCGTTTTCAACTCGGACTCAAGGGGCTGCTGCCTGCTGCGGAGCGTGATATTGATTTACAACTGACCGAGGTGCTCGATGAACTCGAACGCCAACCCTCTGATCTGGATAAAAACATTTTCCTCAACAGCCTGCTGGATCGGAACGAGACGTTGTTTTATCGCATTGTGCAGGATCGAGTCAGTGAGATGGTGCCGCTGATTTACACCCCGGTTGTGGGCGAGGCCATTGCGAACTATAGCCATAATTTCAACCAACCGCGCGGCATCTATTTGAGCTTCCCGGATCGCGACCGTATGGATGAAATCCTCGAGCACCGCGCCTTTAAAAACGTGGATGTGATCTGCGTGACTGATGGCGAGCGGATACTGGGACTGGGAGACGAGGGCGCGGGCGGTATTGGCATCACCGTGGGTAAGTTGGCGCTTTATACAATTTGTGCGGGCGTCAACCCCAGCACCTGCCTGCCAATCGGCCTCGATGTGGGCACCAACAATGAGTCTTTGCTCAATGATCCTGAATACATTGGCTGGCGGCATGAGCGCATACGCGGTAAGGATTACGATGACTTCATTGCGCAGTTTGTTGACACGGTGAAGCGTAAGTTTCCGCATGTTTATTTGCACTGGGAAGACTTTGGCAAAGCGAACGCAACGCGCATTCTTAACACGTACCGCCCGCAGCTTTGCACGTTCAATGACGACATTCAGGGCACCGGCGCCGTTGCGCTGGCGACGTTGTTGGCGGCGCTGAAGACAACCGGGCAATCGATCACGGAGCAGCGTGTGGCCTTCCTCGGCGGTGGCACTGCCGCAGTGGGCATTGCCGATAAAATTCGCCTGATGATGATGCGTGAGGGACTCTCGGAAGAGGAGGCTTACAGTCGCTTTTATCTCGTGGACATCAATGGCGCGTTGCAGGAAGGGCAGGACTTGGCCGACTTCCAGAAGCCCTATGCGAAACCGACCAGCGCTTTTGCGGATTGGGATGTCCAGGATTCCGCGAACATCACTTTGGCTGAAGTGGTGAAGCACGCTGCGCCTACGGTGCTCTTTGGCGTGTCTTCGCAAACCGGCGCCTTCACGGAGGCGATTATCCGCGCAATGGCGGACCGTGTGGAACGACCCATTGTCATGCCTTTGAGCAACCCAACGAGCAAGTGCGAGGCCATCCCCCAGGATGTCATCAACTGGACAGAGGGGCGCGCCGTGGTGGCGACTGGCAGCCCGTTTGGCGATGCGATTTACCAGGGGCGCACGATCCCGGTCACGCAGTGCAACAATGCGTTTATCTTTCCCGGAATTGGGCTCGGCGTCGTGGCGACCAAGCCAACGGCCGTGAGTGACGGCATGATCTTCGCCGCAGTCGAATGCTTGGCCAGCCATGCGCCTTCGTTGGCGGATCCCAGCGCCAAGCTCTTGCCTCCACTGGAAAAGGCCCGCGAAGTGTGTCAGGACATTGCTTTGGCGGTGGGGGCGAAAGCGTATGCCGAAGGTTTGGCTACGGTGGGCTCGATCGATGAGCTGGAATCTCTTGTGCGTGGCAAAATCTGGCAGGCGGATTATTTGCCATACCGCGCGGAGTAAATTGCCTCTGCGAGGGCTGCGTAGGCGACAAAGGCAGCGGGCAATTTATTGCAGTTGGAAGAGCGTGCCCGCCAAACCGCGCGCGGAGGCTTCATCGTCTTCTTCATCCGTGGCGCCGGTCGCGTTGTTTTGCGTAAAGGCGCCGACAAATACCTTGTAGAAAGCCTCCAGCTCTTCCTTGCTGGAAGCGCGAAACTCAATGGTCTTGGCATGCGTGGTCAACGGGTAGTCTTTAACCACTGGCTGCTTGCCGGATTCCAGCGTTGAGCGGCCTTTTTCCGCCATTTTTGCGACTTGGGGCGGGATGTTGGGCTTGTAGTCGTTGGGGCCGCTGGGGGTGGCTTTTTGCAGGTCTTGCAGGCTGCCCATCTGGGTGTGGTAAATGCGTAGCTGGCAGGGGCTGGAGGCGATGTCGACGACGACCTCGGTCACCGCATAAGGGCCAGCCTGGTATTCTTGCAACGAAATCGAATTAATGCGGTCGTGGCGCCCATAAAAAGACTGCAAATTCTCCGGCAGCTCGATCCCGAACAACCGCTTGTTGCGCAGGGCGTTTTCTTTGACTTGGACCGCCTGGAGCGGGGTTAACGCCACGAGAGCGCCAAGGAGGAGAGAAATGGGGATGGTTTTTCGCATTGCCACAACTTATGTCAATCAATCCTGTTAAACCACGCAAATGCTTTTTTGATTCATGCTTCGTTGCAAAAATATGATTGTCCGCGCCGGCGGTCAGGGCCCCATGATCCTCCGGGGCGCCTCGGCGGAATTCCTCGAAGGGGGGCTCAACGCTGTCATCGGCCCTTCCGGTTGTGGCAAAACCACGCTGATGAAGGCCATCCTCGGCATTCTGCCCTCCGAGGGGCAGGCCTACTGTGGCGATCAGGAAATCAAGCGCTCGGAGGATTTGGTCGGGCGCGTGGGCTTTGCGCCGCAGTTCAGCATTGCCCAGCCGAAGCTGACGGTGGAGGAGTCGATCCGATTTACGCTCCAGCTCAATGTGGCCGACGCCGCCAAACGTAAGCAGCGCCTCGAGGATATTTTGGAAACCATCGGTCTTGCGCAGCATCGCGAAAAGCGGGTGGAGTCGCTATCCGGCGGTCAACTGCGTCGCCTGGGGCTTGGCCTCGAAATGACGCTCGATCCGCAGTGCCTCGTCTGCGACGAAGTGACCTCGGGCCTCGACCCGCTCTCCGAAGACCAAATCCTGGCTTTGTTGCGCTGTCTGAGCGAGCGCGACGGCAAGACTTTCCTGTGCATCATTCACAACTTGGCCAAGCTCGAATTGTTTGATCGCATCACCGTGGTCTACGAGGGGGATGTCGTCTTCCAGGGCGACAACGCAGAGCTCTGTGAATATTTTGGCATCCCGGATGCGCTGCACCTCTACGACTTACTGAATCAACACGATCTAAGCTACTGGCAGGAGCGTTGGGCGGCTGCGAAGGCTCAGTTGGAAACGCCAGCGCCCAAACCGGCGCTACATCCGACCGAGAAGCGTCCATCGATGGGCGCGCAGTTGGCTACGTTGTTAAGCCGCCGCATGCTGCTCTTTTTCCGGGACACGGGTTATCTGTGGCTGACGCTCGCGATCACCTTTGGTTTCCCGTGCCTGGTGGTTATTTTCGCGCTCGATGGCTTGCCGCAAATCGAAAGTCTGGCGCTGGAGCGAATCGACACGCTGGAGCAAATGAAAGAGGAGGTCCAGATACGCATTGAGAAAATGGAGACTGCGTCGCTGGTCACTGGGCTGATCATGTTTCAGGTGATCCTGCTCACGCTCATGGGCTCAAACAACGGCGCGCGCGAAATCGCAGCCGAGCGCACCATCTATGAAAAGGAGCGTTTGTCGGGCCTCAGTGTGGGCGCCTATGCGCTGTCGAAGCTGATCTTTGTCGGTGTGCTGGCGGGGCTGCAAGGCGCGTGGATGACGGGCTTTGTGAAGGTGATTTGCCAATTTCCGGGTCCGTGGCTTGCGCAAATCGCGGTCTTGGCGGCGGTCTGTGTTTCGATGACACTGGTCTGCCTGGGCTTTAGCGCGCTGTTTCGCTCGGCGGAAAAAGCGTCGCTGCTGTCGATCTATCTGGTCGGTTTTCAACTGCCGCTTTCCGGCGTGGTCCTGGCCTTGCCGAGTTACTTGATCTGGGTCTGCCGCCCGTTCATCAATGCCTATTGGGGCTGGGGCGGCTACATGAGCTCCATGATCGACAGCCGCATTTTCGATGCCTATCGCGACTCGAATTCCGAGTGGATTACCTCGCCAGCCTTGGCCTTAACGGTGCTTGGTTTGCAAGGAGGCGTCGGGATCGTGATGGTGGCCATCGGTTGCTCCAAGAAACAGTGGTAGCACTCAGTTGTGCTTATCCAAAAATGCCTCATACGGCCCGATAAATTGGTCATACGCCTCAATGTGCGGTAAGTGGCCGATTCCGGGAATTTCCACCAGCTCTGAATCAGGAATGGCTTCGTGAGCGGCGCGACCAAGCGCAGGATAGTTGCCGAGCAGCTTTTTCTGCTCCGGAGAAACTAGGTTCTTGCCGAGCGCGGTTGTGTCGCGTTGGCCAATGATGAGGAGTGTCGGCATTGTCAGCTCGGGGAACTCATACACGACCGGCTGCGTGTAAATCATGTCGTAGGTCAAGGCTTGGTCCCAAGCCATCAGCGAGTAGTCTGGGCTTTCGATGAAGTAAACAAGCTGGTCGACCCAAGGTTGGTAGGCGGGCTTCCATTTGCCGTCATAATAGGAGTCGAGCTGGTAGGTTTTGATTTTATCGGCGGACTTTTTGAGCTCGCTGGCATACCACTGATCGACGCTCAGGTAGGGAACGCCCTTGGCTTTCCAGTCCTCCAGGCCGATGGGATTAAGCAAGGTCAATGACTCTACTTGCTCGGGATACATCAGGGCGTAGCGGGTGGCAAGCATGCCGCCCATTGAGTGACCGAGGAGCTGGAATTTCTCGATGCCCAGCTCTTTCAGCAGCGCATGATTGTTTTCCGCGAGCTGTTGAAACGTGAATTGATAATGCTGCGGCTTGCTGGATTTTCCGAAGCCGATCTGATCCGGCAAAACGACGCGATAACCTGCTTGAGAGAGGTCCTTGGCGGTTTGTTCAAAATAGGAGCCATTGAAATTCTTCCCGTGAAACATCACGACGACACCCTTGGGCTCTCCCTTGGCGGGAATATCCATATAGACCATTTCCAGCGGCTGCTGCTGGCTTTCAAAAGCAAAGGTCTTCACCGGAAAAGGGTAGTCCACTTTTTCCAGTCGAACGTCGGCAAACAGGGCGGTACAGGTGAGCGCCAGCAGCGCGCAGGCGCGGGCCAGAGAGTTGGGGAGAGTGTGCGTCATTGGCCCAACTGAAAGCCCGGACTGGACAGTGTCAAACTCCACCGCCAAAGAAAGCCCTTAACTTAGCCGCTCGGCAAAGTCCCGGTAGCCGAACTTGCGGATCACGCGGAGGCCGTCGGCCTGACTAAAGGTCGCAATCGAGGGGAGGGGAACGCCATTGAAGGTCGACGTCTTGACCATGGTGTAGTGCGACATGTCGAGGAAAACGAGTCGTTGGCCGGCTTCCAACGGAGCCTCAAAACTGTAGTCGCCGATCACGTCGCCCGCCAGGCAACTGGGCCCTCCGAGGCGGTAGGTGTAGGCGTGTTCGTCGGGCTGGCCGGCATCTAAGATGTTGGGCCGGTAAGGCATCTCCAGCACGTCGGGCATGTGGCAGGTCGCGGAAACGTCGAGGATCGCGTTTTGAACGCCGCCAGCTTCCAGCACATCGAGCACAGTGGCGATTAGCACGCCGGTGTGCAGCGCGACCGCTTCGCCTGGCTCCAGGTAAACTTCCAGCCCATAACGTTCGCGAAATGTCTTCACGATGCGGTCCAGGCGCGCCAAGTCGTAATTCGGTCGGGTGATGTGGTGTCCGCCGCCGAAATTGAGCCACTTAAAATTACCCGTCTTGATGAGGTCGCCAAACTTTTCGGCAAACGCATGGGCGACGCCTTCCAGGGCGTCGGAATCCTGTTCGCAGAGCGCATGGAAATGCAGGCCATCGAGCTCGCTTAAATCGGTCAAGCCTGCTTCGGCCATCTGGCGGTCGAGCTCGGCGCGTGTGATGCCCAGGCGGGAGCAAGGCGATGCTGGATTGTAGAGGTCGGTCTCGACATCGGAATGCTCGGGGTTGACGCGCAGGCCGACTTCGACCTTACGGGGCAGGGCGTCGAGTGCGGGCTTGTGCCGCCGCCATTGGCGCACGGAGTTGAATACGAGCGTGTGCGCGAAGCGGCCCAACATTGCGATGTCGTGGTCTTTAAACGCGGCGGAGTAGACATGCACTTCCTTGCCAAAATATTCTTCGGCAAGCAGCGCTTCGTGCAGGCCGCTCGCGGTCGAACCGTCGAGGTATTGGCTGAGCAGCGGGTAGGTCGCATGCATGGAAAAGCCTTTTTGCGCGAGGATGACCTTGGCCCCGGAGCGCTCCCGCACGCCAGCGAGAATCTGGCAATTACCTTCCAGCCGGTCGAGGTTCACCACATAGCATGGCGAGGGCGCGTCAGCGGCGGGAATGTCGCGCAGAGCTTGTAGGCGCTCAGGTGTCAGCGGTGGTGTGGGATCTTGGGCCATGTTTAGTTGCGCGTCACGAGCACGGCAATTGAGTAATAGTGAAACTGATAGCGCACTGGATCATGGGCAAAGAGCTGAACAATGCGCTGGTAAACTTCCTCCAGTCGTTGAGTGCGGTCGGCTTCCGGGAAGAGGTGGGCTAGAGTGGTTTCGGTTACTGCGCGGAAGACCTCCATGTATTCGTGAGCCCATTTGAGGACATCGCCTGACTCCGCATAGCGTTGGTTAAAGTCCACCGGAACCTCCCAACTGGCGCTACGTTCGATGGTGAATGCGCGCCGCAATTCATCGTTGGTGGTGAGCGGCTCCAGCAGTTCATCAAGCTTTCTCCAGACAACTGGAAAAATAAAATCATCGAGGGCTTGTTGGGTGCATTTGCCTTCGGCGATCATGGCGCGAATCACGTCATTGAGCGCATCGAGCCAGCCGTGAGCGACACTGCCGTCTTCATCATTGCGGCCAAAAATCTGGACCAGCATTTTGCCGCCGGAAACGAGCTCTTCTGCGCGACATTTGAAGAAGGAAACCAAGTCGCCCGCCGCCTGAGCATGGACGGCGGCAACCTCGTCCGGGTTGATCTCTGCGCCTTGTTCAGGCTTGGCGTAGGGCGTGGGGAGGAACGCGCCGACTGTGTTGTGCAGTGGGCCAACGGGCTTGTCCTTGCGCCAGCCCAGCATGTTGAATGTCGTCACGACATGCAGTGAATTGGCTGGCGCCAAACGCTCATAGGCCGAGCCGCCAATGACGGCGGGCAGCACGTCGTCGCCCAAAATATTGACTCCGCCGGGAAACAACTTGGCGAAGACGGAGTTAAAATCATTACTGGGCAAATCTGCCAGCGAAGGCTGGATGCTCGCCGCGCCGCGCTCGCGAAGCGAGGGGATCAGTTGCTGGAGCATTTCGACGGAGTTTCCTCCCTGGGAGCAGCCCACGTCCAGCGTGCGGATTTGCTTATCCTGCGGTAACTGTAGATCCTCGAGCGAATTGAGCAGCCAGGGGAGGCAGTCGTTGATCGACGCTAGCTGTGGCGCGGAATGGGCGTTGTAGTAGCCATCGCCCTTCATGTGGTATTGTTTGCTCATGATCGTAATGCGTGGCTGGAGCTTACTTCAGCACATGCATTTCACGCAAGCGCTCACGCAGCGCTTCCAGTTGATCACGGTTGGAGCCCAGATCGCCAATGCTGATGCGTGAAGTGGCGTAAACCTCCAGGCGTTCTGGGTTGCTGCGCGCCTGAAAAACCAAGTCGTTGTTGAAGCCGAGAACGGTCGAAATGGCAACGGCCTGGATCTGTTTGCTGTTCCGGCGAACGTAACGGAAGCTCTTATCGGCGCGCAGCACTTCTTCCAGGGAATCCAGGGCGAACTGAGTGTGGCCACGGCAGATGAAGGGCTCGATGTAGGCTGCACTCTCTGGAACGACTTCGCTGCTGACGCCCATGGCGGAGTCTTCCATCGCTGGCAATTGGCTGACGTCACCCCATTCCAGCATGGGCGCATTGCGGGAGTTCCAGGCCAGGACTACGCCGGAAACAACCACAATGCAGGTGAAGCACGCCACGTAGAGGCACACCTTTTCCATCAAAGTGAGCGGGCGAGCTTTTTCGCCGGGCCGGAAGCGAGCAGATAGAGACGAGTAAATGCTAAACCTTGGCGCCTGAGCACTCTTGATCCGCGGGCGCTTCCCAGACGAGTTCGAACGCGAAGCCCCCCCGGAGCGCTTACTGCTGCGGCGCTTACTTTTTTTTCCTGAACGGGATGATGACACGTAGGGCATATATCACTCCAGAGGCAGATCAATCACCTGCCAAGGGAGGCCACGCAGGTTGAGCTGTTCCATGAAGGGATCCGGGTCGAGTTGTTCCATGTTCCAAACACCGTCTTGGCGCCATTGGCCAGTGACCATCATCATGCCGCCAATCATCGCAGGCACGCCGGTGGTGTAGCTGATGGCTTGGCTGGAAACTTCGGCGTAGCACTCCTCGTGGTCGCAGGTGTTGTAGATGAACACGCGCTTTTTCTGGCCGTCTTTATAGCCGACGATGTCGCAGCCGATGCAGGTCTTGCCCTTGGTGCGGGGACCGAGGCTGGCCGGGTCGGGCAATACCGCCTTGAGGAATTCAATTGGCGCAATCTTTTGGCCGTTGAAATCGATGGGCTCAATCGACGTCATGCCGACGTTTTCCAGCACGCGCAGGTGCGTCAGGTATTTTTGCGAGAAAGTCATCCAGAAGCGAATGCGCTTGAGGCCCTTGATGTTCTGGCAAAGCGACTCCAGCTCCTCGTGGTAGAGTAGGTAAGCGTCCTGTGGGCCAACGACGGGGAAGTCGTAAACCTGATGCACGCTCATGGGCTCGATTTCCTTCCATTCGCCTTCTTCCCAGTAGCGGCCGTTTTGCGTGATCTCGCGGATGTTGATTTCCGGGTTGAAATTGGTCGCAAAATGGTGGCCGTGGTTACCGGCGTTGGCGTCGAGGATGTCGATGGTTTCGATCTCGTCGAAGAGGTGCTTCTGGGCGTAGGCGCAGAAAACGTTCGTCACGCCGGGGTCGAAGCCGCTGCCGAGCAGCGCCATGCGACCGGCGTCCTTAAAGCGGTCCTGGTAAGCCCACTGCCACTTGTATTCAAACTTGGCTTCTTCCGGCGGCTCGTAGTTGGCGGTGTCCAGGTAGTCCACACCGGCGGCGAGGCAGGCGTCCATCAGCGGTAGGTCCTGATAGGGAAGCGCGACGTTGAGCACGAGGTCCGGCTTTTCGGCCTTCAGAAATTCGGTGGTCGACTCGACATTGTCGGCATCGATCGCGGCGACGCGGATCTCGCGTCCTTGCTTGGCCTTGATGTCCGCAGCGATTGCCTCGCACTTGGACACCGTGCGCGAAGCGAGCACGATCTCAGAGAAAACTTCCGGCGCCTGGGCGCACTTGTGGGCCACGACGTTGCCGACGCCTCCCGCTCCTACGATGATGACTTTTGCCATGCCGCCCCAGTGAGTGAATTTTTATCCATTTCACAAGAAAAAGCGTCTCCCACCGCCCGAAGTCTTGTTGCAATTAACGCCCCACAAATTCCTGAGTATCGACCAACTTCCCCACCTCAACACTTCCGTCCCTCAACACCTTTTTTAATCTTCCTGTCGCGGGCAAAGTTCCCCATGCTTGCGCCTATGTCTCTACGATTCGCGGAAGAAATCATGTTGCTCGCGCTGGATGACCAATCCGGCAAACTCCATCCGTTGCCCGAGGGCTCGCTCGGCCTCGCCATTTCCGGGGCCCTCATTATGGAGCTCGCCTTCGCGGGCGTGCTGGATTCCGACGATAAAAACGTGACCGTCATTTCCCGTGAGCCAACCGGCGACGCCTTGCTGGACCAGGTGCTCGCGAAGATTCCGCAGGAAAGCCCGCTTTCGATCCAGCGTGCGCTCAACGCCGTGAACGCTCATGTGGATGATTGGAAAACCGCACTTTTCGAGGAGCTCAAAGAGCGTGGCATTCTCAAGCAGGAAGAGCATCGTTTCCTTTTTGTCCTCAAGGAGCGCCGCTACCCGGTGATCGACGACAGCGAAGAGCAGGAAGTGAAGTCCCGCATCCGCGAAGTCGTGCTCGACCACACCGCCATTCCCGACCCGCGCGACGTGGTCATCATTTGCCTCATGGACGCCTGCGACCTGAGCAGCGTCGTGTTCTCTGATGAAGAGCGCGCCGCGAACAAGCAGCGCATTGAAACCATCGCCAAGATGGACTTCGTCGGCCAAGCCCTCAGCCAAGCCGTCTCGAAGATCCAGCAGGCCCTGCTCGAAGTCATGGCCTATTCCGGCATGTAGGCAGCGTCCCGCTGCACCGGCGGATGCTTTGCATCCGGATTTTCGCATTGCGAAAATGGCTTGCCCAACAGAATGAGGGCGGGCGACGTTTACACGCGAGCCGCCGCGTAGGAGTGGTCGCGTAAAGTAGCATAGGCGTCCCGCCTGTGTTCAGTTAGATGGATTGGGAGCACAGGCGAGACGCCTATGCTACTCTCAATAGCGACTCACCTTCGAGCGCGCCCGCTCAAGCCATTTGCGCAATGCGCAAATAACTGAGTGCAGCGGCACGCTGCCTATCGGTCCAGCGGGACGCTGGCGTTGGTGAAGCGGCCGTTGTGGAGGAAGAGACCGCGGTCAGTGCGCTTGGCGAATTCCGGGTTGTGGGTGACGAGGATCAGGCTCGTCTTCTCTTCGGCGCAAAGCGTGAGGAGGAGGTCCATGATGTGCTCGCCGGTGCGCTCGTCGAGATTGCCCGTGGGCTCGTCAGCGAGGATGAGCGGGGGCTGATTCATCAGGGCGCGGGCAACGGCGACGCGTTGCTTTTCGCCGCCGGAAAGCTTGGTGGGGACTTGCTTGGCGCGCTCGGCGAGGCCCACGCGTTCGAGCAACGACTCGGCGCGCGCGCGGTCTTCGCTGCGAACTTTGCCAATGAGGCGGCGGGCCAGGAGCACGTTCTCAATCGCGCTCAGCTCGGGCATCAAATAGTAGGCTTGGAACACAAAGCCCATGAAGGTTGCGCGCTGACGGGCGCGCCAGTCGGCAGACTTCTTCAGAGCGTCTTCACCGGCCCAAAACAGCTCGCCGCTGTCGGGATTTTCGAGAACGGACAGCAGGTAGAGCAGGGTGGTTTTACCGGCGCCGGACTCCCCGCGAATGGAGAGCGATTCGCCGTAGGCCAGGGAGACGTTGGCTTCGTCGAGCACCTGGATGGGGCGGGTCGGCGTCTGGAACGTTTTGCTGAGGCCGCGGGCTTCGAGGATGGCGGATGATTCACTCATGGTCTTATTCCGCGCGAATGGCGTCCGAGGGTTTCATGCGGGCGGCGCGCCACGCGGGGTAAAGGCCAGCCAGCGCGCCAACGACGAGGCAAAACAGGTAAATCAGCACAAAGTCCATCGCACGGTAGGCAACCGGCAGGTCGGTGATCGGCAGCGGATAATGCTCCTGAAACGCGTCGCCTTGGCCGGTCGCGTAGAGCATGAGCTTGATCAGGAACGTGCGCGATGTGATGAGCACTACGCCGAAAATGGTGCCCACGATGCAGCCCATCATGCTGACGAGCACGCCGTCCAAGCAGAAGATCGCGGCGAGCTGGCGCGAGCGTCCGCCCATGGCGTGGAGCAGGCCGATTTCGCGCGTTTTTTGGAGCGCGGTCACGATCAAAATCGCGCCAATGCAGAACCCGGCAATGATCAGGATGACGAACAGCAGGAAGAGCATGATTGTCTTCTCAAACTGCAAGAGGAACAGCAAATTTTCGTTGGCCTCCATCCAACTGAGGGACTGATAACCCTCGCCGAGATCCTGCTCCAGTTGGCGGGTGAATTCGAAAACGTTGTCCGGATCGTCAATCAGCAGCATGACGCCGTGAATGCCGTCGCCGAGGCCATAAAGCTCCTGCATGGTGCGGCGAGTGACGATGATGGTGTTGTTGTCCACCTCATTGAAGCCCGACTCGAAAATGCCCGACACCTCAAGCTCCATCGGCAGTGGCACTTCGTCGCGTTTAATCTGCTGAAGCATGAGCGGCGAGTAGAGGTTGACCTCGTCGCCAACGCTGACCTTCAACTGGTGTGCGACCCCGATGCTGATGATGACTTTCTGGTCGTTGAAATCATCGATGCTGCCGATGTCCATGTAATCTGCGAGCGGGATCACTTGGTTGTCTTCCCAAGGGTTGAGTCCGGTGATCTTCGGGAACGACGGCCGGTTCTCATACTGCATCATCAGCACGCCAGTGGTGTAAGGCGTGGCGGCGGTGACGCCCGGGTATTCGTTCAGCATATCCAGCAGCTCCTCATAGTCGTAGATGATGCTGCCGCTGAAGACGTGGGCGTGGCCGAAGGTTTCCTCGACCTTGCTGCGAATGCGGTCGCCGAGGCCGTTCATGACGCTGGCGAAGACGATCAAAATCGCCACCCCAAGCGCGACGCCGGTGATGGATATCCACGCAAAAAACGACGCCGCCCTTCCGGTCGGAAACAGTTGTTTAATCGCGAGATACAGATACCAAGGCATTGCGGAAAGCTAGCAGTGAGACAATGAACCTCACGCAATGCAAGCCTGCGATGTCTTATTGAATTCTTGCTTCGATAAACGTTTTTTCGCCGTCTTCGTCGAGGGCGACACCGTAAGCGGTGACGATCACATTGTTGTCCGTATTGATGTCTTCGGCTTCTTCGGTGCTGATGACCGTGCCAATCGCAGCGGGCTGACCGGTGGTGAAAAATTCGACGGGAATCGTCGCCTCATATTCCACGACCTGCCCCGGGGCAATCGGGCCAAACTGAATTGTAGAGCGGTTGTTCTGTGCGCCAATCATCAGCGTGAGAACCGGGCGATTCACCACCGTGGTGCCGCGGTTTTGAATGCCGATGCGGACGGGCAGGCCAGCGTTATTCGCCAGCGCGGCGTCGACGTAGTGATCCGTCACCGCGAGGTCCACAATGCCGCGTTCCTCGGCGCGCATGACGCGTGCGAGGTCCAGCACGCCATCGCCGAGAAATGGGTCGCTGCCGGGCTCCCCGCGATCACTGGCTTGCTTCAGGACGACATCGGCGGCCTCGACGGCGCTGCTTCCGGTCTCGGACATGTAGGCGGCGATGGCCGCGCTGACTACTGGCGTGGCGGCGGATGTGCCGCTGAATAAAATATTGTCGTTGTCGTTGTAGGCGGCGGGCAGACCCACGCCTGGGGCGGCGATGTCGGGCCATTCGCCGCGAAGTCCGGCGTTGGGATACTCGGCCCAATGAAGCCCTGCGTCGACGGAAGTCACGGCGATGACATCCGGGTAAGCCGCCGGGTAGGTGATTTGGTCAAGGCGGTCATTGCCCACGGCGGCGACGATCACGACGCCTTTATCGGTTGCGTAGGCCACCGCGTTGCGAATCGCGGGCGTGTCGCCCCAGCCGCCGAGACTCAAATTGATGATGTTCGCGCCGTGATCAACTGCGTCGACGATGCCTTTGGCGATCGTAAAGGTGTTGCCGCTGTCTTCTCCCATGGCCTGGTAGGCCAGGATTTCCGCAGCCGGGGCCAGGCCGCGCGGTTGGCCCAGATCGCCATTGCCAACGATGAGCGAGGTGACGGCGTTGCCATGCCCGTTGGCGACGAGTTCCTCGATCAGCGCATAGCGGTTGATCCGGGCTCCGCGCAGGGCCGGATGGTTCGTGACCCCTGAATCGATCACCGCGATGCGGACGCCCTTACCCCAGTCGGAAATGTCGTCTGGCGCGCCGAGGAGGGCGATCCAGTCATCGCCAAAGGCTTGAAGATGAGCGCCGTCGCTCGGAGCGTTGATCGGCTCCGGCAGGGCGACGCGGAGGTTATCGGAGGTGTCGATAATGCGGACGCCCAGCAGGTCGCGTAGCCGGTCAAGGCCGCCAGGCGGTAATTCTACGCGCAGCATGCCCAGGGAGCCAATGCTGTCGGTCATGGGCACCCCGGCTTTGGTGAGGATCCGTATGGCCTCATTGAGGGCCGCCTTGTCTTCAAATTGGAGAATGACCTCGTTGGGGATAACGTCGCCGGTTTTGCCAGAGCGCTGGTTGCGCGGCAGATTGGCGGGCATAATCGGCTGGCGGGCAAGGCTATCGTCTGCGGATTTCGTGGGCGACAGGCGAGAGGTCTGTGGGGGAGGAGTTTCCGCCTGGCTCACGTCTGGCGTACCACGAACTGGGCTTGCTTGCTGCCGCCCATACCAGAATGCCCCCCCAATGGTGACGAGCACCAGGGCGGTCAAGGTGAAGATAGTGGCGTTGCGACTCATGACGCTTAGAGATATTCAACAGGAAGTTGATTCCAACTACAACAGCAGGTTTTGGTAAAAGTTGCGATATTTGACAATGCCCATTAGATATCGTAATGTATTTACATGGACCCCGCAAATTTGATCGTTAGCTACTTGTTCTTCAGTATTTTGGGTGGTTTGCTCGCAACGGCTGCTTTTTCCGGGCTGCTTTATTTCTTTGAGCGGACCAACATTACCCAAGGCAACATGATCGTCGCACTTGGGAGCTTGCTCACTCATTCCCGTGAGCGGGCGGCGCAGGTCGGGCTGATTATCCACTTGGTGTCCGGAATCTTTTTTGGGCTGATATATACTTGGGCGTTGATGGCGATTGGCGCCCAAAGCTTTGGCGCGGTGTTTTTGTTAGGGGGAATGTTCGGAGTGCTGCATGGCGCTGTGGTCGCTGTTGGTTTGGTCGCCTCGATTTCGGACTTTCATCCATTGCCAGAGTATCGCAAGGCTACCTGGGTGGTGGGCTTCACTCATGGTTTGGCGCACGTGGTTTACGGCTTGGTGATGGGCTTCAATATCGCCTGCTCCGGCTTGGCCAAAGCGGGTTAAGCTACCCCCTAGATGATGGGCAGGGTGTCGAATTGACCGCTGATGACCTTGCTTGGATCGGCCTGAAACCAATCCTGAATGACCGTGGCGTAAACTTGGCGGAAATCGAACTCGTGGCGCAGGTCTTTGTTTTCCAGGTTCATTAAGTCGGGTGGATTGCCCAGGAGCGGCGTTTGCAGGTTCTTGCCCAGCATGAAGAGGGGAGCGGCGGCGCCGTGGTCGGTGCCATTGCTGCCATTCTGGTTCGGGCGTCGTCCAAACTCAGAAAAGACCATGGTCAAGACCTGGTCGTCCAGGTGATGCTTTTGCAAGTCTTGTTGAAATGCGCTGAGTGCGTTGGATAACTCGCTCAGGCGTTGGGCGTGTCCGCCAGCTTGGTTGGCGTGGGTGTCGTAGCCGCCCTGGGAGACGAAATACACCCGGGTTTCGAGACCGTTGGCAATCATCGCCGCCACGCGTTGCAGAGATTGCCCCAGGTTGCCCTGGTAGTTGGCCTGAGGCTTATAGCGGTCGACGATTTCCTGCACGCGGCGTTCGGTGACAATCGCGTCCATCATCATGTGCTGCAGGTAGTTGCCTGAGTCAGATGCTGCCGGCGCTTGGGTGAGCTTTTCGAGAAGCTCGATCTCAGAATCCTTCTTTTGGCGGATGCGACCTCGCGCTGGCATGCCAAATACCGAGTGCGCTTGCTCAGACATAAACAGGCCAGGCGTTTCATTGCTGATATGCAGGCCTAGCGGGTCGGCGCTGGTGTGTCCGGCGCCATCGCAGTAATTATCAAAGTAACTGCCGATCCAGCCATCGCGGCCAATGATGTCGCTGTCGGTGGCGGTTTCCCAAATTTCGGTGGAGCGAAAATGGCTGCGATTGGGGTTGGGATAGCCGACGTTCTGGATGATGCTCAGATTGCCGTCTTTAAACAGGCGCTCAAGGCCGCCACAACTGGGATGCAGCGCGATGTAGTCATCAATTGGCCGGTAGCCTTCCTTGATGCCCAAGTCTGGCCGCAGGCGATAATATTCATCGTCTTGAAAGGGAATGCAGGTATTGAGCCCGTCGTTGCCGCCTGCCAACTGGATGAGCACGAGGATCTGCCGATCTTTCTCCGGCGCCGCGACGTTTGCGCGGGCGGTGGTCGCGAGAAAACTGGGCGCAAAGCCGCTGAAGGCAACCATGCCCAGCCCCCCCATCGAGCTGCGGAGGAATTCGCGACGGGTGACGGCAATAGGCGTGTTGCGGTTATACATAGCGGTGCGGATTTGAAATTAAGAGACCTGATAGGCTGGAGATTGGAGCAGCGCGAGCAGTGCCTGGCGCACGTGGTCTGGCCGTTGGCGGGGTGGGACTTTGACGTGTTGGATCAACTGGTCCTTGAAATCTTCAGACGGCTCACGCGGCAGAAAATACCGGCAGAGGTGATTGATGAGGTCCGGCGAGTCCTTGTTTAGCAGTGGCTCGAGGCGTTCTTCATTCACAAAAAATGGGCCTTTGCCTTCTTCGACCGCTTCCTCAATGCGCATTTGTTCGTCGGCGTTCAGACGCTCGAAGTTCGGCGGATAAAGCAGGTTGCGGACGAGCTGTTGGCGGGCGGAGAGGGTGGACGAAGTAATCCAGTGTTTTCCGCCGAGCCAGCCCCGGACATTGGGCGGATTCTGGAACGATTGCCCCATGCTGCGCAGTTGGTTTTCCAGCCGCCCCGGGACGGGCAAAATGTCCAGATTCATGTCCTGACACAGCCCGATGTAATAATGGATTGGGGACTTGATGAGCTCGCCCCGGAACTGTGGGTCGAAGAACAGCTCGCTGGTGAACATGGTTTGCAGGAGCCAGCGTTGGTCGAAACCGCGCTTGGCCCATTCGTCGCCCAGCGGTTGCAGAAATTCGTCCGGGATGGCCGTTTCGCTGATGTAGAACAGGCCAAGTTCACGCGGCAGGAATAGCTTGGCGCCGGGCTGTTCGAAGATCATTTCAATGACTTCATCGCCGTTCCAGCGCCCAACTTGGCCGAATATGTTTTTGACGCCGTTGTCGTAGGCATGCGGGTTGAACTTAAACTCCGCAAAGTAATATTCAGAGCCGCCCTGATTGTAGCCAGTGAAGGCGCGCGCGGCGTTTTTGACATCCTGCTCGGTGTAGTTGCCCTCGCCAAGGGTGAAGAGCTCCATGAGTTCCCGCGCGAAATTTTCGTTGGGCGACTCTTTGGTGCTGCGGTTGAGGTCGAGGTATTGGATCATCGCCGGTGAGCGGCTGATCGTTTTGGCCAAGTCCCGGTAACTGTCCAAACCTTCGCGGCGCAAGAGATTCTGGTGGTCGTAAAGAACGCCCGCGCGTTTGACCTTCTCGTAGGAAACAACGAATACGCTTTCGAGGAAAAGCACGTATTTTTCCTGAGGAGCGTTCTCCGGTTGGCGGGCAAAATCAATCCAGGCCAGACCAAATTCGCTAAAGGCTTCCCGCTCGGCTTTGCGGATTTTATCCTGAATTTCCCTGCGCGTCTGGTCGTCCTGATTCCGCATGCCGCGACGCAGGTAGATAATCTCCTGCTCGGCGTCCCAGGTTTTGGTCGGTACCGGAAATTCTCTGCCCTTGAACGCGTCGCGAACCGTTGCTTCCAAGCCTTGATTGACGGCGCGTTGGACATCCGCAGGGCGGGCGGAGAAGCCAATGCGTCTCAGAAGGTGGGCGGCGGTCTCCGTGTTCCACCGCTCCGGTGGCAGGGGTTGCCAGGCTTGGAGGGGGCTACGGTTGCCAAATACGAGACTCATGAGATGTTATAAAACCCGGGGCAGGGCGAGAAGTTACAAAGTTTTCATGTAAACGCTGATGTTAGTAAGAGCGCTTGGGTTACAGTTTATTTTTCAGAAAATTCAATTGCAATACGGAAGCGACGGGCGGATTAGTTCGGCATGGTAAATAAAATCTACTCGCTGCTCCTTCTTTTGGGCGCTGCTTTCTATTGGACAGGTTGCAGCAATGTTGATGTGCAGGCTGATCCGGCTGATGTGCAGAAGATCGCTTCCGCCACTACGATTTACCTGTCACCGGAAATACCGGTGACAGATGGTTCACGCGCCCCCAGGGAAGGATTCGACAAAAAAGTTCTGGAATCCATCCAAAAGGAATTGTCAGGCAAGGGCTACACGCTCGTTAGCGATGCCTCGGATGCTGAAATCACCATGTCGGGGTCATATGAGATGGGAGTCGTGATTCGGAATAGCACTTCTGCGGAGATGAATTCCGGCTACAATACCAATACTCCGAAACGTCGGGTGGATTACTTGACGCTGACCGCTGATAAGTCTGGAACTACGCTGTGGACGGCAAATGCGCCGGTGATACTCGAAACGATTCCCAGCGATGTTGCCATGCTGATGCAAAGTTTCCCTGAGAGCAAAGGCCATTAAGCAGATGCTGCGTCGCCGCTGGTTACTTGGCTTATTCGCAGGCATTGTCTCGGGGCTGCTGCATTTTGCTGCATTCCCCCCCTTGGGAGTGGCGGAAGCGGCCTATGTATTCGCAGTGCCCCTGCTGTTGTGGCTTTTGGGCAATCCCTCGAGACGGAGCACGCTCCTGTGCGTTTTTCCGGGTTTCTGGCTTAGCTGGTTTTTGCTGATCGCTTGGTTGCGCTATGTCCACCCCCCGATGGGGATGGTGGGGCTCGTCATGCTGTCGTTCCTCCTGGGGCTGTTTCCGACTGGATGGGCTCTGATGGCCCGGTGGCTGCTGCCAACAGCCATGAAGCGAGGTTTCGCGCCGCGATTGCTGGCGTTAACTGGGCTCTCAGGGCTCTGGGTGATCCTGGAATGGCTGAAGACGTGGGTGTTGACCGGTTTCCCCTGGGCGCCCTTGGCATTGAGCCAATGGCAGCGTCCGCCGATGCTGCAAACGGCTGAATACGGCGGGCAATACGCCATATCGTTCATCCTGATCTTCTTTAACCTGACGCTGGCAGTGTATGTTTATCGTCTCTTTTGGCTTCCGTTGGCCGAGGCGAGTGATTCGGACGATGGCGATGGTCAGGAAAGCAGCGAGCCTGCTTCGCGTCTTAAGCTTCGCTGGCGCTTTTGTCCGGAATTTTACGTGGCGCTGGCTTTGGTTTTCCTCTCGGTGTGGCTTTATGTGCGGACGGTAGCGCAGGCGCAGGAACGCAAGCCGATGTTTAACTTTGCGGTTGTTCAGCCCTGGATTGCGGCAGATCTTAAGTGGACGCAGGAGATGGTGAATGAAAACCTCAGCGTACTGAGGCGGCTAACCGAGCAAGCGAGTATCCTGACGCCAAAGCCGGACGTCATTCTTTGGCCTGAGGCTGCGCCACCTTTTCCGATCCTGGATGACAAAGGTGATCGCAGCATGGAGCTTTGGATTCAGGAGGGAGTCGATAAAGTGGGCATCCCTTTGCTGACTGGGGCTTTAGCAGAGTTTCCCAATGGTGAATGGGCGAATGCGCTCTTCTTGCTTGAGCCGGAAAAAGGGCTCTACAACGGGTACTACGCCAAGCGCCGTCTGGTGCCATTCGGCGAGTACATTCCCATGCGCGATGCGTTGTTTTTTGTCAGCACGGTGGTGCCGCTGGATATCGATTTGCAGCCTGGGGACCACTCCCGTCCACTGCCATTAACGGTGAATGGCGAGACTTGGGAGGTTGGCGCCTTGATTTGCTATGAGGACATTTTTGCTCGCTTGGGCAGAGAGGTTGTTCGGGAAGGAGCTGATGTCATCGCAGTGGTGACCAATGATGGCTGGTATGGTCAGGAGGCTGGCGCCTACCAGCATGCGGCTCACTCGGTCCTGCGGGCCGTGGAAACGCGTCGCCCGGTCATGCGTTGTGGCAATCACGGATGGAGTGGATGGATTGATGAATATGGCAATGTTCGCGGTGTGCTGACTGGTCCGGATGGGCTAGTCTATGCGCGGCAGACGGAATCCTTCGCACTCAGCTATGACCCAGTCTGGCGCGACCGACTGACGTTCTATGCCCGCTATGGCGATTGGGTGCTCTGGCTAGGAGGCGTGCTTTTGATTGGAGCGGTTTGGCAGCGGAAGCGCCAACAGCTTAAATTTGAAAACACACCTTAAGGGGGGACAGGTTAGGTTCCGGAAGTCGTCGAAAATGTGCTTTTTTGCTGACCTTTTGAGGATCGGTATTATGCTCGTAAGTCGCTTCTAATACTAACGATTTTTGCTGCTGTGAAAAATTCACTTCCCTTGGGGACGTCTTTAAGGCGTCTTGCTATTTGCGTCATGCTCATCGGTCATTTTCTGGTTGCCGGTTGCGCCAAGAAATCGCCTAAAGAGGACGTTGCGCCGCTACCCAAAGCTGCTTCCAACTTCATCGCAAATAACGAGCAAGCAGATGTCGAAATGCCGCACACGGTCGATGTCGCCACTGAGTTTCCAGCCGCTCTGGAGAGCGTGCAAATTGGCTCCAGGAAGCCCGAATTACGAGGCGTAGAGGCGGGGCATAACGTGGTCAGGGTGGAAAAAGCGCCCGCCATTTCCAAGCCCGGGCAAGCGACTACACCGAAAGATCTGGAGCGTGATTGGGATGGCACTGTTTTGATTCCTGCCGGCACTCAGATGTCTCATGCTCACACGGATAACGTTGAGTTTGGGCGGATCGAGGCGCACCCGCTTGCTGATGGTTCTTTGCGTGTTTGGGTGCGCGTCAAAAATATAGTGGACCGCGATCTGGAAATACGAATCGCCTGTAATTTTCAGTCAGTCACTCAGGAGCAAATGAAGACAGCCTTTGTCTCGACTGAGATTCCAGTTGGAGACGCGATCGACGTTTATTTCATGTCCCCAATGCCCAACGTGATCAGCTACACGATCCTTGCGCGCTAGTGTGGTGTCAGCGAAGTTCGCTGCATAAATACTGAACCTTACCGAGGATCAGATCTGCGTCCGCTGTCCACTT
>JAVDPC010000022.1 GCA_031296915.1 Cerasicoccus frondis | reverse complement strand
TCGCTGGTGGTAACGGTGATGACGTCGCCTAGGTCAGGATCGCTGGTCGTAACTACGTAGCTGTAGAGTGCATCTTCGTCGATGGCGGTGATCGGCGCGCTGGTGATGCTGGGTGCGTCGTTGACGTTGCTGACGGTGATGGTGAATGCTTGCGTGTCAGTAGCGCCTTCGAGGTCTGTGGCGTTGAGGGTGATGTCGTAGCTCCCGACGTCGTCATTGGTGGGCGTGCCGGATAGCGTGGCCCCGTCGAAGGTCAGCCAAGTGGGCAGATCGCTGGTGGTCAAGGTGACGACGTCGTCTAGGTCTGGATCGTTGGTCGAGACTGCGTAGCTGTAGAGTGCATCTTCATCAACGGCGGTGATTGGCGCGCTGGTGATGCTGGGCGCGTCGTTGACGGCAGTAATGGTGAAAGTCTCCGTTAGCTCAACGGGTTCGGCGATTCCATCGCTGACTGAGATGGTGAAACTAGCGGGGCCGGAATAATTGGCGTCCGGAGAAAAAATAAACCCGGTGTCCAATGCCCCGGTCAGGTCGCCGCCTGCAGTGTTTTCTACGGCAATGCTTAGCGTGTCGCCGTCGATGTCATTTGCCGTAATGTCAATGGCGGTTGGTGTGTCTTCGCTTATCGCAAATGCAGTAATTGAAGCCGTTGGGGCATCATTGACGGGCGTTATGGTTAAGGAAACGGTTGAAGGCGCAGATACTGCTTGGCCGTCATCGACCTGAAAACTAAAGGCATCGGCGCCATTGTAGTTCAAGGGCGGGGTGTAGGTGAAGGCGCCATCCGCTGCGAGTGAAAGAACGCCGTGGCTCGGTTGACTGGCCAAGCTGAATGTCAATGTATCCCCGTCGGGATCTGTGCCCGAAAGTAAGTTGGACAGCTCGGTGTCCTCCGCCAGTGTAAAGCTCGCTGAAGTTGCGATTGGCGCCTGGTTTTCCCCGCTATCATTTTCAGGTGAAACTAAGTTTGCTCCAATGACGACTCCGCCGCTATTCAGGGTAAAATACTTGCTGGAGCTGCCGCCTTGTAGCGTGGTGTTTCCGTTGACCGTGACGCGGCCATTGGGGGCAATCACGAGTCCGTCGAGCCGGCTGCCGCTGTTCAGGGTAAAGCTGCCCGTTGGCAGGTGTAGTTCGAGCCATTCAGGATGATCTTGGTTGCCGATTTGGCCGTTGGGATACCAACTGTTTGCAACCCGAATTTCTACTGGGCCGACCGCATTGATGCGGCCTGTGCCATTCAGGTTGAGGCGTTGAAAATGATAGACGACTGGTTCGGTCGCGCCAGCAACGCCAAGTTCTAGCCCATTGTTCGCGTTGATCGTAAAATTGCCGTAGGCGCCCGGCGGCACGGCGACAGTTCCCACCTGATTCTGTATCGTTAGATTGAGCAGCGTCGTGAAATCCCCGGCAGAGTCGGATGCGGAGTTTAGGTGGACGGTTCGGGCGCCGGTTGGGCTCTCGACTGGATTTGCCGTGAGGAGTGGGAGAGGGTCCGTTCGCGTGCGCAGGTAACCCATCGTTGTGCCACTGTTTAAGTACCAGCGATAGCCACTGGGCGAGGCGCTGCCGTCGCCCGGTTCAACGCCACTGTAAGTTGGCGAGCCGTTGAGCCGAAAGTCTGGTTCGCCGGGAAAGCGCCAATCGCCTTGCAGTGTGAAGCCGCTATTGACGCTACCGCCCTCGCCGTTGAGCTGCCATAAGTCACCCTGAATCAGCCCGGCGCTCAAGGATGGCGCATGGTAGACCTGAACCGCAACTTGTGATGCCGATGCTGGAGCAATAAGAGCCAGTAAGGCGATTAAGCAGAATAAATACGGCTTAGATTTTAAATGCTTGAATGTGTTCACGATTAAAACTAACAGAATTGCCCTAGATTTTATGCCAAGTGATCAGTTCAGGTATGGGAGAGAAGGCAATTAGGTGCTGTAGTTTTCAGTATCATTTTATAAGTGCAATTAAAAGTTATTCACAATTACGGAAAAACATTCCATCGCTTAATTAACTATTAATTCTATCCGCTCACCCTGTAAGCCGGGAATGTGTTTGGCTGGTTCAGCTGCAGCAGATCTTAGAGCAATTTGCTCAATCTCAACGAATGTAAGGCAGTTGTTAGGGCCTTCGGTGGAAATAGATCCACGAGCGGATGCTCATCATGCGAAGCATCCGCATGGCAGCTCGCTATCAACGTTGGACGTAAGCGCTCGGTAATGGCTTTGGGCCGGTTTGGAAGTTCGCTACGTTGACATTTCAATCACAGACTTGCAGCCTGCTCAATCAATGAACCTTGCGCTGTATCCAATATTATTCCTACCTGATTCAGCCAAGTCAGATGAGAAATGCGCTAATCTTCGATGAGCTCTTCGGATGAAGCTCGCGAGGACTCGTCTGTGGCTTCGTCGGTTTGGTCCTTTTGGTGCGCCGCATGCTCTGCAGGTGTTTCGCCCGTGATGAATTTATCGATTGCCGGCAGGGCGAAGGCGAGGGCGATGCTGATGGCCAAGCCAATAAGCGCCTTGATGGCGTCGCGTCCGCATTTGGCGTAAGCTTTCTTCATTTTCTGGTGATTCAGGCCCATGGTGAGCGCGAATTCACGGCCAGCCAACAGCCCCAGGAACACCCAGGTGGTGCTCATGGGCACGTTGTTAAGCTCCTTGAAGAAGTAAAGGACTAGGCCGTATTGGAAATCAATGATCGTTGCGGCGCGGATGTCGGTCATGTTGGTTTTGGACGCGACAATGTTCTGGATGGCGCCGCCTCGCTTGTAGAAAATCCAGGCATGGAGTATATACATGACCGCCATTGCCAGAATGAAGTGGACCAGTGTCAGCTCGCGCGGAAGGAAAGCAAATATGTTGGCTAAGTCCTGGATCAACCATTGACTCCAGAGCCAGCCGGTGGCGCACCATTGCAAGAACACCCAATAGCCTTCGACGGGCCTGTCTGCCTTGTTGCTGGCCAGGAAACGCTTTTCGAGGAACAGTAAAACAAAGCGAGCAATGATGAATGCCGAGGCGAACGCCACTCCATAGCCCAAGAGGCTTTTCTCAAGCATTTTGGGGAGATTGGTCGCTGCAAAAACGGTGAGGACCAGAAAGGTGGTGCTGACGGGCACGCCAAAACGCGTGAGGACCAAAATGAAAATCGGCGGAACGATCTGCACCCAGGTGATGCCGCCAGGGGGGAGGGGAAATTTGTTCAAACGGCCATACGCGACGTCGCCGACGACGAAAAAGCCATAGCACATAACCACTGTCAGAATGCCGCAGGCAAACAGCCAGAGGACCCACCAAGGGCGCTTCTCATTGGAGGAGAGAAACGTGCCCAGGGTTTGGATGGCGTCATTGGCAACGATGGAATACGAAGCCAAAAGAAACCCGACGATCATGAAAATTTCCTGCATGCGTGTATAAAGCCGAGCACAAAGTCGTGGTTCTGTCGCTGTAGGTCAATCTTCGTCCGCGCGGTCACAGACTCGTAACACAAGGCAGTCATTCCGCCTGGTGAATGGCCATGTTGTCCTCTGGCTCTTTTTCATTGCCCCAGATCATGAGTCCCATCAAGCCTGCAAGCAGGATGAGCAAGAGCACCGTTAGCGTCCGCGCTTCCTGGGGCGTGAGGCGAAACGGGCCCATGATCAGCCACCCGGATTAATCGAACAGGCCCTTGATCGCCTTGCCAGCCTTGTCCACGGCATCGCCTGCATTTTCGAGGGCTTGTGCGCCTTCACCGCCGGTCACGCTTTCGAGCACGGCGTTGGGGTCGTTGGTGATCTCACGCACCAGAACGGCGGCTTGCTCAACGACCTTCTCCAGCACTACGCTCAAGACGTAGTCGGCTGCCTCGGCGGGCGTAACACCCTGACCGCCAAAGTCTTTATTGATCTCTGGCAGGGCAATTTCGCGGCCTGTCTTCATCACGGCGAGATTGAGCGAGAGGTCGACCTTGGCTTCCTGCACCACCAGTTTGTGCAAAATAAGCGTTTTGGATGGCTGCTCTTCAGCGGGAGCTTCTGCGGGTTGATCGGAAGGCTTGTCGCCCGCCTTCTTAAATTTCTTCATGTTCTCATCAATCTGCTTTTGCAGTTTGGTGAGGTTGTTGGTGGCTAAATTCTGATCGTAGGTGAAGAGGGGCTTCACAATGCGGATTTCGTTCACCACAATGGTGTCGGAGAAAAGGCTGCTCGGCTCGATATCCACGTAGATCTCACCGCATTCGACGGCGCTGGGTTTTTCGAAGCCATCGGGATTGCCGATGAACAGGCCGTTGATGCCGATGTCGCCATCGAACACATTTACCCCGGTGCTTTCGATGAAGGTTTTAGTGCCAGTGACTTCTGGTCCAAAGCGGTTGAAGCCCTTGGTCACAGCGCCGCCAACAATCGAGTTGATGGAAAAGTAAACGGCGACCAAGCCAATGATGATGAGCAGAAGGAAAGCGATGAGAATCTTTTTGATCATAATGTCCCTATCAGTCTCAGTATTTTCAGACCCGGCGCGAGCCTAAAACTCAACCGTCAGCCACGGCAATTCAGGTGGAAATATTTATGGTTCACTGGTTTCGGAGCCGTCACTTCCTTTGGGCATGAAGCGCCAAAATTCCTTGGCGGGAATCGATTTCAGGTAGCTGAAGCCCGATTTTTTGAAAAAGAAGGCAATGCGCGAGTTGCCTGCATCGAGTGGCTCCACCCAAAAGCATTCGAAACGCTCCTGCCCAAGATCATTGAGCATGGTTTCGATGGCAGCCGGGTTTTCCCGGATGTCAGCCTGTTCGACTACCACCACGCGGTAATGCCAGGAACCGGCCTTTTTAATATCTTCCTGAGTCCAGTCTCGCGCGTCTTCATACCAACCGGAGGTCGTTTCCTTGGCCTTATCGTAGGCGTCGCTGGTGGCGCCTTTGGCTTTGTCGTAGTAGGCGCCGGTCTTGTTTTTGGCCTTGTCGTAATAATCGCCTGTGGCCTCTTTGGCGTCCTCATACTGAGTGCGAACGCGCTCCCAATAGCTCGCCTTTTCCTCCTCGCTGGCGTCCTCGGCGGGGGGAGTTTCCTCCAGTATGATGACCTCTTGCTTGGCAGGAGAGGTCTCCGGCGTATCGGCGATCACCGCGAGCACGGAAGCGAACAGAAGCAAACTTTGAGACAGGCAATGACGGATGAGCATGCTGTTACGCTACTCCGTGACCTGGGGGATGCAAGCATGTTGCCCCATCCTGTATGTAACCTCGGAATAGCCAGCTTGGGGTATTAGCGCAGCTAAAGCCGCCGTTGATTTGCGCTGCAAATGAGACACGTTATCTTATTTGAGTTGCGCAATAAATCAGCAATGCTAATCTGTTTGGCATGAACGAGCCTGCGACTACACCTACCAATCCAGCCTATGCGCGCGTTGGGGCGCCATTGTCCGAAATTTTTCCTCCGTCCAAGCGTCCTGGTGGACATGGGCATGGTGCGATGGGAGGTGGAAGCGAAGTTGGCGAACCGTTTTGTGAGTGGGCGCCGGAGCTTAATTCGCAGCGGCGTGATGTCCCGCTGAACCTCTATCTGCACACGCCTTTTTGCCATCATCGCTGTGCGTTTTGCCCGTTTTTTCAGAACACCACCAAGCCCGGATTCAGCCCGGCATATGCCGATCGGCTGATCCGTGATTTGGAGCAAAAAGCGGAATGGCTGGGAGACTCGCTGAATACACGACGCATCAGCTCAGTCTTTTTTGGCGGGGGCACGCCGAGTGATTTGGAGGCCGAAGATCTGGCCCGCGTCATCCGCACTTTGCGCCGACTGTACCCCATCGACAGCGAAACAGAGATTACCGTCGAGGGCCGCATCTGGGGCTTTACTCAAGCAAAGGCCGCCGCCTGGCGTGAGGCTGGCGCGAATCGCATTTCGATCGGCCTGCAGAGCACGAATACCCGCATTCGCCGGTCGATGGGGCGTCTCGCTGACCGTGGGCAGATCCGCCAAACGCTGCAAAATTTTGTGGATCTCGATTTTGTGACCATTGTGGACCTTATTTACGGTCTGCCTGGTCAGGACGTTGCATCGGTGGTGGAAGACGTACGCTTCCTAGGCGAGGAAACCGGGATCGATGGGCTCGACCTGTATGCGCTGAAACAATTCCCGGGCAGCCCCTTGGCCAAAGCGGTGGAGCAGGGCAGGATGAAGTCGCCCGCCGACATTCACCTGCGCGCCGCCATGTTCACGGCGGCCTCAGCGGAGCTGGATCGCCACGGCTTTGAACACTTCACGCCGCAGCACTGGCGCCGCAACGAGCGCGAACGCTCCATCTATAATCAGCTGGCCAAAACAAGCGCCGATATCCTGCCCTTTGGCTCCTCGGCTGGCGGGCGGTTGGGCGATGTCAGCATCAGCGGATTCCGCACATTGAGTGACTACGAGAGCGCCATTGACGGCGGTGAAGTCGGGGCGCGCTGCAACTTGGGCAAACCAAAGCCAGGGCAGGCCTTCACGGACGCGATAGTCGAACACATTCAACGCCGGATGCTGCCACCGTTGGCGCAATGGCCTGATCACGCCGCCGCTGTGTCCCTCATTGCCAACTGGCGTGATGCGGGGCTGGTCGGGGCGCCCGAAACCGATGGAATACCGCTGACGCAAGCGGGCTGCTTTTGGTTCCCCAAGCTACAGTCTCTGCTGGCAATGTGGTCGGCGCAGGCCGCGAGCCGCGCTGCCTGAATGCCGGTTGGATTTTAATATTTGCGCATTTCAAAAGACCGATCGCCGCTTTCAATTTGTTGCAGGAAATGAAGGTCGGCTGAGCTTAGATCGGCCTTTTGCATCTCATATTCCTTGCCGTCGAAACCGCGTATGCGGACAAATGAATTTCCCTGGCCCAAATATTTCCCCTCGATGAAAGTCTGCTGCTCCTGATGCTGCCAGAGGCGCTGTTGGGCCTGGTAGCCGGCTTCTTGAAAGATGACTCGGGTTAAATTTTCACCTTTCAGGTTGGCGATGTCCGTGCTGATTTCATGACAGTAATCAACGATGGGGCCATGCAGCCAACTCTCGTAGTTGCCTTTTTTATCCGATCCTGTGCTCCACGACAGGCGCATGTAATGTGGTAATTCGTAGGGAGTGTGACTGCCTTTGGTTCGCCCCTTGGCGACGCGCGTATACTGCGTTGCGAAGGTATATTCTTCGACAGGCGAAAGCGGTTGACCATTTATTTGGTAACGGATCGCAGCTGTTTGCCGGTACTCCCAGAAGGTCTCGTTGCCGTGATAGCGAACCTTGGGCTCGGGAGACAGGAATTTAATGAAAAACAGAATTTTCTCCGTTTTCAGCACGTAAGTTTTCTCGGTGATAAAGCCATAATACTGTGCTGCTGAAGCTGGGATGCAGAACATTAGTAAGCAGCTAAAGCTGAGAATGCGTCTAAACATGAGGTCTGCGTGGTTGGGCTGGCCGGACGGGCATAGCCTTGGGGTGTTTTAGGCAAACAGTGAAGCATTGGCTCGGCGAACTCTTATTGTTGGCAACTTCACATCAATAAATCTAGATGTATTGATTTAATGGCTTGATTTTCCTCAAAGGCTGCGCACTTTGTTGGACCCTTATGAGTAAATCTTACCACTTTTCTTCGGAATCCGTGGGTGAAGGTCACCCCGATAAAGTTGCCGATTACATCTCGGACAGCATCTTGGACGCCTGCTTGGCGCAGGACCCCAAGAGCCGCGTGGCTTGCGAGACGCTCGTTAAGAGCAACGTCGTGACCGTGGCTGGTGAAATCACCACCAACGCCAAATTTGACTACAACGCCGTCATCCGCGAAGCGATTCGCGACATCGGCTACATTAACAACGACGACGTATTCCACGCCGACGAAGTTTTCATCAACAACATCCTGACCAAGCAGTCTGGCGACATCGCTCAGGGCGTGGACGCCGCAGGCGCCGAAGGTAAGGACACGGAAGAGCAGGGCGCTGGCGACCAAGGCATCATGTTCGGCATTGCCTGCAATGAGACACCCGAGCTCATGCCCGCGCCGGTCATGTATGCGCACCGTTTGCTCCGCAAAATGGCGGAAATCCGCAAGGCCGAGAACAGCCCTGCGCCATGGCTCCGCCCCGACTGCAAGAGCCAGGTCGCCGTTGCTTACGAAGACGGCAAGCCGGTTAAGATCAACAACGTCGTTATTTCCACCCAACACGCCGAAGCCGTCACGCTGGCCGAAATCAAGGAATTCCTGATTGAAAACGTCATCAAGCCTGAGCTGCCCGCCGACATGATCGACGAGGACACCCAGTTCCTGATCAACCCGACCGGCCGTTTCGTCATTGGCGGACCTCAAGGCGACGCAGGCCTCACCGGCCGCAAGATCATCGTCGACACTTACGGTGGCTATGGCCGTCACGGTGGTGGCGCTTTCTCCGGTAAGGACCCGTCGAAGGTCGACCGCTCGGCCGCATACATGTGCCGCTGGGTAGCAAAAAATATCGTGGCCGCCGGCCTGGCCGACAAGGTTGAGCTGCAGGTCGCTTACGCAATTGGCTACCCGCACCCGACTTCGATCCACATCGACGCCTTCGGCACCGAAAAGGCTCCGCTCGAAGACATCGTTAGCGCCGTGAAGAAGGTCTTCAGCTTCAAGCCGGCAGACATCGTCAAGCAGCTTGACCTGTTGCGTCCGATTTACCGCGAAACCACGCACTACGGCCACTTCGCCAAGGAAGGTTTGCCGTGGGAATGCACCGCCAAGGCCGAAGAACTCAAAGCCGCCGTTGGCAGCTAGAAATTATGAATGATGAATGCTGAATTATGAAAATTACGTAGTTCAGCATCTTTTCATCATTCATACTTCATCATTCAAAATTACACATTCATGAGCACCGCAACAGAAACAACCACTGACTATAAAGTTCGCGACATCACGCTGGCCGACTTTGGCCGCAAGGAAGTCGAGATCGCTCAATTCGAAATGCCGGGCCTCATGGCCACGCGCGAAAAGTATGCCGGCGAGCAGCCCCTGAAGGGCGTCCGTATCATGGGCTCGCTGCACATGACGATTCAGACCGCTGTTCTGATCGAAACCCTGAAGGCACTCGGCGCTGACGTGCGCTGGTGCTCCTGCAACATTTACTCCACCCAGGACCACGCGGCGGCTTACGTCGCAAAAAACCTCGGTGTGCCGGTCTTTGCCTGGAAGGGCGAAACCCTCGAGGAATACTGGTGGTGCACCGAGCAGGCCCTCACATGGCCGGACGGCACGGGCCCGCAGCTCATCGTTGACGACGGCGGCGACGCCACACTTCTCATCCACAAGGGCTTCGAACTCGAAAACGGCGACAAGTGGGTCGACAGCGATTCCAGCAGCCTCGAAGAGCAGGTCATTAAGAAGCTGCTCAAGAAGATCAACGCTGACAAGCCGAACCACTGGCACAGCGTGATGGAAGACTGGAAGGGCGTTTCCGAAGAAACGACGACCGGTGTTCACCGCCTCTACGAAATGCACAAGAAGGGCAAGCTCCTCGTGCCGGCGATCAACGTCAATGACTCCGTCACCAAGAGCAAGTTCGACAATCTTTACGGCTGCCGCGAGTCCCTCGTGGACGGCATCAAGCGCGCCACCGACGTGATGATCTCTGGCAAGGTTGCCGTGATCTGCGGTTACGGCGACGTGGGTAAGGGCTGCGCTCAAGCCATGCGCGCTCAAGGCGCCCAGGTCGTGGTTACTGAAGTTGACCCGATTTGCGCACTGCAAGCTGCGATGGAAGGCTTCCGTGTATTGACCGTTGAAGACACTCTTGGCTGGGGCGACATCTACGTCACCACCACGGGTAACTTCGGCATCATCAGCGCCGCCCAGATGTCCAAGATGAAGGACCAGGCGATCGTCTGCAACATCGGCCACTTCGACAACGAAATCGAAGTCGACAAGCTCAACGACATGCCCGGCGTCGATCACGAGGAAATCAAGCCCGACAATCAAGGGGCGGTGGACAAGTACACCTTCCCGACCGGCAACTGCATTTACCTGCTGGCCAAGGGCCGCCTCGTCAACCTCGGTTGCGCAACGGGTCACCCGTCCTTCGTGATGTCGAACAGCTTCACCAACCAGGTTCTCGCGCAAGTCGAGCTCTGGAAGAACGTCGAAACCTACAAGCCGGGTGTTTACATCCTGCCGAAGCACCTCGACGAAGAAGTTGCTCGCCTGCACCTGCAGAAGATCGGCTGCAAGCTGACCAAGCTCTCGCCTGAGCAGGCTGAATACATCGGCGTAACGGTCGAAGGCCCTTACAAGCCCGAGCACTACCGCTACTAAGCGGAGCCGCTTTCAACAAATCCCTTTCAAACGGCTGCTCATGTGAGTGGCCGTTTTTTTGCATGAGTTAGTCAGAGATTTCGAATCCGCTCGCCATTTCGTCTAGAATCGAGTGGGTTTCAGAGCCCATGTCAAATTCCTCTGAGAGCTTTGTCGAACGGCTGCCCCTGATTAAATCGCTTCGTGAAGCGGTGGACCCAGGCGTTTATCGCCGTCTGCCGCAAGACTGGCTCATTGCGCTGACGGATGTGCAAGGCTCGACAGAGAACCTAAGCAAAGGGCGCTACAAGGAAGTAAGCGGCGTGGGCGTGGCTGCGATTGCTGCGGTGCGCAACCTGCATAAGCCGGAGGAAATTCCGTTTGTCTTTGGTGGAGACGGAGCAACGTTCTGCCTGCCGCCGGAGCGCCGGTCGGACGTCGAGGCCGTGCTGCGCGCGAGTTCGCGCATGGCGCGGGAGGAGTTTGGGCTCACGTTGCGCATTGGCATTGTGCCGCATGCGGACATCATGGCGCAGGGCAGGGAGGTGCGGGTCGCCCGGCTTCAGCTAAGCGACTGGGTCACGCAGACGATGTTCATGGGCGGCGGCCTGGAAAAAGCGGACGAACTGGTCAAAGACCCGCGACCGGACAACCCCTACCGGTTGTCGGAAAACGGTCCGCAGCGCGCCGATTTTTCCGGGCTGGAGTGTCGCTGGGAAAACGTTCCCAGCCGTCATGGCGAGACGGTGGCTTATATTTTCCGAGCCATGGGCACGGAGCATCAGCGAGCCTCGATTTTTCGTCAGTTGATCAGCTTGGTCGAGGAATGCTATGGCGACGCCGAGCAATCCAATCCTCTGCATTTGGGCGGTCTCAAACTAAGCAGCCAACCGGCCTTGCTGCGGGTGGAGCATCGTGTGCGGACTTTTGCGCACAACTGGGTGAAGCGGTGGAGTTATAGTAAATATCTCCAACTGCAAATTTTTGCCGGCCGCATCATCATGAAATACGGGCTGAAGTTCGCTGGGGCAGACTGGAGTCGCTACCAGCAGGACCTCATTGCCAACGCTGATTTCCGCAAAATCGACGACTGCCTACGTTTCGTCCTCTCCGGCAACCAGGCTCAGCGTGAGCAGTTACTGGCCCGTGTGCAGGAGTTGTTCAAGCCACAGGAGCTTGTTTACGGGAGCCATGTGGCGAAATCTGCAATCATGACCTGCGTCATCGACAACTACCAACACGAGCACCTGCATTTCGTTGATGGCGCAGACGGTGGATACGCGCTGGCCGCCAAGCAAATGAAGGCCGCCCTGAGGGCCCTGCAACCTGCCTGATGGCTGGAAGGTAAATTTAGGAGCAGTTTCAAATTGCCGCCGGTGGATCGCCACGCAATATTCCCATCATGGCACTTAAGCTGAAACCCGTTGACATCATACGTAACAATTCCCCGGAAATGGAACCGGTTCCGACCGGCCAGAAGCCCAAGCTCAAGAAGCTGAAGGGCATCCGCGCGGTGTTGTTTGATATTTATGGCACGCTCTTCCAGAGCGGTGTGGGCGATATTTCGCTCGTCGCCAACGACAAATCCAAATCCCGCGAGAAGCTGATCCGCCAGTCGATTGAAGAGGTCGGCTTCATGCTGCAGGACGAGAAAACGCCGATCAATGAGCTGTTTCTCGACACCATCAAGGCCGAGCAGGACATCCGCCGCGATCAGGGAACGCCGCATCCTGAGGTGGATATCATCGGCGTGTGGGAGGACTTGATTGGCCAGCTCGAAGCTTACGAGTTGATCCGCGGCCGCACCACACGCAACAACCTCATGCAGCTTGCGACGCTGTTCGAGGTCCGCGTGAATCCTGTTTATCCGATGCCAGGCGTGCTCGATGTGTTCGAAAGCTGCCTGGACAAGGGCAAGAGCATTGGCCTGATTTCCAACGCGCAGGCCTTCACGCCACTGCTGTTCGAAGCGTTTTTCGAAGACAGTCCGCACGACCTCGGCTTAGAGGAACTGCTTTGCATCTACTCTTACGAGCACAACGTCGCCAAGCCCGGCCTCGCCCTGTATGAGATTGCCCAGGAACGCTTGCAAGCGCTTGATGGCATTTCCCCCGCCGAAACGCTCTTCATCGGCAACGACCTGCGCAACGACGTCTGGCCCGCTCAGCAACTCGGCTTTAAGACCGCACTCTTTGCCGGTGATGACCGCTCCCTGCGCCTGCGGGAGGACGATCCGGACTGCAAGGACATCAAGCCCGACGTGATTGTCACCGAGCTTGAGCAGATCCCCGAGTGCTTGGGATAGCCGTAGGTGATATAGCCAACTAAGATGAAGTTGGCGCGTCTGATAACTTTTGGCCTGCTGGTTTTGATACTGGCAGGCCTCATTTTTGGCATGAAGCGTGGAACATGCGGTGGGGTTTCAGAAGAGCACCGCAAAAAGGTTTACCAAGCCTACTTTTACCATGCGAGTCATGGTGTGGTGGAGAGGCCACTATCCATGGCCGAAGTGCAGGGGCACTACTACACTGAAGAAAACTACAGGCCAGCAATTCGATTTATCACGAATTCAATGATCGAGGTGTATTACGAGCCAGACACCTCGGTTTGGTATGAGGTCCATTTCAAGCAAACTGAAAATGGTCGCCGGGTTGAGGGCTTTGCTGAAAAGCACCGTTTTAGAAATGGCGATTACTACACGCTGCCTAGTGAAGAGAAAGTCGCGCCGCGAACACGGAGTGGATCGCAGTAACCGCTTGCGCGATGGGTAGATTTACGCACCTTTACCGACGTGCCTGACAAACTACGACTCGTCACCTTTAACATCGCGCATGGGCGCGGGCTGTCGCTGTATCAGAAATTTACCTCGCCGGTGCGCATCCGCAAAAACCTGCGCGCCATCGGCGAGCTGATGACCAAGGTCAACGCCGACATCGTCGCCATGCAAGAGGTCGACGAGGATTCGCACTGGAACTGGAGCATCAATTTGCTCAAGGAAATTCAGGCCGCCACTGGCTTCGAATACGCGGAGCTTGGCGTGACGAATCGCCGGGAGGGCAAGCACCCGCTCGCCTATGGCAACGCCATCCTCTCGCGCTACCCGCTGGAGCACTGGCATAACCAGGCATTTGGGCAGGCGACGCTGGGCGAGAAGGGTTTTCTCTACGCGGAAATCAATTACCAGGGCAGGGTGGTGCCGCTCCTCAATGCTCACCTGGATTTCCGTTCGCGCAAACGGCGTGTGGAGCAGGTCGAGCAGATCGTGGATTACATCATTGAGAACGCCCACCGCGGACCCGACGAACGGCCCTTGGCGCCGATCATTTGCGGTGATTTCAACAGCCGTTCGCGGCCCAAGGCCGACGCGGTCAATCACTTGTTTCAGCACATTCTTAAACACCGTGAATACCAGCTTTATCCACGAGACAAGCGCACCTTTCCATCGCACTTGCCGAGCAAGATCATCGACTTCATTTTCCTGCCCGAGCCTTATCGCATGACGGCTTGCGAGGTGCTGCCGGGCTTCCTCTCCGACCACAAACCAGTGTTGCTGGAGTTTGAGGTCGGGTAGGGGCGCTTGCCCTCATTTGTCCAGTTTTAGTGGATGGGGCAAAAGTCAGAAATTCTTTTCCGGTCGCGTCTTAATGATAGGCGCAGTCCATCGATCCGACTTGATCGCAGCTAGAGCAGTCTCCAGATGGTTGCAGGGAGTCGGGGTCGTCAAAATGCATGAGGTAATGAAACTCGATGGCGTATTCGATTGAGTCGAGGCCGTCATAGTCAAAAAAACTGTATTCATCGGACAATGGCTTGCCGAGCAGCACATCGTGCATCGCGCATTGACGAACGTTGCCGTACTTTTGATCCAGCTCGGCCAAGTGCCCGGCGATGTCGACAACGAAGGCGTCATTTGCCGTTTCGTGGAGGGCATCAAGCATCTTGCGAATGCGCTGTATGCGGCAGATCATGTGGGGAGAATTAGGCTCAAAAAAGAGGGAAATATTCATAGCAGGATTCAGGGAACAAATGGATGTTGGGGGAGGGGTTTAGCAGTTCTGCAGGGCCGACTTGAGGGACCACAGCACTGAGCATCAGTCACGCGCTTAGAGCGCTCATGCTGAGCGACGCACGCTTGGGGGAGCGCTGTAAGGAAAGCGATTGCTCGCTTGGTCTTACTGGCTTGGGAAGCGTGCTCGAAACCTTGTTCAGATTCTCTTGGAGAAAACGCTCGACCGAGCACTCGCCAGGAAAATCAAACTGTTTGCATTGCTCGGGGGGAGAGCCGCCGATCAACACATGATAAAGCAGGTAATTTTCGGGGGTCTGATGAAGCTGGCGGATTTTTTGGTGGTGTGCGAGCACCTCGCTGTGGAACGCGTAATCCGTTTTTTCATAGATATCAAGCAGCTGTTGATATAAACTGGGTAAACGAGAATTGGTGGGGCGATAACTATCCATAGGGGTAATACGGTAGTCTATTTGTGGGGTTCAGACGTTAGAGTGTAGGTCAATTGAACGGCGTATGAAAGTAAAAATTAATCAAAAATTTCTGCTTCAGCGATTTTTGATGCATGCCATTCATTGATCCGATCGATTGATTCGATTCTGGGGCCGGAAATTTTTAACTGAAACCTAAACCACTCGTGCTGCGCAGTTGCTGGTGTTGGGTGAAACTCCGGGTGGTTTTTCGGATTGAGGATAACGAATTCGAAGAATCGAAAAAACTCCTAATGTGTGGTCAGCGGAGTTTGGTTCATTATTCTTCCTGTTTCAAGGTGGAGCCTGGTGTCCCTATCAAGCTCTATTGTGACACAGTAAACAGGATGAAGCAGCCCGGGCGGGACGCCGGGCTACATCTTTTAGATCAATCGAACTTGTCTAGCCAACCGCCGCTCAAATCTGCATGACCAGCCTACAGACGCACCGAGCTTTCGAGGGTGAAGGCCAACACCGATCCGGATTGGTATTCGACGTTGTCCCCCTTGCGCAGCAAGCCACTGGCGCTGCCAGCCGCCGCACCCGCGGCCGCCGCATCTCCCGCGTCTCCATCGATTGCGCCGACAATGGCTCCCAGCGCGGCGCCTTTGGCGGCGCCCCCGAGAATGTCACGACCGCCGTGACCCTGTTGGGTCTCCTGCTGGGGGCTGGTTCGCACGGCGATCAGTTGCCCTTGGTAGTTGATGGCGTCGATGGTTAGCGTGAGGTCAGCGCCCTTGCGAAAACGCCCAGCCGACTGCGCGCTGACTACCTGCCCCTGCAGGGTGGTTCCCGCTGGCAGGACAACTTCATTGCCGATGCGGAGGTCTGACACCAGGATTGCCGGAAAACTGGAACCCGCCTTGACGCTGCCGGAATTAATCGACGTCTGCAACGAGGCCACCAGCGTGGCGCCAGCCGGAATTTCCGCCACTGCGCTCGTGGCAGGGGCTGCGGCTGACTCAGCAACGGTCGATGCTGAAGCTGCTTCGATGGGCCTGCCCGGCGCCTCTTTCGAGAACGTCAGGCTGGCAATGTCCCCCCGGTTATATTCCTGGCTGGAGCCATTGAAATAGAAGCGCACGACATCAGGAGTCCCCCCCTCGTAGGCGCCCTGTAGAGTCGAGCCGTTACGAAGCTCCAGCGTATCAGCATTGAGCATTGGCAGAGAGGCCGTCAGGCCAGTGAGCAGTAAGGAAAAACAAAGTGGTGCTTTCATGAGGAGAGCTTAGCTAAATTGCCTGCCTCGCGAAAGCGTAAACTACCGCTAAAAGCCCCCTGGGAGTGAGGACATCCGGGTGAACTTACCCCCGGAGCTCATTGGAGTGCTGCTTGACAAAGCACAAAACATGAGCGATTATTCTACCTTGATCTTTGAGAGGCATTTCATGCCCATGCCTCCCCAATATGCAATGGGGGTGTTCCGGATTCGACCCGGAGCTGTAGGTTATGGCTGCAGGACGGAGATGATGGTTGGCTCCGTATCAAATCCATCGCACTATAATTGGCGAAAATAAAATCGTCGAGTTCGCTCCTCAGGGCGAACTTATGGCTGCTTAAGTCGGCCTCGTCTCACCCCGGATGCTCGTTAAGGGAATGAGGCGTCAGCTAGCGAGTATAGTTTGCATCGGGTAACCGGGTGCACGCCGTATCTAACAGGTTAATTGGGGCTTCGTAGCGTGTCTGTCCGCGCCGAAGCTTTGAAACCAAAAGACTGACTATTTCTGTAGACGCTATAATTGAAACCTCCGGACACGCGGGTTCGACTCCCGCCACCTCCACCATTTTGCATCCGTCGAATATTTCGTAAGTGGCTAATAATCAGCATAGATTAGGCCTTTTAGATTTCCGACGCTTCGACTAAAAGTACGTCGTTTACCATGGTTTACCATCGTTTTCTTGACTAAAATCGACCGAAACCGCACGATGCTCCAATGCCGTGTAATTCCAAGCTACCTCGCGGGATTCGTGAAATCCGTGATGGCAAGCACGATGCTAAACCCTTTCAGGTTGAGCACCGTGGAAAGCGCAGCTATTTTGCTACTGCAGAAGAGGCGATTACGGAGAAGAAGCGACTCAAGGGCCTGGAGGTCAAACACGGCACAGAGTCGATTCAGTATTCGCGTCATGCGCATGCTGAATACGAGACGTCCATGAATTTACTCAGGGCTGCTGGGATAGTCGCTACACTACCCGATGTCACCCAATTTTATATTCAGCATCATCAGACTGCTGATGGTGCGCCGAAGACAGTCATTGAAGCGGCCCGGTTGTTCTTGGAACGGAAGGAGAATCTTAATCGATCGACACGTCACGTGAAGGATCTCAAAAGTCGGCTAAATCAATTTTCTGCGCAGTTTGGTAATCGTCAATTGAGCAGTCTGACCCGCAGTGAGATCGAAGAATGGTTGCTTGGGTTGAACCTCAGCCCACGTACGATTCGGAACTATTTCATCACGCTGAGCAATTTTTTTAATTCGCTTACCCGATGGAGATGGACTCGGGAAAATCCAATCAGTGATATAGCGGAAGATGATTTGCCAACCGTACCTAATGTGATGAAGCGGGCGTTGACTCTTGATGAGGCCAAGGGATATATGGCCCATATTGAGGCACATGAACCTCGCTATGTGCTGTGGAGTGTAGTCCAATTGTTCTTAGGGATTCGAAACGCAGAGGCTGAGCGCTTCAAGGTAGATTGGATCGACTACGAACAGCGTCGGGTAATAATTCCAGGATGGGCTTTAGTTGGTGATAAGGTCCAGCAGGGCAGCAAAACTCAGGATGATTGGGTTATTTACGACGTTGAGCCCGTTTTTTGGGAATGGGCTAATGCCTATCCAGAGTATGCTTTTGCACGAAATAAGGCGACGAATCGAATACGCCATGCATTAGCAGACAAAGGGATTATCAATAAATGGCCTTCGAATGCGTTACGTCGCACTTACACAACTAACCACATTTCTCTTTACCGCGACGCCCCACGTACAGCCCTGGTGCTACGCCACCAAAATCCTAGACGTCTGTTAAAAAACTACCTTGCAAGGATGGTCCCAAAAGATCAAGCCGTGGCATTCTTCAATAATATTAAACCGACTAAACCATGAACAGAGACAAAAGTGATCTCGCCCGATATTTCATCCAACTGCGTCAGGACAAGAAACTGACACAAAAGGATTGCGCAGAGCGTGCTGGCTTCAGCCAATGGATTATCACTAAGATAGAAATTGATAAGCCCGTGAAGGTTGACAGCTTGAAGGCAGTGGCGAAAAAAGGTCTTGGACTGGATGAGAATTCGAAGGAATTTCGAAAATTGATGGCGCTATGGAGTGTCAATCGTGGCGCATTTGATTCTGCTGCAGATGCATCCAAGCTCGCGACTGGGGTCAAAGTCTCCACCAATGCCAAGTTTAATCGCTTTATCAGCGATGTGGCGATTGCCCTCAAGGACCTGCCCCCATCCAAGTATGAGATTTTTGCCGAAGCATTGGGAAACCGAGATATACAAGATATCATCCCCAAACTGCACGAGACGTTTGGGAACAAGGTCGAAGAGTAGCTATTTTGCTCGCTCAACTTTTCTAAGCTTCCTTATCTGCAGAATCAGTGTCGTCAGCCCAACTGCGATGCCGATGAGCATGGAAATTATCCCCAAGGCTGCTTGAACATGCTGCATTAGATTTAAGGCGCCTGTAGCCGTTGGCACTGCTGCGGCGAGCCAGCCGAGGGCGGGTTTGCGTTCAAGAAGTGCTGCGATGTGTATTAGCCAATTCATTTTAAAATTCTTCCATACGCCACGACCTTCCCTATGTAGTCATCGGCGTTGATTAATTTGCTGTCAGGGTAAGTGTTGTTGTCTCCTTTCGTCTGCCACTCTTGACCTACTTGGTGTATCAGTCTGTGGACTGCGGCTGGCTCATCTTCTCCATGATAGAAGACTATAATGTCTCCCTCTTGGAGTAGGGTATAAGGAAAGGAAAAATCCACGGCCAGTGGGTCACCGGGCATCATGGTTGGCGCCATTGAGTTGCTATAGCTGATGCCGTCCTCTACCCACGGGCCCCTTTTCCATACACCGTTGCCCGCCGGGTAATGACCCACTGTCCATATTGCGATACCAGGCGGGGGCTTATTGGGCTTGGCGGCGCAGGCAGTCAGCACGAGCACAAGCAATCCGAGGCAGATCGCCACGAGAATCGCCTTCAGTGTATCTTGTGCTGACTGCCACCAATCCATTTTTATCGAGTCAGATTGTTAGCACCAGTCGACACGCCCTTGATGCCGCAGATGAATCCAATGAAAGCCGACAGGGCATTGCGCATTTCAGGGAAGTTCACAAAGCCCGTCACATTTTCAACTGAGACGCTTGGGGCGAATTCAATCAATCCCCACAGAAAGGAGTCACCAGCCTGCTCGGTGATATACGCTGTTGGAATTTCAAGCCAGCCTGCATACCATGCCAGCAGGAATAAGGTGCCTACAACGATATAACCGAGAATAGAAGTGAAGCTTAGCAGCTTTACTCCGCTTCCTCGTTTGGCGGCATCATTGGCATCTGCAGCTCGCAATTTAAACCATGCCCGGCCCTCCTTGCTATTAGCCATTTGAAATTCATGCCTCTGCTTGTCGGCAGACATTTTAATTTTAAACAGTTCGCTGGCGATCTGTGTTGCAGCGCCAACTCCGGTGCCGACTCCAAATGATGTGAATGTGTCCATGATTTTCCTTGGTTACGTTACCGCAATATCGCGGACGATAAATTGGTTGTTATTATGTTTAGATCAGTTTGAGATTTATGGTTAGAGAAGCGCCTCGATGGACGCGCGACTTTCAATCCGGTCACTATTGAAGAGTGCGAGGCTTAGGATTTCGCCAGTTAGTCCGTTGCTGCCATCGTCGTTGGCCAGCAGTGACAGGGTGGTAATTGTAGACAAAGCAACTGGAGTGTAGGGAATCGTCGAACTCACCAATACATCATCCACATAAAGCGTTCCGGTCTCTGCAACCGTATCCAGGAACAAGGAAATCGTATGGTCATTACCATCAGCAAGGTTGCTTCCATACTCAGCATCTGCGGGATAAAAATACAGGCCACCGCCAGCGCCAATGCCGATGATCAATGCGTCATCTAAAGCCAAAATGGTCTTATCAGTGCTGGTGGCGTTAAATCGCAAGAATACCGAAATATCATCTCCAGTTGTGAATCCGGAGAGTGCATGCGTTAAGGATCGGCTGCCATCGCCTTGCGGCCCGTCAGCCAGCACTCCGTTTACCACGATCATTGGTTGGCTTCCCGCTGTTGATTGGCTTGCTTTTTCCGAAGCATCGTTCTCGTTGAACCATTCCTTTACGAAGCCCTTGCCTCGAGCGTCTGGAGCCCCAATCACTGAGCCATCAGCATCGCCTATCTGGTCCACCCAATTTGCGTCTTGGCCACCGGCGCCAATAAGTTGATGTCTCAGTGTTGGAGTCGGTCCACTGATGTCTCGGTAAACACTCAGATTAGCAATATAGCCATCAAGGTATTTGGTAGCCCATATATTGCGTTTACCAACGTGGATCGGTGCTGCGTGGTATTGGTAGGTGAAGGTTTCTCGGCTATCGTCAGAGGTTGGCAACTGCACGTCGTCGACAAAGATATACATGCCAGTGGCTTCGCCGGAGCCATCCGCGATTACCTTCACATGATGCAGCGTGTTTAAGCTAAAGGCAATGTTGTCGGTGATGATGCCAATGCGATCAATCGAAGATAGCCCGTAGATGTGCCAACGTAGCTTTCCACTGTTGGTTGTGTAGATCGCAAAATCCCCAGTGTCGCTATTTATGTCCTTGCATATCAGTGGTTGAACATCGCCCAAGCTGTCGAAGTAAACGTCGAATTCTATCACAAAATACTGGTCCGGATGCCAATGAGTGGAATTCGGAATCTGCACATAGTCATTTCCTGCAAAGTCCATCCTGCTAACGAAGTTTGAAAGCTGGCCGTCTTGTACCTCCTGAGTCGTGAAAGTCGCCTCGCTATCGTCATCCTCGCGACGCACGTTTACATGCTGTCGAAATAAATAGACAGCTTCCTTCAGTAGGTCGCGCTGTGATGCGAAGAATGGTTGTATGGCTAGTCCGGCGCTCATCCTTCGCTGATTATGGCATAGCGCAGTTCGCCTTTGCCGGTTACGATTTGTATGCTGATTGTGAAGGCGCTCCCAGTCGGTAGGCTGGAGATGTCCTCAAGTGAGATGTGGCCCATTTGAACTGGCGTCAGGCCTGCTGCCGTGATCGAGCTTATGCCATACTGGACAGTGTCATGCTGTGTCGCATCAATGCTCCCACTCATGTTGCCAGTCCAATTGCTTAGTACGATGTCTGCATTGTGGCTGAGGGTTAGTTCCTTTTTTACACCGGTTGACAGATCCCAGGCAATAGAGGCAGCGCTCGTTAATTCCGTGCCTTGTAGGTATTCAGTGATCACGGTGTTCTTGGCAGCTTCAAGTGCTGTGCGGCCAGCTTCAGCATCAGCCAATGCAATCAAGGTTCGACCAAATGCTGTGATGTCCGCCTTTGTCATGGCGCCGGTCCCTGTAAAGTAGGCCAGTTTGTTTGCTTCGCCTGCCAAACCTGCCAGCGCCGTTAGATTCACGTGGGCGCTCTGTTTAGCTGCCAGTGCGGCTACCAAGCCATTTATTTTATCTTGGCCCAGCGTCTGCACTTGGCCCACGCCAGTTCCACCTCCGTTGATGATGAGAATGTAACCTGCGGTAAATCCGGTAACGCCAATATTGTTAAGTTCATCAGCGCCTCCACCACCTCCACCAGACCCCTCAAGCGACGCCAGCCAATCCACTTCACTGCCCACAAATCCATTTTGCACGGCCACTTCGTACGCGCTCTTTCCGCGCATGATTCCCATGTTTACGGACATGCGCTTTTGCGTGACGTAGAGCTTCACGCTGGGCTTGGGCGATTGGATTGAGTCAGACATGATTAGATTGGCAGGTTCGTGATGCGCCACTCGCCATACACCACGACGAAAGATTCCCCATTGGCAGGCGTGATTTTGATCCCGTAATAGTAGCGCTTGGCCGGCAGGGTGATGTTGCGTCCAACCACCTTGAACTTGCCGTTTACGGCTTCGGAAATCGTGATGCTGCTATCTGCGGTGGTCCACGTGGCCACGGCTACCGCGTCCTGTGCCTGGCTTTCCTTCACCTCGAGCACGATGGTCGCGCCACTCAGGTCATAAGCCAGCCCGCCGGATTCATCTTCAAAGATTTGAATCTCGTCGAAGCCTCCCCACCACGATTGCGTGGGGTGAGCTGGCAGGTCTAACTTTTGGGCGATAAACATTTAGTATCCTTCAGGCGTGCCCACTCGGTTATTGGACGGGATTAGGTTGTTTTGCAGCGTATCCAGATTGCGCTCCGCTTGGTAGCCGCGTTCGATGTTGGCGCTCTTGGTGCTTGGGTCTTTCCACAGGGCGCCATTGGCCAATTCGCCTAGTACCAGGGGCAGCAGGAAGCGTTCGGCATGTGTGTTGCGCACTGGTAAATCTATGGAGGTCGTCAGCGCACTCAGGTTGATGCGGAACGGGGCCACAATTGCCTCAACGCGCAGCGTGTAGGCTTGGTCGGGCAGGGGATAAACGCGGAGCAGCCCGGCTTGCGATTCACGGCCAGCGGTAAGGTCGTTGAAGTAATCGATCATGTGCCAGCGTGGGCTTCCAATGTCGTAATCAATGCCACTGGCCAGATCGCCAAGATCGCGGAAGAAGCGGCCGGGGTGCTCACGCATACTGTTATCTGGCGCCAGCACGCGGCCATTATTCAAAACCGGGTAGGTAATGAACCGCTCGATGTCGTTAAACTCGAGCTCCACCACGTCGCTGTAGATCGTGGCTTGGTGGTCGCCGCTTTGACCGAGATAGGGAGATTGCAAGGCGCTGTCGCCATCCACCCGGTTCCACTGGTCATCGCCATCCACGCGAACCATGGCGCCGCGCGTTTGGTTGGCAAACGGCGTATCGGCCAAGGCGGTGCTGCCGTTGGTGGTGGTAATGGTCACGGTTTGCGGGGCCGAGAGCAGGTAGCTTTTGCTAATGCGCCGGTAGTTCTCCGGGGCTGCGGAAAAGTAGGTGGCCAACGCCACGTTGATCGCATCCAGAATTTCCAGATGCGCCTCAATCGGCATTTCGCCCCAGTCTTTGTAGATCAGGTGGCGTAAGATGCGCTGCGCTAGTCCGAGGCTGGTCATCGTCCAATGCCCTCCGAGGTGTCAGGGTTAAGTTGTGGGTCTTGCAAACCAAGGGAGATCATCGCACGCGCGTAGTCCTGATCATACTGACCGGACTTAAACGGATCGTTGTGGTATTTGCTCCGACTAAACTCGCGGCGGGCAATTGGCAGCAGCAGGGACTCTGTGAAGTCATGCGGCATTTCGATCTTTGTTTCGCCGTCGTAGTCGCCTGGTCCGTAGGACTCCGGTTCATTCACCACGTCGATGCGAAACTGATCACCTGCCTGCGGTGTCGGCTTCAGTAGGATGATGGCGACGGCGTTGTCGTAGCTCTCTCCTTTTTCGCGCTTCACGTAGTAGGCCTGTGTCGCGTTGTTGTTGATCGGTGTTTCCGGCTCGTCGAGAAACAGTTGCTCGTAGTTGAGCGCCTGCACTTCGTTGGTCAGCAACATCAGCGGCTTATTAGTCGCCAGATTCAACACGGGCCCAATCACCTTGCGCACGGTCTGCGGTAGCTGGTATTCGCTGGTGTCTGCTTCAGCGACAATCGTTTCGCTCTCACGAATGAAATAGGTGAGTGGCGTGCTCCAAATCGTTTGCACGGCCAAGTTGAGCGCGTTGATTGCCTCTTGCACCAGGTTAGAGGGCACGTCTTCTGTGTCCTCAATGCCGATGCTGCTAAAGAGATCGGCGCAAATACCAGTTACCGTCAGTCCCATGATGCTTAGAGGTCCAGTTCTTCAGGTGCCCCGTTCTGGCAGAGGAGGTCCACGGCGTCAGTTTGTTGCTTTTCGATGGACTTGCGGCCGTCGATCTTCTGGCCTGTCACCGCTTGCACGACTTCGCGCAACTGCGTGGGCTCAAATGCCTGCACATACTGGCTTACCTCATCCTTGGAGAGCTCTTTCCAGAACGCTGGATCATTGAAGCCAGTTGGCTCTGATTCTTCGCTATCAGCCTCTTCAGGCGGTTCTGGTTCTTCCGGCTCCTCGGCATGATCGTCCTGATAGTCCACCAGCGAGTCGTCAAAAGGCTCCATTGTGGCGCCTTCGGTGATCGCGCGCAGTTCGTCGAGCTCGCCTTGCAAGCGTTCGAGTTCGTTGCGTAGCGATTCGATTTCCGGGTTCTCGACTTCGACCGCGAGAAACTTCAGGTAGGCGTTCTTGATCTTGGCGTTCTTCAACACCTCGTTAATCGCCTGGACAAATTCCTGTGCTGTCAGGAAGCGGCCAAGGTAGGCGAGCACGCCTTGGGGGAAGCCTTCGATAATGGCGTGTCGGAATTTCCCCGTTGGGTCTTTGGGCAGCACAAACCGCGATTTGCGCTCAAGAATGATTAAGAATTTCATTTCAAAAAGTGGGTGGGTTGGAGGCGACCGCCCACGAGGGCGGCCGCCGTTCAACAACAACGATTGTTAGACAACAATCGGGAGAGAATTCAGCTCGGGATACTGAATCGCATGCTTCAGGCGCACATAGCCACGGGCGCGGCTTTGGGCGTCTCGACGAAGCGCTTGACCGAAGACCGAGGTGATGTAGCGGCGTTCCACGTGGCCACCGTCAGCCTTTTCCTTGGAGCGCTTGTTCTTGTATTTGCCGTAACCACGGATCATGGCACTGGCGCCAAGCATCAGGGTTTCACCAATCGGCACGCCCTTGGCGTTGCACGGGATGATCGTCGCGCCAATTGGGTGGACTTGGGTGTGCTTGTTCGCCCACACGCCAGTATTCCAAGTGACGTCGCCAAGCGAATCCACTTGAGCGACACTGTCAGCCGGACCAAGGCGGTTCACGATGGTGATCGTGTTGCCGTCGTTGCCCACGGTGTAGGAATACATGCCGATCTTGTTCGGATCGACAGCGGCATTCGACGGATTAACAATTAGGAAGTAGCGCGTTTCATTTTCCGGGGCCAAAACATCGCCTGCCAAGAACTTGTAGGCGTAGCCTGCGAAGTCTTGGAAGTAGAGGATGTTGGTCAGGGCTGCGGCTGCTGCACTGCCACCACCCTTCACCGTGAAGACTGCAGTGCCAGCGGCAATTGCTTCACCGAGGAAGGCCTTCGGAGCCATCGGGCAACCAACCGGGCCAAAGCCGTCATGATCGATGGCTTCGTATTCGTGGAACACGTGGCCATCGATGTCCGGGTAGCCACCCTTAAACAGGTGATTGGCATCGCCGCGGGCACCGGCTTCCTTCAACGCTTCACGGTAGTCGTCGTCATGCTTCATGCTGAACATGCCGGGGACCGTGCTGACGATGTTGTATTTCTTCACCGGCTGTCCATTCGCGCGGCCCATCAGTGCCGGGCGTCCGCCATTCGGCTTGATGATAGCGCCAAGGCCAATGACTTCGTCGTAGTTGAGGACATCGGCCGAAAGCAGTTCGTCCACGCCAGATTTGCCGCCAGCAATCACGAGGTTCTGCGCATCGCCCTTCTCGCGGAAGGTCATGAACACGCGGTGGGACTTCTGACGGCCCATCCATTTGCCGAGTTCCGCAGCAGCGCCACCGTTGAGTTCACCACGCATACCCATGACTTCTTCCATGCGCTCGGTTACGGCATACGCATTGCGCAACCAATCGACTTCAACACTGTAGGCGTTGATCAGGAGCTTTTCGAAGTCAGTAGCGGCTTCAAAGTGCTCATCACCTTGTTTGCCAGGGCCATAGAAGCCCGCCATATTGGTGATGGTTACCTTTTGGCCTGCGCCTTTGCTGAGATCGGTACGGGTAGCGATGGGTGCATCGCGGGAGGGGCCTTCAAACTTAGCCCACCAGTCTTCGTTCTGGTCGTGCATGTCCACCGTCTTTTGCCAAAGCTGGCGGACACTTTCCGGACTCATATTGGCTAGAGCCGAGCCGGTATTAGGAGGTGCAATTTCGTATGCCATTGTGTGTGTTCCTGCTTAGTGCAGGGTCACTCACAGCGCCTCCGATTGCGTGATATGCTTAGTAGTCGATTCCAAGCGACTCATTAAGTCGCTCTAGGTCATGCATAGATTTCACGCCATCGATTTGCTGATCCAACCCTGCTTTTTTTCCTTTGCGTTGCGTGCGGGCATTGCCGCGCGCGAGGGGCGCCACAGCTTGGCGTTTGGCGGAAGGCTTGGGCTTGCTTGCAGGCTTTGGGCGCTTGGACTTTGGCGGAATATTTAATTCTGCTGCTGCCATTTGCGCCAGTTTCAGCGGCTTGTCGGCGGAGTTGAACAGGGGATCGTCATTGGCTTCCAAGTCAGCATCGATTTTTGACATCAACTTGCTGCCTTCGCTGTTTGGGTCATTCACGAAGTCGTAAAGTCCCAGGGCTTTCGCCTCCGACTCACTCCATTGCGTGTCAAACTCGCGCTTAGCCTTCTCCTGCTTACTTTGCTGGGCATGGGATTCGTGGTTCTTGGCTTCGGTGAGTTGGTCACGCAGGGCGTCCAGTTCGTCATCGATCTCCAATCCACGAGACACGTCCAGGTCTTCCGTCAAGACTCGCTTCTTCTCTGCTTTTAGCTCCTGGATTTTCTGCGAAATGCTTTCGCTGGATTCAAACTTTTGCGAGTTGTCATCCGGCAAATCGTCGTCTTTGGAATCGTCCTGACCAAGTTCCTTTCGGGCGTAGTCAAGGCATTCTTCAAGACCCCAATCTCGGTTGCGCTTCATCAGTTCCAAGGCGCGCTTATCGATGTCAGACTTGGGTCGGAAGCGCATGCGAACACTGGTGTTCTCTGCCTCAGCTTCGGGTTCAGACTCGTCGTCCTCTTCCTCTTCTGCTTCCTCTTCGTCTTCGTCGGGTTCAGCTTCCTCGGTTTCATCCTCTTCGTCGTCTGGCTCTTCGCCTAGATCGTCAGGTTCAGATTCCTCATCGTCATCGCCCTCATCGGTAAATTCTGCCTCATCTTCGTCCGTTAGCTCGTCCTCTTCAGGCGCGGGCTGTCGGGCATTCTCCAGATAAGCCTCTATTTCTTCCGGCGTAGTCAGAGCGTCAAACTCTGTGCCATTCTGTGGTGCGTTCGTATCTTCCGGGGCAATCTCTGCACCGGTTTCGTCTGGCGTTGTATCGGCTTTCGCCTGATTGAATGCGCTCATGTGCATATTAACATTGAAAGTGCGCCGTGTTGTCAATACCGCTATTATGTCACTTTTTAGAAATGAACCAAACTATTTTCCAAGAGCTGGCGCCGATTGTCCGTCGGATCGAGGCAGACCAGCGCCTCCAAGTCGTTCGACGTTATCGAATCGAACCGGATACGATGCTCACGCCGGGCATGCTGGAAAAGTATTGTTGGCAAGATCCTGGAACACCTGATGGCGAATTTTCGGGTGATGCTAAGCAGTTCATTCCCCGCCCAGATAAAGTCTTTGCCACCACGGTTCTCATCGATCAGTACACCGAGCCCGCAGATAACAAATATCACTTTGTTCGGGTCTTTGAGGAATTGGACGATACCCTACGTCAAATTGGCCAAGATGCCCTGCGCTGGCGTGATGATGGGTTGTTGGAGCTGCGACGCCGATTTATAACGCTCCATTCTACGGAGGTTGATCCAGATGTTGGCGCGGACCATGAGACTGTCACCACCAAGACAATAGAGGAAGGTGACGACAAGACGGTCGATGTTTACCTTTCGGCAGTTGAAGAAGACACCCCGAATCGCGTGGCTAAGGTTGTCACTTTCGTTTACGTTCAAAAGGGCATCCTCAATAAAAGTCGCGGCTATGGAGACTACGCGCGATTGTCCTACCAAGTCATTGGCTTAACCGAGAACGAACTTCGTGGTGTTGAAACTGAGGACGAGTTGGAAAACTATGTGCTCTTTGACACTGGCAAAGGTAATTATCAAGGGCTTCAAACCGTCTCCTATGATTTCCTTAAAAATGGCAACATCGAGGTAACAACCGACCCCGAGCGCAATAAGAAGCTAATCAAAGAGTCGCTTTTTGATACATTGGCTAATTTTGATGAAGACGAGGAAGAAGCACGCAATGGCGCCAAGACCTTCGATACTGCGGATGAGTCCTATGAAGATGGCGACATTATTCAAGTGCGGTCATATTGGCGAAAAATTGATGATCGGGTTTTCATCACACGCTTCTATGAAGAAGTCCCAGCAGGTCAAAAAGTAGTCATTGGGGGTGATCAAATCAGTTACCTGAAGGACGGTCTACTGCGGGTTGACCAGGTTTGGGTTGTTCGAAAGGCATTTGATGATGGAGCTATCAGCATTGGATCTGATGATTCGAGCTTTAATAGCGTCACTTGCTATCGTGGAGCTTATCGCCGAATTCCGATCAACCGCACACTTGATCGTATCGAAACTTCTTGGGTTCAACCTGGTGTGCTGAGTGAAGTGCGTAGGCCGCAGCGATATGGTTTAATCGAGGTGACCCGTGTTTACCTTGGGGTTGATAGTTCTGCTGCGGACTTTGGTGCAGTTACTGGTAAATTGGCTATAGTCAATCGCGATACCGCAGACTACGAGGGGCTGAAGACTTACACTGTCACTTGGGTTGCCCGTGCGGATGATGTTGCTTTTTCCCACAGTTCACCTGTCTTTAGCATTGGGACGCACGTTAACTTCACGAAGCCTGGCGTCGCGGAGGCATCGGAAGAAACCGTGGGGACAAAGACACTGTACGACATCGATATTACTTCACCGGTTACGATGTTGGTCCCAGCCACGATCTATATATTCTTTGGTACGGCGTTGCACGACATGGATAAGATCGAATCGTCCGACTACACCTACTCGTCTTCAAGTGGTTTTTGGAGCCCCAGCTCTTGGGCCAATGCCAAGGTCAAGGGCGTTGGCCACAGTTACACACCAATTCTTAAGAAGATGGGGCTGCGCGGCGTTCGCGCCCATACGACCAACGATACTGTTTCCGGCACGGGAGACGGATCAACCGGTGCCAAGATCGTTTTTGGTCGGCGAACTTATCAGGATGAGCCGTTTTCCATCACCATATCGGGCGGCCCGGAAGACCCTGTTGGCAATCGATACGTGGTCGACGTGGAGATTGCTGAGGCCTTCCAGGCTGAAGACGGCTCCCAGTGGTTCCGTAAGGCAATTGTGCTAACCGACTCAATCCCCTGATGCCAGATCCGATAAAACAGTCTATTTCTCCTCACATCATGCGGGCCATGGAAGCACGGCGTCCAGGCTTTGCCGAGCGATTACAGAGCTCATTTGATCAATTTGGGGAAAACACTGTAAAGGGGTATAAGACTGGTAGTGCGTTTGTTCAAAATATTGAGATCCCCGAGTATCAGCCACCAGGCAATCAGCAGGGCGCGCATGAGGATGTGAACCAACGTGGTGTCGATGACATTGCCCGACTCAGTGATGCCGCACCCTCCTCCGAATTGGAGGAAGAGTTGGAAAGCCTTCAGGATTTGCTTGATGAATTGGCGGCTGATGTGGCTGCCCTCAAAGAGCTGCTTTATGGCGAAGATGGTGAGCCGGGAGGAGACGATGGTGGTCTTGCCGAGCGCTTGGCCAATGCCTGTGTCGACTGGCAGTGTGAAAGTGACGGGACCCTCAGTATAACTCTCAGAACCGACGGCCATGAGTGTACATCAGGATGATCCATTAAAAGAACGTCGCCTCACAATTGGTGACGACATTAATCAGCGGGGCATCGACCATACTCAAGGTGATGGCCTCGGGCCACTGGATGATCAGGACCCGCTGGCTGAGTCCGGCGACGTTGTTGAGGTGGACGAGTCTGCGCTTGCTGCCGCCATTGATGCTGCCCAAGCACAAGTTGCATCACTTCTGGACGAAACGGCGGCGCTTCTCAGTGCAATTAGTGAGGCAGCAACAGATTTGAATTGTCTGCACATCGAGGGTGATTGTGCGGAGGGCACTGGCATTTTAAGTCTGTCCGTTTCCACTGATCCGCCATCGGGTGAAACGGAAGAAGAGTGTGATGGTATCCACACGATGCGCACTGAGCATCCATGCCGTTGTTGCATGAGTCCCCCGTCGCTTACCTTTGCCTGTGAGCATCTGCGAGCGGAAAAGAAGTTGTGTGGCTGGCCTGGTTTTGGCGAGCCTCAGTTGCGATTCACCACCTTGTCCATGACTGCGTTTGAACTCGGGGTTGCCAGTGCCGAGTGGGATGTGCTCAAGCATAGTGAGGGAAACGCAGTTCGGGAGGTTTCTGAGTCTGAGGGTGTCTGTACGCCTGGTGCCTCTCTTTCGCTTGAGTTCTCTGGTTGGCAGGCTATCTGTGACCCGGGCGACACCGATTATGACACGCATGCGGTAAATGAAACGCTATTCTTTGAGTCTGCCAAACTGCTGTGTGGTTGGAATTTTGAGGGACCTACGGTCTTTCCTCGCTATGCTCTGGCCAATATCACAGGTGCGACGAAATACACCGCGAGCGTCGATCATGATTTTACCCGTCACGAAATTAAGGTATCAACTGCTGGCGCTGCACTTACGGTGGAGAATGGATCAGACTCTTTCAGTTGCACTAATGGAGTTCAGTTTCTTCAAATTGAGACTCAGGCCATTGCTATCGCTTGTGGACAGGGTGCAGTGACTTACACCTGCACCGGAAAGCGGGGCACACGAACTATTTGTGGTGTGCCTTCCTTGGATGGGTCAGAGCCTGGTGTGCTCTATGGCGCGATCAGCCTTGCAGGCACTGCATGGTCTACTCATGTTTCTGCGGATAAGGCTTATCGTCACCAGGCAGGTGGAGGCTCGGTTTCGTTCGACCTCAATATGGGAACCTGTGAAAAGTCTGGTGATCTTTCCATAGAGAAGCAATTGGTCACTATGTCGTGCCTGAACAATTGCCAAGGGAACCCCACTGGACCTTGGACAAGGAACACATCAATTGAGTGTGCTGATAGTGTCAGTAGCTTTAATTGGAGTTGGCCTTCCGAAGGCAATATTGAGTCAATGGCCAGCGCCAGTGAAGACGATGATGGCGAATGCGAGATAGAGTTTACGTTGGAAATTGATGGTATCACCGTTGCGACCATTACGAGGGACGGGTCCACTACCTTCTTACGTGGTGATGGTGTAGAATTTCGTGTTTTTGGCGTGGATCTAGGAGGTGGGTCCTACTCATTCCGAATCGAGAACCTGGGTACAGAGACATGCTGCGAGACGCTCAAAGAATACGAGTCTGAGGGTGTTGATAACTTTTGCTTGGATGATCTACCTTCGGACTTCAGTGGCATCACTGCTTCGGGCCCGACAAGTGGAACACTGTTGTTGTCAAATAAGCAGGGTAGTGCGAACTATGCCTGTTCTGGAGATTGCTCTGGGTTGGTTGTGCCATATGGTTCGAGCTCAGACATTGAGCTTGAGCTGTCCAACCGCCGGGAATGGGCCGATGGGGCAGGGACAGTTACGGACTTGGGAGTGCTGGCAGATTGCACTTTTGGAATCACACAGATTGTTCAAGGTGGTGGAAACTGTTGTGGCGCGGGCGCCTGCCAGATAGATGTATCTGCACAGACAATCGAATTGGATATCGAGGCAACTGCTTTGATTCCAGGTGAAACCTATGAGATAACGATTACATACCAGGGTTGTGAAATCACCCCCAATGGCTCAGGTGATGTGTCAGGTGGCGATGTTTCCGGGGGCCTGTGTTCTGAGTCTGGTGACGCGCCCGTGATCTCAACGGAAACGATAACATTCGAAGCAGAGTCTGCAACTGAGTTGATCAGCCACTCTCCAAGTCTTCAAGCGGAAGGCTACACGTTTAAAGTCACGGGTGTTGATATCGCCCCAGTATCCGTTCCCGACGGTTGCTTCGAAGAGGAGCAGGACACATCAACTTTGTCGTTCAAGCCGACTGGTAGCGTTGCAGGTTACAGTGCCGAAATAGAGTCTGCTATTTCGCGTAAGCTTACTTTAGGTGCTGCCTTGCTTGAGGACACCACGTTCGATTGCGGAGAGTGCGACGATTGGGAGCTTGAGCAAGCAGGCTCCTCTGATTTTGATATCACACTCGCTTCCCCCGCCGACTATGGTCAAGGCGTAGACCTGGATTTCGTGCCAAGTCATGTCCGTGACTTCATGAGCCTATATTCCCTTGTCAGTGAGTTCCAAGGCGATGTGGAGTTGCGGTATCACCCGAATTATCCAACTGGTTTAGTCACCCGCGCCAGACGCCGCCGTGTGTTCTTTTACCTCAGTGGAGCCGCTTCGAGTTATTATGTAGTCGTTCGTTATACCCGGAATCAGGATGGTAGTTCAAGTGAGCATCAATTATCTGGCATCGTTAATGGTGGTGTGGCTTATCCTTCGGTGAATCTCAGTAGCGGTCACTACCTTGAACTGCCCGAGCCAGCATTGGGTGAGACTATTGCTTACGTCAGTCATCAAGCAACGCCTTATCCGACCTCTGGCGCATCATGTGATTTGGTTCAGAATGGGGAGGAAACCTTTGCATCATTCCTGTTTGAGCCCTCTGGCTATAACCTGGTGACAGACTCGGCTGTCCTTGCCTCGGTCACAATCGAAGAGGGGTTGTTGGACGGTCAGGAGCTCGCCTGTAGTTCTGGAGACTGTCAGGATAACACGGGGCATGACTATTGTGATTATGTTGCCTGTGGTTCCATCATCTACAATTCGCCCAACGATGGATTTCAACTGGTGCTGAGTGGGGCGCAAGACTTCCACATCGACGGCTCTAGCATCCAGACTTTCAGCAGTGGAGTTGACGAGAATTGCATCGCTGGCGTTACAAATATAGCCGAGGGCGACCAATTTACTCAAGGCGGTGAAATGGTGCTTTTGTCTGCGACCATCATTGGCCAGAGCATCGAGCTCACGATTGACGCTTCCAATCTCTATGTTGGCGTCACCTACCAAATTACGATACTTTATGCGGTATGTGAAATCGCAACCAATCTAACTGGGGATGTCTCGGGAGGCCTGTTGGATGGGGAAGGGGATTGTTCCGAATCTGGACTGCCCCCAGTTGATGAGGAGGACACGATCACTTTTGTTGCAGAAGATACGACTGAAGAAATTACTCACCTCGTGGAGATGCCCCCATTGGGCAAAACCCGCAAGGTCATTGGTGTCATCATCGAAATAGACTCATAGCATGGCCAAAATCATTAAACGCACTCGCAACGGGGTCGATATGCCCCTCGATCGCTACGCGCCTGTCACATCGACCGTGAATTCTGGAAAGGCCCCCACTGCTCCTGCAGTGCCTCCACCCATTGCGCCCCCCACCATTTTGGAAATGACCTCGAACTTTGCGGGCGCCATGCTGCGCTTTGCCAAAAGCGGCTTCAAGACCGTCGACGAGCCTACTGCACATTCCCGCCTTGCTGTCTGCCGTTCATGTGAATTCTGGGACGAGAAAGCCCGTAAAGGCCTCGGCAAATGTAAGCATTCAAAATGTGGCTGCACCATCATCAAGCACTACCTTGCCACCGAAAAATGCCCTTTAAATAAGTGGTAGTCTTCTACTTCTGCTCCAGCAACTTCAAGGCAGCGTCAAAATCCCGGTCGATCATTACCAGTAGTTTGCTGTATTCCAGCCACACCTGACGCTTGGCTTCTCGTTCCGACGCTGTGAGTTCTTCGTCCGCTAGAATCTCCTGTGCGATGGCTGTTTGCTTTTCCCTGAGTCGCCGTAGCAGATACCGCTCCAGTCCCTCACATTTTCGCAAAGCATCAATGTCTTCGCAATCGCGCTTCGCTCTTTCGATGACTTGCTCTTGTTGAAATGCGTCACGCATGGCTAGTAGTTTAGTGCTGGGGTGGATGGTTTGGGAGCTGTAGCCGCTGTGGCTTGATTAGCGTCTAGGTTTGGTCCAGACCCTGGGGCCACGGGGATGTCGATGGGTTGTATCAGCTCATCTGCGTCGATCTTCATATCCAACGCCTTTAGCATTTGTCGGTAAAGAGGGGCAACCTGACGTTGCACAAGAGGGTGCAGGGCATAGTAACGCTCAACGATCTCCGTTGCCTGCAGAGCCTGCTGTATCTGTTGCTCGCCCTTGTAACGAGTCAGAAGCAAACTCACACGCAGGTTGATGTTTGCCACCTCTTCACGTGTCAGTGTTAGCAGACGGTCATCATCCTCGGCTGGCGACATAAATGCCTCCTCTTCGTCGATGTTCGCCAACGCTACTTGTAGCTCTCGGTTCAGTGCCGATTCCAATCCAGGCTCGAGGGCGGACAGAAATGCCCCAAATATTTCCATCCCGCTCTTTTCAATATTGCGGATTCCGGTTGCCAATTTCGATTGTTCCAATCCCGCCATGTTGGCGTCGTTGGCGTTCTGTACCCCGCTTTCATTCATTGCCATTTGCAGGAACAGTTCGAAGATTGCCTGCACCTGCTCATGCTTGATGTCATTGAGGTAAACAGATTGCAGAGCGTCTTCCGCTTTTTTGCCTGGCTTTAAGGTATAGGTCCCCCCCCAGTTGAGCTGTAGGTTTCGCTCCCGATCGCCTTCCTCTACGGCATTTGGATTCCAGAAATCGACACGGCCAGAACCACCTTGTGCGAAGTTCCAGCGGTTTACTTGCAGGTCGATGACGCTCTGGTGTGTCTCAAAGAGCTCCATCATGCCCACGCCATGCCATTTGCCTTCTACTTCGATCCAGCGCACGGTGTCGAAGGGGCGCTCGCCATCCACGGTGACGTTCGCCGTGTATTCATAGTAGATGGGCCGCCTGGTATGCCGGTCGACGATTACCATGATCTCCTCGGTTAACCCGTCTCCGTTGGCGTCATAGCGCAGATAACACTCGGCTATCTCTGCCACGGGGTTGTTGTTGGCGTCATCTGCTGTATGCTCCACCTCTTCGCCTTCATCTCCTATTCGGTTGACGCCAGATTTCGGCTTGGAGTCGTTGCTTGCTAGCTCGCGCAGTAGTTCGACGCCTTGGGCAATGCGTTCTTGAGTGTCTTCGGGCGATTCACCTCCGAATGCCTCTTGAAACTCTTCCACCATATCCATCACTGGCACGTCATAGAGGTGGGCGCAGAATGCTGCGTCCTGGATGCTCTCTGCGTCTTCTGCACACAGGAAGTCAGTGAAGAACACTGGTTTGCTCTTGGGTCCGTGGTATCTTTTGAGCCTTCGTGTGACCAACTTTTTGACGTAGACCAGCGCTTTTGGACGCAGGGTTACTTGGTCGCGCTGTAGCACAGTGATTGCGGCTGGTGTCACGTCATCTACCTCACTGGGTGGCGTGATCTCTACCCACACATCGGATTCCGTTATGTAGTCGCCATCCTTGGCGATAATCGGCTTACCATCTTCATCAACCAGCACCTTATCTTCGACCTGGTAGTAGTCCCACTTGCTGGCATGCGTTGTTTTGATAACACACTCATTTCGATAGGCCGCGATCTCGACCGCCTGCTCCTTGGAGTGCTTCGACCCAGCCTCGCGCAGCTTGTATTTGCAAAAGCTCTCAATTCGCTCTGCCAGGTCTTGGTCTGGTATATCGCGTGGCTTAGCTTCAAACCACGGGTCGGTGGCGAAAAAGTAGTTATTGGCGCGCGCCCATGCCTGTCGGCAAATGCGGCGGGAAATAGGCACAACGAAATTCGATTCAGCAAAAATTCCCCCGATCACGGTTGAGCGCCAGTCTACCCGGTTGTGGTAGACTTCTTCAAAGAGTCGACGCTTTCCCATAAAGGTCCGTGTCAATTTACTCTTATTGTCAATGTTCGCATTGTGGTGCCAGTTCTCATCCAGCACCTCGTTGCGTCCCAAGTCTTGCTCTAGCGTGTCAATCTGCTCAAACACGTGTTCCAGCAGTTCAGACTCTTGCTCTTGGGTTAATCGGTAGTTGGTGGGAAATGGCATCAACGGCCCATTAGGATCAGGTTTGCTTTCCCCCACGGTCTTGTCGGCGCGCTCTACTGCTCGCTCAAGTTGTCTTTTTCCTTCGTGCGTTCCGTTGTGCATGTCTTTATGTCAACTAAGTTAAAATGTCACTTTTCGGCAAGCAAAGAAGATCGCATTTGCCGTTTGGTGGTTTCCCGAGCTAGCCGTAGTGCTCGTTGGACTTTCTCAATGTCACCCTCGGTCGGGTTTTCATAGTTAAAGCTCATGCCCTTGAGCAGGTTTGTAAACAGTTGCCCCGAGCGTTCCCGGTATGCTTGCAGTTGCTTGGGATTCAGGTCAATCCGCTCGCCATTGATTGTTACGTAGCGCTGGGTTGGTGCTGGCGCCCAAGCCTTTGCTCCATCAGGTAGATTACGATTATATCGAAGAAGCATAGCATCTACTTTTCTTATCTTTGGAGCCTCACCAATTGTTACTGGGAAAATCGGCCTGAGAATGCTACTGCCTTGCTTGATTTCTTCTTCGCCATATACGTTCACCGATGGTGGTGCCAGCATCGGAAACATTCTCAGTAGAACAGATTCTCCAAGACTATCAGCATCTGTCTCCCTGTATTTTGAATCGATTTCACGTAATGGTTGTTTGATTATATTCGGCACCCAAGAAGCCAGAAAATTAATAGCGAAATTTTCTAATTTATATCCTGTGTCGATTTCGCCTTTTTCATTTATGTTTACGTCTTGCATTGATTCAACGATGTCGCCAATGCCTTTCAAAAAGGTTTTCTCGGTGGACTGGCTTGCGATACTTTGTAGCATCGCGATAGGTAATCTTGATGCGATGATCCCAGCTGAGTCTTCAGAGCGGACACCTGCCTTAACCGACCGAATGAGATCGACCGTAGTGCCTATGGTAGTAGCAAACGGCTCGATTCCGCCATATTTGAAGCTATTGTTCCCAATGCGAATGGTGTAGGAAGTCATTCCTGTTCGTTGTTTTAATTCGTTCGCTCCCTGACTTGTCCTTGAATGACCACCAGTGACTAAAATGAACTTATCCTCATCATCATCGTCTCCCTCTGAAATTCCCCATAGCAACGCAGTCCCAGCCCATGCCATCACTTGTTGAGTAAAATCACGTACAAGCTTGGGTTTGGGGTATGTCTGTCCAATTGGAACCCCGTCTTTCCACTTGACCATAGAAGCCATGCTTAGCTTTGCGATCACTCCCATGGTTCCTATAGGTGACTTCCCTATTCCTTGTAGGAGGATATTGAATGGCGAAGTCACAAATGGTACAATGTAGCGCGCCCCGGGGACTTTACTTCTTCCCCAATTAATACCTGTTAATACATCGCCCCAATTAGCTCCTTTCTTTTTTGCACTAATCAGGTTGAAGCTTCTTCCAAATACCTCAAAAACGCTAAAAAATGATCCCTGCTTACGTTCTTCGTGCGTATCCTGATATGTCAGTTCTATTGCCTTCTCGGCGGCTTGGTGCCACGCCACAGAGCCCGGCATGTTGATCAGCCCGGTTATACGTCGCTCGAGCGCTTCACCTTCCAAGCCTTCACCCTTGGCAATCCGGTAGGCCACGGCGCCAGCTTCCACTTGCGCTATTAGACTTTTCGAAAACTCATCCGCGAACAAAAGCAAACGCCCAGGAATGCGGATAGTCTTCCCAGTTTTTCCAGGGATAGATGCCCGGATACTTCCCTGTTTGTCGAAATATTCAGGCAATATTTCCAATTGTTGATTTAAGACGTCATTTGCAAACAATGGTGTCTCTGCGGCCCAAGAGTTCAGTGCATTACGAATTCCCCTTGCCATGCCTGGTAACATTCCACGAGCCATATGTCTGAACTCACCAAGTTGAGGGGCATTTTCTGAACCCATTCCGAATTTAGCCAAAGTCGCATTCAGCATGGCTTCACCCAAGCGTTCGAATCCCAAATCCCATGCTGCGTTCAACGCATTACCTAGAATATTGCGACCTTGCGTCAGTGGCCCACTGAGCACGGAGTTTACCCAGAATTCAAAGGCCATATCAAAGCCCCCTCCATCTATAGATTGTAGTGTCCGTGCGACCTGCGCCACCTGCACCGGGTCACTGACGTCGAACATCGGCGGGCCATCTGGGTCCGTTAAATCCCGCTGCGCGGGCTTCGCATGATGGCGGTCCTTGGCGCGCGGTTTGTCGATCTCCCAATCATAATCTTCAAAGGAGCGTTGCAGGCTGGTAGCCGTGCGTTTGTTGCGTCCCCTGCCAGTCTTCACACGGCTGCGCTTCAGTTGCTTCCGGCGCGTCTGCGCCAGCGTGTCGGTATCAGCGTCATCCAGCCCCATGGCGGCGATGATTGCGTCGATCTTGGCTTTGCGCTGCGCCTTACTCAGGCCTTCGTCACCACGCGCCATCAGGGCCTCATCGTCAAAGGATTCCAAGTCTAGCGCCGCGTCACCGAGTTTGGCCAGCTTCTCCCGCATCGCACGCTCCATGTCCTGCTTGATGCGCTTCACCTCATCCAGCGGGATATTCAGGCGCGTGGCAATCTCCTCGGATTTTAGACGCTTCTGGTTCAGCTTCACCACTTGGCGCTTCACCTGATCGTAGTTCAGTGTCTTTACTACGTTGCCAATCATCTTGGAGCCTCGCAGGCGCAGATAGGCTTCACCGTTAAAAACATGATTCAGGGTTACGCCCATGTTGGCTAGAGCCTGCTCAATGCGCTTCAGGCGTCCGCTGTTCTCGTCGGCCATGAGCTGCATTTTGTCTTTCGTGGCCTCAGTTTCTGCCAGTTCCTTATTCAGGCGTTTTAGCGTTTTGTTTTCACCTCGTGCCTTAGCCCTTTTGATTTGCCCCTTCAGGTCATCAATCAGTCGGGATTTTTCCAAAGGACTCAGGGCCTTACTGACACGTTCCTTAGTCGTGGCGTTGGGGTGGAAGATCACACTGGCTAGGAACTCCCGGTAGCGATCAGCAGGCTTTTTAAATGGATCTCGGCGGGCGGCAAATGCACGTGCTTGTTCGCTGCCGGATTCGCGGTAAGCCCAGGTCAGTTGTTGCGCCTCCCGCATTTGCAGGGCGTCTCCCGAAGCCGTGGCCTGCTTGATCAGGTCATTGACGAGGATTTGCGCCGCCTTCACGTCTATCGGGTCGCTGATGCCTTGACCAGTAGCAGCCATTTCCAGCAGGTTGCGCTTCACGCCGTCGCGGTCCTGCGCAATGCGTTCGCGCGCCTGCTCCGCCCAATCCGCGTGCGTCTGGCGCTCAGCTTCCATTTTGCGCGCTTCGTCCACTGCGTCGACCAAACGCCGCGCGGTTTCTTCTTCGGCGGGATTCGCGAGATCAGGGCGCCCGATACTCTGCGCGCCTGGAGCCTCCAGACCGGCTTGCCGGTACATTTCATCGATGTCGGACTGACTCGGGATTTGGAGATTCAACGCCTGCAGGAAGTCATTGATCGCCGCCGCATCGTCTCGGCGGGAAAGCAAGGTGGATAGATCATCATCGCTGCCTTCAGCTAATGTCTGTGGGTTAAATGGCCCTGCCGACTCAATGTAGTCATTGATCGCGCTTTTGATCTGCTCAGCTTTTTTCAGTAGGTCCACACCCATGACATCGAAGCCGCTGATCACATCCCCAATTAGATAAGGGGTGATTTCCTTCTCATGGGATGTTTCCCCATAGTGCTTGGCAAACATCCCGACAATAATAGCACGCTCTTCGGGAATGATCAGATTCAGCAGCGTTTGCTCAAGTTCGGCATAACCTGAATTTGGATCCTTCTCGGCAATGTGCGCAAATTCATGCGCCAAAGTCCAGGCGAGGGGAGCGCGGTCACTCTTCGCATTGACGAAAATGACCGTGGGCATTGAAGGGATTACGAAGCCTTCTTCGGTGTCACTGCCTTCACGTTGGTAGAATTGGATAGATGCGCCAGTTGTTTCTTCATCTGGGAGGTGTCGGGCACGTAAATGCGCCGAATCGACTGGTCGGATTTTCTGGGGGTTGATGGCTGCTTGGATTTGCTCATTGGGTGCCTCTGTTGGTTCAAATGTGTATTCGGATGGCGTTTTTTGCAATGCTGGACTCTTCAACGCACGTCGCAGGTCGCCGCGTGCGCTCAGTACATCATTACGTGCTACCCCTTGCTCTGTCATCTGGTTTTTCAGTTTTCCCAGGATTTTATTCATCCGTTTGCGCATACCCTCACGGCTCAAACCTTCACGACGCCCAATCTCGGCCAGCGAACTGCCAGCCATAAAGGCAAAGGCCAACTTGCGTTCGTCATCGTTCAGGCTGGCCAGCGCACTGCCCAGCAGGCGCTTGCGCTCGGCGCGTTGTTCTCGGTCGTAGGGGGTGGGTCCGTCGCCTTCGATCAATGAGCCCAGTGTGTCGCCAGCCTCGTTAATCGGTGTGTCCAAGCTGGAGCCTTCCCGCTTGTTTTGCGTGCTCTGCTTGCGGTAGAGATCATTTAGGCGGTTGCGAATTACCCGCCCGGCGTAGCCTGCAAATGGAGTGCCTGCCGTATCGTCAAATTTCTGTCCTGCCTTCATCAGGGCGCGCCGTGCTTCCTGCACGATGTCGTCATGCTGCGCGCTGTTGTTCACGGTGAAGTAGCGTACCGCAATGTCAGTGGCCAAGCCCAGGTTGTCTTGCACCAGTTGCAAACGGTTCAGTTTGCCGCTTGGCGTCTTGGGCAATTTTGCCTTTGTGCGACCGTCTAAAGCCTTGAAGAAATCTATTTGATGACTTCCATCCGTTCGAGCCCCTAGTGTTTCGTTTTCATCCAGCAGGGTTTTCAGCGCGCTGACTTGCCGTCCCCGCAGTTGGTGAATGGCCACGTCAATCGGCACGACCACGCCTTGGGGTGTGCTGATAAAGTTGCCCTCATGGGCGTCCATCAAAATCACATGGTCCGTTGGGTGTGCCCAATCAATTGGATGGCCAGGCAGGGGAGTGAATCCCGCTCGCTGCAATGTCTGCCCAATTTCGTAAAACGTGGCTGGACGCCCGACAATGTATGGTTGGGATGCAACCATCCGGCCATCTGCGAGAACACCTTCAAAAACCGTTTTGTTGTCGTCGAAATAGTGATTCTGCAGTGCAATGCGCTCTAGGAAGCGTGCCGGGGTTGACTCCCCGCCAATATCAAAGAATACTGACCCATCTGCGGCGCGTTCTGCCTTGGGATAGATGCCCCAATCACCTGCATGCGTTACCTTATAGACTCGGTTGCCGTCAAGATAAACGCTGACTTCCGAGCCCTCGTCTAAATAGCTTTCTTTGTCGGGCTCTTGGGCTTCGTATCCGGCGTCACGGAGTGCTTGAATTTGAGCGTCTGGGCTTGGGCTTCCTTGAGCGATACGGTAGGCTGTTCGCCCATCGTCTTGGAGATCAACTGCTTTTGCTTCAGAGCTTCGGGGCTGAGTTCCTTTTTCATTTTTGGAATCCGATTTGCGCGATTTGAGTGTTGGTTTCTTTTCGACTACTATACGCTGAAGCTCGTTTTTGTCACTGCTTTTTGTTTGAGCTTTATTCCAGTCATGAGTTCCCCGTAGTTCGGGGTTCACCATGCCAAATGCATCCCACAATGCTTGAGAGTAGGCGGCGGCTTTTCCTTGGAACTTGGTTTCCAGCACTTGCGCCATGGCTTCTGGCGTGTTGACGCCTGAGCCAATCAAAGCCTGCGCAGCTTGCACGAAGGCCCCGATTTTCTCCGGGGGCAGTCCCTTCTGCGTCATGTCTGCCGTACGTGCTCCCAGCACATCGTCCTTATCTTGGTTGACGAAAAGAATGCGGGAGAGTATATTAGATACAGAATCCGAGGAAGCGCTGGAAATCTCAACCTCACCCGAGGCACTGGAACCAGTCTTAAACGCACCTCGGATTCGTTCTTTTGTATAGGCCTCGTGTAGGTAAAATCGGGTCTGTCCTTGTTGGCGCCGAGTCACGACAACCAATATTACGTCTTCGCTTCCGATCTTCACCGGAGCTGCCAGCACCACACGGGCTTCACCACGACCTCGCCAGTTTTTGCTTTGGTGAATGATGCGGCCGTTTTGGATAACGTCGGGCACGGCGGCAAACGCCGCAGCCTTCAAGCTTCCGGCGCCATGCGCCCACGAGCTTTTCACCGAGTTGCGGTTTAGGATCACGTCGCCCAATTGTGGATGCGTGGACTTGCCATCCATGCCTTCAAAAAAGGCTGCCACCTTGTTGAAGATCGAAATCCCGCTGCCATCACGTTGGAACTCCTCGCCAGTCAGTTCAATTATTGGTTTACCAAGTAGGAAATCACGCATTTGCTGGTCGCTAGCGCGGGAGAATAGACCCTCAAAAGCGTTATCCAAAGCCTGGTTTGCTTCTCGGGATATTCCTTTCAGATTTTCACTGACTTGTTTCGGTGTTGGCGGCGCAAAGAGTTCGCCGGTTTCTCCCGGCTCATCAAATAGGGAGCCTTGTGCGGCGTCGCCCGCATCACCCACCAAGCGTTTGGCTTGCCGTTCTTCGAGCTCTTGGCGCTGTTGTTCTTTCCGGGTGCTTTCAGCTTCGCGCTCACGGTCGCTAACCAATTCCTCCTCGGTCTGGCCAGCCAGTTCAAAGTCCTCATCCGTCAGGAATTCGACGGGGGCGTCATCGGTGTCAGTTTCCAGGCTTCCGGCATCGATCACCAGCGGCATTTCTGGAGGCAAGTCCTGCACGCCAAAGCGTGGGCCGTCTTTCACTTCCACTTCACCCGTATCCGGGTCGATGTCCGTTACCTCGAACTCCTCACCCTCGACTTCGAAACGGTCGCCAATCGCCAACTGCTCCGGGCTCACGGTTTCACCACCGGGGCGATCCTCGGTCACGGATTCAATAAAATCCTGATCGCGGTCCTTAGCGTCTTCGGTCTGTCCGGTGGCGCGACGCTTGGCCGTGCTGGCCACCAGCTCAAAGAATTCACTCGTACCCGCGCCTTCATTCAGCAGGTTGCGCTCCACAGCCAATGCTGTCAGTTGGTCTGGCGCCTGCCCGGTAGACGTCACTAGGCTATCGTAGCGATAGAGTGGCAGCAGGTCTTTGTGCAGATTACGGCTACCAAAGGCTTCATCGTAGCCGTCATACTCTGGCGGAAGCTTGGCGGATTTGCCTGCTTGCTTCTGCGCTTTGATGGCATGGGTCTTGCCCAACAGTCCGCCTTCGGATTGCAATAGGTCAATCACGTCAAAGGAATCGGCATCTGTGGTAAACGGGAAAGCAGGCCGCACATTCTTGCGATTCACATTCCGCTTCGGCTTGGCCTTCTTCGGTCCAGCGGGACGCTGCTCTAGTTCCTTGCTGGAATCTGATCGCTCAGTTCCACGATCAGGGCTCCGAACAGTTTGAGGGTCTGAGAGTCCATTGCCATTCCTGGCGGGATCTCGGCCACTAGATGGTGCATTGTCTTCGGCTTTTGTGCTGGTTGACTCGGCAACAGTTGATCGTCCTCGCTGTATCCCATCGGATTGTCCATCAACTACCTTACGTTCGAGATTGGAAACGTCACCGGGTTTTTCGATTTCCAGCAACTTTTCTTCAATCTGCGTCACGGTGGATTCCACGAGGTCCACCACTTCCGGCGCCGCGCCGTCTGCGCTCAGGCTGCCACGTAGATCGCGGAAGTAATCGCGCAAACGTGCCAGGGCTTTGCCGATCCGCTGCAATAGGCTTGGCGACAAACGTTCTTCACTGGTCACCTTATCTTTGCCCTGCGCTAGATTGATCCGACCTTGCACCACCATCCGTAGAAACTCATGCCCAAGCTGCCAGTCCTGTGCAGGACTCCCTCCTTCTTCGTATACCTTCCTGACGACCTCTTGTGTGGCGTCTGGCAATTTAATCCATATTTGCGCAGCTTCTAGCTTAGGCACTATCAAGGTTGCGACTGCATGGATTGCCTCTTCCTGAATTAGCAGTTCAAGACGCTCAGGATCGATTAGATTTTGAGCGTTATCTGGAGACACGAGGTCTGTCACATTCACTAGCAAACGCTGCCCCAAATCAGTTTGTACGCCTCCAGTCCCTTTAGCACCTTGTTGAATGCTAATGCCCGAAAACAGAGGAGCATACTTGTCTATTGCTGCATTGACATCGCGTGCAACGTTTCGTGCAACGGCAACGGCCCGTCCGCCGTCTATTTCAATGCCATCCACGCGGGCATTGTTGACAATTTCCCGAAGTAGGTCGGAGGCCTTTACTCGGTTACCTTCGATTTTCACCGGGGCGTGTTTAGGCGTCTTGGGCACGGACGTCTGTATTTCAACATCGCGGGCTTCAATGCCTTCCTCCGCCAACCATTGCGCTGCATTACGCGCCGTCACCGGATCGCCATTGGCCAGTGTGGCGCCGCTTGGGATTTGAGTTTCGTCTGCCTGTCCATCATCCCCGGTAAAGCTTACTGTCAGCCCTGCTTTGGCTTTGGTCTTTGCTTTCGGTTGTTCCGCACTCTCTGTGGTCACCGAACTCGCTTCCTGAATCCGTTCCAACTGCGCTTGCTCACTACGGGGAAGCAAGGCTTGCGCGCTAGGCACGCGCTCTAGCAGCCAGTCGCGCGCTTTATCGGTGATCACGGCCTTGCCGCCCACCATCCGAATAGCCGAGGTTCCGAGTTCTTGGCCCACGATGCCCAGGCCAACTTGTTCGCCTTCGGTCATCTGGTCCCCGGTCACGCCATTGGCCGCACGAATCAACGCCCGGGCGCCATCACGATAGGCGTCCACGTGCGTGGAGTCCTGAACGCCGGTCACATCCGCTGGCTGATAGCTTTCAATTTCCGCTATCTCCTCAGACACATTCTGCCCCAGGGCCATCCGATGTTGGAGGGATTCGGCCACCTGACCGACATAAAGCACCCGTTCGTGGCGGTCCTGCAAATTCACCGCCCGTTCTTCCAGGCTATGTCCCTTCAGTTCTGGGGAGCCTTCCAGCACAGTTGCGGCAAACTGGTTGAAAGCTTCAATTTCGCCTGGTTGTATCATTGAGAGAGCTCGCTGCGCTTGGATCGCGCGAGCATCACTTCCTTGGGCAGTCGAAGCTAGCGTGTTGATGTCCGCGATCCGATTCGCCATTTCTGCCGTTGCCTGACCGTGTTGACGGCTCAGGTTTTGGTATTCCTTTTGAGTCCGAATTGCACCACGTGTGTGTAGCAGTCCCATACCAAGCACGGCGCCAGCATTTCCCTTCAGAATCTGATCAAGCTGGTCCATCGGGTTCTCGCCCTTGATCCAGGCTTCTGAGAATTCAGAAATATTTTCTCCGATGAAGGCGCCCAGAGTATTGGTTCCCTGACGTAGTAGAAGGTTGCTGGTTGTTGCTTGGGCGCCTGCCAGTTTTCCAAATTTTGCCTCGGCTTTGTTGCCCAACCCTTCTGCCGCTGCCAACGTAGCTGCCTTCAAGCCCACATCCGCGAAGCGATCCAGAAAACTCATTTGATTCGGATTCTCTGAATAACTTTGTGCTACGCCCATTTGCGCATAACCCAAGCCTGCTGAAATGCGCTCAAGTCGTTTTCCTTGGTTGAGCACTTCTCCAATCTTACTGACCTTTGCCAGATTGCCGACTGCGACATTGCCCATTCTTCGGGTCATCATGAATTGACCCAGTGAACCAGCGACCATGCCAGCAAGCGCGGTATTCGGATACTTCTCTTCGATTATCCGCGCATATTCCTGTTGGAGTGCATTGAACTTTGCCAGTTCTTCCGGGTTAGTCCGATCGATCTGCGATTGCTCATAACTGTAGTCAACGCCTGGAACTAGATTTACGAGGTTCAGTGTCGAAAATAGCGTTTTTTGGAACTCATTGCTCGCAACGTTCCCGCGATCTGCGTTGTTAGTATCAGCATCCCTTAGTTGATTGACCAAGGCTTGGAGCACAGGCAATTCTCGGGCGTCCTGGGGCTTGGACCAATCCAGCTTTACGGGGTCTACGAGGTTCCCTCCCTCCTCAAGTTTTTGCGCATACTCAATCGTTTTGCGCATCGCAGTTTTAGCTTGTTCGCCCCGTAAATCTCCAATGAGCATCCGTGCTCGAGCCGCATTCGAACGTTTTTCAATATCTTCTGCTGTCATTCCCTTGAACATATCGAACACGGCGCCAATCGACTCCGATCCATGTCCAAGGTTGGTCAGTCCAAATTTCCAGATACTGTCTTCGCTTTGAAAACTCTGTGCGACGCGCTCTTTTCCTGATTCAATTCGGCTTCCAGCCTGCTCGATAGCTCCAGTGCCATAACTCCCCAGAAAACCAGGGTCCGCTTCAATGTCTGCTTCGAGTTGGGCCACCATATCTGAAAGGTGTTTTTCCCCTGCAGCTTTTGCTGCGTCGCTGTAATTTGCGCCCTTGGATTCGATATAGCCTCGCAATCGAAGTAGGCTATCCCGGAGTTCGCGTGCTTCTGCTACCTTTGCGTTATGGGCTTCTGGTGTTAAAACGCCGCCTTCGAGTTCATTCAGTAAGCCATCCAAGCGTGTGCTCTCATCCTCATAAATTGCAACTGCGCTGGCTATGGTGTCTGCTTCACGGTCAAATTCTGCATCGGTGGAATCAGCTTTTAGTCTGGATGTTGCAGTGTTTCGTCCTTGCTCCACCAGCGCATTCAACCGTTCTTGTTCTGCAACGGCTTCAGTCATTCCAATTCCTAGCTTCTGTCGCTGTTCTGCGATATTCGCCAGCATTTCGGCTTTTAACGCCTTTGGCAGATTGGAGTTGGTTTCGATGCGCCCTTGGATTTCGTCGTAGGCTGCCAGTTCAATTTCCGCTTTGACGACATTGCGCGCCGCCCTCAGTTGCTGCTGCCGCGCATGAAGATCGCCACCTTCCATTGTCCTCTGAATGATCTCCTGATCTCGGGCGTTCAGTGACTCCAACTCAGCTTGAACTTGGGGGACGCGTGCAGCCTTCTTCGGGCTATCTGGCAAATTGCCAAACAACTGTAGTTCGCGTTCTGCACGATTTCGCTTCTTAGCTATTTCCGCAGATTCGAGTTCCATACCACTGACTTCACGGTCGACTTCCGCTATTTGGCGATCCACAACCTCAAGCGCAGATCCCTCCACCTGTTTCTCGCGGGAAGCACGGGCCTTTTCAGCCGCCACGCGTACCTTGGGGTTCTCGTGGTTCAGCGCATCATCGCCGTGGAATGCCCGTTCGCGCGTGCCGTCCGGTAGGTCATAGTAGAAATGCGGGTCATTCGGGTCATCAGCCGCCACAATCTTCGGCCGCTCAAATTCCGTTTCGCCATACTGGTTGCGGTGGGCGAGGAACGGCTTGCCGTCCCCGTCGCGCATCACGCCCATATCCTTTTCTGTGAATAATGGCCGCCCCGTTTCGTCGACTGATTGACGCATTACGCCATCGGCCGTCGTGTAGGTCTTCGCGCCTACGGTGTTCGCCCAAATTTCAAACTGGGTCTTGGCGAGCTTCTGCGCATTCGGCGCCGCATCGCGCACCCCGCGATTCACCACGCTACGTTCACCTGGAGCAAGCCCCATCGCGCGTTGTCGCCCAGCGTCGTCCATCCGTGCCGACCAAAAGGTGTTTCGCATGCGACGTTCATGCTCACTGATCTCTGAGGGCGTCGGAGATGGTGCAATAGCCGAAGTAGGGGAGTCCTGTGCCGTTTTCTCTGGAAGAAAATCTTCGCTGGTCTTTGGCTGTGTCTGCTTGATTTGCTTTTCAGCCTCTGCATGACGCACACTGTCTCCTGGGACCTCGCTTATCGATGGACCGTTGAGTGTTTGGGCAGTTGAGTTTTTACCACGAAGAATGGGCCGACCGTTCTGATCTTGTTCTACTCGGACGTTATTATCTGCATTCGCCTTAGACCCTATCAGAACTGGACGTCCTTCTGAGTCTTCAGTTTTTGTTACCCCACCTGTCGGTTCAAACGCAGGATTAAGCTTTGCAGGTCGTTGTGTTTCTTGATCTGCCGTATCTACGGCCCGAACACGTGGACTGCCTTGGGTGCCTCCTTCGGGCGCAGTTTTGTCAAAGTGTCCAGGGATGACTGGCTTGTCATCACGGGCTACTACCGGGCGTTTACCTTTTTTGAGAACAGTGCGGAATTCATTCATTATCAGATCGCATCACTGCGACCCGATTTCTGCTTATCCGCGCCTGGTGTCCCCGCCGGTGGCGTAAACAATCCAAGTGGGCGCTTCTTTAGGCGGGTCGCGAATTTTCCAACGTCTTCACTGCCAGAGGCCTTTTCTACGTTGGTATCGCGGCTTGCGCCTGCCATACTTTGACTCTCGCCCGGTCGTTTCAATGCCGTGCGAAATGCTGAATTGTCACTGCTTGCAACGATCTGATCACCAACCGAACCTTGGTTTGGCTTCTTCAGTTTGCTTAATCCAGTAACTTTGGCCCCTTGCATTTAGTAATTCAAAAAGACAAAAGTGACGAAACGTCAATATGTTAATTCTATGATCCTCAATTGAGGTTGAAATATTTAACATGCAAGAATCGAGGCCTTTAATCCCTACTTTCGCCGCTGCGCCAAACTCTAAGCGTGATCGGTAGCCTATGGCTTTCGATTACAGACTTCAACCGATCAACAAACCGCTGATCCTTGTCAGATTCCATGATCAGGATAATACCCGCAGGCCGCCCACTTTGTGTAGAGTAGTTTAGGCTTTGGCCAATGGACTCCGCCCATTTATCAGCAAAGTCCACCTCCCAAGCACAATCTGCGGTTAAGAGATCGCAGTAGGTCCCATTGGACATGCGGACATTCTGATCGCCTCCCAAGCTCATCTGGACGAGGTCCACATACCAGGATTCGGGGTTATCACGTTTTGCGTGAAGGCTTACAGTCAGCAGGAGGAAAAATAGCATTATCCGCATAGTCACGAATAATGCTACTGTATCACGTAGTGTCAATATTATTGTGATGCTCTGAGAAGGGCTAGATTACGTTCTGCATCTGCCTTTCTGGTGAATCCCTGGCTGGACGCCCCAATGATTTCGTTGTTGTTGGATACCACCCGCCAACGCCACTTATCTGCGCGGTCGCGCAGGTAGGTAGTGCCTGGTTTTAGTTTGGTTTTTGCTTTCTTTTTCATGATCAACTCCATGCCCCCCGGCGACCACCTCGATCCTCGTCCAACAATCGCTGAACATCTGGGGGAAGTCTGACTAAATCATTTTTCGGATAATAGGCCTGCGCGCCCTCAATGGTTGCCAGCCCAATGGCCAATCCAATCACGTCGTCATCGTGGGATCCGTCCATTGCTTCCTCTCGACCATTGGGCTTGCGTACAAATGCGTTCAGTTCGTCGACGATATGCGAACACCAAAGTTCAATGCCGTCGCCCGCGCGGTCATACTCGCGAATTGCCCGTGCAAGTCCCTCCACCAGTATCGGTCGCGTTCTGGTGGTAGTCTCCCAACCATAAACGTTTTCTCGGCGCATTTCACGCTGATTAAAAATCTCTCGTTGGTAGATCGGAGCGCCCCACAACTTCAGCAGCTCAATCAACGCCAAGCCCGGGCCGTTGACCTCGGGCACGATCAAACAGTTGTAGTAGGCCCAGAGCCGGTGACACCATTCGTCGACCAAATCAATGTCCCAGCGACACGGCGGCTTCACCCGGCATACCACCGCTGGAGGCTGCCAACCACGAGTCCCAAAATATCCAGCGCGGAGCACCAGCAACGAGTGCGCGTCTGGGTCTTTCCCAGCATCCTGGCTTTCGCCACGCATCGTATCCACCGCAAGCGAATACCGCATCCCCTCGGTCGGTTGCTCCCAACGATAAATGATGCCCTCATATTCGTCAGTCGGGCGCCAGACCACACGCCCAGTTTCACGGCCGCCCTTCTGCCACTCCAAATACCCCAAATCCGGAGTTCGCTGCTGGCTCAGTCGCTTCAAATGCCGAATGCCCACCGAGTTAAACCGCTTGTTCCCGGAAGTGAGGAACGCCGTTTCCCAAGTCGATGGGTAATCCTGCTCGAAAATCCGGGCATCACGTTCGCATTCTTCCTCGATCGCATAACGCCGCCAACTGATTTGCCCCAGACTCAGGCTGAAGCGCGCCATCATTTCACGCTCGTCGCCAAACTCCGGGGACGTGTAACGCGGATTCGTGCCCAAGGTCCGTTCCACCTCGGCCGCCTGCGCTGGCGTCAGATCATGGCATAGCTCCTCAAAGGCGAACCACGGAGCGAAAACCCGGATGTATTTACCGGCCATCATTTCGCCTGCCGCATGACGGCGCTGGAACTCGTCTATGTCGTAGGCCTTGCCCCAGCGCTCATAGAAGTCGCCACTTGCGCCGGCCGCCGTCGTTTCCATCAGGATGCATGTCCCTGGCTTGGTCGCTACGCACTTCACCAGGCCGGATAGAACCTTGGCCGCATTCGCCACGCCGTCCTCTGCCCAACGCGCCACTTCCGTCGCCAATACAAACTGATAAGTGCCCGAACGTCCTGGGTCATACTCACGCGCCGAAAGCTGGCCAATCAATGACTCCCTGCCATCGGGGAAAGTGATCTTGCCCGTCTCGGTCTGTAGGTCGCGCTTTGTGCCCCAGTCGAAACCATCACACCCTGAGTAAACGCCAACCTTGGAATACAGGTTCTTCGACTGGTCGCCCTTGGCCCCAATGATCGTGCAGTTGATCGGGTTGTTGTTCGCCTCCACGTAAAGACCCGCCGTCGAGAACGTGGAGCATCCGCGTTGGCGAGGTTTGAGCACGAGTATCCGAATTGGAAGGCCCGTTTCCTTGAACCACCGGACGGCCTCGGAGATCGCCCGTTGCAAGTAATTGGCCATCGGCTTCACCCGGTTGCCGCCCGCATCGTCAATCTCACCATGCACCTCAAACCACGAAGCCCAGTCACCCGCAACCGCAGCCGCCTCCAAACCACGCAGCTCCTCTTCGCTCAGATCCGAAAGGTCAATGTCGTCCAGTTCAAAGTCCAATTCGTCCATGTTCTCAATGGAGAACTCTAATCGTCAACACCGTCAAATTGTCAACACAGATTCCAGCAATTCCTCAATCGCACGAACGCTCTTAATCTCCACGACGTCGATGCCATGCCGGAAAAGCATCAGCTTCTTGCGCAACGGCCAATCGCGGGCAAGGGCGCTGCCGTCGGTCTTCACATCGATCACGAGGGGAGGGAAGTCCAGACCGTCGAGCGTCAGCACGAAGTCAGCCGTGTATTTCACCGCGCGCACATTCTGACCGGCGGGCGTCACCTGCTTGGGCAATAGCTCATATTCGCGTTGAAGGTCGCACTTTAGCCGCTTGTCACGAGCCATCGCATCGCGCACCCGCAACCAGCACTCCGCCTCATGCGCTGAGTCGAACAGCACCCCGTCGACGTCCACCTTCTTGCCGCCAAACTTACCTTTTCGCTTCCGCTTCATCGTATCAACTGGGCCGAATCAACCACGCAGTAAACGTCGCGTCCCTGCTCTTGCACCACCACGATTCCCACCGGATAGCAAGTGCGAAGGACGTGGCCATGTGTTTTCGGATCAATGTCCCATTCCATTGGCACACCGACAGCCAGCATAATGCCTATTTTCTCTGACTTCGTTAATTCCTCCACCGGCTTAACTTCGCTTGGCGGCTTGAAATGCTGAAGCATGAGCTCCACATAATTGTCCTGAATCGATTTCATACGTCCACAAATTCCCCTTTCTGCTCCAGTCGCCACTGCTTGCGGATCTGCGAACACGAGCCCGCCGACAAGCCACTGGCCTTTTGCAGTTCGGGCAGCTTCGCCTCCGGGTTGCGCTCCAGCGCATCGATCAACTTTTGGCGCTTGGCCAGCGCACGGGGCTTGCCGAGCAGCTTGCCCTTGGCCCGCGCATTGGCGAGTCCCGTGCGCGTCCGGTCCCGAATGATCGAGCGCTCAAACTCCGCCACCGCACTGAGAATGTGCAACTGCAGCCGCGCACTTGGGTTGTCCTCGCTGGTGTCAATGCCCTGGCTTGGCACAACCAGGCCCACGCGCGAACGCTCAAGCTCGCCAAACACCTGCGCCAAGTGCGTCAGGCTGCGCCCCAGCCGGTCCAGCTTGTAGCACACCACCACGTCCACCCGGCCGGCGCGCACTTCGGTCATCAACTCATCCAACGACTGCCGCGACGACTTTGCCCCCGAGCATGTGTCAACAAACTCCCGAAACTGCGCCCAACCACGCCGCGCCAGATACATCATCAGCTCCCGCCGCTGGGATTCCACCGACTGTTCGCCCGTGGACACCCGCAAGTAAACCGCCACCCGTCGCTTACTCATGGCCAACAGGGGTTTGCAAGCCACTCAACCAGAGGTTTGCGGTTATGCGCATCCACCACCCCAGCGAGATCGGTGAGATTGATTCGTGCAAAGGCGTCATCCGAGCGCGTCCAAATTGCGTAGAGGCAGCGAGCGATAACTTGCTCGCCATGACTCATACGCCCCGCAGCACGCTTGAGCGCTGGCACATTCAGTCCCTCATCGTCCCAGAACCTCTGGGCAAACGGATACTGCGCCAATAGTAGAAAAAATCGTTCCTTGTCGCTCATCGCTCACCGCCTTCCGCTTCCTTCACGACAGCCACACAATGGTCGTAGGCATCCTGCATCGGCTTGAACAGCCGCAGATACTCCGGATCATCGCCCCCCAGTCGCCGCATTTCAATTTCCTCCTGCACCTCGGGCAGCAACTGCTTCAGCGCCGCCAGGACTGCCGACTGATCGATGAAGATTTTGTCTTCTTCGAGGTAAGCCATGTCGCAGGTATCACGTTTGGCCTCATCCGACTCCCACCACGCATCCATGACGTCCCGATCTTTTGCCCCACGGTAGCCAAAGCTTTGCCGCGACTCGTAAAGCGCCTCCAACGCCTGTTCGTAATCCGTGAACAACCGGCATCCATGCCACGAGTCCACGTCATAAACGAATTTCCAAACCTTCACCAGCTGCCCCACAGCCTTCGGTCCAAGATCCACGCCTGCCTCATGGCATTCGCGCGCATTCGCGTTATTCGTAGTTTCAAAATCAACGTTTGTTTTCATGTCCAACATTACGTTCGAGTTTTCAATCGTCACCGGATTTACCTTCAAAAAAGGAAAATATTTTGAAGCCTGATTAGATATCCACGAATTCGGGGGTTCCCGAGCTCTCCGCCGCCACCCCTTCTTGTGAAGCCTGCCGCTTCTCCACATCGTCAAGCAGTCGCCGCAAGCTGGCCCGCATCGCCGCGCTGCCTTCGAGCTTGGTCCGCAACGCTTCCGGGTCTGGCGCCGTCCCATGAATGATCTCCTGCCGCTTCACCGGCGTCCCTTCGACCGTGTCCCGCAAAAATTCCAAATACTTCAGCCGCGTCAGAAAATCCGGCGCCTCAACGATTTTGCCGTCCTGCTGGAAAAACTTCATCGCCTTCAGCCCGTCGATAACTGCCTGGGCCATCGCTTCCGCGTCCATCGCCTCCGCCAACGCCTGCTTAATCAAGTCCTGCCGCTTCCCCCGCTTCGCTACTGCTGCCTGTTGTTTCGCCATCGTGTTAATTTGATACTGGGTTATCGATTAGGTTTTTCCTCGGACATTTGCTGGCCCGATTCGCGCACGCGCACACGATCCTCCGTCCTCCGCTTTTTCGGTTTGAATTGCGAAATTGTCAACCACGTTAAATTGTCACCTTCACAAAACACCTTTTTCATCTTCATTACCCGAGGTAGTCCATTGGACTGGTTACGGCGCAGCCGGGAGGCGTGTTTGCTCAGGGTAGTCCATAATACCCCTATACCCCCCTTAAGGGGGTAGGGGTTTTGGACCACCTGAGAACCGCCCTCCGCCATGGGGAGTCCATAACCTCCGTGGACTGGGTTTTGGACTGGTTTTGGACTCCCTTCATTTCGCACCTCGATTCCTGCCTTCACAAATACACCGACCCCGTTTATTATACCCGCCAATACCTGCCTATTTTTCAATCGGCTGTCTATTGCCGTGGGTGCTTGCGCGGGTTGGTCGCCAGTGGTTGGGTAGTGCTCATGCGTCAATGTGTTCAGTTGCCCAATGGCCGGTTTGTTCGGATGAACCGGGAGTGGAATTACCTTGAAAAGTGCTGGGAGGTGCGTCCGTCGAGTGTGCCAGAATCCCCCGACGCCACGGTCTTTCACGATCATAGGAGGCGCGGTGATCGCGACCTTCAATGCTGCTTAAATTCGGCTACATCAACTATGCAGTCCAGCTTCGGATTCAAAAAAAATCCAATAAATTACAATATATGCCTTGACTAGGTTGCCTAAGTGAGCAAGAGTGGCACTTACAACAAACGAGGGCCAGCTGCTCGAAACAACCTGGCCCTCTGGATTCAAGAAACACAAAGCTAATAACTAGGATTCAAGAACATGAAAAACGAAACACAGACCACCGCCGCCAGCAAGACAATAGTCATCGTAGCCATGAAGAAGGCCCAGGATAAGCTAGGCACCAAGGGCTACGTCAAAGCCAGCACCGGGTTTATCGACCGTAAAAAATTCACTGGCGGCAGCTACAGCTGGCGCGTCGAGCTGACCGACATCCGCGAGGGCGGATTGCCGGTCGATGTGCGCTTCGTTCATTATGAAATCGGCGGCTTTGAGCCGGTCAAGCTCTGGGCGCGGATTTCACTGATCGATGGCAAACTAGCCTTCGCAGACTTCGACGGCAATGCAATCACGCCCCCGGATTGGGTCTTGGCACAAGCCATCCTCGGTGATCACGAGGTTCATGAACCTGTTGAGGCCGAAGCCGAGGAGCCCCAGTCCGAGCCCGAGCACACGATGACCCTGATCGTGGACGCCACCCCTAAGCGCTATTGTGTTTGCAGCCACGACGGCACCCCGGTCTGGTTTGGCAATTTCTTCGCTGAGGACCGCGTGACGGATGAATTCCGGGGCGAACTAGAAGCGGCAAAAAAGGCCATTTGGCTCGCCAGCAAAGCCAAAGATGAGCTCTGCCTGCCCTCCCTGAAGGTGATCATCAAAACCGACTCGACCCGCGTCGCCCAGACCGCCCTCGGCGATCTCCGCGAATCTGCGCGGCGGAATCATATCGATGCGGTCGAAGCGGTCATCATCCCAGGTGCGGAGAATCCCGCCGACAAAAACACGCGCGGCAAGGGCTTCCTGCGCTGGAGCGATTTTAATCTGAATCAACTGTTCACCAAGGCCGATTTGGCTGCAATGCGGTAAAACTCAACCAAAGTAAATAACCATGGAAAACGATCCAGAATTCGCAACCCACAGCGCAATTTTCCTCAATAACATGCGCCATTACGCCACTCCTACGTTCGCCCTTTCCTTGGCTTCGGCTGACATCGGCGTGGGCGAAGACGACGGGGGAAACGCCGTCTACTTTGCCTGGGGAAATGACGTGGCGGCGACAGGCCTTCCTCGTCTTTATGGCCAGAACTTTGCCACCCGCGACGGGGTGAACTTTTCGGCCATAGTCCCCACCGAGATAGTCCACCAATTGGAAGCGGCTAACCTCCTAATTAAAAAGCAATGAGCAAAGACACTGACTGGGTAATTCTGACGCCCGAAAACAAGCGACTGCGGGGCGGGTCCCTCGAAGCGCTCTGCCGGGACCACCGGGAAGTCTTTGCCGCCCACGATTCTCACGGCGGCAAAATCCCCGTCGAAATCCGCGCCGCCCGCCAACTCTCCAAACGAGAGTTGTGGAACGGATTCCGCGTCGACCAGCGTGGGACAGCAGGCCGCAAGCAGAACGGCCACCGCATCCCACCCGACAGCGTGATCTCGGATGAAGAAATGGCCGACTTTCGCGATGCCGCGCCGCTGCTTCAACTGGCGGCGATTGCCCGTGAAATTGGCATGGCGCCCACAACACTCTCCTACAAATCCCGAGTTCCTACCGGCTCCCTGACCAATGCCCAAGCTGCAGCGATCCGCAAAACGTTGAAACCCCTCAGGCGTTTTTTGGATAGCGGCCCATCAGGGGCTTGAGTTCCCCGCCGCCCTCAGCCCTCGCCCGGATATCAGCAATGTGCTCCACCAGCTGATCTTGGCAGAGCTTCCCCAGCGGATCGCCCGCCGCCTTCCGTATGTCAGCCAGCAGGTAGAGCAGGGCAGTGTTGTCACCCTGGGTGTCCTTGGCCTGGGCATTTGTCTTCTCCATGGCGTCCTCGAGCTCCTGCACCTTGGCGCGTAGTTCATCATTCTCTTTCCGATAATCTGCAATGGTTTTGCGCTTGGTAGCCATGCCGTTATTCGAAAGCACATGGCCCCACGCATCAAGCCCGACATTTCAGCTTTTGCATGCGGCTGGTGTGTCTCATTTATTTAGCGCCTCCATACACTTGCCTTTCACCTGCTTGAGCAGTCCACGGTGTCCAGGGTTGTATCCGCCTTTTTGCGCAATGCCCAATACGGCATTCAACGCAGTGCGTAATCGATTTCTCTCTCCTCGAGCATCGTCCAAGCATTCACGCAGTCCCGCCGCTCGATCCCGCTCTTGTTCATAAAGAACCGCCTGCAAGTCCCTGTCTCTCTCCAGTTCCTCGACGCGGGCACGGAGTTGAGTGTATCTTTCAAGACGCTCTAGTGACACTCCATCGTCTGCCAAGTCTGCATACTCCCTATCTGACAAAAGTCCTGCCTCGTGAAGTTCACTGCGGGCGTATCGAACCAAATCAAATAACCGGTAAGCGTGTGCTTTGGCCTCAGCCAGCTCGGTTTCGAGTTCGGCATAGTCGCGCCGAGCAGTTGCAAGTATCTCTTGAAGCCGCTCAACTTCTTCTCTGTCCGTTCTCGGTGTCGGTGTGTCGCTCATTGGTCGCCTTTCTGTGCTGTTTTATTGGCTGATTTTTTGAATTCGTCATAAGCTTCATCCCACTTGGTTCGCTCGTCTTCTGGGTGAAAATCAAACAAATCCAGATCGGTTAATTCTGCTTGGCGTGCTGATTCCTTGCTGAAGAAGCGATGTCGTTCCATGTACTGCCTCCCGTCCGTTTTATATGCCACGATGATCATCGGTCGCCTTTCGTTTCGGGTATTGGATACAGAAATCCATCTCTGCCCATATGAATGGGCGTTGCTCCATTGCCCGTTCGCCATGATTGCTTGCGCATTAACGATTGGATTTTCTTGTCCACAACCTTAAGCGCTTTCTGCCCCTGTGGGTGTTTCATCTGGGGAGAAGACAGCGAACAATTGCGGACAATAATTAATGCTTCACCAAGGTTCATTGGTCGTAAAATTTTGCGTTTTTAAGTTGGTGGTTGGAGGCATATTGCCCCTTGCACGTACCGTGATTGAAGCTCACAAACTTCTCTTTCTGGTCAGTGCCAAACTTAGTCCATTCCTCGACATGCACGGAAACTTTTGTGTCTCCAATGTCGAGAGCGGGCATGTGCGCCATGTAATCTCCTGGCGTCACTTCATCGAAAGTATAGGTCATTGGTCGCCTTTCCATAGGTTAAGTGTCTTGAGCAGGGCCTCGCAGCGTTGGGCGGCGGTGGCATGCCATAGTTCTGCTTCCGACCCTAATTCGTCGGTGGTATCTCGCTCGACTATCTTTCGTAACTCCTTGCCATAGATATTAACAGCAAAGCCTTTGAGCCGCTTCTCAAGAGCGTGCACGGCGTTGAGGTCGTGCAGGTAGTCGGGGAGATAGCTGATTATGTTTGGGTGGTCTTTGTTCGCCCAGAATTTGACACCATTAGTTGATCCGTCTGGTTGCTGCCAAAACTTGTCGCTGGGGTTGTTCTCTACGTATTTCCACCCCGCCCACTCGGCTAGCGCGATTCGTTGTTCTTCGGGGCTCATTGGGAGGTCTCTCCTTTCAATTCGCCAAGGTGTTCAGCTAAGTAATAGATGGCGTCGTCTACGTTATTGGGCCCGCTGTCGTATTCGTAATTCACCGTATCCTCTGGAAGCAGAGCCATGATTGCTTCGATAGCATATTGCTCTAGTTCTGTGTTGGATGGTCCGTATTCGTCGAACTGGAATGGCTTCGCCAGCCATGATTGCCTGCGCTGCCAGTAGGTCTGGTCATTACGCTCGACGTGTTTCCATTGAGCGTATCGATTCGTTACCCGAGTACTGCAGTGGCTAGTCCTGAGAATAAGGTCTCCGTGGGCGATTGGTCCGACTGCATGACGACCGTAAGAGGACTTGTCGTCTTTGTTCACGATTCCGAAGACTACGCCTACATCCTTGCTGCCTTCGTCGATGCACCTGAGAACGTCGCCCAAGCGTATCGGCTGGCCGTCGCAGTCAGCTATCGGAACTACTTTTTTCTCAATAAAAGTTACTTCCTTCACCGTTCGCCCCCTTCCTTGATGCGCTTGAGGCAGTGCCAAGCTGCGCGGATGCCGGATTTAGTGGAGAGGTCGGCGCAGTAGTAACAATCATCATGGACTCCACCGAGAAAATTGGCAAAATCCCAGCGGCCATCCACTATGACCCATCCGACAAATCTGTCGTCTTCATTAGAGAGTGGTCCCGTGCCCAAATACACCCCGTTCTCTGGCACTGGCGGTAGGGTGTCGGGTTTGGGCGGGAAACCGATCTGCTTACGTGCATCATCTTGATAAGAAGTGCTTCCGAAGCATCCATAATCTGCTTCTAAGTCCTTAAGAGACTTAACCAATGCCTGCCCCTTCTCCTCGGTGTATTCGCCTTGCAACCAGTCAGGAACCATTTTCCCGGCGTCGGGAGATTGGTCATCCACCATTTTGTTGGCGTCAACAGATTGGTCGGGCAAGTGTTCGCCCGCGAGTTTGGCAACATCTGGCGCGGCAAATGCCAATTCGTCGAATAGATCCCAGGCGCGTTCTTCAGCCTCTCGCTCCAGTTGCGCATATTCATCGTAGGCTTTGCCTTCGTCGTTCGGGTATTCCCAACCCACGGCAGCATAAATGCTAAGCGCAATTCCGCTGTCGCCCAGTGGCCGCTTACCTTGCACAAAGAGCGATACCCAATCACCACGAGTGGTGTCCACTTCCCAGCTTAGTTTGCTAAGTAGTTTGCAGTGTTCTGGGCGCAGTCCGCTGTTTTGGTAGCGGTCAAAGGCCTGCTGCATGCGTTTGCATGCCAGCGCCTTGGTAACCGGGCCTGTGTAATAGCTGAGTTCTTCCGCTTGCTCCGAACGGCTGGCCCACATGCAGAAGTAGTCCCAGTGGCGTAAGTCACGTTGCGTTATCTCCCACTCGCCAGTCCATTCTGCATAGTGTAGCGCAGCATACGCGCCGAAGCGGACAGCCTTGCGCAAGGCTATCCGGTCTGCGAAAACCGTCATATGGCGTGCACCGGAGAAATCCTTGCTAGTCTTGGGTGCCGCGTCCAATGCCTCCAAGATCGCTTGGAGCAGGGGGCTTAGGTCTTTTTGGGCATGACCAAGCAGGTTGCCCTTCACGGTGGATAATGCTTTTTCGATACTCATCATTTACCTTTCGCTGAGGTTGCTAGTGCGTTGCCGCTTTTGCCTGGCGCACGTCCCGCTGCATTTGCAGAAACTCCCAGTGCTCAATGCGCTGGCAGCCCTCGGGCGCATCCTTGGGCGGGATGATCGCTTCACGGGGGATGATCGCGATTTTCTGGCCACCCAGGTCACCAGCCACGGGCCAGTAGTAGCGTTTGCCGATGTGTAGCATCTGCGTGTAGGCAAACTGCGCGTAAAAGTCCATCACCGGAGCTTTGAAGCTTGCGCGCTCCATCACGGCCAGCGCGGCTTTGCCCGCAGCGCGTCCCTTAATCGGTCGGCAGGCTATCTCGCCATCGTTCAGCCCTTGCACTGGTTGCTTGTAGAGGCGCCAGTCTGCCGGCGGCTTCTCTGCTTTAAACGCGATTGCACTCAGCTCTGGGCATTGCATCCAGTCAAAGGGCCCACCTACCTCAACCGGACTACACCCGCCAAGCTCGTTACAGGCTGCGACCGCCTGGACGTGAAATGCGTCATGCGCTTCCACGATGCGTTGATATAGTTCGAGGACTTTCCCTGAAATAATCAGGTAGTGGTCATTGCGTGCGTCGTTGTTCATTTTGGATTAAAGTTAAATTTTAGAAATGGCCCAAAAAACAGCAGCCAATCCGAAGAGGCATCCCACATCGTTGGCAACGTCTGCCCATGTGGTTGCGAGTAATACGATGTCCATAGTCTGGTGTTTTTAAAAAATTGTAGCATGCGTTCCCACGCGGCATGCCAGCGCGCTGCCGACGTCCGTCTCTAGGCTACGGACGCTGAAAATTACCGTTGGTGTGTGCCCTCCACGCCGCGCTTCATGCGGTCGGTCGTCCGCTTTTGCAGCCACATCATGGCTTCCTCGATGTGCGTCAGCGCCAGCGCATTCTCACGGCAGGCAAACCGGCCTCGTGATGAGAAATCGAACTCCTCCACTGGGCCATCAGCAGTCAGCGACTCTTTGCGCCCGTGTTGAAACCCGCGCAGGCGGTCGATCACGACAGCTAGCAGCGCCTCATTGCTCAGACCGTTGAACCCAGCCTCCCGGATCGGCCCGTTCTGGAAGTTAATTTCAGTAGCGACTGAGCCTATGATTTCCGTCTCTCCTGTTTCAGAATTTGCGACCACCTCCACGGGGTGTGAATATCCGCTAATTCGGTAGATGTGATTCGCCCCACCAGGCCCAGGCTGATCAAGCACTTCGATTTCGATTGCTTCATTCAGCCCAGGCACTTTGTGGTCGGTTAATTTTCGTGATGATGATGATTTTTCCATAGTCGTCGTTGTTGTTGTTGGTTATCTTAGTTCGTGGTCCGCCTCCGCGTTCTCTGCGTTCTCGGCGGTTAAATTCAAATCCTTGGGCAGTCCCGTGGATGCAGGGGCAGGCGTTGCCATGCGATTACCTTCCCATTGCCTTGCAGGCCTTCAAAGCGCGCTTGCCATGTCTTCCAGTAGCGGCGCATTTCGCACACGCCACCATCGGCCCGGGCAACAGTCACCGTCTGCAAGTCATCTGGTGGCGTCGCCTCACTTAAGAATATCCAGTTGCCGTTCATAGTCTCCGTTCCTCAGTGTCCTCTGTGGTTAAAATCCCATTGCCTCACTGCCCCGCTGGTGGCTTTGCCTCCAGCCTCTCCGATTAAACCGGAGGTTTAAAAAGGGACGTCCTCTTCGTCGTCGTTGTCGTCATCTACTCCGGCAAAGGTGTCTTGCTGGGGTGGGGGCGCTGGCGCTTCCTCAAGCTTGCTGATGGCGAACGCGAAGTTTTCCGCATAGTGCTTGCCTTGCCACTCACGTCCTCGCAGGGAGAAGCGCACCTTCACTTTCTGGCCACGCAGGATTTCCTTTTCGTCGGGCATATCCACATACTTGCCGCTGAAAATAAACGGCACCTTCTGCGGATACTTTTCTTCCTGGTCGCTCACGACCACCGTGCGTTTGGAGAAGCTGGAGAAGTCCTCGCGCTCCTTCACTTCAATGACCTGTCCGGTGTATTCATAGTGCTGATTCATATTTTTCCTATCGTTTATACATTACGTCACTAACTCAAAACGTCACCTAGTTTGACGTCAGAAATTTCAAAAATGCCCAAAGGCTTGATGCATCACGCGCCATGCACGCTAGCAACGCCGCCATGATAATCAGTAGCAGCGTCCATTGCTGCACGCGGTCCTTATGCCGCTCTATCCATTCCAAAAGTGTCTTCATCATTATCTCCTATTTAAAAAAAACCTGCCTCTCAGCCTTTGCTTCCTCCGCTACCCTCTGTTCAATAAACGTCCCGTTTAATCGTTAATTCTCTCTGCGTCCTCTGCGCTCGCTGCGGTCCCCCCCACGCCTGCCTCCCAGCTTCCTTCCCTTCCTTCACTTTTGTTCAAAAAAAATATCCGCGCCCATCTGCGCTATCCGTAGTTAAAGAAAAAAGTCCTGCTGCTTAGCCCGCCCCCGCTGGCACGAAGTATTTCCCCAAGCCATCCTGCGTCAGATCCCCAGCCGAGATTAGCGCTTGCCACACACGCACAAAGGACGCCCGTGGTATATCCATGTGCTCTTCGACAAATTTGTGATACTGGTTCATGCTCATGCCGTTGCCCTTGTTTTCTTCATAAGCCAGTCCGATGCAGCGCAGCACTTCCCTCGGATCATGCTTGGCCGCGCGCCCACCCTTGTTCGCAGACTCGTCTTCCGCCTCACGTTCTCCAGCCAGCCAAGCCCGCTCAATCTCCCAGGCAATCAGGGGCACATCACGCTCTGCGGTGTGGCTGTAGAAAGTCCCTTGCCCGTGGCGTACGGGCACTTCGGTCACAACTTCCGTCAACTCAGTGATCGGGTTGCCATCGGCGTCTGCCCCGATCCGCTTGGGGCGGCGAATCCCACAACGCGTGCCCCGCTTCGCCAGAATGAGCTTAAAGCGTCCACGCTCACCCGTGGCCTTCAGGCTGATAATGGCGCGCGCCCAGTCAGGCAGCAGGTGGCTACCACTCATGGCATACATTTCTTCATTCCATGAGCGGTTCTTCGCTTCCTTATCGGCAGGTGGTTTCGGTGTGTGGTGGAGCACGATCGTCGCCCAGTGGCTATCCCGGTTCACGCGATCGAGGCTGGCCAGAAATTGCGCCATCGACGTCTCGTCAGTCACCGAGCACCCCGCATAGGATACCAGAGGATTCAGCCACAGCAGGTCGGGCTTGAACTGTGCGGTGTAGCCCGAGAGTGCCGCAATCAGCGTATCGCCCACATGCTCGCGGTCGCGCACGATTCGCACATTCTGCTTTACGAGCTCCACGCATTCCTTGGCCACCGTTTCGCCATGCTCTTTCAGCATCAGGTGGAAAAAGCTTTCAATGGCTTCAGCCACGTCGCCGTCGTTGTCCTCCTTTTGCACAATCAGGCTCTTGAGCGGGCGGGGGCAGGGGATGCCCAAAAAGTCCATGCCACAGGCAAAATACATCGCCGCCAGCGTCTGCCACGAGCTCTTTCCCACGCCAGCATTGCCGAACACGATCACGCCATCCCCCCGCGAAATATACCGATTCTTGCCGAGGAGTAGCTGATCACTGTCCATCTTGGGAATGGCGAACTCCGTCAGCGAACGAAGCTTATTCACCCGGCCGCCCACATTCTGGATCAGCTTCACAATATTCCGCTCAAAGTCCTGCCCCAGTGTCTGCACGGCATGGCGGTCTTGGGCATCGTGGGCGCCAGCTATCAGCCTCTTGCCCATGCGGATACATTCCCGCCGACTATGCAGTTCAACAATGCTCTCACAGTAGTTTTGAAGCATCGCCGTTGAGCTCACTTTATCGGAAACTTCAAACAGATAGGAGTCTCCGCCAATCTCTTCATACCGCCCACTACGCAGCAGCTCATCACGTAGCAGCACTTCATCGCATTGGCCTTGTTGGTTCATGGTCCTCACCAGGGCCTCCCACATGAACTGATGCTTGGGCGAGTAGAACGACTGGTCGCTTACTCCTTCATTTTGGCAAAGGGCCAAAGATTCGGGTGTCCCCAGAAGCAGCACACAGGCCAACACCGCTTGTTCTGTCTGCAAACTGTGTGGAACGGTTCGCTCATCATAGGGCAGGGCGTCCTTCTGGCCCTTACTTTTAATGTTTCGTCGTGTTTCACCCCGTTGGCCAAATTCATCAGATGCCACCGTCGCACTGCGCTCCCACTCCCCATCATCAAACGCGCGGCCCACAGGCTTTGTGTCCTTTGCTACCTTGGGTGCAGCGCATGACGTCGCCTCCACGCTTTGCGCTGTTGCGCCTTCGCTTGAAACCTCCTCAATGCCTGGAAAATCTATATCTACAAAGTCACTCATCAGCAGAATTGAAATTTCGGGGTTACCATGCACCGGCGTTGAATCAGTGGCTTGTATTCGGGATTCAGTTCACACAGCACCACGCTCCGCCCTTCCTCGAGCGCAACACGTCCGGTAGTCCCACTACCACCAAAAGGATCAAGCACGGTGCATGGAATCGGGTCATGCTCGCCACAATCGCAGGTTGGTTCCCAACCAACGGTTTTACGCTCTCGCATACCGGCTAAAATTCGGGCCTTTACGGCGCTTGGGTCTTCGGCGCGTGCTTTGCCGTAATCCTTGGTTGCCTTGCCATGGTATTCGCCATTTTCATCTCCACCACAGGCGCGTTGGTGTTCTTTGTCTACTTCACCTTTCACTACTACACGCTCCCAAGGGGCGCCACATTCTGGACAACAGCCTTTGGCGGATGTCCCTGCCAGTATACAGGGCAATACCAGCGCCTCTGGAAACGTGGCAAAGTGCGCTTCAGGGTAAGGCTGTGGGTTCACCGTCCATACACTGCGCTTGTTGCGTGTTGTCACCAGTCCCTTAACGGCATCGGAAAAACTCTCGTTTTGCTTGACCTGCCGTTTGCCTTTTTCACGGCCTTTTCGGTGAATGCTGCCATGACCGCCATCACCAGTTGAGGTGTCCCAACCATCAGGCGTCTTCCACTTGGCCTTTGGGTTCACTCCACGCCCACGAGGGTGGGCTGTGCCACTTACGGGCTCACGCATCGCCTCATGATCCCAGTAATATCGGGCGCTCTTGGAGAGTAGGAAAATATATTCATGCGCCTTGGTGCAGCGATCCTTGGCGCTTTCTGGCATGGGGTTCGGCTTGTTCCAAATGTTATCCTGCCGCAGCGTCCAGCCATCCGCTTGCAGCGCCAACGCCACCCGCCACGGCATACCCATGATGTCCTTGGGCTTTAAGCTGCCAGAAGGTGCCGCACTATCCCCAAAGTTCATCCACAGTACGCCATCATCGCGCAGCACGCGCCACACTTCACGAAACACCAACACCATGTGTCCAACAAAGGCTAGCGGATCGTCTTCGAGCCCGAGGCAGCATTCCATTGCCGGGATCTGCACTGGCGGCAATCCAGCCATGGGCACAAACTCCATCGCTTCCCACAGTGTCGGCTGCACGCCATAATCACGCAGCGCCCAATACGGTGGCGAGGTAACACAGCACTGCACCGACCGCGCATCCAGCGTCCGCATGCTCTCCCGGCAATCTCCCATCAGTATATTCAGACTCACGCTGCCACCTTCCCAACTGCCATGTCAGGCGCATTCGCTTTTACCAGGGCCTCGGCCAATGGTGGGCATACTGAGTTGCCACACATGCGCACTTGCGCCGTCTTGGTCAGTGGCTTCCAAAGCCAGCCCTTTCCATCGGCTCGCTTATACAGTCCGTGATCATGGATGTAGTCGGCTGGGAACCCTTGTGCAGCGAACAACTCTTTGGGCTGTAGCATGCGCAGGCCTATATCGACAATTGCATAGGCTACTCCCTTAATCAGCACGAGTCCAAAGCAATCCCCGGCTCTTACCGTGTGTATAGGTTCGTTGGCTTTTGCGCCATGTTGTTCTGATCCGTAATACTTCACCAGGAACGCGCGAACCTCGGCGAAGTGGTTGCCCTGCGCGCTGATCGTATCAATGGGCTGGCGATGATCTTTGCCAACTGGATGCGTGGCCGGATTCCCGCGCATCTTGGCAAGGTGAGAAGCGACAACCGCTGTCTTTCCTTGGCCGTCTGCCGTCACCGTAGGGGCAGGCTTATCGCATTCTTGCCCTACGCTCTGCCCAAAGTGGCGCGCGAGATTTGCTGACACTAGTGAGTGATGATCGGTCGCTGTCACACTGCCGATTGGGTCTTTCAGATCCGATCCAACAACGCCGGTGTAGTGCTTGGCCAAGAATGCCTCGACTAATGCGAAGTGCCCGCCCTTCACTTCAGCGCATTGCGTGCGCAGTGGTTCGTTGGGATCAAACACCCGCTGATTGCCGGCGTTCGCGTGTTCTGTGAGAACGGGGGCAGCGACTGCGAATCCTGGTGACGTCGTAATCGTGCGCGTTGGTTCTTCAGGGGCCCAAACATTAGGGCCCCTACCAGTCGTTTTGGTGTTTGCTGTGTTCGTAATTACAGGCGTCAGCACAGCATGCCTATTCTCAGTTGGCTGTGTCTTCAACGGCTCATTTATCGGTTGGCCGCGAAAGCCCCGCTGATTGTAATAGCTGACAACGAACGGATCAGCCGCCTTCACCACGTAGCGCATGATTCCCTTGGCGATGCGCTTGCAAGTGTTCTCAGCGAGCGGCTTCTTGCGCTCAAAGATTGAGGGACACGGAATCGTCCAGTCAATGCACTCGGCGGCCGTGCGCCAGGGCTTTAGCTTCTTGGCCTTTACCTCGGGGCTATCCGGTGCGCCGTGCGTTGGCTCTGGCCAGACGATGGGCTTGCCATCCCGTCGTGCAATCAGGAATAGCCGCTTACGAATCGTTGGGGCTCCGTAGTCACAGGCGCGCAGCTCGCGATGGTCCACCACATAGCCGCGGCGCTCCAGTGCGCCCTTAAAGCATTGGAACGTCCAGCCTTTGAGGTGCTTCTTCTGCTTGCCCTCGGCGTCGAGAGGACACCAGTCCTTAAACTCCTCGACGTTTTCCAGCATGATGATGCGTGGCTGAACGTGGTTCACCCAATGCAGCGTCACCCACGCCAGCCCACGAATCCGCTTATCCTTGGGCTTGCCGCCCTTTGCCTTGCTGTGGTGTTTGCAGTCGGGAGAAAACCACGCCAGTCCAACCGGACGGCCTTTCGTAACGCTTACCGGATCAATGGCGAATACGTCTTCCGGCAGGTGGAGCGTTTGCGGGTGATTGGCTTGGTGCATCGCCAGGGCGTCGGGGTCATGGTTGATGGCAATATCAACACATCGCCCAAGCGCCTGCTCAATGCCCGTGCTGGCCCCGCCACCACCAGCAAAATTATCGACTATTAGTTCTGAGTTCAGATCTAGATTAAGTTGTGGAGATATCATGTTGTATATATTGAGTTGTGCGTCAATTCGTCACCTGTCTGCGCCCGCGCATTGGCATGGAATAAATTTGGGCTCGCCCGGCCATACGCGAAACAGTCGCGTCTCTCCATAGCAATACGGGCACACCACAGCGCCATCACTTCGCGCCTTCGCGTCTTCGCGTGAAACCTCCGCTGCCTCACCGCCTTCCTTCCCTTCGTTGCCTTCTGTTCCCAAAATACATCCGCGCCCATCTGCGCTATTCGTAGTTAAAAAATCTTTCATCACTTCGCCCCTTTCCGCTTGTTGCCTTTAAACTTTGAGAAGCGTCGCCGCATATACTTGGTAGCATCTTCGCGTGAATAGTGTGTCGCGCCTTCAACGTTCTGCGCTTGCAGAAATTGCACTTGGCGGAAGGTCGCGAGGCCTGCGCTTTTACGCTGTTCGGCTTTGCGGATGATGAGCGCGGCCGCCCCAAAGTTCGGCACGCAATCCGGGTTCACCCCGGCTTCGACCAGCTTATCAATTTGCCCAATCGTCGGTGGACGCGCCTCCCACGAGTTCGCGGGTTTGAAATCGCGGATTTCATCAATGCCGAGTTCCGTCGCCTTCTCCAAGGGGTCGAACAACCGCCCGCGTTTCTTCGCGTTCTTCTGCACTTCCATCAGCATGGCTTTGGCCACCTCACGCTCTGCTTCCTCTTCGTTCTCAATCAGGTCGCCATCCTTGCGCGCCATTTGATTCGCTACACGCGGGTTTCCGGTCACAATGTGCGCGGGCTGCACGAGGTTCAGGCGGTCGCTGAGCCAAAGGAAATCCAGAATCAAGCAGTTGGGCTTGGCGCTCTGGGCAATCGCTGTGCGGCGCTCTTGAGCCGTCGCCAGTCCATCTGTCACGCCCGGCAGCAGGCGCGTGGCGCGCCCCACACACTGCACATACATCGAGCGCACTTTCGTGGGCCGCAGAATGCACACACACGCCACGTCAGTGTCATCAAACCCACGCACGACCAACTGCGCATTGCACAAAATCCGATACTCACGCCTCATGAACCGCGCAATGCGCTGCTTCCGGTCCGGACAACGTTTCTTGTCACCAGCCACCCAGTCCGAGCACCCCGGCTCTATCTCATTGAGCTCGCGGGTCAGTAGGTCACTCACTTCTACGTTCGGTAGAAAGACAATGGTCTTGCGGCCTTCACTCTCGGTAATCAGCGCACGCGCTATCGCGCTCAACAGCGGCTTGATGCTTTCCGCCGTAAATGCATCCAGCGCCTTCTGGCTGTTGAATTTCTGACCATCGGGCAGCTTCACCTCGGGCAGGGGAACGGTCTTCACCACTGGGCGGCAAAGGTGCCCGTCCTGCACGGCGTCAAGGATTGAGTATTCATAGGCTACCTGCTGATACCGACGCCCCAGGCTCTTGTTGTCGCCCCGGTCGATGGTCCCCGTAACCCCCAGAATCTTGGCGCTGGCAAAGTGATCAAATATCCGGTCATAGCTGGGAGCGATCGAGAGGTCCGCTTCGTCCACAATGATCAGTTGGAAATGATCGCGCGCCCATTCGGCCAATCGCTTCTTGCCCGCCAGCGTTTGCACGGAGCTCACCACCACTTCGTCATAGCGACTGGCGTGAGACTGCGCTTTCTCCAACCCCGCGCGGATCCCCGTCGCCCAGGCTAGTTTGTCCCGCGCCTGTTGCAGCAGCTCGTCGCGGTCAGCCAGAATCAACACCTTCCACTGATGTTCGTTCACATACCATTCCGTCGCATGGGAAAAGATGATGGTCTTACCGCCGCCGGTCACCAGGTTGAGCAACTGCGAGCGATAGACTTGAAACCCGCGCAGCGTCGCATCCAGTGCTTCATACTGATAGGGGCGCAAAGTAATCCGACTGCGATCACGCGGATACATCGGCCCACCTGATCGCGCCACTTCCTCCGGCCCCGGCAAGTCCAGCCCATCATCCTCGGGCGCCTCTAGAAACATATCAGTTTGCATGGTCATTTCTCCGCTGCCTACACGTTCCCCGATTTCACGATGTGATGCATCCAGCGCCAGTAGCAGGCATCTGTGGCTTTCTGCCGTTGCTTCTCATCAAACTTCTGTTTGTGAAGAATTGGAGCCTTACGCATTGCATTCTCACGAATGCGCAGCACTGGCTTCATTGGCTGATGGACTCCCTGGAACTGTTCCGACTGGTAGGCCTCAAGCTCGATCCAGCCTGCCCAATCCGGAATCATCGACTTGTCGAGCATCCCTTTGGGTGTCACAAAGTAGAAGCGATTCGGGCCACGCACATCACCCAGCGCCAGCATGTCATGCTTTTTTCGAACATCTGGTGTTTCACTTCGATGACTGGCGTAGTCTTGCTGCTTTTCGGCATCCTTCTTAAAGTCCGCCAACGACAGCTTCACTTCGTATTCCACGAAGTAGCCTGCAGACGTCACTTCAAACAGGTCACACTCCCACCACTTAGTAGGCGTAAAGCGGGGTATCACAAAGTTCCGTGCGTACCGTTCACGAATCAACTCCGCCAACACCACGCCTTCAGATAGTTTCGGTTGGGGTGGTGGAGTATTAAGGTATTCAGCAATTATTTGCTGATCTTCGTCCCAGTCACCAGTCAGTTCAGGATAGAATTCCCAGAACATTCCAGAACTAAGTGTTAGTTTATAAGTATCAAGATTGAGCAAACGTTGGTAATTGGCCCGTTTCATCACATCGTCAGAGCTTTGCGCCTTTGCGTCTTTGCGTGAGGCAGTCGCTGCCTCTTGTCCGCGCTGAGGCGTGGGAAATCCTGGTATATCGGGTGTGTCCATTAGAGTCCTTCTTCTTTAAATTCTTTGATCATGCGGCGGCTTGCCTTCCAGGGCGCCCGGCGGCGCTTAAGTTCCTGTTTCAGCCAGTCTTCGCCTGACAACACGCTCACATACACATGGTTCTCGGGCGCATAGATCACCACCGCGTCCTTTTCTACGCCTGGTATCGTCATCACGAGTAGTTGGCGGGTTTGCTCTTCATTATCGAAGTCGTAGCGCCATTGCAGTAGGTCGCAGTCGCCGTTATGCCGCCGCAGGTTGATCTCCTGCAGGACATTCAACGACGGCTCTATCTGGTAGCGTTCATGCAATCGCTGCTGAAAATGCGGTGTGAAAGTCACCTCTTCGTCAAAGTGTAGAAACGTCAACAGCTTCAATTTGTCCCGCTTATGCATGCCAGATATACGGTTGAGGTTTCGTAGCCTTTGGGATGTATAGCGGGTGCTTGGGATGGCCGTCCTTGGTTTGCCCCAGACACTTCAATTCGCATACATCCTTGAGCGCATTAACCACACGCTGATTTTGCATGCGGTGCACGCCATGCACGCCCCAGGCTGCCACCACGATTCCCGCGTCTTCAGCTAAGCGGCGAATGGTCGCCACATTCTCAGGTCCTTGAGGATGGCTGACTTCCTTCATCACACGCGGATCGGTGGCGCGAAAGCCAAATAGGTTGGTCATGCACAGGGCGTCATAGCCCCAGTCTCGGGCAAAGTTGATGCAGCGGCGAATGGTCGGGTCGTTCTGCGTTTCATCTGCCGTCGATGGATTTAGGCCAATAAACATGCAGTAGTCGCCCTTGCCCCAACGGCGCCACAAGTCGTAGCGCCAGCGACGGCACGGTGAGAAGGTGGCGCTCTTGGTCAGTTCGCCCGGTAAACTCATGGTGTTTTGCTTCATGGCTCGATGTGCTCCACGACGCCTTCTTCGTCCGGTTCGCCCCACTTGCGTTCATAATTGATCGCCATCTTGCGCTTGGCTGCCGCCAGCAGGTCATAGCCATTTTCATGGGCATGCCCCAGCAGGAGAATGAAGCAATCCGCAGCTTCCTCGGGCGAGTGATCAGCCGCCAGCTCGTCGACTTCGCGGCGAAGGTGCGCCATGCGTCCCTCGGGCGTTCCCTGGGGAAAGGTCTGCTTCGACCAACGTCCCACCGACGTTTGAAAGGGCATGAGGCTGCTTGGTGGCTTATGCATGGCCTGCTGTCCCCTCCTTTACCGATGGTTGTTTGCCGAGCACCAGCGTATCACTTTCCGATTGGTCAATGATGTCATCATAGCGCTTTTTCAGCAGCGTCTTGCCAGTCACTTCCTTCTTCCCAGAGATTGGCACACCATTGGCCTTGGCCAGCGCCCGCTCTGCATCGCCCGCCGAGCCCGATAGACAGTCGAACAGGGCAGTGCCCTTCACGCCATCCTCCTGAAGACGCTTGATGAAAACGCCGGTGTTGGTGATCGTGCGCCGGCCTTTGCGTGGAGTCACTGCCACTTCTTGACCGAGCGATGTCCGGGCTGTGCCACCGAGTTCCTTCACGCGGGCAATGAGCATTTCATTGCATTGCTTCAGCGCTGTCGCCGTGGTTTTGCGGAAGTGCTCAATCTCCACCAGCTTATCCAAATCCGGCTTACGCGTCATGCTGGCCAGAACTTCGTCCGTCAAAATTGCTTTCATGTATTCAATCTCCAAATCAACTGCCGGACATCCGTAGAACGCAGGGCAGTACCGGCACCACTTCCCCGTTTCAACTTCCCGTGAACGCTTCAGCGCCGCGCGAATCGCATCCTCCAATTGCTTCGCATGCGCCAGCAGGTCTTCACGGCTGGTCATAAATATCTCGCTCGTGGGCTCGTGTCCGGCATCTCCCGTATTACGGGGCTGAATAATGCGGAACGACGCACGTTGCAGCTCAGGAAAATTCAAAGTCAGCAGCGTCAGGTAGCCACTCACTTGCTCATTGCTGGTTGCCGGGTCCACGGGGTCGGCGCCGCTTTTCAGGTCGCCGCCATCCACGTCCATCCCGTCGCCGGAAATGCCGTAGGCGTCAATGTGCCCGGATAGAATGAAGTCCCCAAAATCCCATTCCAGATGGTCCTCGACGATCAGCGCCATGCCTTGCGTGCGCAGCGTCATTTCATCGACAAAGTAATCCGCCATCCAATCGTCAAACGGCGTGGGCTTAAATTTCTCCACGAGCTTTGGCTCCTCGAGCCCGCCCTCGGGCTCAATCGCGTCAAACTCGTCGATCATCCGCCGCGCCGCGCGATGGTGGGCATAGTTCCCGGCGCTGGACACAATGGAATCCTCCTGCTCCGGGCAAAGCGCCTGAATCGTCCGCGACCCTGGGCAATTTAACAACTGCTCCAAAGACGAGCACCGCACCACAGGTTTACTCGGGCTACTCATCGTCACCTCCCTTGGGTTCGAGGATATTCTCCAGTTCGCAGATGGCGTTCTTGAGCTTGTCCCAACCATCGTCACCTGTGTAGTGACGCGCTGATACAACGGCTTCAGCACATTTCCTTACCGGGTTCTCCGTTTGGTAAGTGCATACATATTCCGCATTGGACCACGCAATTGAGGCAATGCGCTTAGCATGGGCTTCCTGATCTTCTTCTGGCAACAGCCCCATGCCAGAGCCCTCATGATGCCACCACGCTTCAAAGTCTTCCTTGCTCATGACGCTTAGTTTTTGATGCGTTCAATGACCATGACGGCCCCCCACGGATTGAATGTGTGGTCCGTCCATTCAATTTTACTATTTTCAGCCATTTTAGTTTACTCCATATCCGCGCTCATTCGCGCCATTCGTAGTTCAAAACACTTCCTGCCTCTCAGCCCTCGTGCTACTTCCGCTTCCCCGTGGAGATCGGTTGCGCATCCACTTCAAAGCGAATGCCTGGCACTGCTGGGAACGGGTCGCCGTCCTTCCAGCCCTTGCAGTACTGGGACTTCACCAACGCGTCATTCAGCACCTTCAGTTCGTCAGGTATCTTGGCGAAGTCCTCAACAATGGGATACAGCGTCTTGCGCATGGTGATGCCATCGGGCAGTTTAGCGGCAGGCTTTGCCAATGGCTTCGCCTCGCTGGTAGCCTCCGGCTGCTCATCAAAGTCCAGGTCCAGAAAGTCCTCGCCAGCGGCTTCAGCGGCTTCCGCTTCCTGCTTGGCTGCCTCCTCGGCCTCACGCTGCTTGCGGGCTTCTTCCTCGCGTCGCTTTTGCTCGGCTGCTTGCTGCTTGGTGTAGTCCGCTATTGAGCCTTTTAGCAGTCCCTTGGCGCTGTCGATCAACGCAAGCGCCTTGGCCGCAGCTGCGTCGATCTCACGACCAGCGTTAAGGTAGGGCGCCTTCACTTGCTTGCGCGCCTTTTCAATGCCAGCGCCCAAAGTGGTGATGTCCTGTAGGTAGATGGCCGCCTGGGTGTTGGACTCATCGTCTTTCACCTTCAGGGCCCCAGCCTGCTCACGCAACTGCGTCACCTTCGCCATCACATCGCCGTGAATAACCACGACTTCGGCAGGCAGTTTGGTCTGGACCACCAGCGCGGAATGTTCCGCGCCAGTGGTTTCAGGTTCGTCGAGGTCAATGAAGTCTTCCATTACTTGCCTGCTTGAATGCTGTCGACGAAGGCCACGACGCGATTGCCTGGAGCGCCAACGCCCTTGAAGGTCACGATCACAGGTCGCTCGACTTGGAACAGCGGATTCTCGGTGTCGTAGCTGTAGGCGTCTCCCGTGTAGGGGCCCTCTACCTGAATTTTCAGGATAGGCTTGTTGGCGGGTGCTTTCGTCTTGCTCTGCACCACTTCCACGAATCTCACCAACACCGATTCCAGACGCTCGTCTTTCTTCAGGGTGGTTCGGGGATTTTTCAGGTCGACCTCAAGCGCTGGCTTTTGCTCGTCATCAACGAGCTCTTCTTCGACGTCCACCACATCAGCGTCCTCGCTGGTTTCCGCTGCCTTCGGCGCTTCCTTCGCGTCCGCCTTCTCCGTCTTCGCTTCGCTGGCTTGCGCTGGTGCCTCCGCCTCCGGCTTCTCCGGTTGAGCGGGACGCTCATCAGTGACTTCGGTTACATCTATCGCGTCATCCACTTCCTCAGCCTTCGGTGTATCCTTGGTCTTGGTCTTGGACTTGTTGCGCTTACCTGACTTCGCTGGCGCCTTCGGACGTTCGCCCTGTTCGCCGTCGCCTGTTTCTGGTTCGTCAGCGCTGAACTCGTCATCCGCATGCACGCCGAGCATCAACTCCGGCATGTGGCGGCGCGCCCAGATACGAGCCCCGATGTAGGACATCTGTTGCTCCGGGTTCTTGCGCACTTGGCCGTTCTTGTTGATCTCGCACGCCTGCTGATAGGTCAGCGTGATTTCGCGGTCTTCTTCTTCACCCCGCACACGACCGGTCACGACGAGCTTCAGGTTGTTGCCTTCGCCAGTAAACTTGTAGTTCAGGCGCTTGGACAGATTGCCCCGGCTGTTGACGACGGCAGCGACCAGCTTGCCTTCAAACATTAGCTTGCCATGAATGATGCTTGTGGAGTCGGCCACCGCAAACGGGTTCATTCCCCATTGGCTGGATTGCATGACCACGCGCAGGCAGTCAGCGGGTTTCTTTTGCAGGTGCTCGGGGATCAGATTGGCGAGCGCCATCTGCTCCGAGAATGATACCGCTTCAGGAATATTAGTCGGGATCAGCGCGGTTGGCGCTGAGTGAGTTGCAAGTGCTGTTTCCATAATTATTTTAGTGTTGGTTTGAGTTGTTGGTTAAATTGTCACGGGTGGCGCCTAAAGCCACGAAGGGCGGTCTTCTTCAAGCGGTTCAGCCTTCACTGGCATCAGCACACCGTAGAACTGGGGAACGCCTTCAATCTTCACCGTCATGGCTTCCGACTCTCCCATATGCTGCATCATGCGCAGAGAAGTGCCCTTGAGTTTCTTCGCGGCCTTCACGAAAGCATCCACTAGCGCGACGCCTCCCATGAAGTGAGACATAGCTTCCCGCGTGGTGCTGGGGATCAGGTTATGAAAGTCAAAGTTCACTTCGTTGGCATTCGCCACGATCGAGGCGTTATTGCCGTGCACCTCCACGCGGGGCAGGGGAAACAGGCCGGGCTCGTCTTCGATCTTCTTGAGCGTCAAGTCGCCTTGGCTGTTCAATGGCTCCAAACCACTCATGGCCGTGCCATCGATCCAGAAGCGGCAAGGGCTGTTCGCCTCCTCGCAAGGCACATGGATGATCGCCATCACCTTGCCCGTGCAAACGATCATCTTAAACGAATACTGCTCCACGACGATGATGATTCCCTTGCGGAAGTCCTCGGCGACTTTGCTGACAAAGTAGGCCAGCGCTTCAAAGTGGACCTTCTTCACGGTCAACTCCAGTTGTGGCAACGTGAAGAATTTTTCAGCGCTGGCTTCGGTTGCTTGTTCAAAGTCCATACCGTCTTCTGGTAGATCGACTTCGGATTCGTCACCAAGGTCGAGCGTGTCATTGTGTTGTTTTTTAGTAGTCTTCTTCATAATCTGATATTGATAAGCGGTTCTCTAATTCTTCGATTGCTCGTTGCTCTGCGATTCGCTCGCGGTCATCCATTTGGGCATGGCGCTCCCATTCCGGCGTCTCAATCCACCGGTCAAAGTTGTGTTCCAGGCTCATGGGTTTAGGGGGTAAGGGGGCTGGCTTTTATGCGGTTACCAGCAAGGCGACTATGATGACCAGAGGGTGCTTCCCCCCACCGCAATGCCTGCACTGTTAGGGTTAGAAAAAGTCCCGGTTCCAGTGCATCAGATATGCAGTCCTTCGCTGGCAATGGACGTCCCGGGTAACGCGCCCGACCTCTAAGAGCGATGACACCCGTTTCGGACTGCTTGGCTGCATCCTCACCGATTCGGCATCCATCGATTATTTGGGCTGGCAATCTGGGGGCGGGGGAGGGAATCGAACCCTCGTAACTGGGCGTATGAAACCCAGCAGGCAAACCATCAGCCTCCCTACCACAAAGTGTAATGTGCGCCTCCCTGTGTGCGTTAGGCACACAAGTTCGGTCACCATCCAAGGCGCACATAGTTTTTAGCTTTCCATCGCTTTTAAGATGAAAGATTGGAGCAGGCTGGACGCTACCCCAGCGATCACTATGGTTGCGCTTCTCGGTGCTTACAGCACGGGGGACACATCCCCAGATTGTGACCATAGACGGAACCTCCATGTGCGCTTGTTCCCGCACTTCCCGCGTGTCTCCAGTGGCTTGGCCTTCACCACAGCTTTCCACGCCGCTGCTCCAAAAGTAGTCCTGATTGCTGTCACAACCTCCAGTTCGGCTTAATACCACATATACGCTATCTCTCACTCTTTCGTCCGGACTGAAATTTCCGGCAATCAGGAAATGTGAAGGGCTTAAAACGGAGCAAGCTTCGTCTGGTCCTGACTGGCCGATATGGGGCTTCCCCCCGGCGCTAGGTTTCCCCTCAGTTCCCAACCCGGCAGTTGGCGGGGTGTCTAATCCCGCAGACTCAGTTTTTTGCTCTGGCCGGTCGCTCCGTTTTAAGCCCTCATTCAAATGTCGTTCCAGTGCATTAAGAGACTGCACCGTTAGATAAACCGCGAAGATCACTAGTATTATAATCGCCAGCGCGGTCAGTAGGTTCTTCAGATAAAACTCTAGATCGCCTTCCGCGAGTTGGTTGCTGCGCTCACAGTCCATTACGCGCACTCCTTCCCTTCACGCCCGCGTTCCATGGCGGCGTCTATTTCATCGATCGGCCAATACTTCTCACGACCGATCCGGTTACAGGTGATGCCATTGGCCTTTGCCCAGTTCTCAAATGCCCGTCCGGCGACGTCGCACATCCCAATCCGGGCGCCAGCAGCGCGACTGCCACGGATCCATTTTGGCTCCACAAGCTGGACTTCGCTGATGCTGTTCTTGATGAGTTTCTTCAACTCACGTTTGTCTGCTATAGTTAGGGCTCCCATGGTTATTTTGATTCAGCGTTGTTACCCTCGACTGACGGCTTGGACACCTTGCGCCAGTAAAATTCTGATGCACCAAATGCACCTTCTAATGTGTCCATGACAACTTTGCCTTCATTACGCAGGCGATTGACATGGTTGCGGAAAGTCGTCCGTGCTATTTGCTGCCCTACTAACTTTGAATAAGCAGTTTTCCACTGACTAAAAGTTACATGCCGATCTTCCGGAATAGATAGCAGCAGGGCATCTACATTGTATCCGGATGCACGGCCATTTCCTTGCCTCATTTTGCTGCCCTTGGGGCCATAAACATCTTTTTCGATTTTTCGGACACGAGCCATCAGCCCAGGTTGATGTTTATGATGTAAATTCGCACTTCTAGGCGTATCGCCATCCGTTGTTGTGCGACTTAAATTGCTAGTTATGCGTGATGCGCTTCGCAGCGCTACCGCCACTGGTGTCCATGGCTCTATGCAGGTGCTATGCATGGTTGCCTCCTTTAGTCTCGGCAAGATTGCTGCCAGGTTCACCCACCAACACAGGAGGTGATGAAAGCTCCGTTTCGCGTTCTGATAGCCAGTCAAACATTTCGATTGCCGCTTCACGCTTAACTGGATCAGTGGCATTCTTACGCATATCGAAACGCAGGGTTGTCTTCATCAGACCAATAATCTCTACGCGGGCTTGTTCGATGTTTGTTGAAGTGCTCATGTTCTAAAACGAAGAAAAGTCGCAAAACGCGACATTCGCAAGTTAAAAGTTGCGTTTTAGAACATTTTTCTATTTCTGTGTGCGTATGAATCACTTATCCAGCGCTCTAAAGGCTGCAATGGGACGCCACAAAACAACACAAGATGACCTAGCTGAGAGGTCTGGGCTTGCTCGTAGTCAGTTTTCTAAACTTCTAAACCTTGAGTTTAAAAAAGCAGTGCCTACCGAACTCCTGAGAGCAGTCACCTCTGGGTGGCCGGACGAATATACCGGACAGGCAATCTTGGAAGCTCATCTCAAAGATGAAGTGATTCGCGCGAACCACTCCCTTGATGAATTTAATCTAAATATCGATGGAGAGGTCAGCCAATTCGATGGCTACCTGGCTGCCATTCAAATGGTGATAAAGACCGAGCCAACCCTTCGTGAAGTGATTGAATACTTCGGCAAAGCAGCACTCGAGGACGTGGAGTTGCAAAAGAAAGTCAGCCGGAAGCTTGGTCCACCAAAGCTACCTGCTTATCAAAAAGAGTCGGCCGAATCCCAAGCCGAACTTACTGAGCACGTCCGCAAGCAGTCGCAAGGTAAGCAGACGATAAAGCGAAGTCGCAAGGCTCAGTGATCCTTAGCGGTTGGCTGTTGCCATCGCCCTGGCAAGCCTCTCTTTATAATATAGAATTTTATCAGACTTACATTATAAGGACCATTTGCTATCTGCCCCCAAAGGGCGGGGTTGGGGGGAGTAGCCATCATCCGATAATTTTACTTTGGCCTTATTGTTAAGGTCGCCCATCTTGTTTTATTTTTTTAATAAGTTTGGCATCCTCTAGAGCACCAACCAATGCAATATTAGCAGGAATGTCCAAATCCTCTGGGTACTTTTTAAAATACGCTATTACAACTTCCGCGACGTCGATTGCAGACAACTCCGTTTGCAGGTGCATGACTGGTTCGCGCCCATTATAAAGGCCTTCATAGGCTTGGATAGTATATAGGCTGTTTGAGAAACCTTCCCAATATGCCAAGAACACTAAAGACCCAGATTTTACTGATTGGCTCTTTGTTTCTGTGGAATCTGAATTTGCGATCATCTTTAGGCACACCGCATATCTATTGAGGTCACCTCCACTCTTCATTAAAGTAGGCGCAGATGCGTCAGCGTAAGAGCAAAGCAATGTGGCGAAAAAGAGTATGTGAAAACAGAAATATCTCATGATGTTTAATAGGGCTTTGCTAGTACATGGCCAGCGACGTTGAAAGTGACAAAAGGAGTTTTTTTGGCGTTGGGTTTAAAGTGCAAAAGTGACAAAACGTCCAACTTTATGACTGTGAATTAGAGGCAAGCTTTAACCCCCTTTAGTGAAGGTATTTCTTGCTTACTGGATGATGGTGTTTGGTGTGTTTTGAATTTTCGTTATAATAATAGAAGGGATTTTAGGCCTTGTGTGAGCTACGCAGAAAATCGCCGAGGATTCGTTTTGTTGCGGTTTGGGATAATATGTGTATACTGGCTGCTTGCGTCCAATTCTCGCAAGCCCTGATGGCCTTCATGGCGGTCTTCCATTTGCTTCGGTGGTGACGTTGTTGCTTCCAGACGTTCAAAATGCAGGCACCGGCTTGCCGAGAGGCGAGGAGACAGCCAGTTCACCACTGGTTTCAGGGAGAATCCCCCTACGGGGTCTCCCTGACCAGTTGGACTGGTCTGCTCCCGCCCTCTTGCCGTCGAGAATCGGTAGTCCAAATCGTAGTTCATCGGTTTTGAGGTTTTGGACTGGTGAACACATGGGCTCCTCGTGCTGATAATATCTGAAGCGTTGTGCTACTGCCGTTTCCCATGGATTAATTGTAAGCGGAGCAGGTCACCGGCCTTGACTGGTGGGAACGCCGAAAAGCCGCTGGCTTTTTCCATCCCTGGCAAAAGCTGTTGCTGTTGCACGTTGCCATAGTGCTCCGGCCAAATGCTCTCTTTGCGATATACCCGGCGCGGCCACACGCTGTCATTGGTGTATTCGCGGATGAAGTTGCGCAAATCCTGCATGTGCCCAGCGAGCTCGTAGCCGACCCGGAGCGCGGCGCTCATTTCGCCAGCCGTAAGGGTGGGGGACTCCCACGCCAACATTTCCCGGGCAAGGGCTGTCTGCTCTGGCGGTGTCTGCGATATGCACAAATACGCCTCACGAACTTTAGCGTCCATGATCTGGCGTATCTGGATATTTAAAGTAATGATTTCTTCGGCCAGCATGTTGATGAGTTCCTGTCGCTGTGCGAGCGTATCTGCTGCTTCAAGCGCCTGGAGAAAATACCAGCTTGCCTGTCTGGCGCTGACCAAGTTATCTGGAAATTCTTCTACGTTATCCATGTGTATCCGTAGTAATAAGTCCCCATAAAAATGGGGCAAGCGGAAACTATGGCAAACAATGCACATGGTTTTACTATTTAGCGGTCAAAATCGCACGAAAACCGACCGTAAGCGCCTAAAACCCCTTTAAATAAAGCGAGTTTATTCGGGTTCGACTCCCGCCACCTCCACCATTGCAATCAACGACTTACGGGATTTTTAAGGAATTCCTGTCTCATTCCTGTCTCCTCCCTGCCAAGTCAGAACCGCTGCAGAGCCAACGATAGGCACGACGTTTGCCATCGTGCCAAGTTTATTGATATTTTGTGCAATGCGTGCTTTTGATTCGCTGAAGCTCGGTTTATCGATTGGAAAATGTGGTTCAGGCAGGACATTGTCAATTCCTCGGCGAGGATCTGCCAGTTCCTCGGTTAGGAGTTGTCAGTTCCTCGGGCAGGAGTTGTCGGTTCCTCGGCGAGGAATCGTTAGATCCTCGGGCAGGGCCGGTGATTTCGGGCGCGGTGGCGGTCTTCGTCGAGGAAGACAGCGAGAACGACGGCGCGAAGATTAGCTGAAGGATAAGAGCATCGACATATGCTACACCGAGCCCCTCTCACCTTGGCGAAACGGGCACGTGGACAGCTTCCACAACTGCCAGCATCCGTACCGCCGATTAGGCTTTATCTCACCAAACACCTTTGCCAAGCTCTAGCAACAAACCCCAGGAAGTCCTACGGCTTCCCTCCGCTAAGGACTGCTACACAATCAGTAACCCAACCGTCATAACCAACCCGCCAAAGTCTTAATCAAACCGATACGAAAAATGGGCGTCGATCACATCTCGCAATGAACTACTGGTGGGTTAACCATAAGAAATCTCTCAACCAAGAATTTGGTGGTAAGTATATCTGGTGCTCAAAACGAATGGCGGGTGGCCATGTGAGTCATTTCTACGAAGCGATGCGCGAGGTCGTGCCAGGTGACTTAATTTTCCCCTACGCAAATGTAGCAGTGCAAGATTTTGGCTTTGCTAAGACTCACTGCTACTCGTTTCCCAGGCCGAATGAATTTGGGAAAGTTGGAGATAGCTGGAATGATTTAGGCTGGCGAGTTGAGGTAGATTTTCAGCGTTTCAGTACGCCGTTGAGAACAATGGCCCATGCTTCAGAGATTGAAGTGATCCACGTAGGCCAATTCAATAGCGATCAGAAGCATTTCCTCGACTACCACCGTAAAGAAATCCTGTTGAAGTCAGCATTGTAACGATGAAACGCTCTAATGACGACGAGTAACCAGTTAGCCATCTTCCAAGAGCTCAAGGAGCTTGTGGCTGATGAATCTCGGGCACTGCATGCTGAGCATGAGAAGTTGTTGCGCATGCCGGTAGACCGTCGGGTCGATCAAGGGAAGTGCTTGGAGCGCGTTTATTATCGGCAAAGACAGGACAACAATGTGCTGCGATTCGAGTGTGATGAAAACTTATCTGAGTTTCGGGAGGGTGACCCGATAATCCTGCACACAGGCAATCCATTTGAGCCCATCTCCCAAGGCTACTGGGCTCGAGATGGGGAAACCTTCAGTGGGCGAGAATTCATCGAGATTACGCTGTCTGAAGCGGGGACTCAGGCGATCATGGCCTGTGGAGATACCTTGATGATCGACGCGGGCATCTTTGATCCGGCTCCACAGTTGCAGCGCGCACTGGATGAAATGGGGGCATCGAAGCGTGGGCAGGCTCGAGTTTTGCCACTAATCGAAGGCACTTCGGAATCGGATGGGGTTGACCCTGATGAATACGATGACGCAGCGACCGAAGCAGCAACCAACTGCTTTAACGAATCTCAGCAGGACGGGGTGGCGATTGGCAGCACGGCTGATTGGTGTGCGCTGATCCAAGGGCCTCCGGGCACTGGCAAAACGCGAGTATTGGCGCAAATCGTTCGGCAGCGCCTGGTGCGCGGTGAGCGCATTTTGGTGACGGCTTGCACGCACCGGGCTATACACGAAGCACTCAACAAAATCCACGCTCTGAATCCAGACTTGGAACGGATCGCCAAAGTCGGGGTGCATGGCATTGACCAGAACCTGGAGGTCCCTGTTTACGAGAGTTACGCAGAGTGCGGCTTTGATGAGAGCACGGAAGGTTACGTGATCGGAGCCACGCCCTTCACTGCATTCAGCAGTCGACTCAACCGAGCTGAATTTGACTGCGTGATTATCGATGAAGCCAGCCAGATGACATTGCCCCTGGCAATCATGGCAATGCTTAGCGCCGATTGTTATGTGGTCATTGGCGATGAAAAGCAACTGCCGCCAGTCTTGCTTTCGAAGCGAGCCTTTGAAGCCAAGTACTACGGACTATTTCAGCGTCTACGCCATGTGAACGAGCGCGAAATGCTAACCACAACGTATCGTATGAATCACGAGATATGCAGTTGGGTCAGCTCAGAATTTTACTCGGGGGAACTCGTGGCGCACGAAAGCAATGAAGGAAAAGCGCTGATGCTGAGCTCGCACGCCAGCCAACCATGGCTCGCTGAAGCTCTTGGCAGCGAGCACAGCCTAGTGTGGATACCGACACAGGTTGAAACCACTAGGCACTACTCGATGGAACAAGCTTCCCTGGTGAACCAGCTGATGCAAGAGCTTCATCGGCGTGGACATCCATTGGGTGACGTGGGCGTGATCTCGCCGTTTCGCCGACAGGCGCGTGTGATCCGCAAACGGCTACGTGAGAATCGCGCATGGGACCTAGCGGATTTGGAAAGCGTCGTCGTAGACACCGTGGAACGCATGCAGGGCCAGGAACGCAGCGTTATCATCCTGAGCACTGCGGCAGCGGATCCACGGTTCCTGAGCGCGATCGAGGAGTTTGTCTATCTGCCTTCGCGGCTGAATGTGATCGTGAGTCGCGCAAAGGTTAAGGTGATTGTGCTGGCAGCAGAGAACTTTTTACAGACAGCCAGCGTAGATGATGAAGTTCGGGAAGCGATTGAGCACTGGCGGAGCTTGCGGGAGGCAAGCCATCTGGTGGATGTTTAGTTATGGCGCGCATGCTTCCAGATCGATTGCCGCACAAAATGCCAGATCACCTGGTCAAGGTATGGCGGCAACTACGCTCCATCGATGATGATGAGTTGGTGTGCCGCATCAGCTATCAAATTTCAGATCCAAATCACCCGGACTTCCTGGTGGTCTATCGCAATCGCGCTGCGTTTTTACTCGCCGTAAGTAGCGCGGATACCGATGCTGTGGATCGCTACTTTCAAGGAGATATGCTGGACGGTGATGGGACTGATCCCGAAGACCCGAAGCAGGCCCACAGCCTGAGCGCCTTCACGCATGTGGTGCTTCAAGAATTGGGCGCGGACGCAAATCTAACGCTCCAACATTGGGTGCTGTATCCCAAAGCATCCGATGACGCGGTGGAGAGGCTCGCTCGTAGCTGGCAGGGAGCCCCGCGTCTGTTTTTGGGCAAGCAGGAGTGCCGTGGGGAATCTTTATTACGTCATTTTCAAGCGGCGTCCGACCTTGAGCTTGATCAGCAAGTGTTGAACCTAATCGTCGGGCGGTTTGCACCGGAGGCGGCGATCCCTGCGAGTTGGGTGACGCGCTCCGAGCGATTGGCAAGCAAGGAAGCACCGAAGCAACTGGATTTTCTCTTGGACTATGACCAGGAGGCAGCGATGAAACGCGACTTGGAGTTGTCCAGCGAAGCATTCAAAGCAGCCAGCTCCGGGCATATGCGACTCGTGACAGGAACGGCTGGTTGCGGCAAAACCTTGATACTTCTTTTTCGCGCCAGACTCTCTGCCACACTGAATGACAATCAGCGTGTCCTGGTGCTGATGCACAATAAACCGCTACGCGCTGACCTGCAGACTAGAGCGAAGGAATTAGGGATGTCGCGCAATGTGGAATGGCGCACATTCTTCAGTTGGTTGCATTCGATGTTGAAGTTCAGCATGATCGAATCGACGGTGCGAAACGCGTTTATTGACCAAGCACTCAAAGATGAGAAACTTGATGGACAGTTCACACGAGAGTTCTTGCTCGAAGAATTTGAATGGATATCAGACAACGCCTTGGATAATCCGACACTAGGCTGGTATCTCGAGAGTGCGCGGACTGGTCGCAAGCGCGCCTTACAACCGACACAGCGGCAGGGGGTCTATCGGCTATACTCAATGTATCGCAAGATGCTCGATGATCGCGATTTGGTGGACTGGCCAGTCGCTCCACGGCTCTTTCTAAAAAAGCTGCGTGATGGAGCTATTGCCGGAAAAACCTACCATACCATTTACATCGATGAGGCGCAGTTTTTCGCACCGACCTGGTTCGAGTGTGTAAAGGCGGCGCTCCACCCTGAATATGGCCGATTATTCATGGCCGCCGACCCCACGCAGGGGTTTTTACGCAGCGGTCAATCGTGGGCGCAGGTCTTGGGCGGGGATATGCGCGGGCGTTCTCAGCGTCTGACCAAGCCCTACCGCAACACCCGCGAAATCATGTCTATGGCGAAGCGGTTCTACATGAGCCGCTTGGGTAGTGAAGAGGACGAAGTGAATCTGCCCGATCAGCCTTACATCGATTCGATGCCCAGTGGAGACTCGCCCAAATTGGTGAATGCGGGAAGCCGATCCATGCAAAATGTCCTGGTGGAACAATTGAAGCAGCTATTCGAGAGTGGCCTCAATCCAGGTAATATATTGCTGATCGATGCATCCGGATTCAGCGAACAAGCAGAACTGGAACACCTGAGGATCCACTTTGGGAACAAGGTTGTATCTGCGGCCGAAGCAAAAAACCGCGATCAATTGCGTGTCAGCACCATCAATGCCTGCACGGGAATAGAATCCCCGATTGTGGTGATCATTGGCCTCGACCGTTTGTTCGAACAAGAAATGGCGCTCGGCTTAGACGACACAGATCGTGAGGAACTCGTTCGCAAGAACACTAAACGTGTTTTCGTAGCAGTAACCCGGGCTTCGCAGAAACTTGTGGTGATTTACAAGAACGAGGCGACTCGCGAAGTATTGCTACCGGATTGAATTGGCCATGAGCTGCCTTTGAGCGAGCTGAATGAAATCAGTGTTCTTGATTATAAAACCGACAGTACTATAGCGGAAAGGGAGTCGGTCAGAATTTTGAATTGGCGGCGATATGGATGCAGAAAGTCGCTCTTGCCGATGAGACCCTTGCTATTGCCTATCTGGGGATGTTTTACGTTAATGGTTGGGGAGTCGAGTAGGATATAGGCAAGGGGGAACAGCTTTTGCTAAAAGCAGCAAATCGGGCAGACTCCTTCGCTCATGGAATGCTTGGCCTACTATATGATTCGAAGGGGGAATATTCGAAAGCATTCAAATGGTTTCATATGGTTGCTATGCAGGAGAATTCAGTTTCTCAAGCGACGATTGCATTGATGTACGAAAAGGGCGTTGGAGTAGACCCTGACCCTGTGGCGGCATATGCTTGGGCTTTACTTGCGGCTAGAACAGGCCGACCGCAGATTGCTGATAGGTTGTCCACTTCATTGTCCTTTGAGCAGAGAATGGCAGGTCAGGAGAATGCTGAAAGGATGGAAAGCCTCATTGAGTCGATTGCTGTGCTATGGGGCAATAAAAGACCCAATGATATTGATTTAGGCCTGCTTAGGCATGAGTAACTTGGAACCTTCTTTGTCGTAATGCTGCTATATTGCGCTGGATGGTGCCAGGTTTTGAAAATTTCGCTTGGCTACTGGGGCTCGATGATTGAGCTATGATATATCATGAGTCGTTCGGCTAGCAGATGGGATCATCGCCTTTTATTTAAAATCGCCCTATTTGGCGGTATATCTCAATTGGTCCTGATTCCCGTTTTCATCCTGATCGGTAGTTTCCTGGGAGGCGAGGAAGGGACGGCAGTTGAGAGTGAGAGCGATGAGTCTGAGGCTGCTGGAGTCCAGATGAAGGTTTATCAGATTCATGATGACTCTGGCGCCCTCGATGCGCAATTACTGCTGGAGGCTAGTCTTCAAGCGACTTATGGGGACATTGATCCCGGTTTACATTCCCTCATTATGCGAGGGGCTATAAGCCTTGGGAATGGAGAAGTGGCGGATTATTCATTGATGCGTCGTGATGACGGCCAGATGCGTGAAGTTACTGATGCGAAAAATATCAGGATTGAATACACTAGCGATGGAAAGTCGGTGCGAAGGAGTCGTTCCCGGGAGGCCAAAGGGGAGTTGAGCGAAGTCGAGTCCGTGGGCGAAAGCCTATGGTATCTGTCACGAATGGCCGTGGGGATGCCTTTGGGGGGCTGGCCAAGTGATGATTTGGCAGATGCTAAGTTGGATGTTGATGGCGATTATTATTTGCGTTGGCAAGTTGGCAGCACGGTTCAGGAGGTGAGGCTGGATTCAGACACGTATCTGATTCAGAAGAGTCGACTAGTTATGGAGGGCTCTGCGTGCGAGCTCAAGTTTGACGACTATAAGCTGGTCGGAGGCATGCAATTGCCGCATCGGATTGACATCGATTATTCGGATGGCCGATTTCCGGAAAGCATTGTTGTTGAGCAATACCAAATCAATCCGGGACTGCTTACTTCATTGTTTGTTCCCTAGCGCCTGAAGTCGCGCCAGTTCAAGTTTACTGTCATTGTATGACAGGTTCTCGAAAAAGCTTTTGGGCGCGCCCAGCGCCGCAGCGGCATTGACGGCGGCTAAGGTGAGCGACTGTGATGGGTTGGCTGTCGCGATTGCCTTCGCATCTTCACGGGCTTCGGTGATCTTGACGTTCGTTGCTACCATTAAGGCTGCAAGTTGCACCGACTCGGCTGAGCGCAGGTCTCGCAGTCCCCTTAACACGAGCTTAGTCAAGGCTTCACGTTTCGCAAATTCAGGCCTGCGTTCATACAGGTAGGCCTCTCCCTCGATTACCGTGGCTGCCAGTGATGTGGACCGATCCTTGAAAAGCTCTTCTTTGGTCTGAGCGTATAGGGCTAGATTCTCATCTGTCATACGGTCAGTTTGGCTGATTAATTGATAGGTGAGTATCAAAGACTGATTGCGCAATGGGAGCGGCTGTTCCTGGTCTTGAGCAATAGCTGCAAGCAGGCTGATGAGCTTGCTGTGATTCACTGGCGAGTTTAGCAGGAGGCGTCCTGCCTGACTGCGAAGTTCCAGTGTTGTGAGAATCGTGCTGTGTGGCTGTTGGCTGAATAGGTTTTCGGCAATTTGGTCGGCTTCATCTCGGTTCAGCTGAGTTAGTTGCAGTGAGCGTAGCGCAGCCAGGCGTTGCTGCGGTGAAATCTCAGGGTTGATCGCACGGGCAAAGGCATTGCCGACGTCGACCTCTGGTGGATTAATGCTGGATTGAGTCTCTGGCGGGACTTCTCGCCTGGGATGCTTTAGTTGATAAAGTTCATAGAATAGGTAGCCTACGATCAAGACATTGACTAGGGCAAAAAGGCGGACAGCGTTGAATTTCATCTCTGTTTTTGAGCGATTATTAATAAAGACTTAATGATACGTAGGCGTATGGTTGGGTATTCAAAGTTGAATGTGCAAATATGATATAGTAAGAAAATCATTGATGCAGAAAAACTTTTATTATTGGTGAAATTTTTCGATTGACGGTATACTAACCATGGTCAGCTTCAACGAAACTGTATGACTCAGGTTCTATGAGCTATGAGTGATTGAACGTAATACAATTATTTTTTCCCGCCATGAAAGTCCGCCTATTCTCCTTGTTAATTGTTCTGTCGCCAAGCTTGGCTATTGCCGGGGAGACGTCAGGCGGGACATTGATTGAAATGTCAAGCATTGGCACGGTGCTTTTGACCACCACTGGCTTGATGCTGCTGGCTGACAAGCGCAAAAACAAATCTGGCCGCAAGTAGGCGAAATTCCCAAGCGAAAGTTCCAACTATGCGGCGAGCTGGATTTACGAGCCTCGCAGGATGTTTTGCGATATCTTGCTTAATAATTAGTACGTCTCATGGGCAGACCGTGCTTCCTTATACGACGGATTTTGAATCCGCCGAAGGCTACCAAGTCGGCGCATTGACCACTGATGCCCACTGGCAAGTGGAAACAGGTTCTCCCGAAATCACTGACCTTGATTCAGCTTCCGGGCAACAGTCTTTGTTCTTTACACTCGTCGACACGCCTCACGTTATTGAGGCTAGCTTTACCGGGCAGCAGGGCTCGATTGTTTTTGTGGATCTTTACCTGAAGCCAGAGGCCGGTGAAGTTGGTGATTTGCCAATGGGCCCTTTCATGGGGCGTTCCGCGCAGACTGGTTTTATCCGCATTGATGGTCAGGGCGAAGTCATTGCGATGCATGGTGATGGCATTGGGGAAGGGGACTGGGTCTACACGGGCGAGCGCTACGCCCTGATCGACGGAACCAGTGCGAATTGGCATCGCTTCACCTATCGGCTCAACTACCTGACGAAAACCTGGGACTTGTATCTGGACGAGCAACTGGTGTTGGCGGATTTGGGTTTTTTGGATTCGAGCCTACTCTCTTTCACCAGTTTCCGTCTCTCGACGGATGGTCAGGCTAATCTTGGCATCGATTTCTTTTACGCAGGTGAGGTCAATCCGCTCTTCGCTGACCTCGACTTGGATGGCATTCCCGATGACTATGAAGCGGCTAACCACATGGATGTGTCGGTTGATGACCGCTATGGCGACCGGGATTTGGACTCATTGATCAACCTTGACGAATACATGGCTGGCACGAGCGCTGGTGATCCGGATACTGATGATGATGGGGTCCATGACGGCGCTGAAGCCGCTCTGGGAGCTGATCCGCTGATTGCGGATGCATATTTGCTGAGCGTATTGCCCTTTGCCGATAGTTTCGAGAGCCATGCGTTGGGGGCATTGACGTCACTGAATAATTGGAGTGTCGTTGGCGCTGAATTGCCGATGGTGTCGGCAGATGATTCTGTGGATGGCTCGCAAGTATTGCTGATTGATGCGCAGGAAGAGGAACTGACGCTAAGGAACGCCTTTCGCGGCGATGACTACACGACGGTGTGGGTTGATTTTTATCTGTTGGCCAAGCCATGGCCGGATGTTCCTGAGTTGAAAGTTACAACAACCGCCGCGTTTTATTTTTCTAATGATGGTCAATTGATGGTCTATGATGGCTGGGGCGCTGGCGCCGGAGAGTGGATTGCGTCCGATGATGTGGCGGTCGATTTCAGTCAATGGCGTCGACTCACGGTGCGTTTGGATTATGAGAATCAAGCTTGGGATGTTTGGTTGGATGGACTCCGAGAGCATCAGGGGCTGGGCTTTGCTAACAGTGCGCCTTACTTCTCAGAGTTTAGCCTGCGCTCGGGAACGAGCGGGCAGAGTGGACTTGATCGGATGAATGTTGTCTACGTCGAGCCCTTGGAGCTGGATAACGATGGGGATGGCCTTTTCAATGAACTCGAAGACGTCAACCGTGATGGTGTCGTTGATGCAGGTGAGACCAATGCAGAGGCCTTTGATACGGATGAGGATGGCATGGGAGATGGCGTGGAGCTGCTTTACGGGTTTGATCCCACGACATCGGATTCATCGGTAGCCAAGTTGGTGGATGATGGGCAAGGGGTGTGGTCTTGGAGCACGGATTTTTCCTTAGCGGAAGGCTATTCAGTGAGTGACCTGGACGGTCAATTAGGGTGGTTGGCGAGTGGCGCTTCGGTGAACGCTGAAGAAGCAGCCTTGCTTATTTCTGATGAAAATGCCCCTGCGGAACTTGAGCGGTTTGTCGGCGTTGGAGAGCTCCAGCAGGTGTGGTTAGGCTTTCGCGCAAAACTGCATCCAGGTCCTTTGCCAGAGCCAGAGGACATTGCTGGCCCAACGGCTGGCATGTTTGGCTTCAGCAATGAAGACAAGCTGCAGGTCTTCGATCCGCTGGCTGGAGAATGGATTAAAATCAGTGTAGATATCGACGCCACAGAATGGAATCAATACGACGCCTACCTCGACTATCAGACGAAACGTTGGATGCTGGCGATTAATGGCTCTCTGGTTGTTCAGGATGTGCCATTTGTGGATGAGAATTTGACCAGCTTCGCCCGCTTCCGTGCGCTTCAGACTGAAGCTGCAGAGGGTGAAACCAGTCAGGCGGATTTCGACCAAGTCCGAATCTCCAGTGCGGAGCCCGCTGGATTGGACTTCGATGGAGACGGCTTGGATAATGAGCTAGAGCGTTCGGTTGGCGGCGATGTTTGGCTGGAAGATACAGATGGTGACGGTATGCTCGACGCTTGGGAGTATCAGTATGGGCTGAATCTTGCGGCCAATGACGCAGGCTTAGATCTGGATGGTGATGGACTAAGCAACGCCACGGAATTGCTTTTAGGCTTCGATCCAAGCGTAACAGATATGGATGAAGATGGCTGGAGTGATTTCGATGAATACTATGCACAGACCAATGCCTTCGATGAGAATGAACATCCCGATGCGGTAGGTTTGCCGTCGCCTTGGCAAATAGTTGCAGTGAGTGGATCAGGTGTGCCAATGGCATGGCAGGTCGGAGATTCCTGGCGCTTGGCTGGGGCTGGCTCTGGGGATCGCGGTGCTTATTTCCATTGCGACATCACATCAAACTTTAGCCTGACTTTTCGTGTCGATAGTCTGGAAACCGATGAAGCGAATGCCGCCCTTGCGTTGATGGTGCGTGAATCCACCAGTACGTCTTCACCCTATATATCTGCTGAATACCGTAAGAATGGCCGCTACTATCGTCGCTACCGGAATCCTTTTAATGGCGACCAAGATCTTTTTCGGCGTGAACCGGATGGGGTCAGTGTTCCGGGCCTGTATATGCGTATGCAGCGCATGAACACTGGGACGACTGTGAGCTTTTCAAATGATGGGATTCTATGGCGCGATATAGTTACTTCGGAGGAATCTTACCCGAACGCGGATGACACGCTGATTGGCCTTATGCTTCATGCGGATGATTCCAGTGATCCAGATCATTACGCCCGAGCTTCCGTCGAGTTGATTGATTTCCGTTTAGACACAGATAACGATGGTTTGTATGACGATGAAGAAGTTGCCTTGGGCTTAAACCCCTTATTGGCAGACTCAGATGGCGACACCGTTTCTGATTATGAAGAAGTTCATTACGCTCATAGCGATCCGCTCATACCTGACTTACCGGAGTGGACGGCGTTTGACTCTGTGGCGATTCAGACAGCTCAAGCCGATTTAGGAAAATGGGAAATGAGCGTGAGCAATGAGTTGTTCTCCAGCGACATTGCCGGAAAAATAACTGTAAACATATCGCTTGCCGAGGCTGGCATCTACCGACTATCGGTTCCGATCCGGTATGTCTTTCACGGTGATGAAAATGCTTACCGCCCCTTAATTATTCATCACTATATCGATGGGGAGTATGTTTCTTCCAATGAGTATGTGCAGTCTGTGAGTGGGCAAATCGATCCGCTTTCGGTATACCTGCCTCATTTGGCCGCAGGTGACCATTCCTACCAACTGCACTGGGAGAATGTTTATGAAGAGCGCTGGATTGGAGTCGGTGATATTGCCCTGGAGCGCCCTGAGAGTGATACTGCAGATTGGGGTGAGTATTACTTGGACTCCACCGAGTCGCTACTGACAGAAGTAACTCAAAGTGCAATTTCTCCGGCATTTATCGAAGGAACCACAGCCTACTTGGGTAAGATGAGCGTGAGTGATGGTTCGACGCTGCGGCGAGCCGCCGGTGATGGTTGGTACGCCGATATTGATCTGCCAGCTGATGGTTCAATTCATACCTTCGATCTTGGTTTCCAAGAGGGGGGCAAGACGATTAACCAAAGTATTGAGTGGACGGTCACCGACGTGCTTCAAAGCGAAAATATCGCTTTGAGAGTGGGAGATGCGCTTCGCTTGAATGCCGGTCAGTCACCCGATGGAAGTCTTGTTTCAATCACTGTCGGAGCCGATGAATACGAAACAACGGATACCGAACCGGTTATTCACACCTTTACTGAGTCAGGCGTTTACACTGTAACAGCTCTTCGAAGTGGAGTAAGCGGTCAGTTCGATGTAATCGTTTATCCAACACAGGTGCAAGCGGACGATCCCGCTTTGATGCGGCATTACGTTCGCGAATGGACTTGGGAGGGGCTCGCTGGCCTGGTTGCAGATGGAGGCGATATCGGACTCACCCTTATCAGCGATAACGGTAATGATTCAACATTTGAACTGAGCCGTTCTGAAGTGCTACGTCCGCGGTCACTCGTTGCACGCGTCGGTGAAGGTGGTGCGATTGCCCAGAGTGTCAGCACAGAAGGATTCTGGATTCGGGAAAATGTCAGCGGGTTTTACCAGGGCAGTAATCTTGGCGAGGGCATACAGGAGGCGACAAGCGTGCTGATTACCAGTCCCTTGCCCGATGACATTTCTCTTCGTGTTAGCATCTTCAAGTCCGGCGTCATATTTGGCGATGGAACGGTCGTAAAATGGCTCACCAATGATGACCTTGATGCTTTCGGGCGCTGTAGCTTGGTCATGTATAAGCCAGACGATGTGAGCGGATCTGTTTGCCACCATGTCTTTGTTTATGAAGCAGGGCAGTATATTAACCGCCGATAACTTACATGATGGCGCTACGGTTTGTCAAAATTGGGGGATTCTTAATTGCCTGCATCCTAGTCGGTGGAGGCCTATGGTATTGGACTCAATCCGAAGTCGGTTCGAAGTCGGGTATTGAGCCTGAGTCCACAAAGATGGACCTGGCAGATGCTACGACAGCGACGCCTGTCATGGATGAGGCGTTACCCACCGATCCCGCGCTGATCGAATTGCCCATTCTGACGAGTGCTGAAGCTCTGAGCAAAGAGGAGGCGCCTTTGATTAATGAGCGCTTACAAAGCGTCATGGACTCGACTCTGAGTTATCTGCACCGGCTTGATCAATTACAGGAATTAGACTTGGCCTTATTGGGGGAACAGGACTTTGCAGCTATTCGGGAATTCCTTACCACCGCCTCCCCCGAGACCTCGAACCCATCAGAGGATTTTGCGATTCGTAATGATTTGCTTGAGATGCTAATGCGCCAGCCTGGACATGAGGATTTTATTCAAGGCGTCTTAATCGATGGCGTGAAGGATACGGCTCAACACACGCTTTGGCGAGAATACCTTCTGCAGCATTATAGTCTTTGGGTTGATGATGCGGTGGCTGCCGAGTACCGATACGATGCCGAATTGGCGCCTTTGCTCGACGTGCTTAAGCAAAGCCTTTCTGAAAGCGACAATGAAATCGCCGGGGCTGCGATCCTCAATTATCTGCGACTTCACGAGAATCACCCAGAACTGATTTCAGATACAGATTTTCGCAGTGTCGCCACGCAAATTGTGACTGACCCGAATGCCAATCGGGCTACGAGGATTTCTGCGATTCTGGCGCTGAGTGCTGAAACGCCGACTATTGCTGCAGATCAACTCCAACTGATGATGGCAGACCCGGTCGAGCATACATTGCTCAAGGTAACCATTTATCATTTTGCCCGCCGTGCTGTCGAAAACGGAAATCTTGAATATCAAGCAGTCCTTAAAGCAGCAAAAAATTTGAATTCACCTATTTTAAGCAGGTTATCATCCAATGAATAAAAACCACCTGTCACGCCACATGAACTCGTTGTTACGTCGAGTCCTGCCAGGTCTTTTCGCTGCCTTTGTGCTTCTGGGAACCGGAATGCCACGCCTGTTGGCGGACCCAGGCGCCAATCCGCCATCAGAAATCATAGATACTGATCGCACTGGTGGGATCATTACCAAATATGAGTGGTATTTGGAGCAGATTGACGCTTACGGATTTGGTTCTGATGCTCCAGATTCAGACAATGATAATCTACTGGATGGGTGGGAACTTCTTTATGGTTTCTCCATTGATGATGACGGTTCGGTGAACTGCGTCAATGGCGCCGAAGGTGACCCGGATTTTGATGGCCTGGCCAATTACTTTGAACAAATTATTGAGAGCGATCCCACCGTCCGGGATACGGATGCTGATGGTTTGTTCGATGGTTGGGAATACGCCCTGGGTTTAGATCCGGTAAACGATCCATTAACGCTGGTTGATTTGCTTGATGAGGGCTTGTCTGCTCCCGATGGCGTGCAGAAATTCATACAATCCTTTATCCCGAACTCGGCGGATACACCGGTCAGTGGGGGGAGTCCTGTTTTTATTCGTGAATATTGGACGGCTTCGTTTGCTTCCCTTTCCGAATTGTACGACTTCGATTCGACGACGGAACGTTATCCAGATCTACCAACGGGGACGGAAAGCCTGAGCGAGATGGAGACGCCCGCTGGTTGGACCCTGCCATCGGATTCGAGCACGTTGCCAACACATGGTGGCCGTCTTTCGGTTACCATAACGCCATCCACCACAGATTTTTATGAACTAGTCGTTACTGGCGGTTCGGAAACAGAAGTCTGGTTCAGTGAAGACGGTGATCCATCAAATGCTGAGCGCATTTTAGACAAGGATGAAGTAGAGCGCACGGTTACGGTTTACATGGAGACCGACTCGGCGGAATTTGAAGCATCTTATTACATTGAAGTCGTCTATACGGCAAGTGTGAGTGATGATCCGGTGAGCTTGACCTGGGTAAAAGCCGGCAATGATTCTGACTCTCCAGTTGCTATTCCTGGAACAGTTAGCTGGGACTATTGGTCGCCATTTACAGACGACCTGGATGCGCTCAAGATTTGGTCTGTCACGGGAATTCGTTTTCCGGGCAACGCCGATGGCGAAGACACTCTGGATGCCGTCAGCACCCCGGCTGGCTGGTCGGCTGATGATGGGGCGATCACTTCGTTGGGAGATCACGGCGCGCGCATGCGTGGCCGGATTGTTGCGCCGGTTTCCGGAAGCTATACGTTTACCCTCGAGGGAGGGACTGAAACCAACCTGTGGCTGAGTCGTGATGGCAACGTATTCAATCGTCGGGAGCTGCTGGTCGATGGCAGTGGCGAGCGGAGTGTCGTGGTCGATCTGGTCGAGGGGCAGAGCTATTATCTGGAGGTTCATTACATCGCCGATAGTGCTGACTCTCCAGTGAGTTTGCAGTGGTTGGTGAGTAACCCCGAACCAGCTTTGACTGGAGGCGATCCGTTATTGAGCGGGGAAGTTATCGGACAGGATGATTTTGGTAGTTCGGACAGTGCGCCTTCGCTGAGCTGGTCTTCATCAAGCGATGAGCTGTTTAACGTATCCTCTGGGGATGGTTCGGTATGGAGCACTGGCGAAATGACGCTGAGTCTGGATTGTGTGTTTGATGATGAGCTCTATTCCTTCATGACATGGTTCTCTCCCGAGGAACTTTACAGCGATGCCTCATCAGCCTATGGAGTGTTTTATAATGTGGACACGCGCACTTTGTCTTTCCTTTCGGAAGGTCGGGTGTTGGCGGTGAGTTCTCAGCTGGATCTGCAGTTGGGAACCAATCGTATCGCGGTTACTGTGCGAACGGATGCTGAAGACGCTATTGAAGTGACTTTCTATATCAACGGTGAGCGCGTTTACAATTATCCGCACATCAGTGTGGAATTCCTGTGCCTCGATTACCAAGTGAACAGTGAGCAGATGCATGATCCGCTGAACGGTTTGGCGGCATTTCCCATCCCGGGAAGCATGCTGGTTGTGACCACCATGCCTGATGGTGATATTGACGAATTTATCGACAACGTCGCTTGGTACGATGTTGCATTAGGGGAGGACATCCTCTTGCCGATGTTGGAGGAGCAAGCGCGCTCGTATGCCCAGGATGATTTCAGTGCCGGGTATCCACTGCGCTGGAAGGATACCGAAAATTATGAATCGGTGATGGCTTGGGCGAATGCGGAGCCGGTTATTGAATGGATAGCGCCTGAAGACGGCGCCGACTTGGCGATCAGGGACTATCATACATTCTCGGTAAGCGCTGCGGACTTTGAAAATCGCTATCTGCGCGTAGAGTATTTCCAGATGTTGGGCATTGAACCGGCGCCAGACACGGACACGCGTTTACACGTTGTTTATCCGCTCAACGATGTGGACCCCGACTCGATGATCCCACTGGAGCCGCTGACCAGCGATCCAAAGGAATTCTCCACTGCGTATTTTCATTGGGAAGAAACTGCGTCGACTGGTTTAAGCTATTATGCACGAGTGACTGATAATAACGGAGCTCAGGCTTTGACTGAGCCTGTGAGCGTGAATTGGGTGAATACACCGCCGATTGTAGAGTGGGTTTCACCCTTGGAATCGACCATTAACTGGACAGCCGGTAAATTAGTTACGCTGGAAGCATTCATCGTAGACCCTGATGGCGCCGTTGATGGTTCCGGTAGCGCTCCGGTCAGCATTGAACTGCTGGATGATGCGGATCAAGCGGTGTCGGCGATTGTCAGCAATGATGGTTTTAATTACACATTTATTTTTACCCAGGACGTGGTGAGTGAGCATAGCTATCGAATAGTCGCTACTGATGACTCAAGTGATACAACCGAGTCGGCCGCCGTTTCATTTGATTTCGAAGGGCCAATCCCAGGGGTTCAGTGGATAGATCCTTGGGAAATCAGTCGCATGACACTTGGGGATACTAAAACGCTCAAGGTGTTGGCTGATTCCAATGTCGGAATCTCGTATGTTGAATTTTATGAAGGTTCAATCAGTGCAGAAAACTTGCTGGGGGTCGACAGCTCGGGTGGTGGAGTATCAGGTCATGTTTATTCGCTGGAATATACGCCACTAGCGACAGCCACGAAAACACTGATTGCCCAGGCGGTGATTGATGACGGCTCTCTTTTGTCCTATGTTGACGCATCCATTATCCTCCAGATCATCGACGAGCCTGCAATTCCAGTTCCAGGCGACGATATCGATACCTTGCCCTCAGTTGGTCTACCCGTAGTCGAACTGCCTACGGTTACTCCGGTCTATCCAGCAGATGGATCCACGCCCTCAGCTAACGACTTGATCGCCGAATCTGATTTTGAATCATTCTTTGGACTTTCGGGGCAAAGCTATTCCAGTGGATGGACGACTTTCTGGTTGGGTGAGGTCAATGTCTGGAATTTCCCCTGGGTATACCATCGTCAGCACGGATGGTTGTACGTTGAGTCAGTGGATTCGGACTATTGGTTTTACGATGCCGAAATTGGCTGGTGGAGCGCTTCGGATGCAACCTATGATGTCGCAGTAAGCAATCAAACCTGGCTATTTAGTCAATTGGCTGGCTGGCTCTGGTATGATAGCCCAACTACGAATCCGCGTTGGTTCTATAGCGATGAAGAGGAGGACTGGGTCGATGATGTTATCCAGCAGGATCCAATTTTTGATTTTCCCACTTCGATGGATTCCACCATTGGCGATAATATTGATTATGACAATGGCCTTGGTGACTATCTGGCGGATTACGATGGAGACGGCCTCGCGAACATTCATGAAATTCTTCTGGGGACGGAAGCGGACAACGCCTCATCAACCTTAACAGTCGGAGATGCGACGGCTAACCCGGATGTGATTCTTTCCACGCTGCCGGTTGAGACGACTACGTCGGCTTCGGGCACGCTGAATATCAATGTGCCGATTGGCATCGTGCCGGGCACATCGGGGACGCAACCATCCCTGGCCTTAAATTACAACAGCACCAGCAGTAATGGCGTCATGGGCGTGGGGTGGAACCTCAGCGGTTTTTCGGCGATCACGCGAGGTCCGAGCAGCCGGTTGATTGATGGCTTTGTCGATGGCGTAAATTATACGGATACTGACCGCTTTTACATTGATGGCAAACGCCTGATCCTGATTTCGCAAGACAAGGAGTATGGTGAGGATGGCGCCGAATACCGGACGGAATTCAATGACTTCAGCCGGATCTGGAGTTATGGCAGTTTGGGCAACGGGCCGGAGTCACTTGTGGTCGAGACCAAATCAGGACTGACCATGACTTATGGGGCGGTAGCGAATTCACGCTACGTAATTGCTGGAGAGTCCGCAGCGTTGACTTGGCATTTGACGCGGGTAACCGATGCGGTGGGCAATTACTATGAGTACACCTACGAGCAACCGACAAACGATGACCCTCTGCATCTGACTCGTATTGCCTATACGGGTAACGAAAACACCGGGGCGCTACCTTATGCCTATGTCTACTTCCGCTACGAGGAACGCCCGGACCAGTCTATGGGCTACATGATGGGTAAGTTGCTGAAAAATCGCTACCGATTGCAGGCGATTGAGTCCTATTATGAAGATGATCTCTTTCGCCGATACAGCATGCGTTATACGGAAAGCCAGAATACCCGTCGTTCGCAGTTGCTGGGAATTGTCACCGAGTCGTCGGATGGAACCCGGTTGTTGCCCACTGTGTTTGAGTGGGAAGCCATGGGAACCGGCAAGCGTATCATCAAAATGGGCGATAATACGGGTCATGGCGCGAAGGTCATCGACTATCAGGGTGACTACGATGGCGACGGTAAAATGGACATCGCGCAGATATCCTCCAGTGGGGGGAGTTTTGACCTGGATATCCTTTATTCGAACGGAAGGTCTTTCAATAAGCAAAATGTGATAAAGTCGGGGGGCAGCTTTAACTTCAGCAGTTCGAATATCCGGTTCTTTCAGGGGGATTTTGATGGTGACGGTGATGCCGATTTCATGAAAGTCGCCGGGACCAATAACAGCCAGGATACTAATTATAAGTTTATTGAAAACGAGGGCAATGGGCAGTGGGCGAGCAGCGAGAGTCCATGGACGGTAATTGGTGACAGAGCGCCATATTGGAACACTGAGCGTCCTGCGTTTGAGGCCGACTTTACCGGAGACGGTCGAACGGATATCCTTTTTGTCTATCCGACAGGCTTTCCTACCAGCAGCGCTGGTGACAATGGCGCCTATGGGGTGACTTTTGATTTGGCGGTTTCCGAAGGCAACCATATCGGCCAACACATTGCGATGAGTGATTCATCGGCCCGTTGGATCGCACTGGGAGGGGATCAGAGAGGCCTGGGGCAGTTCTGGCATATGGGTGACTTCAATGGCGATGGCTACATGGATATCGCTCAGCAGTATTTTGCATCAAGTGGAGCCAATCAAAACTACTATCGCTTGGCGATTTACTTGAACGAGCCCAATGGTGAGTCGGGCCAGAGACAATTTACTTATCACCCTCAGGACGGAAACCTCGGTCAGGTAGATTTTTATAACCTGCATCAGCGCATACGAGTCGCCGATGTGAATGGCGATGGCTGCTCGGATGTAGTCTATTTCGATGGCAATAGTCGCAAGATGAAGGTTTCCTATTCTAAAGGCGATTATGAGGGGAATGACAATATGTTCTCCAGTCCCAAAGTGATTTATGATTATCGGATATCCAGTGGGACTGGCGTAACCTGGCATGTTGCCGATCTTTATGGGGATGGTGTTCTGGACATCATTCAACTCATTAGTTCTTCCGTCCGAACGATGCGACAAGGGCCTAAGGTTGATCGAGTTGCCACGGCCACAGTCTTTAACTTCCGGCATCCGCTCAATGGGAAGAACAGTGACCTGCAAGTGATCCCGATCAATGAAAACGAAGTCCAGGCGCTCAGGGGATATTATAACAGTGGGTTTTATAGCGTTAGTAACTATTTTGCTGATGAGATTAATGATATCAATGACTCCATTTTAATACCGCAAACGTCGAACAAAACCACGCTCAATGCGCTGATTGGCGACTTTTCCGGAAACGGTCAGGCTGAGCTACTGGTTGCGCAACTGGGGGCCGGTGGGGTGGCGTCTCCCTATCGGGCATTCGTGAGCAAGGACTCGGACGCCACCTACGACGTCATCGGCACGGTTACGAATGGGCTTGGCGTGCAGACGCGCGCCTATTACCAGCGCCTGACGAATCCGAATTTTTACACGAAGGGTGAGGAAGCAGAGAATCTGGGCAGCGGTTATTTTGATTTCCAAAATGCGGCGTTGGCCGTGGTGGAAATCCACAAGGACACCGGGATGAGCGATGAAAACGGCGATGCGATTTTCTCGAAACACCAGTATCGCTACGCCAATCTGGTGTCGAATCGCGAACGTGGGTCGATGGGCTTTGGCCAGATGACGACGACCGACATCTATGGTGACGAGCTGACAACCGTCACCACGACAGAGTTCAATCAGGAGTATCCGTTCACGGGATTGGTGTCGGCTACCACGACGGCTCTGGAGGACGGAACCACGCTCAATCGCGCGACCATGAGCAGTTTTGTGGATATCGAAACGGTCAGTGGCCTTTCCGATATCCACTTCATTATCGCCGAAACCGAAACGAAGGAAACCTACGAGCCGACCGACGGCCTGGAAACGCCTTATTCGACGGTGGTGACAACGAAGTCCGCCGAAGACTACGATGAGTGGGGCAACCTGGCGGAAATCACCGTGGATATGGGCGGCGGCTTCACCACCACGACAGTGAGTGAATACGGGGATGACGCGGATCATTATCGCTATGGACGCTTGACCCGTTCGACGGTGACGCAAACCACCGGCGGTGGTGATGCGAAAACGAAAACCTCCAGCTTTGTCTACGATGCTGACGCCACCTGGTTGCTGACAACGGAAACGGTCGAGCCGGATGAGCCCGAATTTGCGCTTTCGACGACCTACACTTACGACGGCTATGGCAATGTGATCAGGACCCAGGTAACCGGTGAAGGCGGCGAGGGTCTCTTGACGCGCACGGCCTACACTCAGATGGACGCCACGGGGCGCTTTGCGCTGCGGGCGATCAATGATGTGGGCCACAGCTCCTCTTCGACTTTTGAAGCGAAGTCCGGGTCGGTGTTGACGACCATCGGTCCCAATGGACTCACGACGGTCAACGCCTATGACAGCTTTGACCGCCTGATCAGCGTGACCTCGGCGGACGGGACGGTTGCGAGCACGCAGCGGTTGCGGGCATCGGATTTGTCGGTGGATGCGCCTGAGGATGCATTGACAGCGGTCCGGGTGGTGAGCACGGCGGCGCCGGATGCGCCGGGCGTGACCTATTTCGACCGCTTGGGCCGTGAGCTGCGCACGGTGTCGATTGCCGGTAATGGCGCCAAGGTCTACGTGGACAAGTTGTATCAGATACGTCAGTTGCCCGAGTGGGTGAGCATGCCGTATTTCGGGGGGACCAGCGATCCGATCTATTGGGGGCAGACCTTTTACGATTCAATGGGCCGGGTGACCTTGCAGGTGACTCCCGGAGAGGGCGCCACGGGCTTTGTCTACAGCGGATTGACGAACAGCACGTATCGCTTGCTGGATGGCAGCCCGGACGGTCTCGACCCGGATGATATCGCTGGTTCCTTTGCCCTGCTGGATCGCGAAGACTACGAACTGACCAGCTCGCTGAGCAATGTCGCCGGGCAGGTCATCGAGACGACGGACAACGCCGGGGTCACCTTGCAGCAGGAATATGATGCGCACGAAAACCTGGTGAAGACGATTCTGCCCAACAGCGCTGGTGCAATCCTCATGGCCTATGACCAGCGTGGTCACAAGACGTCGATGACGGACCTGAACATGGGCGCGTGGCATTACGTGACCAATGCCTTCGGCGAGCTGATCGAGCAGTATGACAATGCCGGCAATGCGGTGGTGTTTGCCTACGATGAAATTGGCCGGGTGATCAGCCGCGCCGATTACAGCGGGGTGACCGTGTCGGCTGGTGACGGGGTGGACGGTGATTACGCGACGGGCAGCCTGGAGGAAACCGCGACTTGGACTTACGATGCGGGAGTGATGGCCCTTGGCAAACTGGTTTCGGTGGAGACGCGCGATGACAACGCTGTGGTGCTTTACCGTTCGGAGGTGGATTATGATTTGCTGGGCCGGGCGGAGGAGACCCGCGAGCGCATCGGCGATGAATGGTTTGCCACGAGCACGACTTACGACGCCTACAGCCGCCCGCTGGCGCTCACCTACCCGGGTGAAACGCTGACCGTTTACAATGTCTACGACAGCAAGGGCTACCTGCAGGAGGTTCGCCGCGACGACGCCGTGGGTGAGCTTTACTGGCAGGCGGACGCCTATGACCACTTGGGCAACTTCACGCAGTTTACGCTGGGCAACGACGTCGTGACGCGCCTGGGCTTTGAGCAGGATACGGGCTTTTTGACGTCGATGCAGACGGGCGCCTCGGCGACCAAGGCCGACATCCAGAACTTCGAGTTTGATTACACGAAGGTGGGCTACCTGACGCGCCGGACGGACCTGAACCGCAAGCTGCAGGAGACGATCAGCTACGACGCCCTCAACCGCATGGAGCATGTGGACCTGACGCATGAGCTCGGCGAAGCCGGGGAGATGACCTTCCAGTCGACCACCACCTATGACTCGCTGGGCAACCTGACGGGCAAAGCCGGTGTGATCGGAACGATGCAGTACGGGGAAGCCACGATTGGCGGGGTGGCGACGAATGCCGGGATCAACGCGCTGACTTCGTCGGACGACTACGCGTGGTTCTACGACAGCAATGGCTCGCTGCTGAAGAAGACCGATGTCAATGACCCGACGAGCGTGGTGCAGAGCTACACGTGGACGACCTTTAACCAGGTGAAGTCGATCACGCGCGCGGGCACGGGAGTGACGACGTTTGACTACGGGGCGGACCGTCAGCGGGTGCGCCAGTACCTGTATCGATCGGTGGACAATACGGACGAGACGATTTACGTTGGGGGCGGCCTGTATGAGGTGATCACGGAGTGGCGTGATTCCGTGGAGACGGTGAAAAAGCGGCACTACATCAGCACGCCGGTGGGGGCGGTTGCGGTCTTCGTCGAGGAGGACAGCGAGAACGACGGCGTCGTCGATAGCGAAACGCTGGAGTACCTGCATTATGATCACCAGGGCTCACTGTCGGCGATCACGGCCAGCGTGATTGCGCTGGACGGCAATGGCGACGCGCAGAACGTGCGGCACAACAGCTACGACGCCTGGGGCCGTCAGCGTGACGTGGAAACCTGGGGCTACGATTTTGACGCCCAGACGCAGACTGGCTCCTACGCGTGGCTGGCGCAGCAGGAGCACGATTACTCGATTGGCTACACCGGGCATGAGAATCTGGATGAATTCGAAATCGTGCACATGAACGGGCGCCTCTACGACGCGCAGGTGGGCCGCTTCATCAGCGCAGACCCGTTCATCCAGTTCCCGAGCAATCTGCAGAGCTTCAACCGCTACAGCTACGTGCTGAACAATCCGCTCTCTTACACGGACCCGAGCGGCTACTTCCTCGACGGCATCTTCGACGCGATCGGGGACTTCTTCAGCAGCGTGGGCAACTGGGTCTCGGAGAACTGGCGCACCGTGGTGGGGATTGCGGTCGCTGTCGTTGTGTTCTATGCCGCGCCCTATGCCTTGACGGCTGCTGGGGCGACCTTGGGCACCGCTCAGACCAGCTTTGTTGGTACAGTTGCGGGAGGAATTGCGGCTGGGGGCGTGAATGATGGAGTGCGCGGGGCGATTATGGGAGGCGCTTTCGCTTCGGCCTTCTGGGTCGTCGGGGGAACTCTAGCCGATGGTGGTGTCGTCCCTGGCTACGACAGTGGAGCCGAAGTGGGTGAATTGGCGGTCAAGATGGTCGCCCATGGCGTCATCGGTGGCACCCAGCAAGTGTTTGCTGGAGGTGATTTCCTGCAGGGGATGTTCGCCAGCGCCGTGACCGCCGGAGCCTCTCCCGGGATATCGGGCATTGACGTGGGCAGCAGGTTTGGCGATTTTGCGCTGCAAACAACAGCAGCATCCATGGTCGGAGGAACCGCATCAGTCATCGCAGGAGGAAAATTTGCTAATGGAGCATATTCAGCGGCGTTCGGGTATCTGTTCAATCAGCTTAGTTCTCAGGATCGAAGAAAAGCAGCGAATGAGAGGAAGGCGCGATTGAAGCTTAATAAGAAAATGAATAAAATTGTTGCTGCAGAAGGTAAGGGAATGCTTATAGATTACTGGAAGAAAGCATTAAGGGGGATTAACAAACTGCCTGATGATGTGAAATCTAATATGTTTCCCAAGACTGAAGAATATGAACAAGAACTAATTGTTGCTGATGTGGATGTTCACGTTGGAGCAAGTTTTGGATATTGGGGTAAGAGTAATGTATTTAGAACTTACGTTGATGCTAACTATGATGCTAACGGAGTTATTAAATCGTCTATTTCGTTTTTAATTGATGAGGCTGGAGTAGTCTACGCTCAAGTGAATGCTGCTACTGTTACAGCAACTGCAAGTTATGAGGCTACAGCTGGATTTGATGTAACCGGCCGTCAGGTATATTCACCTGATCCAATTAAAGGGAGTTTTACTGGCACCTCTAGTATTGGTAACTTTACAGTGTATCCGGATGATGAAAAGGAATAGTATTTTTATTGGAATATTGATCGCAACTATTTCACTATTTATTGTGATATTTATCATGGGTGGTGAAAGTCATGAGGTTTACGAAGTAACCAGTGGTGTGCAGCTTTTTGTTGGGAGAGATCCTTTAGATGATGCTCAGAAGTTAATGACTCTAAAAGTGGATGCAGAGCTGTGTAATGGTTCAAACATTCAAGACATGAAATCCTTGTATGATCTTTTTAGCTTCATTAACACTGATCCTGATCTTATTGATACTGTTGGAGAGGATACGCTTAATAGCTTTAGTGGCGAAGTAGATTTAGTCCTTATTGATAAAGATACTGTTTTAAGTAGAGTTGAACTTACAGTTGAAGAAGGTAGGATAGTTTCATCAAAACCGCTGCAGAGCCAACCATAGGCACGACGTTTGCCATCGTGCCAAATTTCTTTGAAATATTGCGCAATGTGTAGCTTCTCAGCGAATGAACCAATTTATGGTAAGAACTATGCACGGCCAACCATAGCAAGCGTGCCAACTGGCCTTGGGCTTACTATGGTTTTAGCGCGATGAGCAGCTTCTCGACTATGAACCCCACTAATACAGATGCCGCAATCTCTTGCTATAAGCCCAAGCAGGATGTCATCCATACCAACGGCATTGGCCTTTTTTGGCAAACGTTACGACATGCTTTTCTGGGAAAGTTCGCCTACTTCCAACTGAACATGCAAACGCCTTGCCCTCCACGTGACGCTGTCCCGGTTAACCAGTTGCGAGCCAGTTGCTCGACTATATGAATTAGGTAATGCTGCGACTTACTCATGCTATGAATAGACCATAGGCAACTCAACCGTAGACTGAAATCAACTGTTGTTTGAAACAAATTTAGGGAGTGAGGCCATTCCGGGGCAGCGGGCTCGGTTTTATCGCAAAGCATTCGGGTCAAGTGTGTCTGATTTTCTGGGCAGATTAGAACTCTCTACGGTCTTTAGGAAAATAACCCTGCGGTTGTCAGTGACCACCAACTGGAAGAGGGCTATTCAGGCAGAACATTGTCAATTCCTCGGTTAGGAGTTGTCAGTTCCTCGGCGAGGAATCGTTAGATCCTCGGGCAGGAATCGCCTGATCAGCGTAACTTCGGCGGACGGGACGGTGGCGAGCACGCAGCGGTTGCGGGTTGTATGAGGTGATCACGGAGTGGCGTGATTCCGTGGAGACGGTGAAAAAGCGGCACTACATCAGCACGCCGGTGGGGGCGGTGGCGGTCTTTGTGGAGGAGGACAGTGAGAACGACGGCGTCGTCGATAGCGAAACGCTGGAGTACCTGCATTATGATCACCAGGGCTCGTTGTCGGCGATCACGGCGAGCGTGATTGCGCTGGACGGCAATGGCGACGCGCAGAACGTGCGGCACAACACCTGGGGCCGCCAGCGTGACGTGGACACCTGGGGCTACGACTTTGACGCCCAGACGCAGACCGGTTCCTACGCGTGGTTGGAGGAGCAGGAGCACGATTACTCGATTGGCTACACCGGGCACGAGTATCTCGATGAATTTGAAATCGTGCACATGAACGGGCGCCTCTACGATGCGCAGGTGGGCCGCTTCATCAGCGCAGACCCATTCATCCAGTTCCCGAGCAATCTGCAAAGCTTCAACCGCTACAGCTACGTGCTGAACAACCCGCTCTCCTACACGGACCCGAGCGGCTACTTCCTCGACGGCATCTTCGACGCCATCGGGGACTTCTTCAGCAGCGTGGGCAACTGGGTCTCGGAAAACTGGCGCACCGTGGTGGGGATTGCGGTCGCGGTGGTGGTGTTCTATGCCGCGCCCTATGCGCTGGCAGGTGTGGGCATCACTGGGACACAGGCCAGCTTTGTGGGAACCGTGGCCGGAGGAGTCGCCGCCGGGGGCGTGAATGATGGAGTGCGCGGGGCGATTATGGGAGGCGCTTTTGCTGTCGCTTTCTGGGGCGTAGGACAATCTTTGGCCGGTGGTGATGTCGTCCCAGGCTATGACAGTTGGGCAGCAGGCGGTGAATTGGCGGTCAAGATGGTCGCCCATGGCGTCATCGGCGGCACCCAGCAAATGTTTGCTGGTGGTGATTTTCTTCAGGGCATGTTCGCCAGTGCGGTGACGGCAGGGGCTACTCCGGGCATCGCATCGGGCATTGAACTTGACAGCGAGTTCGGTAGTGTGGCGCTAGAAGTAACAGCCGCAACCATGGTAGGAGGAACCGCATCAGTCATCGCAGGAGGCAAGTTTGCCAACGGGGCTTATTCGGCAGCCTTTGGGTATCTTTTTAATGAGGTGGCTAGTAGATCTCAAACTGGTGGACATATACGTGATCGTTTTCGTAAGCAAGATCCTAAAGATAGAGCTCTTCATAGATTACGAGCTAGGCAAAGAGTTGGAGAGAGCCAAGCTAAGATCTGGACGGGGCTCGCAGAGCTATCTGATATCGTTTTGGAATCTGACACAGGTGAAGTCTTAGGGGCATCTTATGGTGGTCTGAGGGATAATGTTTCACTAAGCGGAACTGTCTCTGGTGGGGTGCTGCATCCATACAAACCGAAAGCTACGATAGGTGTAAAGGCATCGGCATCATCAAAGCTTGAAAGTGGTCTTGATGGCGATTTGGGAGTGGGCACAGCTTCTACATCAATTGGTGCATCTGCTGGAGTTAAGTTTGACTTAAGAGGTATGTTTTTAGGAAACACAGGTCCGAAATACCAAAGCGTGCATGCAATTTCTCTTACCGGCGGTAATGGTACTGTTGGTGGAAGTCTTTCAATGGGACTTGATCGCTGGGGAAACCCTAATGGGTTAAGTTTGACACTTGGTTGGGGATACGGCCTTAATGCTTCTTACACACACTCAGTAGTAAATAAGGACTAGATAAACTTTCAAAACCTGGAATCGCTATTGTTGATGCTTAGCAATAAAGATAAAAAATATCTTAAATTCTTCATATTTTTGCTATTGATTTGGCCTTATATGGGGCCATGGGGTGATTATTGGGGAGTTAGTGTTGGCTTGTCTTGCATTTTATATGGTGCAATCAAACAAATATGGTTTAGTATTCCGGAATGCGTAAAAGTTAGAAATCACAAAAGAGTCTATATGAAGGGCTTTTTGATAGCGGTGTATATTATTCTCAATGCTCTGAGTGTTCGCTATCTTTAAAGTCAGAACCGCTACAAGCCAACCATAGGCACGACGTTTGCCATCGTGCCAAATTTCTTTGAAATATTGCGCAATGTGTAGCTTCTCAGCGAATGAACCAATTTATGCTGTGCTTATTGATACTTGATGATTTGCTTCCAGCAGAACTGCCGATGCGGCTCAACTCAACGGCATGGAAAGCGCTTCATCTGGCAGTCAACTTCACTTGTGTAAACCCTCAAAACCCGCTTACTCCGACTGAACACCCAAACGGCTTGCCCGCCTCCGACCGCCTGTTCCCCGGTAACCGATCAACTCGCTCTTGCTTGTTTCAGCCCACGAGTTGGTTTGAATAATAGGTATGGATGCGACTACTCATTGCTATGTCTTGGCCTATTGACAGCAGGAGTTGGTCGCTATGGCAATGGCTCTTTGAAATTTCCTGATTCGCTTAAGTGACCCCCACCAACTGGAAGAGGGCTATTCAGGCAGAACATTGTCAATTCCTCGGCGAGGAAGTACCAGTTCCTCGGTTAGGAGTTGTCAGTTCCTCGGCGAGGAGTTGTCGGTTCCTCGGCGAGGAATCGTTAGATCCTCGGGCAGGAATCGCCTGATCAGCGTAACTTCGGCGGATGGGACGGTTGCGAGCACGCAGCGGGGGCGGCCTGTATGAGGTGATCACGGAGTGGCGCGACTTGGTGGAGACGGTGAAAAAGCGGCACTACATCAGCACGCCGGTGGGGGCGGTCGCGGTCTTTGTGGAGGAGGACAGCGAGAACGACGGCGTCGTCGATGCCGAAACGCTGGAGTACCTGCATTATGATCACCAGGGCTCGTTGTCGGCGATCACAGCCAGCGTGATTGCGCTGGACGGCAATGGCGACGCGCAGAACGTGCGGCACAACAGCTACGACGCCTGGGGCCGCCAGCGTGACGTGGAAACCTGGGGCTACGACTTTGACGCCCAGACGCAGACCGGTTCCTATGCGTGGCTGGCGCAGCAGGAGCACGATTACTCGATTGGCTACACCGGGCACGAGAACCTCGACGAATTTGAAATCGTGCACATGAACGGGCGCCTATACGATGCGGAGGTGGGCCGCTTCATCAGCGCAGACCCGTTCATCCAGTTCCCGAGCAATCTGCAGAGCTTCAACCGTTACAGCTACGTGCTGAACAATCCGCTCTCTTACACGGACCCGAGCGGCTACTTCCTGGACGGCATCTTCGACGCCATTGGGGACTTCTTCAGCAGCGTGGGCAACTGGGTCTCGGACAACTGGCGCACCGTGGTGGGGATTGCGGTCGCTGTCGTTGTGTTCTATGCGGCGCCCTATGCGCTGACGGCTGCAGGGGCGACCTTGGGCACCGCTCAGACCAGCTTTGTTGGTACAGTTGCGGGAGGAATTGCGGCTGGAGGCGTGAATGATGGAGTGCGCGGGGCGATTATGGGAGGCGCTTTCGCTGCGGCCTTCTGGGTCGTAGGGGGAACTCTAGCCGATGGTGATGTCGTCCCAGGCTACGACAGTGGAGCCGAAGTGGGTGAATTGGCGGTCAAGATGGTCGCCCATGGCGTCATCGGCGGCACCCAGCAAGTGTTTACTGGCGGTGATTTCCTGCAAGGCATGTTCGCCAGCGCCGTGACCGCTGGAGCCTCTCCCGGGATATCGGGCATTGACGTAGGAAGCAGTTTTGGCGATCTTGCACTGCAAACAACAGCAGCATCCATGGTCGGAGGAACCGCATCAGTTATCGCAGGTGGGAAATTTGCCAATGGGGCTTACTCAGCGGCGTTTGGGTATTTATTTAATCAGGCGGCGAGTGATCAGTATAGAGGTTTTTGGCGTGAGTTAGCTAGTGAGCTTAATCCTTTTAACTCTGAGGGCTCGTTTTATGAGACCTCAATCTCAATAACAGATACTATGGGCGCTGGTGTTGGTGCGCTGGTTGGTAAAGTAACCGGAAATCCTGAGTTAGTAGAGGCATCGATGGAATTGTCTTCCGACTCCTATGAAGGTAGCGTTTTGGGGCAAACTGAAAATAGCGATGGTTGGGTTTATTATGGAACTCGAGGTTCAATGGCGGTTTCTGGAGTCGCAGCAACTCTCGCAGGGGGAACTATAGTGTGGGGAGCTGCTGGTGGTCCGACTATGGGACTTCATGTTGAGATGGCAGGGTTCTCGAGCAGAATGACACCGCACTTCTTCTGGTCAGTTACTCGAAACTCTTCAACTGTGTATCGTCATGGTGGTTTCGGGCCTGTTTCTAGTGCTTTTATGTTCGGAGAAAATATGAGTGCTACGACTTTTAGTTTAACAGGAATACCGATTTTCTTTCCAGTCGCCGCGACAGCTATTGGATATGGTGCTAGAAATTGTTTTACTGGCATGTGTGGGGGATTGAGGAAAGGGTTATTAGGATTCTAAGCACTTTTTATTATGGCAACGTTACCAGTATTTATTTTGAAAGACGGTTTTTGGGAGTTGCTCGATACATTCATGCAGTCTATAGGGTTACATTTTAATAGAATTGGTTATTCATCAACAACTGACGTTGAAGACGATTTTGTTCATGACTACTGGGGGCTATTCAATGAAGCTCATCGTCTGCTGAGGTGTGAAGTGATCCATGGATTTTGTAACGAAGGGAAATCAGATGTATTAATAATATATCCTAAGGATATATATCTAAGTTATGAGGATTGGTTGTCATTCGTCGAATTGATCATTGTTTCGGGGCTTGATTTATATTCCGATTTTAAGTGCAGAAGTGATTTCTATCGATTTAACCAGTCGGCTGAGTGTGAGGTTGCATTTAAAGAGTTAATCCAGAAACTAGACGTTGTAGCAGTAGGTGAGACGATTTTTGGATTTGATAAATTGCGTATTAAGGGCATGATTCCATTTTTAAGGCCTGAGCTCGCTATCTACAGTGGAAGAGTGGTATTTGATAATGGGGGTTACTATATATCCATACCTAAACAACTTATGAAACAAAAAGATCTTATAGAGTCTTTTCTGATGAAGTAGTCAGAACCGCTACAAGCCAACCATAGGCAGGACGTTTGCCATCATGCCAAATTTCTTTGAAATATTGCGCAATGTGTAGCTTCTCAGCGAATGAACCAGTATATGCTGTGCTTGTTGGCGCCTGATGATTTGCATTATAAGCAGAGTTGCCGATCCGGCTCAACTCAACGGCCCGAACGGCTCTCCTCACCAACGCAAAAAACTAGACCTTATGAGGAACCGTAAAACAAAATGCGAAAGAAACTGGACACTACCTTTGGCGATGTTGAGCTGCAAACAACAGCCGCATCTATGGTAGGAGGAACCGCATCAGTTATCGCAGGAGGCAAGTTTGCCAACGGGGCTTACTCAGCGGCGTTCGGATATCTGTTTGATCAGGTGGCGAGTGGTAGAGCGCAGAAGGTTCAACGCCCAGAGTTCTACACGTTCAATGAAGACGGATTATTAGTTTCTTATGAACCAACAGCTGCGCAGCTAGCAAACTTTGATAGTGCGATGGCCGAGCTGGCAGGCGCTGGTCGTTTGGGAGGAGCTTTCGTCAATGCGTTTCATTCAGAGGGCATTGGAGTTATACACACTCAGGGTATACCCAATCAGTTTGATAACTTCATTAGTCTAAATCTAGACGAGGCATCGTTTGTTAGTAACTCCGCTCTGGGCACCGCTGCTTCTGAATGGGGAATATCTTTAAGTGCTGCCCGTGCTCAGATTGGTTCGGGGGCTAATGTTATTGCCCATGAACTTGGGCATCGATTCTTGAATTTTACTAACATGGGTTTCCCTAAGAGTGACTTCGTTAATGTCGGAGTCGCCGAGAATAGTTATATAAGGCCAGCATTAGGCTTACCTGCTAGAACTCACTACGGAAATCTACCAGTCCCCAGTGTTGACCCGAATACTTCAAACGAGCTGAGGGCTTTATAAGGAACAATCAGTAATGAGATTTTTAAGAATATACTTTCTGTGTTTTATCACGCTGAGTGTTGTTTCGGCGGAAGATACAATATCGATTGATCGAGGTGCTGTTCACAGTTCTTCGGTGGATCTTCGACGTTTGGTCGTGTCGCAAGAGACCTTGAAGCAGCTCTATGCTGCTGATTCTTTCTTAATCGATTTTACCTCGATGAAGCCCGTTTTTCATGGTTCCAAAGAAGACTATGAGATTAGACTAGTCGGTGTTTCTGTCGGTGATTTAGTGAGAGATTTAGCAACTGGAAGTAGAGGAATCGGTGATGAGTATGGCATCACCATCTTTACCTATAAGTCCGTGCACTCAAAACGGATCGCGAGACTTAGCGAAGAATGGTTGAACTATCAGCTTAAGGCATCTGACGTTGTCGTTATCTACAACTATCCAAGTTTGTAGGAGATCACAAACGGCAGAACCCTAGCGCGCTTGGCACCAATAATTAGTAGCGCGCGACTCAGCTTCTTAGCCCAAGAGGAAGTGCATTACGACATAGGGCCTATCTCCAAACGCCCCATCACGCGGTCCCTCCCCATCCAGTGAGTTCGCCTGCGAACCTCGGCGGTGCTATTCGTTGGAGCATGCGCAGCGTGCTTTAGCAGGCTAGAGTGCGCGACTGAGTCGGCTATGTTTTTGTAATCTTGTAGTATTACTCCGGATAAACTTAGTCGTCCATTGAAAATCATTTTCTAACTCTCGTTTGACTACGGGGCGGACCGTCAGCGGGTGCGCCAGTACCTGTATCGATCGGTGGATAATACGGACGAGACGCTCTACATTGGCGGCGGCCTGTATGAGGTGATCACGGAGTGGCGTGATTCCGTGGAGACGGTGAAAAAGCGGCACTAAACGCGTCTTCGTCGCGGTTACCCGGGCTTCGCAAAAACTCGTGGTGATTTACAAGAACGAGGCGACGCGAGGACTTTTGTTGGCAGATTGAATTTTCTGCGGACGATGATCTAACTTTAAGCGATTATAAATTCCTGTCAGATTCCTGCCAAAATGAGATCCATCATATGCAGGATAATGCATCTCGGCGCAAAAGGTTGATTTTTGTAAAGTGCTTTTAATCAGCGTAATGTGCTCGATTTGAGTGGTTTATGGAAATCGCTAAACCGATTTCGACTCCCGCCACCTCCACCATTTTAATCAACGACTTACGGGACTTTTAGGGGTCCTCGCTATTTACCGTGGTACTCTTTGCATCGGGATCTCTAGCTTGGCCGCAGTAAAGTATAGGATGTTGATCAGATTCTTGGTGGTTCTGTAGCCTCTGGCTCTTCTTTTGACAGCGGAGAAGACGCTGTTGACGGCTTCCATGTAGGTATTGGAGAGCCTGCCGTGGGCGAAGGCGATGATGCCCTCGAGGTGCTTGCGGATGCTCATTGCGGCTCGTTTCATTGGAGCCAGGACGTCGTCATGTCGGCGGACCCATTGCATGACCCAGCGGCTCCAGACCATGAGCTTGCGGCGCATAAGCGCTGGGTCGGGCAGCTCATAGATATCGCACAGGGTGAGCCTCATTTGGTAGGCTTTGGCGGTGAGCAAGTTGGCGTTCTTGAGGTTGTCCAGGTGAGCAGTTTGCTCCTGGCTAAGTGAGTCAGGATGGTGGCGCCACAGCCGCATGGTGCGCCGCAGGCGGGCGTCGTCGTGGGCCAGCAGACGGCGGTGCTCACGCTGGCGCACCTCGTCGGCTGCCGCGCCAACGTTTTTCATCACATGGAAGCGGTCCCAGACGATCTGGGCCTTGGCGTAAGTGGCGCTCATGTCGATGCTGACTTGCTCGATTTGCTTAATGTCCGCGCCGTGCAGCTGGCTGAGTCCCCCTTTTTGGCCCACTTGTTATGAGAAGATTCTAGTCTGGTTGTTGTTTACTGGGTTGGTTGGGTTGTTAAGGTTCTGGCGTAGAGAGGCCGTAGGCCGAACGGAGCCGGAACCT
>JAVDPC010000021.1 GCA_031296915.1 Cerasicoccus frondis | reverse complement strand
AAGTGGACAGCGGACGCAGATCTGATCCTCGGTAAGGTTCAGTATTTATGCAGCGAACTTCGCTGACACCACACTAGGTGTGAGTTTGTGTCTGCTGGTATTCTCGCGGAGAAAGCTGCATTTGGCGGCGAAACGCCCGTGAAAACGCCGCTGGGCTTTCGTAACCGCATTCGAGTGAGATCTCGGTTACGTTTAGCGGCGAGTCTCCCAGTAGCTGGCACGCGCGCGACAGACGAAGCTGAGCCAGGAATTCTCCAGGGCTGATCTGCAAATGCTTGCGGAAACGTCGGGTCAACGTGGCCAAGGACATGCCTGCGTGGCTGGCCATTTGCTCAACATCGACGCCTTCAGCCAGATTGTCGCGGCAGTATTCAATAATATGACTGAAGGCGCGATACTCGGGGGGGAGCCGGTCGGGAGACTCCGTGAGGGGCTGAGAAATACCGGTTGTGCCAACGATTTTTCCGGCTTGGCCACGCACCGGGAGCTTGGTCGTTGATCGCCATTCCACGCCGCCCCAGCGGTTGGTGAGCAGCTCGACTTTGCGCCAGATTGGCTTGCCAGTGCGCATGACTTGCTCGTCATCGGCCATGAAGACGCGCGCGAGCTCGGGGAAATACAGATCGGCGTCTGTTTTTCCGATGATTTCTTCTTTGGACAGCTTGACGCGATCAGCAAATGAATGGTTCAGCCGCCAAATGCGAAGGTTCCGGTCTTTAAACCAGAATAATACGTCGGGAACAACGTCAAATAGGGAAATGACGGTGTTCAGAGTTTCCAGCCCCAGTTGCTCGGGCAGTGCGTCGATTTCGTCGAGCATGATTGAAAATGCAAAGTATTTGCCGTCACTTGCAATTCAAATCACCTGCTTATCTGCTATACTAATGAGACTAACGTTGCCCAATTCATAACCTAAAACCCACTCGAATAATGACCCAGTATTTTGACTGTGACCGCATTGCCTACGAAGGCCCGAAGTCCAAAAATCCGCTCGCTTTCAAGCATTACAGCGCCGATGAGCTGGTGGATGGCAAACCGATGAAGGAACACTTGCGTTTTGCGGCGCCTTATTGGCACGTCATGCGCAATGTATTGGGCGACCCGTTTGGCGGCGGCACCGCGCTCATGTCATGGGATGATGGTTCGGACTCGGTCGATAACGCCCTGAAGCGGGTCGACGTGTTTTTCGAATTTCTCGATAAAATCGGCATCGAATACTATTGCTGGCATGATCGCGACATTGCGCCAGAGCTGGGTAATTTGGCCGCCTCCAATCAGGCGCTCGATGCCGTCGTGGCGAAGCTTAAGGAAAAGCAGAGCGAAACGGGGGTTCAGCTTTTATGGGGCACGGCATGCCTTTTCAGCCACGCCCGCTATGCACAGGGTGCAGCCACGTCACCAGACCTCAACGTCTATGCCTATGCCGCAGCGCAGGTGAAAAAGGCGCTCGATTGCACCAAGGAGCTCGATGGACTCGGTTACACATTCTGGGGTGGGCGTGAAGGCTATGCTTCGCTGCTGAACACCGATATGAAGCGTGAGCTCGATCACCTTGCGGCCTTCCTGCACATGGCCGTTGATTACGCCAAAAAGATTGGTTTTGACGGGCCGTTCTACATCGAGCCCAAGCCACGCGAACCTTCCACGCATCAATACGACAGCGATTCGGCAGCATGCTTGAATTTCCTGCGTGAATATGGGCTTATGGAAAAGTTCCGCCTTAACATTGAAACCAACCACGCCACCTTGGCCGGGCACACGATGGAGCACGAGCTCACCGTGGCCATCAATGCGGGGATGCTGGGCAGCATCGACGCCAACCGCGGCGACACGCTTATCGGTTGGGATACGGACCAGTTTCCGACCGATATATACGGCACGACGCAAGTCATGCTCAAGGTGCTGGAGATGGGTGGCTTCACGACTGGTGGCTTAAATTTCGACGCCAAACGTCGCCGCGAATCCCACGACCCGATCGACCTCATGCACGCGCACATCGGCGGCATGGACGCATTTGCCCGCGGCCTGAAAATCGCCTCCGCTATCCGCAATGACGGCCGCTTGGCCGACTTCGTTAAGCAACGCTACAGCACCTTCGATGGCGAGCTTGGTCAGAAAGTTGAAGCTGGCCAATGCAGCTTTGAAGAGCTGGAGCAAATCGCCCTTGCCAACGGCGAGCCCGCGCTTGCCAGTGGGCGTCAGGAAATGCTGGAGAACCTCATGAACGAGTTCCTTTAGACCGTTGACGAGTAACGTTTCTCGGTGCTCGGCGCAAGGTAGGCGTCGAACAGCATCGCGAGGTTGCGGATGAACAGGCGGCCGATATTGGTGACGTCAAACCCGGTATCGGTCCACTGAATTAAGCCGTCCTGCGCGGGTTCTTCCAGCTGTTCAATCGCAATAGCGAAATGCTGACGAAAATCGATGCGCCATTCGTTCGACAAGGCCTCGAAATCGAGCGACAGGTTGCACATGAGCCGCATGATGACGGCGCTGCGCAGCTTGTCTTCTTCGGTCAATACATAGCCACGCGTGATGGGCAGCCTACCTTCGGATAAGCTTTGGCGGTAGCTGTCCAGGTCTTTGACGTTCTGCCGATAGGCGCCAGAGGACTGCGAGATCGACGAAATGCCGAAGCCGCAAATTTCCACGCCAGCACGCGTGCTGTAGCCTTGAAAATTGCGTTGCAGCGTCTTGTTCTGCTGCGCTATGACGAGCTCGTCATCGGGAAGGGCAAAGTGATCGAGGCCGATGTATTCATAGCCTGCGCCAGTAAGCTTTGTGATGCAAAGTTGGAGCAGGTCGATTTTCTCGCGTGGCGTTGGCATGTCGTAACGCTCAAGGTTTTTCTGAGCGGGCTTCATCCACGGCACATGAGCGTAGTTGAAAATGGCAAAACGGTCCGGCTCCAGCGCGAGCACCGCGTCCAGAGTGCGGTTAAAGCTGTCGCAGTTTTGCAGCGGCAGGCCGTAGATTAAATCGATGTTGGCGGAGGTATAGCCATGATCGCGCAGGAGTTGCATCGCGGCGATGTTTTGCTCGTGCGGTTGCTCGCGGTGAATGGCCTTTTGGACAGCGGGATCGCAGTCCTGCACGCCAAATGAGGCGCGGGTGGCGCCCATGCGGGCAAAGGCGGCCACGTGTTCGGATTCCAGTCGACGCGGGTCCAGCTCGACGGAAATTTCCGCATCGCTGGCAAATTGAAAATGCCCATGGATCAACTGCCCCAGACGGTCAAGCTGAGCGCCAGTGAAAAAGTTGGGCGTGCCGCCGCCAAAGTGCATTTGCACGACTTCACGTCCGGGCTTGAGGCGTTGCGCAAAGAGTGCGAGTTCCTGTTCGATCAGGTCTAAGTAATCATCGGCGCGGTCGCGCTTGAGCGTGGTGATGGTGTGGCAGCCACAGAACCAGCAGAGCGTCTCGCAAAAAGGCAGGTGAAAATACAGCGAAAGCGGTGCGGTCGACGCCTCGGTTGAAGCAAGCACGTCTGCTGGATCTTCGACCGGCGCAAAGTGATTGGCCGGCGGGTAGCTGGTGTAGCGTGGCCCGGGGCGCTGGTATTTTTCGATCAGGGCAAGGTCTGTTTCGCTGAGATCCATGGTATCCCGTTAAATTTAGCCGGAACTAGCTGGATTGCACGTTAAAAGGCTTCGTTGCGCCAATGACACAATTCTGCAAAATTGCCGGTCAACTGGCGCTTTGCATTTGCCATCGGAGACATCGCCTGAATGCTGCACGCTGATATGTCCGCCCAGGCCAAGCGCTTACCATCTGCTGTCGTTTTCGATTTCGACGGAACCATTGCCGATACCTTTAACGACGCCGTGAAGCTCTATAACCGCTTGGCGCCCGTCTACGGTTACAAGCCCGTGAAGCCGGAAGACCTGCCCAGCGCCCGCAATTTGACGATGAAGCAGTTCATCCGCGAGTATGACATTCCGCGGATGAAAATCCCATCGATGGTCCGCGAAGGACGCCGGATTTTTGGCAAGCGCATTGGCGAAATCCAACCCATCGTCGGGATGCCGGAACTTCTCCGTGAGCTGCGTCCTCACGTGGAAACGCTCGGAATTTTGACATCGAATGCGAAAGCCAACGTCAAAGCGTTCCTGCAGAAAGAAGACCTCGCATTTTTCGATTTCATTAGCACCACGAGCAAATTGAGCGGTAAAGCCAAGAATCTTAGGGCCATCCTGAAAACTTTCACACTTGAGCCGGATGAGCTGATTTATATCGGTGACGAGTGCCGTGACCTTAAAGCTGCAGGTAAGGCTGAGGTGCGCTCAGTGGGCGTTACCTGGGGCTTCAATTTGCGCAAAGTGCTCGAAAAGCAAAAGCCCGACCAAGTTGTGGATCAGCCGCTTGAGCTCTTGGCTTGGCTCCGCGATGAAAAGGCTTAGGCGCTGTCTAGGCAGTGTCTGGAAATCAGCACTTGATCCACATTAATACCGACGCGATGGCGATCCGGCTCGAAGAATCCAAAAGATCCCTTCCGAAGTTCCCCGCAGGGACTAGGTCGATTTGGCCCTTTCGAGAAACTTCTCAGTGGGAATAGTTGACGCAGAGAGCTGGCGCTGATTTAAATTAATCATTATTTTGCGGTAGGTTAACGGAGATTAAGAATACATTCATATTGACCTGTTAAACTTAGTGCATGCTTATAGGTACGACTGTGAAAATTCTTCTAGTTGAAGATGATGATGACGTCAGGAAAACCCTGACACGCTCTCTTGAAGAAGAGGGCTTTTCCGTCGAGTGTGAAGTGAACGGGTTGGAAGGGCTTTACCGCGCTGAAAACTGGGATTTCGACATTATTATTTTGGACGTCATGCTGCCCGAGGCAGATGGGTGGGCTGTGCTCAAAAAACTGCGTCGAACAAAGGCTACCCCGGTCTTAATGCTGACTGCGCTTGGGCAACTGGATGACCGTATCTACGGCCTGAATAATGGCGCAGATGACTACATGGCAAAGCCTTACGAAACGCCTGAGCTGATTGCCCGCGTTCGGGCGCTGGCTCGGCGTTCTATGGGGATGGCGGAGAATATAATCGATTTGGGGCGGGTGATCATCGACGTTTCCAGTTATGGGATTACCCTTGATGGAGAGCCAGTTAAGTTAACCGCCGGACAGTTTAAAATCGTTGAGCACTTGGCGCGCAATGCAGGCAAGATTATCAGTCGCGATCAACTGTGTGAAGCGTTGCTTATTGAGGATGAAGAGGCATTCTCCAATGTGCTTGATGTTCAAATTTATAACATTCGAAAAAAACTGGGTAAAGATTTTCTCCAAAATCGGCGGGGAGTCGGCTACATTATTCCCAAACCTTAACAGTGGCTGAGGCGCCTATGATGATTTCGCTCAAGTGGAAAATCCAGGCGTGGCACGCAGTTATCCTTGGTGTCGTCTTATTAATTCTTGGTGTTGCTTTTTATTATAATGAGCGCCAGCACACCTTGAACGAGCTCGACTTTACGCTCGACCAGACGATGCACCCACTGGTGCGTGCTACTGGTATGGCGTCTGGCGGGACTCGTCGGCGTGGTGATGGGCCGCGCAGATCAGGGCCAGATCAAGGTGGAAGGTCCCGGCGTGATGAGGGTTCCCGACGCGATGAAGGGCCCCGACACGATGATAGGTCAAGGGAATTCAGCGAAGCGCCGCCAGAAAATACTGATCTGGCAGCGGCGGAGCTGCCTGCCTCGGATGGATGGGTGGTTGATAACCGAGCGTTTGTCCCCGGTGGCAATGAGTCCGTAGGAGATGTGTTCAGCGCAACTGGTCCGTTTCACAGCGTCGAGCGGCATTTAGCTTATCTGGGATTTTACTGCATTACCTGGAATGGGCGAACGGGGGAAATCTTTTATCGTTCGGAGAACGCGCCCCAGATTGACACACCTCCTCAGGCAAGAGGATACCTGAAGCGAATCCGGGATGGTCATTATCGGGAAATGTTTTACGGCAACCCCACGGCGCCTGTTCTGGTGGGGTTTGATTTAGAATCTGTTTATGCTGATCTGGCTTTGTTGAGATGGAAAATTGCTGGCAGTGTTCTGGTTATCTTTATTCTGGGAGTGACGATTGGTGGTTGGTTCGTCTCTCGATCTCTGGTTCCGTTTAGGGTGATTGAGCGCACCACCGGGTTGATCGCCAAGGGAAATCTTAAAGAGCGAATACCCGAAGGTGCGGGGGGCAATACGACGGAACTCGTCCACATGACGGATAACCTCAACCATACATTTGTGAAGTTGGACGATTTATTCGAACGGCAGATCCGTTTCACTGCGGATGCTTCACACGAGTTGAGGACACCGCTTACCACGCTCATGGCGCAGGTGGATCTGGGGCGCAAACGCAAGCGCACCGTTGAAGAACATGAGGAGATTCTTGATGCGTGCGACCGATCTGTGCGGCGGATTAAGCGCATTACGGATGATTTGCTGGAGCTGACGCATTATGACTCTGGTCGCTTCAAACTGGAGTTGGAGCCATTGCCGCTGGATCAACTCATGGATTGCCTGGCGGAGGATTTGGAGGCGATCATCTCGAAGAAAGGCTCTAAATTTAAGTTGGATCTTCAGCCTGTGCGGGCCACCTTTGACCCGTTTCGACTGGAGCAAGTCGTAACCAACTTGGTCAACAACGCCTTGCAGCATAATGCCTCCCCAGTGACGATCACCCTTCGCACCATAGCTGAAAAAGACTATGCGCGTATCGATGTGATTGATAACGGCAAAGGGATTCAACCGGATAACTTGAAGCGACTGTTTGACCGTTTTTTCCAAGAGAGTCGTTCGCGCACGGTTCAGCGGAGTTTAAATGTCGGCCTTGGTTTATCCATTTCCAAGGCAATTATCGAGGCGCACGGTGGCTCACTGGAGGTTACCAGCATTCCGAATGTTGAAACCGTGTTCTCCATTTTCTTGCCGTATGGAGAACTTAATCATGAGCAAGCGGATCTTGAACTGCTTGCTCATTGAGTGCTGAACGATGCTTTTCTGCCAATAGAACGTAGCCGTCGCCTTGGTTGCGGGGCCTTTTTTCAGGTAAATGGGGTGGCGACCGAGAGAATTATATTAATTTAGTGTCATATTTTAAGAATCCTTTCATGTCGCGCATGTATAATGCGCGCCATGTTTCTTTCTTCGCAACAGTCAGTTCGTTTCTTTAAAAGCCTAATTGGGATTATTTCATTGGGCGCCAGTGCATCCCTGTATGGCACGAACTGGACAGGTGCTACAGATAACTCTTGGTCCTTACCGACAAACTGGAATCCGTTCGTGCCGCCGAGTTATCGGGACGATGTTTACGTGGATGTAAACACTGGAACCATCACGATCAGCAGCGGTGTGTCCGCTGAGACGAATAAGTTTTATTTCGGCGGCAGCAATGACACCTACGGTTTGATATTGGGGAATGGTGGCACGGCGTCGTTCACCACGCATGGTATCGCGGAAGTCGGATATCAGAACAGTGCTGATGCGACAGTTCAGCTCCGATATTTTTCGACTTGGGATGCCGATAGTATCCTTATCGGAGCGCTTAATGCTACTGGTAAGGTTCGGGTTTACGAGGGGTATTTGGATGTAGATGATTACATTTCACTCGGCGGCAATCTATCGGCCAGTGGTTATCTCGAAGCGGAAAGAGAATCTACCGTGGACGTTGGGGGCAATTTGAATGTCGGACTGTATGGCTACGGAAATGTGGAACTGGACGAGGCGGAAGTGACCGTGGGCGGCCTCATGCGGCTGGGCTACGGTGGCAGTGGTTCCGAGGGCTTCGTGAATGTGAAGAACAACAGCACGTTGAACGTTACTTCGGACGATTTAATCATTGGTAACGAGGGGAAGGGCACCTTCTACCTCGGGATTAACTCCAGCGTTTTTGCCAATGCGGATGTGTATGTGGCGAATCGGGCGGGCTCGGATGGTGAGCTGCGCCTCAACGAAGGCAGCAGCTACTTCGAGGCGGGCAACTTGTATGTGGGCGGCAAATACAGCGCCGATCCCACGGTGTGGTCCTTTGGCGAAATCGAGGTGAGCGGGAACACGCGATTGGGCTATGGTGCTACGATGACTTTGTTAAATGAAGCCAGCTTCATCACGGATACGGCGGAGCTATGGCCATACGGCGGCGATGCGACCTTGAGCGTTTTTCAGTCGGATGATCTTACTGTATTCAGGATTGGAACGTTGACGGTCGGTGATCCATCGAACCCCGGAGGCACTGCCTACATTAACTTGGGCAACCATGACGGTGTCTTTGCCATCGGCGACGAGGCTGACAGCTACACGACGCCTGCCAACCAAGTCAGCATCGTCGGCAGTAGCGGCGCCTCCAATGTAACCATTATCGACGAGACCACACTCGTCATTGAAGGTGGGGCAATGGGCATTGGCAGCGTCTCGGGATTGGCGGGCGAAGTTTTGGTGAATCATGGCGCGACGCTGCGGCTGGCGGAATCGGTGGACTACCTAACCATCGGAGAAAACGGCGGCGCGGGCACCTTGAATCAGATCGGGTCGGGCAGCCTGGATTTTGATGGCCCGGTTTACGTGGGCGACGGTAGCTCGAGCACGGGCCTGTGGGCGAATGCCCGGGGAACGGCGGGCAGTGTCCATGCCGGCTCCATTGGCTATGGGGAATTGCAGCTCTTTAGTGGCCTGCTCGCGGTGACGGATGAGTTTGAGATCGGCAGTGGCAATGGTATTGGCAGCGGCAAGCTCATCGTCGATGACGCGGAGTTAACGGTTGGCGGTTACTTTACGCTGTATGCGAATGCAGCCTCCGAGGTGACCGTTCAAAACGAAGGCAGCTTGCAAATTACGGATTCGCTAACGGTCGCGAACCGGAACTCCGCGGGCTCGACGTTTACCGTCCAGTCCACGGATGGAACGTTCTCCAGCGTCAGCATTGGGCAGGATTGTTTGGTGCAACAACACAGCACGTTTTCCATCGACGCGAACAGCCAGGTCTTGATCGGCACCGGCGATACGAGCGACCTCAGTGGCGGGGCTTATGTGCTGGTGTCGAATGCAGACGTGTCGGATGTCAGCACGTTGTCGGTGGACAATGGGCAAGCGACGATCTCGCCCGCATTGCACGTTGGGCGGTTGTTTAATGAGTTGGGCAAACTGGAGATTTTGAATGCCTCGGGTTCGCTGACCACCGAGAGCGCGGTCAACCTTGGCTTGGCGGGCGACGCGATTGTTGAGATCGATGGCGGCGCGCACTGGCAGGCCAATGGAGGCAGCTTCGCGATGGGAGACAGTAGCAATTACAGCAACTCAGGCTCAGCCTCGATAGCGTTGACAAACGGCTCCTCGCTCGCTGTCCAATCGGATATGGTGCAGTATGGCAATTACGTGTCCGTTTCGCTGGATTCCGCCAGCCAGCTATCGATCTCGGATGACGCCTACTTCGGTTGCTTATTAACGGCGACCACTGCCGATGTCACACTCGACGCGTCCGCGCTGACCCTGGGGGGCGACTTACACTTGGGCGATCTGGGCTTTGGTTTTGCGACCCTGTCGAATGAAAGCACCCTGGATATGGACGGCACGGTTTACGTGGGGGGCAATGGCGGACATGGCGAATTGACGTTTAACGCCAGTGGCGACGTGGATGGCCTGCCCGGCGTGATTCTCGCCGGTGGGTCCAGTGGGACGAACGGTTTTTTAAACCTCTACAACGGCTCCGATGTCGCGGTGAGGCAAGTGATGGTCGGTGAGTATGGCAACGGGTACGCCTATGTGTCGGGCAGCCTCCTGACCATCGAGGATTCGGATACCTCGGAGTTGCGCATTGGAAATTATGAAAACTCGACCGGCACTGTGGAGATTTACAACGGTGGCGAACTGCGCTACGAGAATTTAACCGATTACCGAGCCACCATCGGCCGGTCTGGCGTGGGCAAAATGCGGGTCAGCGGGACAGGCTCCAAAGCTTCGTTTAGCTGCGCTGTTCGCATGGGGAACGGCAGCACGAGCACCGGCTCGGAACTCACGGTGGAAAACGGTGCAGAATTTTACGGAACAACGCTGCAGGTTCGGAATGGCGCATTGGGCACAGCCACTGGCGAGGGAACGTTGGTGAGTTTATCGGGGAAGCTAAATCTCAATCACGCCTCTGGATCGAATCAATTTACGGTCGACGCTGGCGCCATCCTTAAGGTCGATAACCTTCACCTCAGTAGCATCAATACGTTCGAAATGCTGAACGGCGCGACTCTGTATGCGATGTCCGTGATCGGCGACCTGACCAATACTTCCGGCATCTTCAGCCCGGGTGCCTCACCCGCCGCCGTGACCGTGGAGGGCGATTATCAGCAGCTTTCGTCGGGGGAGCTGCTCCTCGAATTGGGCGGCACGACTGCCGGAACGGAATACGACGTCTTAACGATTACCGGAAGCGCCACCCTGGCTGGCGCCTTGACCGTCGAACTGATCGACGATTTCACGCCGAGCGGCGGCGATGTGTTCACCGTGCTGAACTATGCATCACTGGTCGATAACGGTGTTTCGCTCAGCCTGCCGGATCTGGATGCGGGGCTGGAGTGGGCCATTGACTGGGGCGCTACGAGCCTCACGTTGACGGTTGGTTATTCCGCTGACTTGACCGGCTTTCGCCTGGAGTATGGCCTGGCCGAAGATGGCTCCGACGACAGCGCCGACTGGTCGGGCAACGGCTTGGAGAATATTCTCTATTTCGCATTTGATCTGGGCGACCCAAGTGTCGCGATAGTCAACGAAGCCTACTTGCCGACTTACGACATGGATGAGTTGGGCGATGTCTATTTTCGCTACGTGAGGCTGATCGATTCCAGCGAGGTCACCTACACGGTGTATGGCAGTTACGACCTGAGCACGTGGGTGGATATCTTTGCTGAAGGTGCAGACCCGGCGCCAACCTATGGTGAAGTGGCCGCCATCGACGATGACTACGAGTATGTCTATATGGTCTTTGAAGGGGAGGGCGATCCGGTCTTCCTCTACGTCGACGTCGAGACCAGGGAGGAGGCCGCGAATGAATAAAGTGCTCTAGTTCTTCAAACTCGCCAACAGACTATCCAATTCTTTTCCAACAGCTGCTTGGGTGAAATGCTGATCGATCACATCGATGCCCTGGTGAATGGTCTGTTCCCAGATAGCTTGAGAGTGATACAGCTGGACCACCGCTCGGGCAAAGTCTTCAGCGGAATGCGTCACCCGAATGCCTGCTCCAGGGGGCATGTTTAATCCTTCGGCGGCAATTTCGGTTCCGACAACGGGCGCACCATGGCAAATGCTTTCCAATACTTTGCCTTTGATGCCGGCGCCAAAGCGCAGGGGCGCGACTGTGATGCGCAGCCCTTGTAAGCACGTCGCCAAGTCCTCCACATAGCCAAGTCGTTTCATATTGGGAGTTAGGGCTATTTTATCATCATCCAGCGGACCGTTCCCAATGATCGATAGTTGCAGATCAGGCGCGAGTTCAAGGCAGCGGGGCCAGAGCTCATCGCAAAGCCAGTGCACCGCATCGGGGTTGGGCGTGTGGTGATATGAGCCAATGAACGCCAGGCCGGAGCGCGCGGTGAAGCCTGGCGTTTTCAATGGTCGAGGGTGAACGTTGGGCACGGTGAGAATGCGTGCCTGCGGCGCCAGTTGTTGCAAGGTTCTGGCTTCGTCCTGACTGATCGCCAAGGTGAAGTCAGCTTGGGTCGCGAGTTGAATTTCACTGCGCTTCGTGGCCATTGCGCGCAGCAGTTGCCGCTGATTTCTCATGACTTTGGCTTCGCGAAAATAACGCACATGAGCAAGGTCTACGGTATCAAATACTTGGCGTGTGCCCGGGCACTTTTCCCGGATGAAGCCCATGGATTGTTCAGCAGCTAGGTAGCTATCGTGCCAGACTATGTCATACGGGTGATGTTGAACATTTGCTTGCCAATTGGTTTCGGCGATGGCGAGGCCATGCTGGCGCCATTGCTCTATTCGCTCACTAATGGAGCCAGCATCCATTGTTCGAAATTCTCGATGCAGGGGCAAGAGAGTGACTGACACCCCGCGCTGACGGAGCAGGTCTGTGATGTGCTGCAAGCGGCGCGCCGCGCCTTCGTAGCGGGGGTCAGGGACGATGACTGTGGTGATGGCCAGACGCATCAGGCAGTGGCGGCTCCTGGGCTAACGCGTCGTAGTGCGCGCTTGGAAAGATCACCCGCGAGGGATTCATCGTCAGCTAATGAAAAGTGGTAACGCAGGTAATGGCGTGAAAAGCGCAGCTTCGTCCATGGAGATTCTTTTTCCGATACTTCGCGGTATAAGGAATAGCTGGTTTGGATGTATGGCCAGATGCCCGCATCTCTTTTCTGCGGTGTATAGTCTTCGCGCAAGTCTTCGAGGCGTCCCGAATATTCCTCGACAAACGGCAGCTCCCATTCGGGTCGCAGTGCGTGGATGAATCGAAAAGCGGGGCCCAACTTTTTACGAAATTCCCCACCTGGACATAAGGACAAAAAGAGATCCCAGTCGATCTCGGCTTTGTCTAGGATTTCGATGGAGTCAGCCACCCAGCGAATCGGAGAAGTCGGGTTGGGAGACAGGCCATGGTGTAGGACACCTAGCAAATCGACTTCGGCGCATGGCGTTAAAATCTGCATGCCCCGGAAGTCATGTTTGGTCGCTCGGTTCCAGACTGCAGGCAAGTCGCCGCGTATGCGACCAGGGAGGCAGCGCCAGTGAATGTCGATTTCAAATGAGTTTGCATCTTCCCAACCTTGGCTGGAGCGCACATGGCGGTAGGAGTTGGATACCGGGATCTGCGGATTGAAGCCACAGCTGGCAATGATGTTGCAAGCACGCTCGTAGTCCTTGAAGGGGACTGATATGTCCCAATCGTTCATTGGGCGCAGGCCGATGTCCTGATAGTATTTGATGACTAGGGAGAGGCCTTTGATGTAGAGCACCGGGATGCCTGCTGCTTCCAAAGCTTCGACGACGCCACGGAGACGATGAAGCGTGAGGTTGTTGCGGTAAATGGTGTAGCGATATTTACTTTTGAGCCGTGGCATCGAGGCGTCATCTGGTCGCTCATTTTTCAGCCGTCGGTACAAGAGGGGAAGCATGCGCAGCATGCCGGAATCAGTGGTGTCAATGTCAGTCGCCTTGCGCCAGCGTTCAAGCGCATCATCATCACCTTGATAGATGGCGAGTAATATATCCCAATGCTCGCCCTTGGGCCAGTAGCCATAGGGGTTTAGCCAGCTTGCCGGTTCGTTTGGTCGAATGAGTGGTTTCATGGCTCTTATGTGTCTTTCTGCTTCTTGCGTTTGATTGATTCGCGCAAAAAAAGAAACATGCTTTTCCGCATATAGTCGTGCTGTTTCATTGCATTACTGCCGTGTATGCGACGGATGAACAATGGCTCTTCCAGGGTAATATGGGGAGCCTCATGATCAAATGAACGCAGGAACCAGTCGATATCCACGCCTACGGCAACGTCTGTGCGAAAACCGCCTATTTGGTTAAATGCCGATTTGCGCGCGAGCAGGGCGCTGGGAAAGTAAGCGCCGATTTGCTCTGTTTTTTCGGTCAGCGCCCATTCGGTGTCCTCTGTGCCGGGTTCGATTTTTATTTTCACCCGACACAGCGCAAACTGCCGTTCTGGATCGGCTTGTAGCGCCTCAACTTGCTTGGTTAACTTTTCGGGAACCCAGCAATCATCATGGTCCAAAAACGCGATGTAGTCGCCGCTTGCTTCCTGGATGACTCGGTTGCGCGCCGCGCCTTCTCCCTGATTTTCCTGCTGGATGAGACGTATTTGTGGATAGCAGCAAGCAATATCAGGCGTTGCGTCCGTGGAGCCATCGTCGACTACAATAATTTCCTGCGGAACATAAGTTTGTGCGAGGACGCTTTCGATGGCTTCGCTGAGAAAATCTTCTCCATTGTAAACGACAATGCCGGAAGTGACAGTAGGTTGGCTCATGATCAGTAATGCTTTGCAGTGCAAAGTTTCTTTGAGTGTAGCGGCTCTAACTGGGATTAGGCGAAGGGTGAGGTGAGTGGTCGTCGGCTGGTGAGAAATCTTTGTTTTGCATGGCGCGTCGCCGTTTGATGGATTGCAGCAGGATGGCGGCCATGTCTTTGCGTTCGCTATGATCTTTGCGACTCATGTTGGAAGCATGAATGCGGCGGCGGGCTAACACGTCCGGCAACATGGCTTCGCCAATGCCGAGTTCTTTGGCGCGGGCATACCAGTCGATGAAGTCGCCCACACGCCATTTTCGGTCAAACTTTCCCACGCGGTCAAACACGCTGCGATGCATGAGGAGGGTGGATTTTATGGCGCCGGGCAGGATAGTGTTTTCGAGGACTATCTTGGCTTTTTCTTCGGAGGATAGATCTGGGCTGATGAACTGCTCAAGGTGCGTAAACACGCAGGTGTGCTCTGCCGCCTTGCCGAGTTGGTTGAGGCGCTCAACTTGACGGGACAGTTTCTCGGGCAACCAGAGGTCGTCTGCATCCAAAAAAGCAACCCACTCACAGCGGCATTGTGCGATTCCATGGTTGACCGCATCTGAAATGCCCAGGTTGGTTTCATGATGGATTATGCTTGCTCCATGCGCGCTTGCGATGTCTCCCGTCGCGTCGGTGGAGCCATCGTTGACGACGATAATTTCTGCGGGAGAAAAAGTCTGCGCATGCACACTCGCCAGCGTCTCCGCGAGGTATTTTTCCGCCTGGTAAGCCGGGATGAGAACAGAGATGTCGATGCTCATGATGCGGCGATCTTTTGCTGTTTCTTGCGCTGGATGGAGGCGCGTATGCTCTTAAATATGATTTCCTTCATCTGCTCACGCTCGCGGATTGAGTTGCCGCTGTGGACGCGCCGGACAGCCAGTTGCTCTTCGATCATGATGTGCTTGAGCTTTAAGTCGAAGGCTCGGTTGAACCAATCAAAGTCCGTGCCCGCTTTGAAGTCTGTCTGAAAGAAGCCAACTTTAGCAAACGTAGCCTTGGGAGCAATGAGGGTGCTGGGAAGAAAACCGCCTACTTTTTCCGTTTTCTCGACAAGCGCCCAGGGGGCATCTTCTGATCCGGCTTGGATTTGCACCTGGATGCGTGAAAGCGCGAAATCAATTTCCGGGTCGGCTTCCAGCGCTGCGACTTGCTTCGCTAATTTCTCCGGGCGCCACTTGTCATCGTGATCGAGAAATGCGATGTACTTACCTTGTGCTTCCTGGATGATGCGGTTGCGCGCAGCGCCTTCACCCTGATTGGTTTGTTGGATCAACCTGACGCCCGGATATTGGGCAATGATTTCCGGTGTCTTATCCGTGGATCCATCGTCGACGATGATGATCTCCTGTGGCGAGTAGCTTTGATCCAGAATGCTTTCAATAGTCTCGGCGATGAAGGCCTCTGCATTGTAGGCGGCAACTCCAGAAGTGACAAGTGGTTGGTCCATATTAAACGGTTGGTGTTAAGAGGTGCTCTTTGAGAAGGGAAGCGTTGGCGCTCAAATCAGGACCAACGCGAAAGCAGAAACAGGGCAACTCCGCCACTAGTTGACTCAGCTTTTTAAAGACATTCTGCCTGTTGGTGGGAATTTGAAAAATCGTGCTCGGAGCCAATGCCCTTAGCATGGCGGCCTTGCTCATTGGCTCGATGCGTGGTCCATTGGCGTCGATCATCGGATGCATGATCGCACACAGCTGGCTTTGCCGCCTGAATTGCGCGGCGAAGTCGGTTTCGAGGTAGATGACACGTTTGTTTGTTTCTTCGGTCACGCCGAGTTCGTGGCATTCACAATCCGTTAGGCCAAGCATTGGCAAACGTCCCTGATCTATTTTTGCGGCAGTGGACAGAGCATGAACCGTGGGCTGCTTGCCCGCTTGGACCAGTGTGTAGTCATCGCCGAGGAATTCCATGCCGTGGGCGAGGGCAGAGAGTGAGGTGGTGGATTTCCCGCTGCCGCCTTTGCCCACTAAGAGAACGGCGCGGCCATCAATGCCCACGGCGCCAGCATGGGCGAGCAGACCCGGGTTGCCTTCTCCAAGCCAGGCGATGACGTAGCGCAGTGGGAAGCTGGATTCCCAGTGGGGGAGCTGCCGTGCGTCTTTCGTCCAAAACAAGCCCCAGCCCTGTTGGCGGTCGAACAGATAAAGCGCGCGTGAGCCGGATTGCCAGACGGCCTTGCGGTCTGCTTCGTGCAGGCCATGGATCACGCCTTGAACGCCAATGTCTTCCAACTGGCAGGGAAGCTCCGGCATGGGAAACCCTGACGTCGCTTCGTCGAGGTAGTAAAATTGGAAAGCTTCTTTGTGAGGCGTTGGGTCCGCGAAGAGTCGCCATGCCCGTCCCATGCGCTCCTGCATCTCATTGGAGCCAAAGGTTGCGGTGATCGGCGGCATCGCCTGATCAAATGAGCGGCTTAACGTCGCGCAGGCTTGACGGGTAGTGAACCGCTGAATGGATTCGATCGTTTGCTCAAAGAAACCAGTTTCGACTGGTGCTGCCATCATCCAACCTAGCTTACACTGTCTTCGCGTCGATGAGGCCAGCCAGCTTCCTCGACTTCATGTATCGGGTCGAGCATCAGCAGGTCTTTCATATCGGTGTAGCACTCCAAGTTGAATTTTTCGCAACTTGCTGGGAGGTCCTCGCTTAGGGGCGCCTCCGCTGCGGGCGCTTCTGCCTCGCACAATAAGCCAGCATCACCCAAGGAGGCGATTAACGTGCTGATTTGCTCATCAACGTTTGCCTCGGGAAATTTGCTTTTAAGGACATTGACAACTGCGTCTTTGGAGGCGCCGGCGATCAGGTTGTTCCAGGCGTACGCCCCTGCTTCTTCCAAGCTGTAGTAAGCGCCGGTGTCGATATCGATGATCACCACTTCGCCATCCATCGATTCTGTGACAATGTCCGGACCTTTTTTACGGTAGTAGATTGTAGGCATGACCTTATAACAGTGACAATGGAACGTATTGACAAGATATTATCTTATAATGGGGGAGGAGAGCGCTTTTAGCTAATCGATAGATTCGGCCTGAGTGGGGCAGGTACCTCGGTTGCTGCTTGTGGTTGCCTGGTGGTGGATGGCGCCTCTTCGTCACCCCGCTGGATGAAACTAGCCCGGTAGGGACACCGGGCTCCACCTTTTCGCCAAGACCCACTGGTGTTTTCTGCCGCAACCCTCTGGTCGGTTGTGGCGGAACCCTTAGGTGTTTTGTGGCGCAAAACACTGGTTGGTTGTGTTGGAAAACACTGGTTGGTTGTGGCGCAAAACACTGGGGCATTCTGTCAGAAAACACCAGTGGGTTTTGTCAGTTTGCCCCAGTGTTTTCTGTTAAAAACCACCAGTGGGTTTGGCAATAAACACCTGAAAGCGCTCTAATTAGCCAAACGAACTTCGCTTGAGCGCATTTTTGTGGTCAAATGACCATTTCAAACTGCCGCGCTCGCTCCGCTGTGCTGGAGGCTGAAATTTGGCATCGGGACAGATTAACCGGATTCGATTAGACTTTTTTGACGCTGCTTCAGCGCTCGCTAAGGAAATCTTCATATTCCGTCGGTATAATGCGCCGATGTTTCGCTGTATCGGCACACAACGAGGCGCCAAGGCTGGCCTCATTTCCTTACTATTACTGGGCGCTTCCACTTCGCTGCAGGGCCTTGTATATACATGGTCGGGCGGTGGTTCGAACGGATACTGGAACAATCCCGCGAATTGGTATAGTTTATCTGTGCCCTCCTTCAACGCAGATGTCTTTTTCGATGCGCCGGTTAGCGGAACGGTGGAAATCCTGGCGCATCAGTCGATCAGCGTGAACACCCTGTATTTGGGCCGTGTTTACGATACTCCTACCCTTGCCGTCGGCTCGGATGGCAGCGCGACATTCACTACGGCAAGCGTGGCCGAGATTGGCTCTAGGAATAATGCGGATGCGACCCTCATAATTGATAACGACTCTACCTGGTACGCGCACAAAATCCTCATCGGCAATTACAATGCGACTGGTACGGTAAGCATCATCGATGGTCTCTTGGATGTGGATGACTACGTTACCATAGGTGCTGAACTCCAATCGGTTGGGTACTTGACTCTCGACAAAGATCTGACTTCCGCCACGGCAGAAATTGCCGCTAACCTGAATGTCGGCCTTTATGGTGAAGGAACGGTTGAGCTGCAAGATAGCGCGGAAATGACGGTCGGGGGACTGTTGAGGTTGGGCATTATCGGCAGCGATTCATATGGTAAAATTTTACTTTCTAATTCTACCCTCAACGTGACCTCGAATGATATCTATGTGGGCGATCAAGGAGTTGGAAAAATCTCTATCACGGGCGATGGTAGCTTATACGCGAGCCACGACGTGTATGTGGGCCGCCAGAGCGGATCGGATGGTGATCTATTAATCGCTAGTGAAGATTCCTACATGCAGGCTGCCAATCTAACAGTAGGCGGTACGGCGACCGCCTCAGCGAACAGCGCGGCTGTGATACAGGTTTACGGCACGCTCGACGTGGTTGGCGTCACGCGTCTCTGGAATACCGCCGACTTTCAGGTTATTGAACAAGGTTCGTATACCACTGACAATTTGGTAGTCAGCCCGGGAGGTGGGGAGTCGAAATTTTCTCTTAAAGGCTTAGATGAAACCACCATACATATTGGCGCGATGACGGTTGGCGATGCGACCAATGGCGACGGGACCGCGACATTTGCTTTAGCCGACAGAAAAACCAACTTTGCCATTGGCGATGAAGCGAGCAGCTACTCGACCTGGGGCAACCAAATCAATGTGGTGGGTAGCAGTGGCGTCACGAACGTCACGGTAGAGGAAGACGCCACCTGGAGGATTGAGGACGGGTCGGTGAGCATCGGCAGCGTGTCCGGCTTGGCGGGTAAAGTGCTGGTGGAAGACGGCGGCACACTGCTACTGGCGGATTCCAACGAAGCCCTAGTCATTGGAGATGATGGTGGAACCGGAACCCTGACGCATGCCGGAACGGGGAGTGTGAGCCTGGGCGGCAGTGTCACTGTTGGCGCGGTTAGCGGCAGTGTTGGCTATTGGGAAAACGCTCAAGGCTCGGCGGGGAGCGTCCGAATTGGTCAAGACGGCTACGGCGAAGTAACGATCTCCAGTGGGACGCTGGCGGTGACGAATGGGTTTGATATCGGCGATGAAGGCTCAGGCAGTGGGAAGCTGACGGTGGACGACGCCACGCTCACCGTGGGAACGGACTTCAGCATAATCGTTGACGCACTCTCGGAAGTGCTGGTGCAGAATGGGGCGTCGTTTCAGGTCGCTGGCGACCTGTCTTTGAGTCTGCATGATAACCAGAACTACGACAGTGAGGCTTCGACCTTCAGCGTGGAGTCGACTGATTCCATCCAAAGCAGTCTTACGCTGGAGGGAAATCTTCTCGTTGGTGAAAATGGTTCCTTCTATGTCAGTGATAACAGCAACGTGATTATTGGCAACGGGTCAACGTCTGGCTTGCCCACCACTGGATACGTACTTGTCTCTGGTACTGGCGTTACGCCAGAAATATATTTGGACGGCACGGTGACTCTGGATGAAGCATTCTACGCTGGTTGGAATAGCGGCGAATACGGTGGAATTGAAGTCAGTGGGGAGATTGAAGGTTCGTTTACTACGAATGCTGACGTTCACTTGGGGGAGTATGGCGAATCCTCTGTAAATTTTGACGTTACAACTTGGAATGCTAACGGAAGCGCACTCTACCTCGGCTACCAAGGCGGAGTCGCTGATCTGTATTCCAACGCATTCATTGATGTCTCTGGAGATCTTTATGCTGGCGCCGCTGGCGGTGTCGTGGACATTGAGATGACCAGCAACTTCTCAGTAGGAGGAAAGAGCTATTTGGGGCAGAGCGGCGCACTGACAACTCTGTGGATTTACAGTAATGCCGGGTCCCTTAATTTTGGTGATGACTGCTATATCGGAGATAATGCGACCGGCCAGATTGATCTGAACGATGGTGCGTTGCTCACCTCTACAGGCTCAATTTATGTAGGTCTTAATCAGAATGGTGTAGGAGTGTTAAACATGGGATTCTACGCGACATCGGGGAGCCTGCCCGGTATTATTCTAGGCAGCGGTGACGGCAGTGCGAGCGGGACTTTAACGGTCTCATATTTGAGCGCTGTCAAAACTTCCCAGCTCTACGTTGGCTCCGTCGGCTACGGAAAGGTGGTCGTCCAGGACTCCGATGAATACGGTGACTATTCTAGCCTGACCATTGAAAACACTGGCGCGTCACGCTTCGAGGTGGCTTCGGTGAAATATGCTTCCGGTGATGTGGAAATCACCGATGGCGCGCAATTTGACTACCAGGAAGTCACCGATGATACGGCGATTATTGGGGTGAAAGGCCTGGCCACATTCCTGGTCAGCGGCGCCGACTCCAGCGCCTCCTTCAGCAGTTCGCTAGCCGTGGGGAAAAACCACGATGCAAAGGGGTCGTCCCTCAAGGTAGAAGACGGCGCGGCGTTTTATGGGACGACCGTTTACGTGCGCAATGCGTCCACCGCAACGTTTACCGGCGTCGGAACCATGGCGGACATCTCCGGTTCACTCATTACGGGGAGCTCGGCTGGTAATGGCATTTACCTCGACGATGGAGCGGCCTTGTCAGTGGGGGGCACGCTCCAAATCGGAACCAATGCGACCTTCAAACTGGCTAATGGCGCGACCTTGAAGGCGATGGATGTTCTGGGGAATTTGACCAATACTTCGGGCATCTTCAGCCCGGGCGCCTCACCGGCTGCGGTGACCGTGGATGGGGATTATCAGCAGAGCTCCTCGGGGGAGTTGGTGCTGGAGCTGGGGGGAACCACCGCCGGCACGGAATATGACGTGCTGACCGTCACCGGAACCGTTACCCTGGCGGGCGCTTTAACCATCGACCTGATCGATGATTTCACGCCCAACGTCGGCGACTCCTTTACGGTGCTGAATTACACTACACTGGTCGATAACGGGGTTTCACTTAGCCTGCCGGACTTGAGCGACGGCCTGGCGTGGAGCAGTGATTGGGGGTCAACCAGCCTGACCCTCACGGTCGGCTACTCGGACGATATGGCAGGATTCCGCACTGAGTATGGCTTGGCCGCCGACGGTTCGGATGACGATTTGGATTGGTCTGATAACGGCCTGGAGAACATTCTCTACTATGCGTTTGGCCTGGGTGACCCAAGCAGCGAGACCGTGAATGAGGACTACTTGCCGAGCTTTAGTGTGGATAGCTCGGGCGCTGTTTTCTACAGCTTCGTGCGGCTCATTGATTCCAGTGAGATCGTCTACACGGTTTACGGCAGCTATGATTTGGAAGCATGGGTAGATGTGTTGGCTGATGGGGCGGACCCCTCACCAGATGCGGGTGATATACGCCCCATCGATGATGACTACGAAGAAGTAATGACAGTGTTCCCTATAGCGGAAGATCCTATCTTCCTCTACGTCGATGTTGAGGTCAGCGATTAAGTCAGAGGTGGGTGGCGGCGCATTTGTTGCAAAAAAGTCATCTAAATAATGGCTTAGAGCCAATCGATCTTAAGTATACACTCATTATTGAGTGGTAAAATGGGTGGATGCTATCACCTATCCTGAGACTGCTAGGTCGTAAAACAGGCTTAATTGCCGTACTTTCCCTGGGCGCCGGTGCTTCCCAGACTCTTGACGCGGGTTCCTTCACCTGGGCAGGCGGTTATAACAGTGATTGGTTTTTTTCACCTAATTGGAGTCCGCAAAGGCTGCCTAGCATCGACGACGAAGCAGTCGTCAATCCGGGCAATCAGTCGATTTACATTCGGCATGATGGCTTAGCTGTCGCTTCGTTATGGATGGGGGGATCTGGGACACATATATTGGAACTAGGTTACGATCAGGCGATTACCTTTACCACCACTGATCAAGCGGAAATCGGTTACTCGGGGTCGGGCGAATCGTCGGTCGAGGTCGACTTAGGTTCGACCTGGTCTGTGGGCACAATGACGATTGGCGATCTTAATGGTACGGGAAAGGTGATCGTTAACGAGGGCGCGCTGGAAACGGATTCGCAGATTATCATGGCGGCCTACGCCGATGCGAGCGGCTATCTGTCTGCAAACGGCTCCAATGGGGACTCCACGATTGATGTCGGCGGAAATCTCACGGTCGGGCAGGACGGCTATGCCTTTGCTCAATTGAATGAAGGAGCTGAAATGACCGTGGACGAGCGCTTGCGGATAGGGTTGTGGAGTGGCTCGGAGGGCATCATTAATATGTATAACGACTCCAAGCTCACGGTTCCATCCTTTGCTGTTTACATTGGCAACGAAGGCTCTGGGTCTCTAAACATTATTAGCAGTAGCTTCTATGCAGGCAAAGATGTCTACATGGCGCGGGAAAGTGGTTCGAGTGCAGTTCTGTATCTGGCCGATGATTCCGCCTATATGCAGGCCAGCAATTTAACCTTGGGAGGCACGGACTCCGCTGCGGCAGGAAGCTCATCCAGAGCGAAGATTTCCGGTCATCTGGAAGTCTTGGGAAGGACGCGACTGTGGGATGGCGCGCAGTTTACGGTTTACGACGATGGATTGTTTACGACCAATTCCGCAGTTGTCAGTCCGGGTGGGGGAGACTCCGACTTTGAAATTTCTCAGTTCGGCGAAGATGAGGGCACGACAATCCGTTTTGGCTCCTTGTTCGTTGGGGCATTCGGTGGCGGTGGCGTTGGTAATTTCTTGCTGAACGACGAAAATACGATCTTTGGCATTGGCGATAAAGCAAGCAGCCTCACGACGCGGTCCAACCAGATCAATGTCGTCGGCAGCAGTGGCGTGACCAACGTGACCATTTATGATGACGCGACCTGGAGCATCGAGGACGGCTCGCTGAGCATCGGCAGTGTGTCCGGCTTGGCGGGTAAGGTCGAGGTGCAGGACGGCGGCGTGCTGAAGCTGGTGGATTCCAACGAGAACTTGGTCATCGGGCAGAATGGCGGCGCGGGAACGCTGAACCACTCAGGTGCGGGCAAGGTGAGCCTCGGCGGCAGCGTCACCGTGGGCAGCGGCAGCGGCAGCACGGGCAAATGGTCCAACGCCCAGGGCTCGGCGGGGAGCGTGGGCATTGGGCAAGGCGGCAATGGGGAGGTCACGCTTACCAGTGGGACGCTGACGGTGGCCAATGGATTTGCGATCGGCAACAACGGCTCGGGCAGTGGCGATGTGACGGTGGACGGCGCGACGTTGACCGTGGGGAGTGACTTTGAGATGGATGTGAATGCGCTGTCGGAAGTGCAGTTGAAAAATGCGGCCACGATGCAAGTCGCCGGAAACATGGTCGTGGGTGACGAAGCTTACAATGCAAGTATTGCGCAGGCGGCCAGCCTAAGCGTTGATTCGACGGCCTCCAAGCAAACCACTTTGGCGGTTCAGGGGGATTTCAAGGTGGGCGATAAGTCATCGTTGAATGTCAGCGAATACAGCAAAGTGACGATTGGCAATGGATCGACGAGCGGCTTACCAACTGCTGGCTATGTGCTCGTCTCGGATACCAACGACGTAGACTTTTCTCTGTTTGGCGATGCGACATTGGACGAAGCATTTTACATCGGCTGGTCGAGTGGCGAATCAGGAAACTTGTTCACTGCCTCGGGAGGCCCGGTTGGCGTCTTGACCACCAACGCCGACGTGCACTTGGGTGAATTCGGTTATGCCTACGTGGATCTTGAGGAGACGACCTGGGAGGCAAAAGGCGACTCACTCTACCTCGCTTACCAGGGCGGGACCGTGGATTTCAACAGCAGTGAGTCAGTTCGCGTTTACGGAGACCTCTATACTGGAGGCACGGTAAATGTTCTTTCGGCTGGTAGCATGACGCTGGACGGCATAAGCAACATCGGAGACGGCATTACCAGCAAACTTGACCTCAGCAATACGACGCTCAATTCAGCGGGCATCTTTTATGTGGGCCTGAATCAAAACGGCGACGGCGAGCTGGCCTTTGGCGCCGGCAGCACCACGAGCAGCCTGCCAGGCATTACTCTGGGCAGTGGGCATAGCGGCGCGAGTGGAACTTTAACCATCTATGATAAGGCTTCGGCCAAAACGTCCGAACTCAAGGTGGGCGCTGATGGCTACGGTAAAGTTGATGTTCAGGGTTCCGACGCCAACGGCAACTCCACCCTGACCATTGAGAATACGGCTTCATCGTTCCTGCAAGTGGCTTCATCGGTGAATGCTTCCGGCGATGTGGAAATAACCGACGGCGGTCAGTTTCAATACCTGGAAGAAACCGACGGCACGGCGATCATCGGGGTGAATGGCCTGGGCGCATTTCTGGTGAGCGGCAGTGGCTCGAACGCATCATTCAGCAGTTCGGTTACGGTGGGCTCGACTAGCAACGCCATTGGTTCGTCGTTGACCGTTACCGACAGCGCGACCTTTGACGGTACCTCGATTACCTTCGCCAACAGTTCGCTGGGCACGGTCTCAGAAGATGCAATCATGACTTTAACAGGAGGCCTTTCGCTCGATGATGTTGGCAGCAATGCCTTCACTGCCAACAGCAACGCGACGGTGAACGTAAGTGGTCTGACCGACCTCGGCGGAGGCTCGACGTTTAAGGTCAAGAATAGCGCAAACTATAACGGCGCTTCCGTATCCTTAGCCAATGGAGCCCACGGCACGGTATCGGACTCTGGAGTCATGACGTTGACGGGCGGCCTTTCGCTCGATGATGTTGGCAGCAATACCTTCACTGCCAATAGCTACGCGACGGTGAGTGTAGGCGGACAGATCGACCTTGATGCCGACTCGGCCTTGACGGTTATGAATAGCGCTAGTTTGGACGCCGTCTCCTTGTCCTTAACCAATGGCGCCGAGGGCATCGTCTCCGACTCAGGAATCATGACGCTGACGGGTGACCTGATACTCGCCGATGCTGGCAGCAATTCCTTTACCGCTGACAACTACGCGACGGTGACCGTTGGCGGACAGCTTTACCTCGGTGACGGCGCGACCTTGGATATTCAGGATCGGTCCAGCTTCACCGCCGCCGATGTCGTCGCAGCGCCAGACGGAGGCAGCAGCGACGTCACGATTTCCGGTAATTTCCTTGGGGACACGGTTCGATTTAATTCGTTAACCGTCGGTGATGCAACCTCGGGTGGTGGGGCCGTGACCTTCGACGTGTCATATGCCTTCCATGTCATCGCCATTGGGAACAAGGCCAGCAGCTATACGACTGGCGGTCGCCAGATCAACGTAGTCAACAGCGGCGGCAAGACGGGCGTCACGATCGAAGAAGACGCTACAATGACGATTAGCAATGGATCGCTGAGCATTGGCAGTGTCGCCAGTTTGGAGGGAGCGTTGCTGGTGAAGGATGGCGCCACCTTGCAAGTGACTAACGACGATCTGACCATTGGCGCCAATGGCGGGACAGGCTGGCTGACACATTTCGGAACGGGTAGCCTGAGCGTTGGTGGCAGCGTCATCGTGGGCAGTGGCAGCGGCAGCTATGGCTCTTGGGAAAATGCCCGGGGCTCGGTGGATAGCCTGGTGATGGGGCAGGAGGGCTACGGCGAAGCCAGAATTGTCGGTGGGACGCTGGCGGTGACGAATCAGTTTGATATCGGCGACGACGGCTCGGGATATGGGCTTCTGACGGTTGATAGTGGCACACTCACCGTGGGGAGCAATTTCGTGATCGATGTGAGCGCCACCTCTACAGTGACTTTGCTAAATGGAGGTTTGCTTCAGGTTACGGAAGACCTGTATCTGAGCCAGGATGAAAGTAATAACGCCAGCAACTTTTCACGTTTCAATGTATATTCGACGGATACTATCCAGAGCCATTTATCCGTGGGAGGCGATCTTCATGTCGGAAAGAATGCAAACTTTAATGTTTCTGAATACAGTAACGTGACCATCGGCAATGGCTCGACAACCGGCTTGCCCACCACTGGCTACGTCCTGGTGTCGGACAACGATTATTCACACCTCTATCTACGCGGGAAGGCGTTTTTGGATACCGAGCTGTATGAAGGCTGGGCCAGCGGTGAAAAAGGGATAATCCAGGACGTTGGTAATTCATGCGAGTTTGCCACTTATGCTGATGTTCATTTAGGAGATTATGGCGAGGCGTATGTGCATTTAACAGCGGGGGCCTGGGATGCTTACGGGGATGCGTTTTACCTGGCTTATCAAGGAGGAGTGGCAGAAGTGACAACCTATCAGTCGCTCCAGGTTTTTGGAGACTTTTATGCCGGAGCTAATGGAGGCGATGTGGATATTTTTATTCGGGGCAATTTCTCGGTCGATGGCAAAAGCTACATCGGACAAAGTGGCGCAGATTCATATCTCCTCGTAGAAGCCTATGCTTCGGATAGTAATACCACCTTAAGCTTTGGGGATGACTGCTATGTCGGCGATGGCGCGACGGGTGAGATTTTCATTGATGGAGAGGAGGGAATTCTCAATGCGGACGGCTTGATTTATTTGGGCCTTAATGAGGATGGTGCTGGCGAATTGTCTTTCTCAAGGGCCACAACTGGCAGCTTGCCCGGTATTATCCTGGGCAGTGGCCATAAAGACGCCAGTGGCGCTTTAAACATTGAATCTGGCAGTTCAGCCTCGATGGCGCAACTGGTCGTAGGCGCGGATGGTTACGGCAAGGTGGTTGTCAAGCAGGTGTCTGATGAAAGCTCAAGCTTGATCATCGAGAACACCGGTTCCTCGTTTTTCGAAGTGGCTTCAGAGTGGCGTTCTTCGGGCGATGTCGAAATAACCAATGGCGGTCAGTTTGAATATCGGGAAGAAACCGATGGCACCGCGATTGTTGGGAACGTAGGCCAAGGTAGGTTTCTCGTCAGTGGCAGCGGCTCCAAAGCCACCTTCAGCAGCTCCCTAACATTCGGTAAAGATCGCATCTATTCGGGAGGCTCGACCTTGACCGTGGAAGACGGCGCCGAGTTTTACGGGACTTCGCTCTTATTGGATACTGGTACTGCTGGCACCTTTACCGGCTCGGGAACCTTGGTCGATATCTCTGGCACGCTTACTGTTGGGAATTCGTACGCTAATAGTCTGATACTGGAGGATGACGCGACCTTGCTGGTTGGCGGGACACTTCATATCGGATATTTTACCTCCTGTGCTATCCTCAGTGGTGCGACCTTGAAGGCGATGGGGGTTACTGGTTATTTGGATAACGTTTCGGGCACTTTCAGTCCTGGGGCCTCAGCCGCAGCCGTTACCTTGGATGGTGACTATAATCAAACTGGTGGTGAACTTCTCCTCGAACTCGGCGGGACGACGGCAGGCACTGATTACGATGTCCTCACCATCACCGGTGAGTTTGTCTTAGATGGCTATCTGACAGTTGAGTTGATCAATGACTTCACGCCTAGTCTGGGCGATTCGTTTACGGTGCTGCACTTCAGTGATCTGGAATCCTACACACTCGTCCACAACTTACCGGACCTCAGCGCTGGCTTAGCCTGGTCAGTAGACTGGAGTGACACGAGCCTGACGCTCACTGTGACCTATGATATAGACGGCTTCCGTTCGGAGTATGGCCTGGCCGCCGATGGATCAGACGATTATGCGGACTGGTCTGGAAACGGCTTGGAGAATATTCTCTACTATGCCTTTGGCATCGGCGACCCCAATGTCGCGGTAGTTGATTGGACTTACTTGCCGGTCATCGGCATGGATAACACTGGCGACTTCTACTACCGCTATATCCGCCTGATTGACTCCACGGAACTCGATTACACCGTCTATGGCAGTCTGGACCTGTTAACTTGGGAAGACGCTGACGCAGTCGGCGCGTCAATTGCGCCAGCCAACAGCAAGACCGAAACTATCGACGGCAGTTACGAATACCGCACCTTGTATTTCGATGTCCCTGAAGAAGAGGTTATCTTTATCGAATTGGATGTAACCGTGCCGGTTTCGGATGCAGCAGTGGAATAACCGTTCTATCGCGTAGCTACTAGGCTGCTAGGGAATTAAAAAAAGCAACGTACTCTTTGTAGTGGATTGGCTTGGTCTTGAACATATTGGCCCCCAGCGAAATTGAGTTCTCTTCGTGCGCTCGAGAATCGGAATTCGTCAACATGATGATGGGGGCACTTCGCTGAAGAAGGGTTGCGAGCGCAATGCGCGCAACACGTCAAACCCATCCATGTTGGGCATGTTTATATCGAGTAATACCATGCCCGGGTATTCTACCTCGTTGTATTTTACGAGATCCATGTGTTCGAGAAAGGCTTCTCCTCCACTGAATACGATCAGGGGATTGGTTAGGCTAGAGCGTTGGTAGTATTTTTTAGCAATAGTGACATCGATTGGACTATCATCAACCATCAGAATGGGGCTGGTTCCGTTAATCAGTCTGGGCCCGAAAATAGTCATATAGGAGAGAGGTTTAGGGTGAAAGTGACGTGAACAAAGTCTTGTCCAGAAGTTATGTTTAGCGTTCCGCCATGGCGTTCGACGATGCGCTTGCATATCGGCAATCGCATGCCGGTGCTCTTTGTGTTTTTTGTTTCCGATGTTTGTGTCGTGCCGATGAAATCGCGAAAATTGAGGATTATGATGACTATTCCGTAGAGTTCCTCGTTGGAGCTGAAAATCGGCATAACCAGACGGAACATGGGACGGTAAGGTTCTTAGATGCGGTTCCAGTACCAGTTTAGATTCACCTTGGAATGGTAGGCGTCTTCCTTGGGTTCATTCGTTACCTCTATGAAATTTGTGCGCAAGCCCTTCTACGGGGATCCATCTTCGCCAACGCGAACTATCTCATTGTTCAGTCGATTCAGGCGTATGACTTCGCGCCCTTCGTCGCCGACGACAATTAAGCGTAATTGATCATAGTGGGGGCTTGGCCTCCAATATCTGTTGAAAAATGATGGCAAGGTCTTCGACCGCTACAGCAACATATTCCGAGCTGTGGCCATTGGCTTTATCGTCGCAATGCAGATTAACCTAGGGAGACCTTCGAGTAGTCGAATGTAATGTGAAACTTCTCCAATAGCGACTTTTAGTCGCTCCACTTCAAGATCTCCACGCTGCTCGATGGACTCCGTTTGTAAACGAGTGACGATAGAATTATACCCAACGAAGACAATTAATTACGTTGCGGTTGATGTGATCAATACCAGCGAAGCAGCAATCAAGCGTATTTTTGAAGCCAATTTCATGTGGAGTAGCGGTTGGCATTAAAATCATTGGTGTTAATCAGGTCAAGCAGACTGTAGGCTGAAGTCCTTAATCCAAAGTAGACTACTTTGGGTATTAGGATTTGATGCTTACTTGTGATTTGGCGGTGGCTGTAAGTTACCAAGTCGGGGGCGCGGTTGTTGAAATATGTCACTGAGGTAACGCTGTTACGAATGCGCTACCGGACTGTGGCTGTCAGGTTAAAAAATGCGTTTAGCGAGCCAACGCATACGTTCTGCATTGAACTGAATCGAAAATGAAGAGCCTACATTGATGCGACTGCAAAATGCCTGTTTGGCATTATCTAAATTCCTATTGCTCCTCGTTACTATGGCGTACCAAAAGCTTCTCTGCTTCACTTCTATTCTTTGCGGCGCTTGGGCGGCGACATCTTCCGTCTCTGCTCAAGACCTATTACTCACTGAAATCTTATCGAGCGAAAATTCGGCTGGCGGAGAAGACTTCTGGGAGCTGACTAATGTTGGCGTCACGACGGTTGACTTGAGTAACTGGTCCTGGGATGACGATAGCCGCGTTGCTGGTACGGCGATCATTCCGGATGGCACGTTGATTGAGCCCGGCGAGTCTATTATTTTCACGAAAATGGAAGCCGGAAGCTTTCGCAGTTGGTGGGGGCTGCCGGAAACGGTGCAGGTTCTGACGGGCGACGGCGCGCCAGGCTTGGGGGGAGACGATGGCGTGGCGCTGTTCAATGACGCCAGTGTCGAGGTGCTCTTCTTCAGCTACGCCGCCGGTGGATTCGTTCTTTCTGACGGTAGTTTGTCGCTGGGTGATCATGCCGGGCTTTCGGCCGGGGGCTCATCAGAAACGGCGTCCCTGATTATTGATCCGACCTTCGGCATCGAATACCCGCGCTACACGGTCGCTGATGGCGCGAATTTCGGAACCGTCGCTTCGACGATTGACGCCGGTGATGTCGGCTCACCCGGCTCGGTGGACAATGCAACGTTTGCTGATCGACTACTCGTGACCGAGCTCATGTCGAATCAGGAATTCGGTGTTGGCGAGGACTTTTGGGAACTGACGAACATTGGCCTCTTGCCGATTGATCTTGGCGGCTGGTCCTGGGACGACAACAGCCGGGAGGCAGGCGTTGTGCCGATCCCCACGGATACTTTTATCCAGTCCGGCGAGTCGATTATTTTCACCGCCGCAGACGCAGCGGTTTTCCGTACATGGTGGGGCATTGAGGATAGCGTGCAGGTGATCGGTGATTCCAATGCTCCGGGTCTGGGCGGTGGTGATGGAGTTGCGCTCTTTGACGCGGACGATGCCGAGATCTTCTTTTTCACCTACGATGAGGGCGGCTTCACCCTGGTGAATGGCAGTCCTTCGCTTGGCGGGCATGCGGGGCCTTCGTCTGGCGGCGCGCTGGACTCCGAGTCGCTGGTGCTCGATCCGACTTACGGCACGACTGCGCCGCGCTACACGTATGCAAAGGATGTTTCCGCACTCGATCCCAATGACTTCGGCACGCCGGGCGTCAACGGCATCTTTAGCAGTGGCCCTAGGTATGGTTTGCTGCTGACGGAAGTGCTTTCAAACCAAGATTCTGGCGGTGGCGAGGATTTTTGGGAGCTGACCAACGTTGGTCTCAGACTGATCGACTTGGGTGGTTGGTCGTGGAGTGACAACGGTCGCGAAGCGGGCGAGGTCGTCATCCCGACTGGTATCCAAATCGCACCTGGCGAGTCCATCATCTTTACGGAAATGGATGCTGCGGCATTCCGCGCCTGGTGGGACCTTGCTGAGTCAGTTCAAGTGATCAGTGATTCTGGAGCGCCAGGCCTGGGTGGTGGAGATGGCATTTCATTCTTTGACCCACTGGGGAACGAAGTTTTCTTTTTCAGCTACGACGTCGGTGGCTTTACCTTGGTTGATGGCAGTGAGTCGTTGGGCGATCACGCGGGACTTTCCGCCGGTGGCGCAACCAAGACTCAATCATTGGTCATCGTCCCCGCCTATGGTGTAGAAAATCCGCGCTACACTTTTGCTGACGGGACTACGCTCGGCACGACGCCGTCAACGATTGCTTCGACGGATATCGCTTCACCGGGCGTTGTTACGGCGCAGGCTCCAGCCGATGTGCTGGTCCTAACCGAGTTGCTGTCCAATCAGGAATACGGTAGTGGGGAAGATTTCTGGGAACTGACAAACATTGGCCTGCTGCCGATCGATCTTTCAGGTTGGTCATGGAGCGACAATGGTCGCGAAGCAGGCGAAGTCATGATCCCGTCGGGCGTCTACATCGGGCCGGGAGAGTCTGTTATTTTCACTGCAGCTACACCGGAGATCTTCCGCGCCTGGTGGGGGCTCTCTCCATTGGTTCAAGTCATCTCTGATCCGGAAGCTCCTGGCTTTGGCAAGGGTGACGGTGTTTCGTTCTTTAACGCCGACTCCGACGAACTCTTCTTCTTCTCTTATGATACGGGTGGATTTATCCGACCAGATGGCAGCGAATCGATCGGCGATCATGCCGGCATTTCAGCGGGCGGTTCCTTGGCATCGGAATCACTGGTGATCGATCCGAGCTTTGGCGCTTTTTCGCCGCGCTACACTTACGCGACCTGGGCCTCCGCACTTGATGCAAGCGACTTTGGCACACCTGGCTTTAGCGGCCTGTCCGGTGTTGGCGCGGGCTTTGACCTGACAGTCGTCATCACGCCAGGCACTTTTGTCGAAAGCGCTTCTAACCCTGCTGCATCCGGCACGGTAACCCGCAGCGGCGACACCACCGAAGACTTGGTCGTCGAACTCAGCTCCAGCGACGAAGGCGAGACAACGGTTCCGAGCACGGTGACCATCTTGGCGGGTCATGCCAGCGCCAGCTTCGACGTAACGGCAGTGGATGACAGTTTTCCAGACGGCGACCAAACTGTGACCATTACGGCGTCCGCGACGGGGGCGAATCCAGGGACGCAAGACGTCACCGTGGCCGATGACGGCGATGCGCTGGACTATACGCTGATGCTGACCGAGGTGCTGACCAGTGAATCGGACTTGGCTCCTTCTAGCGCCGAAGACTACTGGGAACTGACGAACTTTGGCGCTTCCACTGTCAACCTCGAAGGTTTCAGTTGGCACGACAGCGGTCGCTCGGCGGCTTCAGCAGCCGCCTGGGCTTTGCCGGCCGATACCTTCATTGCACCGAACGAATCCGTGATCTTCACGGAAATGGACCCGGCCGCTTTCCGTGCTTGGTGGGGCTTGTCGGACACCGTTCAGGTTTTCCAATCAGTTGGCGCACCTGGGCTGGGCAAGGGCGATGGTGTTTCGTTCTTCGATCCAGAGGGTAATGAAATTTTCTTCTTCAGCTACGCCGGCGGCGGCTTCCTGATGGAAGACGGCTCAGCTTCGACTGCTGCGAGCGAGCATGCTGGTTTAGCCGGTGGCGGCGCCGAAACGGCAGCCCTCGTTTGGGTGCTGACCTCGGGCACAGAGAACCCTCGCTACACCGCTGCGACGGGAAGCAACTACGCCACGTTCCAAGCGGTTGATCCCGCCACGGACTTGGGTTCACCAGGCAACCCCGGTGAAATCGTGCCCACAGTCAGTATCGCCAGCGCTTCGGTGACGGAAGGCGACAGCGGCACGAGCACGCTCAGCTTCACCGTTACCCGCAACGTGACGGATACCGCGTTTTCCGTCGATTACGCCATAGGCGGCGGCACGGCTACTGCTGGAATTGATTACATCGCGGTTTCCGGCACGGTGACCTTCACAGACGGCGGAGCAAGCTCGCAGACCATCGACGTCACCGTTTTGGGCGATACCGATTCCGAGCAGGACGAAACCGTGATCATCACGCTTTCCAACCTCGTGGACAGCGTTGGCGAGACTGTGATCGGCAATAGCAACGGCGTCGGCACGATCCTCAACGATGATCCGCTCCTGCCGAGCATCGACGTCCAGGCTGAAGGCACAACGATCGGCTCCGGTGGCGTTGGCTACGTCCGTATTGCCGCCAGCGGCACGCCAACTCCGACCATCCAGTGGTTTGAGGGGGATGCTGGCGACACGTCGAAACCGGTTGACGGCGCGACCTCGGCAACGCTGATTACCGCAGCGCTAACCGAGACCACTAAGTTCTGGGCGCGCGTCACGAACAGCGCGGGCAGCATCGATAGTGACACCGTTACGGTGACTGTGGTGGCGAGCCCAACTGAGGTCGACCTGACGACTTATGTGCGCATTGGCCGCTATGATTTGCCTGAACCCACTCGCACTGCCTTGCCCGATGGCACGCCCGTTCACAATTTGCTTTGTCAGGAAGCTTCTGGCGTTACTTACAATTGGGATACCGATACGCTGTTCGTTGTAGGCGATGGCGGTCGCTCGGTCACCCAGGTCACCAAGACCGGCGAGCTCATCGATACGATGACGCTGGCTCTCGGCAGCAGCGCACAGGGCACTGAGTTCTACGACCTTGAAGGCGTCACTTACATCGGCGGCGGCGAGTTTGTATTCAGTGAAGAGCGCGACCGCCAGCTTGTGAAGTTCACTTACGTGGCTGGAACCACGCTCGAGCGCGGCGACACGCAGACGGTCAAGCTTGGCACGTTCGTTGATAACACTGGCACGGAAGGGATGAGTCACGACCCGATGACAGGTGGCTTCATCGTGTTGAAGGAAATTTCGCCCATCGGTATATTCCAAACCAATGTCGATTTCGATGCCGGAACGGCGAGCAACGGCTCGGCTTCAACGGAGAATTCCACGAATCTCTTTGATCCGGCGCTCCTCGGTATGTCCGACGTGGCCGATGTTTATGCTCTCTCAAACATTCCGTCGATGGTTGGCCAGCCGCAGTATGGCAACCTGCTCATCGTCGGCCAGGAAGACGCGCGCATCGTCAACGTTGACCGATCTGGCAACATTGCGAGCACGCTCAACATCCAGAGCGACTTGGGCAATCCACTCTCCGCCGGGAATCAGCAGCATGAGGGGATCACGATGGACTTGGCGGGCCGCATTTACATCGTCAATGAAAACGGTGGTGGCGATAGCGATCACCCGCAATTGTGGGTCTTTGCAGTGTCGGAAGTTCCCAACGAAGCACCGACGGCCATCGTGCTCGACAACGTTGTGACCTCGATTCAGGAAAACACGAGCACAGCCTTTGGCATCAAGCTGGCGGACATTGTGCTCGATGACGACGGCTTGGGCGACAACGAGTTCACGATTACCGGCGCCGATGCAGCAAGCTTTGAGATTTCAGGCCTGGAGCTGTTCCTGAAGGCCGGCGTAGTGCTCGACTACGAAACGCAGACGAGCTACTCGATTATGATCGAAGTCGACGATACGTTGGTTGGCGGCACACCCGATGCGACCGTGAATTATACGCTGCTCGTTGATGACGAAGTGGTGGAGCTCCCTCCGGCGCCTGCGCTGATCATTTCCGAAGTGGCTCCCTGGTCCAGTGGCGATAGCCCGGTAGGCAGCGACTGGTTTGAGGTTACCAACACCAGCGACTCGGCGGTGGACATCACCGGTTGGAAGGTCGACGACGGTTCAGCGAATTTTGCCAATGCAGTGGCCCTCAGCGGCGTCACGAGCATTGCCGCTGGTGAGTCGGTGATCTTCATCGAAACGAGTGACCTGGCAACGACTGCCGCCACATTCATCACGACCTGGTTCGGCGACTCGGCCCCAACTGGTTTACAAATCGGCAGCTACAGCGGCTCAGGCCTCGGCCTCAGCACCAATGGAGATGCGGTCAATCTTTACGACGAATCCGGCGAGCTCCAGGCGTCGGTCAGCTTTGGCGCCGCAGACGGCACAGCGCCTTATGCGACCTTTGACAACACGGTTGGCCTTGACGGGACCACGATTACGCTCCTGAGCGTGGAAGGCTGGAACGGCGCTTTTGTCGCTGCGAATGACGCGAACGAAATCGGTTCCCCCGGCGAAGCGCCTGGTGGCAATCTAGTGGTGACGGAAGTGGCGCCCTGGAGCAGTGGTAACAGTCCCGTCGGTGCGGATTGGTTCGAAGTTACGAACATCGGCGCGCGCACGGTCGACATAACCGATTGGAAAATGGACGATGGTTCGGAGTCTCCGGTGGCCGCCGTGCCGCTGGTGGGCATCACGAGTATTGCGCCCGGCGAATCAGTCATCTTCATCGAAATCTCGACTAATCTGTCTGACGCGCAAACGGCCTTTGCTGACGTGTGGTTCGATGGTAGTTTGCCCAGTGGTTTGCAGATTGGCGGTTACAGTGGATCGGGCGTTGGCCTGAGCACCGGCGGTGACGCGGTGAACCTTTACGATACAGCCAATGTTCGCCGGGCCAACGTATCCTTTGGACAGTCACCGAACGCAGCGCCTTATGGCACCTTTGACAACTCCGATGGCTTAGACGTAGTGATTGTTACGCAACTGAGCGTGGTCGGCGTCAACGGCGCATTCCTCGCGGCGAATGACAGCAACGAAATTGGCTCGCCGGGCACGATTTCCCGCAGCTTTAATGGCGCCTACAATGCGTGGACTGCGGACTTCCCCGGCATCGATTTGACGGACACCGCAGGCACAGTCAATGGCAACTCAATGCCTAATCTGATGCTCTTCGCCTTCGGCCTTGACCCGAGCGTGAACAACAGTGGCGCTGACTTGATTCTCGACGGAACAACCTTAACTCAACGAGGCGCACAAATCGTCGATATCGAAGCGACTGCCTCGGGCACTGACTACGAAATGTGGTTTGTCCGTCGTCGCGACGCGGCTTCCCTTGGCCTGACTTATATCGTGCAATTCAGCTACGACATGAGTTCCTGGTCCTCATCGACGGCGACGCCAACCGTTCTCGCAATCGACGGTGAAGTCGAAGCAGTCAGCGTGCCGTATCCATTCTTCACTCCCGATGGACGCAAGGCTCGCTTTGCCCGCATCGTCATCATTCAGAACTAAGCGAAACCAATTACTGTTAACGCTATGAAAAGCTATTTACTCTCCACCATTACGCTTGCCCTGGTCGCCAACGGAGCAGCCGCGTCCTTGGAATACAGTGGCCTGCAGAATATCGCGATTCCGACGGATTTTACCGGCGTGTTTGTCGACATCGTGACTGGCGCCTCTTCGACTGCCGATGACGCGGATTTCTCAGATTCAGATGTGAACTTCTTCTTCGGCGGCAGTGGTGTTGCGAATGGGTTGGAATTTCAACCCGCCCGCACTGGAACAGGCAATCTCGACGCCATTGTGAACCTGGCGCCCGGATCGATTGTCGACGGAAGCCTTAACTTTAGCAGTGGCTTTGGCGGCTCTCAGAATGAGCATTTGGGGGTTAGTTTGGACCAATTCCAAATTGGCGAGACCGGTTATCTTGGTTTTCAGTTCGACATTGATGGCAGCATTCACTTTGGCTTCATGCGGGTGCAGTTAGGCAACGCCGATACCGGTGGCATGATTCTGGACTGGACTTATGAGAGCACTCCGAACACTGGCGTCACAGTGGTGCCGGAGCCAGGGCACTATGCGGTGATGATTGGTCTGCTGGGGCTTGGCATCGTGCTTTGGCGTCGGCGGCAGGATTAAAGCTTCTCGCTTCTAGAGATAACATGAAGTTGCCGGGTCCATCACTTGCTCAACCCGGCAACTTCATGTTATCTCTAGGTTTCTCTACGCCCGGTTCACTCGTTGGAGTGGCCGGGCGTTTTTTACTGATAACCAGTGAAGCCTTGCAACGAGTTGATCCGGAGTTAGCTGTATTGATCAGCAGATTACTCATCAGTTTTCCTGCGCACGTTATTGATCAATCCGTCGTAGATAATGAAACGCCTATTCAATTGCACTTCAGAAGGATTTTACCGTGTTCCTGATGGCACGCTTGTGAATCCATTCCTCAACCCCAAAGACAGCATGAGTGGGTTGCCCTGGAATCTGCTCGATGGTCTTAGTGTAGCCGCTGGGCAAATAGATCCAGGCGTGCTGTCTAATATCATTGTCCATCGGTTTGTGTCCCATGTGATCGTTCTTTTGTCGGGTGAACTTAAAATTTGGATCAAGGAACCTGATAGTAATGAAGACCGTACCATGCTGGAGATGAAATTGCCGGAAGCAAGCGATGGAAAAGGTTTTCCCAGTGCGGCGGCATTGATACCGCCGGGAGCTTTTTTGCAACTAGACAATCAGGATGGCTCGGCGCCTGCACGTGTGCTTTATCTGAGCAACCCGAGCTATATTTTCGAACCATCAACAGAACCGGGCATGGATCCTGTTTATGACGATGCGACGATGCTAGGCCGGGATTGGGGGCGTTTGGAAGCGCTGAATTGGAATCCGCCTGAGTTAAGCGATCCCGCCAAAAGCTTTGCTGCGAGAGAACGCGCTATTCAGCAGCTGTCTGCGCGGAATCAAAAGCATTGCTGAGTCGTGCGGCTACTACTTGCGGATGACGATGTTTTTGTAGAGCACGCTGCCTTTGGGAATTGATTCCACATGCCCATCAACAAAAGCCACTGGAGCTGATCCGTCTGCGCGATAACTGAGTGCGCCGCCGATGCCATCGTCTGAAGTGTCGGTTGGGATTGGGGCGTCTAGGTCCGCCTCGACCCCGATTGTTTTGAAAGCGCTCGGCGTGCTGAATGTGGCACTGGCGTAGGTGTTATTACTGCGTAAAGTTGCTTCGCCAGCGATGATGATATCTGATGGGTTAAGAATGTTCCAGTAAGGAATCCTTGAATCGACGTTGGAAATGTTGGGACACAGCCCTCCATGCACAGAGTAAGTCGATGGGATGACGCCATTCTCGAGATCACCTTCTCTGATTTCCTGATCTACTAGTGGTGAAACAAAGACATTGTCCACTGAACTGTTGGAATCGCTGATTTGCGCAATGTATGGAATCAATTCCACCATCCATATTCGCTCGCCTTCACCCTGTTTGTAGAAGTAGCCAGGTGGATATAGGCCATTGTTCTCTGATGTGTGCATCTGCATCGCAGTTGCGATCTGGCGCAAGTTCGATAGCGATTTCGATTCTTTTGCCGACTCCCGCACCGCTCCGATGGCCACTAATAAGATGCTGGCCAAAATCGCAATGATGCTGATGCACACGAGCAATTCTACGAGTGTAAATCCCAGGCGTTTAGAGTAGTTCTGAATCACAGCGTATAAGATTGAAGTGTTGGGCTAACCTATAAAGCTGGGCGTTGCGGCTTGCCTGTGGGTTATCGTGATGGATTGAGTTTGCTCATGTGGCCACAGCTGTGTTGGCGTACACTCCAGTTCGGGAATTGTTGTGTGTGGCGCGTCCAGAAAATCGCATAGTTTTTTCTGGAGCGTGGTGATGCGTGAAAGCAGTCCTGCATAGCGTCGCTCAATGACCTCCCAGCCGAAGCACCGGAAGTTTGTATGCCATCTGACTTCATGGAGATCTTTCATTACAATTAACTCTTGTTGTAATCGGTTAATGAGCGAATCGTTTAAGCTTTCAAGCTTATCCAAGTCTCTAGCGCGGTAGGCAGAGCGCAGGGTCAGGTGTAGCTCTGTTTTGAGGGTTAGCACAATTGCCGCATGTCGTATGATTTCAGTACATTGGTCTTGCGGCTGACTCTCTGTACTCGAAGTTAACGCTGCTGAAACCTGCCTGAAGTGTTCTACGAATTCTGGTAGTAACTGACATTCGAAGTGCCCGAGTAGGGGATCCAGCCAAAAAATCCATTTGCTGGCGTTTGCCTCAAAGTCTGAGCTTGATTGAATCGGCAAGATATCCAACTGGCTGCCGGCAATCCATTGCTCCATGGTTCCGCCTACGCTGCCCAGGAAGTTGAGCGTGTGGCGCTCCATGGTGTATTCCCCAGAGTAGGCATGATCGGCGAAGCATTGTACGGCTGGCAAGGCTGAGGACAATTCGCACTCCATGCCGTCATCACCCCACATGGTGACGAATGTCTCGTCCAGTCCTTCTTCACGTGCCGCCTGGATACCAGCTCGAATCGTGTTCATGGACTGAGGAAGCTGAGCCCAGAAACGATTCCAGGTCCAAATGCCGGCCGCGAATATTGGGCGCTTCCCCAGTGATCGGTGACGATTAATCCACTCGTTATAGAAGTCTTTGTCGGCATGGTAATAGTCCCAATAAACGAGTTGCACGTCCTCGGGGATTTTATCGGCTAGAGTAGGATCGATCGTGGAGTTGATGTCGTAGTAGCTGTTTTGAGGCGAGCTAAGGCGGAAAAACATATCACTCCAAACCATTGGCTTTAAGTTGAGGCGCCTACAGGTTTCGACTGTTTTTTGCATGTGCTCGCAAAGGATGTCGAAGGGCGGCCTTAAGCCGTTTTTTAAACGGTAGATGCCGGAGCCAACACCATGGGCTTCGTCCATGCCGATATGAATACGGTTGCTTCGAAACGGCGCCGAAGCTGATTGGATCATTTTTTCGACGAAGCGATCTGTTCCTTCCTCGCCGACTAGCAGCACGCCATTGGTGTCTTTTATGCCCTGGTATTCAGGCCATTGCAGGACTTGCTCCAGGTGCCCGAGGGTTTGAATGCAGGGTATGACTTCTAGCCCGAACTGCACAGCGAAATTATCTATTTCACGGAGTTCTGTCTGGGTATAGCCTCCGCGAAAATAGCCGAAGGTTGGCTCTCCTGGAATTTCATAAGTATCCTCAGTATAGAGCATTAGTTGATTAATGCCCATGAGCGCAAAATGGCAGATGAGCTTCTTGAGAGTGTCCATGCGAGGCACACCGTTTCTGGAAGCATCCACCATTGCTCCGATCTTGAGAAAGGTGCTTTGCTCGTAGATCCTTTGGGGAGTCAGGTTGCCTGCCATCTGACCCATTAAAATCCCCATTGCGCGAAATGCACAGGCAGGTTCTGAGTAGGTGATGCTGATGCTTTGCCCTGAATCGTGGGAAATGATAAGCAACGGCTTGTCACTTGACTGACGCTTGAACTCAATTTTCCAGCAGTTATCCCCTTCGTTAAAACTATCAGGGAAGAGTCCTTTTATCGCTTCAATGCCGTCGGCAAGTTCTGTGGGCAGCATTCCCAGGTTCAGACCTAGGGAGTGCGTAAACTCTGCCGTAGAGTCTATGGTGGTTTCCAGATTACTGTTCGTGCTTCCCACTGTAAATTGATTAGTTCGTTGCTGGTAGTTCTCTTGTCTTGGCCCATGCTTCGAGCATTGGTCCTGCGGTGCGATAGCAATGGATGAAGATTCCGCCAAATCCTGGTTGCCCCTCCATGTGTGCGCTAAGCTCCTGGATGGCTATAGCCAATTGTTCCGGGCTTTTATTGTGAAAGGTGATGTTTGGAGTCTCCTCCAGAGGAACCGTTTCGAGCGATAGATAAACTTTACCGCCGTTCTGACTCGCGTAATCAATTTCTTCCTGGCCTACCGCTGAAACCGAGTTACTGCCGGTCATATGGGTGCGGTATGACATGATGCCCATGAAGTCGGAAAGGTCCTGAATGTGTTCGTCCAGATACTTGTCCGATCCGTTAAAATTAACTTTGAGTGCGTCGCGTCCACTGTACCAGAAGGGAATGTCGTGAGCAATGGTTAGAGACGGATCACTGCTTTTAACTTTGCTGCGAATTTGATCCATTGTCTCCAGTAGTTCGCTGGCGATAGCTTGTTGATCTCCCTGTTTCCAGCGTTCGGTAACGTAGGGCTCGATGTCGTAATGCAGTCCGGCCAATTTGGCGTCGGATGGCTGGTTCTCGTTGAACTCTAGCACCGCGTCTAATCGTTGCAAGGTGTCCTCACGGTACTCCGCGAATCCCATATAACCAGCGCCATCCAGCGCTTCGACTTTAATGTTTGCAGCGTTGGCGGACTTAAGCAGACGATCCCAATGATCAGCATCGGCAAAGCTGTAGTGTCCATCTAACTCGTCGAATCTGACTTGAACGAAAATACGACTGATGCCGAATTGCTGGCAAAAGTGAATCAGTTTCTCCTGCTCTTGTGCATCCGCAACGTATTCACGCCGCCAGACCCACATGCCGATGTCGGTTCCCGGGGCTAGTTTGAGGTCGGTGCTTTTCGGCTTCGTATCTGAGTAGATTGAGCAGCTCTCAGCGTTGGCCTCGGCTGGAGCCAAGCCCGCTAAAATTGTTGTTGTAATGAGGGCGCCGCGACGGGCCCATTGAGTAAGTGCGAATGTAGACTGCATAATGGTTAGTGTGGGGGTTGAGATAACTGAGCTAATGCCTCATTTGAGTTGGCAGTAAGGTGGGTGCGGTTGTGCGGTCCGCACCCACCTTGGCATACATTAGCTGCAACGAGATAAGATTGTAAGAAAGCTGTTGCGGTTGGTTAATCAGTACTGGTCGTTGCCAGAATGGAATCGATGTAGACATCTTGCCGGACTTGAGGCTCGATTTCATTTTCGAAGCGAAGGCGGATGTTGTTTATATTGGTAAGGGTTTCGTTGAAACTGCACTTGCCGGACACACGCTCCATTTCTGAATCGAGCAATGAGAACTCAGCGCTTTTGTAATCATCGAAATCGATTTTGACTTCGTAGTTTGCCTTCGTCTGCCAAATGCTGTCATCCGGTCCGCCTTGTATTGCCAAGCGTAGAGTGGTGGAGTCGCTTGGTTCATCAAAGTCGCCCGATTCTTTTAGGATGCGAAGCCACACGATGACTGTAAGGTAGCGGCTGAGGTCTTTCACGTCTGCTGGAAATTTCGCCATACGCATATTGGCGTTGTTACCGGCATCCCAGTTTAAGTTGAACAAAACGGCATTTGAGTTCGCATAGCCCATGTCGACTTCCAGATTTGCTGGGCCAGAGGATGCTGCGCTCCCGAATGAATTCCAATTGCGTTGCAGTTGCTCGCTGTTCGCGTAGCTATCGAAATCGTCTATGATCAACCTCTCCGCAGACAGGGGAAGCACGGTTAGCAGAAAGCTAATGGCTGCGATACTGTAAGACTGAAAGGACATAGCTTAATTTTATAAAATTGAACTCAATTGACCAGAAGATTCATTGAATGAAATAATTGGCTCATCTGTATCTGCTGTCAACGTTTATTTAGATTGGAATTAGCGAATAGTTGTTACTTTTCAACCGGCACGACAATGCCTCGCATGATTATGCGCTGACAGAAAATGAAGAGAAGTAATGTCGGGATGGCGGCGATCAAAACTGAGGCGAAAATGCCGCCAGTCGATGCTTCCAATTGGAATTGGTAAAGCCAAACACTGAGTAGCCACATGTCTGGATCGGGAGCTACGAGCAGTGGATACAGGAACATGGTATAGGCACTGTTGAAAGCGCTGAGGGCGACGACCGCTAAGATCGGTTTGCTGAGCGCCAGAGTAATTTGAAAGAAGATGCGCATTTCCGAGGCGCCATCGATACTGGCGGCTTCGTATAGTTCTTTGGGCAACGAATCGAAAAAGCCTTTGAGCAGAAAGATCAGGTAGCCATTGGCGATGGTTGGGAGAACCAAGGCCGCAAAAGTATTCATCATGCTTAGCTTTTGTAGAATCAGAAAGGTTGGGATGAGCGTTACCATTGGTGGAAACGCCATTGTCGCCATCAGTAGCAACAGGATCTTGTAGGACCCAGGCAACTGGAAGCGAGACATCGCGTACGCGGTTAATGGATTAATAATCAACGCAGACAGAACCGATAGTGCGCAGAAGATGACAGTGTTTAAAAATGGCCGACCTTCGACAAAGAGTTCATCGAACACATTGACGAAGTTGCGGACTATGAATTCCCATTTGATCGAGGTGCTGTTGGCTTGCGTGAATTGCCACTCCAGTTGAGCGGACGGAGGGTAAATCTCTTCGAAGCTTTCGTAATGACTACCGAGCTGCGCATTAATTGCTGAAAGCGAATTGTATCGCTGGCGCAGCCATTTACGCCAGCGATACTCAGGGCCGGTTAATACGAGTTTGTCCGGTGAAAGCGTTTTCAGAAAGGCATTATAGTCTGTGCGTCGCGCTCCATTGAGCCAGGCGCCCTGAGGTAATTCAATGTCGTTGAAGTTTTCATATCCCGTGACCCAGGCTTCATTGAGCTTTACGATGCTGCCGTATGCGTCGTGCAGAAAATCTTGATAGCTCTGCGTTGGCACATTGTCTGTTTGCACGTAGGAAGAGTTGAGTTCCTCAATGACATATTCGAGCCAAAGTGCTTGATAGGCTTTATCCTGGTGTGCGGGAAATTTTTCCTCCAAACGGAAGTCGTGAAAGCTTTCGAGTTTTTGGCCCAATAACTTAGCAAAAGCGCTCGTGTCGTATCGCCCAAATCTCGGATAGACCATGCGGTCGAGGAAGAAGCCAGTGGGGCTGACAGCATAGAGCTCTGCTTGGGGTGCGCTCTTTTGTATTTTGAAATAGGCCTCGCCAACTGCATTATCAGGATAGTCATAGCGCTGAGATAGGGGGTCTGGTTGTGGGATTGTTATGTTGAGCCAGGTTGCTGAAACTCCGCCGGTCTCACGATTAAACGCGTCCAGATCACCCTTGAACTGTCGCTTCAAATTCCCGCGCAATTCGCGTAAATTGATGGGCACGGTTTTCAGACCATTGACTCCGCCCAGAACTAGCCATTCCGGCGGCATTGAGCCTTCTCTCAAGAAAGAGGCGTATTCGTTAGCGAGCGCCTCATTGGGGGAAGGTGAAGGTGCTTGGCGGAATTTAAGGTGATTGGATAAGTGTGATTGGTTCAGCAAGTCAATGCGTTGCGCATACTTAGTCTCCAAGAATTTCTGGTAAAGCTCAGATTGCTGATACAGATACTTGGGGATTAAATTTAAGTCACTCTCATCCATTTCACTTTTCAGCGAACCGGAAACCATCAGTGCAAAAGGGTATAAAATTGTGATGCTGCCTAGAGTGAGTGCGAGCAGTATCGCGGCGTGGGCGAGGCGACCTTTTGGAGAGCGTGAAGCCTGTTGAGAAATGATCGGCATGGTTTAATTACCTCCTTTGAATTCTGCGTTGGCCAGTAGGCGTAGTTGATAGGCAGTAAAGCCAATCAGAAGCGCGCCAAGCAGCCATGCCATAGCCGTGCCTATCCCGAATTCGAGATCCAGGAAAGTGCGGAAAAATATCTCTAATGACAGGATCGTCGTTGCTTCAGCAGGGCCGCCCCCCGTCATTACCAGGATGAATTCCTGTCCGCCTTTAAATGCTGCCACAACAGCAGCCACGAACTGTATGAGTATTAAGAATTTCAGCCGTGGCAGCACGATGTAAAAGACCTTGTGCCAGAAATTGGCGCCGTCGATTTCTGCTGCCTCGTATAGTTCTTCTGGCACCGTTTTTAATGCTGCCAAGTATATAATGCATCCGGGGCCGGATGTTGCCCACACCGTTGGGATCACGACACAGAGCATCGCGGTGCTTGGGTTTTCTAGCCAGCGCATGGGCTCGACTTGAAAGCCACGGAAAAGTGAGCCGATAACGCTCGACGCGCCAGCTAGGCCAGCCGTGGAAAGGCCATTATATATCGGCCATAAGGTTACTAGTATGAAGCCAACGCCGAATAGCCACATGCCAACCTTCATTGCTGTGCTTTGTTCCTGAAGCTTGAATGGTAAATAGATCAGGCAAAAAATCAGCAGCAACCACACGGCAAGGAAGATGAGTTTGAGCAGAGATGCGAATATTGGATCCAACGCATTTACGCTCATGATGATTGTATTGAGAATGCCAGTAGGAGAGGGGTCATACAGCTGCTTCCAGAGAAACATGACGACGATGCCGCTTAAGACTGAAGGTAGGTAGAAAATAGTCCGAAAGATATACTTTGCGGTGTTGGTTGGCGCTTCCTGAAGCAGTATCGCCAGTAGAATAGGCGGCCAAAACCCAAGGCCCAGCATGAGCGCCACAAAGTAGAACGTTCGCCCAATGCCGGCCCAAAATTTATCATCAAACAGTACGTTGGCAAAGTTATCAATGCCTACCCAGACACTTTCGAGTGCAATGCGGTAATCCATGAATGCAATGCTCAGTCCGCCACCCAAGAGCGGAAGGTATTGCCACATCAGGATTAGCGACAAGCCTGGTATTAACAGAAGGTAGCCAACTTTGATGCGTCGGCTCGCATTATTGGCGGGCAAGCTCTGATCGATCTGCGTGAAGTAGCGCCACAAATAGCGAAAGCCTATCGCAAATGACGCAATCACAATGCCGAGGACAATCAACGCGCCGATGCGCCGGATTCGCATTTGTTCTGGCGAGATGTTACCCAGCGCCTTTTCGTCCATTTCCTGTGCGGTGCTTTCCAGATATCCCAAGATTGTTTTGATGGCTTGCTCTTTGGGCATCCCTTCAAAATTGGTGTCGAGGGTTTGCGTGAATGGTAAAGACATCCAGCGATAAACGCTCTGAGTATTGCGCCCGTAGGGCTCAGGAACGCCGTCTTCCATGGAATGGTTGAACGTCTCGCGCCAACTTGGAGGCACTCTTTGCAGGATGCGCTGGTAACCGTATTTTTCGAGTAGCTCGGGGTTCACGAACATGCCATAGCGGTTCTCGACGAATGTCTCGGTGCGAATGCGTTCGGCATCTGATCCGGTAATGTACCATATGTAGCGCATAACCGCCAATTTCTGGGCTGGCGTGCTTTGCGAGAAGACGCCTAGCATTTCAGAGTTTATTTCGCTAGCTCTCACGCCGGAGGAGGCCTCGGGGACGGGCGCAATGCCTACGAGTTGGGGATTTATGCTGTCCAGGAGCTCGCTGTCTAAGTAGGAAAAAATCATGCCCACTTTACCGCGGTTCCAATCCAGTTTTCGCCCACCGGGAATCAGGCCAGCTGCGCCATTGATGGTCGTGCCGTTTTTGGTAAAAGGCTCTCGCAGTAGTTGCCAGAAAAAGTAGGCAGCTTCTGCTACTTGCGGTGATGCAAATGAAGCTTCCCAGACGCCAGGGGCGCTTTCTTTTACCGCGCGCCCTCCTTGTGAAACGATGAAGGTGTAAGCTTCGTAGCCCAATGGGTTACTGGGGTCAAACACCATGCCATATTGACGTTTTATTGGGTCGCGTAATGCGCGGGCATACTCCAGTAATTCCGTCCAATTACTGGGTGGTTTATCTGGATTGAGACCGGCCTCCTGAAAGAGGTCTTTTCGGTATAGCAAGCCAACAACCAACGTCCTGGTTGGCAGCGCCCAGATGTGAGGGCTCGTGCTGTCCGATGCGAAATTGGGACGATACACAACGGGCCATGCTGGCTTGGGCGTGCGCGCTTTGATGGCGGCAATGGCGGTTTGGATTTCCACTTCGCTGGGATCGGCAAGCCACGCATTCTGATTATCCCATTGGCGCACTTGCTCGTTGTCGCTGAGTATGCGTGCGAGTAGCACTTCCATTGGCTCAAGGAACCCCTGTTCAACATAGGTGGAAGACTGGCGGAAATTTACATAGATTCCATGTGGAGGTATGCCAGCGGCGATGGCCATGAGTGGCCCGATGTCCATCGCGCTACCAGCAATCTTGGGCATCGCGAAAGGTTCAATTTGTATGTCGGGGTGCTGGTCAAGGAAGCTCTTCAACACCTTGCGTTGGGCTTGGGCATTGACGCCCTCCGATGTCGGACCTGGCAGGTTCTGCACGCGTACGTTTACTTTTTCTGAGCTCTCTACAGTCGTGTTTCCTGAGAGAAAAAGAGGAGTGCAGAAAATACACAAACTTACCAACGCGGGTCGAAGCATAGGGGAGGATTTACTTTCGATGATTTAGAATGATATCGCTGAGGTCGTTCTCCAGCTTTTGATGCAGCACCTGCAGGGCGGCGCCCTGGGTCATACCAGAGAATCCCAGCTTTGAAAATGACGCTTCGAACGTCCGATTACTGATTGGAATCAGGGAATCGGAGAGAGCGGCAGAGAGGATTTTAAAATCGTCAGGCGACATCGTGTCTACGTCGGATGAGACGATGAGCTTGCCGATATCCAAAAGGTTTACCGCCGAGGCGAGATGACTACCCATGTTGCGGAAAAATTCCTGAGCATTAGCGCGGCTGCGCGCGCTTTCTTCTTCGGAGGGGAGGAGCACGGCGTCAAGCTCACCTGCCGCATGGTTAATGCCACGGTAGATGTTCCCATTTACGGTCAATGCCATTCCAACCGAGTATTCACTCACCGCTTTTTGTGGCGTTACGTCCTTGATGAAGAGGTAACCCGAGTTGGCCCAGTTAGAGTCCGGTTGCGCGTGCTGCTCATAGTAACTGCCGCTGATCACGTTACGGTCTATGTTTACCGGGGTCTTGAGTTTCTGGCGGATGAAGTCGCGCAGCGGATAGTTTTCCAGTTTGAGCGCGCGAGATAATATGACTTTACCCGTCTCATTATCGACTACGCCTGGGACGGCGAAGCCTACGCCGCCGATATCCTTCATGCGAAGTCCGGCTTTCTTTACGGTGTTTTTGATTTCATCGGCAATCAAGTGAATGGAGTCATCGCTCCAGGGCTTTTGAAGCCAATCCTGTGAAATGATTTCGCCGCTTCCGTTCATCAAGCATATGTCTTGAGCGGTCGTGTGTATGTTGATTCCGATTGTCGCTGTGAATTTCGGATTGATGCGCAAAATAGTTTCTCGTGGTCCAACTTTTCCGCTCTCAAGTGATTCTCCCTCGATTACCATATCTGACTTTAATAGTTCGGAGATGATATTGGAGATTGTAGAGGCTTGTAGCTGCGTTTCCAGGGTGAGCCCACGTTGGGAGTATGGCGTCTTGGAGTAAATTAGGCGGAGAATGCGTAGCCGGTTCGCAATCTGCGCCTGCTTACGATTATTCTTGGACTTGCTATCTGTGTTGTGGGTTTTGCTCATGGATGGTTTTGCTAGCGACTTGTGTAATGAATGTATTATTTAGCTAAATGTAGTAATAGACCCGCTACTGTTGCTTTGACCAAGCTAATAATCAAGCCGGTCGCATCCTGAATTTAGAGAAAAACTAAATATTGACATGAGTCGAGATAAATATTTCATTAAATGAAACAATAGGCTGGTGAAACTTCAATTAAACTTGAGGTGGCGCAAGTGGAGGGATGGATTGATGGTTAAAAATATTCAGGACTATGAAGGCGGAGTAAGGGGATTTGCCTTGGTCGTCGCGCTGAGCTTGATGAGCTTTATGCTGCTCATTGCGCTATCGATGGCGACTCTCACCAGAACGGAGCTGGCGACGAGTGCATATGTCGCCTCCGAGGCAATGGCCAAGGAGAATGCGCGCTTAGGACTATTGGTAGCGCTTGGGCATTTGCAGAGTGCTGCCGGCAGCGATCAGCGTGTTACTGCACGGGCCAATATTCTAAGTGGTGCAGGCATGCCACATGAGTATTGGACAGGCGTATGGGACGCGACCGATGGTTCTCTCATGACCTGGTTAGTGTCCGGAAACGCCAATAGTGAAGCTCCTACTCAGTTTTCACCGCTAACCCAGCTCGATAATGGAGTAACGCTCTGGGGAGGTGAGGGAAGCAATTTTGAGGTTATGGCGCCGCTGCAGGATGTCGATGCACAAGGATTTGGGCGTTATGCTTACTGGATAATGGATGAGGGGGTTAAGGCGCGCATAAATTTAAATGATCCGGCCTGGGAGAGCACTGACGAAGCGCAATTGAGGCGGGCCCGTGAATCTACATGGCGCTATGGGATCGAGGAAATCGAAGCATGGGAGTCAATGCGAGAGTTTCGCGGCAAAGTGCAGTGGGGAGAGAGTCTGGAAAAAGTCATTTCGCAGGGGCAGGTTGATATTCTGCAATCGAACATCGCTGGTGGTGGTTCCACAGAGCAATTGGCTGCGCTTGCATTGGCTGGTTCGGTCGTTTCAAGAAGCTTGCCAGTCAGCGTTTCAAGTGGTGGTTTTCGCAAAGATCTTTCGCGGATTTTGGATGTGGATTACAATGATGCCCCTTATGCAACGGATGCAGAAATATTGCCCGCACCAGATATTTCTACGGTTACTTGGGGAGTGCTTCGCAGCTTCGCCAATCCTTGGGCAAATTGGAGTGACGCGATGGCGACCATGCCTGTCATCGCGCCGACTGCGCCTGAGTCGAATCAAGCTGGTTTGTTTCCTTTGCCGGTGATGTTGCAGATCGGTTGGGGAGCGATGCGTTCTGGCAGTGAGGATGGTGCAACTTTACGCCTAACCATGAAGCCTGTTGTGGCATTGGCTAATCCATACGATGTTGCGTTAGCTCCCTCGGATTATCAGTTGGAGGTGCAGCCGGCGACTGGGCGCGGTTATGTCATGGTGTCTTTTGATCCCGAGCCAGAATACAGTTCTAGTGAATTTGAGGATGGAGTTCATACACGCCCGGTTGAATTTTTTCCTAAGGACTTATTGGGAGAATATCCAACGCTGCAATTGCGGGGTGTTGCTTTCGAGCCTGGAGAGGTAAAGTTATTTGGGCTGGCGGATACCGATGAGTATCCGGAAGCAGGTGAGGGGGGCGTGCTGTTGGCAGAAGCATACCCCACCGCGAATTATGCCTGGAAGGATACTCGCAGGATTTTGGGCTCACATACCCGTGGTCCAGAGGGACGAGTTACGATGCAGATCAGTGGCGGACGTTATTCGCTGCTTTTCCGCTTGAGTGAGGATGGCGTTTGGAAGGAATTACAAACTATTGAAGACATCGGAATCGGTATTTCTCCGAGTTCTAACCAGCTAGACGATGGTGGACAGCCCAAGGTTCAGGTCAGCCTGGAGCCAGAGGAGGGCGGTTTGCCGCCTTCCATCAACTTAATTCGCCGAAGGTTCAATATGAGGAATAGCGCAACCGACTATGTCTCTGATAATTATGCGGGTACTGGTCTGCGATGGTTGGCAGATTTCAATCCACGCTCATCTTTTGAGAATACGCGCCCGCCTGACTGGATTTCTCATCCGCTTTGGCTGGCGGATGCTGGAAATACAAACAATCAACTACCATTGAATGCTGACTGGATATCGGACTTTCAGTTAGATTCCGAAGGAGATGCACGGGGCTTCTGGGGCGCTTCATCTGACGCTGCTGGCGAAAGTGTGGTCACCCTTTTCAGTGTGCCGAGGCAGCCGATAACTTCACTGGGCTATCTGCAGCACGCTCCGTTGTCATCACGAGTATGGGATCCAAGCTATGCCGTTGGCAACTCATACGCGAGTCCATTTGTGGAACCGGAAAGCGTGGATCTCAGTTATGAGCTGAATGCGTTTTTCTGGGACGATTTCTTTTTTTCAGGTCTTTCCGGCGAAGATAATTCTGGAGAATGGATAGCAAAGAATCCGCGTATTGAATTGTTGCGAGAGCCAACTGATTTGCTTTACAGTGATCCAGAGCTAGCCGCTGCTGGCTTGATGATTCGAGGAGGCTTTAATGTGAACTCGACGTCGCTTGATGCTTGGAAAGCGTTTTTGAGTAATTTCGGTGGTTTAAGTATGGCGTACTATGACACCGACGCCAGTGCGATTGAGGAAGTTGTTTTGGATAATAGCTTTTTCCGCACGCCAAACCCCAATGGCAGCGCAGATAAAGAGTGGAGTGGCTATCATGCGCTAAACTCCGAACAGGTTGAGAATCTGGCTGCGCAGATTGTTTACCGTATTCGTGCGCGAGGAGAACCATTTAACTCTCTTGCCGAATTTATCAACCGGCCATTGGAGGAGAATGTTGGTCTCTTGCAAGCGGCAATTGACGCTACTGCTGGCGTAGAGTTGAACGGAGAAAGTTTCGCAGAATCGGGTATCAACAGTTCTTTCGCTTTGCCGCAAGTGACTAGCTATGACAGTTCTGCAGCGCCGAATCCAGAAGCTGGTTTGGGCTCCAGGAACACTGCGGCTCCTGGGTGGTTGACGCAGGCTGACGTGCTTACTGCAATCGGCCCGTATCTGACGGTTAGGTCTGATACTTTCATCATTCGATCATACGGTGATTTTATCAACCCGTATACCCATGAGATCGAAGCTGAGGCTATTTGCGAAGCGGTTGTCCAGCGCTTCCCGGAAGCTGTTACGCCCGTTAGTCAGAATCCAGACGAACCTGCTTTTTTTGAGCCAATGGATGAAATGGGAAGAGAGTTTAAGGTTATCGATTTTCGATGGCTGAAAGAGGGAGAAATATGATGAAATTATCTATTACACTGATTACTATATGTATGGCGCTCGCGTCGAGTGCACTGGCTTTGGCCGAGTCGAATGAACTGGTTTCGTTTCGTTTTAGAATGATCTCGTGGGGAGCTGAGCCCTTGTCAGGAATCGCGCTTCCGATTGATGGGGAGATGAAGTCACTCTATGCGCCTATCGATCAGCGTTCAGAGGCGTTGCACTATCGGGGAGGTCGGGAACTTAGCTTTAGCAAACACCCCGGCGGCAAGGATGACGGAGCGCTTGTCGTAGGGAAATTGACTGCAAATGCAGAATGGCGTGAGGTCTTGTTTCTCGCCCAGTACGACAGGAAATCAGAGAACCTTAATTTGCTAGCGCTTGATGATAGTAAAGCAGCGCATCCCGAGAATTCAATTCGCTTGCTAAACCTCAGTGGTCGTCCGATTGCTGGGCTTGTTAACGGGGAAAAGGTAGTCCTCGATGAGGTTAAGGATCAGGCAGTGTCTTTAAACGGGAGCCAGGGGTTCGTGCCGCTTCAATTCGTCAGAAAGGACTCAACTGAGACGAACTGGACACGCTTTTTATCGACCGCCATAGAGGTGCGTCAGCATGCGCGAATATTGATCATCTTCTATCCGAGTCTTGCCGATGACTTGAGCGGTGAAAGGGAGGTTTCGTTTAAGCTCTATTACGACTTGCCTGAGGAGGAAAAATTCACGTGGTTAAATTAATTCATTGAATAAAATAAAGGAATCGTAGTAGTGTTATGTTCGATGACTACGGATTAACTGCGGCATTCAAGCCTGGCGGTTTTAAAGAAAAAAGTATGTATATGAGAGGCTTCATGATCGACAGCGCTCGCTGTATGGAAAGCCGGGAATACTACCGGCGATTCATTCAGTTCTGTGCGGCTAAAGGTTTAAACACAATACTCTGGCATTTCTCCGATGATCAGGGTTTGAGTTTGGAATTGCCTAGTGAGCCTGGCTTGGCGGACAAGCATGCTTACCGTGCAGATGAGATGCGCGACTTAATCGCCTATGCTGAGCGTAACGGCATCACCCTCATTCCAGAGCTAGAGACGCTGGGGCATTCTCGCTACATTACACGCCGCACAGACTATCAACATCTTTGTGAGAGCGATGGCGACTTTACGGCAATTTGCCCACTGCATCCAGAAACCAGGAGTTTGATGAAACGTCTGCTGGGCGATGTCGCGGACATCTTCCCTTCGCCTTGGATCCATGTAGGGCTCGATGAAATAAAGCTCGGTGGCCACCCATTAACGCGAGAGGCATTGAAGACTCAAAGCGTATCTGAACTTTTAGCTGAATATGTATCGTTCATCTACAATGAGGTGAAGTCGCTCGGACGAAAGATGATCATGTGGGTTGATCAAAACAGTTTTGACACAGGCTTTATACAAGACTTGCCGAGGGACATACTGATCGCCGTTTGGCAATACCACCCCGACGTTACGCCGGAGCTTGCTCAACGACTACTTGATACAGGTTTCGACGTTTTGCTTTGTCCCGCGCTCATTACGTATGATCAGCAAGCTTATCCTGGCAAAATAGCCCTGCCGAATATCGAAAGGATGAGCGGCTATCAACAACTGTCGGGGAAAGGGAAAGTGGTTGGCGCGCTCACGACGATTTGGACGCCAATGCGCTTCCTTCACGACTCACTGTGGCCATCCCTGAGTATTGCTGCAGACACGATGTTGTCTGAGGGAAACATGGATATTTCCCGGAGTCTGAAAAATTATATCCGGACGTTTCATGATGCAGAGCCAACCCCAGGAATTATCGGGGCATTGAAGCTTAGCTTTGACATTGCACCTAAGCGCAAAGAATACCTCAGCATTCTCACGGCTAGGCCGGAGCAGTTAAAGCATTCAGCTTTGGTGAGAAGTTCGGCGGACTGGTCAATGATCGCAGATCAGATTAAGCGCTTTCTGCCGATCGTTAGGTCTGAATGTCGCACACTGGAAACCCTCAGACTGTTTGCGGGTTGGATGTCATATCTGTATAAACGTGCGGCTCTCTTGAAGTCAGATTCAGCAACTGCGGAAGAAACTGATTACATTGTAGCAGAGGGTGAAAAGTGGCTTGGGAAATTAGAGCAGGTTTGGGATCACGAGCGTTTCGCGGACGACCCACGCAGGTTCGCTCCAGTCTTTGATTGGGAGGAAGCTGAGTACCTGCTTATCAATTTCCGGAAGAGCCTACAGGTTGTTGAAGCACATTCTAAAGGCAGCCTCATTTCTTCGAATTAGCATATACTATCATGAAAACTCCGAGTAATATTCAAACGGCGATGCAAGTCGATTCACTTGCGGTGGAGATCTTCTCCGATCGCAAATCGCAAGGTGAGGCGTCTGCTGCTTACGTCATTCACGTCATCAATGAAGCCATTGAGGAGCGAGGCGAAGCTAGGGTTATTTTTGCATGCGCGCCTTCGCAGGATAATTTCTTGCATGAGTTGATGGAACGTCGCAGAGAGGTTGATTGGTCTAAGGTCGTAGTCTTTCATATGGACGACTACATCGGCTTGTCAGCAGATAACCCTCAGAGCTTTCGCCATTACCTGAACGAGCATCTGCTTTCATATGTTGATTGCCGCGAGGTTCAACTGATCGGCAGTGATGAGGAAGACTTGGAAGCGGAGCGAGCACGCTACGAAGCCGCGCTCAAACTGTCCGCTATTGATCTGGTTTGCATGGGCATCGGTGAGAACGGCCACATTGCCTTTAACGACCCGCCAGTTGCTGACTTTGATGACCCGCTGTGGGTGAAAGTTGTTGAGCTGGAAGGCGCCTGCCGACGGCAGCAGGTCAACGATGGTTGCTTCGCTCGGATTGAAGAAGTGCCGACACACGCATTTACCTTAACGATACCTGCATTGATCGCGTGTCGCCACGTATCTTGTGTGGTTCCGGGAAAGTTAAAGGCGAATGCAGTCGCACGTAGTTTAAACGGCCCAGTGAGCACGGCGTGTCCCGCATCGATTTTGCGCCAACATCCCTCAGCGGTGTTATGGCTTGATCGCGATGCAGCCTCGCTGATGCCATAATTGCACGCGAATCAATTTGTTGAGCGAACCCGATGCGAAGCCCAAGTTTATTTGATCTGCAGGTTAACGGATTTGCGGGCGTTGATTTTCAGAACCCAGACCTTTGCATGTCTGAATTGGAAACCGCCTGTCGGCAATTGCGCGCACATGGCGTTGCCGGGTTTTTATTTACGCTGATCACTGCGGAAGTTGATCTGCTTTGTCAGCAAATGTGTCAGCTGGTAAAGTGGCGTCAGGAGTCGCCTATCATTCACGAGATGGTAGAGGGGGTGCATCTGGAAGGACCCTTTATCAGCGAGGTGGATGGCTATCGTGGAGCGCATCCAATCCATGCCGTAATCGACCCGAACCCGAAGGTGTTAAACCAGCTGGTTTCTGCTTCCGGGGGATTGCTTAGGCTCGTTACTCTGGCCCCCGAGCGAAAAGGGGGGAGGGAGGCGATTTGCGAGTTCGTCAAGCGTGGCGTCACCGTTAGCTTGGGGCACACGAATGCAAGTGAGCATGAGATTGATCGGGCGATAACTGCTGGTGCAAGTCTCTGCACTCACTTGGGGAACGGGGCTCCGCAGATGCTGCATCGGCATGATAACATAATCAACCGTCTCTTGTCGCGAGATGAGCTGACGGCGTGCTTCATCCCTGATGGCGTGCACATACCTTTTCCGGTATTGAAAAACTATGTCCGGATAAAAGGTTGGCGTCGGTCGATCTTCACAACGGATTGTATGGCGGCAGCAGCGGCCCCCAGCGGTCTCTATACACTGGGTGAACTGGAGCTGGTTGTTGGCGCAGATCGCATTGTCCGGCAACCAGACCATTCAGGGTTTGCCGGATCATCTCTAACGCCGGACGAGGCGGTCCTTTGCCTACAGAGTCACTTCGGAGTCACTCGGGAGGACGCAGAACAGTCCATGGGGGACAGAGTCCGCCAGTTGCTGAATTTACCTTTAATTCAAGCTGAGGTTTTATAATGGGTTTAGTAAATTTAAATAAGCTGGTAAAGGAATACCAGGATGGTGGACGCTCCAAGTTTACAGCCGTCAAAGGCATTAACTTGGAAATCGAACAGGGAGAATTCATGATTTTGGTTGGCCCATCCGGCTGTGGAAAATCGACGACATTGCGTATGATTGCCGGCTTGGAGAATGTGACTTCGGGGAGCATCGAGATCGATGGACGCATTGTGAACAATGTTGCGCCGAAAGATCGGGATATCGCGATGGTGTTTCAGAACTATGCTCTGTATCCGCATATGACGGTGTTCGATAACATGGCTTTTGGATTGAAGCTGCAAAAATTTCCCTGCGCAGAAATTCGTCAGCGCGTTTATGAGGCAGCGGAGATTCTAGGCTTGGAGGCTATGCTGGAGCGCAAGCCCAAACAGATGTCAGGCGGGCAGCGACAGCGTGTCGCGTTAGGCAGAGCCATTGTCCGCAAACCGAAAGTTTTTTTGTTCGATGAACCGCTTTCTAATCTGGATGCGAAAATGCGCGTGCAGATGCGTACGGAAATTTCGAGGCTTCATGCCCGGTTGCAGGCGACAATGATCTACGTGACCCATGATCAAGTTGAAGCCATGACCATGGGAGATCGAATCTGCGTAATGAAGGATGGCGAAATCATGCAAGTGGATGATCCTATATCGCTGTATTGCCGACCGAACAATGTATTCACTGCTGGCTTTATCGGCAGTCCCCCGATGAATTTCTTTGAAGGCAAGATCGAGAAAGAAGGAAGTCGACTTTCCTTTGTAGAGCATAATTTAAGCGCGGCTCCTTTCCGTATCTCGCTGGACGATCGCTTAGCTTCTTTGGCAAGGGGATTTCAGGGCCGTAGAGTCATGATGGGCATTCGACCTGAGGATGTTATTTCCTCTGCCCGAACGGCATGCTGTGAATTGAATGCGGAAGTCACAGTTGTCGAGCCGATGGGGGCTGAGACGTATTTATATTTCAACACAGGGCGTCACGATTTCATCGGACGCTTTCCGAGCGATAACAAGCATCGGATTGGTGAACGAGCGACGATCGGCATGAACATCGATAAAATTCATTTATTTGATGCGGAAACCATGCAGAAGGTTTCTTAAGCGAATCGTTGTCGAGCCATGTCAGTTGAAAAAACGTCTCGCAGCAGAAGAACCACTGCGAGACGTGATTGAGGTTTTCATCACAGGATGATGCGACGTTTACCAAGCGCTGTAATATTGATATGCATGAATGGCGACGCCAGCAACAACGTCTGAGTTTGGCGGGAGATACGGAGCCAAGTATGATTCCAGCATCGTTATGTTTGAGTTTAACTGGATTTCTCCTTCTTCATGAAAAGTAACGTATTCGGGCGAAAAAGGACCAGTTTCCAAGCCATGCCAGATCTTTACATTGGGTGTGGATAATTTTGCGTATTCATACTCATCGACCGCAAGTGAATAGGAGGAGTAAGCGGTGTCGCGGTAGGCCATGATGGCAATGTAAGCATCATCTGACGCAGACACTATGTCGAACAGATGGAACGTAGTCTCCTTGGTGACTCCGTTGAAGGAGCGAACGTACTCGGTATTATCGTACCAGAAAGGAATCGTGAAACCAATGGGCAACTCGGGAATCGCGTCTATTGCTTCGTCGGTTAATTGCTCGGCGACGAGTAGTAGACCGTTCAGATAGGCGCGCCTTTGCTCATATGATGCGTTTGCCCATGCGGCTAGTCCATGTGGTTCGATGTCCCAGTTGAATCCATCGAGGCGGGCATTGATAGCCTGATTGTAATTGAAGGTAACCGCCATCTGCATGCGGCCAACTGCTCGGCTATGTTGGCTGTTCAGGCAAAATGACGGGTCGCCGTCCGACGCATGCACATGAATGCCAAGGTTGTGCGCGGCGATGTTGAATTGACCTAACTGCGGATTCGTAACGGGATGTTTACTCGCGTAGGCTGTGTCATTGGGATCAACAAATGCGTTGCCCGTATTAATGAAGATCGTGGTAATGCCCTTGTTAGTGCAGAAATTAAAGAGATCACTGCGCTTAGTGGAGTCCGTGATGCATTCGGCATCCCAAACCCACAGTGCGTGGTCGATATCGGCTCGGAGCGTCGCAGTGGTGAAGAGTAATTGGCAGGCTATTAAGGCCATGTATCTTACGAGGAGGTGGAATGAGTTTGGTGCTGGTTGAAGATAGCGCATGATGTAATGAATATAAGAATTTAGTGCGGTTATGATACGGCTAAGCCAGGCCATGCAGTTGAACTGTATGACGACTTGATCAGGGGCGGGTAAAAAAATAGCGCGACCTGGTAAGTAATCGCGCTATGGAATATACGGTGACTATGTTGTTATTGAGCTTTTCGCCGCCATAACAAAACGGTTCCAGCCATGGCTAAACCAAAGCCGAGAGCGTAAGTGCTTGGTTCCGGTATGGTGCTCGCGACAATGGAACTGACGAATGCCGTTTGCCCAACGTTTGCTTCCTCCACATTCTCAAAGCGCAGACGGATATTAGTGATATCAACAATGGAATCTGCAAAGGAGCCACTTCCACTGACTCTTTCCATCGCGGTTTCAGAAAGTTCGAATGAAAGTAGAGAGTATGCGTCAAGGTTTGGTTCCAGCGCAAAGCTTAATGACGTTTGCCAGATAGTGGAATCGCTCGATTGAAACGCAATCTTTAGGATAGTGGGATTTGTGGGGGAATCGTTGCCGGTATCCGTTTCGACGAATAGGTTGACATCGAGGAAATCATAACTGCTCAAGTCAAGGCTAGTTAGATTGATGCGGCGCATGTTTGCATTACTGGCTCCGGTGGCAAACCAGTTCAAGCTGAAGGCAGCCGCATTGCTGCCGTCTACACCTTGTCCAGCGGCGAGAAGCGGAGCGCCAGATGTGGCTGCATTTCCGAATGAGTTCCAGTTTGCCTGAAGTTCAGTCGTATCTGTGTAGCTGTCAAAATCGTCAATCACAAGTGTCTGTGCGTTGGCGATTGCGGCACTCAAAATAAAGAGTGCGATAGTTGGTATCTTTTGGGTGTGTTCCATCATGGTCGTTGGATTAGAGTGATTTGTTTCATTCAATGAAATAAATGCGACGTGCAATGTCAACTACAATTCTGAAATTAGCAATTTCCGCTGCGACTCAGGCTTTAACAGCAATTATTGGATGCACATTTTCATTCAATCTAGATGAAAAGTGCTTAGGGCTTATGGGCTGTCCTCTGGCCACGAAAAAGCCCGCATCGTCGTGTTGATGCGGGCTTTTCGAGATGGTACCCAGGGTGGGGGTCGAACCCACACTCCCGAAGGAAGCGGATTTTGAGTCCGCCGCGTCTGCCAATTCCGCCACCTGGGCCCTCGGAAAACAAAGGAAAATGGCGTTCGAAGCGATGCTTGTAAAGCCTTCATTTCACGACATTTTTGCCATTTTATTTGAAGGGGTGGCTGAGCGCCTCGGCTAATTCGTTAAAGATTCTGTCGGACACATGAGCACCGAGAAATAGCAGACGGCTGGGCCGTTGTCCAAACGGATTAACACCTTGTTGTAGCCTGGTTTGAGTAGGATGGTGCGAAAGCCTTCATCAATCTGCCAACCGGAGAGCCCCGAGTCTTCGTAGACAACCAGCCCATTCACCCAAAGCTTGGCCATGTCGTCGCTGGCGACTGCTACGGTGACTTCGGTTGCGGCTTCGCAGAAAACTTCGGTGTAACCATAGTAGACGGCGTCGCTGATTTCATCGGGTGGGTTGATGCGGATGTTCTCCGTCTGAACGAAGCGCCACCGGAGCTCCATGGGTTCATTGCGGAAACGGCTGACTTTACCAATGTAGGTCGCGTCGAGATCGACCAGGCTTTCGGGAGGGAATTCCACATCGAACGAATCGTTTTTATTCGGGCGCTGCCAAGGGCCGATGACATACCAGGTATCGAGAAAAATCCAACCTTGACGCTCGGAATTCATGTCCAGTCGCCGCCCTGGCACTGCCTGGGCGAGCGTCTTATTCACATTTAGGGAAACGGTTTTGGGCAGGGCGCTCTGGCTCATTGCCGTCTCGAATGACATGCTCAAGGCTTGGCCATCACTGTCGTTGCCGCCACCGCCCAAGGTGTAGTTCTGGGCCATGAGCGCGCGCATGTCCTGCACGTTGCCGTTTTGTCGTCCGCCGTTTTGCGCCAGCATTTTCATTTGGGCCTGAAGCTGGTTTTTCTGGTTGAGCTTGGCCTCCAATTGTTCGCCATTTTGCCCTTGCCCGCTCTGCTGTTGATTTTCGCCGGTCAGGGCTTCCTTGCGGTTTTGGGCGGTGCGCGACATTTGCTGGGCGGCGCTGGTTGCCTCGTCCAGTGCTTCATTAAACTGTTGGAATTCTTCGCGAGTCGATGGCTGGTTTTGGCTAAGTGCCTCCCCTAGGTCCGGGCCTTTTTGCGATTCTGGTTTATAAACTTCCTCTCTGGCCTTTTGGAGAGACATCTCCTTACGGTTCGCCAAATCAGCGGCCTGACCTTCGGCAAACGCCTCATCAACCAAGCCGGTCATCTCCTGGATTTGCTCATAAAGTTCGGCGGTGCTGAGTTGCTCCAGTTCTTCATCGCTGGGTAGATGATTGCCCAGAGGTGACATCTCACCATCTTCGAGTTGGCCATTTTGGGCGAGTTCATCGGTGGCCTCATCGGCCATTGCGGACTCAAGTTCGGTATCGAGTTCGAGTTGCTCCGAATCCTGCGTCGGAGCGCCTTCATCGTTTTGCGCCAATTCGCTTTCGGCGGGATTTGTCTCACTGGGAGTCTCTTCTTCCTTCTCCAAAAAGTAGGGGGACTTGGAGAACTCATCCATGTCTTGGTAATGCTGCTCCACATTGCTGACGAACTCAGAGAGCTCTGCTTGAAGCTCTTGGGCCTTGGCCCGGTCTTCGGGGGGCGCCTGGCTGGTGGCTTGCTTAAATTTACGCTCAAAATCACGGGCTTGGTTGCGCAACTCCCGGGCACTGTGTGAGGCTTGTTTGGCATCGTCGGGAGTCACGGTGCTATCCTTCATCTGGTTGACCATTTCGGCGTATTCTTCCGTAAGCTCCTTGAGCTCTTCACTGAAGGGGCGGGCGGTTTCCAGATTTTGCGGCGCATCATCGGCAGCGAGATGCTCGTTGAAATCTTGCGCCTGTTCGGCCAACTGATCAGCGGCTAGCGCGATTTGTTGCCATTCGGTCAGGCGGTCTTCAACGAGCTTTTTCTGTGCTTCGACAACTTCTTCAATTTTGTAAACGGTCTCGCGCAGTTCCTTGGCTTTCTCTTTCAGCTCCTCGCGCTTCTTGCGCTCCTGATTGCGGGAAATTTCCCGAACCTGCTGTTCGTTGGGCTCAGGTTTTTCAATTTTGACCCGTTTGATTTTCTCGCCGTCCTCATTCGTGATTTCCTCGATTTGCGCAATGGTGTAGCGGCGAAGGTCTTCGTTGAGGTAAAGCGCGATGGAAAACCCACCCACCAAAATGCTGGCGAGGGTTAGTGCAACGACGAGGGGCTTGCGACTGGTGAGGGGGGAAGACATTAGTCAAATTTTTCGTGGTAAGTGCGCACGCCGACGTTGCGCAGGTTGCGGAAACTCAAGGCGTCGAGGACTTCAACCAGCCGGTAGAAAGGCGTGTTCTCATCGGTGTCCAAGCGGATGCGGCGTTCCGGGTCATCTTGCTCGATCACTTTAAGCTCCTCCAGCAGCTGGCCAATCGTCGTCTCTTCGCCTTCCAGGTAGACTTCGCCTTCGGCGTCGATGGCAATGGCCAGCACTGATTCGTCAGGCGGCACTTCCAGCGAAGAACGTGAGATCGGGAGATTCAGATGCTCCACATCGCGCAGATCCTTCTTGAGCATGGTGGTGACCAGGAAGAAGATCAACAGCAGGAACACACAGTCGATCAGCGGCGACATGCTTAGCGCCACATCCTGGTCATCTTCATATACATCGCGGGGCATTAGTGGGTGCTCTTCTTATGGAGTTCAAAGTGTTCTCGTTCGCGATGGCGCAGGCGCACGCCAACATTTTCAAAGCCGAGGAGCGCGAGCGTATCGAGGGTGTCAATGACGGTTTGCACGGGGACTTCTCGCTCGGCGTCGAGGCGTATTTCCACCTCAGTTCCTTTATCGCTGGCGACCCTGGCCAGATCCGCCTCAAAGGAGTCAATGCCGTGGTAGCTGAGCCCCTTCATGGAGCGCTTGCCTTCATTGGCGCGAAGAATGCCCTCGCGTTCCGTAATGGCGTAGATGATTACCTCGTTTTCGGCCACCGGGGCGAGGGCGACCGTGTAGTCGGGCAGCACGACGGGTATTTGCTTTTCGAGCTTTTTCAGCATCGTCGTGACGAGGAAAAAAATCAGCAGCAGAAACACGCAGTCGATCAGCGGGGAAAGGTCCACTTCGATGTCGGAATCCCCCCGGCGGCGTCGGCGCATGCGACGAATCGTCGCCACCCGCGAGACTTGTCCATTCGCGACGGGCGTGAACGCTGTAGGCGACTTGGCCATTTACTTGCTTTCTTCTTCGCTTTGCGTTTCCGGGTGCAACCAGGGTGACATCAGCACGTCGACCATCTCTTCGAGTCGAATGCCGTAGCTATTGATGCGCGACTTGTAAAAGTGATAGCTGGCCAGTGCAGGAATGGCAATCATCAGGCCAAGCGCTGTGGTGATGAGCGCTTTGCCGATGGAGTCTGCGAGCACGGAGGCATCTCCGGTGTCGCCCATCAACGCCACTTTTTGGAACGACTCAATCATCCCGATAATGGTGCCGAGCAGACCCAATAGTGGCGAGATCGTCGCCACTACTGCGAGCGGGTAAGTGCGCTGGTGCTGTCGGCTAACGGTCCGGCCAATCATATCGGTTACGCCAAATGACAGGATCTCGAACGGGATGTGTGTATGGGTGGCCACATATTTGCCAATATCGCCCAGGACGCTGTTGGACTTCCGGCACACGCGCTCGATGGATTCAAAATCCGATTGAATCGCATATTTCTTAATGTCGCGCTCAAGCTTGCCCGGAATGAAATTTCCGGAGCGCACGACCAGCAACCGCTCAATGAAAAAGATAATGCCGACAAAGCCAACCACGAGGAGCACGACCGAAGTCGCGCCGCCTTTGAGCACTTCCGCCACCCAGTCAATGGCGCCAGTGGCGTCAGTTTCGGGCGCGGTCGACGCGGCGTCTTGTGCAAATGCCTGACATGCAAGCAACGACGAGAGTATTAGGGGGAATAATCGCTTCATGTAACAAATTGGAACCTAGTTGCAGACTGCAAATCGAGTCAATCACCGACGCTGAACTTTTTGTGCATTATATTGCATAAATTAGTTCTTGCTTGTTCTGCTTATCACAAAGATGTGCGAATTTAATGCATTTGTGCCAAAAAATTCCCCCATTAGTAGATCACTTCGTGCGGTCGCTAAGCCTGCCGCTGGTCGAGATGAACTCGTCTATTGCAGCCAGGCAGCCCAATCCTGCCCGATTTGTGGCAGGTTTTCCAAAGTGATTAGCTGACCGCCAGTCTGGACGTTTACGTGGTCCAGCTTTTGATTATGCACGTTCTCGATTGCCGCGTCCATGGCGATGCGCCCCCATTCAAAATACGTTTCTGCGACCAGCGCGTCGACTTGTCCGCGCGCCAGATAGCCCAGGTTTTGCGGTAGCGCGTCGATTAGGACGCAACGCGTTTCGCCCGGTGTCCAGGGGAGGGGAGCGGCGCCCATCAGAGGCCAGGGCCCCAGCAAAATCCAGCCAGTTATCTCTTCATCCCGGTCACCGGCTTCCGTTGTCCTTAGCACGGTGAGCGAGTCACTTAAATCTTCCTGGCACGCGTAGACGCCCTGAATGCTAACCTTGGGCGATTCATTGGCTAGTCGCTGAATGAGGGCCAGTCGACTGGCGTTGATCGGGTTGTCGAGATCGCCGGACAGGATGGCGACTTGGCCGCCGCGCCGGGGCATGCGCTCGAGCATCGCATTGAATGCTGTTTCCGCCATCGAATCATAGTCGCTCTCGATGTGAAACCAGCGCAATGCTTCGGGGGTATCGTGGTCAATTGTGATGACCCGAACCTGCTGCTGCTCAAGCACCTCCAGCGCCTTTTGGCTATCGCCGGATTGCGCCGGATTAAGAATCACGGCCTTGGCGCCCTTCACGTAAGCGTCGAGAAGCGCTTGTTCCTGGCCTGCCGGAGTCTTTGGCGTCAGGTCGAGAATGGTGATTTCCAAGTTATACTCGTGCTCCAGAATATCGGCTGCCTGACGGGCGCCATGGATGACGGCGCCGTTGATCGGGTCATCGCGCCGTTCCCCAATGTAAGCCACCGTATAGCGCTCCCAAATTTCCCGAGGTCGTGCGGCGTCCACGTTCAGCGCAGCGAGCATGGAGAAGAAAATGAGGAGGAAAATGGGGAGTCGACGAGTCATTGAGTTGGATTATCGTTGCCAGCAACGGAAAGGTTGGACGGGGTAGAGTGACATAAGTTCCCACATGGATGCAATAACGGGCATAGTCATTTTTATAGTCGGTCTGGCGGCGGGCGCCGCCGTCGGTTGGGTGGTGCTGGGCCGCCAGCTCAAGGCTGTCCGGGAGGCCGCCCAAGCCAGCGCCGCCACGGAGCTTGCTCTGGCCAGACAACAGATCGAGCAGCTCACCGATCGTGCTGCCACCCTTGAAAAGACATTGGCCGAGCGCACCCAGGCCGCGAGCGACATCGCCCTGCAACTGCGCGAATCCGAGACGCTGCGCGAGCAGGACCGCAAGTCCATCGACGCACAGCTCAAAAACTTCGAGACGGTCAAACTTCAATTGCTGGAGACATTTAAAGGGTTGTCCGCCGACGCTCTGCGCGCCAACAGCGAGGATTTTATCAAGGCCGCGACTCAGACGCTCGGGCGCTATCAGGAAGGGGCCAAGGGAGAGCTGGAGAAACGTCAGCAGGCCATCAACCAGATGGTCAAGCCGATCAGCGAGTCCCTCGACAAAGTCCAGAAGAACATCACCGACATGGAAAAGGCCCGCGAAGGCGCCTACCAGGGCTTGCAGGAGCAGCTTAAGCATATGCAGACGACTCAGCAGAGCCTCCAGCAGGAGACGGCGAACCTGGTCAAGGCGCTGCGCGCGCCGCAGGTCCGTGGTCGCTGGGGGGAGATGCAGTTGCGTCGCACGGTCGAAATGGCCGGCATGATCAACTATTGCGATTTTCAGGAGCAGGAAAACGTCAACTCCGAAGAAGGCCGCCTACGCCCAGACATGGTGATCCGCCTTCCTAATGAGCGCCAAGTCATTGTCGACGCCAAGGCTCCGCTCGAAGCCTACCTCAATGCGTTGGAGGCTGAGGACGCCGCGACGCAGAAAATACTCATGCAGGATCATGCGCGCCAGGTGCGGGACCACCTGAAGAAACTCGGCGAAAAGCGCTACTGGAGCCAGTTTGAGCAAACGCCGGAATTCGTCGTGCTTTTCCTGCCGGGCGAAACGTTTTTCTCCGCTGCGCTGGAGCAGGACCCCAGTCTCATTGAGTATGGTTCTGATAACCGCGTCATCCTCGCCACGCCGACCACCCTCATTGCGCTGCTCAAGGCCGTCGCCTACGGCTGGCGTCAGGAGGCCATTGCGGCGGAGGCCAAGAAAATCAGTGAGCTGGGTAAGGACCTCTATGACCGCATCACCGTCATGGCGAAGCATCTGGACGGCATTCGCAAGGGGCTCGACAGCGCAACGGGCTCTTACAATAAGGCAGTGTCGTCGTTTGAGCGTCGCGTGCTCGTGTCCGCCCGACGCTTCAAGGAGCTCCATGTCAGTTCGGACAAGGAATTACCTGAGCTCGAAGACGCCCAGATCCAACTCGACTCCGCGTCCGACGTCGAAGAGTGAACCTCACAGTTACTTGCGCCGTCGATAGAGTAGCGTGGCGCCGAGCGTGAGCGTCGCCGCTAGCAGCGCATAAGTTGATGGTTCCGGCACGTTTGGAATCTCGATCAAATCGTCACCGCCGGAGGAGTCGTCAGTGGAATAGATTAGTTCGATGATTTCATTGAGTTGAGTGTCGGAGAATTCTCCGCTGGCTCTGGCAATGTCTTCGACCAAGCTGCCACTGCTGGTTTTCGCCAGGTAAAAGTTATAGATTTGTGTTTCTCCAATCAGCGTATCCGAATCGACACTCCATCTTAGATGGTAGCCAGAGAACGATACTGACGCGTCATCCGCATATTCAACCGTTAGTTCTTCGTAGTAGTCTTCGTAGCCACTGGTAATGCCGACGTCGTCGAGGGTGTAACCTGTCGCCTTCGAGAAGAAGGCCAGGGTGTCTGACTCACTGTAGTCACTTTCTACATAGACGCTGACGGTGCTATTGGATGAGTCATGATAGGGAAGGTAGGCGTAAAAATGTGAAGCCGAACCGGTGTAAGTGGAGCCCGAATCAAAGCTGATCGTTCCACCCGTGCCGAAATTATTCGTGTCTTGTCCGTTAGCCCTCGCAAGTCCTTCAGCGGCAGTTGTTGCGTACCGTTCGGCCGTTACATCATCGGAGATCACATTGGAGGCGAAAAAGGCGACTTCGCCCGCACTCGGATTGATGTAAGTCGCCAGCGAACTGGCATCGACGGTCACACTTTTCTTTTCAAAATTACCTATGTTGATTGCACCAAAATAGTGCTGTGCAGTTTCCTGTTGGCCATACACAGTCATGTATAGGTTGCTATCGTATTCTATAATATAGAAATCGGTCTCGTGGTCGGCATAAGTTTTGAAGCAGAGGAGTAGTAACGCGGAAATCAGATGAAGCGTTTTCATGCCTAAGATTATAACACACCTTAAATGAAGGCCAGCTTAATGAGTGTGCAGCACGTGGTTGGTTGGGGCGGATTGATTCCGCATCGTAGCGCTCGGCTGATGCCGTACATCTTGGTTAAAATGAATTCATCTAGCGGCAACTTTGGCGTTTTCGATTGTGCAGCGGAGCGCAGTTCATAAGCTGATGTTTGTGGAAAGCTGCCTGCATTCTCTGCTTCAGCACTGGGCTGATGTCAAACCCAGTGCGCCCTACCTGTATTATCGCGATGAGATCATCACGTTTAGTGAGGTCAATGACCGCGCAAAAGCGTTGGCCGCCGCGTTATGGCGCTCCGGCATTCGGCCCGGTGACCGTGTTGCCGTTATGATGTGCAACCGGCCTGAGCTGGTTTACGCTTACTTTGCGTGCTTCCGACTAGGTGTCATCGCAGTGCCGATCAACACTCGCTACACGCAGCGTGAGGCGGGTTATGTATTGGTTAATTCCGGCGCGGCGGCATTGATTGTCAGCTCGCAGTATTTTCCGTTAGTCCAGCCCCTATGTCGTAAGGGGGAACTGCACGACCACACGATTATTGTCGATGGAGCCAAGGACGGCATCGACCATTGGGTGGATTACGAAGCGTTTATTGCCGATGTGGAAACGCCAGCTTGGCCGGAGGTCGAGCTGGATGCGCCCGCCATCATGTTGCATACCAGTGGGTCCACCGCCCGGCCCAAGGGCGTCATCCATAGCCACCGCACTTTATTCCACGCGGTTCGATTTAATGTCGAGCTCTATGATACGTCCAATCTACCCACGACGGCGGTCTACTTATCGGCTTTGTACATTGGCGGCATCTGCTTACACTTAATACGCAACGCCTATGCCGGTTGCGCCTGTGCGTTGATCGAAAAACGGGAAATCGGCGAACTGCTGAACACGATACGCAAATGGAAGTGCAGTGACCTAGTGCTGATGCCGACAGACTTGGTGCTGCTGTTGGAGCATCCTGAGGCCAAGACGCTGGATTGGAGCTGCGTTAAAGTTATCATGACGGGCGGCGATAAGGCGACACCAGAGCTGCACGAAAAAATCGAGGCGCTGACGGGCCTCTCGCCCCTGCAAGGCTATGGCATGACTGAGTGCGTGCCGATTGCCGCCAATTCCGCTCAACGCCCGAATGTTCCTGGCTCCATGGGGCCGGTTGTGCCCGGCGTGGAGATCGAACTGCGCTTGCCAGATGGCGGATTGGCGCCGGATGGCGAAATCGGCGACCTGTGGGTGAAATCGCCCGCCATCTTTGTGGAGTATTGGAACAACCCGCAAGTGACTGCGCAAACGAAGTGCAATGGCTGGTTGAACACTGGCGACCGCGCACGCCGCGACGCGGACGGCTACTATTGGTTTGAGGGACGGAGCAAATTGATCATCGTCCATCACGGCTCAAACATCGCGCCGCAGGAAGTTGAGGAAGTGCTCGACCACCATCCGGCAGTGATGAGTAGTTGTGTCGTTGGCCTGCCAGACGCGATCTACGGCGAAAAGGTTTGTGGCATCGTTGAATTACGCCCTGGGCAATCCGTGACCGAGGCCGAACTCATCGACTACGCGCGCCACCACATTGCAGCCTACAAGGCGCCGGAATCCATCATTCTGCTTGAGCGTATGCCGACGAATTCCAGCGGCAAACTCGACCGCGCCAAAATGAAGCAGTTGGCTTTGGATTCAGTCGCGGGCGCTTAGCACTGGCGTCGGCGCATTTGCACGAGCACTGTTGCGGCCAGCGACAAGATGCCTAAGCCAAGCGCATAGGTCGAAGGCTCGGGAACGCCTGGGAGTACGAGTAGTTCATCGGATGAGCTGGTGATCAGGTCGTAAATTCCATCCAGATCATCGTCGGAAAATCCACCGATGTCATCCAGGACGTCAATTAAGAAGTCTCGGTTCGTTACCTTAGCCAGATAGGTATAGTAGTGTTGCGCTGTGTTGTTAGGATATGACCATTTCCAGCCAAATTCATAGCCATCGAATGTCCATTCTATATCGCCCAAAGTTATGCTCAGCTGACTGTAGAATTTTTCATAGTCAGAGTCGAAGCCGGTTACATCAAAATCATCGATGGTATAGCCGGAGGCCTTGGCAAAAAAAGCCATGTCGACAGATTGATCATAAGCGGTCGGTATGTAGACTCTGCCGTTGTAATTAATATCACTAGGATTTATGTAGAACCAGTAATAGTCGTTTGAGTAGGTGCTGCCTGAATCAAAATAGATTTCATCGCCGCTGCCAAAGTTACTAACATCGGTATCTTTGATCTGCTCTGGGTCGTTACTGACCTCAGTATAAGATTCCATATGATAAGAGTCATAGGTAGCGCCCTCGACAGCATATGAAGAATTGATGAAAGAGATTTCGCCGGTCTGGGGGTTAATTGAGGTTTCCAATGTGTCGTAATCTACTGATGTGGTTGACCGAGTCCAATCTCCAGACGAACTGGTGATCTGCGAACCGCCCATCATCATGTATAGGTTACTATCATACTCGATGACATAGACGTACATCGCACGAGAGTTGGCCGAGCAAATGGGTCCGCTTATTATGGCGAGCGCAGTGAGCAAGTGGTAATGCTTCATCATGTAGACTTGTTTAATTGCGATTTACGCGAACGAGCCAGAGCGGTAGCGGTGAGTGTGCTAATACTTAAAAGCAAAGCATAAGTCGAGGGCTCAGGGACACTGGGCTCTTCGATTACGATTAGGTCGTCGCCAGAGTTTGAGTTGCCGGTATCAAGACTTTCAGCAATCAGCGTTTCGATATCGTCGAACTCGTCATCGTCGAAGGCGTCTACCGCCTCCAGTGTTTCGATGAGAGAGTCGTAGCCACCGATAGTGGCCAAATAAAATTCGAACTTTTGTTCTCCCTGAGATTCGGCTTCATCAACTTTCCACGAAAGGTAATAAAGATGGAAAGTTACCTGCAAGTCGCCATCTCCAATGGTCTCCTCTCCATAGTAGTCATCGTATCCGCTGGTGATGCCGATGTCATCGAGCGAGTAGCCACTGGCGATGGAGAAGAAAGCCATGTCGTCGTCTTGTTTATAGCTTGTCTCGGTGCTAATATAGATATTCTCATCAGCATAGTAACGGTAGTAGTTCCATTTTGAAGAATAGGTCTTATTTGAGTCGAAAACGATCTCTCCGCCATCGCCAAAGGCATTACTGCCATGGGGGGCGTCGTCGCCTTTAAAAGCCGTGCTTGCGTAACGACTCACATCGTAGTCATCACCGCTGTAATCTGAATCCAGAAAGGAAACGATGCCATCTTTAGGGACAATCTTGGTCTCTAGATTATCATAATTGCTGGTTTCAGTGGCGACTGCAAAATTATAGAAAAAACCTGTTGTAGCAATGTCAAATGTAGCATCCGTCTGCTGCTGACCAGACATTATCATATACAAATTACTATCATATTCAAATATATAGAACGTCGTCGTGTAATTCGTAAACGAGTAAAGGTTACTCATGAGCAGTAGAGAGAGTATGCATATACGGTTTTTCATTTTTTCTCCAGAGATGTGTTTTAACTTACTATTCCTTTTTTCGTCGACGGACTCTTGCAGTCGCGCCCAGCGCCAAGATGCCAAAGGCCAAAGCATAAGTCGATGGCTCGGGAATGCCCGGGAGTTCGATCAGGTCATCGCCGCCGGAGGTCGTTAGGTAAAGATCTATAATCTCGTCTAATTGCGAGTCCGAGAATTCACCGCTGTATTCAACAAGGTCTGTTAGTAATTCATATTTGGTGATCTCGGCTATGTTGACGTAGTAATATTGGCTGGTTTTGCCCGAGATGTGGATTTTTACCTCGAACTGATAGCCGGAGAACTCCCATTTATCACCGTCAGCACTCGTGAATTCGATGTCCGTTTCGTAGTCGCTGTAATCAAACGTTAGCGGATCATCGGTGAGGCCAATGTCGTCGATGGTGTAACCAGTAGCCTTGGAGAAAAAAGCCATGGTGTCCGAGTCGTCATAGCCTGCTTCAACTAGGGCGCTGCCGCTGGCGTCGTCGTTTTCGCCATGCACCGTGTAGTAACGAAAGAGGGACGACGCACCGGCGGAATAGGTGCTGTCTTCATCAAAGTATATGACATCGCCAGTTCCCCACGCGAAATCAGACTTTGTTCCGTCAACGGATTCGTCATAGGCTGTGGTCGGGTAGAAAAAGTCGTAAGAGGAATAATAGTGCGACGCCGAGTTGTCTTCATCGTAGTCATCCGAATCCAGAAACGCGAACAACCCATTGGTGGGATCGAACCGCGTTTGCCCGTTGCTTGAGGTCACGGTTTCATGCCCACTTGCCTTGGTATAGGAGCCGCTCGTGAGTTGGGTTCCATACATGGTCATGTAGAGATTGCTATTGTACTCTAGGAGGTAGACATACATGTGGTGGTTTGCTGAGGCAATGTGACCGCACATGAAGGAGGAGGCTAACAGTAGGATTAGATTTTGCTTCATGCCGCCATTATACCATGAGAACATGAAAGCAGACTTAATGCGCTGGCGACTCAGGAAAGTCTGACTACCCAGTGTGGCCCGGCCCTTAAACGGTCTAGCTACAGTTTCACCGTTGTGCTGCCTTTAAATTACTCTACTCCGGGGCAGCGGCGACGACTTTGCGTTGTCCACTTGTTGCTGTGGCGCCCTGGCCTAGGTGTTTCCGGCTTCTCATGAGCCAGAAACGGTGCGTGGGGAACGCGTTGAGTTGGTTCGGACAATTGGTCCGGCGACTCAATACCCCGCTTTCAGCGTATTCAGTGCTGGAGCTACTATTGAGGCGTTAGCCTCTGCGGCGTTGCCAAAACACCGCGCCCAAGGTCAGCGAACCGAGAATCAATGCGTAGGTCGACGGCTCGGGGACGGTGGGGTCCACCAGAAACTCATCACCGCCGGAGGACGTGTTGCCGTCATAAATAAGCTCGTACATTTCTTCCAATTCGGACACGGTAAAACCACCCGAATAAGCAATGACGTCTGCGATGAGCTCAGGGTCATCGGTTTCGGCAATGGTGAAGTTGTAGTATTGTTTGCCTTCAGTAGGGCCTTGATGTACTTTCCATTGGAAATAATAGGCATCGAAATCGTATGTAACGTCATTCGTGCTGGTGAAAGATACGCTTTCATCTGAATGATTGCTTAGATCAATGTCATCGAGAGTTTTCCCGCTAGCCATGGAAAAGAACGCCATGGTGTTGCTTTGATCGTAGCCTTTCTCGATGTAGACTTTGGCGCCGTGCCCAAGTCCTGAATCATACGTATGCGCAAAGCGGAATAAATAGGACTCGCCCGAAGAGGCCGAGTAAGTTGTGCCGGAGTCAAAGGTGATGGTGTCGCCTTTGCCGAAGTCATAACCACCAGAATCGCTTTCATCCACCAGCGTGTGCCACCCGTTCCATGAAGAAGACCATTCGTCGATAGTATACTCATCGCTGGTATACGAAGAATCTAAAAAAGAAACAATGCCGTCTTTGGGTGTGATGGAAGTTTCCAGCGTGGAGTAATCCACCGTTTTAGTTTTCTTTTCAAAATTCTCAACTTCCCCAGGGTCTGTCTGATGTGAGCCATACATCGTCATGTACAAGTTGGAGTTGTACTCAAAAATGTAGACGTTGATAGCGTGGTCGCTTTCCGCCTGAAGACTGCAACTCAGTCCAAGTAGGCCGAGCAGTAGGGATGTGGTGTAAGTTCTCATGAAGCGTTTATGCATGGCTTAGTTCCGCTGGTTACGACAGTAAATCACCGTGCCCAGCGTTAAGAGGCCCAAGCCCAATGCATAGGTCGACGGCTCGGGGACGGTGGGGTCCACCAGAAACTCATCACCGCCGGAGGACGTGTTGCCGTCATAAATAAGCTCGTACATTTCTTCCAATTCGGACACGGTAAAACCACCCGAATAAGCAATGACGTCTGCGATGAGCTCAGGGACATCCGTTTGGGCGACCGTCAATTTGTAATACTGTACGCCGGAATATTCATCGAGCTTTGTTTTCCATTCAAAAATATAGGCATCAAAGGTATATTCTTCATCGTTCGTATTGGTGAAAGATACGCTATCGTAATTGTCGGAATAATCACTCAGCCCGATGTCATCGAGCGTTTTGCCACTAGCCATGGCAAAGAATGCCATGGTGTCTTCTTGGCTGTAGTCTTCCTCAGTATAGACGTTGACCATCCAGCCCTCATGATTTTCATGAAAAGGCGCATAGCGGAATAAGTAGGACCCGCCCGAAGAGGCCGAGTAGGTTGTGCCCGAGTCAAAAGTGATGGTGTCGGCACTGCCGAAGTAATAACCTGAACCTGAATCGTTATCATCCGTCAGTGCGTCGCTGGTCGATGAATACCAGTCATCGACTGTATATTCGTCGCTGGTATAGGAAGAATCCAGAAAGGAAATATATCCCTTGTTGGGCGTGATGGATGTTTCCAGCGTGGCGTAATCTACCGTTTCACTGGACCTTTTGAAATTATATGAGTCATTTGATGACCCATGCTCTGTCTGATGAGAGCCATACATGGTCATGTATAAGTTGGAATTGTACTCAAAAATGTAGGCTTCGATATGTTGATTGCTTTTCGCCTGAAGGCTGCAACCCAGCCCAAGGAGCGAGAGTAGGAACGGCGCTAGATAAGTTCTCATGTGCATTTCAATCAATTGGTTATGTTATTTTTAGCACGTATTAGACCATTTTGAGCCGAGGCTCTGGGCCGTTAAGTCGATGTTGAGGGGCAAGAAACTCATCATCACCGTCGGCAGTCGGTGTATATAGGTTGATAATATCAACTATCAGGGCATCCGAGGACTTCGCTGAAGAAACGTGACTCAATCGTAGGAGCGCTAGCAGTAGAGAAGAAGATGTTCTCATATCTAGATTTTAGCAGGCTGAAACTTAATGGTATATTAATGAAATCGGGGGAGTGAGGTAAATTACACGAATTTTACTTGGTGTGCGGCTTCACCGGCCCGACCATTAGAAGCTATGCACCGCCGATTTCCCCCTTGCCAAGCGAGGCTCCGGCGTTCAGCGTTTCCCGCTTCTCATGAGCCAGAAACAGCCCGATCAAGACAATTCCCATGACCTTTTCGCCGTGCGCCGCGAAAAGCTCGACAAGCTGCGCGCAGCCGGCCGCGATCCCTTCCGCGCCAACTGGGAACAGACGCACACCAGCAAGCAGGCCTTCGCGCAATTTGAAGCCGAAGAAGCCGCTTTCTTTGACGCAAATCCGACGGTGAAAGCCGAGCTCGAGGTTTACGAGGCTGCTGCCGAGAAACTCAACGCCGCCAAGATGGAGCGCCGCGCCAAGATTCAGGCCGGCGAGATCACCCAGCAGGACCCGTTTGAGCTGCCCGAAGTCCCCGAGAAGCCGGAAGTCCCCATGGGCCCCGAGGTCTCGATGGCGGGCCGCGTCATCACCTTCCGCGTGATGGGCAAAGCGAGCTTCATGAAGATCCTCGACCGCGACGGCGTCATCCAGCTTTACGTGACCCGCGACGACCTCCCCGAGGGCGAATACAACGACTTCTTCAAGAAGATGGTCGACATCGGCGACATCATCGGTGTTCGCGGCCAGACTTTCCGCACCTCGACGGGCGAGATCACGGTCCACTTCAAGGACTACGCGATCGTCTCCAAGTCGATGCGTCCGCTGCCGGAGAAGTTCCACGGCATGACCGACAGCGAGCAGATTTACCGTCAGCGCTACCTCGACCTGATCAGCAACGAGGAGAGCCGCACACGCTTCCGTCAGCGCAGCGAAATCGTAAAAGAAATCCGCCGCTACCTGTGGGACAAGGATTTCGCCGAAGTCGAAACACCCTGCCTGCACAACGTGGCCGGTGGCGCCGCCGCGCGTCCGTTCGTCACGCACATGAACGCGCTGGACTGCGATTTCTACCTGCGCATCGCACTGGAGTTGCACCTCAAGCGCATGCTCGTCGGCGGCGTTGACCGCGTGTTCGAGCTCAGCCGCGTGTTCCGCAACGAGGGCCTTTCCCGCCGCCACAACCCCGAGTTCACGATGCTCGAGGTTTACCAGGCATACACCGACTACCGCGGCATGATGGACCTCGTGAAGGGCCTGATCATGCACCTCTGCGAGAAGGTGCTCGGCACGTATCAGATCCCGGTTTACGGCAAGGACGAGGTGATCGACTTCGCTGCTCCGTGGCGTGAGGCGCAATACAACGACCTCATCATCGAAGCGACCGGTGACGCCGATTGGTTCAGCCGCAGTCGCGAGGAAAAGCTGGCCGCCTGCGCCAAGCTGGGCATCCAAGTGGACCCCGAAGCCGCTGATTTCGAAGTGACCAACGACGTCTTTGAAAAGCTGATCGAGCCCACGCTGATCCAGCCGACATTCGTCACCCGCATCCCGAAGGAACTTTGCCCGCTGGCCAAGCTCAACGAGTCAGGCGACGGCTCATTGGACGTGTTCGAACTCTGCATCAACGGCCAGGAAATCGCCCCGGCTTACAGCGAGCAGAACGACCCCTTCGTGCAGCGTGAGATGTTTGAAGCGCAAGTCGGCGAAGAGACGCAAGACCTCGACGAAGACTTCCTCGTGGCCCTCGAGCACGGCATGCCTCCCGCCGGCGGCATGGGCATCGGCATCGACCGCCTGGTCATCCTGCTGACGACCGCATCGAACATCCGCGACACCATTCTGTTCCCAACTTTGCGCAACAAAGTAAACGCGGAGTAGTTGGCCAATCGCTGAAAACTTTAGCGTCCTGACTCCGATGGAGCAGGGCGCTTTTTGTTAAACAGGAAGATCGCAAAGAGCGCGAAATTTTGAATAGTGGTAGAAAGATGAACGCTGCCGTTGACGCCTACCTTGCTGAATCTCCTGACTGGTGCGCGGAGCTTACGCGGTTGCGTGCGATCTTGTTGGATTGCGGGCTCTCTGAAGAGTTCAAATGGAAGCAGCCGTGCTACTCCATTGACGGCGGCAACGTGGTCATTCTTGGTAGTTTGAAGGCCGCGTGTGCGTTGAGTTTTTTCAAAGGGGCGTTGCTGAAGGATGAGGAGCGTATCCTTGGCAAACCGGGCGAGAATACGCAGTCCGCGCGGGTGATCAAGTTCACCAGCGTGGCGCAGATCGACGAGATCGAGTCCGTGCTGCGGGCCTACATCGCTGAGGCCATCGCCAACGAAAAGCAGGGGCTCAAAGTCGATTTTAAGGAGAGCAACCGCTTTGAAATTCCGGAAGAGCTGCAGGCGGAGTTTGATGTCGATCCGAGTTTTCAGTCAGCTTGGGAGAAGCTCACGCCGGGCCGTCAGCGGGCCTACGTTTTGCACTTTTCCTCGGCCAAACAAAGCGCGACGCGCACGAATCGCATTGAGAAAATGATGCCGCGCATCATGGACGGCTACGGCATGAACGACTGCACCTGTGGCCACTCCAAGCGAATGCCGGGCTGTGACGGCTCGCACAAGTTTCTCGGATGATTTTTCGCTTTGCGGAAGCACATTTCCCTAAGCTGATACGCCGATTTTTACCGTTTTCAGGTTCCTAAGTGCTTGATTATCAGGACGGGTTAATCGTGAGAGCTACTCACTAATAAAATGCTCGTGCGAGCATATGTTTCTTGCGAAACTACATGCAAGGCGTCATAGTGGTTTTTTAATCACTTATCTGTATCTATGACGCCATTTTTTCCAGTTGTGGGACGCCCGCCATAGCGTCCTTGGCCGTAGTCGAGTCGTTTACGAACGCGCTTGCGATGTGCGCCTGACGCTGGGCTCGTCGACCGGGCATATTCGCTGACGAGGCAGGTGACAGCTGCTTCGTCAGGGACGCCCGCAGAGCTTAATCGGTTTGCACCGCCAGTCTCAGGCGCCGTCTATGCCAGCCTGCGCAGTTGCGTGAGCGACGTGAACGCCGGGTCCATTGTGCCCGGCGACGCTTGGTTTCGGATTTGCTCCGGACGGCGGCCCTACCTGCGCCTATCTTGGGCGAACGGGCAGGGTGTTTGTTCTCTGACAGTTCTATTGGGCGGCGGATTTACCCCCCCTCAGCCGTTTTTCTGCTCTTTTTCAGCTTCCGGCGCGTGCATGCATTCTTCGAGTTTGAGACCTGTTAGGCCCTCAATGCCCTTGAAGAGCTTCCACATGGCGTAAATGCTGATAGGCAACGTGCAGGCGCCGATTACCACGATGCTGACCCAGTACTGGGTGCCAACTTCGGCGTTGTAAGCAGCCTGATCGATGCGCGGGTCGGTCTTCACGATCATGCGGGTCAGGAAAAAGTTCAGGAAGGCGCTTACCAGAAATGACGCCGCGATGATCCAGGTGCTTTGCAGCATAAGCTTGTCCATGGCGGACTGCTTGGCGGGCGTGTCGAGCTGGCGGTCGATTTTTTCGGTGTCGAACAGCTCAGGATTGTAGAGCAGGGCGTGGATGAGCGGATTCTTGGTTTTGGTCGAAACGACGACGGCGATGCCGATCAGCAGCGGCATGAGCGTTTCCTTGATCGCAAAAACCATCGGGTTGAGCTTCATCAGGCTGATCCCCCCAGTCAGCAGCACGCCGACTGCGCCAAGGATGGAAATCAGGTTCCGCTTCTTGCGCTTCTGGTAATCGTAAACGAAATACCCAACGGGAAAGAGCAGCGCGAGCAGCATGATCAACGCCGGGTCCACTGTGGGCAGCCACTTGCTGCCTTTATTGAGGATCAGAACGGGGAGCAACAGGTTGAATCCCAGGTTCGCGAAGAGATTTTCGCGCTGTGGTGCGGTAGGCATGCGGAGGGTGATCACTTGCGTGGGCGGCCTAGTCAACCCTCAAATAGACGTTGCCTTGCGCGCAGGGTCGATAATCGTAGGGCAGATGAGTACTTCACAGCCGATACGCTGCCTGATTACGGCGGGTCCCACGCGGGAATGGCTCGATCCGGTGCGCTTCATCACGAACCCCTCCAGCGGGAAGATGGGCTATGCGATTGCCGAAGCTGCGCGTGACATCGGTTGGGCGGTCGAGCTCGTTTCCGGCCCGGTGGCCTTGCCTGCGCCGGAGGGTGTGGAGTGCGAGCAAGTCGTTACGGGCGAGGAAATGCTGGCGGCCGTGCAACGCCGTTTCCCCCAGTGTGACGTGCTCATTAAGACGGCGGCGGTTTGCGACATGCGGCCCAGGCAGACCTCCCCCCAGAAGGTGAAGAAGCAGGATATTTCCCGCGTCGTCGAGTTCGAGCCCACGCCGGATATTTTAAAGACCGTCGCTGCAAGCAAGCAGCCTGGCCAAATGGTAGTCGGCTTCGCCGCTGAAACGGAGAACGTCGAAGCCTACGCGCGCAAGAAGCTACAGGAGAAAAACTTGGATTTCATCTGCGCCAATTCGGTGGCGGCAGGCGGCGCCTTCGAGTCGGATTATAACGAAATCCAACTGATTGGCCGTGACGGTTCTCACCGGACATTGGGGCCAGCGAGCAAAGTGGAAGTCGCCCGGCAACTCATTGCCAGGCTGGCGGAAATAAGGGCTTAGCTGGCGAGACGCTGAATCATCTTCAGCATTTCCTGGTAAACTGCGGTTTCATCGCCATTGATGATGCTGACCATTTGGCGGACGGCTTCTTCTTCCTCCGGGGCGATCTCGCCATCGGAAATAAAGAGCTGATTGATGGCCTGAATCGCGAAGCGTCGATCTTTCTGGTCTGCAATGAGGAGGCGCATATCGCGCAGCATGCGAATGCGCTCCGCTTCATAGATGGGGCGCTCCAGGAGGGGCGACAGGTCTCTCCAGGTGTTCTCGTCGATGCCAGGCATGCGCAAGATGAAATCACTCAGGAAACGTTCTTCTTCAGGCTGCACAACGCCGTCAACCCAGGCAGCGGCAATGAGGACTTTAGCGACCGCAAGAGAAAGTTCTTTTTTAATCATACGGAACAGGAGTTACTTACTGATCATAAGGTTTTTTCGCTGCACTGCAACTTGGAAAATCGCTCAGCGATGATGCTCTATTAATCTTCGGCAAATGCCTTACCGTAGCGCGAAAAGTCGGTTTCCGGCACGTCAAATACCGCGCCTTGCGCCTCGAAATCCGTTGTTGGACTCAAGCTTGGAAATTTGATTTCGCCGCTGTAGGCGTCGATGCCTACTTGGCGCTGCGGTTCGCTTTTGGCGGGCGCTTTGGGGGCTTCGAGCGACAATGCGGGAAGCACATCGCCCAGCCAACTGTTGGCCAATTCTGCTTGGGAAGGGCAGGCGATTAAGTATCCATTGTTGTAGAGGGCGAAGGTGGGAGAAGCACAGGTAATCGCCAGCCCGAGAATGGCTAGTTTAGGCAAGGCTTGGTTGATTGGCATGTTACACATCTACCACAAGTCAGACGGCAGGCAATGCAAAATGCGCGGTTCCGCCTTGCGCTGGCGGCGGCACACTCTAGGGTGCATCCCATGAATTCGATGACTGGTTATGGACGCGCGCAGGTAGAATGCCTGGGGCGTCTGGTGTCTCTGGAAATTTCTTCGGTCAACCGACGCAACCTTGAGCTGACTTCTTCTTTGCCGCGGGAGTGGCAAGGCATGGAGCGCGTCATTGCGGAGCAAGTTCGTGGGCGCTTTCAACGGGGTAAATTTCACGTGCAACTGCAATTGCGCGCCCTGAGCGGCCCGGAAGCAGAGTGGGACGCAGGCGTGATTCAGCAGCGCTTTAAGGAGCTGCAGAAAATCGCCGGACAGAACCTCACCACGGACGCCAGCTTTTGGCTGCGTCTAGCCGCTTATACGCAAGATAACCAAGCGGACATCGACTGGGAAGACGCCTGGAACATCATTGCCGGCACGCTGGGCGAGGCGTTGGATTCCCTCGCGCAGATGCGCGCGACCGAAGGACAGGCTTTGGCGGACGACATCCGCCAGCGCCTTGAACGCATGGAAGCGTGGCGGGTCGAGATTGCTGGGCTTTCCGGGAAGTCTGTGGAGTATTATCGCGAGACTTTAATGGAGCGCCTGAAAAAGGCAGGGCTTGAGCTGGAGTTGGATGACGAACGCGTGCTCAAGGAAATTTCCATTTTCGCCGATCGTTGCGATGTCGAGGAGGAGTTGACGCGTCTGGCCAGCCACCTCATGCAGTTTCAGGATGCGCTGGGCAGCGAAGAGCAGATCGGGCGCAAGCTCGACTTTATGTGCCAGGAAATCAACCGCGAGGTGAACACCATCGGCAGTAAGGCCAACAACCTTGAGATCACGCGCTTGGTGATTGAGTGTAAGAACGAGCTGGAGCGCATCCGCGAGCAAGTCCAGAACATCGAGTAGCCAATGGCCAGTCCGGTCCTTGTCATTGGTGGCGGTCTGGGCGGCTTGAGCGCCGCGATTCATCTGGCGCACGCTGGGAAGCAGGTTACGCTGCTGGAGCAAAACAAGCGCTTGGGCGGCAAGTGCAACTTGCGCCAGTGGCAGGGCTTTCAATTTGATACGGGGCCCTCGCTGCTGACGATGCCCTTCGTCCTCGATGAGCTGTTTGCGAAGGTCGGACGCCGACGTGAGGATTACCTGGAGTTCACCCGGGTGACGCCTGCTTGTCGTTATTTTTTTACCAATGGTCGTCGCTTTGATGCGCCAGGTTCCCTAGAGGCTTTTCGTGAGGGAGTGGCGCGGGATTTTCCGCAGGATGTGGCGGGGTTTGACCGCTTCATGAAATACTGTCGGGACCTGTGGGAGGTCAGTGGTCCGTTGTTTCTGTTTAATCGGCTGGAGCCGTCTATAGCCTTAAAAATCCGCCCAAAGCATGCGCTGGCTGGCTTGGCGGCGATGCGCCCCTGGACATTGCGCCAAGCCGTGGAGCATTACTTCCAGGCCCCCGAGTTGCGGCAGCTGTTTTCCCGTTACGCGACCTACAACGGCTCCGACCCTTGGCGCACGCCAGCGACTTTTAACGTAATCAGCTATGTCGAAATGGCGTTCGGTTCCTGGCACATCCAGGGGGGCATTTACCGGCTGGTCGAGGCATTAGCCCAATTGGCCACCGAGCTTGGCGTAGAAATCCGAACCGAAGCCCAAGTCGATGCCCTGCAGTTTGACCAGGGGAGGGCGAGCGGCGCAGCGCTGGCAAATGGCGAAGTCCTGAAAGCTCAGCGGATCGTGGTTAACGCGGATGGAGTCGCCGCTTTGGCTGGGTCTTTGTTTCGGGAGCATCCAGAGGCAGGCAAGTGGGCGCGGCGCTGGGAGGGGCGTGAGGCCTCCAGCAGCGGCAGCGTCCAACTGATGGCGATCAATGGCGAGTGCGAGGAGCTGGCCTGCCACAATATCTTCTTCAATGAAGACTATCGGCAGGAATTCACGGATCTGTTTGCTGAGCCTCAACCTTTGCGCGATCCGACAATCTATATCGCCGCGCCTTGTAAAATTGATCCCAGCCAAGCGCCCGCAGGCCAAGAGGCGTGGTTTGTTCTGGTCAATGCTCCAGATACGCAAAGTTCGCCGGATTGGCCGGTTGATTACGATGCGCGGGTGCGTGCGAAACTGGCGGAACGTTTGCCCTGGTATTCGGAGGACAAAGTGCTTTGGCGTGAAAGCCTGCCGCCTGCTTATTTGCGTGATGCTTATGGGGCCTGGCGCGGTGCGATTTATGGACCAGCGAGTAACGACCGACGTTCGGCGTTTTTACGCCTGGGCATTCGCGCGCCAGCGCCTGGCGTGTTCTTCGCCGGAGGCTCGACTCATCCGGGGGGAGGGATGCCGTTAGTGCTGACGAGCGGTCGTCTGGCTGCAGAGTTGGCCGCGCGGTAAGCAGCTCAGTTCAGGAAAAACATGCTGTTGGCGATGCTTTTACTTTGCTTGAAAAAGCTGTCGAAACGGTCCTCTGGCGCTTCGAGGTAGAGCAGGTAGGTTTCGCCATCCAGTTGCGCCCAGTTTTCTTGCACAATAACCCGGGTTGGCTCGCCGTTGATTTCCCGCTTGATCGCGTATTCAATCGTGATGGGCTTAGCGCCAAGGAACCGAATTTTGGTTGGCTCTGAGTCGTTGGATGGCATGGCAATGACCTCGAAATACTCTTTGCGGCTCACGGCGTCTTCGCTCTTTTTTCTCAAGTAACGGGTGATGCTGTCGGCCGTGACGCCACCCGGAATCTCGGAGCTGGAAAATACCGTTAGCGAGAATTCCAGATTGGGCAGGTAACGGTGGGTCATCAGGAAGGATTCGTCTTTCGGCTTATCAATGGCGAAAGCTTCGTAGTAATCCAACTGAATGTCCCGTTTACCCTCCAGGCGTATGCGAGGAAGCTCCATGGATTCGAGCTTTTCAGTGACCATCTTGGCCGTAAGCGGATAAACCTGGGCGGCAATGGAGAATCGTGGCAGGGCGATCAGCGACGCGGTCAGCCCAAGCAAGAGCGCAAATTTCATCTAGCTGCTGGTGGAAAGGGTTGTTTTGATTTCGGCCACTGCGCTCTCGTATTCCTCGGAGGTCAGGTCGCGATAATCACGACCGCGATAGGTCCGCGTGCTCGGGGTGCCTGGAGGGTAGAAACCTTCGCCTAGCTTGTCGTGGAAGCCCCAATTGCGATTTGGCGCACTGTAAACATCTCCCTTGCCCCAACGTTCGTTGGCGACTTCGCTTTCGTAAAGGGCCACGATGGAGCCGCGAATGCGAAGGGTTTTGCCATCCCAGTTTTCAAGGAATCGGGGGAAGTTCTCAACACCGCCGCTGTAGCTGTTACTGCCGGTTTTGCCAGAAGGCACGATGCCGGAGAGGATGGCGGCGGAAACCTCGGTGAAGCTGGAGGCGACGCGATTGCTCATGCTCTGTGCGCTCTTGCTGTCGTCCCAATTGGTGCTGAGAAAGGTGATGGCGTCTGCGATGAGGGCGGATGGCGCTTCGCTGTCAGTCTTGGCAAAGTCGCTGTTTTTATCAGCCTCAGTGGGGGAGCCGGTATTCGGGTCTCCATCGGCATTGTAGTGGCCGTCAATGTACATCGCCTGGTTGGTGGCGAAGCTGGTGCCGTAGATGCCTTTACTTTGTCCGAAGTCAGGGTTGGGGATTTCCTGAGCGTTGGTTATTTTAACGCCCCAGCCTTCGATTGCCGGGTTGACGTTATCTGTGCGGGTCGTGGTCGAGCTCTGCTCGGGGAACTCGACGTAGACGACGCCGTTCCACCAGTCGCTCGGTGCGCCACCGGAATTAAAGTCGTCGGAATCGTTGTTATGGATCAACGTTTTGAGTGCGCCGACATCCACATTGACCATGTTTAAGTCTTCGCCCTGGCGTTTGTCGTACATGCCCGAGGTGACCTCTTCAGAGCTGCCACTGCCGGTGCTGGCGAAGTGCTCCACGTCGACGAAGCTGCTCTTGGGGTCGATGGTGACTTTCTTGGGGTTGCCGCTGGCGTCGTAGCTGAGGTTGCCTTCCGCATCACGCTCGTAGTAGTGCATGGAGACGCCGCCCGATGAATTGACTGAAACGGTTAGGCCGGCCTTGTAGGCGAACTTCTGTTTTTCGACTTCATTGCGGTCGATGGCCTCTTCGTAGCCAGTTGGGTCGCTGGTGGCGTCTGGAATGACGAGGTCCGAGCTGGAGAGGGTCGGTTGTATCAGTTGATAGGCGTAGTTGAGGGAGTCCTTGGCGCTGGTAGTGCTATCGGTGTCTTCCACGTATTGCATCACGCCGACGGGGTTTTGCTTGGAGATGCCATGTGACTTGTTGAGAAGATTGCCGTCGAACAACTGGCTGGCGACGGTGGCCCAGTTCTCATCCGTGCTTTGGAGCCAAGTTCCAGAATGCAAGTCCTTGGCTTCCTGCTCCCAGGTGTTGTCTTCCTTTAAGGAAATAAAGTCGCCATCGCGGTTAGTGATTTTGACGGCCCCTTCGCTGTTGCCCTGGCCGGACTCGCCCCGGCGGCCATGAAAGACTTCACCTGCCGAGGTGACTTTTTCGTGGAAGGTTAAGCCGCTATTGGACTGCAAATACATATCTCCATTGGCGTGGACGTTGCCGTAAATGTTCATTGTCGGTCCAGGCGCGATTTCCATTGGGAGGTTGTAAAAGATTGCGTGAGCAAAGAGGGGAGCGTCGCGCACTTCCAGCAGTTGGCGGGTATACGCCGTCGTCTCGTCTGACCAGCCCTTGCGGGAAACCGTTGCCTTGGCCAGGATTTCAATGCCGCGTACAAAACTCATTGTTCCGGCCAGCGGGTCATTTTCGTTGCCCGGGACCGTAGGGTCGATGAAACGCCAATCACCAGGGGGCACTGCTCCGCCAATGACTTCCACTGGCTGCGTGTTGAAGTCATCCATCGAAGTGTAAACCAGAGTGTTCGGCTTGACCAGATTGGTGTTTGGTTCGGTTTCGCTGCCAATGTAGCGGGAAATGAATTCCGTGGGAATCCCCAGCGGGTTGTTTTCGGGGGCAAGCTCATCTTGCGGAAAGGCCACTCGATTATCGAAGCGGTATTGCAATTCGGCAAAGCTGGCCTGAAGCAAGGTCTCTGCGGCGAGACGCGCCTCATGATACATACTGGCGCGTTTGTTGAGGGTGGATTCATGGCGCACCAGACGCAGGGCGGAGAACACGACTCCCCCAAGGGCGGTGGCGATGATGAGCACCAGCATGATGCTGTTTCCGTGACGACGTTGAGATTTCATGATGTTATCCTCTGGGCGAGATGGAAAGGTTATAGGTGTTGGTGACTTCCTTGACTTGATTGCCGTGAAGTATTTCGCCGTTCACCACAGCGACTTTTCCGTTCTTGTAGTTCGTAAATAAACGGCCATTGGCGACGCCGCGGGAGAGCTCGATTACGACTGGATAATCCCCGGTGTCGTCCGCAGCGATGTTCGCCAGCATGGTTTCCATTGGCACGTCACTGGCATTCACATACTGGCTGGGGTTTGCTTGCCAACTAAGGCGATACACTGGCCCCACGCCATCGGACTCATCGCTCCCTTTGCGGAAATAAATGATTGCGCTGGTGTAGTGTTCGGGCGAATCGGCGTCCGGGTATGGTTCGGTCGTGAAAAGCACGAGACAGTCGCCACTTTGGCCGTCATCTCGGCGGTCAGAGCCTTCATTGCGATCTTCCTGGGCGAAACTCTTATAGATGATGTAGGCGTTGGAGGAACGGGCCTCTGCGGCCAGGCGCATCGTGAAGCTGCGAACGTCTTCGGAAATTTCAGCTTTCTCCGTGCCCCAGAAAATGCCCCGCGCCACATCGAGCATGAAGCTGATTAGCCCTGCCGACAGCAGGGTGATCAGGAGCAAGGCAATGAGTATCTCGGGCAAGGTGAAGCCTCGCTTGGCCTTGGCGCTGGCAGGATTAGCAGGTCGCATGTGCATGACTAGGAAAATTAGTAGGTGGAGACTTTCTCACAACTGAAGCCACGGACTTCGCCGGTGTAGATGCGGTCTGTGGTCGGATGCTCCCAACTGTATGTCACCTCGAACCAAAATCCTTCAAAATCGGTGGCTTCTTCAACGCTTAGGTTAATCGTGACCGGGAGTTCTTTTTTAATGTTTCCCTCGGCAGTTGAGATAATTGGAACGTTTATTTCCGTATCTTCTTCGAGCGGGAGGTCCATTGACTGGCCAAAGCCAATTAGAAAGCGGTGATAGCCTTTGCCCTCACCATTAACCGGTGGATTCTTCAGGGTTTCGGAATCAACGCTTTTGATCTGTTCTAAAAAGCTGATGGCGACATTGAGCGCCGCTGATTCGTAAAGATTGTTTTCGGCATCGGCGCGAACGGTGAAGACGCCCGCAATGATGCCTCCAGCCAAAATGACGAAAATCGTCATGGCCACCATAATTTCGGTCAAGGTAAGCCCCGAACGCTTTGCCTCCCGCAGTTGTAAGAGTTTGTTTCGCATATATTTCGAAGCAATAGTTACTATCTGACTTAATTGAAATAGGGTCAAATGGCAATTCTTGAGTGATTGCCTTTTACTGGATTTTGCCATTTTCGATACGAGAAATTTGCGATTTCTGGGGAAATTCGCTCTTTGCAGACGATTTTTGCCTGATTTCTGCCGGGTGCTAATCCGTAAAAGTCGAGAAAGTCGGTTTTTTTCGGCTAGACTGGACATTGACCTGGAATCTGCTTTCCTGCCCCAAAAGTATCCTAATGACTATGACGCGACGCTTTGCTACAATCTTCATCTTCGCAATGTTGGGCCTGTTTGGGGCCAACGGGGTCTTGGCTGCCGGTGGCGGCCATGGCGGTGGCGAACCAAGTAATTTTCCAACGCCGCTTTCGACCTACATGGATCAGGAAGAGGAGATGGCGCAAGAGCAGGGGAAGAAGGAGCTGTCTCTTGGCGAAGTGCTCATGCATCGCATTAAGGAGAATCCTTTCAATTTGATCGCCACGATCATCTTCCTGCTCGCAGTCGGTCACACGTTCATGTGCGCCAAGTTCAATAAAATGGCTCACCATTATGAGCACGAGCATCATGAAAAACTGAAGAAGGAGGGGCGCAACTATCCACCGGGAAAAGAGCCCGTGTCCTTCAAAGCGACCTTGTTTCACTTCCTGGGTGAGGTTGAAGCGATTTTCGGCATTTGGGTCGTGCCGTTGTTCCTGGCCATTGTCTTCGCGCCAAAGCATGGCTGGGATGACGCTGTGGCCTACATCGACTCGCGCAACTACGTGGAGCCGATCTTCGTGGTGGTCATCATGGCCATTGCCTCGACCCGGCCCGTGGTCAAGTTTGCCGAATCCTGTCTGAGAGTCGTCGCCAATATTGGCAAGGCGACTCCGACCGCCTGGTGGTTGTCGATCCTGACCATTGCGCCTCTACTGGGCTCTTTCATTACGGAGCCAGCTGCCATGACGATCGCCGCGATGTTGCTAGGGCAGCAGTTCTACATGCTCAAGCCTTCCAAGAAGCTTTGCTACGCCACACTTGGGCTACTCTTCGTGAACGTCTCAGTCGGCGGCACGCTGACCCACTTTGCGGCTCCTCCCGTGCTAATGGTTGCGGTGCCGTGGGACTACGACATCCAGTTCATGATCATGCACTTTGGTTGGCGCGCGATCTTGGGCATTCTCGTGGCCAATACGATTTACTTCATGATCTTTCGCAAGGAACTGGCTGCGCTCAAGGCGCCGACAGTTGAGAAGAATTCCGATAGCAGTGACGAGCCGGTGCCGTTGTGGATTATCCTGGTGCACCTTGGTTTTCTGGCTTGGACGGTTATCACGCTGCATCACCCGCCGTTCTTCGTGGGCGCCTTCCTGTTCTTCCTCGGGTTTACCAAGGCGACTGAGCACCACCAGTACAATTTCAACATCAAGAGCCCAATGCTGGTTGGCTTCTTCTTGGCCGGCTTGGTGATTCATGGCGGATTGCAGGGCTGGTGGATTGCGCCTGTGCTCTCGAGTATGGGCGAGACCGCGCTCTTCTGCATGGCCACGGTTTTAACGGCGTTTAATGACAATGCCGCGATTACCTTCCTGGCCTCACAGGTGCCCGCGTTTAGCCCAGTCGAAGTGCATCATGGCACAGAGATCGTGAAGGAAGGCGTTGAGCTGGCCAAGGCCCAGGCGCTGCAATATGCGGTGCTGGCTGGCGCTGTAACCGGCGGTGGTTTGACGGTCATTGCCAACGCTCCGAATCCTGCAGGTCAAAGCATCCTCAGCAAATACTTTGATGGCGGCATCAATCCGATGGGACTGTTGCTTGGCGCTTTGATCCCGACGCTGATCATGTGCGTGTTCTTTATCGTGATCCCTCACTAATATTTTCTGCGGTAAGCAGACTAAAGGCGGTCCACCATTGGGCCGCCTTTTTTTAACTCTGCTTTCGGGATCTTTCGCTCACAACTTGTCGGATGCTGACACCAAACTGGAGAAGACATGAAGGATGCCGGGCAGGCGCTGCGTTTGGATGGTGGGCTTTTGAAAATATCTCTATTGCTAGTTGTGGTGGCGCCGATCAAGTAAACTGATATCGACATCGTGAGGTGGACATCCCGAAAAATAGCAGCAAACTGATCTTTATGCGTAAAACCAGCGTCATGACCCAGATCCAGCGCGCCTTCGATCAGACGAAGTGGCGATTGCGCGGCATGAGGGTCTATGCGCTCGTGGGTAAGGCGGGGACGGGCAAAAGCTTTCGCGCACGTCTCATTGCTGATTCGCGCCGGATCAGCGCCATCATTGATGATGGCTTGCTCATCCATCATGGGAAGATTGTCGCCGGGCATTCCGCGAAACGGGAAACCACTTATATGGCGGCGGTTAAAACCGCGATGTTCCACCATGCCGAGCACCGGGAAGCGATGAGAACGGCGCTACGGACGGCTAAGCTGGATGGTATTTTACTCTTGGGGACGAGTGAAAAAATGGTCCGCCGTAACTGCCTGACGCTGGGACTTCCCGAGCCCTGTGAAATTCTCAAAATCGAGGATATCGCCACCCGTGAGGAGATCGAAACCGCCCAGCGGGAGCGCAATTCTGGCAAGCACATCATCCCGATTCCAGTGATTGAAGTCCAGCAGGCATATCCCAAGTTATGGGCTCGCTCGCTCAAGGTTTGGTTTGAGCGCGGCATGTGCAAGCTGACCCAGAACAAGTCTTACGACAAAACCGTTGTCCGTCCACGCTTCAACCCGAAGGGGTCGATTACGATTTCCGAAACCGCGCTGACGCAGATGATCCTGCACTGCATGCTGGAGTCGGCGCCGGAGTTAACCGCTCGCAAAATCAAAATCAAGGAAACGCCAGAAGGGTTCCGGATCCAAATGAAGGTTTCGTTGCCTTTTGGCCAGGAGGCAATTCAGACCTGTGCAGACTTGCGCGACTACATTATCCGCCAGGTCGAGAACTACACGGGCATACACATTGAGGAATTTGCGATCCAGATCGATTCAGTCACCGCAAAGCCATTCAAATCGCCATCGGTGAATTAGCGGCTGTCGCTTCGAGAAGAATTCTGGCTTTAGGCGCCGACGCGTGATTGGCCTCGAGTGGCGTTTTCCAGGCCGTTGTCGGGTTCCTTCAGATCATCTGGATCCAGAGAGGCGACGACATCGTTCCAATTCAGGCCATCGACTGGGCGGGAGGTTAGCGGCAATGGCGAGGTGGAGGCTTCGAAGCCGAAGACACGTATGGGCGAGTCTCCCCAGGCGGAATGCCCGGTGAAGCGTAGGGCGCTGATCGTTTGTTTGACGGGCAATACGAGCAGGCGGCGTTTATTTTCGGACTCAGAATGCAAAGGCTCCCAATCTCCTGCAGCGTTTTTCGCTTCGACGACAAATGACTTTACCAGTTGCTTAGGCATGGCAAATGGCTGGCGTTTATGCGGATAGAGCACGGGCATGCGCTTGCTGTCGTTCAGGTCGCTGTCGAAGACTAGGCGCAGGCAGTCAATTGGTTTGGGCTGATCCCAACTGATCGTTACCGACGAACCCGCTGGGCCTTCCCAGGCGTGATCCGTTGCTTCTATTTTACGCTCGTGCCCATTGGACAACACATCAGCCGAAACATCATTGGATGCGCTGAGGTTGGCGTCGTTCATCACTGAGAACGTAGGCTTAGCCAAGCCGGGGAGCCAGCAGTCGTCCTCCATCAGGTGTCGCTGTAGCTCACGCAAACGTTCACCTTTGATGTCACGTGGCAATATTGCATGTTTTGCGCAGAGCGCGGCAGCTGTGCCCGCAGCTTGGCCCATGATGGAGGTGGTGCCCATCACGCGGGTGGATGACATCGCGCAATGAGTGGCTGAAATATTGCGGCCGGCACAGAGTAAATTAGGCACATTGTGCGAATATAAAGAGCGCAGGGGGATGCCGTACGGGCTGGGGGCAGGGTGGAAAATCGTCGGTTTTCCCGGATAGTAAAGACCAGCTGGGTGGTGGTCGTCCATACTCCAGCCGCCATAGGCAACGATGTCCTCGAATTTCCCTTCAGACTCCAGGTCGTGCTGAGTCAGGACATGCTCACCAATATAGCGTCGGTTCTCGCGTTTGCCAGGTAGGGCCCCGAGCCAGCGAAGGCGCCAGTTGGTGAGTTTCTCGGCCTGCGGTCCGCGGTTTTTCATGTAATCCCAGACTCCCCAGGCGGTCTTCACCAATTCGTCGCGAATGACTTCGGCGTCGTCGATGGTGTTGTTTAGTCCGCCGAGCTCTAGCCACCAAAAATTGTTACCAAGGCCGCTTCCCACACGTCCGGGGAGGTTAGAGTCATCATCAAAACGATACGCCCAATTGGGAGGAGTGAAGGTTTGCGGTTCTGGCGTTTCCTCAAGCTGGAGCAAGATGGTGTTGCCCATCGTCTTCAAGTCACAGCGCAACGGTGCGATGGACTCATTGAATTCCTCACGTGCCTCGCGCCCGGTGCGGGTTTCGGCGCCTGAGAGGGGGGCGAGGATGGAATCCCCGGAACAATCGATGAAATAATTGGCTTTGATGCGCCGCCAAGTTTGAGTGGTCATTTCCCAGGCGTCAATGGAGGCCAGGCGTCCGTCTTCGACAACTCCGTTATTGCAAGTGCAGTTCAGAAATGTCGTCAGGCCGGGCGTCAGCTTAGCGAACTCAAACAGCACGGAATCCCACACTGAATACAACCCCTGTGGATTGCGGTGGAGGTTACAGAGCTGTATTTCCTCCAATAGGCCGGCCTCTTTCATGTTTGGTCCATGGGCGCCGCAGATCCACATGCGGACTTCCGAAGACGCGTTGCCGCCGAGAACGGGGCGATCATGCACGAGAATGACAGAGCTGCCGCGCCGCGCCGCCGCAACTGCAGCAATTAAGCCAGCCATACCACCGCCGACTACGCAGACATCGACCGTGTGTTTTTCCAGGGGAAGTTTATCATTCATGAGATTGGGGAAGTCTCTCTCGCCACGCAATTCGGGTAAAATCAAAACGTGGATCAATTTGCTGAACGCGTTAAGTGCATTGCGCAATTATTCGGGATCAGGTGGCTTCGTGATCGCCAATCAAACCGGCTCGCCTATAACTCTATTGCCATGCCTCGGGTTCTGAATCTCGGTTCGATCAACATCGATCATGTTTACACGGTGGATCATTTCGTTCGCCCAGGCGAATCCGAGATCAGCAAAGGCTACGAGGTCTTTGCCGGTGGCAAGGGGTTCAACCAATCCATCGCTTTGGCGCGCGCTGGAGCTGAGGTTAGTCATCTGGGCGCAGTAGGTGAAGATGGCGCGTGGTTGGTGGAGCGGTTAAAGCAAGAAGGCGTTGATGTCGGTTTTGTGAGCCTTCACACCCACGCGACGGGGCACGCGTTGATCCAAGTCGCCACTTCAGGCGAAAACGCCATCGTCGTTTATCCTGGCGCAAACCAAGAGATCACCCACGATGAAATTCAGAAGGCAATGGCAAGCTTTGGCGCTGGGGACTGGCTGCTAACGCAAAATGAAACGAGTGGCGTCGCCGAAGCCATGCAGCTTGCGAAGGAGAAGGGCTTGCGTATCGCTTTCAACGCCGCGCCGATGTCTGAAGCCGTCCACGGCTATCCACTGGAGTTGGTTGACTTATTTATTCTCAACGAAACAGAGGCCGAGGCTTTGGCCGGTGTGGACAAGGAGCCAGCCAGCGATGTTCTGTGTAAGCGCTATCCGCAGGCGGCTATATTGTTGACTCTTGGCGCTGAAGGGGCGCGGTATTTAGATGCGAATTGCGAGCTAACGCAGGCAGCCGAGGCGGTGGATGTTGTCGACACAACCGCTGCGGGAGATACGTTTATCGGTTACTTTCTGGGGGACCTGATCGCCGGAAAATCCATCTCAAACGCATTAGAAACGAGTTGCCGGGCTGCCGGGATTGCGGTGACTCGCCCAGGAGCGTCAAACTCGATTCCTCTGCGCTCGGAGTTTCTTGGATCGACCTCTTGATTCTCTACCAGAGAGAATTGATCAGGCTGCCCAGCGGATTACTATCTTTCTCAGTGTTTGTGCTCGCGGTGGCATTGGCTTGAGCCGCTTTCATGTTCTGTGAACGCTCGACCAAGCGATCAACCATGCGCTTGGAGTGTTCCTTGCTCGTCAGAAAATCCACCCGCTCAATAAATTCTTCGCCCGACATTTTCATGGGCGTCTGTGCGGTCTCCTGCTTGCTTGGGTCGATATAATAAACCGTGTGGATCGCGTATCGGGTATCGAGCGAGTAATTCTTCTCGCCCTTGAAAAAGTCCATAGCCATGTCGAGGACCTCCATGGCGTCTTCGGTAAAGTCATCATAGACCTCCTGATCGACTTCGCCGTAGCGAACTCCAGTAATGAGCACGACGTGGCCATAACCGTAGTCTGAATCTCCCGGCGCTGGAGTTGATGAAGCGACGGGCGATGCTGGCGCCACGTCCGGCGCCTTTTCGGTTTGCGTCACTTCAATGGCTTCGACTGCCTCAGTATTCTCTGGTTGGGCTGTTTGCGCCGAATGTGGGACCCCATCGAAGGTTAGGCCGGCTACCAGCGCATTGCCGGTTTGCAGCGTAATGAGCATTTCGTCGGTCGTCATGAAATCGCCGACGAATTCCTGATACAGGGCGATGCCATGCTCGATGCTGAAGCCTTCTATCGACGATTTGATCAGGATCGCCCGTCGCGTAAGCAGCTTTTCGTTGCGGATGTATTCGGCGAGGTCAGGATTGAGCGCCATGAGGATTTCGCGGTATCCCAATGCTTCATCTTCTTCGGAAATGACATCGGGAGCGAATTGGCTCACCAGGTCGTCCTGCGAATAAAGCAACGACCCTGAGTCGCAATTGATCATCATGGCCGAGACGGCGGCCCAGCAGCGGTAGTTCGTGCTTTGCAACTGGAAATACTCGCCATAGGAGTTCAAATACAAGTCGAAGGTGCCGTCTTCCAAAGTAGTTTGGGACACGCGCTCATGCACTTCCAGTATTTGGCCATCTGCCAAATAAAAATCTGTTCCAGCCAGAAGCGGCAGGGGAATGTCCAGAAAATCGTCAACGTTGCCATATGAGGCGATGTTTGCGACTTCCTTGAGCTCGGAATCGTAGTTTGGCTTCTCCTTGGAACCGGTTTCGGCGATTGCGGATTCGGTCGATTCTTTATCTTCTGAGAACGGATTTATGTCATCCCAAAAGGCGTTGGCGGACGTGGCGGTCGCCAATGACGCTAGCATGCTCCAAAAGGCGATGCGTTCGGTTTTACGTGGAAGTGTGCTTAACATCGTAGAGTGGCGTCGAGGGCTAGCGGAGTTCAGTCTCGCCAGTCGGATTATTGGCGTAAGGGTCCGAAGGCGGTTTGCCGTATTTATTGCAGCCACTGGCGGCAAATGCGCCAGCACAGATCAACATAGCTGCGATTAGGCGAAGGATGTTCTTGGTGTGTTTAGGTGTCTTTTTCATTTCTTAGTTCTTCTCCCATTTGATAGATTAACTTGTCGTATTCTTTCCTTAGAAGCTCATGGTCCAGACGCAGCTTATCCATGTCGGTCGGGTCCATCATGTCATCGAAAAGTGCGGATATTACCTTTACCTGATCGAGGACTCCCCGGCTCTCATACATGGCTTTGACCTCGGCGAGGACGGAGTCATAGGTGCCCGATTCTAAGTACTTCATACGAGTGTCGTAGTAGAAATCGCGGGTTTCTTCGTAACTACGCTTATCTGGAAAGGGGGGCGGGTTCTCTTTGCCAGCGTGTTCCCTCAGGTAAAATGAGCGCTTCTGAAAATCGGCAACGAGCGGAATGGCGATCGCTAATTTATCCGCTGTTTCAGTGAGCAAGTCCTGCATTTTCGCATACTCGAGCTTCCTTTGCTCTACCTGAATATCGATGTGGTATTGGTCGCTTTGAAACTTGTACGACAGAACCGACAACACGAATCCACTGAGAAACGTAACGACAAAAGGCCGATTCAGAATCAGGTCAAACTTGCGAATGCGACACGCAAACGTGCTGGCAAAACGTTGATACGCTTTGGTCATTTTTTAATCAGAAAGAATAGAAGTGAGTGGTGTCTGATTTTTTCAAGTCATGGCAGTGTCTTGTCAACCGTATTAGGGTATTTAATTTGTATTTGTTTGAAATAATGTCTAGTCGGGTGATTTATCTCCTTTAATGATAATCGTATTTCAGTATGGGGGTAATAAAAAACCGCGCCCCAATTGGGACGCGGTTTGAAAGGATTGGCTTGTGGGAGTCGCTTAGGCTTCGGTGGAAGCTTCTTCGCGCTTTTCGCTGCCGCCTTCGTCATCATCACGACGACGACGTCCACCATCACGACCACCGTCACGGCCACGACCGCCACGATCTCCGCCGCGACCACCACGGTCACCGCGACCGCCCTTGCGGTCACCACGGCCACCGCGATCACCACCGCCTTGGTTCTTCGGCTCGTAAGGCTTGCCCTGGGCTTCGCAGAGTGCTGCGAGGCGGGAGAGGCGCACGCGGCCCTTGTCGTCGATGCCCACGCACTTGACGAGGATTTCATCACCGAGCTTGCAGACGTCTTCAACCTTCTCTACGCGGAACTCAGCGAGCTCGGAAACGTGGACGAGGCCTTCCTTCCCGGGGAGACATTCAACGAAGCAGCCGAATTCCTTGATGGCGCGGACGATGCCCTTGTAGGTCTTGCCGGGTTCGATTTCGGCGGTAACGAGTTCAATCTCATTGATCGCACGCTGCATGGAGTCGCCGTCGGTGGCGAAGATGAGCACACGGCCGGAGTTGTCTTCGTTGATGTCGATCTGAGCGCCGGTGATTTCCACGATGCGCTTGATGTTTTTGCCGCCGGGGCCGATGAGGGCGCCGATCTTTTCCGGGTCGATCTGGACCTGCTCGATGCGCGGCGCACAGGGCTTGAGCTCAGTGCTCGGCGCTTCGATGGAAGCCGTCATGATGTCGAGGATCTTGTCGCGGGCGATCTTGTTCTGGTAGATGGCCTGCTTGGCGAGCTCCATTGGGATGCCCTTGATCTTCAGGTCGAGCTGGAAGCCGGTGATGCCTTCCTTGGTGCCGCAGATCTTGAAGTCCATGTCGCCGAAGTGGTCTTCCGCGCCGATGATGTCGGTCAGGATGACGCTTTCGGTGATGTTGCCTTCTTCCGCGCCACGGGTCACGAGGCCAACGGAGATACCAGCAACCGGAGCGCTGATCGGCACGCCGGCGTCCATGAGGGACAGGGTGCCGCCGCAGACGGAAGCCATCGAGGTCGAGCCATTGGACTCAAAGATGTCGGAAACCAGACGGATCGAGTAGGGGAATTCATCTTCACCCGGCAGAACGGCGAGCAAGGAACGCTCGGCGAGTGCGCCGTGACCGATTTCGCGGCGACCTGGGCCAGTGAAACGGCCGCATTCGCCCACGGAGAACGGAGGGAAGTTGTAGTGAAGGATGAAGCTCTTGCTCTTCACGCCGCCGGTGAGGGCGTCGAGGTCCTGGGAGTCCTTGCTGGTGCCGAGGGTCAGGGAAACGATGCCCTGGGTCTCACCACGCTGGAACAGCGAGGAGCCGTGCACGCGGGGGAGGACGTCGGTTTCGCAATGGATGTTGCGGAGGTCGTCCGGGCCGCGGCCGTCAACGCGCTTCTTGTTCACGAGGATGTTCTCGCGGTAGAGCTCTTCCTGGAGCACTTCGAAAGCCATGTTGATCTGCGGGCCAACCATGTCTTCCTCAACGAGGCCAGCAGCCTTAACGGCGGCGACAGCTTCGTCCTTCAGGGCGGAAACGGCGTTGCCGCGTTCGACCTTGGAGTCCTGGAAAACAGCGGCCTGCATCTTTTCGCCAACGGTTTCGCGGCAAAGAGCGAGCACGTCGTCCTGCACCTTGATGAGGTCGAAGTCCTTCTTGGTCTTGCCGACCTTGGCGGCGAGTTCCTTCTGAGCGGCGATGAGCGGCTGGATGGCGTTTTGCGCGAATTCCAGAGCTTCGATGAAGCGGGATTCCGGGAGCTGGTCCGCAGAACCTTCGATCATCATCATTTCCTTTTCGTTGCCGACGTAGATGAGGTCGAGGGTGGACTCGAACATTTCTTCGTGGGTCGGATTGACGACGAATTCGCCGTCGATTTCGCCAAGACGGATGCAGCCGATCGGGCCGTGCCACGGGATGTCCGAGCACAAGCAGGCGGCGGAAGCAGCGTTGACCATGAGCACATCCGGGTCATTGACCAAGTCGGTGCTCATCAGGATGCCGATGACCTGCACTTCGAAGAGGAAGCCCTTCGGGAAAAGCGGGCGCAGGGGGCGGTCGCAAAGACGCGAGGTGAGGATTTCCTTCTCGGAGGGGCGGCCTTCGCGCTTGAAGTAGCCACCTGGGAAGCGGCCTGCGGCGGCAAAGCGCTCGCGGTAGTCCACGGTGAGTGGGAAGAAATCCTGGTCGGGTGAGCGCAGGGAGTGTGCAGCTGTGGCGGAGACAAAGAGAGTTGTCTCGCCCTTGGTGATCGTAACGGCTCCGTTGGCCTGTTTTGCGATGGTGCCCGACGCAATGGTGATGTCGAGCGATTCGATGTATACGCTATGTTCTTGTTTCATTTATCTTTTGGTATGAGTCGGCGGGCGGATCGGACGCGGTCGCGGACATGTTTCTTTGTTTTAGTGGGTTTTTGCGGAAAATCTTCGCAGCGTGGAGTAATGGATCAGCCAGTAAAGCGCTAAGCCAACAATTCCCGTGAGCAAGACGATTAAGGCCCAGAGGAAGGGGCTGGCTAGAAATAAACCATTTCGAACATCGTAGGCCTTGGCGTCGAACAGGACGTAGAGCGCCATCCAGATGTGCGCCACCACCATGCCCAGCCAGAATAAAATCCATAGGGCGGTTAGGAGCATGGCGATTATCTCCATTGGCGTTTCGGGGTTAAATAAAAAAGCGGGCGCGGCGTAACCGGGCCCGCTATTGCGGATTTAAAAGAACTGTGGTTGCTTTAGGGGGCAGTGAGCCATGCTAAACTTTGGGCAATGCCCAAACTCTGGGTGCAGCGACACGCTGCTTAGCGGCGGAGGCCGAGGCGCTGAATGATGTTCTTGTAACGCTCCAGATCACTCTTGCGGAGGTAGTTGAGCAGCTTACGGCGCTTGTTGGTCATCTGAATCAGACCGCGGCGGGTGTGGAAGTCCTTACGATGCGAGCGGAGGTGCTCGGTGAGGTGGGAAATGCGTGCGGTGAGCAGCGCAACCTGCACCTCAGGCGAACCGGTGTCGCCCTCGTGGGTCTTGTATTCAGCGATGATCTTGTCTTTATCGATTGCGGTGGAACTAGCCATTATATGTATGTTGATTCTCACGAACGCCGGGACTCCGAAATTGCTCGGAATCGCATTTCCCGCGACGCGCCGGAAATGCCGTTAACAACCCGAATGAAGGGTTGGGCTCGAGGAAGCGAGACTACGGCAAGCAGCCTGGCTTCTAACGCAAGCCGGAAGAACATCAGCATTTTGCGCAGAAGTTCAAGCTTTTTGTGCTTTTATTCGTGGTGCTGGAAATAGGCGTCGATTGCTTGGGATTGGATTCAACGTGCGCCGCCACAATGGAGCCATTTGGCGGTGATTTGGTTTTCCGGCGCATCATCAACTTTCATATCCATAGTTTGGAGGCAGTAACTACTAGTTGTTTAGTGTGTAAATAGGGGGTAGGCCTCTGCGTTGCTAAAGTTTTACAGTTTCTTCAGCATGATAAAACTTCGTGTTTTTCTCGGTTTTTGATAAGGTGAATCCCATCAGAGTAACTGGAATATCACCTATACATAAATCTTACATTTATCCCCCATCAGTATCATGAAACAAAAAAAACGCTACCTATCAGTCGACGAGCTGCTCTACCTGGCACAGGCTCCCAAGTCGCTCATCCTTGAGATTCTCAAGACCCCATCCGCCAAGACCCACCTCGTAGAAATCGACGCCTTTGCCTCATGGGACAAAGAGCGTCAGCGGGATTACCTAGTCGCGAAGCACCGCCTGCAGGAAATCATCACCGACGCCAGCCGCTACGAAAACATGGAGGTGGACCTGTCGAACCTGCAACTGGAAACCCTGCCGCCGGAAATCCACTACGTTGTGCGCCGGGCCAAGCGTTTCCGCCTCAATCTGGCGGGCAATCACTTTACGCACTATTATGAGGTCCGTCGCTGGATAACCCGGGATACGCCGGACCACGGGATTCCGTTTGATGCGATCAACCTGGATGGAAACCCGATCATGGACTTATCTGAAGCAATGATCGAACGGGGCAAGGTTTCGGCGCATTACCTGGAGGAATACTGGCTGCGCAATTGGGCCAAGCCTTACACCATCGCCGAGCGCGTCACGCGGACCATGGAACTCCAACGGTTCACCGGGCAGGACGTCGTCAACGCGATGAAACTCATGCTCCACATGACTGGCGCTTCGCAGGCCGCCGACGTGCAAACCAATGACGATAAGCGCGAGGGATTGCTCGAAGCTATCGCCTAGCCGCCCGGCAATTTGAATTTTCGCAACTCGCGAAAAGCAGTGGTTATAACAATGGGAGGGACGCTCGAAGGAGACGAGCGTCCTTTTCTTTGCCTTGTTCACTGGAGGATTGCCCCAGCGTTCTGGCGCTTTTTTCGGCCGGTCGTCATATAGAGCTAGATCGTAGCGTACTGCTCAGTCATTTGCCCAATGGGCAAATCAATCGGTCCAGCCGGAGGCTGGGCTGGTTAGGCAGATGCCGCGGTGGCTTTTTCGGCCTGACGCTTTTCCAGCAGACCAAAGAGGTCCACTTGTTCGTCGGCGTGGTAGCTGGAGCGGACCAGCGGGCCGCTTTCGACGACGTCGAACCCGAGATCGAGTGCCCACTGTTTCCAATGGGCAAATTCTTCCGGCGTCACCCAGCGATCCATCGGCTCGTGCTTCTTCGTGGGCTGGAGATACTGGCCGATGGTGAGAATGTTGCAGTCGATGGCGCGGAGGTCGCGCAGCAACTGCTCAATTTCTGCTTCCTTTTCGCCAATGCCGAGCATGATGCCGCTCTTGGTCACGAAGCCGCGGCTCTTGGCGTGCGATAGCACCCAGAGCGAGCGGTCATAGCGCGCGGTCTTGCGGATCGGGCGTTGGAGGCGCTCCACGGTCTCCATGTTGTGGTTGAAAATGTCGGGCTTGGCGTCGAGGACGATATCCAGGTGCTCGGCCTTGCCTTTGAAGTCCGCCGGGAGAATTTCCACGGTGGTGTTCGGGCACTTGTAATGAACGGCTCGCACGGTGGCCGCCCAAACGCTGGCGCCGCCGTCCTTGAGATCGTCCCGAGCTACAGAGGTGATGACCACGTGCTTGAGGTTCATCTTTTTGATGCTGTCCGCGACACGGGCAGGTTCGCCAATGTCATATTCAGGCGGGCGCCCAGTGGCGATGTTGCAGAAGGTGCAGGCGCGGGTGCACACGTTGCCCAGGATCATGACGGTCGCAGTGCCGCGGCTCCAGCATTCGCCCATATTCGGGCACTTGGCGCTCTCGCAGACGGTGTGCAGCTTGTGCTCGTCTACGTTTTTGCGGGTGGCCATGTAGCCAGGCCCGTTGGGAAGCTTGGCGCGGAGCCAATCAGGTTTGCGCGTAATTTCGGACATCTTGAATCGTCAGACAATCGACATGATCGCCGAAGATTTCAACCGTTTTCTTGGATTGGTCAATGATGGCGAGGCGTGCGAAAGATCGAATCAGAAAAATAATTGGTAGAGTGTGGGCACTCAGAGAGGAGCCGTCCGAACAACTATAGGTCTTGGAGCACGGGCAAGCGTTTTAGTTGGTTTGGCGCCCTTCGTGGTTAAAAATCTCGTATGGCGCATCATCACTAGAGCCACAATTATCAAGGGGGACAGTAAGGGGGGCGTCGTCTCCAAATCTCACTTTTCTTTTTTGCCCTCGTCCCTCAGTCGGTCAAATGCGGTGGGCTTGGTTCCAGACTTCAGCAGTTCGCAGAGCTTGGTGGCGCAGGCTTCGGGGGTGAGGGCGCCGGTGTCGATCACCAGATCGTAGGCGCCGTATTGATGGACGCGGTCATTTTGCCAGCGGGCAAAGCCGACTTGGCGGTCGCCGCGTTCTTTTTCCCTGCGTTCCAACTCTTCGAGCGGGCATTCCACGCCGACGAAATACACGTCGAAGCCAGCGAGCGAATCGAGGCATTGCTCCAGCCACACGCGGCTTTCCATCACGTAATCGATGATGACGGGGAAGCCGCATTCGACGATGTTGGGCAATGATTTGTTGAACGCGCCAATCAGCGGCCAGAGCACTTGCTTGCGGACTTCGTCATTGTCCAGCACGTGCTGCGGAAACATGAAAATGAAGCTATCGATCGAAGCGTAAAGCGTGGGCTCACCCCACTGCCGCTGAAACTCCTTGGCCATCGTCGTCTTGCCGACGCTGGACGTGCCGTTGAGGAAAAGGACTGGCGGGGGATGGGGCATGCTTAGTTGGTATACAGTAAGTGTAGTAATCCATGATGGGCAATTTATTTAACCACGAAGGACATGTAGAGCACGAAGGCTTAGAGGCAGCGTTTTTCTTTAACCGCAGAGAACGCGGAGGACGCGGAGAGCAGGGAGGAGTTTTTAACTGTAATTGCTGCTGCTATTGGCGACTAACATAGAGAATTTTTGAACTACGCGTATCGGCATACCAGCAAGGCTCTTTTCTTGTTCCAGGAATAACCCCGAATCTTACAATGCCATCTGCTTCAATATCATGATTCTCGTCGGAGTCGGAATACACCGTTATTTTCATTCCATCAGTAAGAGTGATATTCAACTTCTTTATGTCCTCCTTCGTGCCACGATAGTTTAGGAGCATGAAGTCTGGTTGATATGGACCATTGAAGTCGGAGTAGATTCTAGGTTTCATTGTACGATTGTTTTTCCCTCAACGATCTCTGCGTCCTCCGCGTTCTCTGCGGTTAAATAAAACGCTGCCCCTTCGCCCATTTCAGCTTCGTGCTCTTCGTGGTTAAAAAAACGTCGGATGGAATCTCACTCTCGCTCCAGCCTGAACACCGTGGCGCCGTCGAAGGCGGTGTCGCCGGGGGTGGATTGGGCTGTGGCGGTGACTTTCCATTCGGTGTTGGCTTCGAGGAAGGCCTCGACCACGCCACTGTTTTCCTCGGGCTCGAGGGAGCAGGTGCTGTAGATCAGGCGGCCACCATCGGCGACGAATTCTGCGGCCTTGGTCAGGAGCTTTAGCTGGAGCTCGGCGCATTGGGCGAGGTCGCGCGGGGCCAGGCGGGTTTTGACGTCGGGGCGGCGGCGGATGACGCCCGTGTTCGAGCAGGGCGCGTCGAGGAGCACGCAGTTGTAGGCGCCAAATTCGTCGGGCAGCGCTTCGAAGAGGTCGAGCGCGACGAGGTGGAGCTCGGGGCCGTCGATGCCTTCGCCGGACCACTTGCGGAGGTTTTCGTCGAGCTGGGCAATGCGCTTGCCGGGCTGGTCGAGCAGCACGAGGGCGCCCGCGGGGTCATCGCCGAGGGCTTCGATCAGGTAGCTCGCCTTGCCACCGGGCGCGGCGCAGAGGTCGAAGACGGCTTCGCCAGGTTGGACGTCGGCTAGCGCGGGCGCGAGCCAGGTGGCGGGGTCCTGCGCGTAGGCCTGACCGGAGTTAAGCTTTTCCAGAGCCTCAGGCCACCGTGCGTTTTCGCCCAAGTGGTAAAAGAGTGGCGGCACGGACAGCGAAAACAGCGGCGCATCGCTCTCGGTGCATTCGACGAGTGCATCAAGCGTCATTGGCAGCCAGTCGGCGGGGGCAGGGGACTTGGCGCGCCAGCGGAGCGCGGGCTCGGCGGCGATTTGATTATAAAGGAGCGTCTTCTCGGTCCACTCGGAGCCGTGCTCGGCGATCCAGCGGCGGACGAGCCAGTCCGGGTGGGAAGAGCGCAGGCCGAGTGAGCCGCTGTTGGCGACTTCTTCCATGAGGCCGCGACAGCGGCGGAGAATGGCGTTGGCGAACTTGGCTTCGCCGGGCGTGAGGGCCCTTTTCACGCGTTCGACGGTGAAGTCGGCAATCTTCGGCAGGGTGTCGTCGTTTTCGAGTCCGGGGAAAAAGATGGCTGTGGGTAGGCCGTCGTCGTCTTTTTTGGACTTCTTGACCTGGGGGATGTGGGCGCCTGCGGCGATGTTTTCAAGCCATTCGGCAAGGGCTACAGCGAGCATGGCGTGGAGTTGGGGGCGGGGCGGACGCTCGATCAGGGTGTCCAAGAGGTGATTTATCAAGCGATTATGTCGCATGGCGCCGTAAAACAAGCGTTGACAACGGCGCCTTTCCTCGGACGAAATAGCGTCAGACAAATTATTCAACAGCGCGTCGGCCTTCTGGTTGGGGCGCGAGGCAAACTTTTCACACAGCGCGACTGCCAAGGCCCAGCCATCCGTGGACGCGCCGTGTTTCTTTTTCGACTGATCAGCGTGAGTTGAGCGGTTAGGAGAGTTTGAAGAGTGCCTCATTTCAGATCACTTAAAAAACCCATGAACCAAGAAGCAATCGATTTGCTCATACAAAAGCAGCCTAAGTTGGCTGGCTCTCGCGACAAGCTGGAAGCTATGCAGCCCGGTGCATATTGCATGCACCGCTCCTGGGGCTTCGGCGTGATAAAAGACTACGACGAAGGCGAGGCTAAGCTCGTCATCGACTTTGAAGACGGCAAGGACGGTCACCAAATGGCCCCCGCCTTTTGCGTCGACAAGCTCGAAATCCTCGAACCGGATAACATCCTCGTGCGCCGCCGCACCGAGCCCGACGTCATCGAAGAGATGATCAAGAAGCGCCCGGGCGATCTGATTGTTGAAATCCTTTCCCGCCTGCCCGATCAGGAAGCCGGCCCGACAGAGCTTGAGCTGCTGCTGTCCCGTCTTCTCGGCCCCACTAAGTTCAAAAAGTGGTGGACGCAGACCAAGAAGGTCCTCGTGAAGGACCCGCGTATCCAGACGCCGTCCCGCAAGATTGACCCATACGTGTTGCGCGATGAGCCGCTCAAGCCCGAGCAGGAAATTCTGGAAGACTTCTACGTGCTCAAGCAGCCCAAGAAGAAAATTCTCCTTGCCGAGAAGCTTTACCAGATCTCTGAAAACGTCAACGAGGTCGAAGCCGACCTGCCGAACATTTTCGAGCACCTGACCGAAGCGGTGAAGAAGGCCTCCCACGGCCTGAGTCAAGCTGAGCGTTTACACGGCGTGTGGGTTCGTAATGACTTGGCCCGCCACCTCGACGCCGACCCGGAAACCATCGAGCCGACCTCGAAGTCGCTCATCATGGAAACCGAGGACCTCAATGAGCTCGCTTCTGAAATTCCGACCGGCTATCAAAAGCGTTTCCTCGACTTGCTTTCCCGCACTTTCCCGGACAACTGGCAGACCGTCGTCATCGACATCTTGCGCAATTCCGAGGGCAAGATGACCAGCGAGAGCATCTCGTTCCTCGTTGAACGTGACTGCGAGCAGCTCGTGGCCGATCATTTCAAGCGTTGGTTGCGCGAGCAAAATCTCCGTGGACCGGTTCTGCTGTGGATCATCAAGAACCGCAACAGCCGCAAGTTCCGCAAGTTGGTGGACGGCCTTATCGGCCCGCGTTTCCTCAACAACGTGCTTTACGCGATCGACCTTGAGGCGCTCCAGAACACCGGCACCCGCCGCATTCCCCTGGGCGACATTCTCTCCGACGACAAGGAGCTGATCACCGACATGCTGGCCGACGCGAGCGAAGAAGAAGCGCGAGACTTGGCGCAGGGCTTACTGCTCAATCAGGGCTTCGAAGACCTCACCAAGAAGTCCTTGCTGGCCCGCTTCATTAAGTCGTTCCCGAGCATCCAGTCGCTCATCTCTGGCGCACAGCCCGAGAAGGTGGAAGACCTCATCGTTTCCAAGAAGAGCTTCGAAGCGCTCAACGCCGAACTCCGCGACCTCATCGAGAAGAAGATTCCGGAGAACAAGGAAGCCATCGCGGTTGCCCGCGAACACGGCGACTTGAAGGAAAACTCGGAATACAAGATGGCTCGTCAGGACCAGGATACGCTCATGGCCCGCAAGGCCAACCTCGAGCGCGATCTCGGTCGCGCACGCGTCACCGACTTCACCGAGGCAGGCACCGACGCCGTTGGCGTTGGCTCGATCGTCAAGCTCAGCAACAGCAACGATCAGTCCGAAGAGTACGCGATTCTGGGCGCCTTCGACTCCATGCCGGAGCAGAACATCCTGTCCTACAAGACTCCGCTGGGCCAAGCCTTGCTGGGTAAGGGCGTGGGCACGACAGTCACCACCGAAATCGACGGCAACTCCGTCCAGTGGACCATCGAGGGCATCGAGCGCTGGGTAGAGTCCGGTCGCACGTTGTAAGCTAGGTTCGCCGAAATTTCGAAAACCGCCAATTCGTTGGCGGTTTTTTTGTCGCTGGCTGGGGACGCTCCGATAGTTTGCCAGCAGTGCTCTTTAACACGCTGACATTTGCGCTGTTTCTGCTAACGGTCCTCCTGGTCTACTGGGGGCTGTGCCGCCGTAGTCGCACCCTGCGCAACGGCTGCCTTTTGCTGGCGAGCTATATTTTCTACGGGTGGTGGGACTGGCGATTCCTGGCTTTGATCCTCGCCAGTTCCCTCGCGGCTTACACCGCCGGTCGAACACTCAGCACCGCTACCGCCATGGCCAAGCGCCGCGTTGTGCTGTATGTGAGTTTGCTTTTCAATCTCGGGCTGCTGTTTGCCTTTAAGTATTTCGATTTCTTTGTTGGCTCCCTGGTGGCGGCGTTGAATCAGGTTGGCATCGTGGCGAGTCCGTGGTCGCTGGGGCTCATCCTGCCGGTGGGCATCAGCTTTTATACATTCCAGACGCTCAGCTATACGATCGATGTTTACCACCGCAAATACGAGCCGACGAGCGACCCGCTGGCGCTGTTTACCTATATTGCATTCTTTCCTCAGTTGGTCGCAGGGCCGATTGAGCGGGCTGACCACATTCTGCCGCAGTTTCAGCGCGAGCGAATCAGCGTTTCTGCGCCCTGGCTGGTCGACGGCCTGCGGATGATCCTCTGGGGGCTTTTTTTAAAGGCGGTCTTGGCGGACAACCTGGCGATGCAGGTCAATCGGGTATACCACGGCATCGATGGTAAATCGGGCTCAGAGCTTGCCATGGGCGCCCTGTATTTTTCGTTTCAGATATACGGAGACTTCGCCGGTTATTCGTTGATGGCCCGGGGCGTCGCGCGGCTCTTCGGCATCGATTTGATGGTGAACTTCATGACGCCATATTTCTCGCGCAACATTGGCGAATTCTGGCGTCGGTGGCACATTTCGCTGTCCACCTGGTTTCGCGACTACGTCTACATTCCACTCGGAGGGAGCCGCGGCAATCAACTGTTTTGCCTGCGAAACATCTTCATCGTGTTCCTGTTGAGCGGGCTATGGCATGGCGCGGACTGGACGTTTATCATCTGGGGGGCGGTCCACGCCGCTGCTTTCATGCCGCTCTTTTTGCTGGGCAAAAACCGGCAATACACAGGCGATATCGCCGCAGGTCGTTGTTTGCCTCCATGGCGTGAGGCGGGTGCGATGCTGCTGACGTTTGTCTATGTCACGCTGGCTTGGATTTTCTTTCGGGCGGAAAATCTGGACCAGGCGCTACGCTATTTTGAAGGTCTTTTCGACGCCTCACTGTTTTCACTGCCGGCATCGCATCGACGTGGCGTTATCTGGATCATCCTGCTGCTGGCGGTTGAGTGGCCGGATCGCAATGCGACGATCCCGCTGCGCTTTCCTGCGTGGCGTCGTTGGCAGCGTTGGGTGCTTTATCTGGTGCTGGTCTGCGTGATTTATTACTGTGGTTACTTCGGCGAGACAGAGTTTATTTATTTCCAATTCTGACCATGAAACGTTTGGCGCGAGACATCCTGATCTTTCTCTTCCTCAGCTTTTTGGCGCTGAATGGGGTGGGGTGGGCCTTGCTGAAAATGGGCTACATGGGGCAGCAGGTGGAAGCCTATTGGATCAACGAACGCTTTCAACGTGCAGCCAAGGGCGACCCGCAGGCGTCTGTATTTGTGCTGGGTGACAGCGTAGCCGAGCAAATGTATCCGACCGCTCGTTACCGTGGGCGCATCACTTCCTACGCGACGGTGATGCCGTTGACGATGGCCGGGCAGTATTATTTGCTGAAAGAGATCGCCGCCAGCAATGACCTCAATGGCAAAACGGTGGCGCTAGTCGTTTGCCCGCAAAGCCTGGGCCTGGACCTGGACCACTTGTTCAGTTTCCACTATGTGCTCAAGTCTTTCTACAATGACGAATCCGGCTTGGCGGGTGACCCCATTATTCAAACGCGTCTGGCCATGCCGTGGGTGGCGTCGCTGTCGCAAATGCCGATCATTCGTCATTCCAATTGGCGGCCTCCGCCGTGGTTAAAATACCTCGATGAAGATGCGTTGCAGCCAGTGGCGGGGGTGAGTGAGTTTTCGCAGCACTACCTCATTAAAATGAAGGAATTGGTGGAAGCAGAGGGCGGTGAATTCGTCATTTTGCCGGCCATCCAAAAAGCATCGAATCGCGACTTGGAGGTGTGGGCGAACATCGAGCAACACGCGCAGGAATACGGCATCGGTTCACTGTTTGAAAGATATCGAGAGCAAGCGGTGTTTATGGACGATTCGCTTTTTCCAGACGGGATACACCTGCACGATGCAAATACCATCGATGAAAATATTTTTGGTCTTTAGTCCCAAGTCGTTAATTGCTAGCTACATCTCATGCCTTCTTGGGACACGCTTAAGCTTCTCGCTGATCCGACGCGTCTGCGGTTGATTCAACTGCTGCGACGGGAGGAGCTGTCGGTGGCCGAGCTGCAGGAGCTGCTCGATATGGGGCAGTCGCGTATTTCGTCGCACCTCGCGTTACTGCGGCAGGGCGGCTTGCTCACCGACCGCAAGGAGGGCAAAAAGACGTTTTACTCGCTCAGCGAAGATATCGGCGCGACAACTGAACGCCTGATCGACGCCTCTTACGAAGCAGCCAAAGAAGAGCCGGAATTCGCCGAGGACGCCAAGAACCTTGAGCGCGTGCTCGACCGCCGTCGCCGCGCGTCCGAGGAGTATTTTAATCAAGTTGCCGGTCGCCTCGGTCGTAATTACTGTCCGGGGCGTTCCTGGGAGGCGATTGGCCACTTTCTGCTGCATTTGACGCCGCGTATTTCGATTGCGGACCTCGGCGCGGGGGAGGGCGTGCTGTCCCAACTGCTCGCCCAGCGCGCGGAGGCGGTTTACTGCATCGACAACTCGCCACGCATGGTGGAGGTCGGCACGGAGCTGGCCGCCAAGAACGGCATCGACAACCTTTACTACAAACTTGGCGACATCGAAACCGTGCCGCTGGATGACAACAGCGTGGAGCTGGCCCTGCTTAGCCAGGCGCTGCATCATGCGGAAAAGCCGTCGCGGGCAATTGCCGAAGCGGCCCGCATACTCAAGCCCGGTGGCAAGTTGGTGATCCTCGACTTGAAGGAGCACCAGTTTGAAAAGGCGCACGAGCTGTATGCCGATCGTTGGCTGGGCTTTTCGGAGAACACGCTTTACCAATGGCTCAAGGAAGCGGGTTTCATCGGGGTCAAGGTCAACGTCGTCGCCCGCGAAGAGCAGGACCCGTATTTCGAAACCGTTATGGCCAGCGGCGAAAAGCCAGTGTAGCTCGGCCAGGAGCAGCCGGGAACAAAGCCTGCTTCGCCAATGTCCCTTTTGACCACATGGATAAGCCGCCTGCTACTGTTGAAACGCCTGTCTGGAGCGATCAGGACCTTGCCGATCTGCGCATGGCGCACCGTATTCTTGAGCGAACGAGCTTTGCGAATCAGTTAGTGAACCTGCTCGGTTCACCCATTGAGAAAGGGCTCGAGTTACTGCCCGAGAAGGCGCACGGCGTCATTGTCGGCGCGACGGATAAGGCGTTGCGCGCAGCGCTGGAAGTCGCCCTGAAGACTCTGGAAAAAGACCGTGTCGCCACCGCGAAAAATTTAATCCACAAGCTGGCCACCGCGACGACTGGCGGGGTGGGGGGCGCGTTTGGTTGGGCTTCACTGCCGGTCGAGCTGCCGATATCGACCACGATAATGCTACGCTCGATTGCGGATGTGGCGCGTAGTCAGGGCGAAGATTTAAACAGCGCCGAGGCGCGTTTGGCGTGCATTGAGGTGTTTGCGCTGGGCAACAAGACGAAATCGGAAGGTTCCGATGCGAGTTACATCGCCATCCGCGGTCTGCTTGCTCAGAGAGTCAGCGAGGCGGCTCAATATGCGGCGCAAAATGGCGTGCTCGATGCCGCTTCGCCGTCGCTCACTCGGTTCATTGCGAAGGTGGCGGAGCGCTTCAGCATCACGGTCACGGAAAAGGCGGCTGCGGTGATGGTGCCCGCAATCGGCGCCGTCGGCGGCGCAATCGTGAATACTTACTTCACGGGTTATTATCAGGAAATGGCGCTGGGCCACTTCATCATGCGGCGCTTGGAGCGCAAGTTTAGCCAGGAGCTCGTGCAGGCGGAGTATCTCAAGCTAGGCGCGAAAGACGTCAAATCCTTGCCTGAAGCCGAATAAACACGACTGGAATTTGGGGTTGTCTGGCCGTTGCTGACCCACAATCCCTTTTGAAGCGCCAACGCTTTATCCTTGGCGGCGAGGGCGTCTCGCGTTTAAGTCCGTGATTTCAATATTATGAAAATCGCTCTCGCATACTCAGGAGGTCTGGACACGTCGGTGCTCGTTCGCTGGCTCAAGAATCATTACGACGCGGAAATCGTCACCTACGCGGCCGATGTTGGTCAGGAAGAGGAGCTGGAAGGCCTGGAAGAAAAGGCCATCGCGACTGGCGCTTCCAAGCACTACACGCTCGACCTCGTCGAAGAATTTGCCAGCGACTTCATCTACCCGATGATGCGCGCCAACGCGATTTACGAGAGCCAGTATTACCTCGGGACCTCGATTGCGCGCCCGCTCATCGCCAAGGCGCAGATTGAAATTGCGCAGAAGGAAGGCTGTGACGCCGTGGCTCACGGCGCGACTGGCAAGGGTAACGACCAGGTCCGCTTTGAGCTGACTTTTGCCGCCCTGGCGCCCGAGCTGAAGATCATTTCTCCGTGGCGCATGGATGTTTTCCGCAAGGCCTTCCCGGGCCGCACCGAGATGATCAACTGGTGCCGCGAAAACGGCGTCAATGTCGAGGCCAGCGCGTCGAAGCCTTATTCGATGGACCGCAACCTCCTGCATATTTCCTACGAAGCGGGCATTTTGGAAGACACTTGGTTCGACCCAACCGTGGCCGACAACAAGTCGATGTATAAGCTGACCGTTGATCCCGAAGACGCACCGGACGAGCCCGAATATGTCGAGCTGACCTTCGAGCGCGGCGACTGCGTGGCTGTTAATGGCGAGGCGTTGAACCCCGCTGCTGTCCTCAAGAAGCTCAATAAGCTCGCGGGCAAGCATGGCGTTGGCCGTGTCGACATCGTGGAAAACCGTTTCGTCGGCATGAAGAGCCGCGGCGTTTATGAAACCCCGGGCGGCACGATCCTCATGCATGGCCACCGCCAGGTGGAAACCATCACCATGGACCGCGAGCTGATGCACCTGCGCGACAGCCTCGTGCCGAAGTATGCTGAGCTCGTTTACAATGGCTTCTGGTATGCGCCTGAGCGTGAAGCCCTCCAAGCCTTCTTCGACGACAGCCAAAAGCACGTGTCCGGCGTGGCGCGCCTCAAGCTTTACAAGGGCAGCATCACGACCGTCGGCCGCAAGAGCGACATCTCCCTTTACGACGAGCACGTGGCCTCGATGGAAGGCGTTGCCAGCGACTACAATCCAGACGACGCCAGCGGTTTCATCCGCCTACAAGGTTTGCGCTTGCGCGCCCGCGCCGTCAAGCAGCTGAGTCGCTTGCGCGACTAGTTGATCGTTATGAAGTATGAATTATGACGTATGAAACAAAGCACCCGCAAAGGTTTGCCCTTTCATCAATCATAATTCTGCATTCATAATTTCATCCCATGCTCAAGCGCATCGCATTCATCGTCAATGGAGAGAAGCCGCTCGCGGGCGAGTTGGCTGATTTCCTGGAGGGTGTGTGCCGCGAGCATGGCGTGGAGTCCGTGCGCAGCAGCGATTACCCGATCAGCGAGGGCTACCTCGATGGGGCGGACGCCTGCTGCGTGTTGGGCGGCGATGGCACCATTTTATCGGCGGCGCCAGAGTCTATGCGCTCCGGCGTGCCGGTGTTTGGGGTCAACCAGGGGAAACTCGGCTTCCTGGCGACTTACTCGCCGGACACCATTCGCGAGCATTTCCAGGCCGTGTTGCAGGGCCAATTTGACATCCAGAAGCGCTCGGTCCTGCATTGTGTCACGGCGGATGGCCAGCATTCGTTGGCCTTGAACGATGCCGTGATCAAGAGCGCCGAAGGCAGCCGCCTAATTGGTCTGCAGGTGTGGTGTGAGGACACACTGGTCACGGAATACTACAGCGACGGTCTTATTTTCAGCACACCGACTGGTTCTACGGCGTATAACCTCTCAGCTGGCGGGCCGATCATCATGCCGGGCGCCGAGGTGCTTGTGATGACGCCGATTTGCCCCCACAGCCTGAGTAATCGCAGCCTGGTGCTCACCCGCGATAGCGTGCTGCACGTCGAGGTCTTGGAAAGCGCCCGGACGCAAGTGACGCTTGATGGCGCCCAGCGCTTCGACGGCAATGAATGTTTTCCGCTGAAAATCTACATCTCCCGCCGCGAACTGCCTCTGCTGCTGCCCATTGGTTATTCTTACTTCAGCATCCTGCGCCAAAAACTGCGCTGGGGTGGTGACATGGGGGAGCAGCCTTAGGGAGTGAGGTTATTCGGCATTAAAAAGGCATTATCTGCCAAGGATTTACGGACTCTTTACTTCGCAAAAACTCTTGCCTTCAACTTCCTTTAAGCTTGCCCAAAAACACAATTTCTCAAAAATCCTCCCGCAAACATGGGTGAATATTACATTCAGGAACCTGGCTCGGACGAAGCGAAAGGGCCGTATGATCCAGGCCGGATCGCGGACCTGATCGACGCCGGAAAGGCGAGCGAAGAAACGCTCTATTACGACGAAGATCGCGAGGATTGGCTGCCCCTGATGGAATGCCCGGAAATTCGCGAAGCCGTTAACCCCACTGCCAAGCCTCTCGGGCTCCGCCCAAAGGAAGTCGACGAATCCTCGCTCAATTACGACGACGAGCTGCTGCCGGCAATGAAGGTGGACGAAATGCTCGCCGCCGCCGAAGGCAATACCGACGAAACCCGCCACCTGAAGAAGAAATATCGTGAAGCAGAGCGCGCCGCTGCGATCTGTTTGCCCGTATTGGCGGTGATCATGCTTTTGGCCGCGATCACCGACATCTGGCCCAACGTAAGCATCATCACCGCGATTCAGGATGAGGGCGAATACTCGCTGCTGTTGGAGCATCCGATGTTGTTGGTGGGCATTGCCGACCTGTTTCTGACGCTGTGTTGCATTTTATCCGTTACGGACGCCTTTCCGCTTATTCGATTCCGCATGATGCTGGGGCTGGGCTACTTCGGCTATATCTTTTGGTCCTGGGGAGACTCAACCATGATGATTGCGGTCGTGGTCGGATCATTCTGCGCGTGGTTATCGACCATCACCCTCAATCTTTACGTGATGATTGCCTGCGCGGTGCTTGGCATTATGGGCATGGGCGCAGTTGCGGTAATGACGGTTTTGGGGTAGCTTAACGCACCAATTATGGACAATGAAAAGTCCAAGTCGCAACCTTGGTGGCGTCGCGCACAGGATGAAGTCAACGCGTTGCCTGGCCTTGTGCGTGATGAAATCTGGCACACCGGGCACCTTGACGACCGTTCCAACCGCGCCAAGTTCTTTGCTTTTTTGCGAGTGTTCGCCCTGACTTGGGACGGCATCCTCAACAACCGCATTCCCAGCCAAGCTGCGGCCCTGAGCTATTATACGCTGATTGCGCTCGGCCCGTTGATCGCGATTGCAATCATGGTTTCCGGTTTCGTCATGCCAGAGGGGGGGCGGGATCGCATTGCAGACTCTTTGACGGAGGCCGTTTACTTCGTGGTGCCGTCGGCCAAGCAGGTTGAGGACTCCCAGCAGGTGGTGCCCGATGACGACGCCAAGCCCGGGGAAGTCGCCGAGAGTGAAACGCTTCAAGAACAGGAAACCGAGCAGGACTTGGAGGGGGTAATCGATTTGCTGGTGGAGAACTCCCGCTCCAGCACAGTGGGTATCGTCGGTTCGCTCGTGCTGATTTTCATTAGCATTCAATTGCTTTCGACGATTGAGAAAACCTTCAACACGATCTGGGGCGTGAAGCAGGGCAGGACCCTGATTCAGCAATTCGTCTTCTACTGGGCAATCATCTCGCTGGGGGCGGTCGTGGGCGTGGCGGTCATTAGCTTCGGCGTTTACAGCAAGATCGCCTCGGCGTTCGAAAACGTGCCTTTCGGCAATCTGTTCCACGACTCCTTTTTGGCGATGACGCCGCTGTTCATCTTCATCATCACGGTGTTGCTGCTGGCGTGCTTCATCCGCTTCATGCCGAACGCCACGGTGAATTGGGGGCCGTCGATGCTGGGCTCCCTGGCGGTGGCGAGTTTGCTGTATTTAAATCAGTCAGTCGGGTTCTTCTACATTGGCTTTGTGGTCCGGCAAAAGAGCCTTTTTGGGGCCGTGGGCATCCTGCCAGTGCTGCTTTTTGGTCTCTTCGTTTTTTGGATGTTCCTGCTCTTGGGAGGGCAGATAACTTACGCCATTCAGAACGCCAACCGACTCACGCATCAGCGCGCCTGGGAGAACAACAGCAAACGCACCCAGGAGCTGCTTGCGATCGCGGCGTTTACGATCATTGCCCGGCGTTTTGAAAACTGCGAGCGTCCACTCTCGGTGGATGAACTCAGCGAGCGCCTCCGCGTGCCGATTAACACGCTGAATCACACGATCAGCACCCTGACTGAGATTGGTCTGCTGACCATCGTTGAGCCGGAAAGCGGCGATGACACCCTGCGCTATCAGCCGGCGCGTCCGGTGGATTCCATAACGCTGTCAGCCTTCAAGGACCGGCTCGAACTCAAGGGGAACAACGAGGCGCTGCGCTTGCTGATTGACGCCGACCCAATCGTCCAGCGCTATCGCGAACTGTTGCTCGACTTGCCCGAGAATCACCCGGGCCGCGCCTCGCTCAAAGATTTTATTCGGGATCACGATCCGGAGCCCACGCCAAAACGGCAGGTTTCCTGAATTATCTACGGATAAATATGCCGATTTTTTCCTTGCCAGCAGGGCTGTAAACGCAAATATCAGCCGTTTTTTCAAATTCCAACTTTAGAGAATCATGTCTCAGCATCCAAGTTTTAAGAAAGGCGCCGCAGCTGCGCTCAAGAAGCGCAGCGTTCTCAAGCGTTTTGAACGTGTCGACATCCTGAAGTCCCGCGGCGAGTGGGAAGAAGGTGATCGCGTGACTGGTCTGCGCAAGACCAAGTCGGTCGACTAAGGATTTCCTATCCTCCCCCTCTACGAGGCCCTTTGCAGACATTGCAAGGGCCTCGTTCTGTTGTGGCTTGTCAGGCTGCCTGCGATTGCATTCGAATGAGCAGTATGGAACCCGATTTTAGTCCTGAAGAAATTCGCGTGCTTGGCTGCCTCATCGAAAAAGAGCGCACCACGCCCGAGCAATACCCGCTTTCACTCAACGCCCTGCGCCTGGCCTGCAATCAGAAGACTAGCCGCGATCCTGTCGTTGATTACGATGAAGATGAGGTGACCCTGGCGCTGGAAGCCCTCCGCGACCGGGGGCTGGTTTACTACGTGCGCCAGAGCGGCGCGCGTGTCACGAAATACCGCCACGACGTCACCGAGCGCCTCAACCTTCGGCCGGATGAAATGACCATCCTCGCACTGCTCCTTTTGCGCGGCCCGCAAACGGTCGGTGAGCTCCGCACTCGCAGTGACCGTATGTATGGGTTTGGTTCGCTGGAGCAGGTTGAGAACACGCTGGACCGCCTGGTTGAATTTGAAGACGGCCCTTTGGCCCGCATGCTGCCTCGCGAGTCGGGCCGCAAGGAATCCCGCTACGCGCACACCCTGGCGCCGATCTCGGAATCTGCCGCTCTGGAGCCGGCGCCAGCCAGCGCAGGTTTTCAATCGCCAGGTAGCGCTCCTGAGTCCGCTCCCGCAGTTTCAGAGGAAACAGAACTCCTCCGCGCCGAAGTCGAAGCCCTCACGGCCCGCATTGCCGAGCTCGAATCCCAATTCGCCGCCTTCCGCCAACAATTCGAATAGCCAACCGTTCCGCTCAGCGACGATCTTGATCCGCAGTTTCAGTAGCGCCGCAAGGTAGGGCGGCAGTCTCCAGACAGGCCCTGAGTTGCCTCCGTCGATCTCATCGTTGACTCAGAGGTGGAGCCTGCTGTCCCTGGCTGGCTTGTTCCATCTTGCAGCTAAACTGAGAGGCAAAACTAAGCCCCACCGGGCTCCACCTTTGCCATCCGCCTCGACGCCGGCGCGCTGAGGCTAATGGAAGCCGACACCGCAGCGGGGCCAAGTTTCAAAAAATCCCAGCGCTTCATGCCGGGATTGATAAGGGATTCCTGAGTCATGACTCAGGCACGTTACGCCACGATCAAGGCCTTGTGGAAGCGAAATGCATCAGGAGCATTCACTGTTGCAGCTGTTCAATGGCCTTGGTGGGTGAATGATGAGCTCAGGAGTGAGAGGAAGTCGCGGAGCGAGTGTAGCGAATTGCCCAAAGCACTTTGGTTGTGCTTAGTCCGTTTCTTCATGTATCCAAGTCTCGACAGTATTTCTTATATCCTCTGCTTGCTCTTCGTACATGACTTCAGTGCCCATCATCTTTCTTTCTGCAATTCTTTCTAATACGTATGGTTTGTAAGCGACCTTTGATTCTAAGTCGGTCAAATACTTCACGTGAATATCGATAGTAATTAGTTTGTTGGATCTTCTGTGATGTCCGACCACGGTGACGGTTTTACACATCCCCGGATGCCAGTCTACGATGTAGACCTTGGCGTTGGGTTTGAAGTGCTTGGAACCGATCTTTGTTTCTTTCCCTTCCTCGCCGAAAGGAGTCTCTTCGCGAATTTGCGCAATGACACACCATGAGGAAGCTGTTGTTGATTGTCTCATCTCGTTTTGCACAACGCTAAGAGTAGCTGGCCGTCATGGAGCGCTGAAAGGCGTGGAATGAGGGGGCAGCTATCTCGACAGGTTCGGTTGCTGGTTGCGGTTGCATGGTCGTGGAGTGGGAATCTTATTAGGTGGGTTTCAGGTGGATGGCAATTCTGCAGTGTGATGGGAATACTTTTTTTGTGTTGGAGTGGCTTTGCGTCTTCGCGCCTTCGCGTGAACCACTCATGCGTAATAATCTCACGCGAAGACGCAAGGGTACGAAGAATTGCTAAGGAAGGGAATACTGACCGAACAAGCTATTAGTTGATTTTAAGATGATACTGTATGATGTTTTAAGCTAAGGAGAGGTAGCCTTTTTGCCCGGAGAATTTCTAATTAGATATCATTCAAATTTTAAGGATGATTGATTGCTAGATATCATGACGTGGCGATGAGAGGCTTGCTGAGAGTTTGAGTCTAGCACAGCTGTGTTTTGGCCAAACCCCACCCCGTGGTTCTGCCGCAACCCTGCTCAGGGCTTAGATGCAAACAAGCACGTGGTTGTGAGTAAACCCTTAGTAGGCTTTGGCCGAAGCGTCGGCGATGCTCCGGATAAGTGTCGGCGACACTTCGAGTTACAGTCGGCGACGCTTGGTCGCACAGTCGGCGATACTGAGGCTGCCTTATTTGCCTCTGGATGCTCGACTTTTCACTAGCGTAATTGTGGCAGAATTGCGCTGGCGGGGCAAGCGCAGAGGTGCTGAATATTGGGTGATTGCGCACATTATTAATGCTACTGGTGGCGGGCTGTTCAGCTTGCCCGAACTTTACTCTTTAACCTTCGGCGGTTCCCCGCCAATGTGGCCGTTCCTAATTCACCACAACACAAGACCAAGACATGTATAAGATTGTTTTGCTGCGCCATGGCGAGAGCCAATGGAATCTGGAAAACCGCTTCACGGGCTGGACGGACGTCAACCTGACGGCTGAAGGCGAAAAGCAGGCGCGCGCCGCTGGCGAAGTCCTCAAGAAGGAGGGCTTCAAGTTCGACGTGGCCTACACGTCGGTGCTCACCCGCGCGATCCGCACGCTCAGCCTCGCCCTGGAGGAAATGGGCCTCAATTACATTCCCGTGATCAAGCACTGGCGCCTGAACGAGCGTCACTACGGCGCCCTGCAGGGGCTCGACAAGGCTGAGACCGCCGCCAAGCACGGCGAAGACCAGGTCAAGATCTGGCGTCGCAGCTACGACATTCCGCCCCCCCCCCTGGAAGAGTCCGACGAGCGCCACCCGATCAACGAGCCGCAGTACGACGGCCTGCCGAAGGACGACAAACCCGGCACCGAATGCCTGAAGGACACCGTTGAGCGCTTCCTGCCTTATTGGGAAGTCGAGATCAAGCCACAGGTCGCCGCCGGCAAGAGCGTGGTCATCGCCGCGCACGGCAACAGCCTCCGCGCCCTTTACAAGCACCTTGCCAAGGTGTCCGACGATGACATCATCGGTGTCAACATTCCCACGGGCATGCCGCTGGTCTTCGAGCTCGATGAAAACTTCGAAACCCAGAAGTTCTACTACCTGGGCGACCCCGAAGCTGTCAAAGCCGCGATGGAAGCCGTCGCCAACCAAGGCAAGGCCAAGTAAAGGTTTTCAATTTTTAATCGGCGACGGGCGTCCAATGGCGTCCGTCGCTTTGTTTTCCACGGGTTGACGCCCGGCATCGAACTGATACCTTGATTGTATGATTTCCAAGCTCGCCCAGCTATTTAAGCGCGATCCCAAGCCCGAAACTCCGGAAAAAGAGGTTCAGGGTGAGGAGGATGAGGAAGACGAGCGCGTTTACTCGCGGGATGAGCGCGACACGCAGTCCTGGCTGGGAGTGGGGCTTGATGGCGTTCTGGCCGAGCGTTCGGAAGCGGGTTTGGCGGGCGAGATCGGCCCGGTTATCCCGGACATGAAGGCTCGCGTCAAAGACTGGGTGAAGTATAAACGCATCAAGGTCAAAGTGTTAACCCCTCGCGCTTACAATGAGGAGGGCGCCGCCCAAGTTCGCGCCTGGCTCGACGCCAATGGTCTGGACTACGTCGAATGCACGCATGCGAAGGATTTGCACATGGTCGAATTTTGGGATGATCGCGCGGTGCAAGTCATTTCCAATATGGGCATGAGCGTGGGAAAATCCCCCAATCAGCTCGACATTATTCCGGAGGAACCTACCGAAGAAATACCGGAAACTCCTGATAGTGGCAGTGTAACAAAATAATTAGGGCGTAGGCGGAGTTTGAAAGTTGACGCCCTATGTGATAAGCATACGTTAGAACTTTCTACCTATTTCATATGACCGACACCCTTACCGAAGAATCGATCAATCAACTTGATCCACGCCTGCGTAAGCAGATCGAAGGCGCTCGCAAGAACTTGACCAAAAATCCGTCGATTGTGGTCACGGTTTGCATGAACATCCTTGAGCGGCACCCCGGCTGTTTGGATGTGCGCAAGCTCCTCCGCCAAGCCCAGGAGCGGGCCAAGGGAGGTAAGACGAGTGGCATGAGTAAATTCCTCGGCAAGGTCACCAGCGCTCCTTTTGCCCAGAAGGCCAAGAAGAATTTGGAGTCCGATCCGCTGTCCGTGATGGCGCAGGCGGAAAAATCGATCACCGACAACCCTGGGCTACCCGTGGGGCATCGCCTGCTTGGTCAGGCGGCGGAAAACGTTGGCCTCTTCGAGACAGCGGTGTTTGCCTTTGAGAAGCTGGTTGAAGTCGACAAGACCGAGGAGCACCAGATCATGCTCGCCAACGCGTTGATCCTCGCCAAGCGGCCGAAGGAAGCCATCATGCTTGGTGACCGAATTTTACAGCAAAATCCCGCCAACGAAGACGCCCAGGAGATGGTTCGCCGCGCATCAGTCGCCGAGTCCATGGAGCGAGGCAAGTGGGAAGAAGAGGGCGGTTTCCGCGACAAGCTGGCCGACGAAGAGAAGGCCATCGAACTCGAGCAGCAAGCACGTGTCGTCAACGACGAAGAGACCGTGGAAAAGCTCGTTGCCAAGAACATCAAGTTATTGGAAGCCGAGCCGGACAACCTCACGCTCTATCGCGAAATCATCAATGCTTATCGCACGATCGGCCAGTTCGGCAAGGCGCTGGAGTATGTGGTCAAAGCCCGGAAAACGCCTGCTGGCTCCAGTGACCCGACGCTTGAGCGCATGGAGATCGACATGAATCTTTCGATCAAGCGCAGCGAAATCGAAGCGCTGGAAGAGCAGTTGGAAGCCGAGCCCGGGAACGCCGAAGTTCAGTCCAAGCTGGAAGACCTCAAGGCTCAGGAGCACAAGTTCAAGCTCGATAACGCTTTGCGCATCGTGGAAAAGTATCCGAACGATTACGCCGCTCGCTTCGAGCTTGGTAATCTGCTTTACCAAGATGGGGATTACGACAAGGCCATGGGCGAATTCCAGAAGGCGACTCGCAACCCGAAGGTGCGTGTGAAGGCGATTATGATGCTGGGCCGTTCAATGGCCGCTAAGGGCATTTACGACATGGCCATCGTTCAGTTCGAAGAAGCCAAGAAGGAACTCGCGCTGATGGACGACACCAAGAAGGAAGTCATTTACTCGCTGGCGCGCGCGCATGAGGAGAATGGTGATCTGGATAAGGCCATCGCGGAGTACAAGATCATTTACTCCAACGATATCGGTTACCGCGACGTCGCAGAGAAGATCAACGCCTTCTACACGCAAAAGAACGCCTAGGCTCCGGTTGAAACTTGTGGCATCTGGCTTGACGCGGCACATGGGGCTGCGTGTAGTGACGCCATGACAAATGCTAGCCGCTTGGTCCTCGCAGGACTTTTCACCGTTGTTTCCAGTCAACTCTTTGCTCCGCCTTCCGGGGGCTTCCTCGAACGTCGCCGCTTGGACCGTATTGAGACTGCTGAAAACCGTTGGACTGCTCCTGAACGCGTCACGCTGAATATCCATTACCGCGTGCCCGTCGTTGAGACTCTGGGCTACCTGGCTGCATTTTATCCGAACGATCAGAAGCTCGTCCAAATCACGAATGAGTTGCGCCCGATCGCCACGCGCGTGCAAGACTTGGCGGGGGATCGATTTGAAGGTCGCACTTTCCCCCCCACCGTGGACGCCGAGTGCCAAAAGTTGCGTTCGGAGATGTTTGCCGACGTGAAAGCCATTTATGGTCAGGATGCGGTTACTCGCATTGAAAATTACTTGGAATTAAAATACGGGACCATGACCGGCGGCTTCCTCAATGAGATCATCGACTAGGGAGAGCCTTTCGACCGAAAGATAACGAAGCTGATGGGAAAAAGCCATCCGGGGCCTGAACGGTCAAAATGAAAGGTCGCA
>JAVDPC010000020.1 GCA_031296915.1 Cerasicoccus frondis | reverse complement strand
TCAAAACACAGCATAAGGCTTTTTGAAAAAGAAGCAGTAGGCTTTTGGGAAACACCAGTATAGGAAACGTTCTTTTGGCTCGGTTGCTTCAGTTGGCTTCGTCGCTATGGTAGGGGCAGTCGTCGGGGAATTGATCCGTGATTAAGTTTAATGTCACGCCTTGCTCCAAGAGCGCTTTGGCTCCGGCCAAGACCATGGTGAAGCCACCCTTGAGATCGACTGCGGTGGCGGTTCGCTGGTCTTCCGAACCCGTGGCGTAGGTTTTTATTTTGACGAGGGTCTGGTCTGCTTCGCGTGGAATAAAGTCCCACTCAACTTTCTCTGCCGGATCGCCCCACTCGAAGACGAGTCTTTCATTTTCGGTAAACTCCAGAACAGTTACTGGAGCGGAAAGGTTGAATGTTTCCCACTCCCAAACGACTTTGGCCCCCGGCTGCAAACGTCCGCTGCTTTTGCTGAACCAGAATTTGGTGGTTAGCTCGGGATTGACGAATGCGTCAAAGACACGTTCCCGCCTCGCCCGTATCAGCATCTGCGAATTCACTTCGAATGGTTGCGCTGCCATGCGGAAATCTTCTGCGAAATCGCTCTTGCGTAAAGCCGATTCTCGACCTTGCGCTAGTTGCGCTGCTGGACGCCGAGCCAGAGAAAGCGGGAGTCGAGGCCAGGGATGGTCTGGTAGTCGAGGATGGTGTCGACGCCGGTGATGGGCGTGTTTTGCAGGACGGAGCCTGTGCCCAGGAGCCAACGGTTGTCCTCAAAGGTGGCCAGGACCTCGGCGTGCTCGCGCTCCAGATCGTCGCTGGCGTAGATGAGGTAGACTACTTCCTCGGGCGGGTTGGCGGGAAAGTCTTTGCCGGCGAGCTTGCTGGGATTATCGCGGAAGGCGGCGTAGAGCTGCTCGTAGCCGGTAATCCAATCGATGTGCGGGGGCGCCGAGCTCCACGTAGTCCATAAACATTTTGGAGACCGATTCGGCGGTGCCGACGGGGGGGGCGTTGGTCAGCACGATGATGCCGAGCTTTTCCGATGGCATGAGCAGGTAGGTCGTTCCGGCGCTGATGAGGAAGGCGCCCGAGTGGCTGAAGCGCATGTGACCGGTAGATTCCTGTCGATACGACTGGTGCAGTTTACAAATCTGCGCTTGACCCATCTATCGCGCTGAAAGATGAACACCAGATGATCAATTTCCTCCGTAAAGTCCAGCAAAGCTCGTTCATCGACGAAATTTGCTGCGTATCCACAGGAAGAACTGGTACTAATCATTTATTCACGAAGCTGTCGGCCTGCCCTGAGGTGGCGGTGCACTACGAAATTTTTCATCCCTTTAGCGCATACGTAAACAATCAAATCAGGGCGTATTTACTTCAGAAGTTTTCGCTTGATGATGAAGCGTTGAAAAAATTGGGAAAGAAGAACAAGCGTAAGCTGCTGAAACTGCTGAGGGATGCGCGGGAAGCGTTTGGCGACAAGCAGATCATGTACAAAGTGTTCCCCAACCTCAGGCAAATATCTATGTCTGAATTGGAGCGCCTGATCATCCGTCGCCGCGGGGTTGCGGTTGCTTTGATTGTTCGTAATCCCTTACGCATTCAGTTATCTTTTGCGAAGGCGAAAATGCTCGATTCCTATGTTAACGTAGACACGACTGATCTTAAAGTTGAATTGAATGCGCGGGAGGTCATTGAATTTGCAAAAGAAATGGGCCAAATGTTCCAAGAGACAGCTCGTTGTTGCCGCAAGCATTCGACGCCCTATGTCTACGTCTCCTACGAAAGCTTATATGAGTCTGGCGGGGATGCTTTGCCCGCGCAGATCATGGTGGAAAGGCTCAATGAGATCGTCACTCCTCCGATAGAATTATCTAAAGATCCCGAAGTTCCGCAGTTTAAACAAGACAAGTCTAGCGTTTCGGATTCGATAAAGAATTACGAAGAATTCGCTGCCCAGCTGTCACAAGAGGGGTTTGGCGCCTTGTTGGAAGATTCTACCGCTTATCAGGAGGCCATCGGAATTATGGAGGCAGGCGAGAGCTGCTGATTTTGGGTTACTTTTTCCAGATAACATAAAAAAAGACCGCCCAGGTGTGCGGTCTTTTTCTTGGTAAAAGCAGTGACGCTCATCAGTCTTGCTGGCGGATGCTGAAGAGCGAGCCGGCCAGCCAGACGTCGGTGTTGCGGAGGCGGAGGCTGATCTCGCGGGCCAGGTTCATGACGACTTGAGAGAAGGTCATGACGTCGTCTTCTGTGGCGTAGCGCAGGTCTTCGCGGGAGAGGGAGAGGCAGGTGGTGTCTTCCAGCGCGCGGACTGTGGCGGAGCGGGGTTGACTGTCGACCAGCTCCATCTCGCCAAAGGTTTCGCCCTTTTGCAGCACGGCGATACGCTCGGAGGTGATGGCCTCTTTGTTAAAGACTTTTTTCTCGATGACCACGCGGCCAGTGGAGATCATGTAAAGGCGGTTGCCGGTTTCACCCTCGCGGATGATGGCGTCGCCATTGTGGAAGTTTTCGACTTGGAGAACGTTGAGGAAACGCTCGAGAGCTGCGTCATTGATCTTATGAAACAGCGCATGGCGGCGTAAGAGTTCGGCGCCGCCTTCAATGGCGTTGGTGTTAGGCATGGTGATGATGGTCCGGTGTTACTGCGCCAGTTATAATGATGGATAATATACGAACTGGTTAAACGTCAAAATACATATTAAACTCATGCGGGTGCGGACGCAAGCGAATCGCGTCGTGCTCGGCCCGCTTAATGGCGATGTAATTCTTAATGAAATCTTCAGTGAACACTTCGCCTTTGAGGAGGAATTCGTAGTCGTTGCTCAGGGCTTCGAGGGACTCGCCAAGGGTGCTGGGCACGCGCGGCACGTTGGACGCGATTTCCGGCGGCAGGTCGTAGAGATTCTTGTCCATGGCCTCGCCGGGATCGATCTTGTTTTCGATGCCGTCCAGCCCGGCCATCAGCATGGCCGAGAATGCCAGGTAGGGGTTGGCGGCGGGGTCCGGGCAGCGGAACTCGACGCGGATCGCCTTGGGGCTGTTGGAATAGGTCGGGATGCGGCAGATCGCGGAGCGGTTGCGCGCGGAGTAGGCCAGCATGACGGGGGCTTCGTAGCCCGGCGCCAGGCGCTTGTAGGAATTCGTTGTCGGGTTGGTGATCGCGCAGAGGGCAGGGGCGTGCTTAAGCAGGCCGCCAATGTAATACAGGCCGTTTTGCGAGAGGTTGGCGTAGCCTTCACCTGACATGAGCGGCTTGCCTTTTTTCCAGAGAGACTGGTGGGTGTGCATGCCTGAGCCGTTGTCGTTGAAGAGCGGCTTGGGCATGAAGGTGGCGGTCTTGCCGCGGCGGGCGGCGACGTTGCGCACGACATACTTATAAACGCACATCATGTCCGCCATCTTGAGCAGGGTGTCGTATTTCAGGTCGATTTCGCCCTGACCGCCAGTGGCGACTTCGTGGTGCTGCGCCTCCACATCAAGCCCCAGCTCCATCATGACGGAGACCATTTCGTTGCGGATGTCCATACCGCGATCGGCGGGGGGGACGGGCAGGTAGCCTTCCTTGTTACGGATTTTATAAGCGAGGTTGGGGAACTCTTCGCGGCCGGTGTTCCAGGCGCCTTCAGCGGAGTCCACGTGGTAGAACGCCTCGTTATTAGCGCCGCCGTAGCGGACGTCGTCGAAAATGAAAAACTCGGCTTCCGGGCCAAAGAAAGCGGTGTCGGCAAGACCGGTGGAAAGCAGGTATTGCTCGGCCTTGCGAGCGACGCCGCGGGGAGAGCGTTCATAGGGCTCCCGGGTGACGGGGTCTTCGATATCGCAGAGCAGGCTCAGGGTGGCCATTTCGGTAAAGGGGTCCATCCAGGCCGTCGTCGCATCGGGGATGACGAGCATGTCTGAGGCCTCGATGGTCTTCCAACCACGGATGGAGGAGCCGTCAAATCCGAGTCCATCCTCGAATAATTCTTCGGTCAGCTGCTTAACGGGGACGGTAAAATGCTGCCAGGCGCCATGGAGGTCGCAAAACTTTAAGTCGACCATTTTGACGTCTTGGGCCTGGGCCAGAGCGATAACTTCTTTCGGTGTCATGGTGTCAGGGAGCAAAAGACATGTTTTTTAGGTTTGCGAGCATTTAGCGCGCCCGCATAACCATGGCTTTGATTCTCATTCCCCGAAACACCGACTAGCAGCCCGATGGCGGCGCGTTACATGAAGCACCATAAGGTCGCCGTATTTGGCGAACTGACGCTGGCCAATTGTCTTGATTGGGTAGTGACGCTTTGCGTCTGCGGGTGGCTGTTTCTGCTGGCCTACCAATTGGGAGGCGCGCGGCCGGATACGATGATCATTTCCACGGGCTTTGTGGGAGTGGCCCTGGCGTTGCACACCCTGGGGCTGGTCGCGGGCAGCATCCGTGAAGCGGTAAAAATCAACCCGTTGGGCTTCGTCTTTTTCCCCGCGCTCATTTACATGGCGTTGAACCTCTATCTGCTGAGCCCGTTTGTCTGGCGTGGGCGGGAGGAGCTGATGACGATGGTGCAGGGCGTGGCGGTTTTCTGGCTGGCGGTGCAAAGCTTCCGCACCAAAAACCACGTGTGGTTTCTCCTCTCAGTGCTCATTGCCTTGGCGACACTGGGGGTCGCCATCGCGATCATGCAGTTTTTCCATAAGCCAACTTGGCTGCCAGGTGTGATTGACCCCATCGAAGGCGCGAGCTATCGCGTTCGCCTGCCGGAGCAATATCACGGGCGGGCCTCAGGCTTTTTTGGCGCGCCAACGGCGTTTGCGGGCTTCATGCTGATCATCGGCTTTCCTGTTTTGGCGGCCGGATTTTGCCGAAGGTTTACCGGGATGGCCCGGGCGTTCTTTATTTACGCGGGGCTGATTTCGCTGGGCGCGGTGTTCCTGTCGATGTCGCGCGGGGCGTTGCTTCTGGTGATCATTGGCATCTTTCTGCTGCCGCTGGTGATACATGCGAAGGTGCGTTCAATCATCACGAGTTGGCTGTTGCTGGGGGTGCTGTTCAGCGGCGCCTTTGGCCTGTTGTATGTGTTCAATGACGAGTTTCAGGAGCGCATTACGACGGCGATTGAAGTTGGCGGAGAGTCGAGTCGCCCGGTGATGTGGCAAGCGGCCTGGCAGCAGTTTCTGGATGCGCCGATCCTGGGCAATGGCATGGGCGGTTACGACGTGCTCTTCGAGAACCAACGGCCCGAAGGCTTTAACCGCACGCCTAAGCATGCGCACAATGATTATCTGGAAATGTTGGCCGACCAGGGAGTCGTTGGCTTTTTTCTCTTCTGGGCGCCTGTGGGGCTGATCCTCTTTCTGGCGTTCCGCGAATGGCGCAACCAACCGGATGCGGTCAAAGTCAGCGGCAGCAACGACCGCAAGCACACTTTGCGGATGCCCACGCCCAAGTTTTTAATCAGCATTCTGGGCCTGGGTGTTCTCTTGTTTTTAGGGCATAGCCTGATGGAGTTTCACTTGAAGACACCGGCGTTGATGATGCTCTTTTTCCTCTACTTGGGCCTGCTGTGCAAGTGTGCGCCGGTGGAGCGTTGGACCTTGCCGCGGACGGCGCCTTGGCAATTTGGCGTGCTCTTTGTCGGGCTCGGGCTGGCGTTGCTGATTCCCCTGTGGAGCCTGCCGGTGTTCAAGGGCTATTATTTCGCGCAAAACGGCCGCCGCATGCTCGACGGTTTTGCCAATGACATCGCTGCCCACAAGCAGGATCAGGCTTACTTCTCCGAAATGATTTTTCTGCTCCATGAAGGCGTCAGGCTGACGCCGGACCACGCAGACGCCTGGTCAGACCTCAGCAACGCCGTTGCGTCGCAAGAGTTTCTCTATCCCGGACAAGGCGAAGCATTTGGACAGGAGGCGGAGGGCTATGCGCGGACGGCGATTCAGATCTGCCCGCGGTTGCCCCAAGCATGGATTAACCTGGGGAACACGCTGACTTTGCAAAGTCGCCTGGTCGAGGCGGGCGACGCTTATCAAAAGGCAACCGAGGTCGCGCCAAACTACTCCGATGTGTGGTATTACTACGCACTGCACCTCAACCTGCTGAATTCCACGCGTCCGCAGGCCCTGGAGGCAGTCGAGCGGGCCATCGCCCTGGAGCCGGGCAATGAGGACGCCATCGATCTCCGTCGCAAAATCCTCGTTCCGTGAGCACGCCCGTCACCATCATCCGCCACCCCAAAGAGCGCTTGAGCAAATGCTCGCTTGAGCCGCTGCGCGGGCGGCCAGACCTCGAATTTTTCAAGGCGACGGATCACTTTACCTTCGACGCGACGGGCTACCTGTTGCTGGCCATTGACGCGCCGGAAATTTCCCCCGCCGATGCTGGCAAACCGCTGCTCTTGCTCGATTCGACCTGGCGGCTCTTGCCGCAACTCATGGACAAGGTGCACGGTGAACCCATCCTGCGAACCTTGCCAATGCATGTGCGCACGGCCTACCCGCGAGTCAGCAAAATCGCCGAAGACCCGGCCCGTGGACTGGCCTCCGTCGAGGCGCTTTACTTGGCGAAAAAGCTCCTGGGCGAAGACGACCCCTCGCTGCTGGAGCACTACCACTGGCGCAACGATTTCCTGCGGCAGTTCGGGTAGGGCAAGGTTCCCGCTTAAGGTTTGGTAGCGCTCGTTGTTCATGGCAGGTAATGATATTGCCTCACCATAAAAGGTGGCGCGGATCGTCTCGATCCGCACTGCAATATGCTGGCTTGTCAGATGGAACTTCGGATCGAGACGATCCGCGCCACCTCTTTGCCAGCAGGATAAAACTGCTCGTTAGGCACAGCCCTTCGCTGAGTTCAGGACGGGCGCGTGCTCATAACTTTCGGTTACATTTCTTGCTGCCCTCACAAGCTCTTCAGGAACGCGATCACGCGGTCGCGGTCGGCGGAGGAGAGGGTGCGGAAATTTTCTTTTGCCGTTTCGGCTTCGCCGCCGTGCCAGAGGATGGCCTCGGTCAGGTTGCGCGCGCGGCCGTCGTGCAGGTAGCGCGAGTGGGCGCTGACCTCCTCGGTGCGGCCGATGCCCCATAGCGGCGCGGTGCGCCACTCGCGACCGGAGGCGGCGCCTTCGAGCACTTCGTCGGCGAGGCCGTCGCCCATGTCGTGCAGGAGCAGGTCGGTATACGGGTGGATGCGTTGCCCGCGCAACTCGGTCAGCGTATGGATGTCGCCGGTCGCAGTAGTAGGAACATGGCAGGCAACGCACCCCATCTCCGTAAATAGTTGTTGGCCGGCCACTGCATCGGCCGAGTCGTGGTCACGCTTCAGCGGCACGCCCAGGAGCTGGGTGTAGTGCGCGACCAGGTCAAAATCTGTTTCGCTGAGCTCGGCGCCGCCGTCCGGGTAAATGGGGTTGCTCACGCCAATGTCTTCAGTGAGGGCGATCGCCGTTTGCGCGCGCACTGTAGGCTGCGACGCCTTCCAGCCAAAACGACCGGGGGCGGCTTGGCCCGACTCAGGATCGGTAACCCAGTTGATGCGGCCCGAAATGCCGTCGCCGTTGAGGTCGTCCGGGTCTTCCCAGCTCTCAAGCGTTTCGACGGGAATGGCCTCCAGCAAGCCCATGCCGATGAGCTTGGGCGCCACGCGCGGCGAGGTAACCGCCGTCAGGATGCCGGGCCCTTGCAGGCCGGAGAAGCTGTAGCTGGGATCAGCCAGCGAGTACGCCGCGCCGTCGCCAAACTGGCCGGGCGTGTCGCCATAGCTCACATGGCCGCGCCCTTCGGCGTAGTGGCCATCGATGGCGCGGTCCTGGAGCTGGATGCCAAAATCTGCATGCGGATCAACGCCGCCGGAGTTCTTGTCGGCCACGCGGAAAAGCATGCCTTCCATCTCGGCGTCAAACGTGGCGGGCGGGCGGGCCGAGCCGTCGTTGACGTGGCATTCGAAGCACGACTTCGCGTTGTAAAGCGGCCCGAGGCCACTGGCTTCGTCAAACTCCTGATCGAAGATGCGTTTGCCGTTGAGGAAGTCGCGCAAGGTGTCGGGCAGGGCGTTGTGGGCAAATTGCGCAAAGGAATACTCCGTCTCCGTGTAGACGTCGACCGTGGTGGCGCCGCCGCTGTAGGCCTCGGGGGCGTCGATGCGTTGCGTCAGCGCGCCGTCTCCCACGTAGAACCGGAAGATCGCCGTGTAGTATTGTTGGCCGCTGCTGGTGCGCTGCAGCGTGAACTCGAGGTCCACGAAATTACCGGGCTCCACTGGCTCGATGCGCCAGAAGTATTGGCCGTCGACTTCGAACATGCGGATCGCCTGCTCATAATCCGCGCGCTCTTCCAGCTCGCGTTCTTCGTGTGGGGTTTCGTTGCGGTCATAAAGCTTCAGGTCGACAAAATTCACTTCGTCCGAGGGGGTGACGACCACGTCGACGCCTGTGCCGTAGTCGAGCAGTTGCAGGCCGAAGTAGCTCGCGTCGAAGTAGTTGTCCACGTAGCTGTTGAAGCGGCTTTCGTTCTCGTGGCGGTCGCGGAAACGCCCGGCGGCGATGATTTCCAGCGGCTCGTCTTCCTCTGGCTGGGTGGAGCCGACAACGCGTGAAAAGGTCGTGCTGCGGATGTGGTTCGGGTCGATCGAGTAAAAGGAATAGACCAATTGGTCGCCTTCGCTGGCGCTGAGCGTGTAGGCCCACTCGTCGCCGTCGAGCGTCATGAAGTAGCTTTGCTCGCCGCCCCCGTTTAGCTGGTAGCTGACGATGATGTTGTTGGGCGTGTAGCCTGGGCGAATGCGGATCGTCGCCTGGCCGTTGGCGTAGTCGACGCCGTGGGTGTAGCCTGCGTAGGTGTCGGGCGCCGGGAGCACGTCTTCGTATTCGCCGCCGCCATTGCCGCCGTTTCCACCATTGCCGGAGCCGGAGTTGTCCCCGGCGTAAAGATGCGTGTAGCTCGGCGTATCTTCCACGGGACCTTCGCGGTCAAACGTGTAGTAAAAGCTGATCTCGTCGTCGTCCGCCAAGTCCGAGACGGTGTAGCTGAAGCGGGGGCCATCGCCGGACATGCGCAGGTTGAGCTGGCTGCCGCCGTTGACGGCGTAGTGGATGTCGGCGAAGTCGGAGGCGACGAGCGCCAGGAATTCAAAGGTCAGCTCGCCGTCGTCGCCCTCGGTCACCCACGCCAGATACTCTGGCTGCACGCCGTCGGTTACCGCGCTTTTCACGTTGTCCTCGGGTAGGCGTAGCAGGCGGTAGAAGGCGAACTCCCCGCCGTCGGGCGTCGCGTCGTAGCTGCGCTCGGTGTCGGAGCCCAGGTAGACTGGCCCAATGGGCGACCAGGATTTCAGGTCGCTGGAGCGCTCGGTCAGGTAGACCATGCCGTCGTCGGCAAGCCAGGTAATGCGGTGCACGTCGTCCACAAATTCGATTTGCGCGGCCGACGTCAGCAGTGGGGCAAGCCCACTGACGAGTAGAAGCATGAGGGTGCGGTTCATGGATGCTGGGTGTTGCTGGCTGGAGGCGGGAGGCTGTTGATGATGAGATGAACCGCGCCGCGCAATATTCCCCCACATGAAAAGATAATCGATTATCACCTTTTGCAAAAATCCTGCATTTTGCAGTGTAAGCTGTTGATCATCAAGGCGAGTTAACAGTGAGTAGCTTTCACTATTAATATTCTTATGTTCAGCTAAAAATGTTGCGTCCATGCTCCGATCTGGTAGGCTGAAACCGTCTTTTTCCAACCGCCAACCCATCATTCCGTCATGCCCATGCCCCATCCGCCATAACGAACCGGGACGCGCCGCTTTCGCCGCGACGTCCCCCCTGGCCGCTCGCGACTGCGCGCGGCGCCGGACCTTCATGGAGCCCATTTGCGCCCGATTGCGTGACAGGCAATCGCTGTGCAACGCTCCAGGTTTAATCCAAGTCAACGCTTGGCCGTCGTCACACTAGTCTATGCCAGCCTGCGGTCGAACGCCTCGGCGCGCCTGGAATTGTCCAGCCCGCCGCATCGCGCCGCCTATTGCCATTTCCCGGCTTTGGGCCGGGCTTCTTGTTCCTTGAAAGTCGCTGCTCGGGGCAGGACTACCCCCCCCCCTCCATCAGAAAAAATCAGCTTTTGCCGCCGCGAATCAGTCGGGCGACGGCCTTGGAGCCTGCCTCCTTGCGCGCTTGGTCAAGCGCCTTGCGCAGGTGCTTGGGGTCACGCTTTTCGGCGGGTCCGATGTCGTCCAGGCTGGTCGGCAGGTCGCCTTCGTCCTCATCGTCCCCCCCCGCAGCTTCCGTAATCGGCGCCTTGCTGATGCGGAAGGGCGGCTTGGATTTGGGCTTGGGCGGCGTGTCGGCTTCGTCTTGTGGCTCCTGGGCAACTTCCTGGGCTTGCTCAGTCGGCGTGGAAGGACCTTTGCCCACCAGGGCGGCCCCGGTCGGGCCAAACTTGAGCTCCATCGGCTTCGGCGTTTCCGTGGGCTGTTCCGCTTTGGGTTGCTTGACGACTGCGCCCACGCCGAGGTCTTCCTCGTCCTCCGTGTAGCGTGAGTAACGGCTCTGCGCGAGACGGGCGGACTCCGGAGCGCCGCCGCCATTGAGCTCCAGCTCGGCCAGTCGGAATTCCAATTTGACGACCTTGTTGCGGACTTCGGCCCAGTCGCCGCCCCCCCCGCCTTTGGCGTTCACGATGTATTCCACCAAAAACGGCGCACAGGCCAGCACGGCGCCGCTCACGATTGAAATGACCACCCAGGCCATCGCCAGCGGGGGCAGGGGAGCGCCTTGGGAAAAGGCGAGCGCAAGGCCGGTTCCTACTAGCAGGACATCACCTACCCAGAACGGCCACTTGGGAATGTGGCGTTTTGGCGTCGGTAAGAGCGAATCACTGGGCATGCAAGTTGAAGTAATTGCTCCACTCGCGCTATGGCAATGATTTTCCCAGCGTTCCCTGCAGACTGCTGTGGCGCGTCGCCGGCCCCCCCCCTCGGCAATTTCATGAGCGGAGCTTGAATCATCCGGCGAATGCGTCATGGTGCCAAGATGCTTCCCCCGAATGTAAGCCGGGCGCAAATCGTTTTGCGCGGCCTGACGAATCGCTGCCCCAACTGCGGCGGACGGTCGATTTTTCGTTCGTGGTTTCGGTTGCACTATCGCTGCCCGCGCTGCGGTTTGAAGCTGTCGCGTAGTGACGGTTTTTTCCTCGGCGCCGTAGTGTGGAATTATGGCCTCACGGTTTTCGGCTGCCTGCCGCCGTTGTTCATCCTGCATGTGTTGGGTGTCATTTCGCTGACGACCTTGGGCGTGCTGGGCGTGATCATTGGCATCGTCGTGCCGCCGGTCATTTATCCATGGGCCTGGAGCCTTTGGCTGATGACTTATTACTGGGCGCTGCCGCATGAGCTGCCCGCGAACGCCGGCGCCGACCCCAGCGTCGATGAAGATGAGTAGCTGCGCAGGCTCGACCTCGCGGCGGAATTCTCCCAGGCTAGCTGCATGAAGCTCTTTCTCCTGCGACACGCTGAAGCCACCTACGACGCGCCAACTGACCAAGCCCGTGAGCTCACGCCCAAAGGCGAGCGCTCGATCGACAAGCTTTGCGGTCGGCTGAAAGCCAAGGAATTCGCCAACCTGCCCGCCCTTCACCACAGCACGCTGGTGCGCGCCCGACAGACCGCAGAACTCTTTCGCGATGGGCTACAGTTGGACGTCCCGCTGAAAGAAATGCCGGGCCTGGCGCCGATGGATGATCCGTTGGCCCTCAGCGATTGGCTGCACGAAGGCGGGGAGGATCGCATGCTCGTGGGGCACAATCCACACTTGTCCATCCTGGCTTCGTGGCTGCTAACCGGCAATGCCTTCACCGATTGCATTGACTTTAAAAAGACTGGTTTGCTCTGCCTGGAGCGTGGCTCGCCGCCGCGTGCAGACCGGCCCGCTGGCGTGTGGATCATGAATTGGTTTGTGATTCCCCGAGCGTTGGCCTCTTAGACAAGTCTTTGCCAATTTCCGAAAGTTGAGGGGGCAGGTTTTCCCACCACTGTGATGCGGTGAAAGTGCTCTAAAAGTCTCCTGTGCTCACATTCAGTTTATCATTCTTCAACGTATTCAACGACCCCATTCCGATAATCAATTATCAATAGTATTAAGTATCATATTTTCTGATTTTTGCATTGAAAATCAATTTATTGATAGTCAATTGTTTAGGGGAATTGGTAATTTAATGGGGAAAAACTTTAGAGATACGAAGCAACGAGCAGCCATTTTGGTGACTTTGACGAATGCGGATCACCCGCTTACTCCCAAGGAAATTCTGGAACGCGCCTCGGCGGCAGCCCCCGGTCTGGGGATTGCGACTGTTTATCGAAACATCAAGTTGTTACTCGATAATAAGGAAATTGAGGCCATCGAAGTGCCAGGCCATCGCACCTGCTATATGTTGCCACAGGGGAGTCAGCGCACGCTGGTGGTTTGCCGGGACACCAACCAGGTGCACTTGGCGGAAGGCGTCGATTTTAAGATCCAGCATGATCGTTTGCCGAAGGGATTCCAAGCGGAGGAAATTGAGATTTTCATCTACGGCCGTTTCGCCAACGAGGAATCTTAGCTACTGCAATAGATTTGCATTCTATTGATCGGGTCCGCAAGTTTGGCCGGATGAAGTTTTTAATGGTCTGGCTACTATCGCTTGGAGGCGCGAGTCTTTGTGCGGGGCTGAATGTCGTTGCGAGTAATGGCATTGTGGCTGACTGGGTGCGCCAAGTGGGTGGATCAATGGTGGTCGTGACGACCTTTGCGGATGCGGGAGCGGACCCACATCATTTCGAGCCCTCCCCCCGCCAGCTTGGGCAGTTGGGCAAGGCGGATCTGGTTGTCGCATTTGGGGCGGGGCTGGAGACTTGGCTCGATGACGCGATTACCGCCAGTGGCAGTCACGCCATGGTGCTGGAGCTGACGGATGGGCTGGACCTGATGGAGCCGGGCGAGCCCTTCTGGCTCGACATGCCCATGCTCTATGCTGACGCCGAGCACAAGCCGCCGTGCTGTAAGGAAGATGCTTTGGAGGCGAATGAAAAATGGGCGGCGATGATCCCACTCATGCCAACTGGCCACGCCGGGCATGACCACCATGGCCACGATCATGCCGAGTATGATCCGCATGTATGGCTGGACCCGCAACAGGTCGTTTTAATGGTGCTTATGATCAACACTGCGCTGGTGGAACTAGATCCGCAAAATGCGCTGAAATACGATCAGCGTCGTGAAGCCTACTTGAACAAGTTGATTGAGTTGGACGAGTGGGCCGAGGCGCGCTTGGGTGAAATTCCCGCCAGTCGGCGTATCTTGATCAACTATCATGACAACCTGCGCTACTTCGGTCGTCGCTATGGTTTTTTCACTCCAATGAGCATATTGGGCAACGTCTCCACTGAAGCGCCCGACCCGTCCGCCAAGCAATTCGCACATCTGCTTAAATTCATTCGGAAGCTCAATGTGCCCGCAGTTTTCTACGACGCTTCCGCGAATCCGCGTCTGGCTGAGCAGGTCGCGCTCGAGTCCAAGCTGCCGCCGCCGGATGCGCTCTATACGGGAAACCTGACACCGCCAGATGGCGCTGCGCCGGATTACTTGACGCTGATGCGCGTAAACGTTGAAACCATCACCTCCGCACTTCGCTAATCGCCTGTGAGCCTGCTTCGTTATCATGCCACTTGTGGCGGCCATCATGCGCACGACGCGCCAGCGCTTGAGTTTGACGACGTGTCGCTGGGCTATGCTGGTGAAGATCATCCGGTAGTCAGCGGCGTCAACTTCACCTTGGATCGCGGTCGCAGCATCGCATTGTTGGGCGAAAACGGCGCGGGTAAATCGACGTTATTAAAAAGTGTTGCCGGGTTGCTTACGCTGCGCCAAGGCAAGATAACCGTGTTGGGGCACGCTGTGGGGCAATGTCATCACCAGGTAGCCTATCTGCCGCAGCATCGCGAGATCGACTGGGATTTCCCCATCACGGTGCGACGTTTTGTGCTGACTGGCAGTTACATTCAGTTGGGCTGGTTTCTGCGCCCGGGGAAAGCGCAACGCAACGCGGCGGGCGCCATGCTCGAAAAATTGCAATTGAGCGAGTTGGCGGAGCGCCGGATCAACGAACTCTCAGGCGGGCAACAACAACGCCTGCTGGTCGCGCGAACGCTCCTGCATGGCGCAGACTTGCTGCTCCTGGATGAACCCTTCAATGCGGTGGATGAGCAAAACCGCGAGCTAATCCGAGATGCGTTGCATGGCCTCAAGGCGCAGGGCAAGACACTGGTGACGGCGACGCATGATCTGGAGTTTGGCGTGGGCTTTTTTGACGCGCGCTACCGTCTGCGTGATGGGCATTTTAGCGAGGAGGCAGTCTCGTAATGGAGTGGTTGCTGGAGCCGTTCGAAACGGATTTTATGCTCCGCGCGCTGTTTGCCGGCGTGCTGGCGGGGGTGAATTGTGCGGTGATTGGCGTCTACATTGTGCAGCGGCGCATGTCGTTTTTTGGCGGAGCGCTGTCGCATACGGTGTTGCCGGGCATGGTCTTCGCCTTCCTGCGTGGCGTGGACATTTTCTGGGGCGCGCTGGGCGCGGCCTTGGCGACTGCGTTTGGCGTTGGCTGGTTGGCGCGGTGCCGCGAAGTCGGCGAAGACGCCGCCATTGGCGTAGTGCTTTCCGGGATGTTTGCACTGGGGGTTCTGATGATGAGCCAAGTGAATTCGTTTCGAGACTTCAACGCGCTGCTCTTTGGCAGCGTTCTCGGCGTGACTGAGCAGGACTTGCAATTGGCTGGCGCGGTGACGGTCATCGTGCTCCTGGTGGTGTCCTTGATTCACAAGGAATTGGAGTTAGCGTCCGTCGATCCGGAATACGCGCGGGTCATCGGCGCGCGGCCGAATCGCATGCGGACGCTTTTGCTTGTTCTGACTGCGCTTAGCGTTGTGACGGCGGTGCGGGTGGTCGGGGCGCTGATGGCAACCGCGCTGTTGATTACGCCCGCTGCTGCTGCGTTGGTTTGGGCGCGTTCGATGTGCTCGGCGATGCTGGTAGCCGTGGCGGTGGCCGTGCTGAGCGTGGTGGTTGGCTTATTGGTTTCCTACCACTATGATTGGTCTTCAGGTGCGGCGATCGTCCTCGCCGCGACGGCCTGCTTCGCAATCAGTTGGCTCGCGCGTGTCTTACGTCGGTAAGGCAAAAGCAAATGCGCATCGAGCTAATGCAGCGCTGTCAGTAGATGCCGTCTTCCTGCGAATAAGCCCTGCCTATTCAACCAAATCGACTTGCACCCGATAGAACGCTGCGTCTTGTGGTTCAGAGTCTTGATTGTAAACCTGATAGTCTTGGCCATTGCGCACTTCAGATCGGACCGGAGTCATTGTGGTCGCGCCCCAGTCATTGCCTAAGCTGAGCGATTGTTGCAGCTCAACTTCGACGCCGACTGCTCCCGGGTAATACGGCATCCACAGCTCCAGATTTTGATTCGTATTTCTTTCGAAGAAGATTCCGGCTTGGGCGATTGTCGGATTTTGTGGATCGAGTCCAAAAGCGTAGGCGAGTAGATTCGAGACGCCTTGGCCATTGGCTGTTTGGGAGGCCCACTGTCCGAGGTCATCGATCGCCTCACCATTGTTATTAGCCTGCGCCCAGGTTGAGAAGTCGCCCACGATGTAGAGCGTGACTTCATCACGATTGCCGACGGAGTAGGTGGAGCCGCTGGCAGGATCGCCCAGGTTCACATCGACATACTTTTTCCCGCCGGAAAGATCGATACTGCTCTTGGGAACGAGTTTGATCATGGCGTATGTTTCTCCGGGCAACAGGAATATGTTGCCGCTTCGGGTCACGGAATTAATCGAAAGCGGGAGCTCACTGCCCTGAGTGTTGATGACGCTGATGCTGTATTCTGACAGTTTCGCATTACCGTGAAACTCGACAGGCACCATGGTGACGTTGCTCGAAGGTTGCCCAGTCAGTTGTAAAAATATCAGCGCTTCGGGATTGTTGTCGCTCACGACCGCCTTGGGTTGGACGGCATCGATATTGATTACGATGGCTTCGGTTGTCAGTATGATCTGAGCCGTTGTCGATGATTCGAGCTGATACTTGGTCCCGCTCGCCAAGCGCAGAGCGACTACGTTTGAGCCTTGGCTTTGCGCATAGCGCAGGGCGTTGATGGGAATTAAAATCTCTTCTGATCCACTGGGCAATGTGTGCTGAGTCGAGACGTAGCTGTAGTCCGTGCCGTTTATCGCAGTGCCTTCCATGACGACGTCAAAGGTCAGCGGCACATCAGTAACGCCTACTCTCGTAATGCGGAAACCTTCGCCGGAGAGCGTTGGGTTCAGTTCGGCAATGGTCGGTTGAATGATGAGGTATGGGAGTCCATCGATAATGGTCACCTCCGCCGCTGCGAACGTCTCATCCAACGTAAAGCGGTTTGGTTGCGGAATAGCGTTCACCGCGATGGTGCGCTCAGGCTCGGTCTGCTGATTGCTGATGGGTTGGATGGAAACCTGAATGACTTTATCATTTTCCTTGAGGCTCACCGGCACACGGTAATCAAAGAGTTCGGTTAAAACGTAGGCTCCGAGATTGGGATCGTAGAGATTAGCAAACAGGCGAAAATCCTCGCCGAGGACTTGATCGGTATCGAGGTCAAGGTGGACGTATTTTCCTTCCGGCCAAATTCCCTCGACCAGCGTGACGCCAATTTTGGCAGGGCTATCGTCGACTTCAACGGCCTCGCCGTCGATCGTATTCATTTGTAGCTCCAGGGCAGGGCGGACGCTGCCGCAGTCGATGGCGCCCATTGCATACAGCGAAGCCAGTTGGCTCTGGTCCAGATCGCTTCGATTGAGCAGGCGCACGACGAGATCCGGATCGAGCGTGTTATCGCCCTGCAAGAACACCTCAACCAAGGCGTCGGACTCATCTTCTCGTATGTTGACGAACTTTTCGATCTCATCCGAGACTATGCCGTTGAACAGATACTGTAATGCCAGGGTATCGCCTTCGCTCTCGTTGAAATCGGCGATGACTTGTTCCTCTCCGCCACTCAGGTAAGTGAATTGATCGGCCCCGATTCCTCCGGCCAGCCAACTATTGCCGCCGCCAACCCAGAACTCGTCATCCGCGTAGCCGCCATAGGCGACTACATTGCGGTTCCAGCCCAGAAGAATGTGAGAAACAGCCTCTCCATAGTTTGGCGTAAAGTTGCTGGTATAATCGTCCTCACTCAGTAGCGCAGACGGGGCAATGAAGAATACCGGTCTGGTTGATTGCAGAGCATCGACGATGATTGAATTCTCCCAGCGGGCTTTGAGATAGGATTGTTGGTCGGCAAAGTCATAATCATTGAGCTCATCCGCAAAGATCATCAGTTCATGCAAACCGCCTTGAAAATATCCGTTGGTTGCGTTGCCACCAATTTCATCAAGCGCGGACAGTGTGTTGTCGTTCGCTAGTTCGAAGCTGCCCGCAGGGCTGGAGTCATTGACTGAAAACCCTCGCTCGCCGTCGTGCATGCTGGCGCTGAGCAAGGTCAATTCGCCCATGGAGGTGGACGACTCGCTGACCAGAGATTGGTTGCTCCCCGTTAGTTTCAGGTGGCCGGGAAAGAGTAAATCGTCGAACGCGTAGAGACGCAACCCGCCGCGTGGCGTGTTGTAGAGTTGCTGCTTCTCGGCGGACTCACTGGTAAAGGCGGCGCTGATGTGCCAGCCATCGTCGGCCAGCCAACCCTTTGTGCTTGTCGTGTAGCGCGTCGCTCCATCGAAGAGGATCGAGGTTCGTCCGTTGACTTCACCAGTCACGACCGACTTGCCAAAGATATCCACCGTGGAAGCGGTGGCGTCGATCCAGGCGAGTATGTCGTCACCGTCAGGCCCAGCCGGATTCCAGACTTTAATCGGTATATCGGCGGAGTCGCTGCCGCCAGTGGAGTCCGTTACGGAAATCGAAATTACGCCATCCAGGATATCCGAGGCATCGTGTGTCAGCAGAATTTGTCCGTTGTAAATCTCCGCTAGAGTAAAGGTGCTGCCAACAGCCAGTGTTTGGTAAGCGTCGATGCCACTGCCCGCGCCAGCGGTTATTTTTTGCAGCGCAAAGTTGGCGGAGATCGCATCGAGTGTGATGACGACATCCGCTTGGTCAGACAGGTCGGGCGCGAGTGCGTTGATGGTCGGATTATCATCCAAGTCGGCGATATCAATGCGCAGTGCGACGGCGCCGCCAAATATGGCGTTCAATCGATCAGAGATGATCGTTGGCGCGGTATCGGCGACAGATGGGTCGGTTTGTTGGGCGTATTCATCTCCATTGGTGACGGAGTCTCCATCGAGGTCGTCATCGGCGTCGGCGACTAATTTATCCAAGCCGTCATATTGGTCCTCGTAACTATCCGGCATGCCATCGCCATCGGAGTCGAGTTGCGGTAAATGAACATCTAGGTCGATGCGGAAGTTGCGCCCACGCTGGTCTTGCTCCAGTCGCATCGCATCGCTGTCGCTTCGGTCGACATTCACTGAGTAGATTTGCCCGAGGTATTCCAGCTCAATGGTTGATGTGGCGTATCGCTCACCGTCTCCTTCCAGATCGACGGTTGTCTTGGAGGGAAAGCTTGGAAAGCCAACTTCGGCTGGGAAACTGATGCGATAGGAGAAGGTCGTATCGGACCCGAAAATTTCAACGTCGGTCTCGAATGATAATTCCTTACCCGCGCCAGAGAGTTGCCAGCGCAATGTCCCTTGATCGATCGCTATCGGTTGGATCCCGCCAGTATCGGTGATCTTTCCATAAACAATGAAGTCGGGTTCGGGCACGCCGGCATAAACCCAGTGGCATGCCGAGCAAAGTGTGACCGCTAAGAAATTTCTGAATGTGTTCGATGTCATGACGCAGCCTGCTTTTCTGATTAATCTGGAATCCCCAATGAGCTAACGCTCGATACCTGGACCAGATACACGGTGCCTTGGATGATGATGGAAGTGTCGCGTGTGGTCGTGTCAGTGTCATTGTTGGCAAGTCCATTGATAACTTCCATGTAATCACCTGATAGAGCCGCATAACTTTCCGTGGAGGTTTGCTCAATACTCGCCAAATTATCAATCGTTATGTAACGCGTGATGTCGCGCCCCTCTTGATGCATGTTATGGTAGCGATGGTAAAACGGATTGGTGGCGTAGGTCGCAGTGAGGCTAAGCGTTGTACTCAGTGATCCAGAAGTCACATCGCCATCCATGCTCAGTGCGCCATCATCGCTCCAATCATAAAATGCCGTGGAAAAACGCCGTCCGATGTAGCGATTGCCATCAGTGGTGTAGCCAATGACTCCCGACACATAAAAATCATCGGTGTCGACAATAACGATTTCTTCCAAGTCGTCATCGTCGCCCGTCGTTGTTTGATAACGCATTAGCGTAGCCCACTTAAGCATGGAGGCCGCTCCAGTGTCATCGATGAAGATTAATATACGAACCGACAACGGGCTCGCAACGGGAGTCGCTGTTTCGCTGACAGAATCGGTCGAGGGCGTCAGTTCCGAAACACGGTCCATGACCACTGTGCCGACCCACAAACCTGCGGTGGAATCATCCGCATGAGCAGTGACCAGTAAAGACTGAGCAAGCAGCAAGACATGCACCCAGCGTGCGGCAAATTTCTGGTGTCTAAATATCATCGTGCAGAATATTAAAAGTTTATGGTTAAGTACCGTGCGCTGTAGCCCAGTGAGTCTTTCAGGCAAATTACGGCTTCTCCGCTGATACTCTCGCTCGCGCTTGCCAGGCGTAGTTGCAGTCTCGAAACCAGAGACGCTGAAATTTCACTGAGCGTAATCTCATCCAGCAAAGCGGAAAACTCATCGGCCAGAAAGCCATCACCAATCTCCAGGTCGATGCTGCCGGACACGAGTTCGATGACCAGAGAAGTCGAATCCAGACGGGTTGAGTAATCGATGGTGGTGAAACCTACGCCGAAGTACAATGAACCGGAGGGAAGATTCCTAAAACGCAGCGGGCCATCGTAGCTGGTGGCGTCTTCGTGATAAAACCAATAAGCACGACCGCGTTCGACTACAGTGTCCAGAGATACTTCCTGCCAACGACCGTCCACGAGATCGAAAACAGCGGTTGGCGGGTTCGTCGCAGAAAAGAATTCATTGAAGGTGACGCTGTTGTCCTCATCTACGATCAGGCCGCGTAAATCAAACTGGTAAATTCCAGTGTCTGCAATAGTCGCCACGGGGGCGCCTTCGATAGAGAGCGTGGCGTCCTCTGGCACGTAAATGACCATTGGTATCTGCGCCACCACTGCATACAGGTCGTTCAACTCGCTCTCGGGCGATGTGTTGCTCCATCGCTGCCAACTGGGACCATTCCACACGGCGTCGGATCCACTATCGACAAATCGGCCAGGGTTTTCGGCGGGGAAGTAAGCGTATACACGACTACCGTCGGGCAGGTCGGCAAATGCATCTGCCACTTTGGGCTCAGTGGGAGCTACGCTGGGGTAAACCGTATTCCAACCTGCTGTCAGGTCATAGGTTTCAGTGATGGTCCCATCCGCTCGAACAACGGCAGGCAGTGAAATGAGTAAAATGCACAGCCAAGCCCAATGCATTGCTTTTGATCTGTGGCGGTTGATTCGGTATAAGTTATCCATAATGCCCCCGAAGGATTAATTGCCAGAGTAGGAGTAGGTCATCAGATTAAGTATGATATCGGTGATGCCTCCCGTCGCGGCCGAGTCGCCATCGATCAGTGTGCCGTCGATGTTGGGGAGGAAATATTGATAAGCGGTGCCGTCGGTGGGATCGGTGGTATAATCGTTGTAGTGCATCGATTCCAGCGGAATGATCAGCACCCACTGACTGTTCCACACTGAGCGCCCAACGAGGTCGACGCCGAAGTAAGTTGAAGTGGTGTCGAAGGAATCCAGATCGACCGTAGACGTTGCCACGGAGAAGGCTGAGTGCAGGCGTATCTCTCCAAAGTAGCCATTCACCCCGTCAATGATCGGTGCGTAGACATTGCTTTCCAACTCGTAGTCGGTGGGTGGAATGGCGATGGGCAATTTCTGGTCGACGACGCTCCAAGAGCGAATTTCTGTGGACAGCGAGTCGGGAACGCGTGAGAAATCCTTGCCCACTGGAACGAGGTAGGCGCGCGGCGTCGCCGCCAGGTTTGTGGTGTCGTAAGACTCGAATTCAAGCGCCACGCCATAGATGCGTGTGGCAAAGCGGGACGGGTCGTAGGCGCTGTCGCCGCCATCCAGATCGTAGCCGAAGAAATCTTCGCCTGGGGTCACCGTCGTGCTGAAGGAAACGACAAAGCCAGGCACTGCGTCGCCATCTGAATTCCACGGGCGACAATAGAGATTGTAGTAACTGTTGTCGCGGAGGTCGTCATAGAACTCGGACTGGCCGTTGAGACCGGAGCTACTGCTGGTCAGCCACTGGAGCCAGGAGTAGTCGTCGGTCGCTTGGTCTGAGCTGTCATCGGCGTCTTTTTCGATGCCCGCCAGCTCCTCACGCAGAGAGAACGACAGGATTTCGTAGTTGGCCTGAGTATGGCCATTCTGCGCCTTGATCTGCGCGAAGTTTGCCTGCATCCAGGCGAGTACTTCACTGATGCCGCCTTGACCGTAAATCGGAACACCACCACCCACGTCGGATGTGCCCCCGCCGTAACCTGTGATCATGCCGAGAAAGGTGGTTTCCATCAAGTAGTCCAGCATCGGGCCGATGTACTGGTCGTCACTGGGATCAAGCGCGGTCTCGTAATCATAAGCCTGCGCTGCGAGGAAGGCGTAGCGGCGGGCGAGCTCGAAGGCCTGCATGTATTGCTCCAAGGCATGGTTGCGCTGAATGCGGAACGCCATATCGCGCGACTTGCGCTCCTGAATCGTCGCCGCCAGTTTTTGGTTCCAGTAGATGCGGTCTGTCCAGACCATGTAAGCTTCACCGCGCTCGGCGAGGAACTTTTGCTGCGTAGAGCGAAGCACCTCGATCTGGGTGAAGATTTCATAGCGAGCCAGTGGCTCGTTGTTGAGCAAGACTTGCAACTGGGCCAGTTGCTCTTGGAGCTCGAACGGATAGCCGTCTTTGTAAGTGTCCAGATCGAGGTAATATTCATCGTTGATAGCATCTGCCACCAAGCCGTCAGCAGCAGCACTTGTCGATCCTGCAGCCAACTTTGTCGGTATGTAGCTTAATAGATTGGAAGCATATTCGATCGCGTCCGCAATGGGAGTGATATCGACCGAGAATCCAATAATCTTTTCATTCAAATCCCCAACGCCTTTTATTTCGTTCGTGATCGCGTCTGCATACGCATTTAAGAACGCAGCAGAGGCAGTGAGGTTAGCCGCCGAAACTTTAAGGTTCGTAATCGTGCTTCCTTTATTAACCTTGAGATCCAGAATCTCATCATAGACATCATACTTGGCTTGGATCAGGGTTATCTGGTTTTCGATTTCTTGCACGAGATTCTCGTATTTCTGCACTGACTCGCGCAACGAGCCTTCAGCCTGCACCATTTCGGTGAGCGCCATTTGAATCGTGCCGTAGTAATCGCGCTGTCCCCAGGTGTCGGGCGCCAGGTAGGCATAGTTTGATGCGGTCAGTGGCAGGTTGAACTCATTGCCGTCAAAGCTCATGTCCAACGCGGCTTCCAGTCGTTCGATTTCGGTATCGTCATCCAGGTCGTCCGTGTCATCAGAGGGAAAGTCGATGGTCCGCGCATTTGATCCATCGGAGGTAAAGTAATGACCATACACGCTCTCCAGTGTATTGTCGGCTGAGCCGCTGTCCGACGAACCCAGCCCCTTGGTGCTGCTGAGGTCGATGGGGAATTCGCTGACGAAGTCCACCAAGGAAGTCGATGGCAGTGGCGTTACGTAGTCATTGACCACGTTGTTATCCAGGTAATTGAAGAGGTAATAGTCGGGACCATCATAATCGGCGGCGTAGAGCTTGCCGGTGCCCATGGTGCCGGAGTAGGGCGAGCCGAAGAACTTCTTTAATTGGTTCTTATATTCCAAGTCTTTCTGGACAATGCTTTCGCGCAGCGCTTCGCTCGAGACCTCTAAGGCGCGCACATTTACCTTCTGGATGTTCGCGACACTGTAGACCTTGAACGCATAGCGAAACGCGGAGAGCGCCTGATCGTAGACCTGCTCAAAGTGCGAGTTGAACGTGCTGTCATTCGTTTCAACGTCCAAGACCAGCGACGGATCAATCGAAAACGGCACCGTGTTTGGCGAGAGGCCAATCGGGTTCAGTCCGTTATTAATGCGATCCAAGTATTCTTGCACGTAAACGCCCTTCGTCGCCAGCAGACCAATGTCTTCAATTGTTGAGCGTGAAACGGTGCCAAAGATGCGATTATCTTGTTGTATTTTCAGTAATTGAACCGATGCCGTTCCATCATCTGAGCTACCCGCAGTTTCTTCCGAAACAATGCCAAACGAGCTGGGCGAGAGATCGCTTACATCGACATCCAGCACGTAAGTATCGTCGGCCGTAGCCCAGGTAATCGCAAATGTCAGCAGCACACTGTCGGTGTCCGCGCTGGTTTCGACCGAAACCGTTCCATCACCCAGCAAGTCATTCAAAGCCGTTTCGATATTTTCCGACAAGGTATCCAGCGAATACAAGTCGCCATCACCTATCTCAATGGCAGCTGTTTCCTGGCCGTCATAGATCAGAGTGAAGCTGCCGCTATCTGGCGCAGGCGCTGCGGGGACCATCGCATTAGCCGTCGCCCAGTCAAACACCGCCGCTTGACCGGTGCGGCGCGCCCAGCCTTCGACTCCCCACGCGCGGTAGTCATTCGTATCGGTATAGCCAACCCATTGCCCTTCGCTATCTTCACTATAATAGCTTTTGAAAGTGCGCATGAGGATATCGATGCCACACTGAATTCGGGCTACTGCGGTTTGTGCAAAGCGACGCTCGTTCCAGTAGTAGACTTCGATCACGCTGTCGTCGACTTCGTATGGTTCGGCGTCATAATTCCAGGAGAAGTTATCCAGCGCGAGCAGGTCATAGTAAATTTCTACCGAGCTTAGGTAGTGTCCCCAGGCATCGCCATGCCCTTGAGGGTAAAGTTCCTCGGCGTCATTTTCGTCGATGAATCCATCGAAGTCATAATCCGATGTTGCGTAGTTGAGCGTGTAGGCGGTTTGGCCTTCACCACCGGTAAAGTTCCAATAAAGCCGGTTATACACCGGGTAGGCTCCTGTGCTGGGCTGATCGTTGGAAGGGTCCGTTGGCTCACTGAGCGCCTGTCCTCGCAAGAGGGCGAGTTCTTCCGTGTTCAGGTCGATGACCATTTCATCGAAGGCATGTGTATTGGGCGGGAGCACATTATACTGCAAGCCGACATCGCCCGGGCTTGAGCTGGAGTTGGATGAGTCAGGATCGACGACCTCCTTGATTGCGCCAACCAGTGGATCAATGCCGTCCGCATAGGCTTCGTTGCCCAAGAGATAATAAAGGAACGCGATGCGGTTTGCGGCATTCAGCAGGGCATCACTCACGTCTTCGACAACGCCGGCGTCGCTAGCGAGATCGTAGGCGTAATTATACAGCGTGGTGTAGAACTCAATCAGTCCGACGTCTTCAATGTAGTCTTGATCATCATCCAGAGCGACATCGCCATCGTAGGGCGCGCCCGCTTGCTGGATAATGCTCGTATAGGGGTCCGCTGCGTCGGTGTAAATCAAGTCCGTGTAACGGTTTTCGAAATAGTTGATGGCGTCCAGCACGCGGTTTACCCAGCCCGTCGAAAGCTGCGGCACATATTCGCCAGAGGTCGTTGATGAATTCGCCGCGCCCGCCCAGGAGGATTCTTCGGTTTCGTCGGTAGATTTATAGCGGGCGTAGAACCAGTAGTCGGTGAGTAGTAACGCGGTGTCTTCTTCGATGGTAATTTCCTGCCCGGTTTGCGTGGAAAGTATGGTCCAGCCTTCACTATCGGTCGTGATGTCATCCGGCGGTTGAGGATAGCTGGTCGAGCCTGTCGTCGGCAATTGATAGATCCAGTCAAATGTCACTAAATCAACTGATGAAGAATCGGTGCTTTCGTAGTAGGAAGCATTTGCGCCGAAGTCCTGGTCCAGTCGCAGCGTTTGCTTCTGTTGAAATGCGTCAGTAGGATCAATGCTGATGATGGTGCCGGTCACCAGTTCCGGCGCCAGGTAAACAACTTCCAGATCCACGGTTTCGCCAACCAATGAGCTGTCGTTATTCTCTGCGATCACAAAGTAGGCGCCGGTAAAGGAGCCGTCCGAAAGCGCGTTAACCAAATAGGCAAAATTGGTGGTCACCACTGCGCCTTCACCCAGAACTGATTCGGGCTCGGCATAACCATCGCTGTCATCGTCATCCAGACCAACGAGCCAAGTATAAAGATCGACATCGATATCGGCGCTATCGCCAGTCTGCGCAGTTGGCGCCTCGCCCACCACTGTGGTAAAAACCGCATTGGGATTTCGCGAGATGTAGTAGAGCGATAGCAACGCGTCATTCATATAACCGCTGGAAGTGCTGTCCGCCGCCCAGGTGTCATCAGCCGCGACATCTTCCAACAGTTCCTCCAAATCATCCCCCGAGAGTACGTTGGGCTGAATGTAATTTGTATCCGCTTCCAGAGAAGACACACTGCCTGAGCTGATACTGCTGCCATTGATGAGTCCGACCAGCGCCAGTTGATTTTCGCTGGGATCGTAGGCTACTCGATTCTGCAGACTGGCCGAGAACATGTAGAAATACTCGTAGTCGGAGTAGTCTGTGCCCGAGTAAGTCGTGAAGACCTCCGTATCGCTTGTGACGGAACTGGAGAACGTCCCCTCCAAGTCGACGGTAATCGCCGCAAATGGATTATAAAAGCGAACGCTGGACTGCTCATAAGCCTCAGTGAGCGACTCGTATTCACTGCCATCGGGGTTCAACTCGTCAAAGACAACTTGGCCAGACAGCCATTCGATCACGTCGGGCAGTCCGGTCACCTGTTGGGCTACCAGCGTGATGGTTTGAACTTCAGCGGTGTCCTCGTCTCCAGCAATAGATTCCACTACTTCAACAAATGAGATCGGGTAGATGTTCACCGATGTGTCGGCTTCGAGTAAGTAATCACGAGAACCAACATCATTCCAAGTGACGGTAAAGCTTGGGTTCTCACCAGTGACCGTGACGAAACCGTCGCCGAACGGACCAGTCTCCGCATTCATATTGTTCAGCGCCAGTTCCAGCTCTGTAGCCGTTGCCCGCAAAGCAAAGGCTGAGGTGGTGTCGGAATCATCCAGGGTCGAGGTCATTGCCCACACTGCGCTATCGCTACTCTCACTCACACCAGATACATACAAATAATAGACGGCGTCCGTATCGGTCACATCATCCCCGGTGACGACCGAAGTTAACGTCATGGAATAGTTAGCGGTATCCGAAACATCCGATGAAATGGTAATCGTTTCAGCGCCAGCTTCATTAAACGTAATCACCCAGGACGGGAATGAGCCGGTTACGGTCACTTCGACATTGTTGGGACCATTGGAGGAATTCATGCCATTGAGCGCGGACTCGATCTCATCGGCAGTTGATTGGTAACTCAGGCTTCCTGACCCCGTGCCGTTTTCATCCTGGATCTCGAAATCGCCCGTTTCGGTCGAGTAGTTGATCGTGGGCATCGTTGGGTAGTAACTGTTGTCGCTGTAAAAATCGCCGCCGCCATACGTCATGGTTTCGCCGACTTTGAGAATGGCGACATTGTCTGGCCACTCGGAATCCAATGTCCACTCGACCGGAGCCCAAGTCGCATCGGTGGGATCAACTTCGTAGTCGGCCTTGAGGTCATCCCCGCTGCTGTAGCTGGGGATTGGCTCGGTCAGGCTGCTGGGGTACCAGGAAATGACATCGCCATTGGAGTAATCTGCAGTTCCATTACTGTCGGTCAGCTCCGGAAAGTAGAATGAACCGGTCATCTCATAAAAGAAGAATCCGTAGTAGTCGCTATCTCCGGCAATGGTCCAGTAGTCGCCATTGACATCTTCCCAAAACGGCACATTCGGCGCTGATGCATCGGCTTGATAAAACGAGGGGACCGATGATGCGCCGATCACAATGCTTAGCGGGTATGGCGGCTCAATTAAAGTGCCAGCCTCATAACCGACCAAGTCGAAGTCAACGTCCACCAAAGTGCTGTCATCGGCAGAAGTAGGCGCTTGGTCCTTATAGACCGCATAAATGAGCATGTCGTAAACGCCATTATCGCTGTCATAGTAAGTTACCAGCACATAGGGCTCTGAGGTGAGCACTGGCGAGTTCGTGTAATCCGATTGATTATCAGTGGTGACATTTAAATCGTCGCGCAGAGCGAACACCACGTCACCGTCTTTATCCGAATAACTGTTTTGTTCTGTATTGGAATTGGCGTCAGCCAGAATTGCATGTTCTTCGTTAGGATTATAGCCAGGCTCGTCCGGATCATTTTGATAATAGATGTAGGCATCGACGAAATCGGCGGTTGGCAGCGTCGAATACTTCGGTGTGCTGGCGGAATCATCCTCCTGATACGAGTCATCACCATACAGGGATTGGCTGCCCAGGGTGCTCGAAATTGTGATGAAGCCATTGCACTCGGTATAATCGGGATAGACCGGCGTATATTGCAGCGGATTCGACGGGATGTAAGCGCCAAAGTAATCATCTCCGCCAACGAACCATGCGACCACCACTTGGTAGGGAAGGGTGTCGTCTCCAGAGACGTCGTTGCTTGCGTATTCGATGGTGTTCACCGGGATGATATTACCGTCGGGTAAGCCGGGGTAGTAGGCGTCGTCGGAAACGCTTTCATAGATGGCGTTGTTGACCGGCGCGAGGTAGCCATAAGTTGTGGTGGACATCAAACGCCCTGTTCCTATGCCAGCATTATCCTGGCTGGCGCCCAAGTCGTTGTAGGCAGTCAGTGCGGTCGCAATATTGGTTGAGACGTTATCAACAGCCTCACCACCTAGTGTAAACGACACTGTGCCATCAGCATTGTCGGTATAGCTCAAGGCCTCGGACTCAACCACGAGAATTTTCCAGATTTCGCTGTTGAGATCTCCCCGAGGCGTGGTGCCATCGGATGTAGTCAGGAATCGAAGGACAGTGTAGCCCTCGTAAGGCGCACTGAGCTCGGGGCCGTAAGTTGCATTGTTAAGCACGGTCGACCGAGTTTCATCCGAACCCGACCAGTAGATGAAGTCATAGAAAATGTAATCGTCCGCATCATTGGGATCGAGTAACGCATTACCCGCATCGAGCACCATGGTCACGATTTGGTCGGCGTAAAAGCTGGCGTAGTCGCTATCGGTGGGATCCAGGACTTCTACTTCGATCGTCAGGTAGCCGGAAATCACATTGGAAATGTCACTCGAATCTGTGTAAGAGAGTTCAATCTCCCAAGTGGCTTGCACGATGCCTGGCTGCATCGCCACGAGCGCCATCTCTTCAGCGCTCCAACCCAAAATATCGCTCGCTGTGGAAGTCGATTTTATGGCCTGTATGAGGCTGAGCGTTGGCGTATTGTTGGATGTGTTTTCAATGCTCACTTCGACAGACGACCAATAGCTCTCATCAATGCCGTAGGCGTCCATCAATTCGTAAATGATGTAGTTGGTCGAAGTCGTGCCATCCGATTCCGTGTAGGTTACGGTATTTCGGATACTGTCATCGTCTTCCGTGCTGAAGGGGTAGAGCTTTTCGCCGATGTAGAATGCGGCGTCGGTGTCGGTCGTGGATGTCGTCGTTTCGAAGTAAAAAACCGGATTGTTGTAGGTCCAGGTCATGGTTACCTGATCTTCGATCTCAAGTGTGTCGAAGTAATAAAACTTGCCTTGAGAGTCAGAGGTTAAATCGACAGTCTCATCCTCATCATTTGAGTCCTCGATTGCTGCGACGGTGACGCCGCTGCTCAGGTAATTGATCAAGCCATCGTCAACCGCATCGGTAATGCTCATTGATTTTTGGGCAGATGTTAAGTCCGCAACATTTGTCGCATTGGACCAGCCGACTAAGCTCGTGCCTGTGGAATCGCCCGTCTTCTGAAAACAGCCGATGACCACATATTTTCCTTCATCGATCCAGTAGGTGCCAATGCCGGTCGTGCCGTCTGTATTGGTGCTGGGGACCAAGGTTCCCGCCTGCAAGGTTGATTCTAGATCCGTAGGCTCTTCGTCAAACTCAAGCACCACGGGTATGATTGCTGCGGTGCCCTCGATCTCGGTCGCGGAGATCACCAACTGCCACTGCTTTTGCATGGTGACATTCAGGTTTACCGGGCCCGTCTGCGAATAGCTGGGCATCGACAAGATGCTGGTCGAGTAGCTGGTTGGCGTTAGGTAGTAGTCGCTGTCGCTATCTGGAGTACTGCTGATAAAGAAGTCATATGGATTGGACTGGAAATCTGCCAGGGTCGCCGTGTTTCCATTCCCCGTCAGGTCTTCTTCACTGTTGCCCTCATCAATTTCGAAATACCAGAAACCAACCAAATCGCTTTCCGTGCCAGTGAGCACTTTTTGCCCGTAGCTCACGACCTGATCTTCCGTCAAAGCTACGTCCCACCAGCGGATCTGGCCGATGGTCGCAGGCACCCCGATGATGGTATAGTCAGAAGAGGTTACCGCAAAATTTGAGGAGGCGGTCACATCGGATGGTGAGAAAATGCATTCACCCGAGGTCGCCATTTCATAGGTATCAGTGGCTGAGGTAACTGAATCCGTATCGGACTGGTCTACATCTGAGTCATTGCCCTCCTGGAGGTATACATCGAATTCTATGGACGAAGTGCCCAGGCCGCTGTAAACGCAAGTCAGCATACCGGATTCGAATTCATCCAGTGTTCCCGAAAGGTTTACATGAGAGCCAGCCAATATCCTGACTTCAGCGTAAATGGTCAGTTCGTCATCCTCTAATATTGCGTAGAGTAACATATTGGCGTGCGCTTGGTCGATCTGCAGCAATATGTAAATGTATCCCTCTTCCCATTCTACATCTTGAAACTGGATTTGGAACGTCATGTCTCCAGTGGTGAAATTGGAGATATCACCGAAGATGATCTCATTATTGCCATCATCAATCACCAGGCCGGAATAGACGCTGTAGAGGTCACGATCGAATTCCGTGACGACATAGCGTGCGCCATCGATAATGCCATTGTTAGTGGATGCTGGCGCACTGACTGCGCCGGTCACATAGGGCGTGATGGCGTCATCTTTATCGGTCCAGAAGAATGCCTCGTTCGGAACGGGATCCGGCAATGAGTCTAGTACCTGCTCAGCGTAGTCGTCTGCGTCAGTCGCGCTCACCGTCCAAATGGTGCTGTATTCAGCAGTGTAATCCACTTTGATGGAGGTGTCTTCCGTCAAAGTGAAGCTGATATCATTGCCGGTTTCGGTCGTAGCGCTCCCAACGATTGAATAGGAGTCCAAGGTATAGCGAATACGCTTGTCATCGTTGTCGAGGCCTTGCGCGCCTGTGTCGTCGGAATCGGTGGACTTGTAGGTTAGGTTGCCATCAATATCATAATACAAGCGGTAAGGCAGTTCGATCGCCAAGTCCGTATTTTCGACGAGCAAGGCTGTGCCCGGATCTGGTTCGATGCCCAGACTGCTGTCATCGCCAACGCTTAACAGATCGGGGCTTATAAAGGCAGGCAGTTCGAAGAACACTTCATAGCCAGTCTGGGCAGTGATGTCGTAGGAGCTATCGATTGAGAAAAACGCTGCAAACAGTTCATCGATGCTGGAAGAGGTATTAATGATGGTCGTGTCGTCAGTCGAACTGTCGGGAGATGAGATCAGAATATAGTCATCATCATCGTTGGCGGCGAGGGTGCCGATGAGCACGATTTGTCCATCATCGTTCATTGCCGCAATCATTTGCAGGGTGTCCGCCGAAGTTTGCCCCAGGTCGTCACCGATGAGGCGATTACCACCAACCCAGGCAGAGCTCAAGTCTGGGCTATCATCCTGGGTGATGTCGTCCAGAACGCCGAAGATGAAGTCGAAATACTCGCCGGATGCATACTCATCTGCGCTGGTCGTTGTGCCGTCGCTGTAAAAGGTGTCCAACTCGTCGATGTATTTTTTTTCGTCTTTACTGTAGATATACAACGGATCGTAGCGCATAGGCACGTAGTCGCTGTTTGATTCTGCTTCATCGTAGCCATCATCCGTTAAAGACAAAGATACCGGCCAGAAAATCAGTGGATTGTCATCGCTATCGGTTGTCCGACTACTCCAGTTGGTTGATCCTGTGAAATAGGTGTTCCAGAAATGTTCTCCGGTTAGTTTCGGGGCCACCACGGTTGCCATTTCTGGCGTTAGTTCCACTGAACCACTCGAGTCGTCATATCGGAAAAAGAGCAGCATGGGCAGTTGGGCTTCCAATGGTGTTTGGGTGATGTCCCCCGAGTTGCCACCAGCTACAGACTCATAAACATAGTCGTAATAGTAGGGCGTATCATCATATATTCCAAAAACACCACCACCAACATTGTAAGTATCTTCGTCGCTTCCGGTGTAATAAAAAGAATTCTCGGACCAGATGGTGATCGGCACATCGATTGTGGCAGTACTGCTACTGCCAGTTGCGACATCTTCATCTGTGCTGATGGACAGAGTTCCTGGGTTTACCAACTGGCCCACGATGGATACATGGTCGAAGCTGTGCCCATGGTGATCTTCTGCAATTGGCGAAACTACATTGTCGGTGTTGGAAGCATCTTCTGCAAAATCTTTTACCCCTCCTGAATATTGAAAGAGCGTGAATACGGTTGGGTATCCTCCCGCCACCGAGGCAGTGGCGTTGGCGCTGACTACACCCCCTGACGGTTTTGCGGTTAATCCCTGGCAGGCATATAGGCAATTGGCGTAGTCATAGAATTCAGTGTAGTCCCCATATTTCCCTTCATAATAATATAGATTTCCATAAGATGCGCCAGCACCGATGAATATGGAATCAACTGCTTTACTGTAAAGAATGCGATAAGGAGCATAATAAACAGCAAAGAGACCAGTGCTATAATATGGTTCACAGATTTCCTGTGCGTCAGTAGAATCCAAAAGTGTGTAAAACTGTCCAATGTAGGCTTGGAAGTTGGCAATCACCGCAGTATCTTGATCTCCGATGCTCGAAAATTGGCCGATGAATCCCGTAACTCGCCAGTCTACTTCCTCATAGTTCGCCGCAGTATCGTTCTCTAAGAGATAACTGTACGAGCCAGTAGTGGTGTTGATATTATTAAATTTACTGGCGACGGTGTCGAAGTAAGCAGTAAAATTGACAACGAAAGGAAGCGTGCTGTCTAAGCTGCCGTTAATATCTGCCTCTAGATCACTGACTCCACGCGTGTAAGGCTGATAGGCGCCTCCGACAAGATCTGAGAAGCCACAAAATACTACATCGCCCGTGCCCTCATCGAAATAGACATCACTAATCCAGGTGGGCACTTCATTCGTTACCGCACCTTCGTTCAGCAAATAATAATCCTGCTCGCCCCGGAGGTAAAACGTATCAATCAAGTCTCCATCAAAATCCAGGACGACTCCAATATTGCATGAGTTTTCAATAAACGAATCCGAGCGAATAGAGGAGTTGCTGGCGCCATCATCGATGTAGAGCGCTAATTCATTTTCCAAAAAATTCACCGATTCGGTGGGGGTGTCTGAGGTAGCAACGTCCACATCGGTCCAGAATTGCGCGGACTGTGAACCGCTTTTACCATAAAGCCGGGTCGCAGCGCCTAAATTAAAAGCCAGTGCAATGCCGTAGTCTTCAGCGACCGAAATGCCGCCCAGGCGCGAGGCCATCTTACCCTCGTCTGCGCGGAAATAGTCGCCCAGGGCATTGATTGTCCAGTCTTCCGTTTCCACATACGCCACGGTGCTGGAGTCCAGCGTCAGGTAGCTGGCGTCATCCAGGCTGGCGTTGGCCTGCGCCATAATGAAGCGCACCCAGTTCAGCTGGCCGGATGGATCGATCTGCGCCAAAAAGCCGACGGGCCGCGTGACATAATCTCCCGTGCCATCGTCGCCCGTGGCGTAGGCTGGCAGGCTGGAGTCTTCGAGTTCCGCTTCAAACGTCTGCCCATTCCAGCTAATGCCGCTGGTGCCATCGATCAAGGCGCCAAACACATAGTAACCGTAGCTCGGGGATGTTCGGCTGTCCACTGGACCTTCAACTACTTGAATGATGCGGAAACCATCGCCATCAAACGCCTCTAGCGCCACCGCCATTGCTTGGCCATCACGGGTTGCGGCTTTCAGGCTTGATGCGGTTCCGAGCGCTATGCCTATTGCGAGAAAAGTAAGGTAGGCAGCGCGTGTGCAAGGGAAAACACTCCAGTTTCTTAAATTGTATTTATTGATATTCACGCAAAGGGTTAAGGTAGGAGTTAGATGCTTTATGTTGAAATAATATTTCACTGAATTCACTAGCCCCATGAGATCGGCTCAGTTTGTTCAATGTACTTAATGATTGATCGTGGTAACGAATCAATAAGCAGTGAATGCACACACGCCATTGGCTTGGCGACAGGTAGCCCTTGCGCCATGGAAATTGCGTGAAAGTAGTTGGAAACATAGTAAGACGCCGTGGAATCAGGAAACCCTTTAGCCACTGGAATATTCGGTTTGATCGCCTTTTTAGCGTTGTATGCCTCCAGTATACCATTGGCAATCTTAATGTAAGGTTAATGAAGTCGTTGAACCGTGAATTTTACTGTCGATTGTCTTGTAAGGCTTTGGCGGCAGAGCTTATTGGGCTTGTGGTCATGTTAGTCGGTATCTAAACGGTTAGTTGATGCACTTAAGTTACAGGCAATTGGCAGGTATCAGCTGTCCGAAGGCGTCGATGCTTCGAATTGTTTTTCGCATATTTTTTACACTGCCTCTGTTTTTTTGGTTTGCTGCCTGTAAACCAAATCCGCCAGAGGAGGAGCCAGTCAATGGCACCTCAATGGATTTAGTCGCTCAGGTTGGTGACCGAGAGATAACCTTGGATGCTTTGCAAGCGGAGGTAACTCGGGCGCATGGGCGCGCTTCGCCTGAGTCTGTGCTGGAGCGAATGATTGGTCGGGAGGCTCTTTTATACTACGCCCAGGAAGTGGGTGTTACTGATGATCCCGAAGTCCAGAAGCGGATTGACGGTCTGATCATTGGAGAACTGAAAAGAAGTTTGCTGGAGCCGCGTCTGGAGAATGTGGAAGTTTCCGATGACGAGATCGAGACCGTTTATACTCAGCGCACTGAACTCTTTGTGGAGCCCGAGCAACGCCGTTTAGCGATCATTTACGCCTTAGATAAAGAAGGCCAGGCGGCTGAGCGGGTGAGTATGGCGAAGTCGGAAGCGGCTGAGCTGAGCGCAGAACAGGGGTTTGCGCAATTGGCCTTGAAGTATTCTAATGACAAACGAAGCCGCTATCGAGGTGGGGATATCGGTTGGGTCAAGCGCGATCAATTTCCCGCGTCTGTGCCTGATTCATTGGTTGAGGTGGGGTTCGCTCTCCGATCGCCAGGGGATGTTTCTGAACCTATCCAATTGGAGGATGGATGGGGGTTGGTCAAATTGATCGAGACGCGTCCGGTGCATGTCCAGCCACTGGATGAAGCAGCGCGGAAAATGATTGAAGCTCTATTGAATCGAGAGAAAAAGGAGAAAATTATTTTAGATTTTAGAGAAGAGGTCATTGCCCATGCGGGGGTCACTATATTACAGCCCGATTGGGCAGCGGAATTTGAGCCCTCTGTTGAAGAAGAAAAGGAACTGCAGGCGCCTCCGCTGCCATGACCTCGTAGATTGAGAGTAGCTTCTTATTGGAGAATTTAACGGTCTTGAAGATTTCGATATTCCCTGGGGTTGACGCCGTTAAGTTTTTTGAACTGGCGACTGAAGAAATACTGATCGGTGTAACCTAGTTGATCGGCTATCGCGGCGATTGGCTCTCTGGTTTGACGCAGTAAAAATCGAGCGTGCGTCATCTTGCACTTTAAGTGAAATTGAGTTGGCGTTTCTCCGGTGTGCTGACGAAATCTTCGATAGTATTGGGCTTCAGATAGCTGTGCTTCTGCGGCTAGTTCGGCAATTGATCTCGGTTGCTCCGGGCGTCTTTGCATGGCGTCCATCTGAGCCTGGATGCAGGCATAGAGCGTATCCTGCTGAGAGTCGGTGAATTCCTTCAAAAAAATGTGCACCAGACATGCGCACAGGCTTTGCATGCGCAGTAAGGCAATTTGGGAGTGCTCAGCTTCAAGTGTGCTTTGCTGAATCGCCAGACACAGCCCTTCGAATAAGGTGCGATTGACTATCGTGCAAGAGGCCGGCTTCAAGCTGAGGTGCGTTGTGGCGTCCTTCAGCTTGAAATGTATTGCCGAGTTTTTCAGTGGTCGCCTGCATTGATTGAGTGAGTGAACGCGTTGGCCAGGCAGAAAGAGGCAAGCAGTTCCTGGTCGTGCATGATAAAGCACGTTATCGCATTGGATAAATTCTTCTCCTTCGTGCATGTACCAGAGATTGTAGTAATCGGGAATGACGGTCTCCCAGGTCCAACCTGCATCTCGTTCGATGTATAAGGGCTGCTCGGTTAGCAGAATTTGGTTTAGCGCCATATGCGAGTATAGTGCAAAATAATTTGCGAATGTCCATTTCGATATCGGCTTCCTATTTGATAGAATAGGGTATGGAAATTGAGCATTCTGTTTTACGAATGGGAATTGTGGGTGTAGGTCGCAACGCAATGGGTTTGCATGCACCGTGTTTGATCGAGCATCCCCGGTTTAAGGTAGTCTCTGTCTGCGATATTGATCCCGCAAATCTGAGCAAGGGCGCGGAGTATTTTGGTTGCGAAGGCTATCATTGCATCGAGTCGATGTTGGAGGCTGGCGACTTGGATCTCGTTTTGGTGATGGTGCGTAGCAATGACCACTGCAGGCTTGCTTTACAGTGTTTGGAAGCGGGATTCAACACGTTGGTCACGAAGCCGTGGGGTGTCGATGCAGCAGAGGTTCATGAGATGATCAACACCGCAAACCGCTATAATCGCCGCATTCTTTTTTGGGCGCCGGTGCGGTGGTCGGCGGATCTTGAATTCCTGCAACGGGAATGTCGAAGTATTGGTCAATTGAAAATCATTCGCCGAGCACATACCACTTGTTCTTTGCGGAATGATTGGCAAATTTGGCGAGAGTTTGGTGGCGGCTACTTGCTCAATTGGGGGCCGCACCTCGTCGATCAGCTTATGGTGTTAGCGGGCAGTCGTGTAAAGTCAGTCAATGCGTCAATATGGCAATTTTGGAATCCCGGCGATGTGGAGGATGCTTTCAAGGCGACGCTCGAGTTTGAAAATGGCGTTTGGGGCGAAGTGGAACTCACTCAGTCTCCCATTCAGTTGCCGAATTGGTTCCTGCAGGGGGAACAAGGAGCCATTCAGGTTAGCAATGTTAGGGAAGCTGATATCCGCGAACTGAAGGCGCCCAGCTCGGAGCGCGAGGACGAGTATCGCCAGAACTTTACTATCGAATCTCGTGATGCGGTGATTCAAGGAGACCCCTTCGGTGATACAAGGGATGTCTATGATGCAATTGCGGGCGAGTTGTCTGGTGAAAAATCTTATCGAATGGGGGATGCGGATGCGTTGCATGTCGCCGAAGTTTTGGACGCTATACGTGAGTCAGCTTCTACTGGGTTGCGGGTTCGCCTTACTAATTCTAGCGGCGCGGCAAGCGTTGTCCGCTAAAACAGAGGAACGCTTAACACTGGTAACCTATGAAAAATTTGAAACGACCAAAATTTAAGTTTGCGGCAATTGGGGATGAGGCTGGCGCCTCTATCGAGCGTCAGATTGCTGGGCTGCTTGAACTGGGCTGGAAGCATATCGAACTGCGTGATGTGGACCGAATCAATATTGCGGCGCTGGATGATGACGCGTTCGACCAAGTGTGCGATGCGCTCGAAACCAATGGAATCCAAGTCTGTGGAATCGGCTCCCAGATTGCCAATTGGTCTCGTGACGCAAATGGTGACTTAGAAAAGGATTTGAGAGACGCAGAGTGCCTTATCCCACGTATGTTGCGGCTGAACGCACCCTATGTGCGCATCATGAGCTATAAGATCGATGGCGACGCTTCGATCAAGGATCTCAAGGTGGATAAGCGGATTAAGAATCTCAAGATAATCTGCCAACGCTTTCTGGATGCAGGCATTAAGCCGCTTCACGAGAATTGTTTCAATTATGGGGGGCTTGGTGTTCAGCAGACCATGGAGCTAGTTGAGCAAGTTCCTGGGTTGGGCCTGATTTTCGATACCGGAAATCCGCTCTTGTCTCCTGATTTAACTCAGGCTGGTCCGCCTTATCCGCGACAAAATACTTGGGCTGTATGGGAGCAGGTGCGCGACTATGTCTGCCATGTGCACATTAAGGATTCAGTATGCTATGGAGAGCTGCCGCAGAAGCTGAATTTCATGGCGACAGAGTATGTCTTTCCCGGAAGTGGGGATGGTGACGTCGCGCGTATCCTGAACGACTTAATCAGGCGTGATTACAATGGCATTGTCTCTATTGAGCCCCATGTTGGCGCGGTTTACCACGATACGGGTATTCAGCAAAAGGCTGAGTGGGATGCGCAATTCCGGATGTTCATCAATTACGGGCGACGGCTCATGGAGTTACTGCAGGGCGCCTATCCTACGGCGGATCTAGAGTTGCTTAACGCCGCCACTAGGATTGCTTTGCCAGCTTCTGAATGTGATTGAGTCGGTTGGCTGGAGTAAGGGAGCGGCGATTGTGCGCTTAGAGTCGAACCGTGTTATTGGGTGGGAGGGCTTTGCTGTGTAGTCGCGCTCACCAACTTGATTATCGATAGCGAATGCATGGAGTGGTTTGCCGCTCAATTCATTGATTTAGGTATGTGCGTTTTAAATGTATTTAAAAAATACAAAAGGCTTGCCTTGTTAATTTCTTTGCATACGATGGATGAATAAACCCCGTGAGTTGTAACTTAAACCCCCGTTACTATGCGCCGTCTCTGTTGTTTGCTATTGTGCCTGTTTTTATCAATTGCACCTCTGTCTAACGCAGGGAATGTTTCCGTTTCTTTTCAGCAGGGCCAAGATGGTTATGCATCATCAGCCACTGTTTCTATTCCTCAATCCAATCCTCTGAGTCGCATTGCTGATTGGCGTTGGTACGCTTTCGGAAGACCAGGCAATTCCGGAGCAAGCCCTGGACTATTGAAGTTTGATGATCTCTTTGGCAGCGGTGCTAATCAGGCGCCGTCAACGGGGGTAACTATTGAATCGGCGACTATCTGGATCTATCTGAATGCACAGTGGGGAAGTGCTGCAACGCAGGAGCTGGATATCTACCCCATGCTCACGAGTTGGGATCGAGCTTCTGCCAGTTGGAGCTATCGCGCATATGATGGCGGGGTTCCGGTGGCTTACTGGGGCGCAGGATCCTCCGCCACGAATGGTCCTGTAGCTAATGTTGATTATGATGTTGGATTTCTGACCGTGGCTGATTTTTCTAATGCGAGTGCAGGAAGTTGGATTGCATTAGATGTCACCGATATCGTTCAGGCATGGCACAGTGGAAGTCTTGCTAATAACGGGATTATTGCCTTCGGGGATGGCGTTTATCAAGGGCTGATGGGGTGCTCGATGACCACGGGTACGACATCTCCGATACTTCAGATCGATTATAAGGAACAGAGTTTGACCACGGTTAGCTTTCAGGAAGGCCAGGATGGCTATGCCTCCACAGAATGCAGCACGATCCAGGGGAATAATCCGCTAAGTAGAATCAATGATTGGCGACTGTACGCTTTTGGTCTGCCGGAGTCTTCGGCGGCATCTGCGGGTATGATTCGCTTTGATGATATATTTGGTGGGAGCTTGAACCAGGTGCCCGCCAGTGGCGCCATGATAGAATCAGCCATGTTGCATCTGTATTTGGAGGGCACATGGGGTAGCTCAACTCAGACCTTTACCGCGTATCCGCTTTTAAAAAGTTGGAATCGTGATGAGGTTACCTGGAGCTACCGCGGGCATGATGGCAGTGCGCCAACCGAGTATTGGGGAAATGTTTCTGTGGCTACTGCAGGACCCCTGCCGGGCATCGACTATGATGATGCGTTCTATGCGGTGGGCGACTATGCTGGGGCGCCAGTTGATTCCTGGATATCCGTAGATGTGACGGATATCGTTCAATCCTGGTATGATGGGGGATTGGATAACCACGGTCTGCTTCTATTTGGCGGTGGTGTCTACAACGGGATGTATGCGCGATCTGAAGGGCAGGGGTTATATTCGCCCCGCTTGGAAGTGACATATTTGGGTGGAGACTCTACGCCTCCCCCTGGCGATGATTTAATCGAGTCAATCTCTGTTAGTGGGGATGAGTTTTTGCGATCTGGAGATCAGTCACCCATGCGCTTCTGGGCGGTTAATTGTGTAGCGTTTTATCCTGACCACGCTACGGCGGACGCTTATGCAGCCTTTCTGGCTGACCGTGGAGTGAATTGTGTTCGCTGGCACCATATGCTGCGCCCTAGTTTAGATTGGAATGTGAAGTCAGGCATTTCCGCATTGGTGAGTTACGCTAATAATACTTCACGGGAACTGGATGGCAATGCTTTGGAACGATTTGATTATCTCAATGCGCGGCTTCGAGAGCATGGTATCTACGTGACATTTGCTATGCGTTTCACGCGGAATTATCTACCGGGAGATGTATCCATTCAGTCCACGACATCGGCAGATGAGCAAGCTTGGCAAGCTGCGATGGCGGATTTAAACGACTCACATTGGCAGTTCTCCATCGATAAGAAAAAGATGCTTCCAGTGTTTGACGAGCGTGCTGCTTTGATCGACGAGGAATTCGTCACTAATTTGCTTTCGCACGTAAATCCATATACGGGTTTAAGCTACGGCGAAGATCCCCAAGTTTTTGCATTGGAAACGATCAATGAGTTTTCATCCGAGTATGTCATTGTTGCGGGCAACAAGTTTCTGAGTGATGACTTCCCGGCAGTTTCCTATTGGACTGATTTGCTGAACAATCAATGGGACGCCTATACCTCTACTCATGGAGTTACGCCATGCGATATCTATAGCCCATCGACAACAGCACAACGTGAGGCGAGGTCTGATTTTTTGGATGAGCTCGATCGTGCGCATTTTCAACGCATGAAGAATCATATTGATTCGTTGGGCTACGATAAGGCGTTGATCTTTTCCAATCTTTGGCGGGGAGAACGTCCGCTAAAGATGAACGCGGACATGGGGGATTACATTGAGAATCATGGTTATGTTCGGCCAGAGGTTACAGACACACTTGATGATTGGGTGCGCTCCTTGTCGAAGTGTGCTATCGCGGGCAAGCCATACATCATCAGTGAGTTTAATCAACGGGAAGGCAGTGGGAATCGCGCTGAAGACGACCCCAAGCGAACCATGTTGATGGCGGCCGCAGCAACCTACGGTCTGCTTCAGGGTTGGAATGGATTTACTTGGTTCGCATGGAATCATGGCGATGGCAGTGTGGCGAGTGATGGGCAAGGTGACCCTGTGACGCGTGATTCAAATCTGGGCGCCATGGTCGCAGACAGTATGATGCAGGATCACATGCGCGCTGCGGGCTTGATTTTTCGACGTGGTCTCTTTGGGCGTTCGCAGTCTCCAATTACCGTCTATGTGGATGATCCTCTTTGGCAGTCGAGTTACTACGGTTTAATTGCCGAAAAATACTCCTACGAGGCGGGTTGGCAGAACTTACACGAAATTCGTAAGTCATTTGGTGCAAAATCTAGTGGGCAGGATTCTGCGTTTTTCATGACGAGTGAGCCGACTGGCGATGTATTGGTTTCGGATACCGGCGAGATTGCCAAGGACATTGTGCGAAATCAGCTAACGGGCGCTGCCGAGCAAGCTGAGGTGTTCAGCGGATCTCTGGATGGCATGGCCCCGGCGGGTTTGCAGCATCTCGATATTGTGGATAGTTCCGGCTTTGCCACTGTGATGTTAGTGACGGAAGATGCCGCGCCGATTGTCGATAGCGGTTACCTGCTGGTTAGTCGGACAATGTTTGATTCCACTGGTAATGATGTTGCCGGACCGGATTTGACCATCAGTGGATTGAAGGCTCCTGCAACTGGGGAAGTGTGGCGCTTTTATGTGAATGGAAATTCGCAGAGCTTGAGTTACGTAGGTGGTTCAGTTATGCTACCGACCAGCGATTGGCGAGAAGGTGAGATTGTTTTGGAGTAGCCTGAACGATCAGGCTCTTCGCCTATTCATTGGCTCTGCAGACGATGGATGCATGTGTTGGGCAGTATATTCGTTGGCTGAAAAAGAAATTTGTTTTGAGACGCAGTTTATATTTGATAAATGTATCTAAATGATACAAATATTGCTTTGTTGCTTCGGCCTTTGGGCCTTTGAAATTTAAAAATACGATATCTATGCTTACCTCGTTAATATCCCGTAGTTCTTTGGCGTTTTTGCTTTGCGTCTGTACCGGTTTACGCTCTGAGAGCGCCCCAGATTCACAAGGGGTGTCCGTGGCGGGCAACATTGAACCCTTAGCGATTCAAGGGGCGCATTTTGTCGACCCTCAGGGACAGATCGTGCGATTCTGGGGCGTCAATCTGGTTTCGCTATATCCAACGCACGTTCAGTCAGACTCGATTGCTGAACGCCTGGGCGAGCGCCAGATAAATTTGACGCGTCCGCATCACCTGCTGCGGAATAGTAAGGACTGGGTCCACGGTATACAGGGGGGGGCGCTCGTTACCTACAAAGACAATTCTTTGGAGTTCGATGTGGAAGCGTTGGATCGATTTGACTACCTGAATGCTCAATTGCGAAAGCAGGGCATCTATTTGGCCTTGTCCACCCACTTTACCCGCATGTTCCTTCCTGGAGACGTGAAGGTATTGGAGACGACAGAGGAGGATGCGACAGAGTGGGCTGCAGCTATAGAGGAGCTCAACGGGTGGCATTGGAAAAAGAGTTTCGATGTAATCAAGCTTCTGCCCGTGGTCGATGAACGCTGTGCTTTGGCTTCCGAAGCATTTACGCGTGATTTGCTGGAGCACGTGAATCCATATACCGGGTTGCGATACGCGGATGATCCTCAGGTTCTGACATTTGAAATCCTGAATGAATCTTCGACGGAGTATGCAATTGTTTGTGGCAATAAACTGCCCGAATACTTTCACCAAAAGCTAGTAAAGCAGTGGGAGGATTTTTGCCGCGAGCGGAATGTTGAGCCGCAAGATTTATATCAGGTAACCGGTAAGATGAAAGACGTGCGCGCGCAATTTTTGCGCATGCTCGATGAAGAGTATTTTAAGCGCATGAAGGCGCTTATTGCATCGACAGGTTCCAGTGCTCCGGTGACCTTTTCCAATCTCTGGCGTGGTGATAATGTAGCGGACATGCACTATGATCATGCTGAATGGGTGGAGAATCACGCCTATGTCGACCCGCGCATTTCAAATAGCCTTGAGGATGGTGTTTACCGAGTCGGCCGGAGCGCATTAGCGGGCCTGCCTTTCTTCATCGGCGAGTTAAACCAGGCGGAAGGTCATGAGAAAATTGCGAAGCTCAAGCCGTATCGGACTATGCTGCAAGTCGGGATGGTAGCCTATGGTTTGTTTCAGAACTGGGATGGATTGGTCTGGTTTTCCTGGAATCATGGTGACTTGGCCATTGGACCGGATGGGCTGCCAAAGGATTCAGATCGGGATGCACATCTTGGCAATATGATTAGTGATGACATGATGCAGGATCACCTCCGATCCTTGGGCTATGTGTTCCGTCATCAGTTGATCCAGTCGAGTATTCAGCCGGTCACAGTCTGGGTTGATGAACCTTTTACTGCGGGTGATTACCATGGGCTTATGCGGGGGAAAAATCTATACAAGCCAGGCTGGCAGAGTATTCACGAAATGCGGAAAGCCTATGGGCCAGTGCCGGAGGGCCAGGCTACTGCCCCTTGGATGACTCAGTCGCCCGTGAGTCCGCTGACTTCGGATACCGGCGAGATATTCAAAGACATTGGTCGTCGGCAGCTAACGGTGTCTGCGCCCAGTGTTGAAATCTTTTCTGGATTTCCAGACGAAGAAGCTCCACATGGGCTTCAGCATTTACAATTGGATGGTACGCCAAATTTCGCCACTATAGTCTTGGTGGCAGTGGACAGTGCGCCGATCAAATCAAGCGAACGCTTCATTTTGAGTCGGACAATGTTGAATGCCCAAAATGAAGATATTGATGGTGCTGTGACCCTGCGAGGGTTCAGAGTTCCGGATAATGAAGGAGCTTGGATGATGCGGGTGACACGCTGGGTTGGCGAGGCGGATTCGGAGTCAGTGAGCGTACTTTCCATAGACGCAGAAGGCAGCTTGTTGCTGCCGGACATTCGGTGGACCGAGTGCGAGCTATACGTGGCTAGGTGATTGACGAATACAAAATTCTTAATGGCCGACTGAGATCGATACAGAAAAAGGAAATAAAAAATTATGAAAAAAACACTATTAATAATTACATCTATGTTTTTGATCGGAACCACTTTGGCAATGGCTGAAGTTTATCAAACTGTGCAGGGCGAAAATGCGTATCTGGGAGACGGGCGCTCCGCAAATGAAGCAGGGAAGCTTGATGTCAAAGAGGTGGGTGGTAGCACTGCGGCCCGCGTGAAGTCCAACTTTGCCCGATGGGGATACATTAACTATTGGATGGGAATTCCAACGCCTGCTGGTCCCTCAACGATTCGCTTCCGCGTGTATAAGTCTAGTGAGCCAACGGCAGAGTATAAGGTCTACATCCAGACTCAATCCGGGCACGCATATATTGGTGATTTCGTTGTGCCGGAAGTAGCTGCGGAGGGTAATTATGTGGATGTGGATTTGCCCGTTTCACAAGATGGTGAATGGAGCGGGATCGTGCTTAAAAAGGCTTCCAAAGACGAGCTTCCCAGTCCATGGATCGATACTGTATGCGTGCTTGTGGATGAGTGATTGAGATAACTCTTTAGCAAAATGCGGCGCAGTACAGCGCCGCATTTTTTTCTGCATAGGATCGCTTACCGAAGGTGGCTGTACGTTAAATGTTAGATTTTCGACTTTATGGATTTGCCATCAGTTATATGTGTGTTTTAGGGACAAATGAGTCTTGGAAATTATGCCAGTGACGCCTATTTCTTCTGCAATAAATTCAATGCAATTACACACACAAACCGAAGGCAGCATTTTGTCTGGCCGAACTGCGGTCCAATCGGGCAGAATGGAGATCATGCCCAAACCTGCTATTCAGAATGTTAGTGAGTCTACCCGGTATCAGACTGCAAAAGCTTTGTTGAAGCGCATGGTGCTTAGTGGAGAAGTTGGGCAGGATCAGCAGTTGAAGCCTGAGTTAGAAATTTGCAAGGAAACCAACTTGTCTCGAACGACTGTGCGCAAGGCGATTGCTGATCTCGTTGATGAGGGCTTGCTCGTGCGTTACCGTGGGCGGGGCACTTTTGTGAACATACGTCGTACGCCAACGCAAAAGAAGCGTTTGGCCATGCTGGCTTGTCAGCCGCCGAATGTGTCTGGCGCCTATTCGTTGGTTTTTGAAGGAGCGCAAATGGCGGCCGCACGCTTGGGGTATGAGCTACTGCTGTCCAATACCCAGAATGACACAGATGCGGCTCTGAATCAGGCCATCAGCCTGAATGAAATGCGTGTTGCTGGGACGATTGTGGTGCCGCTGCAAACAGTCTCACCCAATTACTCAACAGGGCTGATCATTAATGCTCTGCGCCAGGCTGGGCAAAAGGTGGTTTTGGTCGATGAGAATTCGCCCGATGATTCGATTGTCAGCATCTCAAGTCAGAATCGAGAGGCTATGAAAGTGCTGACGCAGCACTTGATCGGGCGCGGATATCAGCGTATTGCATTTTTAACGAGCACGCGCACAGAGGCTGTGATCGAGCGTGAGGAGGGGTTTATGGAAGCAATGCGAGACGCTGGCCTGGAGGTGCCTCCTGAGTATTTCCTGGAGGTTGCAGGACGAGATCCCGCACGACAAGGCGCACAGGAAATTGATGTTTTCCGGGCCATGCGTCAGCCTCCAGAGGCCATTGTTTGCCTGCATGATCTTATCGCCCTGAATGCGATGAAACGCTGTGCGGAGCGTGGTTGGAAAGTGCCCAAGGAAATTGCAATTGTTGGCTTTGACGACTTGCCGCAAGCTTCTATGAGCCAACCAACGTTGACCAGTGTGCATCAACCCCTGCGTGAGTGTGGTGAGCGGGCTTTGGAGCTGTTGGTGGAATTGTTAGATGGTAAAGATCACTATGCTTGTCATGAGCGACTCCCCTGTCAGCTCATGGTGCGAGCGTCTTGTGGCAGCGGTAAGCGTTAAGATTGCTCGCTGGGTGTGTTGGCTTTCTTTCCAAATCGTAAGCTCCTGATGCCGAAAGGAGGCTGCAATGTTAGCTTGGCAGCGGGCTCTTCGAGAAAGTTGCAGTCTTCGATGTAGCGCAATTTTTCGCAGCATTGAACATCCAACGGGGAGCTCCCGCCTGCGGCGTCATAGAGGCGGACTATGACATCGCCTCTTTCTTCTGCAGGTTTGAGCGTTTCAACGACGGCGCCTTCGTACTGAGTATGTAGGAGTGAAGCGTTGGCTTTGCTGGCTCCTGGGTGCGCCAGTAATGGCGTGTTTAATTCGTAGGCAGGTTTCACTACGGACTCGACCGAGAAGCCGCCGGCATGTGGCAGCAGTGAGTAGGTGAAATGGTGAAAGCCACGGTTTCCTCTGGGGTCGGGGCGCCCGCCGCCTTTCATCAATGAAAGGCGAACTCTTCCGCCATTTACTGACAGGCCGTATTTACCGTCATTGAGGAGGGCTACGCCGAAGTTTGCATCGGAAAAGTCACTCCACTTGTGTTGGCTGACTTCGAATCGAGCGCGATCTTCTTCCGAGTTCGCGTGTGTGTTGCGTTGTATATGGCCGAACTGGATTTCGTGACGAGCAGTGGCGGTATGAATGGCCAAGGGAAATTCGACGCCGAGGTAGCGATGTGGATCGTCCCAATGAATCGCCGTTTCGAAGTCGATGCGTGGGGAATTGGCGTGAAAAACCAGATCTTGTTTGAGCCAGGAGCGCTCAGAAATTTTACGCTCATAGCGTAGGCGAATCTGCAGTGATCCGTTGGCGCGAACCTTTCGTTTAGCAGGTTCTTTCTGGGGAATCAGTTTCTTGGTTAAGTCCGGATCAATATCCCAGTTGTCCCAGAGTTCGGGGATGTCTTCGCCAAAGTAGAATGTGTTTAGCCCCTCGTGGTTTTTATCGCAGATTTCTCTGCCACTAGTATGATCGATCCATGAGAGAATGTTTCCGGCTTCGCCCAGTTGAATTCTCGCATAGGGAGTTTCGAGAACGTTGTCTTTTAGGCTAAAGGGGGAGGAAGAGTTCGGCGAGAGGTGAGCTGTGTCGATGGATGTTGGCAGTATCCTGGCGCCCAAGGGGGGGAGTTTTAATTGATCCATGATGTAGCGATGCTCGCCCCAGGGTGTTTCTACCTTTTGCACTTTGATTCCTATTGGGGCTGGTAGCTCTGCTGGTATCCAACCACTTTGCCGTTCCCAGTTCAATGTGTTGTGGATACTCATTTCGTTTTCTGAGTCCTCGCTCATGCATGCAAGCAGTTCGTGAGCGTAAGCTTGGCATTCTTCGTTGATCTTTTTGAGATCGTCGATGGCTTGGTCGTGAACCTCTGGTAAGGAAGTGCCGGGGAGAATATCATGAAAATGATTGAGCAGAAGCAGTTTCCATAGTTGCTCCACGCGCTCGTGATTTACTGGAACATCTTCGAGCTCGGCCCTAACTGAACAGTAGTCGAGATTTCGCAGAGCAAACTCGGCCATGCGGTTAAGCCGCTTGATTGCTGCTTGCTGTGTGTAAACGCCGCGGTGACCTTCGAAATACAGTTCGCCGCTGTAGGTCGGCGCGCGGGTTGCGTCTTGCTCCAATCGGCTCATGAAGGATGAGACTGTCGTATATTCGCCTCGTGGGCACTCGGCGATATCGCGGACGCGACGGGCAATTTCCAGCATTTCATAATCGGGACCGCCGCCCCCATCACCTTTTCCGAAAGAAATGAGGCGCGCTTGATTCACATCGGGATGCTGGACATAGTTTTTTGCTTTTCGAAAATCTTTTTCTCCGGTCCCGCTTAGTTTGTTGATTAGTGTTCCGGGGTCGGGAGCGCAATGAATGTCGTTGAAATGGGCAAAGACTGACGAGCCGTCGATGCCTTTCCACCAGAAGGTGTCGTAGGGGAAACTTGTGGTGTCGTTCCAGCTCAACTTTGTCGTTAGGAAGTAGCGAATCCCGCAACCTTTCAAAATCTGAGGGAGAGATGCGGAGTACCCAAATGTGTCTGGGAGCCAAAAGGTGTCCGCAGTGTAATCGAAATACTTCCGGGTGAAGCGCTGGCCATACAGGAATTGTCGAATTAACGCTTCTCCTCCGGACAGGTTGATGTCTGGTTCAACCCATGCCCCTCCATTGGGCTCCCAACGGCCTGCTTTCGCTTGTTTTTGGATTCCTGCGAAGATCGTGGGGTAGTGCTGGCGCATGAATTCAGCATGAAGGGCAGAGCTTTGTATGAAGCGATACTCTGGGTATTGGCCCATCAGGCTAAGCGCATTGCTGTAGGTGCGTGCGCATTTACGGATGGTTTCATTGACGGTCCAAAGCCACGCTGTGTCCATGTGTGAATGGCCGATGAGTCCTGCTCGTGGCGCGGAGTCGCCATTTCGCTTGGATAGCGTTTGGGTTAGTATTTGTTGCGCGCGTTCAACGCCTGGTCTCCAGATCGCTTCTTCCACATGCTCAGGTTCTTCCCAAAGGTGTGTGTAAACTTCATCCAGTGCCGCCAGGAGTTCTCCTTTGCGGAAACTGCGATCTGGTAGTGCATTAGTGAGGCTCAGCGTGAGGCGTAAATCAATCACCAGATCGCGGATTTCATCGTCGCGTCGAAGTAGGACAATGCTTTGGAATTTCCGGATGAACGGCCGGTTGTAAATGGTCTGGGCTTGATTGTCGGGTGTGTCTCCGGGGTGAAGCCCTGCTACCTCATGCCCTGCATAGGATTCTACGGCTATGGAGAAAGTGTCACCCTGCTTGGCGGATGGGCAAAGGAGTAGGCTGTGATGGTCGCCGCGTTGGTCTTTGTAGTCCGCATGATTGAAGATGCCAGCTGGTTTATCATTTACCCAGAAGAGCGCCTCGCATCCCCCCGTATCTGCCGCAATGTATAAAGGGTAGCTGTAGTCTTGCTCTGCGCTCCACTTGGCCAGGAACCAGGCGCTCATGCCGTTGCCTCCCCACTCTAGGCCGTTCTCGGCAATGGGCAGATCGTCGGCAGGAGGCGGGTTGCGCCAATGCTCAGCTGTCTCGATGTACTGTGGCTTCAGGTCTAGCAGTGGAACGAATATCCGTGAGCGGTAATTCTGCTCAATGCGTGCAAGCTTAGTGAGGGTTTTGGGTGAGGAAATCACGAGTGCTGGTTGAATCAGTTGTGGGGAACGTCTTGATTGTCGCTATTGAATTACGACCCAGACTTTCTGTAAATGTTTTATTGAGATACAAATTTCAATTGATTCGTTTTAGTTTGCCCTTTTGAGCTTTACAAGGTTGATATGTAACTTTTAAATACAATCATACATTCAAGTGTATGATGCAGATGTTTACCCCACTCCCCCTCGTTCATTCCATGCGTGCGCTACGCATGCGACGCGCGTTTACGCTTACGGAACTACTCGTCGTCATTGCCGTGATCGCAATTTTGGCGGTAATTCTCCTTTCTGTCTTGGGTAGTGTGCGTTCGGCAGCAAAGAAAACGCAGTGCGCGTCGAACCTGCGTCAGGTAGGCACTGGCTTTCATATGTATCTGCAAGAGTATAACAGCCTGGTGCCTATTGCATGGGTAAACGATCAAGAGACGCAGGAGGCGTTTGGGCTCCCCTATCGTGGTGGTTGGTTTGATTACTACACTGGCCATTTGCCAGAGGAGGAGAGAAGTATTGTCGGTTGCCCACTTCAGCGGGAAAACAAATACGATATCTGGAAGGGTTATAATTGGACAGACGCCAAGATTGATAAGTCGCGCACGTACAGTTTTAGCGGAGATCTTGGCTACGATCTGTCAGCGAAAAAAGTAATACCGAAAGCTTATTCCCGGTTCGAGAGCCCCGTGGACACAGTTGTTATTGCCGATGGCAATAATTCGGATGCGAACGGGCAGGCGGGCTATTATAATTCAACATTTCATCATGGTCGCATGCCCGAGGGCGTTCATGATGGCATGGCTAATTTACTGTTTCTCGATGGGCATGTTGATTCCGTCGCGGTGGATAGTATTCCCACGGATATCTCAGCCGGAGCCTATGGCCGTTTATTCTGGTTCGGATCCCGGCAGTAGGCTTTTGCTCGTAACTTCTGGATCGTTTTGAGCGATTTCTTGGCGGTCTTGCTGGAAGGCTGTTTGGCCTGCTTGGCTGCCACTATTGAATCAGAAGTTAGATTCGTTTAGAATGGTTAGGATAGATGCGTAAATCTGTTTTCTTATGTTATCGTAGTGATTGAGGTTTGAGCAGCTTCTGTCTTCTTTATTAGTCCATCTTGCAGCTATTCGTGAGGCTTGCATCGATTGTGGTTATGTCCTTTAGGGCGAGTTAACCATATTGATTTGGAGGGCCAATCTGCGCTTTGGCAGGCTCACTGAAAGATCAGACCTAAGCGAAAACGTCTTTCTGTGTGGCTTTGTATTGCAACTGCAGGGTGGTGCTGGGGCGATCGGCAACGTTCAGTCCACTGGACGCAAAACAGCCCGTGACATTGCACGGGCTGTTGGAAAGTGCTTGGTCCGTTTGGAGTTATTGCAAGGGTTCCTGATCTCTCGTGCTGCGTCGGCGAAGGAGGGTGTAGCCGCCGATGCCGGCAAGAAGCAGTAGGGCTGTGGTCGTTGGCTCAGGGACATTGACGGGAGTAACGTCCGCAAAGGTGTCGCCGATACGTAGTTCATCCATGACCATTTCTTGGCCTAAGAAGCTTATAGTGGCGTATTGGATAGACGTTAAGCTGGTGTTGGTTGTGTCGGTGAGCGCGATCCCAGTGCCTGGTGTGGGAGTGGAGCCTCCGATTGTTGGGTTTAGCCATAGCTCGCCGGCGCTGCCCCTGGTGAAGCGATATACGAGTAGGAGGGTGTCCGAGCCGACGTTGGCGAACTCGGCGCCTGAGATGGAGCCAAGCATCGTTGAGGTGTAGGCAGTGTTGTTGCCATAGCTTTTGCCGGCCCCGTAGTTCTGGTAGGAACCCCAGGAGTTGCGCAACATACTCACGCTAAGCTGTGCTGAAGTGTTTGTTCCGACACTGCCAGGGGTCTGCACCAGAAAGCTTATCCATACTTCGTTGGCTGAGGATAAATCAATGTCGGTGAAGTCGAACCGAAACTGCTTGGTGGTTCCGCCGTCCCATGCGGTGTTGGTTTGTGCTGCTCCTCCGCTAGTGACCAGTGAACCGTAGCTTAAGCCGCTGCTGACGTACTCGGCAGTGCCGGCTGAGGATATCTGCGTCCAAGCGCCTCCCGAGGTTGTGGTGAGACTCCCGTCTGATTCACCGTAATCAAAGCCTTCGTAAAGCAAGGTGGCGGCTTGTGTGCTGGTCGCCGTTAGCGTGCATAGAAATCCAATCGAGCTGATGGACTGGCGGATTTTTCTAAGAGGTAGATTTGTCATGATGTTGAGGTAATTCGAGGTTGAAGTGTCCTCCATCTTCATCTGAATGAGCGAAAAATCAAGACAAATGTATTAAATAAATACATAATGGATTGAGGCGAGGAATTTCCGATTAGGGGTATCGACATCGCATGAAGCGTCGGGGCTCGATAGACTTACCCTAGCTCTATTTCAAAGCGGAATACGGCGTCCTCGTCATACCACATCGGGAAATTGGTGCCCCAGATGTTGTTGTATAGGTTGACGCTAATCGCGGCCCTTCCACTAGGTTTGTATGTGGAGAAGTCAAGGAGTCCACCTTGCTCCGGCGCCACCAGCGAGGCATCGAATAGGATGAGGCTAAGTGGGCCAGCGGTTGCTTCCTTTATGGCGTGCAGGCGCTGGTTGCCGCGTGCCACTACGTCCTCGGGATTGATCCAGGAACCGAGCTTTTTTAGGCGCCACTCCTCTCCTTGGTTGAGTCGTGGGGCGAATGTGAACCAATAGGCTTCCGGCATTCGGCATGCGGTTTTATCCTGCCATTCCAAGTGATAGGCCACGCCTTTGGGGGTTGCCTCGAGTTGGAGCCAAATTGTTGCTGGACCGCCTTTGGCAACCGACTCTTTGGGCAGGCTTAATCGCATGCGTATAGCGGTTGCGCTTTTGCGCTGCTGTAGCTCGAGGAGCTTTGCTTGGTAGGTGGCGCTTAGGGCCACGGTCGATAGTCTTGGCTTCGTGAAATCCTTTAGGTTCCAATCCGCTTTTCCACGGATGTATTGGTCATAGTAGCGATCGTAGTCGGCCTTGGAGAATGTCTGGTGCGTAAAGACTCCAATGGGATGGTCGACAGTTATGAAGGGGCATATTTTGCCGTTACGCGTTAGCTTAATGATGGCGCCAGTGGTATCGTCTAGTTTCACTGTGATGTCGCCGAGTGCTAGCTCCTTGGCGGCGTCTGCGGGTATCCAACCTTTGGATGCGCCAATGCGGGGCTTGAGTTCACGGTCAGCGGTGACGGCCTCTTTTGCCAGGTCTTCAGGGAGCGAGGCGACGGCTTTATCCAGGTATTTTCGTTGCTCCTGCCACGATGCCTCTACCTTCTGAAATCTGGCCTCTTTGCGCGCCCTGGGGAAGGCTATGGGGCCATAGCGCCGCCAGTCGCGCAGATGCGTTTTCAAGTCCATGCCCCATGTGTGTTCCGCGACCAAGAGCAATTGTTCGCCAAAGGCTAGATCCTGCTCGCCACCTTCTGTCAGGCGACCTTGTTCGATCCATTGCTTACGCAGGCGGCATAGTTGATGAAAGCGTGCAACCTTGGCTGGGTCAGTGCCAACGCCGTGAATCCAGGTGTCGCCGATTTCAGACGTCACTACTGGGTAGGCTTGGCGTCCTGCCCAGATGTCAGGCTCGATGACGTCCATGCCGCCAGCCTTTATGATTGCATTGGGAAAGCGCGTTTTCAATTGCTCAAAGACTTGACTGATTTGCTCAGGGTTTTGCGGCCCGAGGTTATCGCCTGTAAGGTTGACGCAAAGCGCCTTGCCGTCTGGGTAGTAGGTGACGCCGCCGTAGTCCTCATCGTAGGTGACGACAATCTCTGCGCCATCGGCTTGCCAAAGAAATGTCGAAGGCGTTTGCGGCATCGCTGATGCTGGGTTGACCCCCAGGTGAAGAAAGCGAACGCCTGCCTCGGCTAGCAGTGGGACGACCCCAATGGTATGGCCGGGGACGTCTGTCATCTTTGCTGCGCGAGTTTTGCGGCCAAAGCGCTGATCCAGTATTGCTGAGTATCTCAAGCCAAGCCGAAAGAGCGAAGGGTCCATCAGTTCGCAGTGCGGGGTGAATGGCAGGGCATGCCAATGGAAGTCTCCTTTTTCGATCGCTCTCTCCATCTGGCGCCGTCCGCTGGAATCGGCGCTCTCCAGGTAGCGCCACGCTAACCATGAGCCTGTTGTCCAGACGAAGCGATGCTGCGAGTCTCTGGTTTTTGCCGCTAAATTAAGTGAGGCTGGAATGTAGTCGTCAAAGTAGCGTTGGATCACTTTGGCTGCAAAATCCGTAAAACCAATATCCAGGTGGGTTTTAAAGACGACGCCAACTTCTCTGACCTCGGGGTTGACTGAAATCGCTTCGTGCATGTCTTTTGGCATTTCAAAATCCGCGTAGGGTCAATATTTGTTTTATTTAATAACAATATTGAAAGTGGCTGCTATGGCGTCAATGATCGCTCATATGAAGTCAGCAATCTGCTGCTTTGTACAAGTCGTTATCAGAACCCCATTGTAATAAGAGTCATGTCAAATGATCATCAAATAGCGTTGCCTGTATTTAGTGATGAAAGCTTCTGGAATCAGCAGATCGACCAGGCTGCGATTGTGTCTGCATCGAGTAAGCATTGGATCGATTTACTGAGTCAGGTGCGTCCGGGGTTGGGGATGCACATCAATCTCGAAAACTGGACGATTCCGGTCTTTAGGGCAAACCGATCCACGCCGCGTTATGAACTGATCCCGAAGCTGCTGCGTTGCCCGCTTTCTCAGGGGCACGTCAAGGCGAGCGAAAAGAAACTCGGGCCAGATCACCCAATGGGGATTCATGCGTCGGCTCGGGGTGGTGTGCCGATACCTCCTGAGGCAGTTCCGGATCAGCAGCAGGACGCTCATATGACGATTATTGATGTCGAGCAAGGTCGAGTCTATGATCTGTGGCAATGCCGTCGCGAGTCTGATGGCAGTTGGCATACGAATTCGGCCATTGCTTACGATCTAAATGGATCAGGGGTGTTCAAGCAGGAGGATCTCGACGGAATTGAGAACGATGAAAGTGTGCATTTTTATGGCCCTTGCCGAGCCAGCGGCGTTCCACTGTTGGCGGGATTGATTATGCATGAGGAGATATTGAAAGGGCGAATCGAGCACAAGCTGGCGTTTGCTTGCCAAGTCCCTGCGTTGCAGGAGCATGTGGCTCCACCGGTGTGTTGGACCGATGGTTGGCATCCGACGGGCCTCCCTCAGGGGTGCACGCTTCAGCTTGACCCGGAGCTTGACTTGGATGCCTTTTCGCTCAGTCCGGCTGCGCGCATTGTAGCACGCGCATTGCAGGAGTATGGGGCAGTGCTGGTTGATTACGCGGATTCCGTGACGCTCTCCGGAGAGTTGTTGTCTCATCGCGATGACATTGGTTGGAAGCCGATGTTGGAGGAGGAGGCGCTGTCGGTCATCGGTTTCGAGCACTATCGGGTGTTGGAGACTGGACCTACTCGCCGGTTGGGCAGTCACCCGGTTTACCACCAGGGCATATCAAGGCGGTTTTATGATTACATAGAAAAGAATGGCGCCGCCGAGCTCGTGAAACATGAGGTGTGGCGTGAAAGTATGACGTCGCCATTGTAAGGCTCTTCGCGCTCCCGGGTGGGTGCCAAGCCTTCTCGAAATTCTTCAGCACGGGTTGGAGAGGGATTGAGCCATCCAAGCTTCGATCAAATGTGGTGTGATCTGGTGGCTAGAGCTTGCCGCATCGGTAATGTCGGCCTCCGCAAGGAATTTCACGGCCTTTTCGCTGGATGCTCCCTCTTCATCAATTGGTCGGGGCGGAGGGATTCGAACCCCCGACCCTCTGCTCCCAAAGCAGATGCGCTAGCCAGGCTGCGCTACGCCCCGATCAAAGATAAACGCGCAATATGGGCAGATGTTCTGGTCTGCGCAAGACCTTATTTGCCGCTTTTTTTTATCTCGCTGATTGCGCTCAGGATCCCATGGGGGTCTCAGTCTCGTCGGGAGGAGGCGTTACGGAATCGGAGGCGGTTTCAGCTGGTTCTGGCGCTGGATTGGAAGGCGTGGCGCCGTCTGTAATGGCAGTTCCGTCGGTGTCTGGCGCTGAAGGCGGCGTGTTTACGTTCGTTGAGGTGGGGGCTGGGCTGGCGGCGCTGGGTGATGGTAGGCCCTGCAGTGATTCGTAGGTCTCCTCGGGTGATTTCTGGACGGGGGGCATCGCGGTGGGGGGGGCTTCGCGAACGCCGACTTTGATTGGCAGCTCCAGTGTGTCTTCGCCGCGTTTCACGGTCACCGTCACCAGCTCATTCGGACGCGTGTAAAAGAACGCGGTGCGCAGGTGTTCGTCGGTGTGGATGTCAAAGTCGCCGACTTTGAGGAGGATATCGCCAGCCTGAACGCCACCTTTGCCTGCGGGGCCGTCCGGGTCAACTTCCTCGACTTCGACGTGCGGCCCATTCTCGAAGTCTGGCTTTTGGAGCGTGCTGAAGCCGAAGTGGGCAAAGGTGACTTTGCCGGAGAACAGAATGTCGTCGCGGATACGCTGCACGGCGCGCGCCGGCAAGATGAACGAGGAGCGGATTTCCGGTAGGGCGACAATAATCATGCCGACAAGGGAACCGTTGATGTCAAAGATCGGGGAGCCTCCCTCGCCGCCATCGAAGGGGATGTCGGAGCGGAGGTAAATCGTGGGCAAAATGCGGTCGCCGTAACGCGTGTTCCAACCGTTGATGAGGCCCATGGAGGGGCCGGTCGCCATGCCCAGTTCACTGGTCAGTGCGACGACGAAGCTGCCGACTTCGGGCGGGTTGGGTTTTTCGGTGAAGCGCAGGAATGTGTAGTCGTTGGGGAGGGCCAGGGCGCGGATGATGGCGACATTGGTTAAGGGATCGCTGCCAACGACTTCGGCGATGTAGCCCACGCCATCACGTTCGACCCAGATGCGGTCGGCTCCGAAAATCGTATTCGTGTTCGTTAGGATGTGCCCGTCGCGACTAATGAAGAAGCCTGTGCCAATAAAGAGAGCCGGGCGACCGGCGTCTTCCTCAGGATTGTGCGCGGCATAGACCGTGACGACCGCATTGCGGTTTTCCTGGTAGATGTCAATGACCCGCTTTTGTAGGCTGAGCGCGGCGCCGCCATTGGCGTCGGCTTGAGCAAAAGACTGGCTAAAGGCTAAAAAAAAACTGCGATGAGCCAACGGCTCAACCTAGCGCCATGAGGTAGGGTTCTGCGCAACACTGCTGTCCTTAGTAGATCGAGCGGACCGGGCCGGTGGCCATGGCCAGGCTGGCGTGGGAAGCCGTATCGATTGCGTTGGTGGCAAAGTGAACTCCGTCACGTTGGCTGGCGGGCATGTAGTGGGTGGCTGCTACGGTCGTGAAGGCCGGATCCTGCGAAGCCGTCGATGAGAAAGAGCCGACTACAAAGTGCTGATTGGCGGATTGCGGCAGGGCGATTTCTGCAGTGGCGACCGGCTCGCTTTGGGGGGCGGGGGCCTCCGTTTCCGCTACAAAGGCTTCGACCTGAGTTGCCGGGCCTGGCGAGAGCTCCGCAGTGCTGGTCATCGTCACGCCCCAGTAGCCAGCCAATGCCATGGCGGCGGTCGATGCGACGGGGAGGGCTGGGTGGACGCTGTCTTGAAGACGAATCCACGCGCGGCGCCACCACGAGGTGCGGTTGACCATTTTTTGCCAAGGCTTGGCATGCAGCTCGCGCTCAAAACGAGCCCAATAGGCGTCGTCGGGGCGTTCTTGCTGCTTGAGGCGAAGTAAATCCTCAAGGGTGACTTTTTCCGTTTCTTCCGAATCGGGTTTTTGCATAATAAAAAAAGTTCAGCTAATAGCAGATCTTATTCCAGATAGCCTTTCAGCGTTTCACGCAATTGTTGTTTGGCGTAATGCAGGCGAGAGCGAACGGTGCCTTCGGAGGTTTTGGTGATATCCGCAATCTCCTGGTGGCTGAGTCCTTCGATTTCGTAAAGCACAACGACGGTCCTGTGTTTAACAGACAACTTTTGCAGCGCATCGTTCAATTTTTCCTGAAGTTCGCGCATATAAGTCGGTTTATCGGTCTTCGCGCGGGAGGCTAGGGACTCCAGTTTCGCTGAAGACGGCCCTTCTTCATCCATCTGCTCGAAGCTGAAAAACCGGCGTTTGCGGTTTCGCTTGAGGTGGGTGATGGTGGTGTTCACCGCAATGCGGTAAAGCCACGTGAAGAACGACGACTTGCACTTGAACTTGCTGATCGATCGAAACGCCCGGATGAACGCCTCTTGGGTGAGGTCGTTGGCGTCATCGCGATTCGAGGTCAAGTTATAGACCACTGAGAATAGACGCTCGCGGTATTTGCTGACGAGGAGGTCGAAAGCGGCCATTTCGCCGGCCTGGACCCGCTTCACAAGCACGATGTCATCATCCGCCGATGAGGTCTCGGCGGCATGGTCGCGTGCAGCAACCAAGGAAGACGAAGCTGTGGAAGCGTCAGCCATACTGCATTAGGTAAGTTCTTAATCTATTGATGCTCCCGCATTTGGCAATGAAATTCCTTAAATTCCGGAACCCGCAAAGAGGGGAGGGAGAGGTTGGGAATTTCGATGCAGGGGGGGGGCTAGGACTGAGTAGGCGACGTTTGGTGGACAAGCGTTGCCTGGCCCCTCTGCGTGCCTGAGTGTGGCGGGGGGGAATAGCGAAGTCGGCAATGAATCCTTCGTCGTATTTGGCCGGGCTGGCTGGCATGGGTCGGGACGGCGCTGGCGGGAGGGAGGTCGCATCGGCAAATCTCCAGCTCCGCGTTTAATCCTCGTACAGCCAATTTGCCGGCGTCTGTGCCGGTGGCGGGCATACGGAAGACCAGCGCCGCGCGCGCGATCGCGCAGCTCGGCGGCAACGACATGACTGGGCCCCGCGCAGTGGCGGGACGAGGGCGGCGCTAAGGCTCAGCCGCGGGCAGGCAAGCCCGCAGGAATTGGTTAAAATGATACATGGTGGATGGCAGTTAGGTTGTGCTTGTGCTGTTTTTAGTTTCAGTGCTCATAATGTCAAAATCCAGCAGTTGGCGCAAGGGAAAATAGTGTTTTTTTGAATATTAATATACGGATGTTTGGGACGCGTGTTTGTGAGGCATGCGTGACCTGCCAACTGATCTCATTTTCGCAGCAAATTTGGCTGACGCCGCGCCCCTTGCGCTTTTACATGGCGATATGCGAATCGTTGCCATTGCTTCCGCTGTCATGCTGATCGTTGGCATGGCCTCGGCTTGGACCGGTGTTGGGTATATTGCAAACGACGGTGGAGCATGCGCAGGAGGATTATCGCGCCGGATCGCGGGCGGTGGTGCTGGAGCTGGCATGGGACCGTGCGGAACCAGCGCCGGGCTGGTTTGATTACAATTATTTGGTGGAAAAGCAGGCGGAAATGGAGGCTTACCAACTGTTGCGCTATCAGGTGACGCTCGATCTGGGCATGCAGTATCCGCCAGCTTGGGTGTTTGACCTGCCGCATGCGCGCTACATGAACCAGTTTGGCGACGTCTTTTGCTCCTCTGAGCCTGGCGTCGATATCCCCAATGCGGTCTTCAGCCAGGCGGTGCGCGATGCACAGGAGCGCTATGTACGGCATGTGTTTCGGGTGTTGCGCGACGACTTCGTACTGGTGCGCTTGGGCTGGATGAAATACGGCGAGTTGGCTTACCCCGCGCAGCAATTTAACGGCCATGCCAATTGCTACTGGTCTTTTGGGGATCTTGCGCAGGGCAAGGCGACTGGTTTGGCCCAAGGGCTTGCGCCCTGCCCAACGCCGGGTTGGCTTCCCGGCAGCGGCCTGTCGACGCCGACCACGGCCCGCGATTTTCTGGTCTGACATCTCGGCGCGCTGCAAAATTATCACGATTGGCAAATCCATACTGTGAGGCAGTTTAGCAAGGCGCCCCTGGCTATGCTTTACCCGTCGTGGGGCATGCGGCCCGCGTCTTTTCAGGAGGCGCTGGCGAGCACGTTGAGTGGTGATTCGCCGAAGGAACGCACGGGCGAAGTGCAGCGGGGGCTGGATTTTCAGCGGTTGATTCAAGGAATCCGCGACCCGAGCGTCATCGTCTACTGCACGTGGCTGGATAGTGATCCGAGCTTCAGTGACGACGCTTCAATGGATCGCAATGCGTGGTCGCCTGCGAAGTATCTGGCGGCGCTCGCCGCAGAGCATGAGCCCAGTCTCGTGCGCTGGGCGGAAAACACCGGCGGTGGCGACGTCGCGGTGCTGGATCTCTGTCGTGAGCGTATGCAAGCCTTTGGTTACGAAGGGTTTTTCTACGCGTTCGAGTCGAATCTCTATGACGGCCATGGCGCGGAAATTGGCGATTATCAGGCGTTCGCCGCCGAGCTTGCACCGGAGCATTAGAGCACTTTTCATCTATATTTGCCGAGTCAGGTGGGGTAGAGATTGGATGCAGCGCAAGGCGGCTTTGATTGAGCGGGCTGGAAGCCCGTGATTGAAATGCCAACGCCGCGAACTTCCAATCTGGCCCCAAGCCCAAAACCGAGTGCTTTTCCGCGCCAGCGTTGTTGGCTTTTCGCTCACAGGCTTCCAGCCTGCGACGCTCAAGCCGCCTTGCTGGACACGAAAAATCACTGCGGCCTGATCGGACAATCTAGATGAAAAGTGCTCTAGGGAGTGTTTTCCAATTAAAGCTGTTGATGGCGGCATCTTTATCTCCAAACTTTATCCTTTTCCATTTTTCCTCAAAAAACAGCTCCATGAAAATCAGCGTCATCACGCCCAGCTTCAATGGCCTCCGCTTTTTATCGGATTGCGTGGCGTCGGTGCGACATGCGCTGCAAGGGCGGGATTTCGAGCACGTGATCGCCGACGGCGGCAGTAACGATGGGACGTTGGAATTCCTCGAAGGGCAGCCGGATGTTAATTGGCGCTCCGAGCCGGACCAGGGCATGTACGATGCGCTGAATAAAGCCGCAGGCCGGGCGAGCGGCGAGGTGGTCATCCACCTGAACACGGATGAGCAGCTCAACCGCGCAGGGGTCTCCCGGGCCCTGGATTTGCTGGAGCAGGATGGGCTGGACGCCGCGCTCGGGCCAACGGTGATGGTGGACGGCAAAGGGCAGTTCCTGCAGCTGTTTAAGCAGGTCATCACGCCCAAGCTGATCGATGCTTACTGGCACATGCCGGTGCAAACTTGCTCGTTTATTTACCGGCGCAAGCTCTGGGAGCGGCATCCCTACGATGCGAGCTACCGGCTGATTGCGGATCACCTGTGGTTTCGTCGGCAGATGGAGCTGGGGGCTGATTTGGGGGTCGTGCGCGAGCCAATCGGCATCTTTGCCTGGCACGGGGAGAATTTAAGCAGCACCGAGGGCAAGACATCGAGCGAGAATGCCATGGACGGCGTCACGATTCCCCAAAACCGCTTGCAGCGCGCCAAACGCATTTACCGCATGCGCAAACTGTTGGCGGGCGGTTATGCCGCCAAGCCCGTGGAGTATGAGATCATGGAAGCAGGCGCGCTCCGAAGCGTGCGGATTGAAAAGCCGCGCCTGAAGATTCGTGGAAACCCGAGGGACTTGGTTAGCTAACGCTGATTGGCGGTCGCTTTTAGAAACATCCCTATTGCGATGCATCCGCCTCACATGCGGGGAACAACTATGCGGGTGGCTCGCAAAGGAGCAGGGCAGCGGGTTCGTTGCCAAGTGGGCGGATGCGGATCGACTCGGCTCCATGTGGCAGGAGGCACTTGTCGTAGCAAGCGAGGCTTAGGCTTTGGCCAGCGGCCTCCAGGCGGCAGGCGCCGTGCGCCACTATTGCAATTGTGAACGCGTTGATCGGCAGGTTGAACTCGCCGGTGAAGTGAACTTGCTTCAGCCGAAAGCGGTCGGTCTGCTCGGGGCCAATCAGTGATTCCAACCGAGCATGCGTGGATAGCTCCGCGACGGGCTTTGCCGGACAGCGCAAGGTTGCCTGAATGTCATTCATTGTGCAGGGCGCGGCGTTGAAAACATCCAAACAAAAGTCCAAGCCTTTCCCCATGAAGCGGGAGTCTTCCGGCAGCACATAACCGCCTCGCTCGAATTCAAAACGGACGACCAGATCGGAGGCCTCCTGCAGTTCAACCAGGAAGAGACCTGCTCCCAAGGCATGGGGGAGACCGCCGGGCACCAAGAGGACATCGGCAGGGGTGACGGCTACCCGGTTCATGCTCGCCAGCAGCGAGTCAATCGCCTGCTCCTCGATCCAGCGTTTCAGTTGCTGCTTGGTGGGCGGCGTGTGAAAGCCAAGGTAGAGATGCGGATCACGAATCTCCGGACGCGCGGCTAAAACATAGTAGGCTTCCGTTTTGCCCGCTGGCGCGTTTAAGTGTTTTTGAGCAAACGCCGCTGTGGGGTGTACCTGCAAGTGCAGGCGAATGGAGGCGTCGATGTACTTGATTAAAATACGTGGATCGCAACCATGCCGCGCCAAGTGCGCTGATCCCAGGAAGTATTCTGGATTAGAATTCAGAAGCTCGGTGAGGCGATGTGTTTGGCCTGCGAATTCCACGCGTGCGACGCCATCACCGCCGCCGCCGTCCGGTGGATTTTTTGCTGCGGTCAGCGAGCCAATCCAGTCCTCGGGGAAATGGCTGTCGTCGGCTTTGGATTTGCCTTCGAGAGCGTCCAGAAAACGTCCGCCCAGATAACTGCGCCAAACGCGATTTGGCGGGAGTCGAAAGAAGGGTGGTAAAGCGGCCATCCCGATGAATTGGCTGCCAGGCTGGCGCTTCAGCTTTCTTGCTTCAGTCTTTTGGCGCGTTGATCGAGGAAGAGAGAGGCTGGCTCAAGCGTGTTGCCTTGGCCCACGCCTTCGACGTGGTCAACTGGATCGGTCACGACTTTTCGCTCTGGATAATTGGGCTCGGTGTTGACCTGATCAACCGCGCCCTGGGTGCCGATGACGTAGCCGTAATCCCCCTGAACCGAAGAGATGACATAGTCATGGTAGGAGTTGGAAAGCCCGGTGGTGTTCCAAAATACGGTTTGGGCCGATGTCGTGTTATGCGTAGGCTTCGACATTTTTTTATAGAAGCGGTCACGCGCTTCAAACCAGCTATTGTCGGCAACACAGTTGTCATAGAGATTGGAGTGGCTGAAATACATGTGGCTGTCGCTGCCGCGGCCACCCGTCACGCGATCGCCTCCGGCCTGGGTTGCGGTGTCTTTGTCGAAGCAGTGGAAGAGCACGTTGCCGGAAGTGGCCATGCCCGAGAGCGAAAAACCGTGGCGAGCCGCCTCTGCATGGCAGTATTCGAGCAGGCACTCATTGCTGTTATCGAGGCGGAACATATAGCCATTGCCGCCGCCGCCGCCATAGAGCGTGTGGCCCATCGAGCAGTTTGCCACGGTTACGTTAAGGCATTCCTTAAGGCGGATTCCGTTGGAGAGAATGTTGCTGCCGCGCGCATTGCCGTCGGGCAGATAACTTTTCACATCTTCTATCCAACCATCGACCACGCCGTAGTAGGCAATGGCGAATGAGAAATGCACGTCGTAAGCGCTTTTCTTTTTCTGCGCAAAGTCGGGGTCGAGTCCATAGCCTTCGGCCAAGCGCTTCGTGTAGGCGCCATCTGGTGAGGCAAAGTCGAGGGATGCCCAGCCGTCCTGGCCGGCGTGCTCCACATTGGCGATGGAAAAGCCTTTCAGGCCGACATCGTGCAGGAGCCCTCTCTTAGGATAAACGCATGCGTTGTCTCGGACCTTGAGCGCATAGCGGGTGGGGATGTCGATGATCAATTCCTGGGCGGCTTCATCAACTGCCACAATGCGGCGCAGGTAGAGGATGTTGCCGATCTTATGCTCATAGCCGAGCCAGCCTTCAGCTTCCTTGTGCTCCTCGATCCAGGCGGGCGTAGGGTCTCCTCGGAGGATGATGACTTCGCCCGGCGTAAACCCGGCGATGCTTTCAACCGGTATCCGCGTGGTGGGGGTCAGCAGGTCCGCACGGATCAAGGTGACCGGGCCTTCCGCCTTGGCCCACTCCGTGTAGTTTTGCGGCGTCGCCATTATGATCTGCTTGCCGCGCATTTCGGTGGAAGTATTGAGGATCCGGGTTTTATCAGATCCGTCTCCGCGTACTAAGACATTGCTCGCACTGATGCGAAGCACGCTCTTGCTATCTTCGTTTGGAGAAACGTGATACGTCCCTGCCGGCAGATAAACAACGGCTGGTCCGCGCACGGATGACGCATTGTTGATTGCCTGCTGGATGGCCTCGGTGCTGTCCGCATTACCTTCCGGATCGGCGCCATACTCCAGCACATTGAAAGTCGGAGCCGTGTCCCAGCTTGGGATCGGGCGTTCTCCCATGGCATACCCAGCGTAAGAAAAATCCTGGATCAGCTTGTCCTTGCCGTATTCAAGGTTTTCGGGCGGCGTCCAATTTTCTCCGTAAAGATCACTTCGCCAAGATTCTCCGGTTGCCTCGCTTGCTGAAGCAGCGTCAGCGCTGTAAAGCTGCGCGCCAACGGTCAACGCGAGCGTCAGGAGAGAAGCGGTCTTTTTTTTCTTAAACACAAGCTGAGTGATGCATTTCATGGGGGTACGGTCCTCCTCGCAGAGACACGAGAGGCTAATTTCAGCCTCTGCGCCTGAGCTTAATTTTCTTTCGATCTAGTGATCCAGTCAAAAACTGGATGCAGGTTCCCGGGAGCTATTACGCGCCTTGCGTCGCCTTACGCTGGCGATGATAAGCGCCGGCAATCACCAAAGAAATGATTCCGAAGAGCACGCTCACTTGTGACTTTTCCGGGATGACGGTTCCAGTGGCTTCGAAGGTTTTGATGCCCAAGCCAAAGGATGTTGTTGCGGCGTCAGAACCACCCCAACCATCTTCCTCGTAGTAGAGGCCTACAGCGGTTATGGAAGTGAGTTCCAAGCTATTGAAGCTGGCTGAGCTGGCGTCGAAATCCAAGCTGGTGCTGGGATCATAAACCGCCCAGAGCTCATTGCTCAGAGTGCTTCCGGAAATGGAAAAACTGCCGGAGCCTTGCGCCAGGTCGATCGTTGTCTGGGACAAGTAGTAGGAGCCGTCTTTCTGGATTGCCAGGCGTCCATCGAAGGTTGACGACGCATCCACTGTGTTGATGTAACCGGTCCAACTGAGTGATACGCCATCCAAAGCGATGGACCCTGATTCGAAACCGGAATTGAAGTCTGCCTGATTGAAAATGTAGATGCCATGTAGGCTCAAGGTTGTGTCGGCCCAACCACCGCCACGATAGGCTTGCACGAAAATCTGATCGCCCGATGCATAATCGCGGATTTGTTGGCGTGAGGAAAGGTAGCCTTCCACAGCGGAGCTGGTGTAGATATAGCCGCCGTAAAATGTCGGACCGGTGTAATCTGAAGAGGGGCTGAGCTGCGAGCTATCGCTGAAGGGGTTATCCGAAACGTAAGGGCCTGAGCCTGAATTAGTCGCCGTGCGTGCGAATGATTGATCGCTGTCGACATAGCTATCGGCGCCATTGTATTCCAGAATCGTAGCGGCGCTCAGGGGCAGAATTACGCCGGAAAGCAACAGCGCGCTGGTTGGGATGAACAAGTTTTTCATTCGATGAGTATTATAGGGTTAACGTACGTTGTTTGAGGTGTGAGCGTTTACATTGCCGCAAGTAAAGGGGCTAGACAAGGCATGCTTTATTCAAACATTTGCATTCAGATGTATTTTGAATGCAAATGTGGATCTAGCCCACTGCGGTCATCTCAATTTTGGGTGGCGCGAATCGTCTCACCATCTTGAAACTGACCGGTAACCATCAGGCACTTTGGGGTCTCGGAAAGCCCATAATTGTTTTCATGGATTTGTGAGACTAAAAACGAAATTGAATTCTCAGCCAAGGTCTCGGCCTTCATGTCAAAGCCGGCGCAGTGCTTGGGATTATCCTTGGCATAGCTTTTCCAGGAAAGCAGGGAAAAGCCGATGTCCTGGGGCATTTTTAATTTGGTTTTCCGCAGTAACTGGTAGGTATCGGCCTCAGCCATGACCAAGTCGAGCTTGTGCTTTCGAATCCATTCCAACAACTCTGCGGGCTTGGTGATGTGCTTGCTGAGGATGGGGATGCGCGGTGATTTATTACTGACCTGATCGTAGAGATAGGCGCCGTGCAGCAGGCCGTGTGTGCGTTGGCTCAGGCTGCTGGGCAAGTGTAGGCCGATGCGCCGGTAGCCTCGCTGCCTTAAAATCTGCAGGTGCCGGGTCATGTTGGTGAAGTGATCCTGAACGGCGCGATTGAAATTTGGACTTTGCACCGAATAGCCAAAGGCGACGCAAATCCATTGCTTCCAGTCATCGTCGAGTTCGCTGCCGGCTTTGCCAAAAGAGCCAATCAGCACGCCTTTCAAGCCGCAATTCCACCAGATGGAGCGAAGGCGGTTTAAAGTAATGCCTTTCTCATTCAGATTATAAAACTGTAGGTTGTAGCCTAGCTTGGCCGCTTGGTCGTGAGCGTGTTTAAAGACCATTCCGCCAAAGGCGTCACCGAGTGGTTTGTCGCTCAGGTAAGCTAAGCCGCTGCGAATCGGGTGTGGTCGATTGGCTTCGCGATAAGCGCACAAGGCTTTGAGTGAGGCATTGGGCACATAGCCCAATTTATCCGCAATGACTTGAATGCGCTCCTTCGTTGCCGGGGAGAGTCGGGGATCGTTGCGGAGCGCAAGCGACACCGTGGAAAAATGTACGCCAGCCTCTTTGGCGATGTCTTTGATCGTCACGTTTGCGGCCATTGCAAATGTTTGAATAGCAAGTAGGCTGACGTCAAGCGTGTTGCTGCTAGAGTAGGTAGATTGTTATGATTTCACTTTCCTACCCACCGATAAAATCCAATTCGCTTATCCCCGATCTGTATGCAGAGTCTTTTGACGTTGTGGTCAATGGAGCAGGCTACATTGGCTTTGCTGCCGCCGTAAAACTCGCCGAGTCAGGGCGGAAGGTTCTCCTGTGTGACGCAGGAGGTCAGCTCCTTTGGGAGTCCACGATTGCGTTGGAAAATACATTGGTGGATGGCTCATTCGGTTCCGATTGGGAGCTCTTTTTGCAGAAGCTAAAAAGTCAATCTGCAGTCACGGACACATGTCTTGACGCAGCTTGCGCGGAAATATTCGCCGCGCGCTTACTAACGCAAAGTGACACGATCACGACTCTGCTTTACGCAATGCCAGTTGCCGTGCAATACCAGGATGACGCGTTGGCAGCGGTGATTTACGCCACCAAGGAAGGCTTTAGAAGAGTGCGCGCCAGCAGCTGGGTGGACGCCACTGAGGACGGCTCGCTTTTGGGCTGTCTGCCGCAGTCCAGCGAGGCTCCAGTGCGCGCGCCGAGCTGTGGCTATAGTCGCATCGTATTACAGTCCACGCATTGGGATGAGTTGGACGGACGCTATGCCAGCTTTGCCGAAGCTCGCGGCATGCGCTGGCTGAAGGCTGTTCGTTCGACGGAGCGTCAACTGGTTTGGGAAGACGCGGGAGAGCCTTGGCACAACGCAGTCCTCTCGAGACTTCGTGATTTGCGTGAGAACGTCGTGGCGGATCATTGCCCACTCATCAGCCATACTTCAGTGACGCCATTCCTCACTTATGAGAGCCAGGAGCAATCGCTACCTGATGGTTTGCCGACCAATCTGATGGTGCTGAGTCCCGCATTCACTGGCGTTGCACTTGGTGGGATTGCAGAGCGTCATCAGTGGGGCGCGAGTTCTGTGCTCTCGATCAAGTCCGGCATTGGCCGGGATAAGCTTGCCATACTTAAGGACATAAAGAGCGCCGCGTTGCCGGTTCAGCAGCAGATGCAAAGTGACGTCCTCGTGGCAGGCGCGGGAACGGCTGGTTCGCTGGCAATTCTGTCCGCCGCGTCTCAGGGGGCCAACACTTTGGCCTTGGAGTTTGCGCCGCTGCCTGGAGGCATTGGCGCTGGGGGAGGCATTACTGGTTATTTTTATGGTCTGCCTGGAGGACGGCAAGAAGAGCTTGGCGCGCGGACTTCGACACTCACACAATTATTTCTGGGCGACAGCTATGTCGATGATGGCAGGTCGTGGCATCATGAAGCCAAGAAAATCGCGATCCTCAATGAGTTCGATGAACTGGGCGTTCAATTCTTTGGCAACGCTTTACTTTGCGATGCAGAGTTAAATGAACAGTCTGTTGAATCTGTGCTCGCCGTAGTGAATGGCAAGCTAACGCGCATTCAGGCCAAGGCTTATGTAGACAGTACGGGCGATGGTGATTTATGTTCCTATGCCGGCGCCAGCTTCACCGCAGGCCGGGTCGGGGACAGTCGCACCTTGGCCTTTTCACAAGCGGCGTTTACCTTGGTCTGGGAGAACGAGGATCTGACGTTGCGCGCTCGGAATTTTGATGCGGGCTGGGTTAATGCAACGGATGCGTGCGACCTCTCCCGGGCGCGACTCATCGGCATCACCCAATACCATCAAGAGCAATGGAATGAGTCGATGCTGCCCCTGTTTTTCGCCCCTTTGTTGGGCATCCGCGAATCACGCCATATCGCCACGGATTATATCCTGGAAATGGATGACCTGATCACGCAACGCCAGTTTGACGATAGCATTGGCCGTGCGGGCGCCCACGCGGATACGCATTCGGTTGATTTCGAATTCGAAGACGACGAAACAATCTTCTTCTACTGGGTGTGTCGACTGTTTCGCTATCCACTGCGGGCAGAGTTGCCCTATCGCATGTTGCTTCCGCGCAGCCTTGCTAACGTATGGATTGCCTGTCGTGCGGCGGGCATGCGCGCCAATGTTTTTTATGGTATTCGGATGCAGCGTGATATGCAGCGTCTGGGTGAAGCGGCGGGCATTGCCGCAGCGCTTTCAGTGAAGGATGGGGCCGAGGGTAAGTCCCGCAATGTGAGCATGGAGGAGTTGCGCATGGCCATGGAAGGCGCACCGCAATGCCCGGAGGATAATCCTGTGACACGGAGCGTTGAAGATCCCTTGAAACACTTGGCTTCAGGTGAATCAGGTGTGCCGTTGTGGTTGATCTTTCGTGATCCTGAGCAATACCGTGAGTCGGTGATCAAGCTGTTGGATTCACCCACGTCCAATGCGTCGTTTTACGCCGCCTGCATCTTGGCCATGTGGCGTGATGAGCTGGCGGAGTCGCGCTTGATCCAGGCCATTGACGTTCATGAAATCGGTGATACCGATCCATCGGAAAACATGGGCGCCTACGGTCAGGAAATTGACATCCCGTTTTGGCTGTTGTCTATCATCCTGCTCAGGGTGTGTGGGAGTGCGCGATGCGTTTCAGCACTGGTAAAGACGGCGAAGCAACCTGATAATATTTTAAACGTGCGCAGCGCATTGGCTTTGACGCTCGAGCGTTTGGTCGAGCGTGAAGTTGTTTCCAAAGACGATGCCATCACGATCATAGACCATCTATCGACGCCGCTGACGGACAGCATGCTCACGCCCTCGCATTCCATCGCGCGCACCCTTCGCAAGCAAAAGCAAAAGCGACTGACCAACCACTATCTTTCACCGATACGTGATGAGCATGCCTGGCAACTTCACCTCGTGCTGTGCCGCGTGCGGTTAAGCTTGGGACTGGAGCCGCATGACGAGGCGCTGGCGTATCTGCAGGACAAGCGAAACTACGTGCGCCAAGCCTTTGCGGCCATCGGCGTTTAGGCGCCCCCGAGACCACGCGGAGGATCATCTACGCTGGTTGTTTTTCATTCCTCGTTTCTATTCTTTATGTCTCGTAAAGTTAATATCCCCGAAGCGGATCGGATTCCGTTTGGACAAAAAATCGCATTTTCCATTGGCGGGAAAATGGATTACTTCGCCACCACGGTTACAGTTAGTATGTTGTGGATGCCCTACTTTAATATCGGACTGAAAATCAGTCCAATGTTGGTTGGTCTGGCCTTGATGATCCTACGCGCCTGGGATGCTATTTCGGATCCGTTGATGGGTAATATTTCAGATAATGCCCGCACTCGCTGGGGACGACGACGGCCGTTCATGTTCGTTGGCGCCATCCTGACCGCCTGCATTTATCCATTCTTATGGCGTCCGCCGGAAGGGTGGAGTGAAATGGGGATGTTCTTCTACCTGCTGTTTGTTGGGTGGCTGTTCTTCACGTCGTTTACCTGCTGGTCGATGCCATACTATGGCATGCAGTTGGAGCTGACTCCGAACTACGACGAACGAACCCGCCTGACTGCCTGGATGTCCTTCTTCGGAAAGCTGACTGCGCTGGGTGGCGGGTGGATCATGGCGATTGTCACTGGCCCATGGTTTGCCAATCCAGAAACGGGTGAGCCGGATTTGGTCAATGGCGTCCGTGCGTGTAGTTGGGCGATGGCGATCCTCATTGCCTGCTTCGGTTTGCTGCCTGCGTTGTTCGTCAAAGAGCGCTTTTATGAGAAGGAGGTTAAGCACCAGACCAAGGATCCCTTCTGGCAGAGCATCCGGGAGACCTTTCGTTGTAAGCCGCTCTGGATATTGATTGGGGCGTCGTTCTTTTTGTCATTGGGCAATGCCTCTGTGGCCAGCCTGGGACAGTATGTGAATATTTTTCTGATTAACGATGGAAAGCTGGACGAGGCGTCCATTGTCGACGGATGGCGCTATACCACGATGGTGGCGGTTGGCATTCTTTCACTGCCGTTGCTTACCTGGCTCAGTGAGAAATATGACAAAAAAATCCTGGTGGCGAGCGTGCTGATCATCGCCATGGTTGGGCACTTGCTTTATTACTTCTGCCTGGTGCCAGAGATGCCTTACCTGCAGTTGATTCCTGCCGCGATGCAGGCCGGTGGTTTTTCTGCATTCTGGCTGTTCTTGCCATCGATGAAAGCTGATGTCGCCGATTATGATGAAATGGATACGACGCGTCGACGTGAAGGCGCGCTCAATGCTTTTTACTCCTGGTTTCTGAAAGCTGCGAACACTTTGGCCATGGGCATGGGCGGCGTGATGCTGGAAATATCGGGCTTTGATGTGATGCTTGAATCGCAACCAATAGAAGTGCTTGAGCGCATGAAGTGGCTTTTCCTTTTTGTGCCGGTGATCATCTGGTTTTTCTCTCTCGTGCTGATTCTTTTCTATCCGCTCAACCGGGAGAAACTAAGCGACATCCGCGTGATGTTGGAAGATCGACGCGGAAAGCTTTAGCAGGGCGCTTTCAATTAACTAAGCAAACCGAACAGCATCCTCGGAACTCATTTTTATGTCTGTTAGCCGTAGCGTCGAATCACTGCCGTTAAAATGTCTGCCGGTCGGAGCAGTTTTGCTGATCGAGCGCAATGTGCCGTTGGCAGAGTTACGCCGCGATTTGGAGAACATGGTTAAGCTGGGTTTCAATACCGTCGTCGTCTATCCCAGTGTGAGTCGCTGGGAAGCGCCATCGCCCGGACAGACTGCTTTTGGCGCAATTGATGCGGTTATGGATTGCTGTGCGGAGCTCGGTCTGAAGGTTGTGCTCGAACTGCAAGGCCAGGTGATGCAAGACGCCGATGCGCCAGAATGCTTTGGCTATGCACAATCTGTTGATTATCGGGAGAACGGATTTCACCAGCCGCAGAAGGAAGCCTTGGTGGAGCAGTATCTGCGCGAAGTCAGTATGCATTTCAAGGGACATCCTGCGTTGATGGCTTATGATATTTTTAATGAGATTGGCAACTGCTCGCGCTCGCCAGAGACCATTCAAGCTTTTGTGCGTTACCTTGAGCGACAATACAAAGGCGATATTCAGCTTTTGAATGCGGCATGGGCGACATACTTTGCTTCTTTTGACGACATCAATCGAACGCCTCCAAACTATCGAGTGTGGTCATGGTCTTCCGTGGTCGCGGAGCGAGACTGGCAACGGTTTCGCTCGGTTGATTTTACCGAGCAACTGCACTGGTGGCGTTCCATCATCCGCGAGATTGATCCTGATACTCCGTTGTTTGCCGATGTGCTGGGGAGCGATGTGCTTCACAATCGAACGGGCGACTATTTCGGCGCAAGTGATTGGGATGTCGTGGCCGCGAGCGATGTGCACGGGCTGTCTTGCTACGCCAATATGTTGGGTAAGCGCTGGTGGGAGAGTGACGCTTGGTTGTGGCCTCAATTTTGGCGTCACGCATTGAGTGTCGCTGATGGCAAGCAGACGATCATCTCTGAGTTAATGACGCAGAACCGTAGTCTGTTTCCCACCGAAAATTCATCCATGACGGATGAGCTAGGGCTCTGGAGTTATCAGGCAATATTCCACGGAATCCAGGGGCTCATCTATTGGAAATACCGTCCATTTCGACGCGGACGCCAAGTCGCCGGACGGGGGTTGACGGACTTTGACGGCACTCCAAATCATTTTGCGGAACAGGCAGGTGCGGTTGCTGAGTTTATGCAGAAGCATGCTTCGGTATTGGCAGAGTCGACACCGGATGATTCAGGATGCGGCATTGTTTTCGACCCGGATGTCGAGCGGCTGCTCACAGCGATTGGCGATGGTGAGGCGACGACCCCGCCCGGAACGCGTTACACCGATGATCATCGTGGTTGGTTTCACGCGTTTTGGCGTGAAGGCGTTTGCCCACGTTATCTAGCGCCTCAATGCATTGCTGAATCGGGCATACCGACTGACATGAAAGTATTGGTCGTGCCTTGCCTTCCTGCTTTGACTGAGCGTTTTGCTAATTCATTGAAAGCGTTTATGCAGCACGGCGGCATTGTGGTGTCCGATGCGCGCTTTGGCGTACTCGATATCGATGGCAATCTTCAATGCCGCGTTCCGGGTTTTGACCTGCATGATTTGTTGGGGATTGAAGAGCGCGACTTTGTGTGCCGGGGCAAACGGAGCGTGACAGTTTCGGATGAATTGCTGGTCTTGGACGATGATTATTTTCAGGCGATGCAGTGTGAGTCGCGCGTAGAAATTATACTGCGAACAGACGATGGTCTGCCGGCTTTAATGCGTGCAAAAGTTGGCAATGGATACTACGTGCATGCACCGTTTTTGTTGGGACATCAAGTGGAGCAATCCGAGTGCAACAATGCAGCGTTGGCTTACTTCAAAATCCTCTTTGATTTGCTGCGGCCAGCGCTCAGTCCCACGATTCAGATTTTAGAGAAAGGCCCGCTGACGGACGTGTCTGTGTTGCTGAATTCAGAGGGTAAGCCTTGGCATGTCGGCATCACCAATTTTAGTCCAAAGGCTGATCGAATTCGGCTTACGTTGCAGACTGGGCAATCGCTCGTGATGGCGAATCAGCGGATCGAAGAGCGTGATGATCAAGTCTTCGTTTCGGTGAAGGGGCGTAGCAGTCTATCGCTGTTAGTTGAGTGATCCTGATTGCTTAGAGGTTGGTCTCTAAGAATTCAAACACCACGGGGCGCAGGTCCATTTCCTTCGGCTGCAAGTCGAAGCTGTGGGGGGCGTCTTCAATTTCCACAAAGGTGTAGGTCACGCCTAGTTCCTCGAGTTGAGAGGCGAGTGCTCGGGATTGCTTTACCGGTACGGTTTTATCTGCATCACCATGTAGGATGAGGATGGGAGCGAGCCCGGAGCTGAGATGGTTCTTGGGCGAGGAGACCGCCCAGAGCGCTTTTTTCTCATCCCAAGTCGCGCCCATGATTGGCGAAAGCGGTTGGGAATCCGTATCGTAGGGGCCGTATAAATTGATCATGCATGCGACATCGTTTGACTGGTCCGTGTAAAGGCCGCCCTGATTTAAATCGGCGTCATCGGCAGTGGACCACAGCATCATCGCCAGATGACCACCGGCCGAGGCCCCCATTAACGCGATACGATTCGGATCAACGTCGTATTGGTCAGCATGAGCGCGAATGAAGCGCAAGGCCGATTTACAATCGTATAAATTTTGAGGCCACGCCAGATAGCTAAGAGTGTATTTATTGGTGTCTGGATCGCGCGACCCAACGTTCAATTTATAGTTAATTGAAAATACCGCGTAGCCTTCATCAACGAGTGTTTCCGCGATGGACTCCATTCGCTGCGAAGCTTTGTCTCCATGGGCCCAGCCGCCGCCGTGAATTAAAAGTATGGCTGGCGCTAGTTTGCCCTGCCGATTGGAAGGCAAGTAAACATCCATTTTCTCATCTCGGTCGGGCCCCAGATAGGCAACATCTTTGTCGGCGCCGAAGGCATGCAGTGAGGTGAGCGCGCTGCCCAATGTGAGGCAGGCAATGAAGCAGGTTGTCTTGAACATAGTAACTTATTGATTGGGCGCAGACAGTGTCACCGGCTCAACGTCGACGATTTGATAATACTTGCGAATGCTGGGTCTGGACCCCGTTTCCTGATACACAAACACCCATGCGCGACGATGTCCCGGAGCAGCCCACCTGGATTGATAGATGAGGGACCAATTCGTGTTGTCGGGGTTCGAAGCCATTTGCACGTCGACATTTTTAGAATCGTTTTCAGAGAGCTGAAGCACCTTATTCGCACCAGGCTTGAGCTCGAATTGTGAGCCGCCAATGCGGACGGCCATCCTGGCGTCAGTCAGGTTATAGAAGTTCATGGCATTCGCGCCAAAGCCATTGGCATTGTCGTCCAAGGGAAGTATTTTATAGCGTGGCCCGCTGTCTGGTGATTGTGTGGGGAGGAAAAGCAATAGGCATTTACTGAGCCCTTTACTTAGCTTGACGGATGAGCTGAGTTGGTAGCTTGCTTGCGCATCTTCACCAAGGTGCTTGGTGTAAAAGCCGAGGGTAGGGGGGCCAGTGTATGTTTGCGTTGAACTCGGAGCGCCATTGGGCACAAAAATTTTAACTGGCTGACCGCTATCGAAATAATACAGGTCCTGAATTGATTGCTGCCAAGATAAGGTCTGAAATTGCAGCGTGATTGTTTCTTCTTCTTGTGCCGCGCACGGTTGAGATGTGGCGACTAACAGGGCCAATAGACCGCTTCGCCACATTAATTGAAATGAATGAAAAATATTTGAATTAAACATCGTCGTTGTTCAGCCAGCGAAATGCGATCACTCTAAATTGCCGCCCAAACTCAGTTGGTGGATTGGCAAGCTCGGAGCGGGTTGGCGTTGAGGTGTTGATTACCGGGTCGGGAATACGCTGAACAATCGCTTCGCACCAGGCTTGTGATTCGATTTCGCCGGTCAGCGGGTTGGCGTGGTCTCCGTAGGCGCGCACGCGGAAAGTGTCTGAGCGCACTGTCATGAGCGGGGCGAGGGGTTGCAAGAGGTCACCTTGCATGATCCACCCAGGCATGCCCATTCCGGCGGCGTCTTCATCATTGAAAACATCGGTGGCGAAGGTTGGCGTCGTCAGCGCAGTCCCACGTTCCGAGCCGATGAGGTCTTCACTCAAGCGCTGGTTGACTGATTTATCCAATGCTGCTTGCAGGGCGCCGCGGCGTCTTTGCTCCGGATCACTTGAGCCGGGGCGGCGGTTAATGAAATCGCCCATGGATGAGAATGGCCCGCGTGTTTGAACTTCATCGACAACGGCTTGCGCTAAGTCTGTCAGCTCAGCATCGGTAAGCCGCCGATAGGCATTCCAGAAATTCTGGCCATTTTCCTCGGTCGCGAATCCGGTGTCGTAGGAGACTGGCGTGCGGAAGAAGACGGCGCCGCTCTCTGACTCATGCGACGCAATGGCCTGCGTCTCGGGATTATACACCGGCACGGCCAAATGCGAATTGCTGGCGAGAAACGCTTTCCACGCATCCACCGATGTGGAGTTGACGTTGAACATACCGTCGGCGAACAGGAAGGCGGCGCTTAAATTGGCGGTGTCGGTTGCGGACTCGTCAGTGAGCAACGTTGCGAGGCCAGCATTGTCCAATTCGAATCCGGCGGGCGAATGCAACGCAAAGCGTGAATTCGGCAAGGTGTCGACGTTGGCGTTGAGGTCGTCGATTGCTTCTTCGGCGTCATCGGCTGATTGCGGAATGGTCGAAAAGAAATAGCTGTCCCACACTGCGTTGTTGATGGCGTAAGACCAGTCGTAGGCGTAGCGCGTTCGGGAACCTTCGGTGTAGGTCGATTCAGTTTGATCGGAAGGGATCTTGGAAATGGCGTAGCTGTTGCCGAAGATATAAGCCGGGTCGCGCGTATAGCGACTCAGGCCAGCGTGTTGAAAACTTCCCAGGGATATCAGCGGCTCACGCGGTATGTGAAAGAGGACCACCGAGGCGCCTCCCAGCGCGCCACCGCTTGAGATGTTACGGGTGTTGCCCCAGAAGCTTGAAAAGCGATCCAGGTCGGAGACGATTGGCTCCGGCGCCGCGCCGGGCGCATAATCCCGAATGATCCAGCCAGAATATGTGGAAAGGCCATTGCCGCTGCGAAAGCCTTCTTCTTTGCCCGACATCATGATGGGACGTGGGTTGGAGTCGATGAGCTGTCGGTGGGCTTCATGCGAGTCTTCCGTTGTGCGGAGGCTGAACTCGACGGCCGTAATCGTGAAGGGGCCGGCCGATAGTTGCGTCAACGGCGAGCTCCAATTAACTTCCGGCGGGCGCATTTCATCGACGTATTCTTGAAAGTAGCTATCGCCCAATTGCGAGGCTTGGTTGGAATCGCCAATGGGACCCGTCCGCATGTAAAAGGCGCCATGCGGGGACTTGTAGGTTTCGCCTGCCACATTAATTGGCTCGTAGCTGATTTGCACTTGCACGTTGATGTCGCCGGTCGATTCGCCATCGCCTAGTGTAACCGTCAGGTTATCCAGCTCCTCAGCGGTAAAGCCGAAGCGATCACTCTTGGCGCTGGAGGAAGTGCTGCGCGTCGATTGATGGGAATAGGGCGAGGCCGTGTTGCCGTTCTGCAAGGCGGTTACGATGTGGCTCGATTGCGTTAGATCCACGTAGTAAGCCCCGTCTTCATTCCAATCCGCCTCCATTTGGGCGAAGTCACTATTGGAAGTGGAATCGACTACTGCGTAAGGCTGGTCCAGTGAGTAGTAACGCGTTTCGCCCGGCAGCAATTCCGTATCGTTTTCAATGCGCCAACGAAACAGCGAACCATAGGCGCTCGATTCAGGAAGCGTCTCCTGCATATTAAACGTCACCGTTGGCTGTCCACCAACCGTGATGCTAATTGTTGGCTTAAACTCCCAATTGTAATTGTACTGCGTCGCGTTCAATTTCACATCGTAGGGATTATAGAGCGCGATGAGCGGCTTATAATGAATGATTGGTCGGTAAGTGGTAATGCTTTCGCCGCTGTTGTCCGTATCCAGAGTCGCTTGAAACTCCAAGGCCACACTGAGCCCGAGCATGGACGTGACCGCGTGGACGGGTTGGTTATAGTGATAGATCTCGTCAGCATCGTAATAGCTGACTGCGCTTGCGGCGGCCCCGGATACGTTCGGCAGCGGCGGCGTTGCCGTGAAGGCGCCGTTGTCGACGTCTTCATAAAGCCGATAATAAGAAGCGAGCGTGCCCCAATTAGGCGAACCGTAGGGGAAGGCATAACTGTTGTCGTAGGCGCGAAAGGCGTATGGCTCATCCCAATTGCCGATGGGGGATTGGGTCGGGCTTACCCCGAAGTAGCGCTCGAAGGCCGCGTCATTTTCGAGGAGGTGGGTGAGGTCGGTTTTCAAACCGCCGTTTTTCGCATCCGTCATGATGCCCCGCGCGTGAAGGGAAAGATCGTGGAAATACCGCGTGCCGACCGTGCTATTCGACGCTAGGTTGTTGAGGTTTTCCAGCGATGTTAGGATTTTCAGTCGGGCGTCGTTTGGTTCCAGGGCCTCGAAGGCAGAGTCCAGGTTGACGAAGCCGGTGTAGCGCGGCGCGGACAGATTGATGTCAGTTGCGTCGACTGCTTCAGGGACGGGGAAATTAATGCGGGCCTTCGTGTTTTCTTCGCCAATCCAAAACGCGTAGTGATTGTAATCGTCGAGAGGCAGTCTGCCGACGGCAACGGCGTCGGCCCCCGCAGCATTGTCCACCGATCCGGCGCCGACGATTTGCACCCAATTTGAATTGGAGGCAACGAGATCGATATTGTCGCTTTGGCTTTCGCCGTAGACATTGGTAACGCCGGTTGGCAGCGAGACCAGCCACCCTTCAAAGTCGGTTGCGTTCGCGCCGCCTTCGCTGCCCGACTGCCAAACGCCGGTCCAATGGCCTTTGCCCAGCACGGCGTTGTCGATGTTCGCCGGCGCGGTAATGCGCGTATCGGCTCCAGCCAGCTTTTGCAGTTGCCCCAATGCGAGGTTCAAGCCGAGTAATGCATTTTGGCGAGCCGTGTCCTTATGCAGTTGTTGTGACGCCGTCGCTGTCTCGATTCGCACCAGTGTGCTCAAGCTTAACATCAGTAGCATGATAAACGCCATGAGCGCGAGCGCGACAATCAAGGCGAATCCTGGGCTTTGCTGATGGGATTGCCGAGATTTCTCAGCTCTCCGGGAGAGTTCTCGGGTAGGTGTGAGTTGGGTAACCAAGTGACTGCGAAAATTATTCAGCCAAGGCGCCAGCGATCTTCTCGAAAGCCCATGCATCCTGACTGTAAAGTTGAGGGGTGCGTTATGCTTATTCGCCCTCTATGCTGTCGACAAACCATTTTTTTGCAATGGGCGGGTTATTCAAACATTTGAAACCGGTAAGGGCAGGCAGCGGGAGCAGATTTTGACTCGATGAAACAAAAAAACCGCCAGCCGTAGACTGCGCGGTTTCTTTGAAAATGGTGGCCAGACCGTGAATCGAACACGGGACACAAGGATTTTCAGTCCTCTGCTCTACCAACTGAGCTATCTGGCCAATTTGGGAAAGAGGGCGATAATTGCACTCAATCAATTCGGGTCAAGGCGTTTTTCGGCAAATTTTTCTTATTTTTATCGAGAATGGACAACGGCTGGTTTTGTGCTATGTTGGTTCCTACCATGAGCTTACTCGAAATTCTACTATGCATTTTCCTGCCGCCAGTAGCTGTCGCGATGAAAAAAGGCGCTGGCGTCGATCTGATCATCAACATCCTGCTTTGGGTGGTCCTATTCTGGTTAGGAGGCGTGATTCACGCTTTTTGGGTGCTAAATCAAAAATGAATCTCGCTTATTAGCGAAAATTTGTCAGCGTGACGCGCTATTTTTCTTTTTATGAGCGCGCTCGCAGAACCAACACGCACTGCGGAGAAGATCCGCAACATCGCAATTATCGCACACGTTGACCACGGCAAGACCACCTTGGTGGACTGCTTGCTGCAACAATCCGGGACTTTCCGTGAAAACCAGGAAGTGCAAGAGCGCGCCATGGACAGCATGGATCTGGAGCGCGAAAAGGGCATTACCATTAAGGCCAAGAACACCGCCATCCAGTGGAACGGCTATACGATTAACATCGTGGACACCCCCGGGCACGCCGACTTCGGCGCCGAAGTGGAGCGTGTGATGAAGATGGTTGACGGCGTGCTGCTGCTGACCGACGCCGTGGGCGGCCCGCAGGCCCAAACCCGCTGGGTGCTCCGCAAGGCGCTCAGCCATGGCCTCAAGACGATTTGCGTGATTAATAAGGTGGACCGCGACACCGCGCGCCCCGAGTGGGTGCACGACAAGGTGCTGGAGTTGTTCCTCGACCTCGAAGCCGACGAAGACCAGTTCAACGCGCCTTTCCTCTACGCATCCGCCAAGAATGGCTTTGCTGACCGCGAGGAAGACGGCCCGCGCGAGAACATGACCGCGCTGTTCGAAACCATCGTGGAGCGCATTCCGGCGCCCGTCGTCGAAGAAGGCGACTTCCGCATGCTCGTTTCCAACATCGACTGGGACGCCTTCGTCGGTCGTTTGGCCATTGGCCGTATCCTCTCGGGTAAGATCGAGAGCGGCGCCACGATCCACGCGCTCCGCAAGGACGGCAAGGTCGACCGCGTGAAGATCACCAAGCTAATCCGCTTTACCGGCCTCGGCGTGCAGCCCGTTGAATCCTGCGAAGCAGGTGACATCGTGGGCATCGCCGGCTTTGAAGACGTCGACATCGGCGACACGCTCGCGGCCAATAAGGACGCCGAGGCGCTGCCGTTCATGGAAATCGACCCGGCCACCGTGCAGATGGAATTCCACGTCAACGATGGTCCCCTCGCCGGCAAGGATGGCAAGAAGGTGACTTCCCGCCAGGTCCGCGATCGCCTGATCCAGGAAACTAAGGCCAATATTTCAATTAAAGTCGCTGACACCACTGAAGGCACCCGCTTCCTCGTCAATGCCCGTGGCGCGATGCAGATCGCCGTTCTCGTGGAAACGATGCGCCGCGAAGGCTACGAAGTGATGGTTTCCCGCCCGACGGTGCTCTTTAAGGAAATCGACGGCAAGCAGTGCGAGCCTTTCGAGCAGGTTTGGGTGGAAGTGCCCGAAAGCATGATGGGCGCTGTCATGGAAAACCTGTCCAACCGCAAGGCGCAGATCACCAACATGGAGCACCACCACGCTGGCGTGACCATCGAGGCGACGATCTCCACCCGCGGCTTGATCGGCTTTGAGAGCGACTTGACCACGCTGACCAGCGGCCATGGCGTTTGCTCGCACATGTTCCTGGAATACCGTCCGAAGGGCGCCGAGATCATCACGCGGAACACGGGCACACTCTGCTCGGTGGCGACTGGCCCGGCTATGGGCTATGCGCTGAACATGATCCAGGCGCGCGGCAAGCTGTTCGTGGCCCCCGGCGACGAAGTTTACAACGGCCAGATTGTTGGCGAATGTCCGCGCAAGGAAGACCTCCCAGTCAACCCCTGCAAGGCCAAGCAGCTCGACAACATGCGCTCCTCCGGTAAGGACGACAATGTGCAGTTGGCGCCGCCGATCCGTTTTTCCCTCGAGCGCGCGATCGAATACATCGCGGCCGATGAGCTGGTTGAAGCGACGCCGAAGTTCCTGCGCCTCCGCAAGCGTGTGCTCGACTCGGAAGAGCGTCGCCGCATCGCCAAGCGTGGCGCCAAGTAAGCACGGCAAGCAGCATTATTTTTCGACCGGCGGTTCCATATGGAGCCGCCGGTTTTGGTTACGAAGATCACGATTTATCGGATCAGTGTATCTTTTAGGCGTATTGAGGGGGAGGGTTCCTGCTTTCTGGTTCGCAGAAAATACGGCAAACTGGAGATGTTTGAATTTACTCCCCAACGAAAACCGAAAGATCTCGATGAAATCTGTTTCCTTCATGCTCCTTGCGCTGGCGCCGCTTTGCGTGCGCGCCGAAGAAACGCTGAACGTTTACTTTATCGGCAATAGCCTGACTGCCAGCACGACGCTTGACCGCGTGCGCACGCTGTTCGGTGAGCGGGGGATTGATCTACAATTCGGCTCGCAGCTCTCGGGCGGTAAGTCGCTGATCCGCCACTGGAATTATAAAGACGAGCCCAGCCAGAAGTGGATTGCCTGGGAAACGAATGTGCCTAGCGGCGACACGTTCACTGTTGACCCGAATCCCTACGACAAGCTGGAGAACCCGCGCTTTGGCCGCTACGAAACCGGTCTGACTGAGCATCAGTGGGACGCGCTTGTGCTGCAGCCCTTCCTCAGCAAAATCAAGGACACCTACGCCGGCGCGTGCAACTTCATCGACCTAGCGCTGGAGCATAAGGCGACGGATACGTTTTATGTCTATGCAACTTGGCCGCGGCGAGACCGGGAGAAGGGCACGAAAAGGCCGCTGAATATCGATTACCCTGCTGCTTGGGAAGCACGCTACACGGCTACGCTTGAAGACGATGACTGGACAGCCGCTAAGAGCGCCGCATCGCGCGACTTTTATGGCCAACTCTTGGATTACCTGAACGCCCAATATCCACAACTTAAGTCGCCAGTGCGCTTGATTCCCGTCGGCGAAGTGCTCTTTGAGCTGGATAAAAAGATCAAGGCGGTCGAGCTGCCTGATTTGCAAAAACTAGCCGATCAAGATCCGGATTGGTTGCCCGGCCTGGACGAGGACACGGACTTTGCCGATGGCGTGAACGTGCTCTATGCCGATGCGATTCACCTGAATCCAATACCGCACAAATCTAGCACGCTGGGCATTTTTGTGTCAGGCTCGACAATCTTTACGGTGCTGAGTGGGCAGAATCCCGTGGGCATGTCTGCGGAACCTTATGGCTTGGACAAGCCCGAGTATGCAGAACTCGTCCGCGTTGTGCAGCAAACGATATGGGATGTCGTAAGCCGTGATCCGCGCACGGGCGTGCAGCCGTAAAATAAGGAAAAATAGTTGACCGCCCTTGCTTGATTTTTTGTTGACTTTGTCTATCGTTCGCAGCGTCCCTTACTGGGCAACCACGCTGCATGCATTCAGATGAATCACAACGAAAAAGCCAGTTTCGTGCTAACCGATGGGTTCGGTTAAGCGCCTGCTTGTTGGGAGTATGGTTCTTGCCGGGTTGCGTTACGGAAACGGAAATTACGCCGCCGGTGCAGATGCCGACGGCGTTTAGCGACACTGGCTCCGTAGTCATACCAGACAACTGGTGGACGGCTTTTGGCGATGAAGCGCTCAATGATCGCATGGAGCGCGCGCTGTCTTTTAACCTCAGTCTGGAAGCGGTCTGGCTGCGACTCATGGAGGCGCAGGCAGTGATCACGCGTGAATCGGCGTCGCTGTATCCAAGCGTCGATGCATTTTTCGAAGGAGCGGCTGGATCAGGTTCTGGGGGGAGCTCTAGCTTTCAGGAATTTGGCGCTGGGCTAAACGCATCCTACGAAGTGGATTTGTGGGGGCGCATTCGCTCGCTGGTCGATGCCGAGCGCTTTCGTGCGGAGGCGACGTTTTATGATTATCAGACTGCCGCGCTCACGCTCACGGCGCAGGTTGCGGTGACTTATTATCAGTTGGTGGAAGCACAGAATCAGCGGGACCTGTTGCTCGAGCAAATCAAGGTCAACGAGCAGGTGTATGGCTCACTGAAAGCGCGCTTCAGCAGTGGCTTGATTCGTAGCGCTGACCTTATCCGGCAGCAGCAATTAATCGAAGCCACGCGCGAGCAAGTGATTGTTGTTGAGGCGCGGATTGGCGTTTTGGAAAATGCGCTCGCCGTGTTGGAGGGCAAACCGCCGGAAGTGGGTGAACCGGTTGCCGACGAACGATTGCCTGAGCTGCCGCCTATGCCGTCAACCGGCGTGCCCGCCGCACTGGTGCAACGCCGACCGGATGTGCAAGCCGCCTATTTCGTGGTCAAGGCGGCGAATGCGGATTTGGCCGCCGCCATCACCAACCAATACCCACGTCTGTCGCTGGATGCGGCGATTTTCACCGTGGGCGAAACGCCGTCTGATTTGTTTGGCTCATGGATTCGGTCCATCGCGGGGCAGATTGTCGCGCCGGTCTTTGACGCCGGGCGTCGCGCAGCCGAAGTCGACCGCAACCAAGCTCTGCAGCAACGCCGTGTAATGGAATACGGACAAGTGGTGTTAGACGCCTTTCAGGAAGTAGAGGACGCGCTGGTGCGGGAGCAAAAACAGGTCGAGCGGATTGCGAGCATTGAAGAGCAACTGCGCCTTGCGCGCATGTCGTATCAGCGTTTACAGATCGAATATTTTAATGGCGTCACCGAATACCTCGACGTGCTCACCGCGCTTATTGAAGAGCAGCGTTTACAACGTCAGCTTTTGGAGGGCCGCCGCACGTTGATCGAGTTCCGCATTGCGCTTTACCGGGCATTGGCGGGCAGCATCGAGACGGACCGCGAGGTCGTCGCCGCACTTATTCAGGAAACCGAAGACGAGGAATACGCAACATGGCTAAGCAGGCAGAGACCGGGGAACCCAACCAGAAATCAATAAACTGGAAGCTGACCCTTTTCCTATGTGGACTGATCGCGCTAGCGGCCATCGGATTGACCGCGTTTATTCGGTCGACGCAGCCCAAGGCGCAGCGCACCGGCGCCAGTAAGAAAACGGCCATGTTGGTCGAAGTGATCGATGTGGAGCGTGGAGACTTCAGCCCGGAAATCGTCGTGATGGGACTCGTCCGTGCGCGTGACGATGTGATGCTGAGCCCGCGCGTGAGCGGCGAAGTCATTGAGCGTTCGTCCAATTTTTCTTCAGGCGCGCTGGTGAGCAAAGGCGAGGTGCTGCTCAAGCTGGACCCAGCGGATTACGAGAATGCGGTTGCCCAACGGCAGAGTGCGTTGCATCAGGCTGAGGCGGATTTACAGATCGAAATGGGGCGACAAAACGTTGCGAAGCTCGACTACGAGTTGCTCGATAAGGACATTGTCGCTGGTAATGAAAATCTGGTGCTGCGCAAGCCTCAGCTTAGCGCTGCACAGGCGGATGTCGAAGCGGCGCAAGCAATGCTGGATCAGGCTAAGTTGGACCTGGAGCGGACCACGATTCGTGCGCCGTTTGATGCGCAAGTCTTGTCGCGCCGGGTGTCGGTTGGTTCGCAGGTTTCGCCCGGTGATGACCTCGGTCGGTTGGTCAATGTACACCGATATTGGGTGACTGCGACGGCGCCATTGGACAAGATTCCCTATATTAACTTTGCATCGCAAAGTGAAGGCGCAGGTGGCTCAGCGGCTGAGTTTCGCAATCGGACCTCGTGGCAGTCAGGCGTTTATCGCGAAGGCGCGGTGGATAAACTCATTGGCGCACTGGATGAAGGCACGCGACTGGCGCGCATCAATATTTCCGTGGAGGATCCCTTGGCCTTGGAAGAAGCCAATGCGGGCAAGCCGCCGTTGATCATTGGATCGCTGCTCGAAGTGACGATCCACGGGAAGCCGATTGAAAATGTGTTGCGTCTGGATCGCGCCTATTTGCGTGAAGACGACACGGTGTGGATCATGGAAGATGGCTTGTTGAAGATCACTCCGGTGGCGGTTGTCTTTCGTGATGCACAGTACGCCTACATCAGCGATGGTTTATCCGAGGACGCCAAGGTTGTGACGACGAGCTTGAGCTCAGTTGTCAATGACGCGCCGTTACGCACCGAAGGCGAAGCGAAGGAGGCAGCGAAGTGATGCGTGACGCCCAGACGCCAAACGAAGGCGGCGCGATCGGCTGGATGGCGCGCAACTCGATTGCGGCGAATCTTCTGATGGCGATCCTGCTCATCGGCGGCATTTGGACGGCGTTGACGATGCAGAAGGAAGTTTTCCCGGAGTACGAACTCGACGTCGTTTCCGTGAGTGTGGGTTACCCTGGCGCCGCGCCAGCCGAAGTGGAGCAGGGAATATTGCTGCCAATCGAAGAAACGGTTCGTGGCGTGGATGGGATTAAAGAAATTACCTCTGTCGCACGCGAAGGCTCGGGCTCGGTTTCGATTGAGCTGGTGGTGGGGACGGACCGCATGCGCGCTTTTCAAGACATAGATCAGGCCGTTAGTCGCATTCGCACTTTTCCTGACGACATCGAAGAACCGGAGGTCAGCCTGCAATCTCAGCAGCGCGAAGTGCTGGAAGTTGTGTTGTACGGCCATGTGGATCATTGGGTTTTACGGAAGCTGGCGGAACAGTTGCGCGACCACATGCTCAGCGATGCGCGCGTGACGCAGATCGAGCTTGGACGCGCGGCGGACTACGTGACGCATGTGGAAATATCCCGCGCCAAACTCCGGGAATATAAACTCACCCTGAGCGATGTGGCGGACATCATTGAGCGATCCAGTGACGACGTTGCCGCAGGCGTCGTGGAAACGCGCACGGGCGAAATCCTACTTCGCGTGAAAGAGCGCAAGCAATGGGCTGACGAATTCGGCGACATTGAAATTCTCGCCACGTCGGAGGGCGCCAGCGTACGGCTGGCGGACATCGCCGAGATTCGCGATGGCTTTGAGGAAGGCAGCTTTCATTCGCAGTTTAATCAGACGCCTTCGATGGAGTTGAATGTCTACCGCATCGGCGATCAGTCGCCACTGGAAATTGCGGAAGCGGTCGAGGATATCATGGCGGATTTTGAGACCACGCTGCCGCCGGGCGTGGATTGGCGCATTGATAACAATGCGGCTGAAGAATATCGTCAGCGGCTTTCTTTGCTCGTGGAAAATGGGGTTATGGCTGCGGTGATCGTGTTGTCGATTCTCGCGCTGTTTCTGGAGTTTCGCTTAGCGTTTTGGGTGATGATGGGAATGATTATTTCGTTCATTGGAGGCATCATGTTCCTACCACTCATCGATGTGAGCATCAACATGGTTTCGATGTTTGCGTTCCTCGTGGTGCTGGGGATCGTGGTGGACGACGCGATTGTTGTCGGCGAAAATATCTACGAATATCGTCAGCAGGGCATGGACTTCATGACTGCGGCGGTGCGGGGCGTGCGCGACATTACCGGGCCGGTGGTCTTCAGTATTTTAACCAACATTGTCGCATTCATTCCGCTTTTGTTTATCCCGGGGACGACGGGTAAATTTTGGTGGCCGCTGCCAGCGGTGGTCATCATCGTGTTGACGGTTTCACTTTTCGAGGCGGTCTTTATTTTGCCTGCGCACTTGGGACACGCGAAAGAGGGGGGGCATGGGAACAAGCTTGGAGCGAAGCTGCACGACATGCAGCAAGCATTTTCACGCGGTTTCACCTGGCTGATTGATAATTACTTTCGGCGATTGCTGGACTTGAGTTTACGCTTCCGCTACGTGACGATTGTCGCTGCGGTTGCGTTGTTGATTGTCGTGGGCAATTACGCGACAAGCTCGCACATGGGGATGATCAATATGCCCGAAGTGGCGGCAGATGAGATTGAGGCGGGCATTCGTCTGCCGGTTGGCATTACGCCGGATCAGGCGGCGCGCATGGCTGAAGATGTGACGGCGTCTACGCGTCGTATGTTTGATGAGTACAACCTCGAAACGGTTGCGGAGGGAATTAAGACGAACGTTCGCCGCGGCAACTTCATCGATGTTGAAATTGTGATGCGTCCGCCCGATGAGCACAACATGACCGCAGCGGAAATTATCCAACTCTGGCGTGATGAGATAGGCGACATTCCCGGGGTGAGCCAAATTACGTTTGAGGCGGAGAGCGGGCCAGGTGGCCATCGACAGGACATCAGCATCGACCTTAGCCATAACGATATCGAGGTGTTAGAACGTGCGAGCAAGGCCTTTGTCGAGCGCGCCGAAGCATTTGAAAACACGCTCGATGTGAGTGATAATTACAACAAGGGCAAGAAGCAGATTGACTTCAAGTTGCGTCCTGAAGGCCGTGCGCTGGGGCTCACTTCCGAAGATGTCGGACGGCAGGTGCGCGATGCTTTTTACGGCGCACTGGCCAAGCGGCAACTGCGGGGCACAAACGAAATTGAGGTGCGCGTGAAGCTGCCGTTGCATGAGCGCAAGGACCTGCATAATCTGGAGGATCTGGTTATCCAGGCGCCCGATGGAACGGAGACGCCGCTGCTCGATGTGGTCGACGTTTCCTACGGTGAGGCATTTACATCGATTAACCGTCGCGATGGGCGGCGGGTGGTCAACGTTTCCATGGACGTCGAGCCGAAGCGCACGATGTCGCAGGTGATGGATGTTTTTCAAACTGAAACACTGCCGCAATTGCGCGCTGATTTTCCCGGGATTACCTGGACGTTTGAGGGCAGTCAGGCGGAAATGCGCGAGTCCACCCATGTGCTTTACGGTGGTTTGTTGTTGGCGCTTTTCGTGATTTACGCACTGCTCGCGGTGGCGTTTAGTAGTTACATTCAACCGCTGATCGTGCTGGTCGCGATTCCATTTGGCGCCATTGGCGCAGTGATCGGGCACATCATCCTTGGCTATGATTTGTCGTTGATCAGCCTCATGGGCATCATTGCGCTGGCGGGCGTGGTGGTGAACGACTCGCTGATCATGGTGGATTACGCGAATCGACAACGCTCCAAAATGGATGCTTTCGAAGCTGTTCGCCAAGCCGGTTTACGCCGCTTTCGTCCCATTGTGTTGACGACAATGACGACGGCAGGTGGATTGATTCCGATCATCCTGGAGCGCTCGATGCAGGCGCAGTATTTGATTCCCATGGCGGTGTCTTTGGGCTTCGGCATTGTGTTCGCCACAGCCATCATATTGCTGCTCGTGCCGTGTCTTTATCTCGCACTGGAAGACTTGAAGCGGTGGTTGGGTGTTGACGAAGGCACAGTTGGCACTGATTAAAACTTCAGTGAAATCAATGATTTATCGCCGAAATCCGCGTTTTGAGTGGGTGGATGTTCACGGCCAAACGACGTTTTTTCTTCTCAAATTCTGTTAATTGTAAAATCCCTGCGTTAGAGGTTTAAGGGATTGCCAGCCTACTGGATTCTCTGTAGTTTCGTGAATAGAATTTAAGATCACGGCTAACGTTTCCGGCTGTGTTTGTCTTTTTATTTTACTGCTTGCTGGTATGAAAAACCTCTACTGCTTTCCGCGATGGCGGGTTCTTTGCAGCGCTTTGGCGACGCTGACTTTCTCACACTTGTCGCATGCGACGAACGCCACTTGGGTTGGGGGTTCCAGCAGTTGGGGCACTGAATCGAATTGGTTCGATTTTCAAATTCCCAATAGCACCGATTTCGATGTCTTTATCGATGGTGGCGCAGCAGGCGACTCTGCTGTTTCTTATAACATCAGCGCCACGATTAACTCATTGAACATTTCAGTTGGCGACAGTCTGAACCTCACCAACAACCGTTACCTTGGGCTGAACCTGGAGGGCAACGCATTGCATAATGACGGTTTGCTGAGCCTCAGTAGCGTAGGGAATACCACGCAACTCCAGTTTATCCATGCGGCAACCATCACCGGCAGTGGCATCATCAATATTGGAACTAGCGGCGCGAACTTACTGACCACATCAAGTATTCTTACCAATGGATCGGGGCACACCATTCGCGGCAGTGGCAACTTTCTCAATAACGCTGGTGGTGTGATTAACCAGGGGCGTGTGGAGGCGAATCAAAGCACGCCCATGTCCATCGACCCAAGCGCCGATGGATTTATCAATCAGGGCGTGTTAACGGCGACCGGCAGCGGCGGCTTGAATCTATACGCTTCTACTTACACCAACACCGGGCACGTGATTACCGCAGACAATGGCTCTGTGGTGCGGTTGAACAGTAGCGTGGTGATTGACGGGGGCGAACTGCAGTCAATTGGCTCTGGTTTCTTTCATACGGCGGGCACTCCTCATTTGGTCGGAGGCGTTCGCGTGAATGGCTTTCTGCAGATCACAAATAACCGCACGGTGAATATCGAAGACAACTTGGTTAACGATGGTTCGATCACCCTGGGTTCGGTGGGGAATACCACCGCCCTTGCTTTTAATAACAGTGGCGATCAGACGATATCCGGCACGGGTTCGATAACGCTATCGAATAATGGGGCGAACTTTATTTTCTCCAATAGTTCAGTCCTTACAGTCGGTAGCGGGCAGACGATTTCCGGGGCTGGAACTTTACTGAATAACGGTGGGGGCATGGTCAACCAGGGAACGATTATTGCCAACCGCACGGTCCCGTTGTCCATCGATCCCAATGCTTCGGGCTTTGTGAATGAAGGTGTGTTGCTGGCGACTGGCTCTGGTGGATTATCGTTGTATCCTGCGAACTACACGAACACCGGGCACACCATCGAAATTGGAGACGCTTCATTGCTGCGCCTCTTCTCTGGCACGGTCATCACCAATGGAAACATATTAGCGACTCCGGGGGGCTCAGGCACGATTGCGCTGTCGGGTGATCCGACGCTGGACAACGTCATTCTGGATGCTCCGTTGCCTGTGCCGAATAACCGCAATGTCACCTTCAATACAGAGATGACGAATAACCAGCTCATAACGCTGAACTCTGTCGGCAACACAACCTCGCTGGTGTTCAACTACGATGATCCAGTGCTGAAAGGAGATGGTGAAGTCGTCATGAGCAACAATGGGGCAAACTATATTTTTGCCAACGGCAAAGTGCTGACGCTGGAGGCTGGGCATCGTATCTCCGGCGCGGGTAATCTGCTGAATAACTCTGGCGGCATGATCAATCAAGGAACGATTCTGGCCAACCGGTCAGTGCCCTTGAGCATAGACCCGAATGCCAGTGGTTTTTTGAACGAAGGTCTACTACGGGCGACAGGCACAGGCGGTTTGTATTTGTATCCCGCGACCTATGAGAACGCCGACAACACCATCGAAATCGGCAACGACTCGCGGGTGCAGATGTTTAGCGGAACCGTCATTAATGGCGGCTCGCTTGAAGCTGAAGGCACGGGTTTTATTGGCATATCCGGCAATCCAACTTTAGATAAAGTCACGCTGAATGCACCGCTGCCGGTGCCTAATAATCGTTCGGTTTTCCTGATCGATAACGTCACCAATAATAATGCAATTAGCCTAAATTCGGTGGGCAATGTAACCTCGCTAACCTTTTCGGGCGCTGACCCCGTGCTGCAGGGAACGGGTGAGGTCATCATGAGCAACAACGGTTCGAATTACCTTTTTGCCAATGGCCAAACCCTGACATTGGCTCCCGGGCAAACCATCCGTGGCGCCGGAAATCTCATGAACAATGGCGGCGGCTTAATCAACGAAGGGACGATCATTGCCGACCGCAGCATTGCGCTGGCGATTGATCCCGATGCCCGCAACTTTGAAAACCAGGGCACGATGCTTGCAACGGGGACTGGCGGTTTCGCCTTTTACGGTGGCAATTTTATCAACACCGGCAATGTGATCGAGCTTGGCAGCGGGTCACGCCTCACGCTTTACAGTGGCACGAATCTCATTGGTGGTGAAGTTGCGGCGACTGGCGACGGCTCGGCGATTATTTCCTTGGCGGGCACACCGACATTGACCGATGTGACAACCAGTGCGTCGATGTCGATTGCGAACAACCGCTCGGTCAATCTCGACGGAACAACCATCAACAATGCGACCTTCAGCTTGAGCTCGGTCGGCAACACGACCTCTCTGAATTTCATTGGCGCAAGCCCGATGATCACAGGAACTGGCGAGATCATCATGAACAATCATGGCGGGAATTTCATCTTTGCCCAAGGCGGAGTCTTGACGGTTGGCCCAACTATGACGATCCGCGGCGCGGGTAACTTGCTGAACAACGGTGGCGGCCTCATTAACCAGGGGACGATCAACGCCACTCAGACCACACGGTTGACCGTCGACCCGAATAACGATGGTTTTCGCAACGAGGGCACCTTGCTTGCGACTGGTTCAGGTGGCGTCTTCTTCAATGCCGGGCCATTCGTGAATGCTGAGGGTGGCGTGCTTGGCGGCACGTCGACGATCGATCTGGCCAATGCGACTTTCACGCACGAAGGATCGATTGCGCCAGGCATGTCGGCTGGGCAGTTGACCATTGTTGGCAACATCCCGTGCGAGGCAACGTCGACTCTGGAAATTGAAATTGGAGGCGATAGCGCAGGCTCGGAGTATGATGTGTTAAACGTCACGGGATCCGGAAATGTGACTTTGGCCGGCGACCTGAATGTTTCGCTGATCAACGACTTCCTGCCGCCATCAGGCAATGTCTACACGATCCTACAAACGACTGGCACGGTCAGTGGCGCCTTCGACAACGTGATTGGCGGCACCGTGATTTTTGCCGAAGGGCAGTTCGATGTCGTGATGAATGCGAATACCGTGCAGCTCACCAACTTCGTTCCTGCCGCCGATCCGACCAAGATGGTGGCCGACGTGACGATCAGCAACCTCAACCAGATTTTCGACGGCAATTCGAAGCCGGTCACCGTCACCACCAATCCGTCAGGATTGAATGTCATCGTGACCTACGATGGCTCGACCTTGGCGCCGAGCGCGGTGGGCAACTACGAGGTGCTAGCGGAAATCGACGACCCGCAATACCTAGGCCGTTCCACTGAGCGGCTCAGCATCGTGGCAAACCAGACGCTGACTTTCGATCCAATCACGCCTGCGACCACGGTTACTTTAAGCGCAACGGCTTCGAGCGGTTTGCCGGTGGTGTTTTCGGCCACGCCATCCCGCGTCGCAGTGATTGATGGCAACACTTTGATCGCACGCCGCGGCGGTGAAGTGGTGGTTACAGCGGCTCAGGAGGGCAACGGCGAATTCCTGCCCGTCTCGGAATCGCAGACCGTGCGCCTGCCTCCGCTCATTACGGGGCTGACGACGGGCGGAGCCTTGATCGAAAATGGCCGGATGTTCCAAACGGGCGCGCCGTCGGTTGAGCTGGTTGTGCTCGACGACATTGGCATCGACAACGTGGTCTTTGCACTGCGCAAGGACGGTGAAGCAAACTTCACTGACTTTGCGACGGACACGAATGCCGCCGGTGGTTGGACTGCCACGTTACCGGTTACCGCGCAAGGCGATGGAATATTTGAACTGCGGGCCATTGCGACTTCGGTCGACGACATTGCGGTGGAGATTACGCGCTCGGTCGTGTTCCTCATTCGCCCGAACATCACACTCGCAGTCGACAGTCCGATCTACATGGAAGGCGATGAAATTACGGGTGATGTATCCATCGATGTTGTGCGCACGGTCGATACCTCGCTGACATTCTCCATCGCGCCAACAGGCCTTGTAGCCGCGACCTCGGCGGTGGTCATTTCAGCGGGCAGCTTAAGCGCGCCATTCACGTTGAATCTTTTTCAGGACGAAATTATCGAGCCGGATGAATTGCTCACCATTCGGGCGCAGACCTCCACCGCGCAGAGCAACACCGTATCCGTTGAAGTGCTCGACGACGACTTACCCGCCATCGTCCTCACCATCGATAAGGCGACGATTGCGGAAGACGCCGGTGAGAACGCTGCTTTTGGCACGGTGACTCGCGCGCCAGTCAGCAGCCTGCCGCTCACGGTGCAACTCTACTCCAGCGATCCTACCGCCGCCACGGTTCCCAGCACTATTGTGATTCCGGCAAATCAGTCCAATGCACGCTTCCCGATCAATGCGGTGGACGACGATAACTTTGACGGTTCGCAGACTACGGAGATTTCCGGTGCCTTGGTCATCTCGGGGGAGACCGTGGCGACGACGGATGTGGTTTCCCTGGTCGTGACTGATGACGAGGAGCCCCGCCTCGAATTGGTTGGTCCTGCCTCGGGATTTCTGCCGGAGGGAGGCGAGGGCACGTTGACGATTCGCCGCGTGACGCCAGACTTGTCGAGCCCGGTTGAAGTCGCTCTGGCGGATGTCGCCGGTCTGTTCAATTTACCGCCTACGGCAACCATTCCCGCCGACTCGGCTGAGACCACTATACCGCTAATCGCCGTTGCCGAAAGCGGCGACCAAGGCGATCGCGTCGGTGAGATAACCGCGACGGCGACAGCGCTTGCATCGGCGAGCCTCGAACTCTCGGTGACGGATCGCGGATTGGCGGACTTACGTATTTCAGGCGGCACGATTCCAGCGACAGTGAAGACTGACGCGTTTTTCTCTTTCACCTTCAAGCTTGCAAACAGCGGTCTTGGCCCGACGGATTTTCCGTTCTCCACGCGCGTGTATCTGTCGCGTGACGCGGTGTTGGATTCGGGGGACGAGCAGGTGAAGGAAATCTTCACGAGCTCACAACTCGGGGTGGGCGAGCTGACGCGATCAGAGACCATTCGTGCGCCGCAAACGGCCGGTTTGTTCTACCTGATCCTCGTTGTCGATGCGCGTAATGCACAGGAAGAAATTTTCGAAGACAACAATGTGTTCTTCTTCCCACAGCCGATTACGATCGAACCCGCCTACACGGCAACGGTTTCGACGGACACCGTGACCGCGCCTGCGACGCTGCCCGTGATTTTCAATGGCTCTGCGATGAGCAACGGCCTGCCCGTGCCGAATGTCCTCGTCAATGTCCACATCTCGTCAGACGGTGTGACGCGCATGATTTCGGGCTTCACGAATTCGGCGGGCAACTTCCAGATGACCTGGGTTCCACTGCTGGGCGAGTCTGGTTTTTATCAGGTGGGCGCGGCGCATCCGGGCGTTGCCACAGCGCCGATTCAGGATCAGTTCACGTTGCTCAACCTCGAAGTCGACGGCTTTCCGGATGGCGTCACGCGGGTGGAAGAGGGAACAACGAAAACGATTAGCGGCAGCATCATTAACCCGAATGATGTCGACCTGACTGGCGTCGAGGCGATGGTCGAAGGCTTCCCGCCGGAGATCTTGGCAACGCTGTCCAGTGTGCCCGAAACGTTGGCCGCCGGTGACAGTTTGCCGCTGGATATCGACCTTGCCGTGGACGACGATTTTACTGGCAACTTTGAAGGCGCGCTCATCGTGCAAACGGCGGAAGGCGTGATCATCGACGTGCCGATTTACCTGCAGGCTTTTGCGGAAGAGGCAGTGCTGGTCTTCACACCCTCTCGCGTAACGGCGTCGGTGCTGCGTGGTGGTCAGCGCATTGTGCCGCTCAAGGTGACCAACGATGGCGGCGCGCCGAGTGGCGAACTGACCGTTTCCTTGCCGCCACTGCCATGGATGAAGCTATCCACGCCCGCGCGCATTCCGTCGATCGAGCCCGGTGGCACGGCCGATGTGAACCTGCTGCTCATGCCTGGCTCAGCTGTTTCGCTCACGGAGTTTACCGGCACGATTGCGGTGGGCAGCACCACCGTTCGCCCGGCCTCGTTACCTTTTAATTTCCGCGTGGTTACTGATGAACGAGGTGACCTGAAAGTCGATGTGGTCGACGAGTTTTTCTACTTCTCCGAAGAGCGCCCGCGTCCGAAAGTGGCTGACGCCAATGTTGTCGTGGCGGATGCGATTAGCGGCGAAACAATTGTCAACGGAACCACGGATGAATTCGGTGAAGTGCTCTTTACGAACCTGCGTTCCGGCTACTACACCGTGCGTGTCAACGGTCCCAAGCACGCGGCGGAATCGATCAATGTGTTCATCGAGCCGGGCGAGGAAAATTACCGTCAGGTGTTCATCTCACGTCAGAGTGTTACGTATAATTTTAGCGTTCGCGAAATTTCAATTGAGGACCGTTATCAGATTACAATCGAGTCCACCTTTGAGACGAACGTGCCGAAACCGGTGGTGACGATTGAGCCTGCGGTGCTCGAGGTCAGCGACCTCGTGGCGCTTGGCCAAAGCAAGGTGGTGAATTACCAGGTGACGAATCACGGTCTGATTGCGGCGGAGGCGGGCAGCATCGATTTTCTGGATCACCCATTCTTCGAGATCACGCCATTGGTCGATGACTTCGGAACGATCTCAGCGATGGGCTCGGTCACAGTTCCAGTTACGGTGCGGAGAATTGGTGAGTTTGACGACGAGGGTAATCCTCGTTACCTGGCAGAAATCTCAGCTGATTCCTTTGCACGAAAAGCTCCCAGATCAGGTGGCGTGCCATGCAGCTTGAGCGGCACGCTGCGCTACACTTATATCTGCGGTCCGATTGAGATCGATAAAACGATCACCATACCGGGCAGTGGCCTGGGCTGTCCCGGTGGCGGTGGAGGTGGTGGAGGCATTTACATCGGTGGCGGCGCTGGTGGCGGAGGATTCGGCAGTGGGGGTGGCCCTGGCCGGCGGTATTTTCCAACCCCAGATGTGGTCTACAATTTTACAGCTCCCGCCACGCAAAACGAGTGCCCGTGCTTCCCATTGGATGAGCTTTGCATCGATGGTTCGGCCTCGGTCAATTTAAAGGCGCTGGCCTCGCAATTATCTTCGGCGGTTAGCGCTGTTCTGCCGCCTTGGGCGAAAGTCCAGGACGTGGAGATCACCGTTAGTGGTGACGGAGAGCTTTGTTTTTGCTGTGACTCGATGGGCAACATCGGGCTTAAGGGCGGCGGTTCGGCGACGGCCTCCGTTTCGGGCTCGATCATCATTGGTTACTCTGGAGGCTTCGAGTTGGAGGAAGGCGATGGCATCATCGACGGTAGTATTAGCTTGAGCGCGCTTGCTGGCGTGAAAACCGACTTGAGCGGCTCCGTCAGTCTGAATGTTAACAAAGAATGTGGCGGCGAGACCAAGGCCTGCATCACTGGTTCGGTTTCGGCGAATCTCTTTGCCGGCTTGCAAGGCGAGGGTGGTGCGACGTTGACGCTGCTGTCCGAGTCGGGGGTTGAGCAAACCGTTTCGGGTAAGGCGTCGGGCACGATCGGCACCAACGGCTCGGCCATGGCGACCGTGACTGGCTGCTTGGATGGCACGGTGAAGTTTGAAGCCTGTGCAAGCTTGCAAGTTCTCGCGAACGCTTCGGTGAAGATCGAGACTCCGGCAGGCGAGCAGGAAATCGGTGTTAACGGCGACGGACCCAAGCTGGAAATCGGTAGTTGTGGAGGCGGTGATTCCCCGGGCGCCACGGCGCGCTTGGTGAAAATTGCCAAGAGTGGAGAAATCGAAATTCTGGCTGACGATATCATCGAGCCTGAGCCATTCATTTTGGAAGTGTCAGGAGAGGAATTTGTGGTGCCCGAGCAGGACCTGATTGACGAAGTCTTCAACGACGACCTCGACTTTGGCAACGGTGTTTGCGCGCAGGTCAAGTTGCGTATCAACCAGGACCTCGTTATGACGCGCTCCGCTTTCGAGGCCACGCTTGAGTTGGAGAACAACGACGAATTCGCCCTAACCAATGTTCTCGCCGATATCGAAGTACGCGACGCTGAGGGCAACGACGCAAGTGATAACTTCAACATCCGCGTGACTCGCACGAGTGGTGTCGACCTTTCTTCTGGCCCGGGCACGATTGCCGGTGGCTCGGCGGGTGCGGTTGAGTGGACTATTATTCCGCGCGACTCTGCGGCGCCTGAAAGCGACACCGTCTACACGATTGGCGGCCTGTTGCAATATGACCAGGACGGCAACACGATTTCCGTGCCGGTCGAGACGGTCGAAGTTACCGTGATGCCCGACGCCTCGCTTTACCTGGAATACTATCATCAGCGTGACGTGGTGTCGGACGATCCGTTTACGAGCGTGGTTGAACCAGCGATCCCTTATCAGCTCGCGGTTATCGTGGAAAATCGCGGTTACGGTGCGGCGCGTTCGCTGTCCATCACCTCCGCGCAGCCGGAAATTGTGGACAACGAAAAGGGCCTGCTGATCGATTTCCAAATCATCGCCACGCAGGTCGCAGGCGAAAATTTAATCCCCTCGCTCAATGCGGACTTTGGCGACATCGCACCCGGCGAGCGCAAGGTCGGCACTTGGTTCCTCACCTCGACGCTGCAGGGGCTGTTCCTGGATTATGAAGCAACCTTCGAGCACGTAACTGGCCTCGGCGATCCGCGTCTGTCGTTGATCAAGGAAGTCACGATTTATGAAATGATTCATGCAGTCCGCGCACTCGGCGAACTGGACGACGGTTTGCCGGACTTCCTGACCAACGATGTTGCCGATCCCGAAGACTTGCCGGACACCGTTCACCTGAGCAGCGGCGAAGTGTTCCCCGTGGCCGTCGTCGAAACCGCAACGCATCCGCAAGTAACTTCGGACAATTTAACCATCGAACTTAGCGTCGCCATGGGCGCGGGTTGGAACTATGTGCGCATCCCCGATCCCGGAAAGGGTATTTTCCGCCTCGTGAGCGCTACGCGTTCCGACGGACGCGTGATCCCGCTTGACGTCAACATCTGGAAGACAGACCGCACGTTCCGCGGGCTGGGGCGCCCGCCAGTACGTGAGAACATTTTGCATCTGGTCGATGACGACAGCACCGGCCTTTACACACTCGAATACGTGCTCGACGAGGCTGACGAAAGCGCCCCAACGAGCACTATCGTGGAACTACCTAGCACGAGCCCGGAGACCTTCGTGGTGAGTTGGGACAGTGACGACTCCAATGCGCGCTACGACATTTATGTGTCCGAAGACGGCGGAACCTTCACGCTCTGGCAGCAGCGCACAGCCGAGCGCTCTGCGCTCTACATGGGTGAGATCGGCAGCACCTACGGCTTCTACTCGGTGGCGGTGGACAACTTCGGCAACGCCGAGGAAAAGCCCGTGACTGCGGAGGCGACGACGCTCGTGCAGGCTGGTGCAAATCAGCCGCCGGTCTTTACGTCACCCGCCAGCTTCACGCTGGCGGAAGGCGGCACGCTCAACACCTTCCTCCGAGCAACCGACCCTGATGGCGCGGCCTCGTCGATCCGCTATTCGCTCGTGTCCTCGAACCATCCGAACCTGATCCTTAATGAGTCCACTGGCGCATTGAGCTTCGTGAGCAATGAAGTGGACGGCGGCGAAACGGTCACGCTCTTAGTGGCGGCGACAGACACTGGTTTGCCGCAACAGCAGACGCAGCAGGAAATCACTATTGCGATCAGCGAGAGCAACAGCCCGCCTGAGGTCATTGAGCCGCCGCTGCAGATTGCCGAAGTCGGCGAGCCGCTCATGGTCGAGCTTGAGGCGATGGATGCTGACCAGCCAACGCAGACCCTGAACTTTACGCTGCTGAGTGGACCCGAGGGTATGGAAGTCGATGCTGATACCGGCGTGCTGACCTGGACGCCCGCAGCTAGCGATGTGGGCGGAACCTTTACCGCCACGGTAGAAGTCAGCGACGATGGCGAGCCACCGGAAGCAACCCTAGTTGAAGTGACGATCAGTGTGGACGGTGATCCGATTCCGTTACTCGTCGTCAGCGATGGAACTGGTCAGCTGAGTCGCGGCGCATCGGTCGATGTTGGCGGCCTGAATGACAGCGTGACGATTACGCTGGAGAACACCGGCACGGCTTCGCTGAACATCGAGCGCATCGTGCTCGAAGGCGGGCTCGTCTCGTCGTTCGACCTCGATACGGCGTCCACGAATTTCAATCTCGAAAGCGGGCAAAGCACGATGTTTGACATCACACTGGTTTCGGGCGGCGGGTTCCTTTTTGCGAACTTGCTCATCGACTCCGATGTCGACGATTTCAACCTGAGTATCGAAGGCACGATCAACCGTCCTCCACTGTTTAGTCCCTACCACGCGGCGACGGATTTTGAAACGCCAGTCGAGCTGGCCGTGGCAAAAATCCTTGCACGCGCCTCGGACCCGGATGGGCAGGTCGTGTCGATCAACGCGGTCGATGCGTCTTCGACTGAAGGCGGTTTGGTTGAGTTGATTGGCGGCGTGATTCGTTACACGCCGAGCGATGGTTTCAGCGGCGACGACAGCTTTGCCATCACCTTGGCTGACTCGCTGAACGCGACGACGCTGGGGCAGATATTGATGGAAGTTCGGCTGGATCGCAGCAGCGGTGGAGTGGGGCGGAATGCACCAAGCATCGAAGTGCTCGACGGCGGCTCCATCGAAGTCACAATCCATGGTATACCCGGCCGCACTTACGTGATTCAACGCAGCCAGGCGCTCGACAGCGGTTGGGGCGATGTTGGCTCGATCACCATCGATGATCAGGGCCGCGGTGTCTTCACCGACGACTCACCTCCTGGCGGCTCCGTCTTCTACCGGCTACTCGTGAACAACCTTTAAACCTGAAACCAACATGGCATTTATCAGCATTATTCCGCTTGCGGCGCTCGGCGCGCTTTCGGCCACGCCTTTTAGCGAAACTTATACGCTCGGGCAAGTGATCCCCGATAACTCACCGACTGGTTTCAGCGACACACAGTTTATTGACGCGCCATCGATCACGAGTATCGAAACCCTTGAGATCGAGCTTGTGCTTTCGGGCGGCTGGATCGGCGATCTCTACGGCTACGTGCAGCACGACTCGGGCTTCACGGTGCTGGTCAACCGGCTCGGACGGACCGAAAGTGAACCATTTGGTTCCTCGGCCAGCGCGCTCAACGTGACCTTCACTGCCGACGGCCCAGACATTCACGTGTCAGATGCGCCTTACACCGGCATCTTTGGTCCCGATGCGCGTACGACCGATCCGGACACCCTACTCGACACCGACCCGCGCGTGGCGGACTTCTCGTCGTTCATCGGCCTTCCCGCCAGTGGCAATTGGACCCTTTTCCTTGCCGATGTATCCCCAGGCGAAACGACGACCGTCGACAGTTGGTCACTGAGTATTACCGGCGTCCCTGAACCGCAAACCAGTATCGTGATGCTCGGTCTGGCGGCTGGCGCTGTTGTGCTGACTCGGGCATATATGCGCCAGCGTCGCAAAGTTTGATGGCGGGACAGTAGTAAGTCAGGCGTAATATTTGGATTGGCATGTGCCGACGGCTACCTACGTTTGAGTCGCATGAGTCAACGATATTGTATCCTCGCCGGTGTTGGGCGTTCAGGAACGACGGTGATGCGCAAGTCGTTTGGGCGTCATCCTCAAGTTTACTATAATGGAGAGGAGAATAATACTATTCAGGATATTGTATCGGTGGCGCATCGGAACCGACATGAGGGCTTCCGTGGGTCTTCGCATGTGGTCAGAAAGTCGACTTACCTGCGGGCGTTCCGGCGCTTGATCGATGATCTCATCTGGCCTTCGCGGATGGAGCGCTTCAAGAATTCGATTTGGTTGTGTTCGATCAATCCGGAGCCGGAATTTACACCCTATCTCTTCGAGCTGATGCCCGGAGCAAAGATGCTTTACCTAGTGCGGAATGGCATCGACGTCATTGCATCACGACAGAAATATGAAGGCTTCAAACACGGAACATTCAAGAGTCATTGCGAGGTTTGGAAGCGATCCGTTCGGATGGCTGAGTGGGTCCAGGCACATCCAGAACAGGCAATGGTTTTTCGTTATGAGTGGCTGATGAATCCAGAGGTTTTAACGCAGGAGCTGGCGAAGGTGTTCACTTTCTTTGGGGTAAAGCCAGATAGCGTCGTTGCGCAGAATATTTTATCAAATCGCTATCATCCCACCAGTGGCGGCAAGTCTGATGCTGAGTGGAAGCAAGCTTCAGAAAACGAGCGCAAGCAGCTTTTAGACGTGAGTCTGAAGAAGTGGCAGGCATGGTCTCTGGATGAGCGCGCGATGTTTGAAGCTGAATGCAAAGAAGGCATGGACGCGATGGGATATGCCTGGCCGAAGAGCGCATAGTTGCATTGCACTCTATTGAAGCTGCATTAGGCCTGAAGTCCGTGGGCGCCGCCAGTGGTTTCTGTTGTGCTGCTGGTCTTAATTGCTGGAGTGCGGCTGGCTTTCAAGTCCTCCAAAATAACGTAAAGGCAGGGCACAAGGACCAAGACAATTAACGTGGCAAAGAGGATGCCGAAGCCGAGCGAGATCGCCATTGGGATCATGAAGCGTGCTTGTCGCGATGTTTCCATGATCATTGGAAACAGTCCGCCAAAGGTGGTTAGCGTCGTCAACAATATCGCACGAAAGCGTGAAGTTGCGGCTTGGATAATGGCCTCTAACGGCGGAAGTTGCTGGGCGCGAAATTGATTTGTGCGGTCGATGAGGACCAGTGAATCATTTACGACTACGCCGCTCAAAGCGACGATGCCGAACAAACTCATCAAGCTTAAATTATAGCCCATGATGATGTGACCGATCACAGCGCCTACGATGCCAAACGGGATTGCGATCATGACAATAGCCGGCTGGGAGTAGCTGTTGAACGGAACAGCCAGGAGGGCATAGACGCCACAAACGGCGAGCAGCAGGCCAATGATCATTGCTGACACGCTTTCCTGCATGTCTGCCTGGCGCCCTTCAAAACCGTAGGTGAGTCCAGGATATTCCGCGGCAAGTTTAGGCAGCACAGTTGCTTTTAAATCTGCCGTGATCGGGCCCGCGTCGGCCGGGTCGTTGGTGTCGGCCGTGACGTTGAGGACGCGTCTTCCATTGCGGCGCGAGATGCTGGTAAATGCGCGGTCGCGTTCGATGTCGACTGCTTCGAGCAGCGGGACTTCGCCACCATCGGGCGTCAACAGGATCAGGGAATCAACGTCGGCTTCCGAAGTACGCTGTTCTTCGGGGAGGCGCACCATGATTTTGATTTCGTGCCGACCACGGAGTTGGCGGATCGCCTCAGCGCCGTAGAATGACCCACGCACTTGCTGGGCGACATCGCGTGACGTGAGGCCGAGGCTTTGCGCTTCGGGGCGGACGGTGAAGTTAAACTGCTCCTTACCCGGTTGAAAACCGTCGTTGATGTCCTTGGTCTGCGGGTATTCACGAAGCTCATCTGCAAGGCGTTCGGCGGCGGCTTCGAGAATTTCGATGTTGCGATGACTGAGCTCGACGGTGATCGAGTCGCCTGAGCCGGGACCGCCACGGTCGGAGGCAAAGCTGCTAGTGTCGATGCCGTAAAGCTCGCCTACTTCTTCGCGCCAGAGTCGGGTGAACTCCATTGTGGAGAGGGGGCGGGTTTTGGCGTCGGTCAGGAAAACGCGGAACTGTACTGCGTGACTGCCACCACTGCCGACGAGCGAGTAGATCCCTTTGGACAATTTGTCGCCGCCGTTTTTATCGATCACACGTTTTGCAGCGCTGAGGACTTGCTGGCGGATTTGTTCGGTTTGTTCCACTGGAGAACCATAGGGTAGCTCGACAGAGGCAAAAGCGAAGTCTGACTCTACACGCGGCATGAGGATCATGTGCATGCGACCGCTATCGACGTAGGCAAAGATCAACGCCATGAACGAAAGTCCGATGACGACCACTACATAGCGCCAAGCCAGCACGCGGCGAAGCCAGGGGTTATAGCGATCGTTTACGAAGCGGGTAAACGCAGTACTGAATCGCTGTTGGAGAGCATGCAGGCGGCCGCGAATACCGTGCGGATGGATGTCCTTTTGATGAGACAAATGCGCGGGCAAAATGAAGAGCGACTCGACCAGTGACACGCTGAAGACGGCGATGATAACGACTGGAATCACGCCAAAAACTTTCCCCATAAATCCCGGGATGAAGAACAAGGGCATAAATGCGACGATGTTCGTCAATACACTGAAGACCACGGGCATGGCGACTTCACGGGTGCCGTCAACGGAGGCTTGCAGGAAGTTTTTCCCCATCTGGTGATGGCTGTAAATGTTCTCGCCAACTACGATGGCGTCATCGACCACAATGCCCAGTGTGATGATAAACGCGAACATCGTAATCATGTTCAGCGTCGTGTCGAAGGGCGGGAAGAACAGAAAAGCGCCGAGGAATGAAATGGGAATGCCGAGCGTGACCCAAAATGCGAGCCGCGCTTCCAGGAATACGCCGAGGACGAGCAGCACGAGCACCAGTCCCATGAGCAGGTTTTTCGTCAGCAGCTCGGCGCGCTGGCGGTAGACCTCAGAGTTGTCATCCATGACCTGCAAGTGAAGTCCCTCCGGCAGGGTGGTGCGTAATTCATCGACCACTTCCATTACCGCATTGGAGACGCCGATGGGAGTCTGATCGCCAATGCGGAAAACTTGCAGCAGCACTGTGGGTTCGCCGTCGAAGTGCGCGTAAAGGTCGGTGTCTTCAAAGCCGTCTTCAATCGTGGCGATGTCGCCCAACAGCACGCGCACGCCGTCGTCGCCGCTGATGATGGGGATGGTTGCAAACTCGCGTGCGTAGTCACGACGCTCTTTGACGCGGACCAGAATCTCTCCTGTGGCGGTTTTGACGCCGCCGCCAGCGAGGTCCAGTGACGAGGCGCTGACGATGCTGGCTACGTCGTTGAGAGTCAGTCCGTATAAGCGAAGGGTTTCGCGCGGCACATTGATGGTTACTTCGTAGTCACGTGCGCCCTGCAGTTCGACTTGGGTGATGCCGCTGTTGCTGAGCAGGGTGTCGCGTACGGTTTCGGCGACGCTGCGGAGGGTCCATTCATCGAGGTTTCCGTGGAGCGCAAGCGTCACCACTTCGCGTTTACGACTGACGATGGATACATTGGGTTCTTCGGCTTCGTCCGGGAAAGTCGTGATGCGGTCGATTTCGTTTTTGATCTCGTTGGCGAGCTGTTGGAGGTCGGCGCCTTCGGCCAGTTCCACGCTGACTGAGCCACTACCTTCGCTGGCGGTAGAGGTGACTTCCTTTACGCCATCGAGCCCTTCCACGGCTTCTTCCACAGGCAGCACAATGCTTTGTTCGACTTCTTCCGGGGCGGCTCCGGGATAACTCACGCTGACCGAAACCGTATCGAGCGCAAACTCAGGAAAGACTTCCTGTTTGACCCTGGAGATCACTAGGCAGCCGCCCACGAGGAAAACGAGCATCAGCAGATTGGCGGTGACGGAGTGTTGGGTCATCCAGGCGATGGCGCCAGTGCGGGTTCTGGGATCAGTGGTATTCATCGGGTAATGCTCAGGCGGCTTGTTCGACAGCGGTAAATTGAAGGCGGCGTTGGATGAATGGCCATGCGGCTAGCACTCCGCCAGGCACGGCCAGCGTGAGTAATCCAAGCGCGGCGACAGGGTGCGCCCAACCGGCAGTGGTGTAGGCCATGCAAATGGCGCCTGCCATGAATTGGGTGAAAATAATGGTCGATGATGCGGCGCCGATGTCGCGGTCAACTTGCTCCAGGACAAGGTGGTTAGCCAGCGGGCGTGTGACGCCGGTGAAGAATCCGAAGAAGCTAATGCCAACCAAGAACGCCGAAACGTGCAGCGGCCCAATAGACAGCACTATAATGCTTGCGCCAACGCATCCACACAGACCAATGAAGATCAGCGAGCGATCCGTCATTCGGGTTAACAGACGGGAGCAGGTGTAAGCGCCAATCATGGAGCTCAGCGGCACGGCGGCGAACAGCACCGCGAAGGTGGATTCGCTGAGGTGAAAGTGCTCCATGTAAATAATGCTGGCAATACCGACATAGCCCAGCACAGGCGCTGCGATGAGGCACATGCTGCAATTCGCGAGCATAAAATTTCGGTTGCGGGTCAGGCGGACATAGCGGCTGAGTGCATTGAGCACGCCGCCACTTTCCCGGCTGGCCGAGCTTTCATCAAAGTAGAACCACGATAGTGTGAGCAGTGCGCCGCTGATAATTGCCAGCAACACAAAGATGGTTTGCCACGGCGCGTAGTGCATGATGAATGCGCCCATGGACGGCGCCACCATTGGCGCGATGGCGATGATGATGCCGAGCCAGGCGAGCAACTTTTGCCGGGCGACGCCTTCGAATTTATCCCGGCAATAGGCCATCGTCATCGAGGATGGCGCGGCGGCGGCGACGCCTTGCAAGATACGAAAAATGATGAGCTGTATTGGCCCCGTCGCCATTGCGCAGAGTAGGGATGCCAGGCTGAAGAGCGCCAGGCCGCCAAGCATGATTGGGCGTCGACCCCAGCGGTCCGACAGCGAACCGAAGACGAGCAAACTGATGCTGAACGCCACGAACCACAACACGAGCGACAGGTTGATGACATTCGTGGGCGCATGCCATTGCTCCGCCAAGTGTGGGATGGCGACCAGATACATATCCGTCGAAAGCGGCGGCATCGCGCCCAATGAGGCAAGGAATAGCACCCGGGCAAATGGAGGGGAAGCTGCTTCGCTCATGAGCCACCCTCCGATTTTGCGGGGGGCATGGATGCGGAAAGCACATTACCATCCTCATCAGCCACGACGAGCTTCAAACCGGGCGTCGGCATAGGCAGATTACTGAGAACCAGGCGTTCGCCCTCCTTGAGATCAGCGTCGACCAACACATATTCATCGCCTTGCCAAACTGGCGTGACTGGACGGATTTCCAATTGGTCGTTGTTGGCGGCGAGCCATACACGGCCACCGTCGCGGAAGGACTCGCGGGGCAATTTGAAAATGTTTTCCAGCTCGCGTCCGATTAGTTCAATGCGTACATAGTCACCCAACAACAGCGCTGGCTGGTCTTTGTTTTCCGGCTTGAGGGAGAGGGGATCCTCGATGGCAATTAACACGCGGGCCATGCGGCCGGCTGGATCAAGATCGCCCAGGAGCGAGATGATTTTCCCCTCGCGAAATGCGTTGCGATCAGCATTGGGATAAACCCTCGCGCTGCTGGCTTCAGCTTGATTTGGGCCGGGAATGGTGAGCCATTGTAGCTGGGCCTTAGGCACGGCGGCGCGCACCCAGTAGGTATCCGAGCCCGCCAGGCTGGCGACTGTCGTTTGCGTGGAAACGAAGGAGCCGACATCGACAGTTTTCTCCAACACGATGGCATTGAACGGCGCCGTAATGCGGGTGCGGGCCAGGTCGAGTTCGGCTTGTTCGAGTGTTGCGCGCGCCATCGCGACTTCGGCTTCGGCGGATTTCAATTGAGGCTCTCGCAAGGCAAGGGAGGCATTGACGCCGGCGACTTCACTGGCTTCCTGAATGAGCTCCCATTCGCGCTTGGCGATGGATTGATTGCCGGACTCGATGGCCATGTCGCTCAGCTCAAGGTCGAGCGTTGCCTGGGCGCTGGCTAGCGCAGTCTGGTAGTCGCGATCATCGATTTTCAAAATGTAATCTCCCTGATGCAGGAATTTGCCTTCCGCGAAGTTCTCCCCTAGCTCCAGCACCTCGCCGCTGACTTGGGCGTTTAGGTCGATGCTACGTTGCGGAATCACGCTGCCCATGACGTCAATGATGACCTGCGCATCTGTGCGCTCGAGCGAGTGCACTTTGACGTTGGCCTGCATTGGGGCGGGGGGCTTGCGCGTTGCCTTCGGGCCTGTCTCGATCAGGACCACGCAGGCTGCGGTGCATACGGCGATGATGACAACGATGGCCAGGATTCGTCTCCACGGGAAGCGCTTAGGGGAATTGTCGGCTGAGTCAGGCATGGTGTTAGTTCTCGGAAAGGTTGGTTGAATCGGCGGTTTCGTTATCGATTAATTCCGCAAAGACGGGCACGAGGGGGATCATGTCTTGGGGCGTGATCACGGGGTCTGGATCTGGGTTGGTGAGTGGAATATCTCCGCCAAGTGCGAGGTGGAGGTCGACGCGAGCCTGTAATAAATCTGCGACCAGCGAAATGCGTTCGCGCTGCAGGGATTGCAGAGATGAGAGCGAAGACGTGACATCCAGATAGTCCGTGAGGCCGCTGAGGTAGCGCGATTGCGCTTCACTGAATTCATTCTGTGCGGCCTGCATTTCGCGGTCCATGGCTTTGAGTTCTTCGTAGAGCCAATGCTCCTGGACCAGCGCGTCGCGGACTTCCTTGTAGGCAGTGAGGACGGTGCTGCGGTATTGCAAAAGTGACTGCTTGGCGAGGGCGAGCTGACGTTCGACTTCAGCTTGACGGGCGCCCGCGTCAAAAAGTGGTTGGGCCAAGCCGGCGAGGAATGACGCTGACCAACTGTCGAACAAATCAGCGAACGCGCCAGCAGTGGTTGTTGCGTCGACGCTCAGGGTGACGCGCGGCAGTCGGTCGGCCCGGGCCTCTGCGACATTCCACTCTGCGGAGTTCAGTGATTCATAGGCGGCTCGGATGTCCGGGCGTTGAAGCAGTAGATCGGATGGCGTCCCTGTGGTTGGGGCGGGGGGCATGCTGGGCATGCTGAGGCCGTCGACCGCAAATTCCCAATCTGCTGGTTGCCCGAGCAAGAGCGCAAGCTGGTGTTGGTAAAGGCGGGCTTGTCGCTCAATTTGCGGCACGAAGGTTTCGGCGCCGGCGAGCAATTGCTTTTGTTGATAGACATCCAGTGCGCTTGCTTGGCCGTTGCCAAAGCGCAGAAGCACAAGCTCAAGTTGAGTGCGGTTGGTGGCGACTTGGTCTTGAAGCAAGCGCATGCCGTCGGCCAGGGACAAGATGTTGAGCCAGGCACTGGCGACGTCGCCGCTGAGGACCAGCGCGGTCGCCTGCACGTCGTATTGACGGTACTCAACGAGCGATTGAGCGCTTTCAGATTGAGCGCGTATGCGGCCCCAAAGGTCTGCTTCATAGCCAATGCTTGCGCCCAGCGTCCATTGCTCCGTCGTGCCGCTGGAGTTGGGCGACCTCTGATAGCCGCGGCTCCAACTGCCGTTTCCATCAGCAGAGGGGAGGAGGGACGCACCGGAAATAACGGCCTGCGCCTGCGCCTGGCGTAAACGCGCCCAGGCTTCGGCCAAGCTGAGGTTGCCAGCCATGGCCTCGGATTCCAGATCGTCCAGGTCTGGTCGATCAAACGACGCCCACCAGCGGTCATTGCGCGCTGCCTGAGACACGCTGGACTCGGATGACCCATACGAATCTGGCAAAGGTTGCGGCGACGTGCGGGCTGGCGTTTGCGCTGTATATTGGCAACCAGACCATAGCGTTGCGGCGGTAAGCGCCGTTAATTGAAGGAAATGTTTAAGCACGGGCTTCGATCTCCGCTCGTTTGCTACGAATGCCAGCCAGGGCAAAGCTGACTGTGTGGTTGATGGTCAGATCGACGTTGGGCGGAAGCTTGCGCTTCTTGCGTTCCATGAGTTGGCGAATCGAACGGCTGAAATTATAAAACTGAAACAGCGCCACGACCGAAAGGTGGGTCAGCATGACGTCTTCATCGGTTGCCTGTGGGCCCAAGCTGTCGCGGACAATGCCAATCAGCGTGTCGCGTTCATGGGCGATCAGGTCAGCCAGGATGGTTTCCAGGGCCTCAGTCGGCTCCGCCATTTCTTTGACGATGAGCTTGGGGAAGAGGCTGCCATCGCCGTCGTCAAATATACGGCGGCACAAGGCGGTCATGAGTTGTTCCAAGCGTTTTTCCGCAGGCAGGGTGCTATCGGAGGGGAGGGGGTACTTGCTGCTGGCGATCTTCAGGGCATGACGCAGGCAACTGACGTAGAGCTCATACTTACCGCCAAAATGATAACTAACGGCAGCCTGGTTCGCATCAGCGATTTGGCAAATGTCCTGAACACGCGTCTGGCGGAAGCCATGCAACGCGAAGTGCTCTGCGCCTGCATTGAGCAGTCGTTCGCAAGTATCCTCCGCTTTTTTAGTCTTGGTTATCATCTCTCGATTAAACAATCATATAAAACGAAAGTTTCAAATCATTATTTGAAAAAGGGTAAGTTATTTTTCTATTGGCTATTCGCAGGCGTGAATCCTTAAAATCTGGTGCATATGTGGGTTGAAATTAGTAGGTGAATACTTCATGTGGATTAGATGGCCGGTTTATCTAGGTACCGATTAGTTTGGATTGTTTGTATGCTATTGTTGGTTGGGTTTCTGACCAATAGCATCAGCAGCTACTACGTATCCCGGGCCAATGTGCGCGAGACGATCACCGATAGTTCGCTGCCACTAACCTCGGATAACATCTATTCTGTCATCCAGCGGGACTTGCTACGACCGACGTTTATTTCCTCTATGATGGCGAACGACGCATTTTTGCGTGATTGGGCCATATCAGGTGAGCAGGATGTTGGGCAGTTGCAGCGTTACCTGGAGGAGATTCGCCGTGAATACGGCACAGTCACGAGTTTCTACGTATCGGAGAAATCGCGTAACTACTATTACTGGGATGGCGTCTTAAAGAAAGTGGACGCAGATGAGCCGCGCGATATCTGGTATTTCCGCGTGCGGGAAATGGATCAGCCGTTCGAGATAAATGTGGATATCGACATGGCGAACGATGACGCGTTGACCGTGTTTGTGAATTATCGTGTCTACGACTATGATCAGAATTTCATCGGGGTCACTGGCACCGGGCTTACGGTGAATCGCGTGAATGCGCTGATTGAGGACTATGAGTCGCGCTTCAATCGGGATATCTTTTTCGTGGGAGAAGACGGGCGCATCATGCTCAGCCCTCAGGAAAGTCGGTTGGCGAACTACGATAATTTAGTGGAAGTTCCGGGCATTGTCGACCAGGTGAGTAAACTGCTGGCGACAAAAGATGAGTACAAGCTGCGCTACGAGCGTGATGGAAAAACCTACTTCCTGAATAGCCGTTGGGTGCCAGAATTGAATTGGTTTTTGATGGTGGAGCAATCGGAGGACGAACTTCTCTCGCCGCTGCGCAATACGCTGATGTTCAATGTCTTATTAGCGCTGATTATTACGATTGTCGTCTCGGGGATGTGCATATCGGCAATCAGTATTCACCAAAAGCGTTTGCAGGCCCGAAATATAGAGTTGGTCGCGAAGAACCAGGAAATTGAAAACCAGAAGCATGAGCTGGAGCGCACTGCGGCGGAGTTGGCCGAGGCAAACGAAGCGCTATCGGCTATGAATCATGAGAAAGATGAGTTTCTTGGGATTGTCGCCCATGACTTACGTGGTCCGGTCGGGAACATTTTTGGGCTCTGTGACTTGTTGAAAGACGATTTGATGCATGGTCAAACGCGCATCAATGAACTGTTGCAGGACATGCGCACGTGTAGCACCCAGATGCTTGAGCTTATCGGGGATTTGCTGGATGTCAGTTCGATTGAAAGCTTTCATGGGCCAGTTGATCTGGAGCCTTGCGTCTGGAATTCGCTCGCCGTCAACGTGTATGACCGGTTTCACGTATCGGCGACCGCTAAGGAAATCCAGCTGGACCTGCGTCTTCATGAATCGGCAGACCAAGAGGTGATGACTCGCTCGAAGTGGTTGGATATCTGCCTGAATAACTTGGTAAACAACGCGATAAAATATTCGCCTCGAGGCAGCAGCATTTCGCTTGAAACGTCCGTATTGGCTGACGATGTTTTCGAAATTCGAATCGGAGACTCAGGCCCGGGAATCCCGGAGACTGAGCGTGATCAGCTCTTTCAAAAATTTCGGCCACTTTCTTCCCGGCCAAGTGGGGGAGAGCATTCGAGCGGACTTGGCTTATACATTGTCCGAAAAATGTGCCAGCGTTTGGGCGCTACGGTGGAGCTTGAGTCTGGTGATTTGCCAGGGTGTTCGTTTGTCATCCGGCATCCGAAGCACAAAGTTTCACGAATTTAATAAGTCCCACGCGCGCGAGGGGATGCTGCGCGTTCTCAGGTTTTTGGTCGGTCGGCTGCATCCTCAGTTGGAGTGGCTTATTTTGTTCAGACCGTCTCTGCGTGGCTTGATTTTCGACATTTGTCATTGAACTTACCGGTTAAGTGCTGGTTGGCATAGATTGTGCAGTATACCTGATTGTATACAATATAGAATCCAAAACGTGGGCGGAAACGCCCTCTCTACTAACAATGACACGACCTATGACAACCTATATGCAGAACATGAAAACGACCATCGGCGCATGCGCACTGGCGGTGTTGGCTGGGGCCAGCGTTGCGAGCGCTCAAATCAATGAAGAACTCACGGGTGACGAAGCAACCAGCGTTGCGCCTCCCAGCGAATCCAGCGTAGGCGGCGCCATCAGCGGCTCCTTGAGCTTCGATTTCAATTCGCACTTCATCTCTTATGGTGCTGACGTCTGGGGCGAGGGTGGTTCTTGGAATAACCTCCTGTTTAATCCATCCCTGAGTCTCACGATGGACTTTGGCGATGGTTTCTATGGCTTCGTTGGCACTTGGTGGGATGTGAACGACATCGGCACTTCAGGCATCGGCGATGACATCCAAGAAGTCGACCTCTGGATTGGCGCTGGTTACACCTATGAAAAGTGGAATTTTGAGCTGATCTATCAAGAGTGGATCTATGCTCAGGACGCCGAGCGCATCCTCGACATCGTCATCAGCTATGACACGCTCTTGAATCCTTCGCTCGTCATCCACAATCGCGTTGATGGCAACGGCACGCAGGACACCGGCACGGTTTTCGTCCTCGGAGTATCGGAAGGCTTCACCTATGAAGACCTGGCAGTAGACTTCGGCGTGGACGTCGCATTCAACACCGACAACTACTATGGCGGCCAAGGCGGCTTTACGTATCTGGCTCTTGGTCCGCAGCTTAGCTATCCGCTGTCCTTTATTGGCGAGCAATACGGCGCCTGGAACATTCACGGTGGCCTGACCTTCTACTACACGCCGGACAATACAGTTCCTGGCAACATCACCGAAACCTTCCTCACTGGCAACGTCGGTATCGGCGTGGACTTCTAAAGGAATCCGCCAGTCGTTCAAAGTTGGCTTAGTCTTAGCTAAACGGACGTCAAAATCCTCAACATAAACGATCAATATGATAAAATTACTCATGACTTGCGCGCGTCGCTCCGCCATCGCGACCGCGCTACTCCTCACTCTATGCGCGAGCCTCGTCAGGGCGGACGATGACACCGTCAAGGTGGGCATTCTTCACTCGCTCAGCGGCACCATGGCCATCAGTGAAACGTCACTCCGCGACGTGCTCCTGTTCGCCATCGATGAGATCAACGCCAACGGCGGCGTGATGGGCAAGCAGATCGAACCTGTCGTTGTTGACGGCGCTTCGGACTGGCCGCTCTTTGCCGAAAAAGCCAAGCAACTGCTCGTGCAGGACAAGGTAGCCGTTGTCTTCGGCTGCTGGACTTCCGTTAGTCGCAAATCCGTGCTTCCGGTCTTCGAAGAATACAACGGCCTGCTCTTCTACCCGGTTCAATACGAGGGCGAAGAAATGTCGCCGAATATCTTCTACACCGCAGAAGCCGTTGGCCAACAGGCCATCCCGGCCGTGGACTTCCTCCTCGAAGAAGGTAAGAAAAAGTTCTACCTGATCGGCACCGACTACGTTTACCCGCAGACCACCAACCTGGTGCTCCTCGAGTATCTCCTCTCCAAGGGTGTTCCGCTGCGCAACATCGGCGGCGGTCTCCGCAAGGACGCCAACGGCGAAGTGATCTCCGCTGGCAAATACACTCCGTTCGGCCACACTGATTACCAGCAGATCATTGCGGAAATCAAGCAATTCGCCGCCTCCGGTGACGCCTGCGTGATCAACACCATCAACGGTGACTCCAACGTCGCGTTCTTCAAGGAATACGCCGCATCCGGCCTCACTGCTGAAGATTGCCCGGTGGTTTCCTTCTCCCTCTCCGAAGACGAATTCCGCAGCCTTCCCGCGAAGGACCTGGTTGGCCAGCTCGGTTGCTGGACTTACTTCATGTCCCTCGATACGCCGGAGAACGAGCAGTTCGTGAACAACTTCCAAAGCTGGCTCAAGACGACCGATGTCGACGGCATCGAGCGTGAAGGCCGCGTAACTTGCAGCCCGATGGTGCTCTCCTACGATGGTGTATACCTCTGGAAGAAGGCCGTTGAAAAGGCAGGCAGCTTTGAAGTGGACAAGGTGGTCAAGGCGCTGGAAAGCGGCATCTCCTTCGATGGTCCCGGAGGCGAAGTGACGACCCAGGAAAACCACCACCTGACTAAGGACGTCTACATCGGCGAAACCATGCCGGACGGACAGTTCGAAGTCATCGAATCCTTTGAAGATGTTTATGGCGAGCCATTCCTGAAGGGCACGTTTGAGTAACCGAAAAGTCAGTTAGGTTCAGTAAATTCAGGAATCGGGTTCCCGGGGGGCGTGGTTAGCCCCCGCCTCCCGGGTAACTTTTTTCAAACAGAAATCTCTACGACTATGCGCCGAAATCTAACCCACATACTTCAACTGATGCTGCTCACGGTCTGTGTGTTAAGCACGACTAGCCTTCGGGCGAATGAAGCCAAGGCGCGCGAAATCCTCAACGAGGCAATTCTGAGTAAAGGCAATGAGCAAGTAACGCTCGTCGAAAGCCTCGCTAAGACCGGCGAACCCATCATCGTCGACAATTATTTGGAAGCCTGGAAGCGCGGCGACATCTACCTTTACGCTGCAGACGATGGCTCCGAAATCCCCCTTTATATTCCCGCCGCAGAAGGCGTAACCGGGCCGCGCGAAGCGATCGTGGTTGCGACCGGAGACGTGTTTACAAACAGCATGGGCGAGCCGACGCTGCTCGACCCCGAAGCCCTCGATTCCGCGCGTCCTGCACGCAATACACGCAAAGTATTTTCCCGAGTAAGCGACTTGGTTGCGCTCAGCGCTGAGCAAGCCGACGTCCGCGCGGCCGCCGCACTTAAACTCGGCCTGAAGCAAGATGCGGACTACCTGCCGATCCTCATCGAATTGCAGAAGGAAGAAACCGACGACGATGTCCAGGAGGCATTGGCCGAAGGCATCGCGGTCAGTCACCTTGGGCTCGGCTCGAAGGAAGAACGCCTCGCCGCGATTCAAACTCTGGAAGACATGAATTCCATCGCGGGTTTGACTGCGTTGGAAAACCTGAAGTTCGACTTAAAAGACGGCATCGCCGATGTCGAATTTACCGACGGCGAAATGGCGCGGTTGGACTCAGCGATGAAGTCCATTGAAAGCTATATCTCCGTCATCGATTTCATCGGCACTTGCTTCCGTGGACTGAGCCTTGGCGCGGTGCTGGTCATCGTGGCGCTTGGCCTTGCGATTACGTTTGGCTTGATGGGCGTCATCAACATGGCGCATGGCGAGATGATTGCCATCGGCGCCTATAGCGCCTACATGAGCCAGCAGATTTTTACGTCGATCTTCGCCAGTTCGGACATGGCCTACGAGACGTATTTCTTCTTTGCGATTCCGTTTTCGTTCATCATCGCTGCGCTCTGCGGCTTGGTGCTTGAGCGCAGCGTAATTCAATTTCTCTACAAGCGTCCGCTCGAATCGCTGCTCGCAACGTGGGGCGTGTCGTTGATCTTACAACAAGGATTCCGCTTAGTCTTCGGCGCAGCGAACCGCCAGGTAAACTCCCCCTCTTGGCTTCTGGGTAACATCGAAATCTTCGACATCACTTTTGGCTACAACCGCATCTTCGTGATCGGCTTTGCCGCGTTGATCGTCTTCGGAACCTGGCTTCTCATGACCAAGACTTCGCTCGGCCTCGCAGTGCGCGCGGTGATGCAAGACCCGATGATGGCGTCCGCTATGGGCATCCGCATTGAGCGCGTGCGCATGATGACGTTTGCCTTCGGCTCCGGCCTTGCGGGCCTGGCGGGTGTGTTCCTTTCGCAGATCGGCAGCGTTGGTTCCAACCTTGGCCAGAGCTACATCGTCGACAGCTTCATGGTGGTCGTGGTCGGCGGCGTCGGCAACATCTTCGGCACCGTCATCTCGGCGCTCGGCATCGGCGTAACGGACCAAGCGCTACAACCCGCCTTTGGCCCGGTGATGGGCCGCATCACGGTCCTCGTGTTAATTATCATTTTCTTGCAGTGGAAGCCAGGCGGCCTCTTTCCGAGCAACAGCCGCAGCCTCGACTAATCACTGCCAATATTTTTCCCAATGCAATCCAGCGATAGCAAAAAATCCCTCGTGGGCATGTTTGTGGTGGCGGCCATTATGTTTGCGCTGCCTCTGCTCAACGCCTTCACACCCGAAAGCTTCTTCCTCCACGTCAGTGATTTTCGACTCAATCTATGGGGAAAATATTTGTGCTACGCCGCGCTCGCCATTTCGCTCAATCTACTCTGGGGCTACACCGGTTTGCTTTGCTTGGGGCAGGGGCTGTTCTTTGCGCTTGGCGGCTATGCGCTCGGCATGCACTTGATGCTGATGACCTCGCAGTCCGAGTCGGACGCCAGCGGCTTACCCGACTTCATGGACTTCATGGGCTACACCGAACTGCCCGCCCACTGGGTGCCGTTCAACAGCTTTGGCTTTGCAGTGCTCGCGGTGATGATTGTGCCGGGGCTGCTTGCTGGGATCTTTGGTTTCCTGGCCTTCCGTGCCCGCATTAAAGGCGTATATTTCGCAATCATCACCCAGGCGCTGACCTACGCGGCGTGCCTGTTGTTCTTCCGCAACGAGTTCACCTTCGGCGGCAACAACGGCTTCACGGATTTTAAAACCATTCTCGGTCACGGCGTCTTCGAGCCCGGCACTCAGCGCGGACTTTATATACTCACCGCGCTTTATGTGACCGCCTGCATGTTCTTCAACTGGTGGCTAACGCGCACTAAGTTCGGCCGCGTGCAGCAGGCCATCCGCGACAGTGAAAACCGCGTGCGCTTCTCCGGTTATTCCACGACGACTTACAAGCTCTTCATCTTCATCGTTGCCGGTGTGATGGCCGCCATCGTCGGCGCGCTGTATGTGCCGCAGGTCGGCATTATCAACCCCACGGAAATGCGTCCCGACAAGTCGCTGGAGATCGTCGTGTGGGTCGCCGTCGGCGGTCGCGCCACGATCATCGGGCCGGTGATTGGCGCCGTATTCGTCAACTGGCTCAAGAGCTTCACGACTTACCATTACCCGGATTATTGGCTGATCATTCTCGGCGCGATGTTCGTCTTTGTCGTGCTCTTCATGCCCAACGGCATCGTCGGCCTGCCTTTGCAACTCAAAGCGCTGTGGGCGAAGCACAAGCACCGCTTCATCAAAACCGAGCCCAACGGCGACACCGCCAAAGCATAACTCCAATTTTAAAACCACATGTCTGAAACTGAGGAACACAAAGACAAAAAGGAGTTCGTCCTGACGGTTGAGGGGCTGAACAAAAGCTTCGATGGCTTTCAGGTCATCAACGACCTCAACCTCTACATCGACCGCGGCGAGCTGCGCACCATCATCGGCCCCAACGGCGCCGGCAAGAGCACGTTTCTCGATTTGATTACCGGGCGCACGCGGCCCGACTCCGGCATCATCGAGTTCGGCCCCGACCACAAGATTCAGCTCACCAAAATGCAGGAGTATGAGATCAACCGCCTCGGCATCAGCCGCAAGTTTCAGACGCCCACGGTCTACTCGCAGCACACGGTTTACGAGAACCTCATGCTCTCGCTCAACTTGAAACGCAGCGTCTTCGCTACCTTGTTCTACCGCGAAAGCAAAGCCGACAAGGAACGCATCCACGAGATCCTGGAAACGATCCGCATGACCGAGAAAAAGAACCTCATCGCGGGCTCGCTTTCGCACGGTCAAAAGCAGTGGCTGGAGATCGGTATGCTGCTCGCGCAGGACCCGAAGCTTTTGCTCGTAGACGAGCCTGCCGCCGGCATGACTGACGAGGAAACCGAGCGCACTGGCGAGCTGTTGCTCAGCCTCGCGGGCAAGCACAGCTTGATTGTGATTGAGCACGACATGGTCTTTGTTCGCCAGATCGCGACGAAGGTTACCGTGCTGCACCAAGGCTCGGTCTTGCGCGAAGGCACGATCGACCAAGTGCAGTCCGACCCGAAAGTGGTCGAGGTTTATCTGGGTCGCAGCGCCGCTGGCGGCGAGGACGAGGAGAAGGCATCATGAGCGTCGAGACCGCCGAACCCGCAACCGACACCGTGCTCTCCGTGCGCGGCATGAAGGCCTACTACGATCAGTCGATCATCCTGCGCGGCATCGATCTGGATGTGCCCGAAAAGAAGGTCGTCTCTCTCATGGGCCGCAATGGCGTTGGCAAAACAACTACGCTCAAGTCGATCCTGGGCCTCGTGGAATCGGTCGAGGGCGACATCATCCTCGCCGGAAAAAAGCTCAACGGCCAGGCGCCGGAAAAGCGTGCGCGTCAGGGCATTGCCTACGTGCCGCAAGGCCGCCACATCTTCCCGACGCTGACGGTGTGGGAAAACCTGCAAACCGCGATCGTCGTCCACGGCGACAAGGCGCGTGAGCAACTGGACTTTGTTTACGAACTGTTCCCGGTCATCAAAGAGATGGGCAAGCGCAAAGGGGGCGTGCTTAGCGGCGGTCAGCAGCAGCAGCTCGCGATTGCGCGCGCGCTCCTCACGTGCCCGAAGCTTTTGATTCTCGATGAGCCTACGGAGGGCATTCAGCCCAACATCATCGATCAGATCGAGGACACCATCAAGCTGCTCCGCGACTCCGGCCGCATGAGCATTCTGCTGGTGGAGCAGTATCTGGACTTTGCCAAATCGGTGAGCGACGCGTTCTACGTGATGGACCGCGGCATGGTGATGGCCCAAGGGGACATTGCCGAGCTCTCCGAAGAAATCGTTACGAAATACCTGACTGTTTAAGTTGCTATGCTGAAAAAAGTTTTAATCGCAAACCGCGGCGAAATCGCCTGCCGCATCATTCGCTCCTGTAAGAATCTGAACATCCCCACGGTCGCCATCTACTCGGAGGCAGACCGCCACACGCCACACGTGGCGATGGCTGATGAGGCGTTTTACATCGGGCCAGCCGCGGTCTCCGAGAGCTACCTGAAGGCGGACAAAATCTTGGAGCTTTGCCTCGAGCATGGCGTCGACGCCGTGCACCCTGGCTACGGTTTGCTGAGTGAAAACCTGCACTTCGCCAAGGCCTGTGAAGACAAGGGCATCAAGTTTGTCGGCCCCTCGCCGGAGCAGATTGATAAGTTTGGCCTCAAGCATACCGCGCGCGATTTGGCCGAGGCTTCCAACGTGCCGATGCTCACGGGCACGGGTCTCTTGGAGTCGGCAGATGAAGCACTCGATAAGGCCGAGGCGATTGGTTATCCGGTCATTTTAAAAAGCGTCGCCGGCGGTGGTGGCATCGGCATGCGCGTGTGCGAGGAGCCGGGAATTTTGCGGGCGGCCTACGAGCAGGTGGAGCACCTGAGCATGGCGAACTTCGGCCAAGCGGGCATCTACGTGGAGAAATTTGTCAGCCGCGCGCGCCACATCGAAGTGCAGATTTTCGGTAATGGTGAAGGAGACGTCGTCACGCTCGGTGAGCGCGATTGCTCGTCCCAGCGCCGCAATCAGAAAGTGATTGAGGAGACGCCGGCGCCGAACATTTCGGAAGCCTTGAGAGACGGCCTGGCAGATGCTGCCCGCAGGCTCGCTTCATCGATCAACTACCGCTCGGCGGGCACGGTCGAGTTCCTCGTCAACGCCGAGACCGAGGAGCTCTACTTCCTCGAGGTCAACACGCGCTTGCAGGTGGAGCACGGCGTGACCGAAGAGGTGACGGGCGTCGACCTCGTCGAGTGGATGCTGCTCCTGGCCGCTGGTGAAGATCCGACGCAGGGCAAGGAAAGTATGCCGACTTCGAGCCACTCGATCCAAGTGCGCATTTACGCGGAAGACCCGCGCAAGGATTACCAGCCGTCCTCCGGCGTGCTCAACGAAGTCATCTTCCCAGAAGGCGTGCGCTGTGATACGTGGATCGAGCGCGGCACGGACGTGTCGCCGAACTACGACCCCTTGCTCGCCAAGCTGATTGTGAAGGGCAGCGACCGCGCCGACGCGATTGCCCGCATGCTTGACGCGCTGGCGAAATCGTCGCTCTGCGGCATCGAGACGAACCTCGAATACCTTGGCAAGATCGTGGCCGATGCGACCTTCGGCGAAGGCAAAATGACTACGGCCTTCCTCAAGACTTTTACTTACGACACGACCGCGGTCGACGTCATCGCGCCGGGCACGCAAACGAGCATTCAGGACTACCCGGGCCGCCTCGGCTACTGGGATATCGGCGTGCCGCCCTCGGGTCCGATGGATAGCTTGGCCTTCCGTTTGGCCAACCGCCTGGTCGGCAATGAGCCCGGCGACGCCGCGTTGGAAATCACCCTCATGGGGCCGACGCTCAAGTTTAACCAACACGCCACGCTCGCGCTGACCGGCGCGCCGATCACGGCGGAGCTCGACGGACTGCCCGTGCATCTGTGGCAGGCCTTCACGGTGGAGCCCGGTTCGGTGCTCAAGATCGGCAAAGCGACGGAGACGGGTTGCCGTTCCTACCTCGCGGTGGCGGGCGGATTCAACGTGCCGGACTACCTGGGCAGCAAGTCGACGTTCGCCATGGGCCACTTTGGCGGCCATGCCGGGCGCACGCTTTTGCCCGGCGATGTGCTGCACCTCAACGAGGGCGCGACGACTTGCGAATCCCACGCGAAGCTGGAGGAGTCGCTCATCCCGACCTACGCGAGCGAGTGGGAAATCCGCGTGACGTATGGTCCGCATGGCGCGCCCGATTTTTTCACGGAAGACGACATCGATGTGTTCCTCGGCTCAACCTTCGAAGTGCATTACAACTCCGCACGCACGGGCATCCGCCTCATCGCGCCGCACAAGCCGAAGTGGGCGCGCAAGGACGGTGGCGAAGCTGGCCTGCACCCCTCGAATTTGCACGACACGCCGTATGCGATTGGCGCGATCAACTTCACCGGCGACATGCCGATTATCCTCGGGCCCGACGGACCCAGCCTCGGCGGCTTCGTATGCCCGGTCACGATTATTCAGGCCGACTTGTGGATGATTGGTCAGCTGCGGCCCGGCGATAAAATCCGCTTCACCTGCGTCTCGCAGTTTGCGGCTAACGAACTTGAGGCCAAGCAGGACGCCGCCATCGAGTCCATGTCGACGGCCCCGGTCACGGTGTCGAAGCCCGAGTATGTGAAGCGCGGTTCGTGCATCGCCGCCACGCTCAGCGAGGACGAAAACCCGATGCAGGTCACCTACCGCCCCTGCGGCGACAAATACCTGCTGATCGAATATGGGCCCATCGTGCTCGACCTCAATTTCCGCTTCCGCATCTACGCGCTCATGCAGTGGCTGCACGCGAATCCCGTGCCCGGCCTGATCGACGCGACGCCCGGCGTGCGCTCGCTCCAACTGCACTACGATTCGCGCATCACGCCGCTGGACAAACTTGTCGCCACGCTGGTGGCGGCCGAGAAGGAGCTGCCCGCGATCGAGGACATGGTCGTGCCGACGCGCGTCATCCACCTGCCGATGAGCTGGAACAACGAGATCACGCAGGAAGCCGTCCGCAAGTATGAGAAGTCTGTGCGCAAGGATGCGCCGTGGTGTCCGAGCAACATCGAGTTTATCCGCCGGATCAACGGCCTCGATTCCGAGGAAGAGGTGCGCAAGACGGTCTTCGACGCGAGCTACCTCGTCATGGGCTTGGGCGATGTTTACCTGGGCGCACCAGCGGCGGTGCCGGTCGATCCGCGCCACCGTTTGCTGACCACGAAATACAACCCCGCGCGCACGTGGACGGCGGAGGGCACGGTCGGCATTGGCGGCGTTTACATGTGCATCTACGGCATGGACAGCCCGGGCGGTTATCAGCTGATCGGGCAGACGCTGCCCATCTGGAATCGCTACCTGAGCACCGGCCCCTTCGAGGAAGGCAAGCCCTGGCTGCTGCGCTTCTTCGACCAGGTGCGCTACTACCCAGTGGAGGAGGAAGCGCTCGTGGAAATGCGCCGTGATTTCCACTCCGGCAAGTTCCAGATCAAGGTCGAGCAGGAGGACTTCAGCCTCCGCGATTACAACCAATTTCTTGCCGACAACGCCGAGTCCATCGCCACCTTCAAGGCGCGCCAGCAAAAGGCTTTCGAGGAAGAGCGCGACCGCTGGGAGGCCGCAGGGCAGAGCGCCACGGTGGACTCGTGGGACACCTCCGAGCCGGAGGAAGTCACGCTGCCCGATGGCCATGAGGCCGTGGCCAGCCACATCAACGGCAACGTCTGGAAGATCGTGGCGAAGCCGGGCGACAAGGTCGAGGCCGGCCAAACACTGGTCATTCTGGAGGCGATGAAGATGGAAATTTCTGTGCAGGCGACATTGACCGGCGAAGTCACGCAGTTATTCGTGGAAGAAGGCGCGGCGGTGAAATCCGGACAGCAATTGCTCGCACTAGCGCCAACCTAATTGCTTCGCGGAGGACGATGCGAGCAATGCTATTTTCTTAATTGTAACAAAATTTGTTTATAATGGATTTTTCGATACCCACATTACGCAAGCAATACGCCGATGGCGCGCTGACTCCAGGCGCCGTGGTGGAGCAGGTCTTGGCGCTGATCAAAGCCGAAGACCCCAAGATATGGATTCACGTGCTCTCGCCGGAAGAGCTGGCGCCCTATGTAGATGCGCTGGCGGGCAAGTCGGTCGACGATTTGCCGCTCTACGGCATCCCGTTTGCGATCAAGGACAACATCGATTTGGCCGGTGTGCCGACCACGGCAGCGTGCCCGGAGTTTTCCTTTATTCCGGAAAAGTCGGCCTTCGTCGTCGAGCGACTGATCGCCGCCGGGGCCATCCCCATTGGCAAGACGAACCTCGATCAATTTGCTACGGGGCTCGTGGGCACGCGTTCGCCCTACGGGATTCCGTCCAACTCGTTTGACCCGCGATATATTTCCGGTGGCTCCAGCTCGGGCTCCGCAGTGTCAGTCGCCAAGGGACTCGTGTCCTTTTCCCTGGGCACGGATACGGCGGGCTCGGGCCGGGTGCCGGCATCTTTAAACAACCTCGTTGGCCTCAAGCCGAGCCGCGGCCTGCTCAGCACCACGGGGCTGCTCCCGGCGTGTCGCAGCCTGGACTGCATTTCGATTTTCAGCCTTAGCTGCAGCGACGCCAGCACCGTGCTCGATGTGGCTCGCGGCTTCGATGCGGAGGACCCGTATTCCGTCGATTACGAGCTGAGCATCGCCGCGCCAAAGCGTGTCATCGGCATCCCTCAGGCGGACCAACTGGAATACTTTGGCGACAAGCAAACGGAGGCCATTTTCCTCAAGGCCGTTGACCTGCTGCGCGAGCTGGACTACGAGGTCGTCGAGATTGACTTCGCGCCATTTCAGGAAGCCGCGCGCCTGCTCTACCATGGCCCTTGGCTGGCCGAGCGTTACCTGGTGCTGCAGGATTTGATCGAGAAAACGCCCGAACACCTGCACCCCGTTACGCGGGAAATTGTCTGCCAGGGCGGCAACTCGACAGCGGTGGATTTCTTCCGCGCCGAGTATCAGCTGAAGGCGTTCAAGCGCACGGCCGACGAAATCCTGGCGACGGTCGACGCAGTTATGACTCCCACTTGCGGCACGGTCTACACGATCGAGCAACTGCTCAAGGACCCGATCCAGCTCAACACCAACCTGGGACACTACACCAATTTCATGAACCTCTTGGACCTCTCCGCCATCGCGGTGCCAGTTGGGTTCCGCAGCGATCGTATCCCCCACGGCGTGACGTTCTTTTCGTTCGCCGGTGAAGATGCGAACCTGCTGGCGCTCGCCGGAGAGTTTCACGCCAAAACGGGGCTCAGCATGGGCGCGGGCAAGGTGCCCGTCCCGGCCTACACGCACGCAATTGCCGACTCGGAAGACACCGGCACGCTGGTCGTCTGCGGCGCGCACCTGAGCGGCATGCCCTTGAATCATCAGCTCACCGAGCGCGGTGGGGTGCTCCTCGAAGCCACGGAAACCGAGCCGGTCTACCGGATGTATGCTTTGGATGGCAAAGTAAAGCGCCCGGCGCTGGTGCGCGTGCCCACAGGCGGCGCAGCAATCGAGGTGGAGGTGTGGCAACTGCCGCTGGAAACGATTGGCAGCTTCCTGGCTGGCATCGCCGAGCCCTTGGGGCTGGGGAAGGTCTTCCTGAGCGGTGGCCGCCAGTCGATGGGCTTCATCGCCGAAGCTCACGCCCTCGGTGACGCTGAGGAAATCACCGAGCTGAAGTCCTGGCGTAATTACGTCGCCCGCGGCTAGCCGCAAATTTGAGAAAGGACGCAAACCCACCTAAGGGTTGGGAGCAGAACTCACTAGGGCAATCTGCCTCTGCCCGATTGCGTTGCCAATATATGTGTGTGGGGCAGCAGCCAGAGTCCCAGCTGGCCAGTTTCACCAGCATGGTCCTCAGGCGTTGGCCCTGACATTACACCGAACCAAGTCGTATGCGTTCCCAAAGCTAGCCGTTTGTTGGCTTGAAACAGCCACCATTGTTGGTCCTTACGCCCATGGGCGTAGGAGAGCTATGTCCACGGCCGTAACACACCTACGTCCCGGGACGAAACGGGTCTACGTCCATGGACGTAAGCAGCAGCACACGGGGCTAGGTTCATCCAACACAAGGGGCTATGTCGAAGCGACAACGCCTGGAGTCTAGGGCAAAGGACATTCACTCTGAGCGCCAACGGCGCGGATTCCTACTAGCCTAGGAGCAGTGCGACCAAATCCGACAGGTGCTAGCCCGCTTCGCTACTGGCGCCTTGCTGGACACACCAAATCACAGCGGCCTGAACAGACAATCAATACTGAAATTGCTCTAGTGTTCCGTTAGCTTAGTTTATTGCAAAATTGATTAATTTTGTGGAAGATGTCATCAGCTGAAGCGGTCCATT
>JAVDPC010000019.1 GCA_031296915.1 Cerasicoccus frondis | reverse complement strand
CCATGCAAAAGAGCATGAATGGGCTCTCCGAAAAAGTACAGCTTATTTTGAGATAAACTTCGCTGACACCACACTAGAGAAAAGATGCAGTTGCTCTAGCTACGAAACTTGAAGGCGGTTGCGGATCAGTTCGTTGGTGTTTGCAGACTGAATCATACCGTTCAGGATGCGCGCCATCTCGGACAGATGACGTTTGCCACGAATCGCGTCGCCTGACTCCATCACATTGCGTGCGACCATCATGTCCAGCACCGCTGAGCAGGCCAGGACTTGGCTTTTGGCGGCGTCGAAAGCCTTGACTCGTTCGCTGGCGGAATTTTTTCCCAGTGCGGCCACGATGTGAATGGGGATCGTGTTGGAAATGCTGTCCAACTGCTCTGCCAGGCCTTTGCGGCGTGTGTCCCCCTCGATGAAATTTTCTACCATGACTACCCAGTCAATGCCGAGCTGGTATACCTTTGCTGTTTCGTGTGGGAAAAAATTACTCATCGCGCTTCTTGGGTCGTAAATTATCTAGGGGAAGAAGTATCTGTTGAAATAACAAGTCCTCAAGCCAAAAGGACGGTCTTGATGTTGACAAACTCTTTAATGCCATAGTGGGACAACTCGCGTCCATAACCGGATCGTTTCACGCCGCCGAAGGGCAAGCGCGGATCTGATTTTACGAAATCATTGATAAATACGCAGCCTGTTTCGAGTTTCTCCCGAGCAATTTTCAAGCCGCGTTCATGGTCCTGCGTGAAGATTCCGCCGCCCAGGCCATATTCGCTGCTATTGGCAATGCGGATCGCGTCGGCCTCGTCCGATGCTTCAATGATGGATAAGACTGGGCCAAACATTTCTTCATCATAGGCAGGCGATCCGGGTTGAGCCCCCGAGAGGACCGTTGCCGGATACCACGCCCCAGCTTGCTCGGGAATTTCGCCGCCAAGGAGCAACTTGGCCCCAGCTTTGACGCTTTGGCGCACTTGTTCATGTAATTCATCACGCAGGTCAACGCGCGACATGGGGCCGAGTTGGGTTTTCGGGTCCATCGGATCGCCCATCGACAAATCCTTCAGTGCTGCAACCACCTTTTGTTCAAATGCTTCGCGAATTTCGGGGAGCACGATGACTCGCTTAACCGAAATGCAGCTTTGCCCGCCGTTGAGCATGCGTCCGGCGACTATTTTTTCGGCCGCAAGGTCCAAGTCTGCGTCCTCAAGGACAATGTAGGCATCCGATCCACCCAGCTCGAGCACGCACTTTTTGATTTGGGAGCCCGCCATGGCCGCCACTTTCTCACCAGCGGCAGTCGAACCGGTCAGGGTCACCGCGCTGACAACTGGATGGGCGATCGCTACGGCCGCGCCATCAGTGCCGATCATTAAGCTGCGGAACACGTTCAGGGGAAAACCTGCTTGCTGGAAAATGGCTTCAATCGTGAGTGCGCACTGGGGGACATTGGAGGCATGCTTCATGACGACCGCATTACCAGCCATCAATGCGGGCGCCGCAGCGCGGAATACCTGCCAGAATGGAAAGTTCCACGGCATGATGGCGAAGACGCATCCCAAGGGTTGAAAGGTTGCAAAGGCTTTCGCTCCGGCGCTCTCAAGGGGTTCGTCTTGCAGGAAAGCGGCGCCATTTTCAGCATAGAATTCGCAAACCGTGGCGCATTTTTCCGCTTCGGCAATGGCCTCTCGGATCGGCTTGCCCATTTCCAGGGACATGGTCTTGCCGTAGGCTTCTTTGTTTGCGCGCAGCATTTCGGCTGCTTTAAAGAGACATTGGGCGCGGTCTTCGAACGTGCTTTCTCGCCACTTTTCTGCATCTGCCTTAACCGCATCCAGAATGCGCAGTATTTCTGCAATGTCCATTGCCGGAAATTCGCGGACTAATTCGCCGGTAGCTGGATTAATGGATTGGAGGGGCATGAAAATGGCAATCTGTTTCGTATGAGTCGGCTTCAGCAAAGTAGTGTGCCAACCTTGCGTCAACTCTTTGACTCGAAGTTTGCCAGCTTTCTTGAATAAAAAAAGCGGCAATGCGCCGCTTTCTGTTACATTTTCGTGGCAAAGTCAGGGAACGGCCTGAAAAATTGGCAGGGCGCCAGAGAATCCTCGCTCGAAAGCCTCGTCCAGCATCGCCTTTGTCGCAGTGGCCCCAATGCGGGTGACGCCGATTTCGCGCACGGCCAGTAAGTCGTCCAGAGTGCGGACTCCGCCAGCTGCCTTTATTTGGATGTGTTCCGGGGTATGCTTACGCATGAGCTTCAGGTGTTCCAGGGTTGCGCCCTGGTAGCTGTATTTGCCATCGTCGCTTTTTACAAAACCGTAGCCGGAAGACGTTTTAACAAATGCGACATCGACTTCCGCGCAAAGGTGGCACAAGCGAATGATTTCTTCTTCGGTCAAAAAGTCGTTTTCGAAAATGACCTTCAGGATCGATCCTGCTCCGACGACAGCTTGATTGATGAGGTCGATCTCACGCTGAACGTAAGCCCAATCGCCACCTTTCACTTTGCCATTGTTGACGACCATATCGATTTCCTTAGCGCCAGCCAGCGCGGCGGATTCCGCTTCGATGACTTTGATGCCAGTGGTGCTATTTCCGTGGGGAAATCCAATCACCGCGCAGACCATGACATCGGTTCCGGCGAAAATATCGAGCGCCTGCCGGATTGAGTAAGGCTTAACGCAGGCGGTGGCGACGTTGTAGTCGCGTGCTAATTCGCAGCCCGCTTGGATGTCTGCATCCGTCATGGTTGGATGCAGCAGGGAGTGGTCAATCATTTTGGCCAGTTCGTTAATCGAGGGTTGAGTCATGGGGGAATGGGTATGCGTTTTTCTTTATCAGGAAATTTGTTGAAGGAACGTTTCGCGCAGGCGGAGGCTGAGTCGAGGAAATGAGGCTAGGTCCTCTGCGGAGTGGCGCACTTCGAAGCATCCCCCATTATAGTGAAGCAATTGCAACCAGATTGGGGCGTTGTCTGAGTCAAAGGCAGCGCCATTCAAGCATAGCGTTGGCGATGACATCTTGGTTTCTTTGGGCGGTAATTCCGCGCTGAGCGTGGCGTCTTCCCTCGTGGCGTGGAGACCGTAACGCTCTCGGCAAACGGCGTAGAATGATCCTTCCAAGTCTTTGGATTTCAAGCGCGGGTAGCGTTTGCCTGGCAGCCAGCGTTTTTCATGAATGACAAGATGACCATTCAACAATCGCTGCCGCTCTACGCAGATGACGCGGTCTTTATTGGCGAGCAACAGTTTGTCACGAATTAACGCATCGACATCGCTGTTCGCATTGAATGCGGTGACCTTGGTCTCAGGCGTTAAGCCATTGGCTCGCGCAAAGTCGGTAAAGCTGTCCAACTGGCGCAGCTCGGAAAACAGGGTCGGGCGTTCGGCGACGAAACAACCTGCGCCACGTCGAATTTCCAGCCAACCCTCGCTGACCAGCTTGGAGAGCACTTTATTCACAGTTGCACGGCTGACGCCATATTCTGCCGCCAGTTCCCGTTCCGATGGAAAGCGCGCTCCAATGTCCCATTTGCCCTCCGCCAGCTGCTGTTGGCACAATTCAATGAGTTGGACGTAGATGTTACGCGTTTCGATCATGTTTGGTAAATTGGCTAGTGGCCTAGCCACTTGTCAAACGAAAATATCACGTTAGCTAAAGCGATGCGGTTTAATTACCATTCAAACAAGATGGAGTCGGTTACAGGATGAACGGTAATGCAGGGGCCGAAGGGCGTTTCTTCAATCACTGGCTCCACAAACTCTCCAACGAAGTATGGAAAGGTTGGGTTAAGCAAAATGCGGATCTTATTGATGTGACCAGGTTCGACTAGAAACTTAAGCTCCGTGTCTTCGCATCCTGAGATGACCACTCGACGGTGGACGCCGTGCATGAGTTGGGGGGCCTCCAGGCACTTGATCACGCCCCTTTCGGTTTTTGCAAAGAAACGTACTTCACTGGTCCAGGCGATTTCTCCCGTTATCTCTGCGGCGCCGTCCGAAATAATGGTGGTCTGGTTCATCCGTAGGGGCGCACCTAGAGGGAGACGCACAGAGAGCACTGCATTCTCGTCTCGGCTGTGCCCCGAAAGGACATACGCATTTTTCCAACGATGAACAGTTAGGTAGGGTGGGCGTGATTCGTTGAGGGTTTCGTCACTGTCAATGAGCCACCCGAAAGCGCCCAGGCAATTACGTAGTAATCTACCTGCGGGATAATATTTAGTCCGATCCATCGGTTTTAGAATGGGGCCTTTGATCGGTTGTGGTTTGTCGGGATTATACTCAGCGGTGCTCAGCGGGGCGCGTGTCCAGGCTAGGCGTCCGCCGGATGTTTCCGTAACGATCATTGCCGTGCGCCGTTCTTTGCCTTGGACAGCCTCAGCGGAGATCGCATGCGTTGCTTTGCGATGCAAAGTTTCCGTCCAGGCGCCTCCAGATAGAAAACTGGTGTGGCGAATGATGTTGCCGCTATCAGCGGTTTCCAACTTCGAACTTTGCAATACAAAGTCACCATCAAGAGGTTCCGTGAGTTTAAGGCCAAGTAGGTCCAGAAATACTGAACCTGGTAGTATCGGTCCATAGAGCATGAGGTCGAAGTCATCACTTAGTAGTTCGACTAGATCGCTTTCCAGGCGTGAGCCGGGAGCTGGTGCTGGCGTAACCAATACTGCATCTTGCTGGCCGCTGGCAGCAATCGCGGCCTTGAGATGCTGAGCGTCAACAACCGTGTTGAGGGGCAAGCCTTCATTGATTGCCGCGCCGATATACGCGTCGGCGTGTAGCGTAATGTCGGGTCGGCTTCTGGCCGTTTCGTGAAACTCATCGAAGGGATAAACCCAGAGGAAAGGGGCAGGAGCGTCGGGCGCCTTTTCACGTGCTTTTAGAATGTGCGCAATCACTTCATTGGGCACGGAAAGCGGCATCTGGCCGTAGGAGTCATCGACGGTTAATAGGGCGAGGTCACGCGGTATTTCAACCTTGCCCTCAGCGGTTAGGCGACTGACGGATGTTGGTAAATAGATGTCGTGAGGTTGGCGCGAATAGCGGTCGAGCCACGGGCTATTCAGCCACCAGGGATCGTGAATGTAGAAGCGAAATCGAAATGTATCTCCGGGATGTCGCACGATATGGCTCATCCAGCCGGAAAGCTCCAAACCGAAGTCGCCATCCAGTGCGGCCCAGGGAGAGTTTACAGGAGCGTCGAGACCGAAACTGCCTTCATAAATCTGTTTGAGAGGCGAGGCGTCCGAGCCCAGATCAATGCCTGTTGCGAGATTGGTGCCGCGGGTGCGGATATGGAATTGTCGTGGAAATTCCGCGCGCAGGTCTTTCCAAAATTGCAATACCCGCTGCTGTATTCCGTCGTAACGATCTGTATGGTATTGAGCTCCATCAAAGACTTCGCCCACCAGAGCCCAGGGCTCCAGTGAGAAGCCAAACCCATTGGACAACCACAAAAAATCGAAGCCTATGTCGACGAAGAATCGATTGGCCTGTTTACCGAGGAATGTGCCGAATCGAGTTCGGTCGGGGATGCCGTTCGGGTAGGCTGCATAGGCGCGTTGGTCTCCATCGAGAATCGCTTCACAAGAGACGAACTCATCTTTGAAGACAGGACCGTCGCCCAGGATTTCACGATGCCATTCAAACTTGAAGCGCGACTTTGCAAACTCGGGGCCGATGTCAAACGTTTCGCCCACCAGTATTTTTTTACCAGTCATGGCTGCACCAATGCGTTTAATGTCGGCGACTAGCTCGCGCAGCCAGGCGAAGTTAAATACCGCTGGGTTTTGCCGGTATAGGTAGGCGCGGGCATGGATGCCAATGCGCTCCGGATCGCCAGCAAAGACATTGCCGCCGATCCCCGCATGATCAGGGTCTTTGTCGGCGTCTTCGGCTTCCACGAGTTCAAAGCCGCGATGTCGATTCGGGGCTCCGTGATATTTGGCCCATTCAAACTCAGTCTGAGGATTGCCGTCATACTCCAGTATTTCCGAACCTTCCGCGATCCAGAGCATTACCGAAATGCTTTCAGCGTGGCGGGTCAGTGCGTTCCATTGAGTAAAGACTTCGCGGATGACGGCCTCTCGCGTTTCCGGACTGTTGTCGACGAATGGCTTGAGCGACATTTCCAACTGCACATCGCGCCAGGGGTAGCCATCGGGGTAGGGGAATAGTTGGTGGGGCATCGGAAGCTTTGTATCGCAAAGTTCAATCGATCAGGCTTTGCGGACGACCACCGCTTCGATGCCCAGCGTTTCGGCCAGCGTCACCAAGGTGTCGGCATGGTGGCCGATGCCAAGCGCGAAGTGGTGCGTTGGCCCTTCGCGAACCCAGTCGATCAAGAACTTCCGCACATCCTTGCCGAAGCGCCCATGGGTGTTGGTGTTGCCAGTTGGGGGGATGGGACGCCGTTCGGATTCTCCTTCGGCAATGACAAACTTGAACTTGCCTTGCGCAGTCTGTCCGATGCTCATCATCGTGATGGGACCTTCTTTAATCTGAAATTCAACACCCGCGCCACTGCCTGGTTTGCCATGATATTTCTTTAGGCTGCGTAGGACGGGTTTGCCTTCGGCGATGTTGATGTGGTGCGGCCCGTCATGTCCTACCAGGACGGTGTCTTGCTCGAAATCGACCGGATGGAATTCCGCAAAACTTCCGCCGATGTCAAGCCGGTCAAAAATAAGCATCGCGATACAGTTTTTGATGTCGAACTCGCCGCACATCGGGAAGCCTGCGCCCTGAAGCAGTGAATTGCCAACAATGAGGTTGGTGACCATCTTACGTAAGTCGGAACCGGGCTCGCCTTCGTAGTAATACGCGAGGCCGGTGAGTTCGTATTCCTCAATGAGGCCATCGAGCGCAACGGCGCATTTGGCGGCTTCGTGGAGGTCCGCTTCGGTGAGCTTTTCGGTCAGCGGATCGCTGATGGGATCTGGCGTGTCAAAGAAGCCCAGGATGATTTTTTTCTTCTCTTCAATTTTAACAGCATCTGCGGATTGGTAATGTCGATAGAGATCGTGCGGCTCGATGAGCGGCACATGGCAGCCAAATGCGGTGGTGATCGCTGCCGGGTCGGCGTGCATGTCGAGCATCGACTCAAGGACGTGGCCCATGAGGCCAACTCGTCCTTTGCGGAGATCGTGTCGAGCCTTGGCAATGCCGCACCAACGCGCTAACTCTTCGTCGACAACTGGGTCGTCATTTTCGTGACCAAGGATGATGTGGGGAGCGGGTTTTCCAAAGCGAATTGCGACGCCAGTAAACTCTGGGACCGAGCAGTAATCGTCGTTGCACAACTGCATGTAGGTAGTGCCATTGGGATAGTCCATCGCAGACATGGGTTGCATCGCGACCAAGACAATCGGGCAATCGATTTCGCGCACGATGCACCCAAAGGTAGAGGACGTGGCGTAAGTCACCATGTCGACGAAAAGCACGTCGAGGTCGGCGGCTTTGATTCGAGGAAGAGCTGAATACGAGCTCTTCGCATTATCGACGAGGCCGAAGTCCTCGACTTCGACTTCATTGGCTTTAAGGCGGTTGACCAGGACATCCTGCTTGCGGCGCATTTCGTCCAGCAGGCCGTCAAACTGAGCCCAGTATGTGTGGTGGCCTACGCCGATAACGCCGACTTTGGCGGTGAGGGGTTTTATGCGGGGGATGCTCATAGATGATTTCAGATTAAAACTGTTTGCTGATCTTCTGCGCGACAGAGGAGAGGCCTTTCACCATGTAGGCGCGGCGCTCATCGTCCCAACGATTCATTGGCACGCTGCACCCCAGTGCGCAGACGAATGCCCCCTTGCGATCAAGGACGGGCGCTCCCAGTGCTGCGACTCCGCTGTCTGCGAGGTTGACCATTTCTGCCAGGCCGTCAGCGCGGATTTTGCTTAGAACCCGTTGGTAGTCCGCCAACTCAGTTCTGCTCCATTTCCGGGTGTTTGCGTAGTGCTCTAGATATTCCGGACTCTGCCAGGCGAGCACGACACTGCCTGAAGCCCACAAGTGGGGATTTTCAATGACGACTTCGCCGTGACGCACGGTCAACGGATGGCTTCCGGTAAATTCGAGCAGGATACGCGCTTCGCCGTTGCTCATCGTCTGGGCGATCAGGGTCTCTCCTAACTGATCGTGGAATTCTTTAAGTGCTCCACGTATGGATTGCCGCAACGTGGCGAGTGGATCGATTTGCTGACAGAGTTTCGCCAGGGCCTGTCCTGGATGATAGCGACGGGTATCCAGATCGAAATGCAAGTAGCTACGACCTTGTAGTGTTTTTAGCAACTGTTGTGCGGTCGGCGCCTTGAGCTTTGTTTCACGCGCCAACTCTCGCACACCAATGCCGTTTAGGCGGTCTACAACTATTTCCAACAAGGTGAGCGCGCGCTCAACAGACTGAACAGTGTTTGGCATAAATGAACACTGTTCAGTTTAATCAAACGTTTGCAAGGATTTAATTTATGGAACCAAACTTTGTTTTCCGGGGTTTAATTATGACGAATAATTGGAATGAAAAGCGTGCCTTACGGCTCTTGTAGATGGGACTTTCTTCCCGCGATCAGGAGAATTAGAAATTTTTATTCCCATTGATGACGATTGGCTTGCGCCCGTTACAAAGCATGATAGCCTAAAGCATATTTCCCATGAGTGAGCCAACCCAGCGTTTCAGTCAGCGCGTAGATGATTATGCGAAATACCGTCCCGGATATCCAAGCGCCGCTGCGGCAATTCTACGTGATGAGTGTGGATTGCAGCCTGGAGCGCCCATTGCCGATATCGGAGCAGGGACAGGCATCTTTTCACGTTTGCTGCTGCGCCAGGGTTTTCGCGTAATCGGCGTTGAGCCCAACCGCGAAATGCGCGAAACGTGCGCGCGTCAACTGCGGTGCTATCCCTTGTTTCAAAGTTGGGACGGACGCGCGGAAGAGACTGGTTTGCCGGACCGCACCCTTGAGGCGGTTAGTGTGGCGCAGGCGTTTCATTGGTTTGACCAAGCGGCGACGCGTCGGGAGTTTCGTCGCATTCTGAAGCCAGGTGGCTGGGTTTACATTATCTGGAACCATCGTCGGATGGAAGGCTCTGCTTTCCAGCGGGCCTTTGAGTGCCTTTTGGAAGAGTTTGGCACAGATTACCATTCGGTCGACCACCGTGGGCCATCACGACAGGACTTTTCGGAATTCCTGGGCGACAATCCAGTTGAGTCCCGTATTTTCCCTAATCGTCAGGAGTGCAATTGGGAACAACTGCGCGGGAGATTGTTGTCCTGCTCTTTTGTGCCAGCGCCGGGGGATCCCGACTGTCTGCCAATGTTGCGCCGTCTGGAGCAGATATTCCTCAAGCACCAGCTCGCCAATCGCGTTACTTTGGAATACGACACCCGGGTATTCTGGGGACGTATGGGTTAGATGGCGGATTGGGCAATTGAATACTTGCCCGTAGTACACTTTTTCCGCATCAGTTATGCATGGCGGAAAATTCGAAGCAAGAAACCGCGGCTACACCTACTCGCTCAAAGTTTAACTGGTTGATCTGGCCAGTGGCTGTTCTGGGCTTGATTGGCGCTGGCGTCTATTCCTATCAGCGCTACCAGTTTGACCAACTGCACATTGTCACGGATAATGCCCAGGTCCAGGGGCAGATGATTAAAATCCTGTCTCCGGAACGTGGATGGTTGACGCAAGTTACGGTGCAGGAAAATCAGCCGGTTAAGGAGGGCGAGCTCTTGGCCGAGCTGGAAAACCGCTATTATAAGCTTGAGGTCGAGCGAGCGCAGGCGCGCTTAAACGCATTGGTCGCGCAAAAGGGAAGTGACACCAATGCAGGCCCAGGTGGCGGCTTGGCGCAGGCAAAGCTAGCGACCGCCAAGGCAAATCTCGAAGTCATTCAAGCTGAGCTCGCGGAAGCTCAATCCAGTGCAGATCAGGCCAATGACAAGTTGACCCGCGTCAAAAGCAGTCAAACCAGCGCCTCGTTTGTTCAAGCGCAACTGGATATGGCGACGGCGACTTCCAATCAAGCCAACGCCAAATTGCTCACCTTGCAAAAGGAAGCCTACGCCGCTCAACAGCAGGTGCAGGAAGCAATGGCGAATGCGCAGCTCTTGGACTACAACATCGAAGAGGCGAAGGCAGAGTTGGCGCAAGCACAGGTGAATTTGGACTCCACGGAGATCAAGGCTCCCATCAGCGGCAACGTTGCACAGCTAAAAGTGAACCCTGGCACAACCGTTGAGCAAAGCCAGTACCTGATGACAGTTGTCTCCTATGATGATAAGTGGCTCGTTGCTAACATTAAGGAAACTCAATTTGAACGTATCTTTATTGGTGATTTGGTCGACATCACCATTGATGCTTTTCCTGGCACGGATTTCAAGGGGGTGGTGGACAGCATGGCGCCTGCCGCCGGGAATCAGTTCAGCATTATTCCTCGCAATTACGCCAGTGGCAACTTCATCAAGGTTGAGGCGCTGATACCGGTTGTCATTCGCTTTACCGAGCCGAGTCAGGACGTCGCGAAACTTGTGCCAGGCATGAGCGCGGAAGTAAATATCTCCATCGACCCCAAGCGCAAGTGGTCCCCGATGACAGATCCATCCAAAGCAAAGAGCGAGGATAACACGGACGGCGTAACCGCTGCGCCTCAGAGTCCAAAGCAAGACGCGAACTCAGTGGCAGGAGCGGTCCCGACCCCCGATTCGTCAACAGACGATGAGGCTAAGGACGATTCCTCGACCGATAAAACGTCGACGAATACTACCGACGCCAAAGCCGAATCAGCCCAAACTGCGCATGGTGGGTGAGGAGCAGGCTGCCGATCCCCGACGTTACTGGATTGCGTTGGCGGTGACTCTGGCTTCGTTGGTCGAGGGGTTGGATACCTCGGTTGTCAACGTGTCGGTGCCACAGATGATGGGGAGCCTGGGCGTGTCATTGGACGCAATTGCCTGGGTGTCCACTGGGTATATTTTATCGAATGTTATCATCATTCCGCTGACCGGTTGGCTTGCGGCGCTTTTTGGTCGTAAACGCTATTTTACGGGTTCATTGGTGCTCTTTACAGTGGCCAGCTTTATGTGTGGCCATGCGGGAACGCTGGAATCGCTGGTTTTCTGGCGCATCGTTCAAGGCATAGGGGGAGGGGCCTTGGTTGCGACGTCTCAGGCGATTTTGTATGAAGTTTTCCCGCCCAAAGAGCACTCACGCGCGATGGCGGTGTGGGGCATGGGCATTATGGTTGGTCCGGCAATGGGTCCGGTGTTGGGCGGCTATTTGACTGAGCGGCTTTCCTGGCCTTGGATCTTTTACATCAATATTCCCATTTGCATTTTGGCGTTGGTCATGGTGGTCATGCTGGTGCCCGACTCCAAATATCGCGAGAAGGTCAAGCAGGTCGATTTCCTTGGCCTCGTGCTGTTGGCGATTGGCATTGGCGCCTGCCAAATGCTGCTGGAGGACGGCAATCGAATTGGTTGGTTTTCATCGGTTGCCGGCTTGGAACTAGGTGGGCTCACCTTGTTTTGTTTGGGGCTGTTCATCTGGCGTGAGCTGACGTTCGGCAGCCCGGTGGTTGACTTACGCATTGTGGGCAATCTGCAGTTCACGGCCTGCTGCATTTTCACTTTCGTCCAGGCTTTATGCACGTTGGCAATTGTGTTTGTAACGCCGCTTTTGCTTTTGGATCTGATGGGGTATACCGCGCTGGAAACGGGGCTGATCATGCTGCCGGTGGCGGTGGGGACGAGCTTGGTGATGTTCGTTGTCGGCAAGATTTCCCACCGTTGTAATCCCTATGCGCTCATCTTCATCGGTGTGGCGATTTTCCTCTATGCGATGTGGCGCTACAGTTACTTCGACGCGTTGACGCCAAAGACTGCTTTTACCTGGCCGCTGCTCCTGCGGGGGATCGGGCTTGGGATGATTTTTGTGCCGCTCAACGCTTTAGCTGTGGCCGATTTAACGCCGGATAAGCATGCGGCTGCGACGGGCCTGCTCAACCTTACGCGCCAGTTTGGCGCCAGTGTTGGCGTGGCTGTGGCCGCAGCGGTGTTAGGCTCAATGCAGGGTGAGTTCGAAGCGAAGATTGTCGACGCCTCAAGCTCTGGGTCGCCCGAACTGACTTACACTGGACAACAGGTCATGGGGGAGCTTCACTTGGAGGGCATCACCGATCCGACTGCGCATTTTATTTCCATCCAGCTTCTGCAGAACTACTCACATCAGCAGGCAACGAGCATCGCATTTGACCGCATCTTCACCATCTTCGGTTTGGCCTTGGTCGTGGCGCTCCCACTAGTGGTGTTTATGCGGAAAAATCCTGACCGCAGCGCGCCAGCGCCCTCCGCCCACTAGCAAACGTCCCGTTGCATCCATAAAGTTGCCCATCGGACAAATGGCTTGGACTGATCTTTCTTTTTTCGAGAGAGAGGCATTGGTCGAATTTGTAACTTATTCCTTGGTTAGTACTGTCATAGCGATTGTTTCATGATCTTTATCTCAAAATATGAAGGTTCGGTTGTGTTCTATTGACGATTTCTCATGGTTGCATTTTATTCAGATTACCTGCTAAACACACTTTGCTACTATGTTTAAATTCCTTTCGATGTTTACAAAGGCATTGGGCTCGCCGGAGCCTAATTTCACGTGCCGCAAGTTTATTGCGGATCCCGATGCACCGCAGACACTGCATTTTTTCATCTCTCGCAGTTGGGATCAGTTCGAAGAAAAGTTGATGAATCTGTCGTTCATTCGTCAGTATCATTCGCTGGAAATGCTCATAGAGCACACTGGTTTCGATCACTTCTTCGGACTCTATAAAAAGGAGCGCGTGGAGAGCCCATTGATTCCTTTCATCGAGGGGCACGAGCTTGTGCGCCGGGCCTATCAGCACCGCGGGACTGCTGTCTCCTCGATAACATCGAATGAACAGTTTGAAAGCTTTGGCCGTATTCTGGCTCGAGCTGAGGAGGTCAATCTGAAGGCGGCGCAAGTCTATCCAGGCAATCCGATTGTATTTTTTAATTTGATTCTGGGTTTTGGTGGGCGGCGTATGGATGAGGAGACGCTGCTCATTCTGTGCGCAAAGATGGAGCGGGCCTCGGCTGGCTTTTACCCGGGGATCAATCAGGTGATGACTTTTCTGGCGCCGAAGTGGGGCGGTACTCGTGAGTCGATGTTTGCGTTCGCGCGGGACAAGGCCTCTGGGCCCGAGCGCGGCAGCTTCCTGACGACTCTTATCGCCAATGCCCACATCGAAGAATGGGGCCAGCTCTTACTCGAGGAAAAGAAAGAAGCAGCTGCCCAATACTTCAAACGACCGGAGGTCTTTCAATCGCTGGCCGAGGCTTATCAAAAGTCTCAGCCGTTCACGGATAATGTTGAGCCGTGGCAGCATGCGCGCTTCTACAACTCGTTTGGCTTCTGCCTCCAAATGATGGGACAGTCGGAAGACGTGGCCTTTGTCATGGAAAAGCTTGGGACTGCGGTCACGCAATTTCCCTGGCATTTCCTGGGCGAGTCGCCAGAGCAGACGATTTACTCCGTGCGCCTGAACGCGGGCCTCAACCCTAATCCGGACAAGTAGCGGCGCCGCATTGGCGCTCAGCGTGCTTTTTACGGTCCAGCGAGGCGCTGGTTAAGAAGACGAGCCGGGTGGTGGAGGCGCTGGCTATGCCAGGCGGGGTTTCCGGGTAGATGGACACATGGATTTCGCCGTGGCGGTCGATTTCTCGACGGAGAGTAAACGTTCCTTTGCCAGCCTTGATCGCTATGATTTCCCAGTCCTGCCACACGTGCTTACCACCTTTTTCGCGGGACGAAATGGACAGGCCCAACCGTGCGTTTTCTACGGACGCCAACGTATAGTCTCCGGTGACTTCGATGACGCTATCGATGGCCAATTCCTCGCCTTGGACTAAGCGAACGGACTTGATCGTGAGCGTGTCCTCCGGAGCGTGGACGTAGGAGATCGTTTTAAATGAGAGTAGGGGAGTGGCATGAGCGAAGCCAGCCGCGAGCAGCAAGATGAGGTTCGTGACGGCCCTTAAATACTTCTGAGAATGCATACTGTATTCGTATCATTTTATCAGGCAGTCGGGAAGCGGGTAATGCCTACCTATTTTTTGAGAAAATGCCCGATGAACTCTGGGATGGCTTCGAGCACGCCAGCCAGCGATTCACCGGCAACGAGGCCAGCGGCGATGACAATGACGTATTTTGCCGCCCAGTGCTTGTTGATCAGCTTGGCTAGCTCGCCGATCATTGAGCCAATGAACATGGCCAAGTTGATGAACGGCGGGATGATCAACGCGAAGCCGAGAGCCGAGGCGCTGGGGACGAATTTCTTGTGCTTTTCCGGCACCATGGCTTCGGCGACGGCCAGGGCAATGCCAATGATGAGCGCAATCATCATCGCCTCACGGGCGCCCTCGGGCACGGCGTGAAAGCCTTCGGCGAGAACCTCGGCTATGGTTTTCCATGCGGCGACTGCGGGCGCCGGCCATTGCTCGGTGAGCAGTTGAGTTTGTGGATCGGGGATCAGTATTTTGTAGGCGGCGCAGCCAGCGATGGAGCCTGAAATAATGCCAAATACCTGTGCGATAGCCTGCGCCTTCATGTTTGCGCCGATGAGCTTGCCAGTCTTTAAATCGTGCAGCATGTCGGAGCATTGGCCCGCAGCGCCACCAGTCACATTGGCGGCCATGAGATTCGTCGTCATGTTGGCGGGGGCGAGGAAGCCGAAGGTGACCTGCGTGATTTTGCCCAGTGCGCCAATTGGTGGAATGCCCGTCTCGCCGGAGACGCGGCCCGCGATGATCGCCAAAATAAACGACAGCGCAAAGGCGATGACGCCGAGCCAGATCGGGATATCGAAAAACGCCTTTTGCGCAATGACGCTCAGCAAGAGGGCAATGGCGCAGCCCGCGATGAACCAACTGCGCGGAAAGTGGCGTTCGCCGCCGGGTTCGTAGTCCGCATTGTCGTCAACTGCGGCGGCTTCAGCGGCGGATTTAGCCTGCTGCTTTTGCCAGAAGATACGCGCCAGAGAAATGAAGAATGACATCAGCGCTGCGGCAGCCATGAGCGTGACGCCAGGCCAGATGGTCCATTCGTAAATCTTGCCATACCAGGCGCCGTCGAGCGCGGGTTCGATCCAGCCTTCGGCGAGGAGTTTTTCCGGCAGCATCATCCAGCCGATCAGTGTGCCGAGCAGCAGGGAAACGCCGACCCGCGGGCCGACAATGGCGCCAAAACCGTAGAGTAGCAGCGAGGGCTGAAGCTCTACGCCTAGCGAGCGGTAGCTGACGAAATCCAAACCTTTCTGGATGACGTTTTCGCCCGGCTTGAAGCCCCAGCTCTCAGGCAGTCCCCGCGATGGGATCGTCCAGTTTTGCGGCGCGAACGATTGGTAGAGTTTCACGCCGCCAGCCAACAACCCGGCGCTGAGCAGCAGTTTAATGCGGAACGCGGCCTCTTTGCCGTGTGCGTAAATCTCGGTGATCGTCTCGGCAGTGGCGACGCCGTTAGGGAAAGGCAGGTTGTCTCGGTCAAGCATTTGGCGGCGGACAGCCAATGCGCAAATTATGCCCGCAAAGCTGACGACAAACACCCAGGTAACCAGCATGGGGTAGTGAAAAGGCTCACCAGTGATCAATTGAAGTGCGGGGATCGGCGCCACGAGGCCGGCGGAGAGTATCGATGCGGCGGCGGAGGCGGCCGTCTGGTTAATGTTGTTCTCCAGGAGTCCCCAGCGTGGGCCTTTGCCGAAGTGCGCGAGACTGTTCCAGAAGGCGTAGCTGACGAGCGCCGCGGCGATCGACATATTGAATGAAAAGCCAATCTTCAGGCCAGTGTAGATGTTGCACGGGGCCAGCAACGCGCCCAGCAAAAAGCCGGTTGCGATGGCGCGCACGGTGAGTTGTCGTTCCGGGGAGGCCATGCTCTGGATATTGGACGATGTTGCAGAATGGCAAGGGCTTATGTCAAATAATTAGGTTTTAGAATATCAGTTTAATCCCTAAAAGGCTATTTTTATTTTTTAATGACTTGTTGTAATAAAAATATTTCAATTATGAGTTGATTGTGCATACTTATAAAAATGCTACGTTTAAAAAAATCTCAGACACCCATGCTTGTGGCGATACTGGCAGCTTACATTATGCTGGTATTTGCTACTGGATATTTAGCCTTCTTTCAGGAAAGATATAACCCGGCTGCTGACTTAGGTGAGAAAAACATAAAGCTTTTACAAGACCCTACTGTTGCGAATCACATTTTGGATGCTATCCGGGTAGAAAGCTCTGCTTTTAAGGCGCGAAAAGAATTGGCGGCCCAATCTTTCAATGTCGTCCTCGGAGCTCTATTGGGATTTCTGTCGGCTACTGCTGTGGCAACTTCTCAGAAAAATGCTGAAGGGACTGGACCGTAAGAAAGAGTGGGCGAAGCCGATGACTAGATCGTCTCAGAATTCTTGCTGTCTCTATTTATTGGTTTAGCTTCTAGACTTTCGAATGCTTTATTTCATAATGTAGCGTTATAATGATAAAGTTTCTACTTACTAGCCAGATTTTTGGGGCTTTAATGTCAAGCGCAGTTGTGCCAATTCATTACTTCCCGTTTGATAACAACACCAACGACATCGTGGGGGGTGTTACGGGGACGGTTAATGGCAACGTCACGCAGACGACTGGCTTTACGGGAAATGCTTACTCATTCGATGCCGCTAGTTGGATAACTGCGTTGATTGACATTAACTCTTCCGTTCTGCCTTCGATGACCATGGGCGCCTGGGTGCAGACCAATCTAGCGAGCGGTGCACGGCAGGTGATATCCCACGACAACGGCGCATTTGATCGCAGCTTAGGACTCGATCCCCGCGGCTCGGGCCCAGCGTATGGCTGGGCGACATTTAACGGGACTGGCGTTCTGGGCAAGACCGACGCTACGTTGAACAACTGGACGTTTGTCGCTGTGTCCTATGATATGTCCAGCAATAGCACCTTGCTCTACACTTACGATTATTCAGTGGGGACGGTACAGACTTTGAGCAGTGGCTATTTTAGCGACAGCGGCATGACTTACATCGCCATTGGCACGAACCCCGGTTTGACCGGTGAAGCTTTCAGCGGAATCATAGATAATGTTTTTATTTATGATCAGGCGCTGACCGAGACTGAGCTGGACGATGTCCGCATCAACGGTGTCCAGGGCGTGCCCGAGCCTTCGACCTATGTGCTGATGGCGCTGGGAGGCGGCTTGGTGTTTTATTGGATGCGACGTCGCGCGCGTGGTTGAGGATTGGGCAAAAAAGCCCATTAGCCTTTGACACCCTGCATGGTTTTGAGGATGGTCTTTGCGACCCTGCGCCAACTCCAACTATCTTGGCGCGGCTACCTATAAGTTATGTGTGGAATTGCAGGAGAAATGCGTTTTGATGCGCAGGCGCCCGACACGGCGGCTGTTGCGCGAATGATGTGTCAGATGGTCCCCCGGGGCCCTGATGGTAATGGCATGGTTGTGCGGGGCCCCGTCGCCTTGGGGCACCAACGCCTGAAAATTATCGACCTCTCAGAGGCGGCGCAGCAGCCGATGGTCGACTCGGAGCACGGGCTGACCATTGCCTTCAACGGCTGCATTTACAATTATCCGGAGCTGCGGGAAGAGTTGATCGGCAAAGGCTATCGATTTTTCAGCCACGGCGACACGGAAGTCATTCTTAAGGCCTATAAGGAGTGGGGCGCCGACTGCGTGCAACACCTCAACGGCATGTTCGCGTTTTCGATTTACGAGCGCGACACCGGTCGCCTGATTATGGCCCGTGACCGCGTGGGCATTAAGCCGCTTTATTATTCGAAGGCGCCGGGCCGCCTGCGTTGGTGTTCCAGCCTGCCGGGCCTCGTCGAAGCGGGCGATGTTGACACCTCGCTCGATCCCGTTGCGCTGAATTACTACATGTCGTTCCACTCGATTGTGCCGCCCGAGCGCACGATCCTGAACGGCATTAAAAAGCTGCCGCCCGCCACGGTGGCCGTGGTCGAGCCCGATGGCACGATGACGCAGTCCACCTACTGGACGCTCGAATACGGCGCGACCGAGGAACAGCAATCCTGGACCAAGGACCAATGGGAAGACGCCACTCTCGATGTGCTGCGCCGCGCGGTGAAACGCCGCCTCGTGGCCGACGTGCCTGTGGGCGTATTGCTGTCAGGCGGCCTCGACTCCAGCTTGATCGTAGGCCTGCTCGCCGAGCACGAAAGCCAGCAGATTAATACTTTTTCCATCGGCTTCGAGACCGTGGGTGACGAAGTCGGCGACGAGTTTAAATACTCGGACATCATTGTCGACCGCTTCAAGACGAGCCACCACAAGCTGCACATCGATTCGCAGAAGGCGTTGCCCGCTCTCAAGGATTGCATCGGGCAAATGTCCGAGCCGATGGTCAGCCACGACAACGTCGGTTTCTACCTGCTTAGCCAGAAGGTCGCGCAGCACGTAAAGGTGGTCCAAAGCGGGCAGGGGGCCGACGAGATATTTGGTGGCTATCACTGGTATCCGCCGATGATGACCGCGACCGATCCGCTGGAGAGCTACAGCAAGGCGTTCTTCGACCGCGACTTCCCCGACTACCAGCAGCTCATGCAGAGTAAGTGGGTGCAGGAAGACTACGCCCGGGATTTCGTGAAGGCGCACTTCTCGATGCCGGGCGCCGAAGCGCCGATCGACAAGGCCATGCGCCTCGATGCGCTCGTGATGCTCGTCGACGACCCCGTCAAGCGCGTGGACAACAACACGATGGCCGCCAGCCTTGAAGCGCGCGTGCCGTTCCTAGATCACGAGGTGGTGGAGTTCGCCGCCCGTGTTCCCCCGGAGCTGAAAATCCAGAACGGCGGCAAATACATTTTGCAGGAAGCCGGGCGCAAGGTGATCCCGCACGAGGTGATCGACCGGCCGAAGGGCTACTTCCCGGTGCCAGCGCTGAAATACCTGCGGGGGCCGTTCCTCGACTTGGCGCGCGACGCCGTGCTCAACGACACCGCCAAGCAGCGTGGCCTCTTCCAGCCCGCCTACGTGGAAAAGCTGCTCGCTGATCCCGAGAAGCACATCACGCCGTTGCGCGGTTCTAAGCTGTGGCAACTCGCGTTGCTTGAGCTGTGGCTGCAAACCCATGGCGTCGGTTAAAAGCAATCTCTCATGAATAAATCGCTCTCGTTGTCGTCATCGCAATCGCTATCGAAGGCTGTTCGATGACGAAAGCGAATCCGATCGCGACATCGATTTTCCCACACCTCTCTACCAATGGAATCTCTAAAAACTGAACCCGGCACCATGCTGCAATGTGGCTGGGGCCGACTCATCTTTGCGGACACGTTTCCCAAGCCGGAGGCGCTGGCTGACGCAATTCTCTCAGAGCATCAGGATCAGCGCGATATTGCGCTTTATATTGTGGATCCGCATCTGGTGCTCAACTGCGCGCCGCAGCAGATATTCCTTGATCCGTCGAACACCTACCGGCTTAACATGGCGAACTACCAGCCATCCGATAAGCAGCCGATCGGGTTTTCGGTCAAGAAGCTCGAGCACAAGGAGCAACTTGACGAGATTAACCGCATTTATTCCACGCTCAAGATGGTGCCACTCAAGACGGACTACGTTTGGGAAAACCGCCACGCCGAGCAGTTTACGTTTTTCATCGCGGTTAAGGACGAGACTGGCGATGTGCTGGGCGTCGCGATGGGCGCGGATCACCAGGCCTGCGGCGAGCACATGCCCAATAGCTGTAGCCTTTGGGCGGTGGGCGTGGACCCGCAGGCAGAGTTGCCTGGCGTTGGCACGAGCCTGTGCCGCCACATTATCGAGCACTACCAATCGCTCGGCCGCGACTTCATGGACGTGTCCGTGATTCACGACAACGAGATGGCCCAGCGCCTTTATGAGAAGATGGGCTTCGAACGTTGCTACATCTTTGCCGCCAAGCGCCGCAACCGCATCAACGAGCGATTGTTCGTGGGCGCACCGGCGCCGGAGGGCTACAACCCATACGCGGCAATCATCATCAACGAGGCCCTGCGCCGCGGCATTGCGGTGGACCCGATTTCGCCCGAGCGCAATTACTTCCGCTTGAGCCTGGGTGGTCGCTCGGTGACTTGCTGGGAATCATTGACGACGATGACCTCCGCCATCGCGCTCAAACGTGCGGAGGATAAACAGTTTACGCACGAAGTGCTGGCCAAGGCAGGCCTTTCGGTGCCCGACCAAATCATGGCCGACGATCCACGCAAGAACGTGCAATTCCTCAACCGGCACAAGAGCGTGGTCGTTAAGCCAGTTGCGGGCGAGCAGGGGCTCGGCATCTCCGTCGATGTGCGCTCGCAGGAGACACTCGAAAAGGCCGTAGAGAAGGCTTGCGAGCACGGGGAAAAAGTCATCATCGAGCAGTATGTGGAGGGCCATGATTTACGCGTCATCGTGATCAACCAGGAGGTCGTTGCTGCCGCGATTCGCCGCCCACCGACTGTCATTGGCACTGGAGAGCTGACGGTGCGCGAACTCATCGAAAAGCTGAGCCGTCGCCGCTCCGCTGCGACTGGAGGCGAGAGCAAGATCCCGCTGGACGAAGAGACCGAGCGTTGCGTCAAAATGGCGGGCTACACACTCGACGACATATTGGAAAAAGAAGAGGTCATTGCCGTGCGCAAGACGGCCAACTTGCACACCGGCGGCACGATCCACGACGTCACGGACAAGCTCCACAAGGTTCTGGCTGAGGCGTCCATCCGCGCGGCGACGGTGCTCGAAATGCCGGTTGTCGGGCTCGACCTGATGGTCAAGGCTCCGGATCAGCCGGACTACGTGATCATCGAGGGGAACGAACGTCCTGGTTTGGCCAACCACGAACCCCAACCGACCGCCGAGAAATTTATCGATTTCCTCTTCCCACAGAGCATTATACCCAATGGACCGCAACCTGTGGACGAAGAAAATTTACCCACTGCATGAGCAAAGCAAAAGTCACAGAAAAGAAAGTTGAGAAGTCCGTCACCAAGGAGAAAGCGCCCAAACCGGCCCCCTTGCTGATCGACGAAGTTTACCTGCAGCAAACGCTGCTCAAGCTGCTGAGCATTCATAGCCCCAGCGGCTACACCGACCCCATTGTGCGTGAGCTTTGCCACGAACTCGATGCGCTCGGCCTGAAGTATGAGCTGACCCGTCGCGGCGCCGTTCGTGCGACTTTGCCTGGGCGCGCCTACAGCCCCGACCGCGCCATCGTTGGCCACGTCGACACGCTCGGCGCCATGGTCAAAGGACTCAAGGACAATGGCCGCTTGCGCCTTGTGCCGCTGGGCACCTGGTCCTCGCGCTTTGCCGAAGGCGCCCGCGTTTCCGTTTACACGGACAAGACCGTTTACCGCGGCACGATTCTTCCGCTGAAGGCCTCGGGGCATGTTTACAATGAGGAAATCGACACCCAACCGACCGACTGGGAGCACGTTGAACTGCGCCTGGATCAGGACTCCGCGTCCGCTGCTGACTTGGAAGAGCTTGGCTGCCAAATCGGCGATTTCGTGGGCGTGGATTCCGGCGCCGAATTCCTCAGTAATGGCTACCTGAACTCGCGTCACCTCGATGACAAGGCAGGTGTCGCCGCGATGCTGGCTGCCGCGAAATACATCAAGGAGCACGATATTGAATTGCCAGTGGAGTGCCATCTGTTGTTCACGATTTCGGAAGAAGTCGGTTCCGGCGCTTCGGCGATTTTGCATGGTGACGTGGCCGAGCTCGTGTCTATTGACAACGGCACCTGCGCACCGGGCCAGAACTCAAGCGAGAAAGGCGCGACGATTGCGATGGGCGACTCGTCCGGTCCCTTCGATTACCACCTGACGCATCACTTGCTCAATCTCTGCAAGAAAAACGTGATCAACCACCAGCGCGATATTTTTAAATACTACCGCTGCGACAGCGCCTCGGCTTTAGAGGCTGGCAACGACATCCGCACGGCGCTGGTCACTTTTGGCCTCGACGCGTCGCATGGCTACGAGCGGACGCACATTGATTCATTGATTTCGGTGACGCAATTGATCGTGGCCTATGCTCAGAGCCACTTGGTTTACAAGCGTCAGAAGAAGAATCTGACTTCAATCAAGGACTTCCCGAAGGTCAAAGTGACCGATGTCGAGCTCACCCAGCTAGAGCAAACCGAGTCCACGGCCCAAGTCCCGCCCCCCGAGCGCCTCGCACCCAAGGCGAAGTAGGGGCGCTTATCGTTGCTTGGCGCGTTCGGCGATTTCCGCTTCGGTGGCTGGGCGGATTTTGGCCAGCATGGCGCAACTGATGATGCCCACATGCTCATTCCAGAGGCCCGCGCGATCAGGATCTTCGCCATCCATTGGAACGCGGTAGGCCTGTAAGTAAGGCTTCCAGCGGAGCGCATCATAGTCCGCGCGAATCATGCCTGGTGGCCAATAGTAGTTGCTGAATTGTTGTTTTCCCATCGAGACGTATTTCACTTGGTAGATTTTTCCCCAGGTATGAACTGTCCCGACGTCGCCGGAAGAGGTTGCTAAACTTACAAAATGGCCGGCGTCTTGGCGTCCGCCATCAAGACTCGGGAAATAGCTCAATGTTAGCACTACCAGGTTGTTTCCCTGTGTAGCTTGTTCCAGCCATTGAGTATCCGGCTTTGCCTCCCATTCGATATCAACACTGTATTCTGGTGAGTAGCGGTCGAAATATTCTCGTAGGCCTTTGTCTAAATTTCTCACATGTGTGCCGCCACTGGTGTCGCAAGTTCGGATGAGTCTCTGCATGGTTCGTGTTGCTTTTGTGTCCAAACTACCACTTGCCAAAATTTCCGGGTAGAGTTGATCTCCCCACCACATCATAAAATTCATCAGGGCAGATGGGCCACAAGTGCCATTGTTACGAAAGTCGTTTTGGTTGTAGCTTGGTATTAAGCTACGGTCCAATTCCTTGGTCGGATATTCAGGCTCTGGCGGGGCAGCTAGCGGTGGCAATTTCTTTGGCTTCTGCTGGTCGGCGATCCACTGTTGGTCGGCGTCGCTGAGTTGATTGAGCTGGAGCTCGAAAATGCGGAAATCGCTCTCACGGCGGACTTTAACCATTGCCTCATCGACTTCATAGAGCTCTCCGCGAAAGCTGCGCCCCTGACGATCTATCCATTCACGCATTTCTCCGCGCGCAACGAAAGCACTTAGGCAGAGGAGGGCGGTGATCAGTAAAGAACGAGATGGCATGTAGTGATTCCTATGAAATTTCACTGCGCGGTAAATTAAAATCTTTGCGTCCTCCTCAAGGTGGCTCTGCCAGAATAAGCCTTTACAAAGCCAGTAGCGTTCCTTAACTACATCGCCCCTTCTGTTGTGCGTTAGCCTGTCGATCTACCCTGTGGACAGACTCAATCAAAGAAGGACATGCTCGATTTTTTCCGGAAACGTTCCGCTAACCTAAAAGACGACCTGCTGTCAGGGCTGACAGTGGCCTTGGCGCTGGTGCCCGAGGCGATCGCATTTGCGTTCGTGGCGGGCGTGTCGCCGATCATTGGACTGTATTCGGCCTTCTTCATGGGCCTGCTCACGGCGATCTTCGGTGGGCGACCGGGCATGATTTCAGGCGCTACTGGGGCGATGGCCGTGGTGGTTGTCGGGTTGGTGGCGATTCATGGCGTAGAGTATCTGTTTCCAGCGGTGGTATTGTGTGGGCTGATACAGATTGCGGCTGGCCTCGGAAAGCTGGGGCAATTTATCCGCATGGTGCCGCATTCGGTGATGCTGGGCTTCGTCAATGGTTTGGCGATTGTGATCTTCATGGCGCAGTTTGGCAGCTTCAACACGGTCAACGATGTGGGCGAATTGGTCACCATGGCAGGGCCGGCATTGTGGATTATGTTGGCGCTGGTGGCGCTGACTATGGCGATCATTTGGCTGTTGCCCAAGTTCACCCGCGCCGTGCCAGCCTCTCTGGCCGCAATCCTGGTGGTGACGGGGATTTCGATTGCTGTAAACAAAGCCGGTCCCGAATCTTGGGCAGCCCAGAATCAGGACAATGTGCTCCTGACCGTGGGCGACATGTTGAAGACAAACACCATTGCCAAGGCTACCGCTGAAGCGCCGAAGGAAGTTGGTGAAGATGCTGCGCCGGAGGCAGTTGAGGCATACATTGCGCAGGAAGTTGAAGCAAATAGCGGTATTTCTGCAGGTTTGCCGAAGCTGTTTTTCCTCGATGATCAGTATGAATTCTTGCCGCCAATGAACCTCCACACCTTGTGGATTATCCTGCCGTTTGCGCTGACGATGGCAGGCGTTGGCCTAATCGAGTCCCTCATGACGCTGACGCTGATCGACGAGATCACCGAGACGCGCGGGCGCGGCAACCGTGAGTGCTTTGGCCAAGGCTTGGCGAACACCATTTGCGGCTTGTTTGGCGGTATGGGTGGTTGTGCGATGATTGGCCAGTCGCTGATCAATGTGAACTCGGGTGGGCGTGGTCGCGCCTCGGGGATCACGGCGGCGGTGTGCCTGCTGCTCTTCGTTTTGGTGCTGGCTCCGTGGATTGAAATGATCCCCATGGCCGCACTGGTCGGCGTGATGTTCATGGTGGTGATTGGCACCTTTGAATGGGCCACGCTGCACACCTGGAAGAAAATCCCGAAGAGCGACGTGCTCGTGATGCTCGTGGTGACTGCATACACGGTCTTCATGCATGACTTGGCGACGGCGGTGATTTTGGGCGTGATTATTTCGGCGTTGGTCTTTGCCTGGCAGCATGCCACGCACCTAGGAGCCGAGGAATACGTCAATGAAAAGGGCAGCAAAACCTATCAGCTACACGGCCCGTTGTTCTTTGCATCGGTGGCCTCGTTCAAGGAATTGTTCGATCCGAAAAACGATCCCGACGACGTGGTGATCGACTTCTATTTCACGCGCGTGTATGATCAGTCTGGCTTGGAAGCGATCAATGGCCTCGCTGAAAAATACCGTGCTTTGGGTAAGCGCCTGCACCTCACGCATCTGTCGCCAGAGTGCCGCAAGCTGCTCGACAAAGCTGGGGATATGGTCGAAGTTAACCGTTCTGAAGACCCGCAATACCACGTCGCCACCGACCGTTTTGACTAACCCAGCCAGCGTCCCGCTGGACCGTTAGATTTGCCCCAGCGTCCCGCTGGACCGTTAGATTTGCCCCAGCGTCCCGCTGGACCGATGGATTTGCCCATTGGGCAAATGGTTAATCCAACTGTATTTGGAGGCGCGGATGGTCTCGATCCGCAGTTTTATCCGTTCATGCAGAGGAGGGGGACTATTCACAGTGTAACAACAAATAAAGCGTTAGCCAATCGCGAGGCGCAGCTTGGGATTCATGACGGCTTGGAGGATTTCCGCGAGCAGATTGAGCATCACCAGTAAGACCGCGTAAAACAGCGCGCAGCCGATGACGAGCATCGCATCGCGGTTGATTGCAGCCTCGACAAAGAAGCGTCCCAGGCCAGGGATGCGGAAAATGGTTTCCACCACAAACGAACCACTGATCAGTCCGGCTGCTGCTGGTCCCAGAAAAGACACGATCGGTAGAATCCCGTTGCGCAGGCCGTGAACGCCGTAAACTCGCCAGCCGCTGACGCCCTTGGCCAAGGCAGTGCGCATGTAGTCCTGGTTGCGCACTTCGAGCATGCTGCCACGTGTGAGGCGGGCGAGGTAGGCAGCGTAAAACAAGCCGAGGGTTAGCGATGGCAGCACGCGATCTCCCGCGAATTCCCAACCCGAGACATTGAACCATTGCAAGTCCAGTGCGAAGTAGAGGAGTAAGAGCGGCCCGATCACGAAGGTTGGCAAGCAAATGCCGAGCATCGCCAGGCTCATTGGCAGGTGATCGGTAAGCGTGTGAGGACGCCATGCTGCAAGCACGCCGGCGCTGACGCCGATGATGATCGCTATGAGGAGCGAGTAGAGCCCAAGCTCGAGCGAAATGGGAATTTTCTGCGCCATGAGTTCATCGACATCCCAACCGGTGTAGGTTGTTGAAGCGCCAAGATCTCCTTGGAGCAGGCCTCGAACTTCGCCATTGGGGCGGGGCGCAATGCCCATGAATTGGCCGTATTGCACGATGAGCGGTTGATCGAGGCCGTATTGCTTTTCGTAAGCTTCGCGGATGTGCGTCGCGACTTCCCGTTCCTTGTCAAACGGTGTGCCGGGAGCGGCGCGCATCATGAAGAACGCCATCGTGGCCAGCAGGATGAGCACTGGAATGGTTTCAAGCAGGCGTCTGAGGATGAGCTTGGTCATTGAGCGTGTGTTGAACATGACAAAGCCTTGCGCGCCATCCAAGCGGATTTTTTACCGACACTCGCTGTCGCAACAAGCGCCCTGGAGAAGCATTATTAGACCAGTTATTCGTCTTCGGAGTCTGGATCACTTGACATGCTGATTCTCTTGGCTGATCGAAAGGTGATGACTGCCACGAAAATTATTTTATCACCAGGTAATCCAGACGCTGCAGGTGTTCATCAACAATACCCCATCGAAACTGCGGAGTGGATATGGGGAGATGTGCAGGGGAATTCTCCTATCGTTGCGCGTTTAAAATTAGACTTCGAAGTCGGGCAGGAGTGCGCGCCGATCCTCATACACGTTAGCGCGGATCAACGCTACGAGCTGTATTTGGACGACGAACTCATCAGTTGCGGCCCTGAGGCTTGTGATGTTGCCCACTGGAGCTTTTCGAGTTTCGAAATTAAGCCCACGAGTGGGAAGCATCGTTTTATGGCGGTTGTCTGGTCACTGGGGGAGCATGCTCCTGAGGCGCATTCGGCATTGCGCCCGGGATTCATCCTTGCCGCAGAAGGCCCATGGGCATCGCTGCTGAACACCGGAGCGGCGGAATGGAAATGGGCGGAAATTGCGGGCTATGAATTCACCAAACAGCGGAATCTACCTGGCGCCCACTTGGTTGGTTCGGCGGTGGCGAGCGACTTGGTGAAAACCTGTGCTGAGCCGGAACGATGGGCGACGGCGGTCGTTTCTGAACCGCAGGTTCAAGGTTGGGGTTGGGAGTGGGGGCTGCGTTTCTCTGAGCGAGTGATGCACCCTGCGGTCTTACCTGAGCAGAAACGACAAATTGTGCGGAGCGGTGGAATTCGTGCAATCTGGCATGTCGACGTCGGATTGGCTGGCGATGTTTCAAAAGTGCCCGAAGGCGCGCTGGATGATGCGGAAATTGATCTTTGGAATGAGCTCATTCACGCGTCGCGACCTTTGCAGATTCCAGCGAACACACAAGTCGCGGTGTTGTGGGATTTAGGGGAGTATTTCTGCGGTTATGCATTTGCAGAGATTAGTCAGGGCGAAGGCGCTAACCTTGCGATCGAATGGGCTGAAGCCCTTTATGACGAGCGCCAGAGCGAAGGGGATATGATTCGATCTTCCAAGGGTAATCGTAATGAAATAAATCAAAAATACTTTTATGGATTCGGCGATGCCTGCATTGCCGATGGTGGGTTAAATCGAAAATGGGGCAACCTGTGGTGGCGCTCTGGCCGCTACTTACTCATGCGAATTCAGACTGCGGAAAAAGAGCTCACGCTCAACGACTGGTATATTTCCAGCACAGGCATGCCGCTCGATTTTAAGTCTGACTTTACCTCTACTTCGACTGCCTATGACGATTTGTTTCAGCTCTGTCGTCGAGGTATTGAATCTTGTGCGCATGAGACATTTGTTGATTGTCCATACTATGAGCAGATGTTGTATTTTGGCGATACGCGAGTGCAGGCGTTGTGCGTTTACGTAACGGTTGGTGACGCCAGTTTGCAGCGCAAGGCATTACTGCTTGGAGACTGGTCCCGAAGTGGTCAGGGAGGCTACTTTACGGCGGGGAGATATCCTTCCAATATGCCCTCAAGCTTGCCTACTTTTAGTCTGATTTGGGTGGCGATGATTCGGGATCACTTGGACTGGCGAGGTGAAGTTGATTTTGTCCGGTCTTTGTTGCCGGGAATGCGCATTGTAATCGATCGCTTTGAGCTTTACCGCAATGCCGGTGGCTTAGTATCGGGCTTGCCTGGTTGGCAGTTTGTTGACTGGTGCGCTACCTGGGACAACGGCGTGCCTCCAGGCGCGTTGGCAGGCTGCTCTTCGGTGATCAATCTGTTGTATGCCTGGGCCTTGCGTCAGGCTGCGTATGTCGAGCGGTCAGTGGGTAGCGCAGCACGCGCAGAGGCATTGGATGAGATATGTGATGATCTATTGAAACTGGTGATTGATCGATTTTGGTCCGATGATAGAAAATTGATGGCTGATGACGCAGAACGCAGCTCCTACAGCCAGCATGCGCAGATTCTCGCACTATTAGCCGGTGGTCTTGACGAGGGGCAACAGAGCGGTGCTCTTCATGGATTGAAGTATGATCAAGAGCTGCACCAAACTGCCGTTTACTTCAGGCATTATTTATTTCAAGTTGCGTTTCAATGCGACGCGCCGGAGTTGTGTTTCGACAACTTGTCAGATTGGTTTGGCATGCTTGAGGCCGGGGCCCGCACGCCATGGGAACGCCCAGAACCGAGTCGATCTGATTGTCATGCCTGGGGGAGCCATCCCTGGTTTTGGGGCTTTGCGGGCATCGCAGGAATTCAACCCGCTGCGCCCGGATTTAGCAAAGTGCACATAAAGCCCCAGCCGGGATTACTGAAGGATATGAACGTTTCAGTCACGCATCCCCAAGGGGAGATTCGGCTCAATCTGGAATTTAAGGATGGGCAATGTGTTGGCTCCGTCCAATTGCCCGGCGAGACTTCGGGCGCCTTCATTTGGGGCAAGACGCAGCTAAGTCTTGCTCCGGGTGAAAATCAGATTGATGTGTTTGATTGAAAAATGAGGCAGTCCCTGAACTGCTGCGGAGGACTCCGTGAGATGGGTTTTTTGAATTAAAATTTAACCTAATGTGGTTTGGGATAGTGCTATATGTCTTTTATCTTATCAGCCGATAAAACTGCTGGCTGCCCTCGGGCATATCAACATAGATGACTACCGGGCCGCTGACGCCGCTGATGTTGCTGCTGTCGGATTCGCCAAATGGCGTCAGCGAGAAGTTCGCCAAAAACCAAGATTCCTCCTCCAATGTAAAGTTGGATAGTAAGTAATAAGTCGTGTCAGCCTGCGCGTTGAAGCTCAGCTCCAGTCGGTCGCCGGTTTTGCGGAAGGATCGGATCGTAAAGACTTCACTTTCGGCGCCGGCGGCGACGGCTTCCGCGGAATAGGCGGACTGGATTGGCGTGCTGCCTTGCGCCGCGCCAACAGCATAGACGCGGTAGACGTAGGTCTCGAGCGGGTCGAGTGGCGAGTCGGTGTAGGTCGTGGTGTTCGCTGGAAGCGCCGCGATCAGCGCCCACTCGTAGTTACGGGCGTTGCGTCGCTCGATGTAGTAGCCCGTTTCGCTGTCCGAAGTATCTTCCCAAATCAGCGTTGCCGACGTGGTGCTGGCGAGTGTGGCGGAGAAGTTCTGCGGCGCGCTGGGCACGTTGATATTCGTCACCGAAAGGAGGTTGTTCGCATCGTCGTAAACGTAAAGCGTGGCGCTGCCGTCTTCGCGAATGGTCTGCGTTAGTCGGTTGGCATCGTCGTAAACATGCGTTACCGCGTGCGCGATTTGGGCGATGCAAAAAAGGCTGATCAAAACTGTGAGACGGAAGCGCATGTTAAAAACCGGATAACGTGTGGGTCGGGTGGTTGGGCACGGGCTGGCTGGTCAACTGCACGGCTTCCAGGAAGAAATTGTAGTGAATGTATTCGCCGTATTGGCGCGACTGATTCATGCTGACTTCGCCGAGGGCTTCGCTGCGAATGTTGAAGACGCCCGCGCCGCGTTGCCCGCCATCCTGAGTGATCGATGTTGGTTCGCCGGAGATGCTGTTCGCGCTTTGAAAACCTTGATACAAACCGCCGGGCAGTTTCTTGAAAACGCTCAGCGCGCCTTGGATGACTTCCTTCTTGGCGCTGCGTTTCACGAGGTTGCTGTAGCTGCTGACGGCGAGGCGGCGCGAGACTTTGTCCGGGCGTGCTAGGGAGCTGGCGAACTTGATGAAGCGATTCGTGCTGCCGAAACTCTTGGCGTAAAACTTCGATCCGGCCTTGCTGACCACCTTACCCGCGCCATGGCTGGCGGCGCCCAGCACAGCGCCGGTGATGGTCTCAATGGCGAGCTGTTTGCCGTCGACTTTCGTGCCGGTCAGCCCGGCGTGGGACAAGTTCTCGGCCGCCGCTCCGGCGCCTCCGGCCAAGGCCGCCACCGCAAATCCCGCGCCCCCGGTCAGGCCGACGCCGGTTGAAAGAATCGCGCCGGTCACCGCACCGCCGATGGCGGCGGCTGCGTATTGTTCGCCGGGTGTATTGATCTGCCCGTCGTCCACCAAATCGACGACAAAGGTAACGGTCAGGCCGACCGCTGCGCCTGCTGCCGCGCCTCCGGCAATCCACCAGAATTCGCCTTCAGGGTCGACCATCATCACCGGATTTCCGCCCGCGTAAGCGTAGCGGTTGAGCGTGTTTAAATCGCGGATCGAGCCATAGTGCGCGTCCTGGCTGATGAAGCGGCGCAGCTTGGGCGAATACCAACGGAAGCGCATGTAGTTAAGGCCATCGGGCGAGGTCATCACGCCGAACATGCCGTTGTACAAAAAGAGCGTGTCGGTGTCGCCCATGCGCTCGGTGATCTCGCCGTAGGGCGAATACGCGATCTGGCCAACGAGCTCTCCGCTGTCGTTGCTGATGGCCACGGTGCTGCCGCGGTTGTCGTAATGCAGCACCTTGATTTCGCCCGTGGTCGCGTCTTCTTCGTAGAAAAGACCGACGCCATAAACGTAGCGCTTGGATTGGCTGGGGCCCGTTTGCAGCAGCACTTGGCTCATGCCTGCCTCGGGGTTGATGAAGAAATTCGTGCGCTGCGATTCGGCGCTGCCAAACGGTTGCCAGCCGTTGAGGCGATCTTCCTCGTCGTTGATAAACGCGTAACCCTGCGTTCTGATCAAGCGGCCGCGGTTGTTGAACTGCACGTTGTTCAGCGTCGGCGTGCTAGCGTTTTGCAGGTAGCCGTAGGGATCGGATGACACGCTGTTGCCGTTGAACTGCGTCATCCAGTTACGCTCGTCATAGCTGTAGGTCGCCTCGGTTGGGGCGAGGGTGGAAACTTCCGGCGTGGCGTGCTCCGATTGCAGCCGCCCGGCGGCGTCATAGCTATACGCGTAGGCAATGATGATCGAGCTGTCGCTGGCGAGGTCTTCGCGGTAAATGACATTGCCCGCTGCGTCGTAGCGGATGTTGCGCTGAGCGCCGTTGGGGAAATCAATGCGCGCGATGCGGTCTTGATTGTCCCAGGTGATGAGCGTCTCGCGGTCGACCCAGTCGATGACTTTTACGAGGCGGTCGGCGGCGTCGTATTCGTAGCGAACGTCCGCGCCATCGGGGTAAATCAAACGCGACAGATTCCCTGCTTCATCGTAACCATAAATAAGCGTCTCGCCGATGGTAGCGCCGCCTTCAATGCGGTAGCTGGTGTAGGTGGCGATGCGGCCAATGGCGTCGTAGGTGCGCTTGGTGCGGAGCGTGTCAACGCCATCGATTTCGGCGCTCACTTCGAGCAGTTTGTTGTCGGCATCGTAGGTGTAACTGCGGGGGTAGTCGTTGGCCGTTGGGCTGTCTGGCGTGGACGTTAACAGGCGGCCCACATCGTCGTAATCGAAAACGACTTCGCGCCCGGAATCCTTGTTGTCCTGCGTGAGCAGGTTACGCGTGTTGAAGGCAAAATCCTCTGTGCCGTTCAAGGGGTCGACAATGAAGATCGGGTTGTTCCCATTATCATAGACGATGGTGTAATGCGTTGACGCGCCGGGTTGGGTGAACGTGTCGAGCATGTCGTCGCGCGCGTAGGTGTTGGCGCTGGTGCGGCCCTCGGGATCGGTCACGGAAATGAGGCGGTCGAGCGCGTCGTATTCAAACGTGGTCGTGCGGCCAAGCTCATCCGTTGAGCTGACCTTCCGCATGACGGCGTCGTACTCCGCAGTGATCACGTGGCCCAGCGCGTCCTCCATGCGGACGGGCAAGTCGCGCGCATCGTATTCGATGAGCAGCATGCGCGTGCCGGATGGATCGTAGCGCGCAATGATGTTGTCCACGGCATCGTAGACGACCTCGTCGGTGCGGCCCAGCGGGTCCGTGGTGTTTGTCAAGCGGCCCAGCGCATCGTATTCGTAGCTCACGGTCGAGCCGCGCGCATTGGTGATGCTGGTCAGGCGGTCGTCGTGGTCGTAGTCAAAGGTGGTGACTTCGCCGATGGCGTTGGTGGCGGTCAGGATGTTGCCATTGCCATCGTAAGTGTAAGTGGTGGTTGCGTTTAGCTTATCGATGCTGCGCATGAGGTGGCCGCGGTAATCGTAATCATTGCGCGAGGTGTTGAGGTCGGGGTCCGTTTGCGAACGCACTTCATCGGTCGGTGTGTAAACGGTTGTGGTGACGTTGCCGCCGTAATCGATCTGCGAGATCGTACGCCCGGCTAGATCGTAGCTGGCCTCTTGCTCGGAATCCGGTAGACCGACTTCGCCATTTCGCGGGTTGGTCGCGGTGTTGACGCGCTCTTTGCTGTCGAGTCCGTAATGCACCGTGGCGCCATCGGGACTGGTGTAGCTCGATACCTGCCCGTTGGCGTAGTAGTCGCGGGACTGGCTATAATCCAGCGCGTCGGTAACGGTCCGCAGACGGCCTTGCTCGCGCGTAAACGTTGTGGTGCGTTCGAGTGCGTCGGTGATCGATAACAGGTCGTGCGCGTCGCCGTAGGTAAACGTGGTGGTGTTGCCCAGCGGGTCTTCCATTGTGGCGATGTCGCCGCGCTCGGTGTAGGTAAAGGTCGTGGTGCGATCGAGCGCATCCGTGAGGGTCAGGCGGTTGCCGTTTTCGTCGTAGGTAAACGAGCCCGTTCCGCCGAGCGGATTCTCCACCGACAAGATATGGTGCTCCGCGTCGTGGACAAAGCGCCAGTTGTTGCCCAGCGGGTCGGTGTAAACCGTCTCAATGCTGTCGGAAATGGCGTTGTAGGCCACGGTCGCGTCCGGCGTTTCAGGCCGACCATCTGCTTGGCGAACGATGCGGCCTTGCGCGTCGTAGTCTGCTGCAAAGAGCTGATCACCCACCGTGTCGATGGCTTGGGTGATGCGGTTCTCGCTGTCGTAAATATAAGTGACCGCGCGGCGCGAGCTGTAGAACGACAGCTCGTAGGCATGAAGCGTTCCCGTGAGCGTGGGCTCGTTGTCGACGATGTGCAGGGTCCATTCGCCCATGCGATCCTCTTCGGGCATTTGCGTGAAGGACAGGCCTGCCAGGTTGATCGTGTCGGGCGGCATCACGGTGAGCGGGAGAGAAATTTCCCTGCCGCTTGGCGTGGTCAGGTAAGCCTCCAACTGCTCGGGATCGCTGTGCTGGATTTCCAGCGCGTCAAACGTCAGGCCGCTCACGTAGCCGCCTTCAGTGACGTCGATCGGCACGCTAATACCAGCGGGGTTGTTATCCGGAATCGGCATCGCGACAAACGGCTCGCCCCAACTGATGGCTTCGCGCATTACGGCGGCGGGCAGGGTGATTAAATTGCCCGCGGCGTTGTAAGTCAGAAGAACTTGGCGGCCCAGCTCATCGGACACCATCGAGATGCGGCCATCCTCATTGTAGCCGATGCTGATGTAGGCTTCGGTGAAGGGATCGGTCAGCTGGGTGAGTTGATCGGCGTCGTTGTAGGTAAGCTCGATTGGCTGGCCGATGACGTTCTCCATCAGCACGAGCCGCCCGTCCACGCCGAAGTGATACGCCTCGCCTTCGGGCGTGGCCAGGATCCAGAAGGAGTCCGGGTATTCGCTGTCGGGCGTGCGCGCGACAAGGCTCGCGTAGCGGACGTCCTCATCGAGCCCGCGGTAGGTGAGGCCGTGCTCCGGCTCGTCCAAATACTCGAAGCGCGAGTAGCGGTGCTGGTTCCAAAAAACGGTGATCTCTCCGCCGTTGGTTCCGTAAAGGCGCGCCTGATAATTATGGCTCCAGCTTGGGCCGACGGGCCCGTCGAAGCTCGTCAGAAGCGAGTTGTATTCGATCTCAAACGTGATGGGGCGCACGCCTTCGATCCGCAGCAGTTCAACGCCGCGCACGAGTGCGCCGCTGGCCGTATCGATGCCGTTGCCGATCAGGCTGTCGGAGTTGGCGCGCAGTTCCCGCGCGGCCTGATGGTCTAGCATCGGCGGCAGCTCAACAGGGGTAGGCGGCTCCAGTGCGAAGAAGGCAAAGTTAAACATCACCTCGTCGTCGGTGGCGCCATCGTCGAGGCCGAAGTTGGCAAAGTCTCCGTCGCGGCATTCGATGAACCATCCGCCCTGGCTGTCGTCCCATTCGTAGGTGACGATGTTGTCGGCGTTGTCTGGCCCGCTGCCAGCCGGCGTCACGAGCAGGGCGCCGGTGTCGTTCGTCTGCCCGGGAATCGCGAGCAACCAGCGGCCGACGCTATGCTTGGTGATGACGAAGTTACCGCCGGATTCCGGGGCCGCGCCATCACTGCGTACGCGACCGAGCGCGGTCAGGGTTTGGTCCGGCGCACCGGCGTCGGCAAAGGGCAGGTAGACGAAAGAGAACGCGCCTTGCTCCAGAGCTGATGAATTATTCTGGCGCACGTGAACGGTGAACGTGCCGTTGGCTTCCGCCGTGACGAGGGCGATGTTGTCATCGCTCTCCGCCGCCGAGGCCAGCAGGATGCCGTCAGCCGAGCTGGCGCCGAGGCTGGTCAAATCGACGACCGCGACGCCGGTTCCGGTGGCGGTCACTTCTTCGCCCAGTTCGATGCCAGCCGATGCGGTGAGCTGCGTGAGGGGAGGATTGGCGCCCACGCCGCTGGCTACGCCCGCGAGGTAGGCGCTGTAGGGAAACCAGCCAAAGGCGGCGTCGATATTGTACTCCTCAAAATCACTGGTGCGGCTCGTAACGATGGCGTAGCGCTCAAGGCTCGCGAGCGGCAGGATGGAATTCGTCGCAAAATCACTCCCGCTGGGCACCGTCTGAAATCGGCCGTTTTGCGCGACGCTGGTCAGCAGCGCGCCGGAGCTTACGTCGTTCACCCCGAGGATATTCAGGCGGTAATAGCCCGAGTCGCTGTAAGCTTCTTCGATGACCACACCCTCGCTCGTGGCGGGGGACAATGTCAGCAGGCCTTCGACGCCGTTTTCGTTGAAATAATCTTCGTCGCCGCCAAAGAGCACCGTCCCCGTGATCGGCGTGGTGGGGTAAACGGTTTCCGCATCCAGGCTTTGCAGGGAGACTTTTTTCCAGTTCGCCGCGCCGCCAATGCGGGGAGAGGAGCCCGCCTGAAAAATGAGGCCCTCGTGCGCACCGATGCTTTCCAGGTTGCCAATGCCCTGACTGACGCCGTCGATGAACCACTCAAACTCCGTCGACTCGGGCGCGCCGATTGCGCGGACGGTGTGGAAGTCGTCACCCGACTCGAGGACGTAGTGCTTCGTGCCACTGTTGATGCTGACCCAGAAGCTGTTGTTGTCGTTCACGCCAAAGAAAAACCCAACGCGCGCCGAGCTGCCGGAGAAGCCCCAGCCGGGGTCGTTGGCGGCGGTGAGCCCCCAGCCGGTGAAGCCAGAAAAGTCGGTTTCCTGCACGGCCTTGACGGTGAACTCGTATTCCCAGCCGTGATCGTAGAGGGCCTCGAACTGCCCCGGCTCGAAGGTGATGGGATACGCGGGCGAGTCCAGGCTGGTTGCCGATAGTTGGTCAACGATCTGCCAGGAGGCGCCTTGCGCGTCATTGATCGGGCCGACATTGGCGGGCGCGTCGATGAGTCCATCGACGGGGGCTGCATCCGCGCCTGGCGCCGTGACTTCGCTGCTGCCCCAACCTTGCTCGATCGGGTTGGGATCGAGCAACGTCGCATCGTAAAGATAATTTACCGACTGAGCGCCCAGGGCGCAGGGAAGCAGTAGCAGCACCCGAAGCATTTCCTAGATTAGATACAGTACTTAGTCCCTGTATTCCAATCTGAATTTTATAAAATCAATTAGCGCTGCTTCTGTCAGCCGCTATGCACAAAAAAGGGACGGCCCGACTGGACCGCCCCCGTTGAAAGGAATCGCTAAGCTGCGCTGCTTACTTGGCCACCTTTTCAAGGATGGCGTTGAGGCGGTTGATCATGCTGCGCGGGTCGTCGAGCAGACCGGCGCTGATCAGCGCGTTGTCCAGGAGCTGCTCGGCGATGAGCTTTGCGGTGTCTTCGTTGGACTGGCTGAGCGCGGACAGGTGCTTGATGAGGCCGTGGCGCGGGTTGATTTCCAAGTTCACGGAAACCTGATCATCGGGCATCTCGTCATTACGGCCCATGGCGCGCATCATCTGGCGCATTTGGGCGGACATCATGGCGTCGGCGTTGGTGGCGACGATGGGGCTGTCGACCAAGCGCTTGCCGGCGGCAACCTTCTTGACGCGCTCTTCGCCGAGGGAAGTCTTGAGCCACTCGCAGAGGGCGTTGACCTGATCTTCGGGCAGCGGCTCGCCTTCGACTTCGGCGTCTTCTAGCTCGAGATCGTCGGCGTCGGCGGACTTGAGCTGCTTCTCCTTGTATTCGCGGAGATTGGTCATCAAGTATTCGTCGATTGGCTCGTAGAGGAAGAGCACTTCCAGACCGCGGGCCTTGAACGCTTCCAAATACGGACCGCTTTCGAGCGCCGCGCGGCTCGGCCCGATCAGGTAGTAAATTTCCTTTTGACCGTCCTTGGCGCGGTCGAGGTATTCGGCGAACGAAGTCAGCTTGCCCTTTTCGAGCATGGAGGACTCAAAGCGCAGGAGCTCGGAGGTTTGCTCGCGGTAAGTGAAGTCGCTGATGGCGCCTTCCTTCATGAAGAAGCCAAACTGCTGCCAGAACTTCTCATACTTTTCGGCGTCCTTCTTGGCAATCTTCTCAAGGTGCTTAAGGAGGCGCTTGGTGATGACCGTGCCGATCTTGTTGAGCAGCGCGCTGTCCTGCATGGACTCGCGGGAAATGTTGAGCGGCAGGTCGGCGGAGTCGACGACGCCCTTGATAAAGCGTAGCCACTCGGGCAGGAGCTTCTTCGGCTGCGGGTCGATCAGCACCTTGCGGCAATGCAGGGCGACGCCGGGCTCGATGCGGCCAAAGCCGGGCATTTCCGGATTGGAGCCGGGGATGTAGAGCAGGGTGTGGATGTCGAGCGGGGCGTCGGCCTGGAAGTGCATCCAGTCGAGCGGCTCGTCGAAAGCCTTGGCCTGATACTTATAGAACTCCTTGTAGTCCTCTTCGGTAATCTCGGACTTGTCCTTGAGCCAGATGGCCTGCTGGGTGTTGACCTTTTCGCCGTTCAGGTTGATTGGGAAATCGACGTAGGCCGAGTAGCGCTCGACGATGCTCTTCACGCGGTAGTCCGTGGCGAACTCCTTGGCGTCTTCCTTGAGCTTGATGACGATCTTGGTGCCGCGGTTGAGGCCTTCAGCTTCTTCAATGGTGTAGCTACCAGCGCCTTCGCTCGTCCAGCACCAGCCGGCGCCGTCGCTCTGCCAGTTGCGGGTGTAGACTTTCACCTCGTCGGCGCACATGAAGACGGAGTAGAAGCCGACGCCGAACTGGCCGATCAGCGCTTCGTTGGCGCCGCCGGATTCCTTGACGGCGTTGAGGAATGCCTTGGTGCCAGAGTGGGCGATGGTGCCGAGGTTTTCGACGAGGTCATCGCGGGTCATGCCGATGCCGTGGTCCTGGATCGTGATCGTGCCGGCTTCTTCGTCGGAGGTGATGTTGATTTCCAGCGCGAGGCTGTCGTCGTGGATGGTCTTCTCGGTCAGCTGGGTGTGACGCAGTTTTTCCAGCGCGTCAGAAGCGTTGGACACCAACTCGCGGATGAAGATTTCCTTGTCGGTGTAGAGGGAATGGATGACGATATCCAGCACCTGCTTGACTTCGGCCTGGAATTCGTGGGTTTCGGGCGCGGTTGTGCTCATGGTTATTTATGCGTTGGGTTTATTTGAAAATGGCTAAACCCGCTAACTGAAAGAATCTGCGGGCAGGTTTCAAGTCGTTTTCTGCCTGAAGCTCATCATGTGTGTGGGGAAACTGTAGAGAGCGCAGAGGACGCGGAGAGCGCAGAGGCCGTGAAAGGCGAGAGGGGATGTGTGCTTTTGCAAGGAGTTGAATCGGCGATTCTTGCTGCTTACAGGCTCAGGAGATGGTTGGAATCGCCGTTTTCGCCTGTGTAAGTCGTTGATTACCAGTGCGAGTTAATAGTGAAAGCTACTCACTAATAAAATGCTCGTGCGTTCACTTTTAGGTTGTGATCAGGTGCTGTATGGATAGTGTGTTATTGATCACCTTATTTCCCCATTCGGCGTTGCCTCTCAGACGTAGCATAGGCGTCCCGCCTGTGCGCAGTTAGATGGAGTAGGGCACAGGCGGGACGCCTATGCTACGGCCAATGCACCTCCCCAGAACCTTACCCACATTACTCACCCTACAAACCTTACCCACATTCCCCCCATTCCATGCACCACACTCCCATCAATTTCGCCTTTGCCGCATTGCGGCAAACTCTGGATCCAACGGCACGTTGGCTGAGGTATCCTAGTCGACGCCATGCGGGGCCATTCGGGCCACGTGCATTGCGTGACGGACAAGCGGGCTTATTCGGAGGCTGACTTGGTGACAGCAACCAGCCTCGCGACGCCCAGTTTTGTCCGACCCACTCTTTGCACGACGCCCTATGCCAGCCTGGTCAGCGCCGCGTCGACGTGTGAGCAACGGAGTTATCCGCCGCTCCGGTAGGCAGCCCCTGAGCCGCCTGCGCCCCACCTGCGCCTCGTCCCGGCGAGCGGGCGGGTAGGGCAGTGTTCTTTGAAATCTATTTGCGGCGGTTTTACCCCCCCCCCGGGGCGCCAATCGAGCAACTTTTGAGAAGCCCTCGTCATGTGCAGACAAAATTTGGGTGAAATCATGTTCGCCGGGAGGAACTTTAAGTTCGCACGGGCAAGAAATCTGCTGTTTCCTCATCGGTGAAACGGCATCAGTTGGGTGTCTGTTCGCTACCGCTACTAACCATGATTACGACAAAACGCTTCGATTATCTGGGCATTAACAAGATCCAGATGCACCCGACGGTGGTCAACCACCGCAACCTGAACCTGTCCAAGGTGGATCACTACTCCAAGGACATCCTGGCCAACGGCTTGTTGGAACCGCTGGTGGTGTGGGAGAAATCACCTGGTGAGTTTTACCTCATCGGCGGTTTTCATCGCATCAATGCGATTTACAAGATTCGTGAGCAAAACCCGGGCTATTTCGACCGCGTAGACGTGCGCGTAGTGGCGGGGTCTGCTGATGAAATGCGTGCGCTGAACCTTAAGCTCAACGCCGACCGAGTGGACACGAAGATCACGGACTACTTCGATACAGTGATCTACTTGAACAACGTTAACTGGTCCACGGATCGCATTGCCGAATTCCTTGATCGCAGTACGGCTTGGGTGGAGGAAATCCTCCGCTATGCGCCCGTCATGCCGCCCAAGATTCATCAAATGCTGTCTGACGGCGAAACGAGTTGGAACCGCGCGAAGGCCGCTTGCCAAAAGCTGATCAAGGCCCCGGCGGGCGAAGAAGACGAGGCCGCGGCAAAGGCGGAAAAAGAGCTCAAGGAAAAGAAGCCGAAAAAGCCGCTCAATTTCCGCTCTGCCAAGACGCGTATTTCAGACATGGCCAAAGCAGCGCCCAAGGCTCGCTACGAGCTCGATAACGCAGATTTGAAGGCGCTGATTCTCGTCTTGGAAGGGAAGGAATTTACGCCGGCTGACCTCAAGCGACTCAAGTCGAAGATTCCGGGCTTGGTTTGATGCGCCTCGCGATGAACGAGCTCACGGCCAGAAGACGAAAATCGCCGCAAAGATAAGGATTAGAATCACTGCGGTAATTTTGATGATGATTTCCTTGCCGGATTTTGGGCGGGCTGTGCCGAATTCCCGTTCGGCAAACTCATCATAATCAAAGGTGTCGTCTTCGGGTAGATCCAAGCCGTCGTAAATGGATTCACTGGCGTTGTCTGTCCGATAGAGCCCGGTGCGTTCATCTGCCCCACACTCGGGGCAGGAGAGCGCATTCGCTTTGACCGAGGCGCCGCAGATTGGGCATGCAAAGTTGGAATTCATCAGTATTTTTAGGAGAGCCGGAGTTTACATTATTCAACTAGGTAAGGGGCGCGAGCTGATTCCGGCGCTTTTTATTCTTTGCGTTGCCTTAAGATTGTTTAACGGTTTGGTATGTCATCCGATTCAGATCGATCCATATTCGTACGTTGGTTGCCGCAAGTGTTGGCTTTGCTACTTTTGGTGACACTGTTGGGGGGAGGGTATTGGCTCTGGCAGGCTTTTTCGTTTTTTCGCGCCGATCGCCTCATGAGCGAGCGCAACTACCGGGAAGTCATTCCTTATGCTGATCGCCTGATTGCGTTTGGTCCAGATCGCCAACGGGCGCAGAAGTTGCGCCTGCGCGCGCTCGTATTGATGGACCCGGAGCGGGCGAACCGGGAGGTCATGGCGTTGTTGCTGGAAGAAGACGTCCGAGACTACCCGCAAATTAGCATGGGTATGCTGGAGTATCTGGTTGATGCTGAGCAGTTTGAGCCTGCGTATGCTCTCAGTAAGCGAATGGAGGAGTCGATGTCTGCGGACCCGGATTTCCAACTGCTCATGGCCAAAATAGCGATCAGTCGCAAAGACTTTGATCGGGCGCTGAGGAGCATTGACAGCCTAACGACGATGAATCCGAACAGTGCGGAGGGGCATTTTTTGCGTGCTCAGATCTTACTCGACAGCGATAACCGCGCGGCTCGAATCCAGGCTAAGGCTAGCTTGCGCCAAGTGGCCAGTTTACAGGATCCTTTGAGTTTCGAGGCTCTTGTCCTGCTGGCGACGACCCCCGATTTGCCGATGTTTGACAGTGATCGTGAATGGCTGATTCGCCAGCTAAGCGATCCGCGTTCCAGCACCGCAACGAAGCGTTTGTTGGCTGATTCACAACGAATCATCATGCAGCCTTTGATGCGAGTTGGCGTGATACGAGACGCCGTCAAACGTGAAGGAAAAGATGAGCCTGAACTCCTTGTCCAGTGGTTGATTGGGCAGCAGGCCTATGAAGCGCTTGGGGCCTATTTACACAGTTCAAACGGACAGAACGTCATGCAGGGTGGTGATTGGAATATGGACTTGCTCGCGACGATGGGGCGCGACCCGGAGTGCGTTCGTTACCTGACCGCAGATAGTGATTTGCCAATGGATGAGGTCAGCCGATCAATGCTGCTGGCTTATGCCTCGGCCAGCATGGCGCCAAGGCAGTTGGAGCCATCAGAGCCTTGGCTGGCAGCCTTTGAGCTGGCCACAGCCCAGGAAGATGCCGAGGCGCTTGAGGCACTGGGGGCATTGGCGCTTCAGCAGGGCTGGAGTCAGGAGGCGGAAGAGGCTACGGTGGCTGCAATCGAGACATATTCCAGTTCCGATGATAAGCTTAGGCTAATTCCGAGCGCCCTGTTGTTTTTGGAGAAAAATGGTAATACCCAGAAGATGCTGGAGCTCACGAATCTAGCACTGCGTTTTGAACCCGCCAATATTTCCATGGTGAATAACCGTGTCTATTTGCAGGCGCTTTTGCAGGGACCCAACGAGAAGGATATAGAAAAATTGAAGACAATGCTGGATCAAGGGGGGCCCAATGCGCTCAATTCGGCATTGGCCTTTTGTTTATACCAACAGGGTAAGACAGATGAGGCAGAGAAATTTTACGCGCGTCTGGACCCGAAGTTTTATCAAGTGCCTAGTTGCCGCCTTTTGGGGATGCTCATTGCGAAGGCTCAGGGAGATACCGACATCGCGCAAAAATTTATGCAAGGGCTTCAAGTAAACGATCTTCTGCCGGAGGAGCTGGAGCTGTATCAAGCTGCCAAGCTCTCGCTGACGACCAAGCAGGAGTAGTTTAGGCTGTTGATTGCGCTATTTGATCGAATTTAATTTCGTGGATGGATGCAGGCGGATGTGATGTGCTTGTCGACTGGCCACTGCTAAATGGTTTTGCCGTTAAACTGCGAAACAATGTCCGCATGGAGGCAAGCCAGCCCGTCTTACGGGTCTGCTGACCTGCTTCAGCATGCTAAGGGCGTTAACGTAAAGTTTGAGGATTGTCTTTTTTTGTGTAAGGTAATTGTTATCAGTGGCTTATGGGCTATGTGGCGGCTTGGAGTTTCCTCCTGTCATGCCATTCTTTTTTTCATTGAATTCCGCTTAATTCTGCTGGAGATGAGGCATTGGTGGTAGAGGTGGCGATTATCCGAACATTAAGGAGTGACTAATGCTTGTGCTCTGGTCTAAGAATTCACCTGGATAATGCCTGTTTTCGTAAATTCTACTTTTGCACCCAAATTACTCGGCGGGCTTTACTTTACTAAATAGTCAAGTATCTTATACCCTTATGGGACGATCCAGTAACGCCAAAACGCGACTCATTGAAGCCATTATTGATTTAATGTGGGAACGTTCGTACGGGATGGTGACGATCGATCAGATATGCCAGCATGCTGATGTGAAAAAAGGCAGCTTTTACTACTTCTACAAATCGAAGACTGAGCTGACTTTGGATGCGCTCAATGCCTACTGGGAGGAGAATATACGTTCGGTGTTGGATTCGATTTTTTCACCTAGTAAGAATGGGGTTCAGCGACTAATCGACCACGCCGATTTCAAGCTCCAGCGCACTAGGGAAATCAAAGAAAAGCACGGTAAATGCTTGGCGTGCTGCATTTTTACGGTTGGCCAGGAAATGTGCAATGTGGATCAGGAATTGCGTGATGCGATCAACGGTTTCATGGAGATGCACATGCGCTATTTTACTACAGCGGTGCGTGACGCCGCTAGCGAAGGGTTGATCGAAACAGACGATATCGAGGGGCTTGCCAACTGTATTTACAGTTGCTTTGAGGGGATGTATTCCCGTGCGCGCATTACCAATGACCCAGAAGTAATGAAGGACCTCAAGGGCAGTTACCTGCGCATTCTTGGGGTAAATGCGCCAACTGCGTAAAAAGTTATCTTTTTTTCATTCGTTTGCTTGAAATACTCGTTTTGTTGACTAACTAGTCATCTATTAAAACAGATGTTTGATTTATTGCAATCGAAAACCTCGTTGCTGCTGCTAGGGGGAGCGTTGGGAATTTTTGCCACTGGGTGCACGGTCGGGCCTGATTATCAGGCTCCCGAATTTGCTGCGCCTGCAGGGTATTCTGGCTTGCAGGACCAGGGGGGCGCCCCCTTGGCGATGCCTGAGGCCGGGCAGTGGTGGCTTGTCTTTAACGACGCAGCGCTCAACGAGCTAATCACCCAGGCCGCAGCGGAAAATCGCTCCTTGCGGGCAGCCTATAATCGTTGGCTGCGGGCGGAAACATTGATCCGCCGGGAAAAAGCAGAAGGGCTGCCACAGGTCGGCGCGGAGGCGAGTTACACGCGAGAGCGTTTGAGCGAAGAAACCCTGCTACAAGGCGGCGATACGACTCAAAATGTTTACAACGTTGGTGCTGCCGCCTCAATGGAATTGGACTTGTTTGGTCGCGTCCGGCGCTTGGTTGAAGCGGCGTCGGCAGATGCCGACGCTGAACGGGAAGCTTTGGCCGACTTGCAACTTTACATCGAGACGCAGGTTGCGATTACGTATTTTCAAATCTGTGCGACCGAGGCGGAGCTTGTTTACGTGGAAGAAAGTTTGGGCACGCGGGAAAAGTCGCTAGAGGTGGTTACCAAGCGTTTTGAGGGCGGAGCCGTGAGTGATTTGGACGTCGCCCAGGCGGAATCTTTGTTGGCGGGCACCCGGGCCGATTACGCTCGTTTGAAGCGTCAGCAGGCCATTTTAATCAATGCGCTTTCTGTATTAACGGGGCAGCCTGCTTCCGAATTCGAAGTGTCGGCTAAGCCACTGGAGGGGACGCCGCCTGATATTCCAGCCGGGGTGCCATCCGAGCTGTTGTTGCGGCGTCCAGACATCCGGCAGAGCGAGCGATTGCTGCAGGCAGCCAATGCGCGCATAGGCGTTGCTACGGCCAATTTTTATCCACGTTTCGTCATTGCTGGCGACATCGGGCTATCTGCCTTGGACGCCGCGCAGTGGATGAAATCGAGCGCAGGCTTTTGGGCAATTTCTCCACAGGTTTCGCTACCGCTTTTCGAAGGGGGCCGCCTGCGGGCTAATCTAGACGAATCCAAGCTGGCATATGCCCAGCAAGTTGCGGATTACGAGGAGACTGTGTTGACGGCTTTCGCTGAAGTAGAGGACGCTGTCGACTCGTGGAGATGGCTGAAGCAGGAGCGTGAGGCAGAGGCGCGTTCCAGTGACGCTGCAATCCGCGCCCAAAATATTTCCGCCCAGCAGTACGACGGCGGACTCATTGATTTCATCACCGCCTTGGACTCCGAGCGGACCGCGCTTGAAAGTCAGCGTAGGTTGGCGGTCGCCATTGGCGCAGAATACGAAAATGCCGTGCTCCTGGTTCGAGCCATCGGCGGCAGTTGGTAAACACACAAAATTTGACTCCTATCTGACATGAAAGCACAGAAGCTATTTTACACAACATCACTTGCCTTGGCGCTGTTTGGGGCAGGTTGCAAAGAGCAGGCTCCGGCCGCAGCCGAGCATCCGCCTTTGGATATTAACGTGGTGGAGCCTACGTTGGAAACACTTACGGAATGGGCCATCTTCACGGGGCGGTTGGAAGCCGTTGAGCAGGTCGAGATCCGTGCTCGCGTGAGCGGTTACCTGCAATCGGTTAATTTCGAAGAAGGACAGGAAGTCCAGAAAGGCGACCTGCTATTTGAAATCGACCCGAGGCCGTTCGAGGCTGAAGTTAACTCCGCCAAGGCTCGATTAGCGCAGGCGCAGGCCGCGAAAACCCTGGCCGACGCCAATAAAAAGCGCGCGGAAGATCTCATCAAGTCCAACGCCATTTCCCGCGAGCAATTGGACATCCGCAACAGTGAGGCGCTACAGGCGGAGGCAGATGAACTCGCTGCGCAAGCCGAGGTCGACCGGGCTCAGCTGGATTTGGAGTTCACGAAGATCACCGCTCCTATCAGCGGCATCGCCGGGCGCTACGGGCTGACCGAGGGAAATCTGGTGCAAGGCGGGAGTGCCGATGCGACGCTCTTGACTACGATCGTGCCGCAGAACCCCATCTATGTCTACTTCGATATCGACGAGCGAACCTACCTCGAAGGATTGCGTCGGATTCAATCGGGCGAGCTTCCGGGACGCGGCGATAAGAACAGTCTTCCAGTGGAGATCCAGCTATCTGACGAAGACACGTTCGGGCACTCTGGAGTTATTAATTTTAAGAACAATCAACTCGACACTAATACTGCCACCATGCGTCTTCGCGGGCTGATTCAGAATCCGGATGGCTTCCTGACGCCTGGCATGTTTGCCCGTGTGCGCACACCTGCTTCGAAGGAAGCAGAGCGTTTGTTGGCGCCCGATTTAGCGGTGTTGACCGATCAGGAACTGAAATATGTTTGGGTCGTTGGGCCGGATAACGTGGTGCAGCGTCGCACTGTCCAGGTGGGGCCTCTGCACGAGAAAAAGCGCATTATACGCTCCGGGTTGGAGCCTGGTGAGCGTATCGCCGTATCGGGCTTGCAGTTTCTGCAGCCAGGGATGCCGGTGACGCCACGCGCTGCTGCTGAATAATTTACGACTATCTGTCGCTATGAATATTTCACATTACTTCATTGACCGGCCACGCTTTGCCGTGGTGCTGTCGCTCGTCATCATCATCATCGGTGGTTTGACTTATTTCAGCCTGCCGATGGCTCAGTTTCCGGAGGTTTCGCCGCCGACAATTGTGGTGCGGGCCAGCTTGCCCGGCGCCACGCCTGAGATTTTGGCTGATACTGTTTCCGCGCCATTGGAGCAGGAAATTAACGGTGTTGAAAACATGCTCTACATGGCCTCGTCGAGTACGGCTGACGGCACGGTGCAGATTACCATTACCTTTAAACTCGGCACGGAACTGGACACTGCGCAGGTGCTGGTGCAAAACCGTGTCGCAGTTGCTGAGCCGAGATTGCCTGACCAGACCCGACAGATCGGCGTGACCGTTGAAAAAAGTGTGCCTGACTTGCTGTTGGTCGTGCAGATGTATTCGCCGGACAACTCTTTGGATCAGGAATACGTGAGTAATTACGCGATCCGCCAGGTGCGTGAATCCCTGCGCCGCATCGATGGGGTGGGGGCAGTGCGTACTTTTGGCTCCCGCGAATACAGCATGCGTGTCTGGCTCGACCCCGAGCGCATGGCGAACCTGAGCATTACTGCGGGTGATGTGGTGGGCGCATTGCGCGAGCAGAATGTGCAGGTAGCTGCGGGGATTATCGGTCAGCAGCCGATGAGGTCCGCCGGTGATTATCAGCTCAACGTCAGCACGCTGGGGCGCATTAATGAGGTGGAGCAATTTGAAGAGGTGGTCGTCAAGCGGGACCCCGGCGGCACGATTGTCTACCTGCGCGATGTGGCGCGAGTGGAATTAGGCGCAGTCGACTACAACGTGAACAACTACATGGGCACTACGCCTGCGGTCGCCATGCCCATCCAGCAGCGTCCTGGTTCAAATGCTCTGGCGACAGCGCAGGAGATTCGCGCCCAGATGCATGAGCTGGAGAAGGCCTTTCCTCCGGGGTTGGCCTACGACATCATTTACGACCCAACCGTGTTCATCAGTGAGTCGATTGACGCGGTGTTCCACACCATTGTTGAAGCCATCATTCTTGTGGTCGTGGTGATTATTGTTTTCCTGCAGTCATGGCGCGCATCGCTCATCCCATTGACCGCTATTCCGGTATCGCTGATCGGGACTTTTGCGGCGATGGCGGCTTTTGATTTTTCGATTAACAATCTGACGTTGTTCGGGCTGGTGCTGGCAATTGGCATTGTGGTGGACGACGCCATTGTGGTGGTGGAAAATATTGAGCGCAATTTGGATCAGGGCTTGTCCAACCGCGAGGCGGCGCGCACTGCGATGACGGAGATTACCGGGCCGCTGATTTCCGCCACTTTGGTGATGGCGGCTATCTTTATCCCAACCGCATTTTTGCCAGGCATCACCGGACAGTTTTACCGGCAGTTCGCGCTGACGATTGCATTTTCCGTTGCGATTTCGGGCTTCGTGTCACTGACCTTGAGTCCGGCGCTGGGTGTTGTATTGCTCCGGCCTCATGGAGCTAAGCCCGATTTCGTACAGCGGGTGATTGACTTCTGCTTTGGCTGGTTTTTCAAGGGCTTTAATTGGGTCTTCTCGCGCTTCACCAATGGCTACTCTGCAGTGGTCAAGCGATTCGTGCGAATGGGCTTCATTGCAACAATGATTTTTGCCGGCTTACTGGCGCTGACAGCCTGGGGCTTCAGGCTGGTGCCCGGCGGGTTTGTGCCACCGACTGACCAGGGGTATGGCATTGTCGTGCTGCAACTGCCCGATGGCGCGTCGTTGGATCGCACTGATGCGCTCGTTCAGGAAGTCGCTGCTCGGGCATTGGAGATTGATGGCATCAGCAATGCCGTGGCTTTTGCCGGGTTTAACGGTGCAACTTTTGCCAACGCGACCAATGCAGCTGCGATCTTTGTGGCTTATGATCCGTTTGATGAGCGCACAGATCCAGAGCTGAGTGGTAATGCGATTCTTGGTCGACTCCGGGCGAGCTTGGCGGACATTCGCGATGCATTCGTGATTGTGATTCCTCCGCCTTCAGTGCGCGGTATTGGCAATGGTGGTGGTTGGAAAATGGAGATCCAGGATCGGGCAGGTCTCGGTTACTCGGCGCTTCAAGACGCTACCATGCAGCTCATGATGGCTGCGAATCAGGAGCCAGGATTGACGCAAGTCTTCACGCCATTCCGCGCCAACGTGCCGCAGCTCTATGTCGACATCGACCGGGAGAAAGCCAAGATGCTCGACGTTCCGCTGGACAACGTGTTTGAGACGCTGCAGGTCTTTCTGGGTTCCTTGTTTGTCAACGACGTGAATATGTTTGGGCGCACCTACCGACTGACCGCTCAGGCGGATGCCCAATTCCGCGATGAAAAGGAAGACATTGCGCGCCTGAAAACGCGCAATGCGAACGGGGACATGGTGCCGCTCGGATCGGTGGTGAATGTCAAGTCTGTGGCTGGCCCGGACCGCGTGGTGCGCTATAATCTGTATCCAGCGGCGGAACTGCAGGGCGTGAGCGCACCTGGCTATAGCACGGGTGAATCTTTGGCGACGATGGAGCGTTTGGCTGATGAAATCCTGCCGCCGGGCATGAGCTTTGAGTGGACGGATTTGGCTTATCAGGAAAAGCAGGTGGGCAATTCCTCCCTGTATATTTTCCCGCTGGCCGTGCTGTTTGTGTTCTTTGTTTTGGTGGCCCAGTATGAAAATTGGTCACTGCCGCTGGCGGTTATCATCATCGTTCCACTGTGTTTGTTTGGCGCCATCTGGCTGCTTTACTTGCGAGGCATGGATAACAACATCCTGAACCAAGTTGGCTTTGTGGTGTTGATCGGACTGGCGGCGAAGAATGCGATTCTCATCGTGGAATTCGCCAAGCAACAGGAGGATGCGGGCGTTGATACATATCTGGCCGCAAGTGAAGCCTCACGCCTGCGCTTACGGCCGATCCTGATGACGTCTTTTGCGTTCATTCTGGGCGTTGTCCCGCTCATGGTCGCAACCGGCGCCGGTTGGGAAATGCGTCAGGCGCTCGGCACGCCAGTGTTTGGCGGTATGCTGTTCGTCACGCTCGTGGGGATATTCCTCACGCCAGTCTTTTACGTGATGATACGCCGTTTAACCAAGCGCCGTCCGCACGCCCAAGCTTGAGTGTGCATTACTCATGATGGCCCGGCGGACGGGTCGGCATCTGAGAATTTTTCTCCGCCGGAGTTTTGACAGGGGCGGCTCCGGCGGGGTCCGCTACGGTGACATCCTTCTCTGGAGGGATGCCGCCTGCGGAAACGGCTTGAGAAAGTTGAGCCATGACGTCAGTGAGCTGAATGGTTGGCGCCCATTCGCTCCACTCGTCCTCGGGTTCATCGTAGAGCTTGAAAACATCGTTGTCCTCGACTGATCCGCCCATTTCGTCATTAGGCGGAGTCGCGAACGAAACGCCACCCTTGAGAATCGAGCTGAGGGATTCAGTTTTCACTTTGGCGCCAAATAAGCCCAAGCTCATGCCGATTCCGGAGGCATTCCAAAACTTGGTGTTCTGTCGAACGAGGGGCGCATACTCCGCCTTGATATGGATGTGGGCATGGACGGTGCGTGCGTCACTGGCGAGGTAAACCTGATCCACTTCGCCGACCTGAAACTCGCGGTAGTATACCGGATCGCCATCGGTGAGGGACCCGAGCTTTTCCGCCTGCAAAATGATGTTCAATCCAGGTTCGCGCGGGCCAGCGGGCGGCTGCTCCGGCAGGCCGGAAAACTGATGGATTGTCTTGCCGCCGTTGCCTGGAGAAACGCCAATGTAAGGGCCGCTGAGCAATGTGTCGAGGCCTCGCACGCCGCCAATGCCAATCTGTGGGCGCACGACCCAGAACGCCGCGCCCTCAGAGGCAATGCCAGCTTCCGCAGCGCTTTTTTCCAGCCGCGCCTTCACGACAACTTTAGACAGCTTTTCGTCGAGGTGAACTTTGTCGACCGAGCCTACTTTGATGCCGAGGTATTGGATCTCGGTTTTTCCTGCCACCAAGCCCGAGCCGTCTTTAAAGGTGATTTCTATTTCAGGGCCGCGCATGGCGAGGCTACGGTAGGCGAGCCAACCGGCGATGGCGATGGCGATGATGGGCACGACCCAGACGATGGAGAAGCGCTGATGTTTGGTCAGTTGGACTTCTGGCAAGGTGTCTTTATCTTTTTGTTCCATAGGAAAGTTTATTGAGAGGATTCGGCGTGGTCCCAGATTAAGCGCGGGTCAAAAATATTTGCGGCGAACATCGTGAGGATGACCACGCTGGCAAAAAAAGCTGCGCCAATTTCCGGGCTAATTGTAGCGACCTGTCCGAGGTCGACGACCGCAATCAGGATGGAAACCAGGAATACATCGAGCATCGACCAGCGACCGATGAGCTCAATGATGCGATAAAGCCGGGTGCGGTCGCGTTTGCGCAGGCGACTTTTGCTTTGGACAGTGATGAGCAGGTAGGCGAGTCCAATGAGTTTCATCAGCGGCACGAAAATACTGGCGCAAAGCACCAGCAACCCGACTGCCCACATGCCGCTTTGGAAGAGTTCAATGACGCCAGTCATGATGGTGTCCGACTCGGCGTCGCCGACCATATTGATCGTCATCACCGGAAATAAATTCGCTGGTATGTAGAGGATGAATCCAGAAATTACCAACGCCCAGGTGCGGGCAATCATGTTGGCGTTTCTGCTCTCGACCTTACCGCCACAGGTAGGGCATCGGTATGCCGCTTGCTGTTGGCTGGGCATGCGCGAGAGTTGCCCACAGGTTTCACAGGCGATTAATTGATGGCTGCGGGCGGTTTGGCGCTGACTCATCGTGAGGCCTTCCGTTGATTTTGAGCATAACGATCCCAGAGAAGCGCTGAGTCAAAGCTCAGGCTGGCGAGCAGGGTGCAGGCCAGCACGCCGCCCAGGCAGAAAAGCCCTTCGCCAGGATCGACCTCGGCCAGATCGGCCAGCTTCACAAAAGTGACCAGACACGCGAGGATGTAGACGTCGATCATCGCCCAGCGGCTGAGGGTTTGTGTCAAGCGCAGGCGTCTGGCGAACCAGCGGGGATATTTGCCCAGTTGAGCGCAGATGGTAACCGCCGCCATGCCCAGCAGGAATATCAGGGGAAAAACCATGCTGGTGAGAAAGACCAGGGTCGCCACTGCCGGCATGTGATAAACATTCAGCAAGTCCAATGGTCCGGTAAACAGTTCGTTGGAAGAATGCACGCCGTATGAACTGATCGACACCAGCGGGTATACATTGGCCGGAATGAAAAGCACGAGACCAGCCAGTGAAAGCGCTAATGTGCGTTGGATTGGGTTCTTGCCACTGCTAAACAGTTTGTGTCCGCAATAAGTGCAAAGCCCATCGCCGCTCATCTCTGATTTCGGTCGACGATGTAGCGCATCGCAGCTTGGACATGCGACCCACTCACGACCAGTATGCAGCCCCTGATCTTCCACGAGAACCTATTGAAGGTGATTTGCTCTGCCGTAGCAATGCAGATTCCCATGAAAATGAGATGACCCAGTATTGGAATACATGACTTGCCGTACGGGCCGAGGTGCGAAAGCATGCTGTATGTTTTTTCGATCAATTGGCGTCATTGTTGTGATTTTGGGATTGGTTGGCTGTGGCAACGATAATCCGAAGCACAGCGCTGAGCAGGCTGAGGGTTCAAGTCGGCCGCTGGTTCTAGTAGAAGACTCCATCGAGCAGGATATCCAGCTCATGCGCTATGACGCTCGCATGCTTTACAATAATCGGGATTTCGAAGCGCTGGAAGCCATGGCCAACGAATTGCGTTCTGGTAATCCGGTCTTTGAAAATGGCTCTTGGAAAATCTACCGTTTTTATACCGCGTTTGCCCCGCGTGACGATGAGCTGGACTCAATGTGGGTGCTTCATGATGAAATACACCGTGAGTGGATTGACGCGTATCCGGAGTCGATTACAGCTAAACTTGCTTATGCGGACTTCTACGAAGACTACGCTTGGAATGCGCGTGGAGGCGGATACGCGGATACCGTATCTGACGATGGCTGGCGTCTTTTTGATGAGCGTTTATCCAAGGCGTCGGAAATATTGAAGTCGGTCGAAGCGCATGCAGGGGAGGATCCGATGTTCTATCTGATCGCGCTTCGTTTGGCCCGCAGCCAAGGATGGAATGCTGACGCTTATTTAGCACTAGTCGATGAAGCGCATGCAGCGTTTCCTACCTTTTGGGGGTATGATACGGAGCTGGCGTTCGCTTTATTGCCCAGATGGTACGGCGAACCTGGTGATTGGGAGGCGTTCGCCGAAGAAACGGCAAATCGGCTCGATGGCTTGGGCGATGAGGTCTATGCCCGAATTGTAATAAATCAGTCTGGATATTATGACAACCTGTTTGGCCAAACGAACGCTTCATGGGCGCGTACGTGTGCAGGGTTGGATATCCTGCTGGAGAAGTATCCGAACTCGATAAACTTGCTATCCACAGCTGCGCGCATGGCCTGGAAAACAGGAGACCATCGCAAAGCGAATGAATATTTCAAACTGTTGAATAACCGCTATCTCAAGCGCGCCTGGCGCAGCGAGGAAGAGTTCATCCAAGCGCGGGATTGGGCGAGTGAACCAGATCGGTTGAAGCTGAAATAGTGCTTACTTTTCCTTGTCGAAAGCAGCGTCGAAGGCGACATCGCTTGTTGGAAAATCGATGCTGCGGACGAATTCTGCGGCTTCCGAAGCGCCGTGAAAACGGTCCATGCGGATGTCTTCCCACTCGACAGAGAGCGGGCCAGCATAGCCGATGTCATTCAACGCAACGATGATGTCTTCGAACATGATGTCGCCATGACCCAGCGAGCGGAAGTCCCAATAGCGACGCGGGTCGCCGAACTCAGTGTGACCGCCAAACACGCCAACGTCGCCATTGCCGTGATCCCACCAGACGTCTTTCATGTGGCAGTGGTAGATGCGGTCTTTGAAAGTGCGGATGAATTTCACGTAGTCGACGCCTTGGTAGCCCAAGTGCGATGGATCGTAGTTGAAGCCAAAACGTTTGTGACCCTTGAGGGCTTTGATCGCGCGTTCGGCGCTGGCGATGTCGAAAGCGATTTCCGTTGGGTGCACTTCGAGCGCAAAGTTGACGTCTACCTTGTCGAAGGCGTCAAGAATCGGTTTCCAACGATCAGCAAAGTCCTTGAAGCCCTCATCGATCATTTTCGGCGTGACGGGCGGGAAAGAATATAAGTAGTGCCAGATGCTGGAGCCAGTGAAGCCATTGACCACGGCAGGCAGCTTGCAGTTGTCGAGCCCCTTGGGCTTGGCGTCCATGAACTTGCGGCAGGCCTTGGCGGTGGCGATCATCTCCTTGGCGGCGCGCTTGCGGACGCCTTCGGGCTTGCCGTCTCCCCAGACATGGTCAGGGATAATCGATTTGTGGCGATCATCAATGAGGTCGCACACGGCCTGGCCAACCAGGTGATTGGATATGGCGAGGCATGTTAGGCCGTTATCGGCGAGCAGCTCCCATTTTTCTTTCAGGTAAGCTTTCTTACCGGCTTGCGACACATCAAAATGGTCGCCCCAGCAGGCGAGTTCAACGCCGTCATAGCCCATTTCTTTAATTTTGGGGGCGAGGGCTTCAAGTGACAGGTCGGCCCATTGGCCGGTGAATAGCGTGACAGGTCGAGACATGACTATTTAATGGGGGGAGGGATTTAAGGGTTTCTGAGGGAGGAATTGCGTAAGCAACTTTGATCCAACCGTTTTGAGGTTGTTATTCAATCGGAAAATTACGTTGCCCTTGGAACGAGGGGTGAATTCACCTTTTTGAAGCATTTTTTGCGACTGTGGAAAGAAGCAGGAATGTGGGATCGGTCATTCTACATTTTTTTGACTGGCCAATTCTTTGTCACCACACCAAAGTGCGCGACTTTGCTTGTAAGATGAGTTTGCACATTGATATCGACAACGTAATTGCCGTGGCGTCTGAAGACGCTGAACAACGCCAAGCCGCCCTCGAAGCGGTGAAGCAAATTGCAGCCGAAGCGGGTGATAAAGTGCAGACCAGCGAAGATCGGATTTTCTTCCACTGTGAGTGGGAACCGCCTTTCAAGGCGTTGAAAAAGCTCTCTAAGGAAATGCCGGAAGTGGTCTTCACGCTGTGGGCAGACGCCTTCCAAGGCCATCACTGGATCTGCAAAGTGCAGTATGTGGGCGGTAAAGGCGACGAGCAGACGCTTTCCCGCATCGATGATGAATTCCCTGGCGTTTTTCAGGAAATTTTTGGTTGCGATCAGACGACGTGGGAGAAGGCGCCCAAGTCGGCATTTCTATCTTGGTTTCCCGACGCGCGTTAGCTCGCGGAGGGGGATTAAAGTGGGCAAATTTAAAATTAAAGATCGGGCGTAAACGGCTGGTCGGTCGTTTTAGATGCTCGGGGATGCGTGATTTGCATTATCCGTTTACGTGATGTTCTGCCGAATTCATCTGCCGACCTTTAATTTACTCACTTTAATTTTTAGACTCCCAAGCCGCCTTGCTGGACACGAAAAATCACTGCGGTCTGATCGGCCTATCTAGATGAAAAGTGCTCTAGCGTGTGCGCACGCGCCATACCTGATAGCGTCCGAAAGACTTAATGTGGACTGAAATATCGTCCTTGGGAATTGCGGGATCGATGCCAGGGACTGATTTATCCACCAGTATCTCCGAGCCGCCGCAGACGCTGCAAAGGCGGCTGGCTACATTGATCGGGCGACCGATGTAATCCTGCGCGCCCGGAATTTGGCTGGCTAGACCGAAGGACAGCCCAGCGGCGACCTCATTGGGCGCTCCGTGGCTGAATTGCGGCGCCCGGCGGACGATGTCCCACTGGTCTTGCAGTTCACGTAGCCCGTTGAGGCAAACTTCTAAGGCGGCCGGGCGGTCTTCGTAGGTCGTCTCCCACAATGTCAAAACGCCGTCGCCCAGGTATTTGATCAGGTCCGGGCGGTACTTGTTAAAGCGTTGCTCGACGCTCTGATAAAAGGCGTACATGAGCCCGCAAGTGTAGGGGCTCTCAATCTGTGGTTGTTCGCAGAAGGCGGAAAAACCACGCAGGTCGATGATCGCAGTCAGGACTTCGCAGGGGATGCCGAATTCGATACGGGGCTCATTGTCGGCCTCAAGCTGATATTTTTCCAGCAGCACGCCTTCGAATTCGAAGGTATTGAGTCGCGAAATTTCGGGCGTGGCCACCGTAAGGCCCATGGGGCTGGTTTTGGTGTCGCCTTCTTCTGTCACGTAATCCAGCGAAGCGCAGGGGCCACTGTCCATATGTCCGTTGTAGAGCGTGGCGTGAAAACGACAAACGGAAGTGGCCTTGTCGTGTAAGATTTTTAGAATGAGCGAGATGTCGTGCTCGTCCTCCACAATAGCGCCATCGGATGCATAAATGCTGTAGCGCACTTTGGGAAATTGTGGTTGCACGCGGAGCAGGTAGCCGCAGATATCCCAGAAATCTGTGAAGTCCAGATAGGGGATCGCATAATGACGATTCAAACTCTTGCTTGGCATGGGTAGAAACCGGCAGTTACACTCAGAATTATCTCCCTGATTGGCAAGTCATAACCCCCGACTTTATCAATGGGTTATCGGCAACTTGGGCAAGCGGGGAGGGCAGTGGGCCAAAAAAACCGCCGCGATTGCGACGGTTTGTTTCAAAGCATTAGCTCCGTTCGGATCGCAAGGTTAGGCCTTGACGACCTTACCGGCCTTAATGGCCTTAGCGGAAACCCACATGCGCTTGACTTGGCCGCTGGGCAGCTTCACGCGGATGTGCTGAAGATTCGGGCGGAAGGTGCGCTTAACCGTCTTGGTGACGTGCGTGCCAATGCCGCCGCTTTTCTTGGTGAGACCACTGCGGTGAATTCTGCGACCCTTGACTGGGCGCTTGCCGGTTACTGAACAAATTCGGGACATAGTTGCCAAATGGTTGAGATTTGTCTTATAAAAAGCGGACGAAAGTGCCGGTCGACTTACGCATTGGCAAGATCATTTTTAAGAAAAATTTTTATTTCTTCTAAAATGCCATTGACAGTCTGTTGTCGAAAAGCTTTTTTCTCCCCTTTTCCAAATTTTCACAATCATGAAAGTAGTATCTTCCATCAAGTCGCTGAAGCACCGCCACCCGGACTGCCAAGTCGTTCGCCGTCGCGGTCGCATCTATGTCATTAACAAAACCAACCCGCGTTTTAAGGCGCGCCAAGGTTAATCAGCACCCATTTTTTATCGTGAAAACCGAATTACATCCCTCCTACAATCCGGTCTGCTTTGTCGACGTTTCCAGCGGCAAGAAGTTCCTGACTCGCTCGACTCTCAAGTCGAAGCAGAAGGAAACCATTGACGGTGTTGAATACAGCGTTCTCGTTTGCGATGTGACGATGGATTCGCATCCGGCCTATACTGGTGAAAAGCGTTTTGTTGACACCGCTGGCCGCGTTGAGAAGTTCGAAAGCAAGTTCCGCCGCCGTCGTCGCTAAGGCGCTGCTTAACAACTTTTTAAGTGCTTTTACCCCCGGTTCTATGAACTGGGGGTTTTTATTGAACGGCTACTAGCTGTCGGGTGAGGAATATAGTTCATGGACTCGCATAGAAATATGTAGTATTCTTCATCAATCAGTTGCTTGCTGTAAAGTTTACCCGTTACTCGACGATATTGATAATCGCTCAATCGACTAAACGTCCTAATCGCATAGACGAAATGCTGAAATCTTCCACTAGAACCTTGCCGCAAGTATCGGGTAATTTGCTCGTTGTGGACGATGCGCCTAGCATCCTGATTATCCTGAAAAGCTTTTTGGAGGACGACCGCTGCCGACTGTTTCCAGCGGAAAATGGCGCCAAAGCTCTGGAAATTCTGGAAGAACAGCCAATCGACCTGGTCCTGCTCGATATCATGATGCCGGAAATGGGTGGTTATGAGGTTTGCCGAAAAATGCGCTCGGATCCCCGGTTTCGCGATATACCGGTCATTTTCCTGACGGGGCTTGGGCGCAAAGAAGAGATTGTGCGAGGTCTGGAAGTCGGAGGGTCGGATTATTTAATCAAGCCTTTCGATAAGGAAGAGCTCATCTTGCGCGTCCGCCAGCATTTGCAGGCTCATGGCAATCAAAAGCGGCTACAACGCCTGGCGCAGGAACAGAAGGTGTTTAGTCAGGCGTTGATTGAAGAGGTGAAGCGCCAGTCTGTAAGCTGGGAGCCATTGCACCGGGATGCTAATGGTGTTGAGCCTGCTATTGCTTCGAGCCAGATCGAGGGATTGCAGCGCTTCTTCTCAAATGTCCGACAGTGGGGAGATTTGCTCGCGGGCAATGACGCCACTTTACGTTCGATGTTGAACCTCTGGCAGGAAATTGACTGGACTCAGTGGGATGATTGTCTGGCCGAGAAGGGGATCAAACTAGAGTTTCTTGGTGACCAGGAAACCGACATTTATGCCGATGTGAGGATGGTCAACTTGATGCTCGGCCAGTTGATGCCTTGGGTCATTTCATTGGCTTCGCCTTCAAGCGGCGTGACTGTTCAAACCGCTCCGGCGCCAGATGGCGTTCAACTGGAAATTTGCTGGGAAGCTTCGCCAGAGCAACTGGATCATGTGCCGGAACTGCATGAGCTGAGCGGCAATGTCTCAGGCAATTCCGCAGATATGCCGCTTTGCCTGAGCAGCATCATCTTGAAACGTCACTTCGGGGATGTGTCTCTGGTCCGTGAAAGCGTCAGCGCGGCCCGTTTGACCTTGGCGTTTCCCAATACCTGAGGCTGCGCTCGCGCTCTTTAGTTGGCTGAGGCCAGCTTGCGGAGTTTGAGTTCGTTGAGCTTATACGGCCCGAGGCCGAGTGTGGTGGCGTACTCAAAGAGCGGTGGCTCGCCCTCCTGGACATCAAACTTTGCCGCGCGGCGATGCTTCATTAGCTTGCGCCACATCAAGTAGTCGATGGCGACAGGGTTCTCGCTGAGCCAAAGGCGTTTTTCTGTGCCGGTGTAGTAGGCGTTGAAGCGAGGCCCACCCAGGTATTGATAGCGCTCCAGGGACACGATGCTGAACACCCACTTTTCGTAAAGCTCGGGAATCGCGCCGATTTCCGCCGCCGCCACTGGGGCGTTCGCCGAACTCTGGAAAAAGCGCTGATTATTGGTCACATTCCAGAGGGTGGCGTTGGCGATTGCGCCGCTGACGCCGAGCGCCTCGTTGTCGGACACCGTTGGCAGGTTGATCCAGAAGTCTGTGTCCAGGAACAGCTTCGAGGGCAGGAAGCTTTTGCGGTCGTTGGGATCTTCCTCGAAGGAGAAGCCGCGGCCGGAGGAAATGGCCCGGGCCATGCGCTCGCGGGAGGGGAGGTTGCTGTCGTAAAACCAGACGTCGCTGGTGAGGCTTTTGTTGGTGTCCAGGGCGTAAACGGGAACGTCGTCGAAGGTTTCTTCGCTCATGCCTTCACGGGATGGCAGGTAACCGCATTCGCGTAGACGCTGTTCATTGTTATCTATGATGAAGAGCGAGCTCTTGGAGTAACCACGCTTCACGAGCGAGTCGATGACGGCCTTGGTCAGGTTTGGAGGCGTCATCAGGCCAGGGCCAGAGGCGGTGTAGACCTTGATGCCTACTTGGCCGGTTGTTCCCGGGGTCAGTTTTTTACCCGAGGTTTTCTCCCAGTGCGCAATCAGCGATTCGACTCCGTAATCATAATCGGTTTCGGTGAAGCCGTTCAGGGGATACTCCCAAACGTATGGCTTTACCTCCGACGATGGACGGTAATCCTGGCCCCACGATGTGGTTGCCAGCAGCATGACTGCAAAAAATTGTGTAAATAGACGTGTGCCCAACATTATCAGCGCTTGACTCGTTATCGGTAGGGTCGTGGTTTATAACTGCCTCTGCATGAAACAGCAATATCGCACACAGCTTGCCCGCCTTTGGCTTTTGCTGGCAATACTTTTTCTAACCGCTTGTGGCGGTAAGGATGGTCCGCCGGATGAAGCGTCAATCCAACAGGCCATTTCTGCGGCCAATGAACTGGTTTACGAAAACCAGGTTCCCTTGGCGATTCAGCGTCTGGAGGAGCTCGAAGCAAAGTCGCCGGGAAATCCGCAGGTCATCGAAGCGCTGGCATTTGCTTACGCGAAGCAGCCAGACCCCATGATGGCGGCGCTTTATTTCGATCAGGCGTTTCAATTAAATCCGACCAATGCCGACCTTGCGCTCTATGCCGCGTCGACTCATCGGGAAAGCGGCAACGCCAAGGCTGCGACTCAAGCTTACCGTGATTACCTGGAACTCAATCCCGACGATGCCGCTGCGTGGAAAGCCTTGGGGCAGGTGGAGTTTGAGCAAAAGCATACTCAGGCGGCGCTTGACGCCTATTTGGAGGCATTTCGCCGCAGCCGCCAAACACCAACCCACGAAGAGGCGGCCCTGATCGGGCATCTGTATCATTCCCTGAATAATCGCGCCCAAGCCACGAAGTGGTACATGCAGGCCCTGCGTCCGGGGGGGGCGCCTGCTGACCGACTCAACGCACAACTCGGTTTGTTCGAGATCGCGCTGCGTGACAAGCAATGGCCGCACGCAGCCGATTTGATGGATCAGATTGAGAAGGAATTCCCCGGCGAATTGTCGAGTGGCCCTTACGCCTCGGCGCGTCAGGAATTGCTCAAGTGGCGTTCGGCGCAAAACGCCTTGCGTGGCACGATTGGCGCGAGCGCGCCACCACCAGTGGTTGAGGAACCCGTAGCTGAGGCGCCTGCTGTTGCGGAGGCCGAAACAGTCGAGATGACGGAAGAAGAATTGCTGGCTGCCAGCGCTGCGGCGCCAGCCGTGGTCGCTGAAAACGTAACCGTCGTCACGGAGGTTACAGCCGTTGAAGAAACTCCGACTGCGGTCGACACGAATATTGCGGCTACACCGACTGAATCGGTGTCAGTGGCCACGAATGAGGGCGTGATCACGCCCACGGCTTCAGGTGATTTGGTCGTGTCGAACACCGATTCGGAAGAACCGCCAGCGGCAACCAGTTTGGGCAACGTCAATGATGAGCCAGATCTTGTGATGGCAAAAGCATTGCCCACTCCGAGCGTCGAAGAGTTGGATTTAACTGAAGAAATGCAGGCGCCGCCTACCGTGGATATGGCGGAAGATGAAGGCGCCTTGGAAGTTGATGAGGTCACGATTGCCACAGCAGATGCGGAGGCGCCGACCGAAGAGACGGTGGCGGAAGTGAAGGAAGTGAAAATTACCCGCACGCCCGATGGCGGCGTTGAAGTGACGACGGTGGATGCCCAGGAGTTGGCGGATGGCGAAATCGAGGTTGAACAAGGCCGCATTGAAATTGACCCGCCAGCACCGAATATGTCGCCTGCTGATCGCGCCAAGCTCGCCTATGAGGCTGAGGACTACATGACTGCGATTCGTTTTTACCGGGAAGCCATTGCTTCCGACTACCGAAATGCTGAGTTGGCCTATAATCTTTCCCGCGCCTACTACAACAACGGTCAGTACCGTGAAGCGGAAATCTATGCTTCGGAAGCAACCCGTCTGGCGCCCAACGATGTCCGTTACACCTTAAATTATTTGCGCGCTATTCAGCGCACGATGAGTCGCGACGCTTTGATGCGAGAACTGGTTAAGGCCAAGGAACGTTTCCCGAACAGCCCAGACATCACTCTGGCGTTGGGGCGCGCCTATGAAGTGATCATGGGCAACACGCGCAATGCGCGCTTCCTGTATGAAGAGTTCGTCCAGATGGCGCCTAACCATCCGCGTGCTGCGGATATCCAGGCTAAATTACAGACGTTGCCGCGGTAGATTAATCTTCTGGTAATATTTTTTCTGCTTTTCCGCAACTTTTCATGTGGGGGTTGGTTTTCCAAAGCGTAACCAACTCTTAATCATGAAAATCAAATCCTCTCTCAAAATTGCTCTCGCAGCCTTCATTGGCTTTTCTCCCTTCGTTGCACTCGCCGGAACATCAGGCGTCAACACCGCATCCCACGTGAAGGCCATGGCGCCGGAGCTGGAAGGTGAAAAAGTTAGCCTCGATGTGGTCTTTATCCGTGTCAATCGCCATGCCCCTGATGATGTTCCTTACGTGTTCTTTTGGGCGGCAACGATCGATGAAGACGAAGTCGCCAAGGGCGGCGCGATACTCGTTGTAGCCGACAAGGAAGACAAGGACACCTTGATTCGCCGTTACGGCACCAACCTGGAGCGTGATCGCGGCCAAGGACCAGAGTCCAAGACACTACGCGGCACCGTGCGTCTGGCAGGTCGTGAAGATGGGCCCAAGCGCGCTTACATCGACATTACCGACGCCGGAGTCGACCTCACCAACTCCCCCGACTCGATCCACAACGACAGCGATATCGCCGGTGAACTCGGCGTGCCTCCTGGCCGTGGGCCCAAGGGCAAAGGCTTTGCCCGCAACGGCCTCGAATAAGCCAACAACTTTTTACTAAACTAGGGTTAGTAAAAAATAACAGCAGCAAACGCAGCCGTCCTGGTTCGCCAGGGCGGCAATTTTTTGTACTATTTGGATAGTTCTCCAGGCACTCCTTTGGCTATTCCATTGACATCATTTGCTTTGAGATGACTTTGTATTAACCGTGAGTGCTCCATCAAAGCCATTAGTCGTAATCACTGGCGCGAGCTCCGGAATCGGTCGCGCCATCGCTGAAAAACTTTCCGCGCATGGGTATGCTTTACTGCTCATTGCGCGGCATAAGGTGGATCTCGGCTTGCCGCATGCCAGCTATGCCGAAGTTGATGTCGGTGATTATGGCCCGCTAAAAAAAGCGATCGAGGACGCTGAGGCGGAGTTTGGGCCAACGGACTGCCTGATCAACAATGCGGGCATTGCGGATGTGCGACCCTTTGAAAAAGTTGAGCCCGAAGATTATGAGCGCGAAATTCGCACGAACTTACTCGGCGCGCTCAACGGAACTCGAGCCGTATATGATGGCATGATCGAGCGGAAAAAGGGAACCATCATCAACGTTACATCGATCTCTGATCGTAAAACTTGTCCGGTTGCCGTGGGCTACACGGCGAGTAAATACGGCTTGCGCAGCGTATCGGAATCACTGCGTGAAGCCGCCGCTGCTGCCGGGGTGCGTGTTATCAATCTATCACCAGCTTACATTCGCACCAACATCCATGCAGGCATGGGCATTACGTTTGATGAATATTGCGAATTGCTCGGACATCCGGATTTCATGACTGCGGAAGAATTTGCCGACGTCGTGAGCTACTGCTACGAATTGCCGCCACATCTTTGCGTGCGCGATTTAGTTATTACGCCGACGAAGACCTCTTTCTAGAGCAGCACCTTAACCGGTGATTTTCACGTCGCGGATCGCGCCACACTCGGGGAGGGCGCGGATGCGCTTGAGGATTTGTCGTTCAGCGAAGAGCAGCTCCTGCTTGATCACAGAGTTCGAGGCCAAAATCACCAATTGCTTGCCGTTGACGATTTTCATTGGGCGCGCCCGGTGAGCGGTTTGCTCGCCGACGATGTCCTTCCAGTTTTTGACGATGATTTCCTCCGCAGTCGGCTTGCCGATTTTGTAGCGTTCGACGATGACCTCGACAATGCTGTCAATCGGCTTGGCCTGACGCGACACCGAGCGGCCCCGATCTTCGGGCAGTCCCCGGAGATTGGCGATCAGGTTATTGACTTCGCGGCTAAAGTGCATCGTGTTGGCTCGTGTATGCAAAGCGTTCTGGAGATCCTGCAAAAAACAACGGCGTATTTCGAGGAGAAAGGCGTGCCGGAGGCAAGATTGCAGTCCGAGCGGCTCATGGCGCATGTTTTGGACTGTAGTCGTTTAGATCTGTATTTGCAGTTTGAGCGGCCGCTGGTGAAGGAGCAGTTGGACAAGCTGCGTCCTTTAGTTGGCCGGCGTGCGCGTCGAGAACCGTTGCAGTATATCTTAGGCCAAACTGAGTTTCTCGATTTGAAGCTCAAGTGTGATCGCCGGGCGTTGATCCCGCGTCAAGAAACTGAAGAGCTGGCGGATTTGATCATCCAGCATTTTGGCCAAGAGCATCCGAGCCATGTTCTGGATCTGGGGACTGGAACCGGGGCGCTTGCTCTGTCCCTTGCGATGGCCTGGCCAGAGGCGCAGGTGACCGCTGTGGACGTCAGCCCTGACGCTCTCGCGCTGGCGCAGGAAAATGCGACCGCCAATGGCTTGGAGCGGGTTGAGTTTATTCAGTCGAATTGGTTTGAGCGAGTAGGGGGGCAATACGATTTAATCATCAGCAACCCACCATATTTGACGAAGGCAGAGATGACGACTGCAGAGCCGGAAGTGATCTCGCATGAGCCGGAAACTGCATTGGTTTCTGGCGCTGATGGCTTGGATGACCTGCGTGTTATTCTGGCTGGGGCTCCGAAGTTTTTGGCCGCTGGAGGCTTGTTTGCCGCCGAAACCGGCATTGCCCAACATGGCGAGTTGGCGCGTTTGGCCGAGGAGGCAGGTCTCGCCAAATGGGAGGCGATTAAGGATTTGGATGGGCGGTCCCGCTTTTTCTGGGCTTGGTCTGCATAGGATGAGGTTGGCATTCGCGGACCGATATTCAATGTGGCCGAAATACCTCTTCATGCTTGGATTTTATCCGCGGGCGCGTAATGTGAGCCGTTAATTGCTGGAAATTCAGGATTTGTGAGCACTACCACAACAGACCCCGTGACCTCGGGCGCCAAGTATGACTACTTGGTGCTGGCGTCCGCATCGCCGCGCCGGAGTTACCTGCTCCAAGAGCTAGGAGTGCGGTTCACCGTGTGCCCGGCAAATGTTGAGGAGCATGAGGAGCCGGATAGTTGCCCGCGTGAGACAGTGCTGCACAATGCGCGCATCAAAGCCGAGCAGGTTGCCCGTTTGCAGCCAGATTCTCTGGTGCTTGGCAGCGACACCACGGTTGCTTTGGATAATGAAGTGCTCCATAAGCCTCCGACTCTGGAAGATGCATTCGCGATGCTCGCCAAGCTTTCCGGCCGTATACACACGGTTTACACCGGCGTTTGTCTGCGGTCCCTTAATGGCGGGGTGGATGAAGCGCATTTTGTGACGAGTGAGGTGACGTTTCGCCCGCTTAGTCGTGAAGATATGGAGCGCTACTTTGAGATCGTCAACCCACTGGACAAGGCAGGCGCTTACGGCATTCAGGAAGGGCGTGAGCTGATCATTGAGAGCCTGAATGGTTCGTTGAACAACGTGATGGGACTGCCCACGGAATTTCTCCGTGAGCGCTTGGAGCAGCTTGGCCTGTGGTCGCAACTGGAGGTCAGCCGATGAGCGCGCTTGAAGAACCACCACAAAAACCGCAATCCAACGAATGGCCGCGGTGGACCGATGATACCGCCGGAGACAAGCTGCGTCGTAAAACGGTGCCCATTGGCCTGGCCATCACCATCCTCATTCACTTGCTGGCGGTTTGGATTTTCCCTTGGGGCGAAATCGGGATCATTGAAAAAGAGCGTCCCACGAATCCGCCCCTCGAAGTCGAGTTTCTGCCTCCTCCGCCCCCCATGCCGGAGTTTGTTGAAGCTAATCCAATGGCTCCCGAGGAGAAGGTCGACACCGACAAGATTTCATTCAAAGACACCGCCGCCGCGCAGGAGACGCCTGATCCGACGCAGGATAACGATACGCCGGCGGTGGATGGCGAAATGTTGGATTCGGAGAAAATTGTTGCTGGCGATTTAACGGCTCAGCCCGCAGAAGCGGCTCCCGAGCAGATGTCGGAGCCTGCACCGGAGATGCCTGCTAATATGCAGCCTGAAGAGCAGCAGCAGGAAATGGCCGAACAGCAGCCGACCGAGCAACAGCAACCAACCGAACAACAGGAGCAGCCGGAGGAGCCACAGGACCAGACGGTGGAAGCCGAGCAACCGGAGTATACGCCCGAAGAAGTGGCTGAATCTGATCCCGGCATGGAAGAGCAAAAGGCGTTGGAAGTGGAGGAGGAGCCAGAGGCGGAAGAGGGCATCCTCGCCGCAGTGAAAACCGGCGAAGCCGAAGAAAAGGCCGAGGAAACGGTGGAGAAAACCTCACAACCGGAAAAGGCAGACGACAGCCGCGTCCAGGTTTACATGGAAGAGGTGATGGTGTCTGAGGCCACCCAGCAAGCCACGCCATCGAGTGAAGCTCGCCCACAAGCGCGCCCGCGTTTGAATTTTGTGCAGACCACTTCTGGCCCGCTCAAGCGAGAACAGCGCGCGACAAATCGCGTTGGCTCTATTTCGGTGGACGCCAAGTTTGATAAATTTGGCGCCTACTTACGCCGAATGATCGAGGCAATCGACATGCAGTGGCAATTGTTGGTGCGTTCTCAGTCCACGATCATGGCGGACTTGGGGTCGCGCGTGGTTGTGAAGTATTCCATCAATCAGCAGGGCGAGATCACGCAGATGGAGGTGCTCTATTCCAGCGCCAGTCGTGCAGCGACGGCGATCTGCATTGAGTCCATTCAGTCGCGGGCGCCCTTTGGCATTTGGACCAAGGAAATGGCGCAGACCTTGGGGGAGAGTCAGAGCATCACCATTACGTATTATTTCCGATGAGCGAAGCGGGCGACAATGACTGGCTGCCGTGGGGCAAGGGCGTGCGTTTGCTCGGTAGCCATCCGGTTGGCCTGTTGGCGCTGGAAAAGCCCGTTGGCGTTCTGTCGCATCCTAACGAGGAGCACGCTGATGATCGCGAGCGATCGCTACTGGTTGCTGATTACGATCACGAGCGTGAATGCTATCATGGTTTTCCCAATGACGCGGCTCCAGAGGCAGCCTACTTGCTGCATCGTTTGGACTCTGCGACTTCTGGCGTTATTTTGCTGGCCACGAATCAAGCAGTCGCAGAGGCAATCAAGCTGCGCTTCCAGTCACACGACGTGGAAAAAACGTATTTTGCTCTCGTTAAGGGCGCTGGGCGACCTGGGATGCATGGTCTGTGGGCAGATTTGTTGGAGAAAAACCATCGCCATGGCCGACGTGGCCCTGTGTATGCATCTCAGGGAGGAGTTACCGCTGCGCGCACCGCGTTTAAGTGGGAGCGTGGGGATAATTTCCGCTACGGGCTTTCCTTGATGCGGCTGAATCCGCATACTGGGCGGACGCATCAACTGCGCTATCAATGCGCAAAAAATAACATGCCCATCGTCGGGGATCGCACCTACGGCGACTTTCGCTTCAATCGCAAGGTGAAGTCCGTGACGAACCTCAGGCGGTTGTTTCTGCACGCGGCGAAGATCGAAGTGCGCTTCGCCTTGAATGGAGATATCGTCCGCTTTTCTGCGCAATCTCCGCTGCCGTCAGAATTCGAAGGCATGCTCGGTAAAAACCAGGACTGGGTAAAGGGCTTAACCCGCCAACCAACCCCAGGTGAGATTGCTGAGCGTCAGCGCGCCCGCATACGAGATTCGTTGCGTGGCCCACAGGCGCGGAAGCGAGGCCGCCGCCATCATCACTGATTTATGTTTACCGGAATTGTAGAAGAAACGGGTGAGGTCGTCTCCTTTACTGAAGGAGCAGAAAGCTGGCGTCTGGTTCTCCGCGCCCAAATGGTAGTGGAGGACCTCGGCATTGGCGATAGTTTGGCCTGCAATGGCTGCTGCCTGACCGTAGTCGAAAAAAACGGCAACGAGCTGAGCTTTGACTTGCTCGACGAGACTGTGCGCCTGACTTCGTTTGCTGGCATTGGGGCCGGCTCGTTGATCAACCTTGAGCGCAGTCTTGCGGCCAATGGGCGGTTTGGCGGGCACGTGGTGTCCGGGCATATCGATGGTACGGGTGAGATCCTGGACTTTGAGCCACGGGGTAAAAACCATTACCTACGGGTATCGGCTCCCAAGGAGTTCCGTCAGTACTTGGTTTACAAGGGCAGTATCGCGATTGACGGCATGTCGTTGACTGTGGCCGAGGTGCATGACGATAGCCTCGCCGTCTGGCTGATTCCTCACACGTTGGTGGTGACGAACCTTCAGCAGCGTAAAGTTGGAGACAAGGTGAACCTCGAGTTTGACCTGCTCGCCAAATATGTGGAGCGCCAAATGGTCGCTCGCCTTGAGCAGCAATAACACCCTCAACAGCCTGCCTCATAAACACCCCGAATTTGCTATTGCAATTCTCGCGCGGAATTATGTGTTAGGAGGTTTTCTCGGATGGAGAAGTGCCAGAGTGGCCGAATGGGACTGACTCGAAATCAGTTGACGCGGCAACGTGTCCGGGGGTTCGAATCCCTCCTTCTCCGCCATTACCAACGACTTACGAGGTTTGTTGATGGCGAGTGGTTGCGGTGGCGCCAAGATCAGTGCCAGATTTTTTAGCCTTGGTTGATGGTTGTTTTTCTTGGTTCAAACTATCGTTTGGCGGGAAGAGCAGGATTAGGCAATGAAGCCGCTCCTGATTTTTTGTCTCAAAACCTTTGTAGAGGTAGTGACTCCTTTCAAGCAATCCGTGCAGGCAGGCTCTACTGTCAGGAATATGGGACGTTTGAGGAGCATTGTAGAGAGGAAGAGTGGACTTTGACTAAAGTCAGCCTATCGGCTGATGGAAAGCCTCCTAGGTGCTTAAATCTTACCTTCCGTCACGTCTTCAATAGTGGACATAGAAGGACAAGCTAGAGAGGTCTTTAAAGTTCCACCTAAGGAACGAGCTAAGCTAGTTCAAAGGGCTTTCACAGCTACAGATGGGACGCTACTGCTAAGGCTATTAAGAGAGGTAGCTAGAGATAGCATAGAGAAGGGCTCAATCTGGGCATTTGAACTCGAATTCGTCTCCCAGCAGTTCTTCATCTTGAAGATGGTTCGACGGCGGATACGACCTGGCATCCTGAGCAGTCCCGCCAATACGCTATCTTTCACTGCATCGAAACTAACTGTACATGGCTGCTGAAGCCTGCTGTAAACAACGGTGAATCCTTGGGGTAAAACAAAGGCCGCTAAGTCAACGACTTAGCGGCCTTATAAATTGGGTGCAGGGACCAGATTTGAACTGATGACCTTCAGGTTATGAGCCTGACGAGCTACCGGGCTGCTCCACCCTGCAATGAGGAAAGCCGAGAAACAAACAGAGTGACCGACCTTCGCGCAAGGGAAAAATTCATCTTTTTTAAAAAAGTTTGGAGAAGCCCATAAATGCTGGTTTGGCATGGACATTTTTGATAAGCGATTGTGCATGACAAAACTTGCAGTTGAGCTTTCACAGCAGGTTAAGGAATCCAGATACCTCTCCCTGACGAAGCGCCCCAAGGTAGACTGTGTGTTTTATGCGGGATTCGAGGTGTGTGCGCCGGATTTTCTGATTAATCGGGAAAATTTCCCTTTTTGGATGCTTGAGTTTATCCGTGAAGGTCGAGGGGAAATTAAAATTCGCGGAAAGAAGCATGTATTGGAGCCGGGGGCGTTGATCTGTTACGGGCCCGGAATTCCGATTCATTTTTTCAATCATGAGCAACAGCCGTTTCATAAATACTTTTTCTGCCGGACGGACCTAGCTTTTCCCCAGCGTTGGCGTCATTGCGGGCTCACGCCAGGCGTCGTTCAGCAATCTACTCTCAGTTCATCGCTTTGTGAGGTGCTGGATCACTTGATTTTTGATGGAGCACAGGGGTATGCGGAGAAGGTCCAGGTGTTAAATGCACTGGAACTCGTGCTGACGAGTTACATTCGCCGAGATCATTCCAAATCAAGAACGACGGTTGACGGGCCAGCCCAAGTATATGAGCTGACAATGCGCATTATGCGTGAAGACTTCAGTGCGATCAATTCTTTGGCGGAGTTGGCTGAGCGCACTGGCTATGGCGCGGAGTATCTGTGCCGGATATTCAAGCGTTACCACAACGAATCGCCTTACCAGGCGCTGCTGCGCATGAAAATGAATGAAGCGTTTCGTCAGCTCAAAGAGGGCCGCATGCGGGTAATGGATATCGCCCTGAGCGTGGGTTTTGATGATCCGTTGCACTTTTCCCGGGTGTTTCGCAAAACGATGGGCATGCCTCCTAGCATGGTGAACGGCTTGTGACATTTGCCTCAAACGGCAAAGGCCAGGGCAGTTTTTTCCTGCCCTGGCTATGCACGTTGCGAGAATTAGCTAGCCAAACGTATGCGCAGGCGTCCCAGGTCGGAATCGTTTGGAGACATGCTAATTCCGCTTTCTAACACTTGATGATTAACACTGTTGAGTTGGTGAGAGGCATTGTTGGGAGAGTCATACTTCTCGGATTTGGCGTTATGGCAATGGCCGCCAAAAGCGCGTCCTCACCGATAAACCCGTCGAATTCGCACATTTTACGCCAAAAATAAGCCCTAATACCTAGGTGTTTTGGGACTAACATCGATCGTACTGAATCTACGACTGGGTATCGGCTTGCCTGATGGCGGTGGGGAAATTCAATAGTAGCCAACGTGGATCCTACTGTAAGCAAGTCGAATAGCCCGAAGCGAACGACTGATTCGCTGATGCCTGAGCTATACGAAGAGCTCCGTCAACTAGCGCGTCGGAAAGTTTCAGGCAATGCCGTACACAATAGCCTGACCGGGACAGCCTTGTTGCACGAAGCCTACATCCGATTGGGCAAAGAAGGCTCCGTCCAAAAATGGGAAAGTAAGCAGCATTTTTATTGGGCTGCGGCGGAGACGATGCGACGCATCCTGATTGATCGCATTCGCGCGAAAAATCGGCAAAAGCGCGGCGGCGCCTTCGAGCATGTCGAGTTTGATGAGGACATTATTAAATCCGAAGAGAGTAATGAGCGCTTGCTGGAAATTGATGAAGCGTTGGGCGAACTGGAGGTGAGTGACCCTGAAGCGGCCAAGTTGGTGAAATTGCGCTTTTTCGCAGGGCTGACATTGGCGGAGATTTCTGACGCCACGGGTGTTTCCAGTCGTACGCTGCATCGGCAGTGGGCTTATGCGCGCGCTTGGCTCGCGCGACGGTTATCCGTCAATTAGCCAGTAGGATGTTTGGCGTATTTGGTCGGGAAATTGCGTAATTCTAATTATTGCCATGGATATTCCCGAACCTGCGGCTGCATCACTTGAAAAGGAGATCTTTCTTGAAGCAATCGATATTACTAACGCTCAAGAGCGAGCGGATTATGTGCAGAAAGCCTGTGGTTCAGACGTGGAATTACTCGATGCGGTCAGTGACCTCCTGCGCTCAGAAGACAGACTGCCATCTGATTTTCTGGACCCTGACGCCTATGAAGGGCTTCGGAAAGAGCGTAACGAAGTGGTTGCTTCGCTGACCGAGGATGTCTGCTTTCTCAATGAAGTCGATTTGAAGCATAAGCGAATCGGTGATTACGAACTGCTTGAAGAGATTGGTCGTGGTTCGATGGGGGTGGTGTTTCGAGCGCGCCATTTACTGCTAGGGCGGGAGGTCGCCCTGAAAATTATTTTAAACGCGGTTTTGGCTTCGCGGGAGGAGCGAGAGCGCTTTCGAGTGGAAGCGGAGGCAGCCGCTCAGCTCAAACATCCGCATATCGTGCCGATCTATGAAGTGGGCTCTCAAGGCGGTTATGAGTTTTACAGCATGCCCATGATCTCGGGAGGCACTTTGCGGCAGAAAATGCTCGAGAAGCGATTTTCTCCCGGCGAAGCCGTGGACCTGATTCTGTGTCTTGCCGACGCGATTGCGGCTGCGCATGAGCGCGGTGTCATCCACCGTGACCTCAAGCCAGAGAACATCCTGATCGATGAGCATGGCGAACCGCATGTCGGTGATTTTGGCTTGGCCTGTCGCATTGATAATGAGCATTTGCTGACACTGACTGGCATGATCATGGGGACGCCGCTCTACATGGCGCCTGAGATTGCGCAGGGGGGGCATCGTGGCGTCTACACGACCGCAGTTGACATCTATTCCCTTGGCGCGATTTTCTACGAATTGTTGTCTGGCGTAGCGGTTTTCAAGGCAGATTCCTTGATGGGGATGATGGCGGCAATTCGCGACGAAGCCCCCCGGTCACTGCGCTCTCAAGATCTGAAAGTTGATCGTGACCTGGAGACGATCGTGCTGAAATGCCTGGATAAAGAACCGAAGGGACGCTATGGCGCCGCGAGCGCGTTGGCGGATGATTTGCGGGCCTGGCGTGAGCATCGACCCATCATCGCACGCCCGATTAGCGCCGCAGAGCGTTTTGGCAAGTGGGTGCGTCGTCGCCCGCTGCATGCGGCGCTTTTTCTGGTTGGAATGTTGCTGCTGCTAACGTTGGGCATTGGCGGTCCGGTTGCCGCTCTGCGGGAGTCAGGCCTTCGCGAACAAGCGGAACTGGCGCAACATGCAGCGGAAAATGCAAAGCATCAGGCGGAAGAGGCCCAACTGACAGCTGAAACTGCACGACGTGAGGCGGAAAACTCTCAAAAAGCGGCCATCGAGGCGGCGGACAGAGCCGCGAAACAAGCTCACGCCAATCGCCGCTACGCTTACACCGCCAACATGCGCTTCATTGCGCTGGCGAATCAATTTCGTGAGATCACCAAGCTGGCGCCGGATGCCTTGATTACTGCCTGGTTGCCGAAGGGCGACGAGGCGGACTTACGGGGTTGGGAGTGGTATTATACCTACGGGGAAATGAATCAGGAGGGTAAGACGGTTCACCATCGCGAGCCGGTGACCTCGACGTCATTTTCTCGATTTGGTGGTCTGGTGTTGGTTACCCATGGCGCCGGTTGCACGATTCGCAATACGCTGACGGGCATCGTCGTCCGGCATTTGTTCGACGATGAGGCGCATGTGCAGGCGCTCTGGAGCCCGGATGATGAATTTATCGCCTCACTGACGGAGTCAGGCAAGGTGATCATTTGGAATCCGATATCGGGGCATCAGGAAAAGTTGCTGCCAGAAGGCCGCGAGGCGCTTTCGATTTCTTGGAGCGGCGATGGCTATGAGCTTGCGGTGCTCGAAGCCAGTGGCGAAATCGGCATATGGAAAGCATTCGATACGGGAGGTTACCGAATGATCGATCAATTCAATCTGCCAGAAGTTCGCCTTACGAAGATTGCCTGGAGCCCGGATGGCCGTTACCTGGCGGCGATCGGCGATTCTGAAGATGTTTATGTCTGGCCAGGCGAAGGGTTAAATGGAGCGCCAGACGTCTATCAGGGGCACTGGGCAACGGTTACGTCACTGGCATGGCAACAGGACGCGTCTTGGCTTGCGACCGGCAGTGAAGGGGGCGTTCTGCGTATATGGGGCGTGCCAGCCCGTGAACGAGTTGCTCGCGCGGAGAGGCAGGATGCTGGCGCTGTCCACGGCATTGCCTGGAACCCGGATGGCAACATGCTGGTTTTCATTCAGGATGAGTCCAACGAGGTCATCGAGGCCAATCTGTTGAATTCATCGACTGAACCCATTTTCAAGGTGGAGTCGCCCACCGCAATTGCCTGGAGTGCGGAGGCTTACACGATTGCCACTGGGCTCAAAGATGGAGCCTTAAAAATGACGCGTGTGGAACTGCCCCCCTCGCAGATGGTGATGCTGGAAGATGCTGGTCCACTGCGGTCGTTGTGCTGGCAGCGAGATGGGGGGAGCCTCAGCGTACTAGCGCAAAATGGCGTTATCTGGCGAGTCGATGCAATCCACCAACAAGCGCGAGAGAAGGACGCAATTGGGGCCTTAGACGATAAGGATGTGTTTGCCTGGAATCCACTGGTGGGCAATTTGGCCATTGGACGGAAGGCGGGAAGGGGGCATGGACAGCGTGAACTAGTCGAGGAAACCAGTGGCGGAAAGGACATGCGGACAGAGCCTTATGAGCTGAATATACGCAATTTAAGGAGCGTGGCTTGGCTCAGTCCACAGGAGTTTCTGGCGCTGAGTGCAGATGGCGAGATCGAGGCGGTGCGCACACGGGGAAAAAGCAAAGCCGTCGACTTTGAAAAACCGGCCTATCGCGAAAGGGCGGAATACCGGAAATTATCTCTAAGTCCGGACGGTCGTTTCCTGCTTGGATCGGGAGATTCGAGACGGATTACGGTCTGGTCCGCCTTGTCGGGCGCCATCGTTATCGATCAACTGAATGAGGCCAGGGAACTCGACGAAAGTGCGCATGCCTGGAGTCCTGATGGCAGCCGCTTTGCGACGGGCAATGGCGAAGGCGTGGTCACCATATTCTCAACGGAAACCGGCGATCAACTTTTCGAATTTAAAGCGCACCAGGGGCCGGTTAAAGGCATGGACTGGAACCCGGACGGCCATCGCCTGGCTACGGCTGGCCGAGATCAACAAATCCGCTTGTGGGATACCCATAACTTTGAGGCTACCTTGAGTCTGGCCGTTGAGGATTCGGAAATTAACGCCATCGCCTGGGGGCCGGATGGTCGCCGTCTGGCTTCGGTTGGGAAGTCGAGCGGCTTGCGGATCTGGGACGCCACGCCTGGCATTCTTTTATCCGGGTATAGCGAATAAAATCCACCAATTGAAAAATATGTGTTTTTGCTGATTTTCTGGATGTCTGCCCGAACCTGGCCTCAGTTAACGTTGATGCCTTCCATCATGCGTGCATCAAGACCTTGTGCTCTTAGGCCTTTTTGCAGAGATTGTTGTTTCTCAACTACCTCACTTATCCAATCCTGGACATCGTTATGAATCTGGTCGTTAACCCGCGATAAACAGTGGGGAACCAAATTTAACTGCTCTAGCTTCTGAACTTCTTTGAGGGCTGCATCGAACAGAGGCTCATACTTGGTTTGTTCTTCGAATTCTCCAATTCCTTCGAGGAAAAAATCGCGCAAGGTTATTTGCCGAACAAGTGGATGAGGGTGGGTGCGATTTAAGCAAATATCCCAATGTTTTCCAACCGTATCTGAAAAATAGAGTACGAGTAGAGTGCCAATGCTTGCCCAGCTCAGTCTTTGCTCCAGCGTCCAGTCTCGCTCGCCAAAGGCAGGAAGAAGAGCCTGGTTATTATGTGACATGCTAATCAGCAAACGAAATGCGAACCAATCAGCGTCCGCCTCAAAAGCATGAAACAGACAGGCGCGCTCGGAAGCGCTAATAGACTTGCTAGTAGTGGCGTTAAACATGCCTTCGGCAAACCCACGGACGATTGGATGGCGGGTATGCCCCCCAAGTATATGAGAAAGCTCATGGAGGAAAACGAAATCAAGGGCCACAGCGAAGAGGGCTCTCGCGGCCAATAGCCTCTCAGGGCACCGTGGCATTGCCTGGGGTAGAGTTACATCAAATGATTCGTTGCCTTGAATTTGCGTCGAGAGATCGGTGGTAAATGTATAGGTATCGGATCTCTCTAAGTTCGGCTCACCGAACCCAATGAGGACATCATTTCTCGCCAGGAGGCTATGAGTGATATCGAAGAGCAGCAGTAAAAGCGCATGATTGAAGCCTATAATACTGTTTTCACCTTTTCTATCGGTGGCCGCGATTGCATTAAAGCGTGTGCCATAAAACATGGAGATATGTATTTGCTTCATGGATGGCAGCAGTGCTTCGCGAAATGCATCCACATGTTGCTGGTAGATGTGAGCAATCTGCTGGTACATCCCATCGCCTTCGAGCATCATCTCGGTTGGCAATGGTTCGGCCCCAATCTCATTGAGTAAGGATAAATAAGAATCATCCATCTTTAATAAGCGCTATGCCTAAAATTGTTGGTGAGCTAATTCAAGTAATGGCTTTAGCTCTGGTTCTAATCTATTCAGGCATTCGATTGCATCTTTAAGCATCAGGCATGATGGGTGGGTAAGGTCATCAAGCGTTTTTGAAAAATATTCATTGAAGGCCTCTCGCTCTATTGGGCTTACATCGATTACTTCGAATACGACGAACAGATTATTATAAACAATAACTAAAAACTGATTTCTTTGTGTTTCGTCTGGTAAAAATGCTTGGAGAGCCTTTTTCAAGGTAGCCATGAACGCCAACATTCTGGTTTTGGCGGGTGGATGCCTACGATCCAACTGATCCATTCCCTGCTCACTTTTTTCCAGAATAGAGAATACTATGGCGCCTGCCATCGTCACAAAGAATATCCAATCGATGCGTCCGTCATTACCATCCGCAAAGAGTGGACTGTCTGGAAAGAACTGTTTAATGATCTCGTTCTTTGAAACGATCAGCAGGTATTCAAAAGCAAATGCGTCTGCCTGAAGTTCAAAGGCATAAGCGGTAGCTTGGTCGATTTGCCTTTTACTGGTTTCATTTGATTCCAACTCATACCACTCAAATCCGGATTTTGCCACCTTGGCTGCAAAGTGCAGGTGTCCACAAAGAGCATGCCCTTGCTCATGTAGACTGACAATGGCTGTAGTTAGGTCGAAAAGTACGTCACCAAGATGCTCACGTGGTTGAGACAGATTGTACGTGGGCAGAGGCAGGGCTGAACACATATCCTCCCGGTTTTCTGGCGAGCGATAGTCGCAGAATCGCTGGCGAACAATTTCGATGTCTTCAATCTTTCCGAAGCGTCCCATCTCCTTGCCATATGCTTCACAGAAATCTGAATGCGCACTGATCGTCATGGCTGCATCGCATAAGCCAAGGCACGCTCCCCAGTTCAAGATGTAATAAAGTGGCCCCGAGCCATCCCATTCAATGCTGGCATTGAATTTCAGATTTGATGAGGCAATAAATTGAAAGGGCTTATTGTTACCTAGCTCCCTTGATGACAGAAGCATTGCTTGCCTCGCACGCGAAATAAAGCTCTCCATAAACTCTTTGGAGAGTTCTGCTAATTCGTGTTCCTTGGCAGGGTCTAGTTTTGCTGGCACAAAGAATTTAGGCCAAGTTTTAGTATCAGGGCGGCTACGGAAAGAGGAGAAACTCCGACGCATCGGTTGGCGATTAGATCAGCGATTCCAGCAACAATCAACACGCGATCCCATCCGCCATTTTCATCGGCGGCCAATTTCGCCAAGTAAGTGCCACAGACTTTCTCTCTGAGCTCGGTTTTGTGCCTTTGAAACCAAGTTCGGCCTTTTTCTTCATCATCTTGGTCTGCCATTCCAAAGCCAAACTGAGGCGCCGTAGCGCCAATGTCTGAGAATAATTGTGAAATGTCTAGCTCCAGGACGCCTTGAACTTCGTTCGAAATTTCCATGTTCGAAATGGATATTTTTGATGGATTATGCGGGCAAGTAATTTTTGATTTTTTATCCAAATGAAGCCTCTGAGCAGGGCGCTTTGCGATTTTTCCGCCATCATTACGTATTCCACCGTGGAAACGTCGTGCTTGCTCTGAAATCCACTGGTGTTTTGGAGGCGCGACTCCCCGGTGTCTTCTGACAGAATGCCCCAGTGTTTTGTGTCACAACCCTTAGGTGTTTTGCGTCAGGAAACACTGGTTAGTTGCGTCGGAAAACACTGGTTGGTTGCGTCGGAAAACACTGGGGCATTCTGTCGAAAAACACCAGTGGGTTTTGTCAGTTTGCCCATGGGCATTTCGTCAGAAAACACTAGTGGTTTTTGGGGATGGGGGATTTTAAGGCGTTTTTCTGCGCTGAGGGCTGATTTTGCTTAAAATTTTCGCTGACTGATGGGACTCATCCTCCAGCATACCGCTCTGCAACCAAGTCCAACCCAGCCTAAAAGAGGGGCTTTTCCTGAACAATCTCTGATTGTCAGTTTGCTGGTTGGTAACGATGCTTCGCTACAAGTCACTAATGTTGAACACATAACAGCTTTAGTTCATCGAGAATTCTAATCATAAGCAGTCTAATTTGGAGCTATGCAGAAAAATAGTGATGAAGTCCGCCTATGTATGAAATTTTTTCATACCACTAATATTCAGGGGTTTGTGCAAATTTTGATATTGACGAACAGGCGTTGTGAAATTCACGTTACGCGGTTTTTTTGAGTGGCTTGTTTGGAGCTAACGCATACGAACAATCGACTTTGACTCTCACTTCTTTTCTAGTCACCAGAATCCTGAAATCCCACTTGCACGCTACCCGATGTTGTGTTCATCAGATCGAACACGACTTGGGCTGATAACTGCTTTTCTAAGACAGCGATATGGCTATCGACGTCAAATTATTCCACCGGACCTCTTACCGTTACGATCAGCTAGTGACGATGGGGCCGCAGGTTGTGCGCCTACGTCCGGCGCCTCACTGCCGCTCACAAATCGTTGCTTATTCGATGCGAATCGAGCCCGAGGGCCAATGGGTCAACTGGCAACAGGACCCCTTCAGCAACTACCTGGCCCGCGTCGCCTTTCCCGAGAAGACCGACCTGTTCGAGGTGATCGTCGACTTGACGGTTCGCATGGAGGCGTTCAACCCGTTCGACTTCTTCCTCGACACCAATGCCGAGCATTACCCGATCGAGTACAGCGACGCCACCGAGCACGACCTCAAGCCATACCTGAAAACAGAGAAGCCTGGCCCGCTCCTGCAAAAGTGGGTCGACTCCGTTGACCGTAGCAAAAAGCAGACGATCGACTTCCTGGTCGAACTGAACCAACGCATCAACAGCGAGCTGAAATACACGCTGCGCATGGACCCGGGCGTCCAAGAGCCCGAGGAAACCCTCGAGCTCGGCATCGGTTCCTGCCGCGACTTTACGTGGTTGTTCGTCAACATCTTGCGCCACCTGGGCATTGCCGCGCGCTTTACATCTGGTTACTCTATTCAGCTGCGTGCGGACGAAAAGGCCATCGACGGTCCATCTGGCGTGGAAGAGGATATCTGCGACCTGCACGCCTGGACCGAAGTTTACTTGCCAGGCGCTGGTTGGGTTGGCCTCGACTCGACTTCCGGCCTGTTCTGCGGCGAAGGCCACATCCCGCTGGCAGCGACTCCGGACCCGCGCACCGCAGCGCCGATCACCGGCGGTTTCTCCGTTGACGAGGGCCAGAAGGTCAAGGACGACTTCGAGCACGAAATGTGGATTCAGCGCGTGCACGAAACACCGCGCGTGACCTATCCCTACAACGACGAGCAATGGAAAGACATCGTCGAGCTGGGCGCCGAGATCGACAAGGACATGGACGCCAAGGACATCCGCCTGACTATGGGCGGTGAGCCGACCTTCGTGTCCATCGACGACTTTGAGAGCGAAGAGTGGACCATTTCCGCCGTTGGCCTCGACAAGCGCAACAAGTCCGAAGACCTGCTCAAGCGCCTCTTCGCGAAGTATGGTAAGGGCGGCTTCCTGCACTACGGTCAGGGCAAGTGGTATCCAAGCGAATCTTTGCCGCGCTGGTCTTACTCCTGCATTTGGCGCAAGGACGGCCAAACGATTTGGAAGGACCCCGCGCTTTTGGCGGACCTCCGCAAGGACTACGGCTTCACCGAGGTCGAGTCGCGCACGTTCATGAATCTCCTTTGTGAGAAGCTGAACCTCGACCCGAACATGGCCATGGACGGCTATGAAGACGCCTGGTATTACATGTGGCGTGAGCGCCGCCTGCCGACCAACGTCAACCCGCTGCAAAACAAAATCGAAGACGTGGAAGAGCGCACGCGCTTGGCCAAGGTCTTCGAGCAAGGGCTGAAGAAGGTCATCGGCTGCGCGTTGCCGATCGAGCGTGGCTGGGTCAATGGCCGCTACGCGTGGTTGACCGGTCCGTGGTTCCTGCGTCCGGAAACGTTGTTCCTCTTCCCGGGTGACTCGCCCATGGGCCTGCGCCTGCCGCTGGACTCCATGCCTTGGCAAGCGCCGACAGACTACCGCTTCATGGGTGAAGCGCCGATGCCGGAAGACGCGCCGCCGCTGCCGGACTACGATGCGCTGGCCAGCCAATACCGCCGCGACGGCGCCTCCGCAGGCGACCTGGGCAGTGGTCCCCATTCCCGCGCTGGTGGTCTGCAAAACGTGCCCCAGAGCGACCGTTTTGACCCTTGGGAAGACTACATGCGCCGCTTTGGTCCGGGGAAATCTTTTGGCGCGACCCCCGGCACCTGGCAAATCCCAGTCCACATGCGCCCGCGTCCCGAGACGATGCAGCGCCCGGACACCACGCCGCTGGACAACACCACCGCGCCGTGGATCATCCGCACCGCACTGTGCGTCGAAGCACGCGAGGGTAACCTGTTCGTCTTCATGCCGCCGACGCCGTCGATCGAAGACTACATCGACCTGTTGACCGCGATCGAAACGACCGCCGGCGAGCTCAACATGCCAGTCGTGATCGAAGGCTACCTGCCGCCGCTTGACCGCCGTTTGGAAAGCATCAAGATCACCCCGGACCCCGGCGTGGTCGAAGTCAACGTCCAGCCTTCGAGCGACTGGGCGCACCTCGTCGAAAAGACGGAGTTCCTTTACGAAGCGGCGAAGCATTGCCGCCTCGGCGCGAACAAGTTCGACCAGGACGGCACGCACACCGGCACCGGCGGGGGCAACCACATTGTCTGCGGTGGCGACTTGCCGAAGGATTCACCCATCCTGCGCAACCCGAAGCTCTTGTCCTCGCTGATCGCCTACTGGCACCAGCACCCGTCGCTCAGCTACGTGTTCAGCGGTAAGTTTATTGGGCCGACTTCGCAGGCGCCGCGTATCGATGAAGCGCGCAATGACTCGCTTTACGAAATGGAGATCGCGATGCGCGAACTCGACGCGCAGATGCAAAACGGCAAGCAATGCCCGCCATGGCTCGTCGACCGCATCTTCCGCAACTTGCTCACCGACTTGACCGGCAACACCCACCGCGCCGAGTTCTGCATCGACAAACTTTACTCGCCGGACAGCTACACGGGCCGCCTGGGTCTGCTGGAAATGCGTGGCTACGAAATGCCGCCGCACGCTCGCATGTCGCTCACGCAGCACCTGCTGCTTCGCGCGCTGATCAACCGCTTCTGGGATAACCCTTACGAGCCGGAGCGCCTTGTCCGTTGGGGCACGCAGTTGCACGACCGCTGGATGCTGCCGCACTGGAATTTCCGCGACTTCAGCGAAGTGCTGGAAGACCTCAAGGAGTGGGGCATGCCGTTCAACATCGACTGGTTTGCGCCGCATTTGGAGTTCCGCTTCCCGAAGTTTGGCGAAGTGAGCTACAACGGCATGCGCATGGAAATTCGCCAGGCGCTCGAGCCATGGCTGACCCTCGGCGAAGAAGCCACAGGGCAGGGCACCGCGCGCTACGTGGACTCCTCCGTGGAGCGCGTGCAGGTGAAGATCGAAAACTTCATCCCCGAGCGCTACGCCCTGTATTGCAACGGCTACAAGGTGCCGCTAACTCCGGGCGGCGTGGAAGGCGAATACGTCGCTGGCGTGCGTTTCCGCGCGTGGCAGCCGCCTTCGGCCCTGCACCCGACGATCACCATCGACTCGCCACTCACGTTTGACCTCGTAGACATCTGGAACAACACCAGCATCGGCGGTTGCCGTCACCACATCACCCACCCGGGTGGCCGTGGCTACGACGACTTCCCGGTCAACGCCCTGGCGGCGGAAAGCCGTCGCCTGAGCCGCTTTGAGAAGATCGGCCACACGCCGGGCGCTCAAACCATGTCGCGCCGCGAAAAGCACTCCATCGATTTCCCGATGACGCTCGACCTGCGCCAACCCCAAACCCTCAATAACCTCTAATTGAATTTTAACCGTGGAGGACGCGGAGAACGCAGAGTATTCTTTTTTTATTTACTCGATGAGCCAGCAAGGCTCTGCGCTCTCCGCGTTCTCTGCGGTTGATAAGACAAATCCCAAGACTCTTTTTAGGCTGATCCTCAACAAACCATCATTGTACTGACTACCGGGTTAATCGCAGTCTCAGCCTATCAGAAACCCAAACGAAAATGATCACAAGCAGCAGAAAATCCCAAGAAAGTGGCTTCCAGTTCGGCGGCCACAGCAGTGTTGTCATCAACGGTGACAGCGCTTCCATCTATGTTGGCCGTCTGGACAACTACGGCGAAGCCAGCACCCCGCGTTTGCAGGTATGGGCCCTCTACGGCGCCCCGACCGGTGACGAAATCGACGGTGTGCTTTTGGCCGAGGCCGAGACGCAGACCCTCTACGGTGGCTACTATCTCGAATTCATTTCCCTCGACGCAGCCCTCGCGGACAGCGTACGTGGCCTTTACACCATCGCGCTTGTCGTGACGCGCGCTGGCGAGTCCGGCTCCTACGACGATATCGTGGTGATGCCTGACCTGGTGGACTTCTACCATCCGCAGCTCGTCCAGCCTGCCGCCGCTAAGCTCAGCAGCGATGGCTTCTCAGCTTCCGTAGCCGGCGTCAGCAACCCCCGCGTATCTGGCACGACCAGCGGCTCCCTCGTCGTTGAGCTTTGGGCTCTCGCCAACCCAGGCGGCTTCACTGGCAGCGATTTCCACCTCGGTGGCGTCGAGTACATCTCCGCTCAAGGCGGCGAAGTTTCTTCCAGCATTGAGTTCAATGGCTACCCGAACTACCCGACGGGCAAGTTCTTCCCCGCAGTGGTGCTGCGTGAGTGGACTCCGGCTGGCTACCTCGTGCGTGACCGTATCGTTGGCGAAACCGCCATCGAACTGCCTCCGGTGGGCGGCGCTGTAGCTGATGCCTTCAATGCTCCGGTTGCTCAGGTGACTGCCAAGGTTTCCGTTAAGGAACCAACTCTGGCCAAGGCCGCGCTGAAGGATGGCCCGACGCAGGAGAAGAAGGTCGCCGTAGCTAAGAAGGTTGCCGCTCCGGTCGTGAACAAGGAAGCCGCCAAGCCTGCCGCCAAGGCCGAACCTGCGAAGGTTGAAGTCAAGAAGGCTGAGCCGAAGAAAGAAGAAGCCAAGGCTGCTCCGAAGAAGGTTGAAGCCAAAAAGGAAGAGCCGAAGCAAGCTGCCGTAAAAAAGGTTGCCGCTAAGAAGGCTGCCAAGAAGGCCGCATCTAAGGTTTCCAAGAAAAAGAAGAAGTAACTTTAACTTGATACTTTTCACGCGAAAGCCGCCGGATGATCCCGGCGGCTTTTTTGCGGGTGGAACAAGCTTACAATGACGTAATCAACTACTTTGATTTGAACGCACGACCTGACCCTTTGATGAAAAGCGCCCGCACAATGGACTGCTGAATATTTTATTGGAGGAGGTTAGGGTGTTCTTGACTGAAAAATGGGGAGCGTTCATGATTATACCCATGCGTGCTACTGTTTGTTTGATAGGAATTGTTGGTTTGGTTTCCGTTGTTGTTCACGGGCAGAGTTATACGTCGCCCTATGCCATTACGCTCGATGCGGATATAGGCAGTTGGACGGCGGATATTTCAGGGCGGATCGACTTGGTCAATGCGCATTCGACGCCGGGGACAGACGATTGGTATGATTACAATAGCGCCAACTGGGTAGGCAGCAGCAAGGAGTGGGGGGTGTCGGTTCCGCAGCTTTACAGCACTGACACGCCTGCGCACACGCTCAACTTACCTACACGGCAGGTGATTAACGGTGGCGTGATTCCCAGTGCTCCATTGGGCGTGGATGCCGTTACTTATCAACAGCAGCGGGTGATCAGTGTGGCGAGCAGTCTCATTGGCACGCCCTACCAGCACCACCACAACCCGACTTGGAACCCCTACGCGCATGGCTATTCCTCAGTGCAAGGCGCGCCGAATTATTGGGACTGGAATCCGGTAAGCGATACGACTCCATTAAATGTATCTGGCGGGGGGACGATGCCCAATCCTTGGCTCGATGAATACGGAAAAGGCACGGCTGGCATTGATTGCAGTAATTTCGCGTCCTACATTTACAACGTGGCGCTCGGCATTCAGATGGTTTCGGCCGTCGGTGCTCTGGGGGATGAGGAAGTTGGCGCGCTCACGAACAACCCGATTATCGCACCAGATGGAGAATACATCGAACCTGGCTTCATCAATGGCCCGAATTACGTGAGCGGTGATACCAATGCGGCGGGGTCGCTGCAGGGGTTGATCGGCATGTTCCGCCCTGGCGACCTGCTCTTCATGTTCTCCCATAATGAGCAAGACGAGGTGTATATTTCCCATGTCGTTATGTGGCTGGGGATTTATGGCACGCTGGAAGATGGCTCCGCTTCGGACATTCCCTTAGTCATCAGTAGTCATGACAATCTACCGGCCATTTTGGATGCGAACGGAGAGCTAGCGCCGCCGGGCGTGGAGATCTTGCCTTTCCAGGAGGATACTTGGTTCTACACGAACTTCAGTCACGCAATGCGGGTCATCGATCCGACCTCCGTGCCGGAGCCAGAGCATTACGCAATGCTGGTTGGATTCGCGGGGCTCGCGTTGGTTATTTGGCGTCGCCGCAATCGCCAAGGATAACGTCGGGTAGTCGCTGGCTTAGGCAAATGATTGCTTCGGCTGCATCACACGAATTCGCAGTTTTGGAGCCAGGGCTCCATGCTCGCCCGATAGATGTTTTCCAGTTTGTGAGCCGGGGTGTCGTAGACGAAGATTGGTTTGCCGAGCATCGCCCCCAGAATAAAAACATGCAGACGGTTGGTATGGATTTCGGCTGCGTTTTGGATCAGTGACAAGAAGTCCTGATAAGAAGCGTTGGACGCGTCTCGATAGACGACTGGTTGGGAACGGTTCGCCGTTAGTTGGCGGAATTTCTCCACATTGCCTTTGCGTGTTAATTTCTGCGACAGCCAGCGGCTTGCCCGATAGGGGATGACCGGCAGAATTTTAGACGTCAGTTGATGGCAGTACAGATCGCCCTCCCGGTCTTGCCGAAACGCCCCGAGAATGTGAGTCTTCGTGCTATTGCGGCGCAGCTCATCCAGCCAAATGTCGTCTGATAAATAAAAGGCTGGATCGTGGGCCAAGCCGATTTGGATGTCCGAGCGTGAAGTGTAGCGCTTTAGTTGACGAAGGCTGACGTGGTCCCGGGCAAAGGCTGCCTTGACCACAGGATTGTTCAAGGGCTGGCTCAGTGAATAAAAGGAGGCTGGAAAGCCGCTGGGGCCAATCGCATATTGAACGTTTGGGCCAGCCGCTTCGACTGTATGGGTGAGCGCCTTGACGTCCGAACGCCAGACCGAAATATTCCCGCCCGGATAGACGTGAATGTCTGCCTTTTCTGGCGAATCGACTTCCTGGCATCCGACCTTCTGCAGGAGCTTTTGCGTGCCAAGCGTAATCAATTTATCTCCCTGATTTCCAGGATAGCCGACAATGAAAATTCTGGCTCCCGCCTGCTGCGAGAACCAGTTGAAGTATGCATCCTGCGTCCAATCAATCATCGAAATATGCGGACAGTTTGTTGATCAAATTGCTTCAGGGCAGGCAAAAAACAGAGCCAGTACCACAGCAGGTTAAAGGGTAAGAAGAGCGCTGGACGCATTAGGTGAAAGGCCCAACGCAGCGAACCAAGTGATGGTTTGGCGCAGAATTGTTTAGTCGCTTTGACGCCGACCTTGATCGAGCGCAGTGGTTGATGTATTCGGTGGTAATAGGCGCGAATCAGCTTGATTGCATGGGCGTCGGAAATGTGTTGAGACAGCTTCTTGTCCCAGATATCACGGAACCGGCCATAGCCCATGTCTCGTGTTTTGGTGACGTTATCATTGTGCGTGCGCTTGATGTAGAGTCGCTCGCTGAGGTGATGGACTTCTCCATGCGCCGAAAGCTGGCAATAAAGATCGGTGTCTTCATGGCCATGCACGCCATGCTGATTCAGGCGTTCCTCGAAGCCAGTCGTCTGGTCAAAGGCTTTGCGGCGAATCAGGGCGAAGGGGCCTTGGCCCGTGGCGCAGTAGAAGGCGATGAATGGCGTGACAGACCGCGTTTCGCGCAAATTGTGAGGCATCGGCCATGCCGGGATAAAACGAGATCGAACCCCAGGCCGTAAATCGCCATCCGATGAAAACTGTTCCCAAAAGCAAGTCATTGCCGCGCAGGCTTGAGGATGATCGTCCAGGTATTGGACGGTTTGGGTCAGGAAGTCAGTTTGCAGGAGATCGTCTGCGTCGAAAAAAACCAAGTATTCCGCGTTTGGTGAAGCATGCTGGACACCGTAATTTATCGCAGAGGCCCGACCGCCGTTGTCCTTGGAAATGACTTTCAAGGAGTCGTGGCGTTGCGCCAGTCGCTCTGCAATTTGTCGGGATTGGTCTTTGCTGCCATCGTCAACCACCAAGCATTCGAACGAGTCGTAATCCTGGCTGAATACGCTCTCGATGGCAGCCTCCAGATACTTCTCAGCATTGTAGCAGGGGATGATGACACTCACACGTGGCATTGATCCGAAATGCAAGCTCGCCCACCTCGTACTTGCAACCGTAAAGCGTCTGACTGATTCAATAACGCTTCATGAATATTGCACCTAAAAGTTAAACATAAGCAGTGCTTGCCTAATAATAATTAGAGGTTACAATATGAATATAGTCTTAATGGGTTGTGGATAGCCAATGTTATTGGCACTTCATAATAATGGTCTGTGTGGGATTCTAAAGGGCTTGTTGTGATAGCAATTGATTTGCTAAAATGCCATATCGAAGCACTAAAGTCAAATTTTCAAATCCCGTATTTCGGATGGGTTTGATGGTTTGTTTTTCAAACTCCACTGCTAGAGCATAGGGCAAATTGCTCAATCGATGGAGTTTTATCAACACCGCAAGATATATCAGTCAGATGGTATCGTAGAGTCCATAGCCTATGAACTGGATGCAGATTACCGTTTTTTGAGCTTTTGCTCAGAGAGCTCGACGCACGTTGACCGATTTAAGTTAATTGAAACCTTAGATGACTGGATAGGGCTTATAGTCTCTACGGATATTGACGGTTATATGGCGAACCTGAATCATGCGGAAAAATTAATTCACTTGATATCTGCATATCGAATTAATTTAAACTCTGTAGAGCCGACATGGGTTCTGGATTATTCGCAAATAAGCAAAGGTGAGGAAGCAATCACCAGAGGCGTGATCTGGCTGGCCAAGGGGATTGACGATGTTGCCCACCTGATGAAGCGCTACATTATCTAGAGCACTTTTTATCGAACTTGGCCCCACCTGATTCGGCCAAGTTCGATGAAAAATGCTCTAATGTAGCCCGTTGGTGTGTTTTCCAATTGAAGTTGCCGATGCAACGAGGGAGGCATGAAGCCTTTGCAGGCGCCTTGCGTGGCGTTGGCGAATTTTGCGTATGCCACACTGGCTGTGACCTCACTTATCGGGGTCCAGGTAAATGCCTTGCCAGGGGTGTTGATCGAGGATGTTTGGATACCAGCCCTGAACTGCGGGATTGACCAAGTAAGCGCTGACATAGAAATAAATCGGCGCGACGGGCATCTCCTCAAGGAGAATTGCCTCGGCTTGTTGAAAGGTTGCCAAGCGCTTTTCGGCGTCTCCTTCGGCGGCGGCTTGGCGGATGAGCGCATCGTAGGCTTCGTTTTTAAACTTGGCGTTGTTGTTGCCGTTCCAACTGGACAGTAGATCCAGAAAAGTGCTCGGGTCGTTGTAATCGCCGATCCAGCCAGCGCGGAGTACGTCGAAATTACCCTCGCGGCGATTGATCAGGTATACCTTCCAGTCTTGGTTCACCAGACGCACTTTAACGCCGAGTGTTTCCTGCCAGAAATACTGAATGGCCTCGGCAATGGCTTTGTGGCTTTCAGAGGTGTTGTAAAGGAGTTCGAGCTCGCGCATGCCTTCGCCATTGGGATAGCCAGCCTCCGCAAGTAAGCGTTTGGCTTCAGCGATGTTGCTTTCGAGATCGAGGCTGAACTGCGTCTGCGAGGTGTAGCCGCCCGTGTCGGGCGGGGTAAAATGACTGGCCGGAATCTGCCCGGCCTGAGTGATGTTTTGGGTGATGCCTGCGCGATCGATCGCCAGAGACAGCGCGCGGCGAACGCGGGCGTCGTTGAGTGGCGGCTTTTCGGTGTTGAACGCGTAGTAATACGTGCCGAGGTAGGGGGAGATGCGGAGCGCCTCGTCGTCAGCCTCTTCGTAGGGTGCGATTTTGTGCGTGGGAATGGCGTAGGATATATGGATTTGCTCGGAGCGGAAGGCCCGTTCTTCGGCGTTGAGGTTGGCAAAGGGGAGGAAATGCACGCCGTTGAGCTGAATGTGTTCGCGGTCCCAGTAGAGCGGATTCTTTTTTACCTCAATGCGGTCGTGAACGCGCCATTTTTCCAGGGTGAAGGGGCCGTTGCCGACGTAGTTGCCCGGGCGTGTCCAGCGTGATTCTCGCTGGTCGATGTCGCCATGCTTCAGGATGGTTGGCGGGTGCACGGGAAACCACGTGTAGTGCGTCAAGAGCGACAGGAAGTAGGGCGTCGAGTCATTCAGGGTGATTTGCAGCGTGCGGTCATCGAGCGCTTTGACGCCGACTTGGGAAAAGTCTGTGAGCTCGCCGGTATTGAAAGCCTCGGCGTTGACCATCGGGTAGAGCAGGCCAGCGTATTCAGCCGCGAGTTTGGGCGAGAGAATGCGCTCGTAGGCAAAGACGAAATCGCTTGCTCGAACGGGGTCGCCGTTGGACCACTTGGCGTCGTCGCGCAGGTGAAAGGTGTAAATGCGCCCATCGTCGCTGATGTCCCACGACTCGGCTACGCCGGGTTGTGGCTTGAGTGTTTTGGGGTGGGGGTGGACAAGGCCTTCGAGCAGCGCGGTGAGGATATTGTGCTCGGTGACGCCCGTGACGAGATGTGGATCGAGCGCGGCGGGCTCACTGCCGTTGGCGCGCAGGAGAATTTGCTCGCGGTTGGCGCGATCCACTGGCGTTTCACGGTCGCCACAGCCGAGTAGAAGCAGGCAAAATAGGCAGGTTAGGGCGCAGACGAAGCGGGCTGACATGCAGGCAAAGCTTCCATGCCTGGACGTCTTTGTCAGGTCTTTTTCCTGAGGGGCGATTAAATCACCAGACAGAGCTAACCGGAGCGTCGCTGGGCAGGGATTTTTTATCGCTGGCCATTTGCGAATAAAGCGGGCGGCTGTTCACGATCGGTATTTCGATCACGAATGTTGCGCCAAAACCTTCCTCGCTCTCGCAGAAAACGCGTCCGCCATGGGCTTCCACGATATGCTTTACGATGGACAGGCCGAGGCCGGACGAGCTTTCCCCGCCAGTGGGTTTGGCGCTGAGTTTTTGAAACTTCTGGAAAAGCTTGAGCTGGTCTTCATCACTGAGTCCGGGGCCGTCATCGGTGACTGAAAAACGCAGCATGGTTTGCGCGAGGTCGCAGCCCAGGGCAACATCCACACGGGAATTCGGCGGGGAGTACTTGACGGCGTTGCTGACGAGATTGTCCAACGCCTCCATGATGCGATCGCGGTCGCCCATGATGTAGTAGGCGCGCTCGCACACGTAGTGGATCGTGATGTTCTTTTTCTTGGACGCAAAACGGTTGAACTCGACCACTTCGTTGGCGGCCTCGGTGGCGTTAAATGGCTTGTCGGCAACCTGGATGCCGATGCGTTCGATGGTGTCGGCCTTGAGCACCTCCTCGATGATGCCCAGCATGTTGTTGGCGTATTTGGGAATCTTTTGGAATAACTCGCGCGTGGTGGACGAAATGTAGCGATTGGGGACGGTTTCCAGGCTGACTTGCATCAGGTCGGACACGCCAATGATGGCCGCGAGCGGGTTCTTCAAGTCGTGTGCGGCGATGGATAATAACTCCTGCTTAGCCATCAGCGCTTGCTCGGCGTTTTCCTTGGCTTGGCGCATTTCCTCTTCGGCGTACATTCGCTCGTCGACTTGCTGTTGGCTTTGGCCGCGCTGGTTTGCCGAAAGAGCGCCTAGCAGCACCGAACCAAAGCCGCCGACCAGCAGTGCGATCAGTGCCGTGTTCCGTAGTTGGAGAATTTGTTTTTCAACGGCGCTGATGCGGAAGTCCACGCCGACATAGCCTTCCAACTTGCCGTCGTCGGTCATCAGCGGCGCCACGGCGGAAATGAAGCTGCCGTAGGAGTCTTCATATAAGTCGGGGTAGACGTAGGGCTTCCCGGCTTCCAGCGTTTGTCGCGCCTTGGCGTCATTTGGATTTTGGTCTGGAAAAAGCTCCATGAGGGTGGAGGCCTTGGTGTCGGGCCGTTGGGCAATGGCTTTATCCTGCGCGGTGTCGAGGACGAAAAACGTTTGGTCGTCCTTATAGATCATGGTGTAGAGGTAATGCACCTCCGGGATCTTCCGGTGAATGGCGACCAGTGGTTTGAGTAATTTCTGGTGAAGCTCGCCGCCTTGTTGCTGCGGGTCACGGAGCAGAGCGTGTTCCTCGACATTGACGACGGTGGACGCGAGCAAGGCCAAGTCCTCCACGCGATCCCGAACGCGGGTGTCATACGTTTGCTCGGCCAGAAAATAAAACAACGCAATGCAGGTTGCCACCACAGCAAACGCCAACGACCCGGCAACCACGCCGAGCATCATTGGTGACAAACGATGTAATCTATTCAGTAAATGTAAGGACACTCTTAGTTCGGTGAATCACTGTAGAAAGCGAATGATGTGCCACAAATGAGACTGAAGTCGCTTTTATAATGCGTTAATTAATTTTGCCAATTGAGACAGTCAGGTTACGCTGCCGGTACGCTTGGTTGTGGCAAATTTTAGACGTGAGTTCCGAATTTTTGCGCGTAACCTTAGGCATCATGTCCTATTCCGGCAAAACGATCATACTGGGCGTCACTGGCTCCATTGCAGCCTATAAGGCGGCGGATATTACCTCGCGCCTTACGCAAGGAGGAGCACAGGTATTTCCGGTGATGACCGCAAATGCGGCGAAAATTATTGGCCCCATCGCCCTGCAGACGCTTTCGCGCAATCCGGTGAGCGTTGATCTATGGGACGAGGGGCAGGGCTGGCAACCTGGGCACATTGAGCTGGCCGATAAGGCGGATTTGTTGCTCGTGGCGCCGGCGACGGCAAACATCCTCGCTTGCTTTGCGCATGGCTTGGCGCCGGATTTACTTTCCAGTATCTACCTAGCCACGCCTGCCCCGGTGATGATCGCGCCCGCGATGAATGGTAAGATGCTGGCGCACCCAGCGACGCAGGCCAACATTGCAACGCTCCGCGAGCGCGGATGCCGTTTCATCGAGCCTCAGGCCAACGGCATGCTGGCCTGTGGTTATGAGGGCGCCGGAAAATTGGCGCCTGTGGATGACATCATTGCCCGCGTGGAATCTTTCTTCGCTGAACCAGCCTGATGCGCGCCGTCGTTCAACGGGTCACCCGCGCGGTTTGCCGTGTGGATGGAGAAACCACGGGCGAGATCGACGCCGGGCTGCTCGTTTTCCTGGGCGTGGGGCAGGGGGATGACGCGGAAGACGCCGCCTGGCTGGCGCGCAAGGTCGCCGCGCTGCGTGTGTTTGAGGACGAAGAGGGGCGCATGAATAAATCCCTGATTGATCGCGGGGGCGGCGCGTTGGTCATCAGCCAGTTCACACTCTTTGGCAACGTGAAGAAAGGCGCGCGCCCGTCTTTTAATAAATCAGCTCCGCCAGACTTGGCGACTGAGCTCTTTGAGCAATTCAAGCAATTGCTATCGGTGGAGCTGGGCGAGTCGGTGGCCAGCGGCGTCTTTGCGGCAGATATGAAAATCGAAGCGCACAATGATGGTCCTGTCACGCTGATCATTGACACCCGCCAGCGTGACTTTTAACTAGACCGCGCACGCTGAGATTCCTTCCCCCCCTGATTCGTAACGCATGCGCGACGAAGTCTCTTATTCATCCAATAATTCGACCTTGCTCACCACGGCGATCGTGGTGCTGGGGCTAAATGTGGTCTTGATGCTGATCAAGCTCGGCGTCGGCTACGTAGGCAACTCCTATGCGTTGATCGCCGATGGCGTGGAGTCCGCGAGCGATGTATTTGTCTCGGTGGTCACCTGGGGCGGCTTTTTGCTGTCACTCAAGCCTGCGGACGAAAATCATCCGTTCGGGCATGGGAAAATCGAATCGCTGGTGGGCATCATCTCCGGGTTGGCTTTGCTCGCGGCGGCTATCGGCATCGCGATCTTTTCGATTCAGGAAATCCGCCACCCACACGCCGTGCCCGAGTGGTATACCTTGCCGGTCCTGCTCGTGGTTGTGGCGACCAAGGAGCTGCTTTTCCGCAAAGTCATTGGGCTGACTCAAGACACCGTTGACAGCCGCGCGCTGGAGGGCGACGCCTGGCACCACCGCAGTGACGCGCTCACCTCGGCGGCGGCGGCGATCGGCATTGCCATCGCGCTGATTGGCGGCCCGGATTGGGCGGCGGCGGACGACTGGGCCGCGCTCATTGCTTGCGCCATCATTTTCACCAACGCAATCCGCATCGTCCGCATGTCGCTGCACGACGCGCTGGATGGCAAGGTGGCGACGAGCCTGGTCAAGGCGCTTCGCGAGGAGGCCAGCCGTCACCCGCAGGTTTGCCTCATTGAAAAATGTCGGGTTCGCAAGAGCGGTTCAGGCTACTTTGTGGAGATCCACGTGCAGGTCGATGGCGCGATGAGCATATTTGAAGGACACGCTCTGGGCCACGAAGTGAAAGACCATTTGGTTGAGCAGTTTCCCGCGTTATTGGATGTGACGGTCCACCTAGAGCCATACATTGTGGAGAAGCCCTCTGCGGAGTAGAACATGGAAATTCCTTAACGCTAGTGACCGTTATCCTGAACGGGCATTGCGTTGCCTCTTCCTGATGAGCGGAATACTCGAAACTCACGGCTCGTCACTCCGAACTAACTCACGTTTTTTTTGCTTGTCATCGAGGGGGCAGACGTCAATTTTTGGCGGTTTTCCCAAATTTATATTCAACCTAAGCAGTTACATGCGCGACGAATACTTAATCGAAGCCCAGAAAAAAATCGAAGATCCCAACATCCTGATCAACTTGGTGAGCCGCCGGGTCAAGCAGTTGAAGTATGGGATGAAGCCCTTGGTTGAGTCTCTCGAAAAGCTCGAGCCCGAAGACATCGCGCTACGCGAAATTATCGAGGGTAAGATCGACTACGAACTTTACCACGGTAGCGAATCGGCTCTTTAATTGAGAAGCCAACAACACTTTCCAGCGGATTGGCTCGATAACGGCCAATCCGTTTTTTATTCCTGATACATTCCCATGGCCAAGAACAAGAAAAACGACCACTTCAAGGAGGTGCGCAATTCCAAGGCGTTCCACAACTACTTCGTGGGCGATAAGTTCGAGGCGGGCGTCAAGCTCACTGGCCCGGAAGTGAAGTCGATTCGTGCGGGCAAGGGGCAAATCACCGAGGCTTTCGTGCGCATCGACAGCGACATGGTGCCCAAGCTCTACCATGCCTACATCGACGAATTTCAGTTCGACAGCAGTGGTAAGCACAACCCCACGCGCCCACGCACGCTCCTTCTCAAGCGGAAGGAAATTGAGCGTCTGAAGAAGGAAATGGAAGCAGGCGGCCAGGCGCTGATTCCGACTCGACTCTATTTTAAGCAGGCGTTGATCAAAGTGGAGATCGCCCTTTGCAAAGGCAAAAAGCTCCACGACAAGCGCGATTCCCTCAAGGCCAAGCAGCAACTGCGCGAAGCCGACCGCTACGTCTCAGCGCGTCGATAGAATGCAAAAGTATAAGTTCAAAATGTAAAAACGTTAATCGGCTGCTCGGTTTTGATATTTATCTTTTTGAATTTCCGATTTCCCCATGCTCCACGTCGTCCTGCACCAACCTGAGATTCCGCAAAATACGGGTAATATTGGCCGGATGTGCGCAATTACGGAATGCCGGCTGCACCTGATTCATCCGCTGGGCTTTATCATCACCGACAAGCAGCTCAAACGCAGTGGCATGGACTATTGGAAGGAGCTGGATGTCCAGCATCATGCGGATTGGGCTGCATTCCGGAAAACCGTTCGACCGCCGCGCGCCTGGCTGCTCACGACGAAGGCTGAACGCACGATATGGGACGCGGATTTTGCCGATGGGGACGCGCTGGTCTTTGGCAACGAAGGGCATGGCGCGCCAGATTCTTTGCATGATGAGTTGGACGCCACGCGGATTACGATTCCTCAATTCGCGTCGAACCTGCGGTCGCTTAATTTATCCACCGCGGCGGGCATCGCGGTTTACGAAGCGTTGCGCCAGGTTCGGCATGCGGTGGGAAAATAGCATTGGGGTGTGCTCGACGACATTTCAGAATTGACGAAATCGGCGCGTTGACTGCTCATAACTACTCATGATCAAGCGACTCCTTCTTCTGGCTTTGACAGCCCTTGCGTTATTGGCTGCTGGTTCCGGTTGCTCCTCGACCGATACGGACGAGCACGGCGTTGTCCGTGACAGCGGCGGTTGGTTCTAGGCGGGAATACCTACTTTATTTCCAGCCGGTCGAAGTACGCTTTTAGCGCATCGATGCTGATGGGCATGCTGCGGAAGGCGATGTAGCCATCTGGCCGGATCAAATACAAGGCTTGGCTGACCGCCACTCCATAGTTCTTATGCGCGGTGGAGCGCGCATCCAGGTAAACGCTGCGTTCACAGAGCGATTTGGGCGGTTTGCGGCCTGAGACAAACGCGGTTTGCACCCAGTCTCCCAGGCGGACTGTGGCCAGTTCAGATGCTTGGAGTAGTCGCTGAAGTTGGTCTTCCTTGGCGTCTGAGCTGGTGAAGAGCAGTAGCGTGAAATGCGTGCCGTGAAAAAGATCAAACAGGCGCAGAGGTTTGCCGCTAACGCTGTGCGTGACGATTGCATCTGGCGCGCGGTCGCCGGGCATTGGTCCGTGGGCAAAGGGGGAGCGTGAGCTCGAACCGGCGGCGCCCAGATACTCATCCACCCACTGCGTGTCGCGATAGTTGACGCTGACTTCCTCAATGGAATCGACCATCTTGTGTTGAACGACTCCAAGGCTGGCGACCACGGGGAGCAGACGGTTGCGAATCGCCGCGCCCAACGGGTTCTGCAAGGTGGCGACCTTTGTCATGCGGTCCGTTAGCTCCACTACGCTGTGCCCCACGGGCAGGCGCTCGGGCGAATAACTATCGAGCAAATCGCACTTATCCTGAAGCTTGAGCGCGAGCTTCCAAGCGAGGTTATAGGCGTCCTGCATGCCAGTGTTCATGCCTTGGCCGCCAGCGGGGCTGTGGATGTGGGCGGCGTCCCCCGCCAGAAATGTCCGTCCTTTGCGGTATTTTTCCACAATGCGGTGGTGGATGCGGAAGTTTGAGAACCACACGCCGTCGCTGACGTGGGATTGACGCTTGGTGCGGACATCCAAGAGCTTCTGCAGGTAGGCTTCATCGAGCTCCGGCTCTTTGGCGCTGGTGACGGTGGCCACGACGCGGTAGCGCTTGTTGCGCATAGGAAACAGGATCACGAAACCTTCGCCATGAAAAAACATGTGCATTTCGTCCGGCGAAAGCCCCCAGTCTATACGCACGTCGGCCAGTGCGAAGTGTTCCGTATAGGCGTCGCCGTCGAAGCGTAGATCCAGCTTGTGACGCACGGTGCTGTGCGCGCCGTCGCACCCGATCACGTAGTCGTAGGCGGCTCGCTCGACTACCCCGCCTTTTTTGCGGAGTTCGACGTTTACGTGGTCGCCCTCATCCTGGAGATCAATCAGCTCCACGTAGCGGTTCACTTCGACGCCGCGCTCTTTCAGCCAGTCGATGAAGAGGCCTTCGGTTTCGCTTTGCGGCAGGTCGAGCGTGAAGTTAAACTGGCTGTCCACCTCGCTCAGGTTGACGTGGGTCAGCTCCTTGCCTTCAGCGTAGAAATTAATGCGGTGAACCTTGAGCCCGCGTTCGACGAATTGCTCAACCAGCCCCATATCTTCCAGCATTTCCAGCGAACGCGCATGGATGCCCAGGGCTTTGGATGTCTTGGAAGCTTCAGGGCGTTTTTCAATGATGCGGAATGGCACGCCGTAGCGCGTCAGGTTGCAGGCCAGGCACAGACCGACTGGTCCAGCGCCAACAATGAGGACTTTAGGTGACATCAGGTTCTGGTAAATAGTTGAACAGCAGGGCGGAGATAATTCCGCGTGCATCTTTATAACTTCTCCAACCGAACGCAACGGGTATCGTCCGGAAAAATTAATTAACTGTGCTGGCGCGGTTGGCTGAGGCTACCGCTGAAAGCGATATGGATGCGGGTCGATGTGCGGCGTCTCACCGGTGATCAATTCAGCGACCAGTTTTCCGGTGGCGGGGGCCATGCTGAGGCCCAGCATATTATGACCTGCGGCAATGGTGATATTAGGGCGGCGAGGCGCCCGGGCAATGATCGGCAGGCCGTCTGAGGTCATGGGGCGCCAGCCATACCATGTCTCGGTGATCTCCGGACCCTCGGGCTCGCGGAGGTATTGCGTTGCGCTGCGGCGGATGGCTTGGATGCGCGTTTCGTTCAGCCGCTCGTCAAAGCCGGCAAACTCCATGGTGCCGCCCAGTCGGTATCCGCTGTCGAATGGCGTCGCCACCATTTTGACCTCTTGGAAGAGGCAGGGGATTTTCACCGGATTGGTCGGTCGGGTCATCGTGATGCTATAGCCTTTGCCGGGCTGAATGGGGATATGCGCGCCCAGTGCGCGACTCAGGCGGGATGACCAAGCGCCTGTCGCCAGCACAATGTGGTCGCCCCGCAGTTCGCCGTTGGCGCTGTAAAGGGTGGGGCCGTCGATGGCGCCGATCTGAAAGTCTTCGACAATTTTCACTCCCAGGCCACGCACGACGCGTAACCATTCGCTGACCAGGCGATCTGGCCGCAAATGCCCGTCCATCTCATAGTGCCAGGCGCCGTAGACGTCGTCCAAGAGGGCGGGCTCGCGTGCGTGGAGTTCCTTGCCAGTTAACGGGGTCGCCCCCAGGTTTTGCTCGGCCAGGATGGCGTTGGTCTTTTCGTAGGCGTGCATGCCCGCGCTTTCCTTGAAGACGAAAAGCACGCCTTGGTCATGCCATTCGCAGTCCATCGCATGTTCGGCGAAGAGCTCGTCATAGAGTTGACGTGAGCTGTCGAGGATGGCCTTGCGGCCTCGCATGGCTTGGAGCATGTCACGCTCATTGCAGCGCAGGGCAAATTTGAGCAGCCACAGAAATTTGGGCAGATCAAGATCCGGCTTGATGTAAAAGGGGGAATCGCTGTGGAGCATCCATTTCAAGCCTTTGGCGACCATGCCGGGCTGCGTCAGGGGCAGGGCGTGGCTGGGGGTCACGAGCCCGCAGTTGGCGTGGGAAGCGCCCTGGCCGATTTTTCCGCGATCCACCAGGCACACGCTGCGTCCGGCTTTGCGCAGGTAATACGCGCAGGCGAGTCCGATAATTCCGCCGCCGACGATGACGATGTCACTGTGTGATCTCATGGCTCGAAGCGTTTAAAACGCTACAGTAAAGCCAGAATACAGCGCATTCTAGACCAAATTACCATGAGCACAGGATTATATGAAAACTTATTGCGGCTAACAATTTTTGCGCGACTCCGGTAAGTTGGCGTGTTTAGCTCGCGCCATGAATTTTGCAATACTTGGCGCTGGCGCCTGGGGCACAGCGATGGCCATCAGCCTGCACCGCGCTGGACAAAGCGTTACCCTCGTTCCCCGCCGCATGGAGCAAGCCCTGCAACTCGCTTCCGAGCGTGAAAACACTGACTACCTGCCCGGCTACAAACTGCCCCACAGCATTCAGATCGGTCACGAAATCAGCCCCGTGCTAATGGAGGCGGACTATGTCATCCTGGCGTGCCCGTCGACTGGCTTACGCGAGCTTTGCGAAAAAATCCGTCCGGCGCTTTCAGGCGCGGAGCAGCTTAAAATGGCGATTGCGCTGTGCAAAGGCTATGAGCGCTCAACGCTCCGCGCTCCAGCGGAAATTGTCCAGGAGTTGCTGCCGGAGCTGTCCGCCGCAGTGCTGTCCGGCCCAACTTTTGCCGGAGAGGTCGCTGCGGGCAAGCCGACCGCAATCGTGCTGGCGGCGGAGGGGGATAAGTCCCAACTGACGGAAGCGCAGCATGCAATCAGCAGCGAAAGCCTTCGCGTCTACCGTAGCAGTGATCTTCGTGGTGTGGAGCTTGGCGGCTGCTTGAAAAATGTTTACGCCATCGGGGCAGGGCTTTGCGACGGGCTCCAACTGGGCGACAACGCGAAAGCTGCGTTCCTCACCCGTGCTTTGGCCGAGATGGTGCGCATTGGCGCGGCGATCGGCGCCAAGCCGGAGACCATGTATGGGCTCAGTGGCTTTGGTGATCTTGTGGCCACTTGCAATGGTGAGTGGAGCCGCAACCGAACCTTTGGCGAATCGCTGGCGCAAGGGCAGGGCATTGATGAACTCATGACGGGGCGCAAAACCGTGGTCGAGGGCTACTGGGCCGCGCAATGCGTAAAGGAAATCGTCACGCAGGCCGGAGTCGAAGCGCCGATTCTGGGCGAGATACACCGCGTCTGCTACGAAAACGGCAACCCAGTCGAAACCGTGCGCAACCTGATGGGCCGCGACCTCAAGGCTGAGTCGGTTTGATTGATTCTACGGCGTTCCGCTCCTTGGATGAAATATGAAAAAATATTCGCGTATCGGCCTAATTGCTTCAATTACATGGTTCTATGGGTATGTGATTTTTCATCTTATCATAGCAAACTCACAAACGCACATTTACGGAATTCCTCATAGTCATAGGACGATACTGCTCGATAAAATGTTTTGGATCAGTGCATTGGGAATGGTTGTATTCACCATTTCGCTGTGGAAAAGTGATCCCAAATTGCGAGTTACAGGCCTATTTTTTATTTCTGTCGCATTCTTGCTTGGACTCTTGATGCCGAGGGTATGCTAATTGGGGGGAAGAGCGGCCAGGGCGGAGTCGGTGGCCTCGTGAAGTGCGCACAGTCGCGACATTCACCTGGTTAAAGAGTCTAGCTCTTCACTTAAAACGTTTCGTATCGATCCTCAATATCCTGGGTTTTATTCGTATAAATTGTTTTAAAAGTGGCGCGACCTTGGGTAGTGATGGTCGCGCCACTTGAGTCAGGCTCGCAGTTTAGGCAAATAAATTGGCGTATTGCTCAAATTGCCGGATGGCTAAGCCTAGGTTAGGGCAGGTTTCGTCGCAGATCTGAAGCCAGGAGGATTGGTCAATCTGGCCGATGATCCTTACGCATTGATCGCTTTGGTAGATCACCAGTTCTGGCTTCTCGGACCCATTGGTAATTTTCGAGATGCGGTTGACTACATGAACCGTCGGTTTGACGACGTTGTTCTTGGCAGCCTGAGCAGGATGTGCGAAGAGTGGTTGCCCGTTACCTTTGACAACTATAATGGTGAGGCCTTGTGAAGCCTTCGCCATTTGGACAAATGCATCAGGTATTTCCATGGATCATGGCCACTCGTTACGGCCCAGGTTTAAAGGCTGATTCCCTTTTCAAATGTAGCGAGGGAGATACGAGCCATGCCGAGGTTGGCTTGGCTGCGAAGCAAGGCAATGTAGAGGAAAACGGCTTCGTTGGATTTCAAGGGGCGGATCAGGTGGTATTGGGTTCCCAGGGTGATGAGGATGTCTTCGATCTTATCGTCGAGCCCCAGGCTTTGCATCGTCTTGCGCTTGGCTTTGACAACCTCGGTGTTGCCTGCTGCGGCTACATCCAGGTTGATCTGTCCACCGCCGACCATGCCGAGGACCATGCCGCTGTCGGAGTCGACGAGGCAAGCGCCGATGAAGCCGTTGATTGAGGTCAGTTCGTCGAGTTCTACTTGTTTCATAGTATTCGTATTTTGTGGTTCTGTGTCTGCTTTGTGCAGGTGAAGTTTAGAAAGGAGGGAGCGAATTGGGTTTAGGATAGTTTCTCCTGATTTTCTGCGGCTTGCTTCTTGGCTTTGGGTATTGCCGGGGTTGCTTTGCTTGCGGAGAAGCGAGGGTTTCGGTTGCTTGGGCATCGTTGGCGTTTGGCTCCTGGTGTTCGCTGCGTGATTGAAGGAGGCACGATAGAAAATCGATTAGAAGGAGCGAGTGGGTCCGCGCTAACGCGGTGGTGATTGCTTTGGAGTCGGCTATGATGACTGCGGACAGGGAATCGCGGTGGGAGAAGAGAATGATTTCATTGCGATTCTGGGTTACCATCGTGGTGGTGATGCCAGTGCTCTTATCCAATCGCTGTGAAGCGAGCTCGCGAATCGCGCTTTTTTGCCCTTCATTGTAAGATTTAGTGGAGTACCAATAGAGTGTTTGGTCGGTGTTGGCGTCGTAGCCCAGGATCAGCTTGATTGCCTTCTCGTTCTCGAGCTCGGAGATTTCCTTTTTGAGCTTGGATAGTTGGGTGTTGGGCATTGTCCGCAAGGTCGGTTAGGAGCTGGAAACCACTTTAAACGCCTGGCGGGAAGCGAGCTCTTCTCTCAGTTGATCCAGCTCGGCTTGTGTGCGCTCTTGCTCATCCATTCGGGCAATGAGCGCTTCTTCGGACTCGCTGAGGAAGCGCGCCCGTTCATCAATGATATCCATGGCCTCTCTGAGCGGCTTGTTCAGCGTCATGATGTGACGCTCCAGCAGGGAAACCCGATCAGCTAGCGCCCTGATGAGCTCTTGGGCCTGCGCCATTTGCGCGTTGACGTCAGCTAGCTCTGAGTTGTGCGCCGGGGTAGGCGTCGGTTCGACAGTTTTTGCCGCTGGCTCCGGCTCATTGGTCAGGTAGAGCCAGTTTTCGTGCTCCTGACCAGCTTCGCTGACGTGCAGGACGGCAATGTTACGGGTTTCATTGTGAACGAGGTAGACGTCGACCTGATTGGTGTTGAGCACTTCAGGGTGTATTTCCCGGTCGCAGCAGAGCCACCACGCATCTTCCCAGCCATTGTCTTGGATCATTTTCTTGAGATGACTCGTTCTCATTATTTAAAAAGCGTAGGTGATTTTTCGATTTAAGCGCTATGGTCTGCGCATGTCCGGGAAGTTATGAATTAAGCCTTAAGGTCTAGGTGGTAGGTTCGATATTTTAGACTCAATTTTGGTTATGGATAACTAACTACATCGCTTTTATTTTATTTCTGATTGATGCGCTAATTATTGAAGCCACAATTTTTGACTGCTTTTTGGTAGTGACTGATGGAATGCTTTGGGTAGGGGGTGTTTGGTAGAGGAAATAGTGTGTTGATGGGATTATAAATGGCATTCGTATGACTATTATCAGAATATCCTCGGTCCTTTCCGTCAACTGGTATCGAGGTTGTTTGCAAATGTTTAGGTCAGTTTTAGGCTTTCTTATTTTGAATAAGGCATTGGTTAAATTTGATTATGCATTATATGTGTGAGATGAAATTAAGGAGAGATTTGGTTCTTTTGTTAGTGGGTTGTGGGTTTTTGGATGTTCTATATGAATAAGCTCTAAGCTGTATGTTTAAGACAGTGTAGGCTGTATTGTTTCGATGCGTAGGATGTGACGCTGGGGCGGTTTTGAAGTCCATCGTTTAATCAATCTGTGCTTGTTGCTTATACTGTATTAATGATATACAGTGTTGAATGTGCTATCGTGGTGATGGCCACTGGGGCGAATTTCTGGCCATTATGGCCGTGAAATTCAGGACTGACTCCGGGTTTGAGGCTGGTATGTGTATTGTTACCAAGAAATATTTAGTGCTGAACCCACAATGATGGAGGCTAAAGTCATTGCTTGGGCCTCATGGCGGTGTGGCGATAGGGCCAGTTGGCGATTGGCGTTTTTTCATTCTGAGCTTCTTGTAAGTGGCTAGAATTTGATCCTCGCGACAAAATGAAAATAGTGGCCGAGTGTTTAAATGTTAAATTGTTCACTGAAATTGCTTGCATCGTTATGCGTTTACTCTATATTGAAAAGCGATCATTGGGAAAGACTCCCAACGCAAATCAACGCCATCCTATCATGAAATATTCAGCAAATTTCAGCCGCGCAGTTGTGCCGGCGCCCGAGACGTAAGCGTACGCATCGTCCTCAGTCTAGTCGTTGCCCCCGCAGCCGTGAGTGTTGCGCCTGGGGCTGGACCGATGCAGTCATCGCCGCTTCACAGACGTTGCGGTGTGGCATACCGGTTTAAACGCATTCTTGCGCCAGCTTCAGCCAATCGATGTCACGCGGCATCGGGCTAAAAACGACGTTGCGCCACTTATTTCTCCCGCTTCCAGGGGTGCAGCTACTCTTTGGCCGACGAGGCCTCTGCAGGCTCCTTCTCCAGAGGATTTTTCTTCAGCGAGGGGTCCGGCATGGGCGGTTTGCTCTTGGGCTTATCTAGCTTCGGAGCGCGTTCCTCGTCCACTTCGGCGGCATCAGTCAGAGCTTGCATGACGGCCAAAGTCAGGTCGCCCGCGAGTTTCTTTGCCAGAATGCGAATGCCGGGCAGGTTGGCCTGCTTTTGGGCGGCCACCGCCACAGCGCCTTCCCGGCCACGTATAATGTGAATGGTGAGACTGCCCCGGTTATGTGACTTCAATTGGTCATTACCGATGTTAGTTCGGTTGTCCTGATAATATTTGAGCACGTATTTACCGGCGTTCTCCGCTTCGGTGAGGCCCGGGTAGGTCATGCTGGCGAAGGTATCCCCCTCCACATCCATGACGAATACGCCGATTACGTGGGATAAGTCAAAAAGGCAGCGCACGCGACGCTCTACTTTGTCAATCGCAGACACGGGCAAAGCTTAGCTAAAAGCATGCCATTCGTTATGATTGGCTGATTTCTGGTTCGATGACTTTGGCCAGAATGTCCTTGAGGCCGCTGAGTGCTTCGGTCCGGGTACGGGCGTTGAACACGAAGATCTCCAGCTTGATCTTGCCGTCTTTCCGCTCGCCGTTCCAGGTGTCGGTAAAGCGATCCAGTTGGAAGCGCCCGGTCTTTTGATGATAAGGGAAGTTGGTCTTATCCCATTGGCAGTAAAAGACATACATGTCGTCATCGCCATCGCGGAACAGATAAGTGTTAAAGGCGAGCTCCAAGCCCTCCGGCCCCTGCCAGAAGAAGTCGTCATCCCGCCGGACCATCTTAAACCCGCTGGCGGGCAGACAGGCTTCCGGGCGGTGAATCCCCCCCAACTGCGCCGCCCGGGCGCTGTCCCACCGTAAAAAATAAGCCATCCAGGTCAATTTGCCCGGCCCTTGCCATTGAGCGAGCTCCCCCTCACTGTAGTGGAGCACCTCCTCGATGCGGGGGTTGATCGACTGGAATTCCACTTGCGTCGGCATGGCCTCCCAGTTGAAGTCCCAGCCGGTCAGGCGGACGGGCTCTGATCGCCAGGCATACCAAGCCGTGACGGCAGGCAGGGAGGCCAGCATCGCCGCCATGGCGACGACGAGTGGCGTGGCTGGCAGCAGGCGAGGGGAGAAGTCCTCGGGCAGCGGCGCGCCATCAACGGCGCCAATGTGGTCTGGGCGAAACTTCTGGGCAATCGCCGTCAGCATGAGCAGCCCAAACAGGCTCATCACGAAGACCATGTAACCCGCCGGATCGTGCCAGCGCTCCATGACCTCCGCCCCCTCCCGGGCCGTCACAACCGTCAGCACCAGCGTCCGCACGTAATTAAAGAACACCGCCAGCAGGCAGCCGGAAACAATCAGCCCGATGCGCACCCGCCATTGGAAGCGGAGCAGTTCCCCCAGGAAATACGACGCCATCAGGGTGGATTGCAGGGAACGGACTCCGCTACAGGCCTCTTCCACGCTGACTAGCCCCCGGGACAGCTTAATGATGTTGCCGCTGCGTTCAGCAAAGACGCCCAACAGATTGGCGGACTCGACGACCCAGCCGGCAACCATCGTCATGAGGCCGTTGACGATCGGCTTCTCAATCGTGACGACCCATGGGTTGGCAAAGAGCCAAAAAACGATGGCCGGTGCAAAGTGCCTCACCCAGGGCCTCCCCCCCCAGTAGAGCAGAAACGCCAAGGTCACGGTCAAGGTCAGTAGCCCCTGAATCCAAGTTAGCAGCCGCCAGTCGGCATTGGCGTCATAGATAATGCGAAACGGAAAGAGCAGGAGCGTCATCACGCCAATCATCAGCCAAAGCGCGGCGGCGCCCTCCCCCTTGGGCGCTGGCTCAGGGCGGTCAGACCACCGACGCATGAGCAGATAGCCCCCCAGCACCGGCACGAAAAGCCCATAGCCATACTGGTCGTTGAGCATCCATTCGGCCGATAATTCCGACCACAGCAACCCCCAGAGCACCAGCGGCGCAGCCAGATTAATCCAGCCCTGCAGAGGAGGTTTTGAGTCGGCGTTCATGTGTTTAGCGAATTAAATTGGGACCGCAGCGTTACTTAATTGTGACCCAATTTCAAAAAAGATGTGGAAATTATTGTGCTAGATGGCTTTATTGTCGGTCAGAAAATTTCAACGGCGGCAACTACGATTATAATGGAACCGAAAAAAGCTCCCCTCAAGCAGAACCGCAGCACTTTTGACAAGGTATTCGACGCGCTCATTAGTTGGGTGGAGTCGAAGAATATTCAATATTCTGTTCACGGCAACCCACCCATTTACGACAATGAGTTGTTCCCCTGGGCTGCCGCATTCGAAGAGGATTGGGAACTGATTCGCGCCGAGCTCGATGAGGTGATGAAGGATCACGCCGCGTTGCCGAGCTTCCACGAGATCACCAAAGAAGTCGAAACGATCACCACCGACAACAACTGGAAAACCTTCTTCCTGGCGGGGTATGGCATCGAGTGTGAGGAAAACCGTCGGCGCTGTCCCAACACCGTCAAGGCCTTGGAAAAGATCCCGGGCATGAAGACCGCGATGTTCTCGATTCTCTCTCCCCAGAAGCACATACCGGCGCACCGCGGGCCCTACAACGGCGTTTTACGCTACCACTTGGGGCTGATTGTTCCTGAGCCGCGTGAAAACTGTAAGATACGGGTGGATAAGCAGTTCTACAATTGGTCTGAAGGTAAGGGAGTCATCTTCGACGACTGTTTTGATCATGAAGTCTGGAATGACACCGACGGCATCCGCGTGGTTCTTTTTGTCGACGTTCAGCGCCCGATGACTGGTTTCGGCAACTGGCTGAACACAATGGTGATCAATCTGGCCAAGCACACCCCTTACCTGAAGGAAGCCAACAAGAACCAGAAGGAGTGGGAGAAGAAATTTTACGCGAAAAAGGCACAGGAAAAGCGCGAAGAGGTCGGTGTGGGGAAGTAGCTGCCCGAACGGCAATGTTGATAATTCGTCATTGATCGGCGGTGAGGGACTCTCCATCGTAACGGCTCGTGGAAGAACCAACCATATTGCGCGATCTGACTCTGGTCGTCGGCGTTGCCGCCAGCGTGACGGTCATTTTTCATCTGTTGCGTTTGCCGGTGATCCTGGGGTATCTGTTGGCCGGGTTGCTGATCGGTCCTTACTTGCCGGAGCTGCCGAATTTGCAGGATGCATCGGTTATCAATCAGCTCAGCGAGCTTGGCGTCGTCTTCCTGATGTTCACCATCGGCCTGGGCTTTGATCTGGGGCGGGTGCAGCGCGTTTTTTGGCCTGCCTTGCTGGCGGTGACTTTGCAGACTGCGCTGGCGTTTTTTATTGGGATGCTCTGTGCGCCATTTGTGGGTTACACGGCGATCGAGGGCGTTTTCCTGGGCGCCGTTCTGACGAACTCCTCGTCGATGGTCTGCATCCGCATCCTGCGAGAAAAAGGTCGGCTCAACAGCGTGGAAGCGCAATTGGCAGTGGGCCTGTTGGTGTTTGAGGACATCGTGGCGGTGCTGCTGCTGGTGATCTTGGGCGGAGTCTCCGTCTCTGGTCATATTGATTTTGGACAGGCGCCGTTTGTGATTCTGGGCGTAGCGATCTTCGTGGTCGCGGTGTATTTCTTCGGTCGCATGGCCGCCGCCAAATTGACTGCATTTCTGAAAAGGGCTGGCAGCGTAGAGCTGATTACGCTGGTCTCGGTGGCGCTGGTGCTGGGGGTCGGTTGGTTGGCCAGCGTGTTGCATTTATCGGTGGCGTTGGGGGCGTTTCTGGCGGGAGGAATCCTTGCTCAAAGCCATCTTTCGAAGGAAATTGAGCGCGTTACCGAGCCGCTGCGCGACCTGTTTTGCGCAGTGTTCTTTGTGGCGATCGGCATGCTGATTAATCCCGTTTGGATCTGGGATAACCTGGTCGCCGTGCTGGGCATTGCGCTCTTGGTCGTCGTGGGCAAATTAACGGCGTGCTGGCTGGGATTCTTCATGGGCGGTGCGGCGCCCGAGGTCGGTTTTCGTGCTGCGTTGCCCAAGGCGAGCGTGGGCGAGTTTGGTTTCATTTTAGCGGCGATGGGCTACAGCTCTGGAATTACCGGGGACGGCCTGACCAGCATGACGGTGGGGCTCGCGATCACGACTTACCTGATCATGCCCTTTTTCAACGCCAAACCGGATCGCCTCTTTCATACCATGGCGAATCGTTGCCCGGACGTGCTCAAGCGCGCGACCCGCATATACGCCAGCATGCTGGACGCCGTGGGGCGCTACATTGGCCGCAGCGCGTTTTTTCGGCTCGCACGGCGCCCGTTGATGCAGGTGGTGTTTTATTTCCTGGTGCTTAATTCGATCATCGCCAGCGCTTACCTGGGCTCGCATTTGCTGGAAAACTGGGAACAGGTGCACGGCTTTGAGGACATTACGCAAATGGGAGTCTGGATCGTCGCCGCCGGTCTTTGTTTGCCGTTCTTGACGGCTATTCTGCGCAATCTCGATGTGTTGATCATGCTCGTCACGGAGTCCGTGATCGGCGAATCCCGTGACCGGCAAACCTTGCTTGGTGGGATGAAAAACCTGTTCCACACGCTGTTGCTTTGCGTGGTCCTGGTGCTCTTCGGTGGGCTGTATCTATCGGCGGCGTCCTACTTTTTCCCTTCTGGCATTACGCTGGCGATCTTCCTGATCCTCTGTGGTGTGGCGCTGGTGCTCTTCTGGCGTTCGATTAACCAAATTAACAGCCGCATCGAATTCCTGTTCTATCAGAGCTTTCAGGAGCACTCCCGCGAAAGTGACGAACTGGGCCGTGAAACGGCGTTGAAGGAAATTGCGGGCCGCAATCCCTGGAAGGCCGAAATCCGTGAGTACGAACTCTCTGCGGATTCGGTTGCTTGTGGTAAAGAGCTGGCCCAACTGAAACTGCGCTCTGAAACCGGCGCGCAGGTAATCGCGGTTTCCCGGGGGGGGATGACGCGGTTCGATCCTTCGCCGCAGTTGTTTCTATTTCCAGGCGATAACCTGATCCTCTACGGCGAAAGCGAACAGGTGGACTCCGCGATCCGGATGATGGACACGACGCGCAAAGTCGAGCCAGCCAGCACCGATGCGCAAGCCTTCCGTATTGAAAAAGCCTACATTGGCGGGCATTCGGATCTGGTGGGGCGCACCCTGGCCACCTCTCAGTTGCGTAAGGAGCATCAGGTGACGGTTTTGGGCATTCAGCGCGGCAAAAAGCGCATTGTGACCCCGCCGGCGTCGGAGTTGATTCAGCTTGGCGATCTGCTGCTCATTGCTGGCCGCATTGATGCCGTGAACGCTTTTATCAAGGCGCATCAAGCCCAGGATATCGGGGTGATGGACGAGATGGTCCCTGAAGGTGAGGCCGAGTATCCTGCCGACGAGCCCCCCGGAAAACCAGAAAGCTAAACGGCCTTTCGAGGCAGGGGGGAATCCATCAGGTCGTACTTTCGTGCTTGTGGCTGGTGACGGGCCGCCTAGAGTTGGGTTTTTATGCCGTCTGGATCGTCTGAGCCGCTGATCAATATCCGTGATTCGCTTACGGGGTGGCAGCGCACGCTTTACTCGTTGGGCGGCAAGCCTTTGGAGGACTTTGCCGGCATCTCCGCGCTCAACATGTATTATCGCCGCGTGACTGAGGATCACTCGACGATTAATTTCTACGAACGGGCGTTGCGGGCGCTGAATGTCGCCTATGAAATCAGCGATGAAGACTTGGCGAAAATACCCCGCGAAGGACCGACGCTGGTCGTCAGCAACCACCCCTTTGGCATGGTCGATGGCGTGGTGTTTGGCGCCTTGTTGACCAGCATCCGCGATGATTCCAAGCTCCTGGCCAATTACCTGCTCACCAAAATGACTGAGATTCAGCCGTGGATGATCGCCATCGACCCATTTGGCGGCCCCGAGGCGGCGCGGAGCAATTTTGCCGGGATCAAGGAAACCATCCGACACCTGAAAGATGGGGGCTGCATTGGCACGTTTCCCTCGGGGACAGTTTCACACTGGCGCTGGAAAACCCGGCAGATTACGGACCCAGTCTGGCTCGACAGTACGGCGCGCTTTGTCCACAAAAGCGAAGCGACGGTGGTGCCGCTTTATTTCGAAGGCCGCAACAGCTTGGCGTTTCAAGCCGCAGGGATGATTCATCCGCGTTTACGGACGCTTTCGCTGACCCGTGAACTGGCGAAGCAGGCGAACAGTGTGGTGCGTTTACGGATCGGACAGCCACTGACTTACCGTCAGTTGCAGGACTTCCCGACGTCGAAGGCGCTGATGGATTTTCTGCGGGTCAAAACTTACATCCTGGCCAAGCGCGAGGCCGACGCCAAGCCACGACGACGCTTCTCCTTTCCGAAGTTGCCCAAGCGGGAAACGCCGATGAAGGAGATCGACCCTTCAGCGCCGCCGGAAGTGCTGGCTGCAGAAATTGCCGAACTGCCGGAAGACCGACTGCTGACCGAGCATGGGGACTTTAAAGTTTATTGGGCCCACGCCGCCGAAATCCCTGAAGTGCTGGAGGAGTTGGGCCGCCTGCGTGAGCGCACCTTTCGCGTGGTCGGGGAGGGGACGGGGGAGTCGACTGACCTCGATCGCTACGACCTGCACTACCGCCATCTGTTTATGTGGGATGCGGGCGCGCAGGCGATTGTGGGGGCTTACCGCATCGGCTTGACCGATGAAATTCTCCTGACGCAAGGACGCTCTGGCCTCTACACCGCGTCGCTCTTTAATTACAAACCCGAGTTCTTTGAAAAGTTGGGGCCTGCGCTGGAGGTGGGACGCTCGTTTATTGCAGTGAACTACCAGAAAAAACACGCCTCGCTATCCTTGATCTGGCGTGGCATTGGGCTGTTTGTAGTGCGTCATCCGCAGTATCGCACGCTCTTTGGGCCAGTGAGCATTAGTCAGGAATACAACGCCGTGTCCAAGGACTTGATGGTGAAGTTTCTGAAAAAGAACAAGCTTCACCACGAGCTTGCTAACCTCGTTAAGGCCAAACACCCGCCGCGGGGCGGGAAGAAAATTGGCGCCAGCGAAAAGGAAGCGATGCTGTCGTCAGTTCGGAGCATTGATGACGTATCGGCGCTCATTTCAGAAATCGAACTCGACCAGAAGGGCATTCCAGTGCTGCTGAAGCACTACCTGAAGCTGAAGGGGACACTGCTCTCATTTAACGTCGACGCGGATTTTGGCAATTGCCTGGATGGCCTGATCATGGTCGATTTCACTAAGTCTGATCAACGTTTGCTGAAGAATTACCTGACCCCGGAAGGGCTGAAAAGCTTCCTCGAATTTCACTCAGTCGAAGCGTCGGTATAAGTCGCACGGAATCGCATCCACATGATCGGCTTGGGCGCTTTTTGGAGTTGCAGATATTGCGCAGTCTGCCACTCCTTAACGCTGTATTAGATATGAACAGGGCTGAGTACGAAACGCTAATCCGTAACCTGACGGAGCTATCGGAAAAGAATCCATCTGGATTTGGAAAGCGTTACCGTCGCCTTTGTCTGGTGACCTTTGGCTATCCGCTGCTACTGCTCGTTTTGGGCTTGGCGATGATATTGCTGGGAGGCTGGCTTTTAGCCGAGTCAAGAGACGGCTATTTATGGAAATTGCTCACTCTCTGTGTTGGGTTATTGATCTTGTCCGTTATGGCGCGTTCTTTCTGGCATCAGACTGAGGCGCCCGAAGGGCTGGAACTCGACAAGAAAACGGGAAAAGCGCTCTACGACGACATTCGCAACATGCGTAAGCGTACGAAATGCCCGAAGATTCATCGCATCCTCTTCATGCACGATGTAAACGCCTGCATTACGCAGCAGCCTCGATTATTGGGCATCTTTTGGCATCGGAATTACCTGATGATTGGCCTACCGCTGCTCTACATGCTAACCTTGGAGCAATTCCAGGCGGTGCTGGCGCATGAGATGGGGCACATTGTCAATCGTGATGGCTCGTCGGGTTCGTTCTTCTATCGCTTGGGGCAGATTTGGGGGAGGCTGGCGGGGCTGGATAAACCAGGGCGCAGTCTGCGGCATTTATTGTTTTTGCCGATCTACCGCAGGATTGCGCCACGGTTGACTGCGTGGCAGCAGGTAAAGGGGCGGCAGGCGGAATACCGGGCGGATGCCTTTGCGGCCCTCCATGCTGACGCCCGGCATGTGGCTTCATCTTTGTGCAAACTCGAGGCGACTATGGGCTTCCTCAATCAGGAAATTCAAGAGCGGATGCGCATGGAAACCTTTTACCACCGAGAACCACCGAGCGGCATGATGCAGCGCATTATCAAGCTGACTACGCAAGACTTATGGCTTCGCCGTGGGCCCTACTACGTCATGCGCGCGATGGAGGCCAAAACTTTGCCCACCGACACACACCCATGCCTGGCCGATCGGCTGAAATCAGTCAACGCCGAGCCGCATTTGAAGTTCGCCATCGAGTCCAGCGCTGGCGACTATTACTTTGGAGCCGCCTCCAATCAGTTGGTGCAAAAAATAGATGAGCTTTGGTGCCGGGAGATTATGTATACTTGGCGCATACAGCATGCGATCTTGCGTGAACAGGAAAGGGAAATCCAGCGCTTGCGCTCAGCTGTCAAAAATGAACCGATGCCATTCCTGCGCTGGAAGCTGGCGGTGATGACGTACGAGCTTTTTGGACCCAGGGATTCATTAAAATACTTCTTGGACTTTGGTCGTGAGTTTCCGAACTGCGCGCGCATCCAGTTGGCCATTGGCGTCATGAAGTTGCGGCTGGAGCAAGCGGATTGCCTGAACTACCTGTACAAGGCGATGCAGGGAGACCCCATGTGCTACCTCGATGGCGCGATGCACGCCTATGAGTGGTGTTTGCGCGTCAACGACCAAACCACGGCGGATACGCTCAAGACTCACATCAACACTTTCTATGACAAGGCGGATGACTACTTGTTTGAGCGCGCAGTCGTCAGTAAGCAGGATAGCTTTCGCGCACCGCAAATGCGCCAGAATGAATGGGAATACATTTTCGAAACCTGCTTTTACGCCGATGACAGCATCCACGCCATCTACTTGCTGGAAAAGGAAACTCAACACTACACCCATTATCCAGTTTATGTGTTGTGCGTTGTGACTCATCTGCAGAGAGAGCAGTCGGATGAGTTGATGTCTAAGTTGGAAAAGGTGCTCTTTGCCTCAGGCACGATCCTGGCGGTCAACCATGCCTCGTATAAATTTTTGGAGAAGGCGCTGAAGCAAACTGGCTCCGAGTATGTTAAGCAGTTTGAGCGTTAGCGTTTTTCGGAGCAGAGATCCTCGAACGTCACTTTGAACAATCGGAGTCTTAACTAGAGCATTTTCCATCGAGCTCAGCCGATCAGGCCGCAGTGATTTTTCGCGTTCAGCGGCGTTGGCTTGAGTGTGGCGTACTACAAGCCTGCTCAATCAACGCCGCCTTGCGCTGCATCCAATCGTTATCCTCACTTAATGCGGCCAAGTTCGATGACAAATGCTCTTAGTAGTGGTTTGCGGGTCGTTTTGTTTTCCTCACCCAAGCGACTCATTCTACAAATAGAAAGCTATATTCTTTGCGGTTCATTGTTGGTGGCAGCAAGACTCAGCTCACTCCTGCGCATTTCATTTCTTTGATGTGTGGAGTGCCCTAACTGATTCCGAACCACCCCTTGCAAAGCAATTATGAGACGCTTATCCATTGTAGAACCTTATCGTTTTTTATTTTTAACGCTGCTGCTCCAGCTGTCCGCGCATTTATTCGCGGGTGATGTGAACGAGTACGCTTTTGGCGTTAACGACCACATCCTTTACCGCTCCAATGCGGATCAGGATGTCGCATTTCAATACTACCTTGAAAGCGACACGAAGCAATTGCGCATCAATGTCGACTGGCATACGCTGGAACCGGAGGAAGGTGTTTATAGCACATCGCGGTTGCCGGCGTTGGACTACTTTTTCGAACAATGCGCCAAGCATGAAATCCGCGTGCTGATGTCCATTGCCTATGCACCATCGTGGGCCAATGGCGGGAAGCAAGGGCATGGCTGGCCGCCAACGAACAATGAGGCATACGCTGATTTTTGTGAGTGGGTGTTTCGCCGTTACGCACACTTAAAAGGCGCCGATGGTCAACGCACGTTGGAAGCGATCGAAATTTGGAATGAGCCGGATTTGTGTGATTTGTTTTTCAAGGGCTACAACCGTTATTCGCCTGATGCGGCCAGGGCTTACGCCGAGATCGTTAAAGTGACAGGCGGGCGTCTGCAGTCAGTTCGAAAAGAGCTTGGCGCGGAAGATGTGCTGATCGGCGCGCCGGTTATTTCCAATGTGCATGCCGTGTGTTGGAGTCCGGCTGGCGTGCAATCCTGGATGGACGCATTTTATGAAACGCCGGATGTGACGGATTACTATGATTTCTTCAGCTGGCATACCTATTGGGAGAATGCGGGCACGACGGGTTGGCTTCCGCCGGAGCTGCCCGTTTGCTGGAATCCTGCGAACCAAAAGCTGGCCGTTATGGGGAAGCTCGTGGCGCCGGGCGAGGAAAATATCTGGGCGAAAATGAAAGCGTATGGCGATAGTCAGAAGCCCAATTGGTGTACGGAAATTGGGGCATCAGCCCGAACCGACAGTCCTGCTCACGACAAGCGATTGCTTTCACTCAGCGAGCAGCGAACGCATTTGGAAGACACGCTTACGGTGTTGTCAGAAGGAAAGGTCAATCAGTTGGAGCGCATTTACTGGTATGAACTTTTCGATGAGCCTTATGCGCACCCCAGCCAGCAGGTTTATGGCATTCTGGCGCTTAATGACAGCATGCCGATCGAATACGTGGATAAGTCGATTCAACTTTCCGGTGCGGACATCACGCCCAAACCGGCTTATGATGCCTATCGCACGGCAAAGAAACGTGGCTCGCTGCCACGTCGTCATGCCGCGCGTTAGGCTTTCTCCATGCAGTTGAGCCGCTTGCCAGTCCAGGTTTCGTCGGCAGTTTGAATGTCTTTCTACACCGCTGCTGTATGGCAAGGCTATGCGTCGCCATACAGCATTTACTCAACCCCCAACATCCCCGTATATGTTACCCAAAATCCATACCCTTGCCGGGCTATTGTTCGGCGTCAGCTTGGCTATCAGTTACGCTCAGGCCGATGCTGTGGTCGGCATCAACGATCACATACTCTACCGTACGAGTGCTGAACTCGATACAACCTTCGATGTCTACGACGATAGCGATACCCGCTTCGTGCGTATCAATGTCGACTGGAATACGCTTGAGCCATCCGATGATGTTTACAGCGGCACACGTTTGGCGACGCTCGATGATTTCTTTCAACGTTGCGCCACTGAGAATGTTCGTATCTTGGCCTCGGTCGCCTATGCGCCATCATGGGTCAATGGGGGCAATGCGGGCGCCGGTTGGCCACCGCTCGATTATGTGAAATATGCAGATTTCCTGGAGTGGTTTCTCCGGCGCTATGCCGACTATCAAACCGCATCGGGCGAGCGCGTGCTCGACGCGATTGAACTTTGGAATGAGCCGGACTTGTGCGATCTATTTTTCAAGGGCTATCCGCGAAATTCACCTGCCGCTGCAACCATTTATGGCAACATGGTGAAAGTCGCTGGAGGGCGATTGCTGAGCGTCCGCAACAGCCTTGGCGCGCAGGATGTTTTGATTGGCGCGCCTGTCATTGCCAACCCACATGATGCTGCCTGGAGCGCCAGTGGCAGCGATTCCTGGATCGATGCTTTTTACGCAGTGCCCGATGTCACTGACTACTATGATTTCTTTTCGTGGCATAGCTATTGGGAGCACTGTGGCTCGACTGGCTGGTTGCCGCCGGAGCTGCCCGCTTGCTGGTATCCAGCTGATCAAAAGCAGGCGGTGCTTGGTCGCTTGACGGCCAGCAATGAACCTATTTGGGCTAAGATAATGGCCAATGGCGATCACTTGAAGCCGAACTGGTGCACCGAGCTGGGAGGCTTGGCGCGCTCGAGCACCGCAGATCATTCGCAGCGCTTACTGTCATTTGCCGAGCAAAACACACACCTGCAGGATGCCTTGGAAGTGTTGTCGGCGGGCCATGTCACGAACCTTGAGCGCATCTATTGGTATGAGTTATTTGATGAGCCTGGTAACATCTACGTGCAACAGGCTTATGGGATAGTCGCGTTAAATAACTCGAACCCGATTACGTATAGTGGAAACATTGCGCTCGATACGGCAACGCTTACGGCGAAGACTGCCTACAGCACATACGCGAATGCGGATAAGGGCGATGGCGGATCTTCGAGTGGCGTATTCATTGATGACTTCAATGATGGAAATGATCATGGCTGGGTGGTGACGCCGAGTACCTGGTCAGTTGCGAATAACGCTTACGTCAACGTACACAATGCGAATACCGCAATCAGCCATACAGGAGACTCAAGTTGGACCGATTATGACGCCTTTGCGAATATCAGTTTCAGCAATGCATGGAAGTCAGCTGGGTTGGTTGCTCGGCATAGCTCCGGCTCGACTGGCTATTACCTGAGACTGGCGGTAAATGGCAGCGTATACTCGCACAATCTCAGCGTTTTGCGCGGTAGTACAGTCGTCGCGACGACGTCCATTTCCAATCTCTACAACTGCGCAAACTTCCGCCAGCTCAAGCTCTCAGTTCGGGACGAAGCAGGAGGCGTTCGCGTGCGCGGCTACGTCGACGGCAATCTGCACATTGATTACCTCGACACGGCATCTGTCTACACGAGTGGCGGTATTGCGGTGCGCGCGGAGCCATGGTCAGGAACGGTGACGATGGACTACATCGTTGTGAACCCAGATTGATCCATTGCCACCGATCTTTTTTGAATAAATTCACTGAACTGAGCCGGGGTTCTTCTACGGATAGAATGACCTCGGCTTTGTCATGCAAAGTTAACCGTCACCTGGGTCAGTAAACATTCATATGCACCACATTATCGATCTGCTTCAACGCCCTTGGCAACTCCAAGGCTGGCGTCCATACAATTGGCAACTACGTCGTTCGCTTGAGACTGGCGGGATGTTTTCTCCGGACTGTGGTCCCATGCAGGCTACGCTGCCTGGGTCTGCGCACACGACGTTGCGCTCACAGAAAGTCATACCCGACTGGAATTACGGGCTCAATACGCGTAGCTGTGAATGGGTGGAGCATCGGCATTGGGAGTTTTTCACTGAGTTCGCCAGAGGAGAAATTGAGCAGGATCAATCGCTGCAACTTGAAGCCGACGGCCTGGATTATTCCGGCTGGATTGTGGTGGATACTCAAATTATCGCTGAGTTCTCCGGTGCGCTGATTCGCCATCGCTTTGACCTGACTCCGTGGTTGGGAGATGGCGAGGCGCATCGGCTTAGCCTTATCTTTGATACACCGCCGGAGGAGCAGGGACAGGTCGGCTTTACTTCGCGTTCACATTATTTTAAACCCCGCTATAATTTCAGTTGGGACTGGTGTCCCCGCTTGGCGCCGGTTGGCGTTTGGGATGAGTTGCGGTTAGTGTGCGGCAGTGCGCCAATTGAAGTTCTCCGCCTGGACAGTAGGTTGATCGAAGGCGTCGGCATGTTACGGTTTCTCGTCAATGCTCAGAGCGAAGAGTGCCGTTGTCTGATCACCGTTGAACAAGAGCCGGGGCATCAGCCAGTTATCGTGCGCGACGCTACGCTGCCGAGAGGTGAGTCGATGATCGAGCTTATTGTGCCAGATGTGCAGCTTTGGTGGCCCCATGGGATGGGCGCGCAGTCACTTTATCGCGTGCATGTTTCGACGGGAGAATCGACCGTGTTTGATGCGCGGACTGGCTTTAAGTCAGTTAACTGGAGGCGCCACTCGAGAGCGCCTGAAGGGACGCTTCCGCTGCTCTGTGAAATCAATGGCGCGCCGATTTTTATGCAGGGGGTGAACTGGACGCCGATCCGTTTAGACTACCATGCCATCGACGTAGAGCAGTACCGCGAACTGATTGAACTTTACCGCAGTCTGGGGTGCAATGTCCTGCGGGTATGGGGCGGGGGTTTTTTAGAACGCGAGTGTTTTTATCGTCTGTGTGACGAATACGGTCTGCTGGTTTGGCAGGAGTTTCCGCTGTCGTCATCAGGCATTGAAAACTATGCGCCCGAAGACCCAATCGTTATCGAAACGCTGCGTGGCATCGCACGGGATTACATACGGCGTCGAGGCCATCACGCCTGTAAGTTGGTCTGGTGCGGAGGCAATGAACTGCAAACGAAGCCTACCGAAGTTTGGGGATATCAAGTTCCGTTGGATGCGACACACCCAGCGTTGAAGGCACTGCAGGAGATCGTCGCGGAAGAAGATCCGCAGGCGCTGTTTATTCCGACATCGCCCAGTGGCCCGTCGTTCTATGCTAACGAAGAAAACTTCGGCCGTAGTTTGCACCACCACGTGCACGGCCCTTGGAATCATGAGGGCGACCTGGCGGGTTGGGAGCAATATTGGAATCAGGATGACTCGCATCTGCGGAGTGAAGTAGGGTTCCCCGGCGCAATGTCTGCGGCAGCAATTGAGCGTTATAGTGAGGATGATGCCTGGCCCCCAACCCTGGAAAGCGACTTCTGGCGTCATAGTTCCGCCTGGTGGTTGCAATGGGAAGACTTTCAACGTGAGGTTCCAGAAGGCAATTCCCTTGCAGATTATGTTGCTTGGTCGCAAGAACGGCAGGCGAGGGCGTTGGCCACGGCAGCCAGAGCCTGTAAGCGTCGCTTCCCAGAGCACGCAGGCTTCATCCTGTGGATGGGGCATGATGCATTTCCTTGTCCGTCGAATACCGCGATCATTGATTTTGATGGCAATCCCAAGCCGGCCTACCACGCACTCAAATCTGTTTTTCAATCAGATTAACGAAGTGCAAAAAGATGCCATAAAAAGCCGCCAGCAGATTGCTGGCGGCTTTTTTTATGAATGAAAATAAAACTCAGTATGGGGAGAAGGCAGACTCGATTTGCTCGGCTGTCAGTGGTTCCACATGGCCATCGAAGAAAACGAAATTGGCATGGTCGCCATGTCGGTCCGTATCCACATTGGCGGCTGCCATATGGTAGTCCTGAGAATCGCCGAAGTAGACGCGTTGGGCGGGATCGGTTATCTCGGACATCCGGAAGATGCGCTGGTTGCTCCCGGGGGCGCCTGCCCAGTTGCGATCCTTTTCATCGGGCAGCCCTGGTTCTCGATTGAGACCGTAGCCAGGATTCCAGACCTCAAAGTCTTCGCTATCTTTTCCGAGTTCATAGTGCGGGCAGCTGTAGAAAATTTCCCGGTTTTGGTTGTAGTTTAGGCCACCTTGATCATTGCCGGCATATTTCGCTAGCGCTTCGAACCAGTGGGTATTCGTCTGGTAGTTTTTGCAATAGGGAATCTCGCCATGATGGTCGGTCTCATAGAGCTGCGCCAACATGCCGATCTGCCGCAGGTTGGAGGCGCATTTATTGTCCTTGGCGGAGTTCTGTATGCGGGCGACTACTGGAATTAGTATGACGGCGAGTATCGCGATGATCGCGATAACGGTCAGCAATTCAACCAAGGTGAATCCACGCTTAGCCAGTAATTGAGGCTGGCTGGACTGTGGAAGGAGGGAGTCGGTTAGATGTGGGGGCATGCTTCCTGATGAGAAGTTGAGGGGTGGATAACGGTTGCCCTGCAAGCTATTCTAGCTGCTGAGGCGTAAGGTTGACGCGGTTATCTTACATTTTTCCTCACTGCACAAGTGGCTGACCATTCTATACGTAGAATGCTTCTGTAATCAGGTGCGGGAGACGTCGAATTCGTCTGGTGGGTCAGATGCCTTTAGCGATTGGCCTTGCTCTGAACGGTGTCGCCATCGATCCAAGTTCCATCAATGAGTGTCAGTTCCGGGCATTCCGGAATGCCGCGTTCGTTGCGATGTATGACCGCCACAAGCTTGTCGATGATTGTCCTACCGAGAGAAAGGTTATTTTCCATGACTCCTGCGCACTTGGATTTCGTATCCGTCATGCTCAACTGAATGAAGCCGACGTCTTCCGGTATGCGCAGGCCAATTTCGTTTAGCCATTGGGGGATGGTGTTATCGGCATGATTGGAAATGACAACGTCCGGTCGCTGATCTTCGAACCAGCGGACAAAAGGCTCTTTACCCCACTTTGACGGCAGGTGAGGCACGACCCATTGTTCTGCTTTTTTCTTTTGTTGCTCCGACCAAAAACCGCCCGACCAAAAACAGTTTACCTGCTCGTTGAAGGTGCTCATTAACGCCAAGCCGACACGACGATAACCCAGGTGATAAGCCTTGCGCACTGCTAGTTGCGCGATCTGGAACTGATTATTGCTGACCGCGTGCAGACGGGGATGAACGAGCCCCTGGTCCACCCGGACAGCGGAGTAGTTGTCCAGGTTGAGGCGAAAGTGTCCACGGCCGCCATGACGCGCCGAGAGGACCAGCCCTGCAGGATTCCGAGTGCGCAGTATGCTGGTGAGTCGCTTCGTGGTGAGGCGGGGATCTTTGACCCATATCAGTTCCATGTGGTAGCCGAGCTCTTCACAACGTTTCTGGCACCCAGAGTAAATTTCAAAGTGGGAAGGCCCTACCTGCTTCCAGTCGTTCGTGGGGTTGAAGCTTAAGTAGGCTATGCCCAGGTTGGACTTTTTCACGTGGTTAATGCGACGATAGGCTTGCAGGGCAGACAATGCCGGGTCTGGCGAATAGCCCATTTCCTTGGCGAGCTTTTGAATGCGCTTGCGGGTTTCCGGAAGCAGGGAGGGGCTGTTCCGCATTGCAAGCGAAACGGTGGTTACGTGGACATCAGCGCGTTCTGCTATGTCACGCAGGGTAACTCTTTTGGGGGGCATTCTACGTATAGAATGGATCGTAGTTTGCGATGCAAATGAATTTCGCGTTTTTGGTTGTTTCGTTGAGTGGGCCCATTGAGTCCCACTGTTTGATCTCACCCCATAATATCCAAAACTGTTCGAATTATGAAACACACCTCATTAATGATGCACCCTGACTGCCTGAATGCATGTCGCTGTGGAACCCTTTCAGCGATTGGGCTGATTACGCTCAGCCTCTCGGTTGGCTCGTTGAGCGCAGCGGACATTTCCGTTAATTTCGAGAACGGCGCTGCGGACTATGATAACGGCAGTCCACAAACAACGGGCGACTTCCGTGACGTTTCGGGAGGCACGAACATCAACCTCAGCAGTAACGCGTCCGGCAATAATTATTTGATCTTTTCGAACGGCACTGCGGCCACCGTATATGATTCAAGCCCCTCTTCGACGGATTCCGCTGACAGCTTTGCAATCCTTGGCGGCCAGTCGGCCACGTTTGTGACAGAATGGGAGTCAACCACGATGGACAACAACGGTTCCCTGACTTTTGGGCTTTGGAATTCTGCGAGTACCGGGGTTGATGTGCAACCGGGCATCGGCATTGGTATTTTCCTCGGGAGCGGAAACGACATCATTCGCTATCAAACTGCGCAAAATCTCCAGTTCAATTTCTTCACCAACACGACCGTGGGCGGCGGCGCAATCAACACAGATAGCGATACCTTTCTGCGCATGGAGCTGATGTTTGCCAACAATGCAGACAACACTGGAGCGAGCCTCAGCACAAATGTTTATGAAATCGATGCTTTTGGTGGAACCGTTGTCCGCACCATTGGGGAAAACCTGACGCATTCAATCACCTTTGGAACCGGAAGTGGCGAAGTGGACATGGATCCGGCCAATGTTGGAGTTAGTTTGTTTTTCACTGGCGGACCTTCCAGTGGCACGACGCTGTACCTGGATAACATTGGGTTCTCGACGATCCCTGAGCCAGCATCGGCCATCTTGCTGGGGAGCGTTGGCTTGCTCGCTGGGCTGGTATATAGCCGTAGAAGGAATCTCTCTCGTCATTAGCGCGCAGTCACATATGGCAAAGCTGCTTAACGAGAGCATTTTCCATGTACCTTGGCCGATCAGGCCGCAGTGATTTTTCGTGTTCAGCGGCGTTGGCTTTTCACTCACAGGCTGGGCTTGCGAAGCATCGTATTCGCAAGCCTTTTTGAGTGATTAATTATCGGCGCATTTGCGACCATATCCGCCAACACGTCAATCCACAGTCCAAGGCGCCGATTATCCAACAGGTCAAAGCCATCGACGCCAACGGCCAGTTCCTCCCCGACGCCGACACTTATATCCCAAGCCGCTTTGTCCGCATCACCCAGCAGGAATTACTGGTCCGCATCTCGGAAGAGGTGAGCGGTGATTGCACCTTGCGCGTCGTGCGGCGCCACCCAGCCACGACTGGGGATCTGATTTGGGGCGAAGGGAGAATTAAGCCGTGATGCTTGGCTAATTGAAAAAGTGCTTCTTAACCGCTACTGTACACTTAGCTTCAGGAATATCGATTGCTCATTGACGGAGCTCCCGACAGGTCGGCTACTTCGCACAGTGATGAGTTTCATCTCTTCGTCAATGAACTCCTCCTGAATCATGACACTGGCAATAGGTATGAGGGTCCAGGCATTTAAGTCGTCAGATTCGTATAGCCTAAACGTGAGTCCGTCCGTTTCCTCAATGCTGCGGCGAAATCGTAGAGTGATGTACTTTGAGTCATCGATCTTGACCTGCTGATACTGCGGCATGATAGACAAGTCATCACGCGCGATTGGGTTTCCTCCAAACGCCAGTTCAAAGATTTGGCTGATTGAGTCCCCATCGGGATCCGATAGGGGGTCATTATTCAGTGGGTTTAATCCATATTGAGCTTCCCACGAATCCGGCAAGCCATTGTTCGCATTATCAAAATTGGGATCATTCGTAATTCGAATAGAGCCATTACTGACCTGGATGACGTTCGTGAGGGCTAAGTTGGTCAGCGAGCGTTCGTCGCCAATCTTGAAAGCGGCGATCGCCAGATCCGAGTAAAGCTCAGTGGTTGCCCCTGCATTGGCGGAAAATACCAGAACTGCCAGTTGACCACCTCCACTAGTCATATTCTCTGCTCGAATGAATGAGAGGTTTAAGACGCCGTTATTTGCCTCATGCTCCAAGTCGAAGTTAACGCCCAATTGACCGGGAATGACTTCGGTCAGCTGTACTACTGCTGGGTCGAAGTTCAGTTGGATATCTATGGACGCAATACCAGCAACATCGTCGATTATGATCGGTGCGTGGACAATGGAGCCCGGACTCGCCACATAGTCAGGCAGCGAGACTTGATAAGCATGGACAGGGAGCAGGCCGAACCCAACGAGCGTCAATGCGCAGCTTAGAATCCGTGTGAAGTTTCTGATCATTCGATGGAAAGCCCCTTTAGCAATCTTTTCAGAAGGACAATGTCTCCTGTGGTTAATGCACCATCGCCATTCAAGTCTCCTGCAATGAGTTCGAACTCGGTTGGAGTGGGTGAATTGGGTTTGGTCAACGTTTTCAGCAGGTCTTCGTCATCAGCAGCGAGTTGGCCATCGCCGTTGAGATCTCCGAGGAAATATATATCGGTAACTTCCAAGTTAGCTGCGTCGCTGAGGTCAATGCTCACTGGGTATCCTGCCGTAGCAAACAGTTCTGCCGCTTGGAAGGAGATTGTCGTATGCAAACCAAGGCTCGCGGAATCCTCGACATGGAATTCCAAGACAAAGAGTTTTCCTGATCCGCCTTGTATCGTGCCGCTCAATCCAGTGATCGATAATAGGCCATTTGCGGTTGCTCCATTATCACTGAAAACCAGGTCTCGGCTTAGCGAAGTCGGCAGCACGCTGGGTTGGCCGTCAGTTTGTTCACGGGGCGTGATGACCGCAGGATCATAGTTGATATCGATCGACAAGCCTTCGCCGGTGAGTCCCAGCGAATTATCAATCGACAGCAGCACCTTAACTTTCTTCGCGGGCTGACCTCTTATTGATCGCAACGATAAGCTGACATTGCCTGCGCCTGCGGATACTATTTCAGAAGGCGAGCTTTCCAATGAAATTTGTTTCGAATTGCCAGGTTGCAGGTAGTGGGTGATGGCGGTTACCCGGTAGTGCAGTAGATCCCCGATGGTGGCCGTCTGATCCAGGTATTCAGGTAGTGGGCGCACCTCTGTCAATAGGTTTGTAAAGGGGCCGGCAAGTTCCTCGGCGCGGTATACGAAATAACCCGCGATGCGTGATTGCCAACTGGGGTTCCAAGTCAGCAGGATGCTGTCCGCGCCACTGGCCGCTTCCAAGCCAGATGGGCGTCCAACATGCGGGTCGGACAAGCTGATTAAACTTCCATTCCAAAGCCCGGCAATCAAGTCGGTGTCGCCATCGTTTTCCAAATCGACAGCCGTAATTTTCAGACCTTGAGCAAAGCCAGGGTAAGCGCCACCCCAGACTTTACTAATCAAGTTGAAGCTATTGGCGCCGTCATTGTGGAACTCCCAGATACGTCCTTCCTGATCGGAAGCCAGCACATCCAGCGTGTTATCCTGATCAATGTCGCTGACGCTCAGACTGACGCCATTGGTGACAGGTTGACCAAGGAAGTCATCGGTGTAAGTCTCAAAAAATGGGGCGCTTTCAGTGTTTTGAAAATAACGCACGTTGCCATCGGATAACATGACGAGCAGGTCTGCGTAACCATCATCGTTAAAATCAGCTAAAGCAGGAATCAGCGGACTAGTCGCCATGGCTAATTCTAGGGCGGCTCCACTGGTATTCAAGCTACCCTGTGAAGGAATTAAATAAAGGATATTGCTATCACCTCCAACCACGAGATCGTCCAGGCCGTCGCCGTTCCAGTCACCACCAGCGATTACCGGGTCGTCGATAGCGGCGATGAGGTCGGCTATGTGCTGCGGGGCTTCAATTTTATGGAAATTTAAAAAGCGTGTGTTGCCGATGTTTTCGTATATCCATAAGCCGCCCGCATGAGCGACAAATAAGTCGAAGTCGCCATCGCCATCCCAGTCAGCGACGGCAGTAGACGCCTGGCCGTCTGTAACTACGCCGTCGAGGCTAGTGGTGTTCGTTGCAAAGAAAGGCGTTAATACATCGTCGACCAAGGCAAGTGAAAGGTTCTCATAGAATTGCAGATCGACAATGACTGATTGGGAATCGCCCCAGAATACGCCGCCTTTGGTGGAACTCGTTTTAAAGATGGGGCTGCTGCTTTCATTGTATTCTTCCAGAAGGGTATGGCCATCGTTGTCGCTATCTGAATCGGCCTGGTAGTCTAATGATCCATAGTAATAGTACTCGAAGGAGTCTGCTATCAGATCATTGTCGGAGTCTCCCTCTAAGAAGTGTGCGATCACATTCATATCCTCACCGTCTACTACAAACTGGACTTGATTTAACGAGACTCCCCAATCATCGCTCACTCGAATGCCATTTATGGACCAGTAGGCGAAGTTAGGATCTTCGATGCTATTTGTCGTTTGTTTGTGCCCATTGACGACCGTGCGAATCTGTGTGGTGATGATTCCTTCAGGCTCACTGGCGATTCGATATTCATGGAAGTCGCCAAAGTTAATGCTTACCGAATTGGAATCAGCCCAGAAAATACCGCCTTTTGTGCTATAATTGGCAAAGACCGGAGAGGCACCGGAATCATAATCCTCGCCGATACTTACTCCATCATTATTGGGGTCAGACGATCTGTCATGCGATAGATCTCCAAAATAAAAGTACTCGTAGTAATCCGGTAAATCATCTGCATCGCTATCCTCGGAAAACAGATAGGCGATACCTTCACGATCGGCATTTACCATTTGGAAAACCAATTGAGTAACGGCTACGCCCCAGGAGTCTTCCTGCCTCACACCATCGAGTGTCCAGTAGCCAAAGCCTTCTTCAAATGCAAAGTCTTTTGAAGTTACTTTATAGCCGGAATCCACTTCTTTGGTGTATTCATATAAACCTGAGGGTTCCGAGCGGAGCAGGAAGGTTATGCCATCCTTAAAGTCGATGGCCACCGAACTTGAATCTGCCCAGAAAATACCTCCCTTGGTTGTTGATTGGGCGAATCGGGGGTGGGCTCCAGTCTGAAATTCTTCCATCAGTGTTGTTCCATCATTATCGTCGTCGCTGTTGGAGGATTGATCCAAGTCTCCAAAATACTCTATTTCATACCAGTCCGGAAGCAAATCGCCATCTGAGTCAAAATGGGTTGGTAAATAATGGGCAGTCGTAGTCGTTTCTTCGAGTAATACGAAAGAGGCCGGATTGATTGACCGCCCCCAGGCATCCCGATATGTTTCGAGGGGGTAGGCATCAATGGTCCAATGAGTGAATTGGTAGTCCTCGAAAGGTGTTGGCGCGGTGCTCGTTTTGTAAGTTTCACCGGTTGTTCGATAAGAAGTCGACGGGTAAATTGCGTTGATGACTGTGCCATCTGTATCGTTTACCGACTCTTGATTAAGCGCAACTGTTGCCGATTGAGTCGTCGACATCACGAAAAACACGAGCAACGCAGAGAGGGCAGCTTTCAGTGGAAAGGCAACCTCACGAAGACGAAGCATCTGGCAATATCCAACTGGCATGCGTAAAATAACGGGTAATCTATTGGAGTTTTTCCGTGACCGCGTAGGAATTCTTATCCCCGGCGGCAATTAACCGAACTTTGCTCAGGTTCGCAGGCACATTGCATTGGCCATAGTCATTATTTCCCCACGCTACGACAGTACCGTCTTCCTTAAGCGCCAATGCGTGCTCTCTGCCTGCGGAAATGGCGATGACGTCTGTTAAACCGACTGGCACGTTGCACTGACCATCGCTATTATTACCCCAGGCTATCACCGTACCATCTTCCTTCAGCGCCATGGCAAATCTATAACCGGCGTCAATTGCCTTAACGTTACCCAAATCTTCGGGCACATCGCATTGCCCTGAACTATTGTAACCCCAGGCGACCACAGTTTTATTTTCTCTCAGTGCGAGAGAGAAACGGTAGCCAGCAGCAATGGCAATGGCGTCATCCAAACCTTCGGGTGGGATCGTTTCGCCATTCGAATCAGTGCCCCAGCCGATAATTGTGCCATCTGCCTTTAAAGCCAACATATGCCTGCCGCTGGTGGCGAGCGCCACACTGTTATCGGCTTCATTTGGGGTGCTCACATAGGAGCCGCCATCATAGTTGATAACATCAACGTAACCTCCCTCATTCTGATAAATAATGTAAGACCCGCCACAGTCAAATAACGTAATTTGCGGGTCCAATTCCTCGTCATCGTAAATATAACTGCCCCCCCGCAAAGCAGAGTAACCGCCCCAGGAGCTATAGGTGTTACTGTTCCGGAGCACTGTTACGTGAGTTTCGCCGGCTTTAATTTGTGTTAGATCCTGCGTATTATTTGGGATGGAGGTGGCTTGGCGAAATTCATTGTCCCCCCAAGCATAGATAAAGGCCAGACCATCATAGGGTTTATCATTTGCATACCATCGATACCGATGTGTGTTGATGTAACCTCCCCAAGGCAGTGGCTCGCCGCGTATACCTGTTCGGGCCGTTTCAGCCAAATCGATTTCTTCGGATGTCGCCAGCGCTTTATTGGTTAATCTCATGAAATAGGGAAGTGCATAGGCGCTTCCCGCAGACGTAAAGGGACTGGTCAGTTCGAATCCATTAAATACACCACTGTTTTCGTTCGCGTAAACAGAGCCATCGATTAAATCGAGGCCCGGGTCTAAACGGGCAATTTGCCAAAACAAGAGATCATCTATATTCGCAGAAATGCTGCCGTATGTCAGTTCGCTATATTCCCCGGCAGCAGGAATAGTTGTCCAGCTAAAGCCTAGAAGCTCACGGCTGTCCTGGCAAAGAATCTCAAATTTAACACTTACCAATTCAACGTCTAAATCCGCCGCCACATCCCAAGTCAGCGTTAGGTCCGTGTTTGTGGGGATTACATCGCCGATGTTTGCTTCGGTTCCCTCTGCGAAAGTCATTGGGCGAATGACATTATCGAAATCGCGAACATAACCGATAAACACCAGTGGATAGGCTTTAACGCTTTCTTCGTACAAACTATGAATACGGAATTCGACATCCAGGTAAGTCGTTCCTTCCCGCATGGCGGCCGAGATGATTTGAACTTGTGGGTCAGTTGGCAATTGCGTGAAGGGGCGGAATCGAATCACCCCATCAGCTAGGTCGTACATCACTTCATGTTCTTGATACAGCACTTGGCCCCAATTCAGGTCGCTGCTTTTGCTGCCCTCAATTTGCACTTGGTTTACTCCCGGCTCACTGCCAGACAGAAACTCCAGACTAAAGGCTTCGTATAGATTGCTACCTATGTTTCCGGCTCCATCAATATCAACGATCAATCGAATGTCCTCCTTCAGAAGATTATTCGACTCGACAAAGCCCGCATTACTCAAAGAGCTGAGGCTGTTCGCTGGCAGCTTTAAATCAGTTCCACCAGTATCCAGCAGACTTGTGACGCCCCCGATATTAACCAAGTTATTTGGGTATCCGGCCGTTATGCCGCCGATTGCTACTGGATACTCGCTGTAGGTATTGAAGCCCGTAATTGGAAATATTCGCCCATCTCCTGCTCGCAGTTCGGATGCAGAGGGAAACTGGTCAGCATAACCATTGCCATCTGTATCATCCAGGATGATGCGGAGAACCGGATTGTCAGAATCGAGATGAATGGAGAAGCCCTTGACGTTGTCTATTTGTCCCAGCGCAGAAAAAAATTGGCTGTTTGCTGGAATACTGGAGCTGGAGGCAGAGAACAAGCCTGCGCCAAAATTTCCATAGTAAGTCGAGTGAAGTCCTGGCTGATCGACGGCAAATTTATCATTCCAGGTTGTGGATGTTGCCAGGTCGTCTGCCGTCGCCTCAGTGACTTGGCCAACTGTCATGCTGGGAATCGTCAAATAAGTGGCGCCAGCTGAATCACATAAAGTAATGGATGCGGTTACGGGTATGATAGTGTTAAAAACGACACCACTGCCAAATGATACGCTTTGATTTACTGCTCCACTAATATATTCAAAATCCCCCCAGTATTGGCGATCTGGCCGATATTCTGCATCTGGGTCTTCTGGAGTTGGTTCGCTGGGATCAGCCTCACTTGAATAGCCGGCAAACAAGCCACCGTTGCCAGTGTCCAACTGGAATAACCGCGGCTTCCCGTCGCCGATTTTCACGTAAATGCCGTAGGAAGTCTTGGAGCCTTCTCCGGTCGAAATTTCATCGCTGCGAAGGGGAATCTCAATGATCGAATTACTGCCGAACATGCTAGCTGCCGTCAACAGGGATAAAAAAGTTATGAAATACTTCATGTTCTTCTACAAAATCGTATAACTTAATGTCTGATCCATCAAAATAGACGGCAAGCATAAAGTCGGTGTTATTGATGACTACTGAAACATACGACTAGGTGATGATTCCCATTTAAAGTCTGATGAAAGGGCGCAGTAAGGAAAGGCTGGAGGCAGGCTCAAGAATCTATGCACTGAACTTTATGATAGGCTTTTTTTAGCAATGCGTTAAGTAGCTGGGCTTATTATTCTGCATCGCTATTATTGGGCGGAATAGGTCTCGATTTTGATGCAGGTGTGTCGATGCCCGTATGGCGGAAGAGCAGGTGGAAGGCCTCGAGGATTTGATCGAGCGTGTTGTCAGTCTTTTCGTCGAGGGACAACTTGGGCAGCAAAATGCTCTGGCGGTTCGCGAGCTTCTCGCCGAGCTGCTCGATGGCGGCCGCGAGCTCGGCATTGCCGGTGGATTGAGGCTTCGAGGCCGGCTTGGGCTTCGCGGACTTTTCCAAGCTGGCTGCAAGCTGTTGTAAGAGTGCAGTCGCTTCTTCCGAAAGGCCCAAGGTTGGCGCGGGTGGCTTAGGCAAAATGGACGCCAACTGCACGATGGTTTCCTCGTCGAACTGGATGGGCTGTTGGGGCTGAGGCTTCGGTAGCAAAGCGCCAAGCTGGGCCAAGGTGGCTTCGTCGATTTGCAGCGGCTTGGGCTCGGGGGGAGCGGGGAGCAGGGCGCGCAGTTTGTCGAGCGTGGCGTCGTCGAACGAAATGGGCTGGCGCATCGCAGTTAGGCGTTCGCCGAGCAGGGCGAGGCCTTCGCTGAGGGCCATGTTGTTATCGGCGAGTTGGGAGACTACCTTGTTGACCGGGTCTTGGTCGCCGCCGCCCATGATCTTGTTTTTCGTGAAGCGCTTCTTTATCTCATTCCAGCGCTCTTCTTCGGGCGGCGTGATCTTGCCCTCTAGCAGACGGAACTTGAGCAAGTTGGCCTCGGCGCCATCGGTCAGGGTTTGGGATTCGTTTTCGTAGTGGTCGTCGATCAACGATTCCACTTCGTCATCGCTCATGATCGGCAGCAGCTTCTCCGAGATGCGGTTCATGTTGCGGTAGGAGCCCTGCAGTTTGAACGGCGGCTCGGTGCGGAATTCATCAGCTTGCGCGGCGCTGCGGATGTATTCCAAATTGACGCGCAAGATGGTGTCGCGGACGCGCATCATCTTTTTCATGACGCCGACCATTTCCTCGACCTCTTCGCCCGAGTAGCTGCCCTCGAAATCAACGCCCTCGCGGATGCCGGTTTTGGCAATCTTGATGACCGAGTAAACATCCTTGCGGCTGCGGTTAGAAAGCGGGCGCAGCGCTGCGTTGGACGTGAGTGAGTTTTCGAGATAGGAATCTTCAAACGCGCCACGATGCCCGCCGATGATGTCGCCGAGGTTGTAGGTGTCCGCGCGGTTCGCGAGCATGTCCGGAATCTGGAACTTGCCACCGGTCTCGGTGTAGGGATTGCCGGCCATGACGACGGCCACCTTGCGGCCCTTGAGGTCGTAGGTGCGCGCTTTGCCCTTCCACACGCCTTCGATTTTGCGCTGGGCGTCGCAGAGGGAAATGAACTTTTGAAGCAGCTCGGGATTACAGTGCTGGATGTCGTCGAGGTAGATCATCACGTTGTCGCCCATCTCGAAGGCGAGGTTCAGCTTTTCGACTTCCTCAGCGGCGGCCTTGTTCGGCGCTTCCTCGGGGTCGATGCTGGTGACGTGGTGACCAATCGCCGGGCCATTGATCTTCACGAAGGTGATGCCCAGTCGGTTGGCGATGTATTCCATCAACGTCGTCTTACCGTAACCCGGCGGCGAGATTAGCAGCAGCATGCCCATGCGGTCGGTGCGCGCGTCTTCGCCCGCGGTGCCGATCTGCTTGGCGAGGTTGTCACCGATCATGGGCAGGTAAACTTTGTCGAGCAGCTGATTGCGCACGAAGGCCGACATGACGCGCGGCTTCAACTCGTCGAGGCGAAGGTCTTCGCGGAAGAAGTCCACCAGCTCAGCTTTGCGCGCCTGGAATTGGCGATACATCGGGACGACTTCGCGCTCGTGATCGCGCAGCTTGGCGAGAAACTTATTGTAATGCAGGTGGAGCTGTTTGGATGTGATGACTTCGTGGTCGCCGCGTAGGCCGTCGATATCGGTTTCGATGGGAACCTCGACCACGTGCCGTTTTTCAATGGGGCCACGCAGCAAATGCGCAGCAGCTTCATCGAGATAATCGAACTGACTTTCCGGCGCGTTCTGGGCGAGCAGGTAGCCGCGTATCCAGTCGCGGATGACTTGGAATTCGCCCGGCGCGTTGGCGCGCATAGAGGCGCGGGCTTTGTCGAACTTGTCCGTGAAACGTTTGGCCACCAGCTCATGGTGGAAGCTATCCGCGAGTATGGCGGCCTCGTGCGACACGGTGAAGGACTCGGCATCGACGAGCTCGAAGAACAGATACTCGGCGGCTTCTTCGGCAAGCTTTGCATCGCAAAGTTCCGTCTCTTCGCAAAACGCCGCAATGCGCTTGGTGAGCTCGCGGATGTAGCCGTCCTGCGTCTTGTGCTGCGGGAAGAGGCGGAGCATTTCGCCAAAGGCGTCGACCTTGGCTTCGAGCAAATCGTTGTCCGGCGTGCGTCCCAGGAAATGCTGCCAATAAACGAGCCCGTAGGCGCGGGCGCTTGGCGAATAACGCAGCAGGCCCGCAGCTCCGTGAATTGTCAGCAGCGCGTCGATCAGCTTTTGCGCGTCTTCATCGTGGACGCCCTTGATGTAGGCTTCCTCGTAACGCGGGGCCATGAACTTTTGGACGAAGGATAAGCGAGCTTTGTCATCCAAAGCTTGGTAGTCGCCAGCGGTGATCGCCAGCTCGGACTTGGCGTCTGGCTTCACTGTTTCGAAGTGGCGCAACAGTTTGTAGGCGAGGTATTCACCGCGGTAAACGGCGTCACTCTCGCTAACGGTTTGCATGTCCCACACCGGCTTGGTCGCGTTGAGCTGCTCGTCCTTGATTGGATCGAAGAACTGAGTGCCCGAAAGGTGAAAGTAAATCTGGCCTTCGCGCTGCACGGTGGTGAGCGCCAGCTCCTGTGTATTGACGCTGAAGTGGTGGCGGCCGAACTTGATGATGTCGTCGCCGTCGGCAAAGAGTTCCTGCTTGTCCTTGAGCTGGCGGATGGCGTCGCTCTGGACAGTTTTGAGTTGGCCGAGGATGTCGTCGCCCTTCAGGTTTTCGCCGATCTCGCCCAGTTCGTCTGCGATGTCGCGCACCTTCTCGACCATGAGGTCGCTGGCGAAGTAGCCGTTGATATCGGTGAGCTCCTTGAAGCCCTTGGCGCGGTTTTCAATGCCGGTCAGAATACGCTTGGCGCTGGCGAGCAGGCGGGTGGTCTGCCGGTTGCGCGCCTCTTGGAGCGACATCTTTTTTGTCTCAAACGCGTTGTAGAGCTCGTCGCGTTTGGTGGCGAGCTGGTCCAGGTATTCATCGAAGTCCGCGTATTTGCCTTCGAGTTCTTCCAACTGCACCATGAGCTTGGTCAGGTAGTCGTCGCACTGTTTGGGCGTCTCGCAAAGGTCGAGGTAGTTCGTGACGGCCTGGTTGAGCAGCTTGAGCTGCGCGTTGAACTGCGCCGCGCCTTCGACGAGCATCAGCTCTTTGCGGCGACTCTTCAGATCGTTGCGCACCTGGTTGAGGCGCGAGTAAATGTTGGAGATCGAGTCGATGATACGCGTGGTCTGCGTCGCGTCGTCGATCTTCAGGTTGCCCACAATTTCAATGAGCAGCTCCAACTCGGCGCCAGCTTCGTCGAGGCGCTCGTTGATGTCGTTGGCTTCGGTGACTTTCTCGATGGCTTCGATTGCCGCCGCTTGCTCTTCGACGGCGTTGCGATACGGGTCGAGCGCTTCATCGAGCAAGAGGAATTCAACGGCCTGTAGCGCGACTTGGTCGGAGAGTTCCTTGACCTGCTTTTCGAGCTTTTCGGTGAGCGGGATGTCGGCGTAGCGCAGGTCGCGCAGACCGATGATCTCGCCGCGAATCGTGCGCAAGTCGGCGAGGCTGCGGACGAAGCCCATGATGTCGTCCGGCCGTGTGGAACTGACCTCCGTAGTGAGCTTGCGGACGCGCACGCTGACGTTGGTCGTTTGCTCGTTGGTGGACTTGCGGATGCGCTGGACTTTGTCGAACTCGTCGATCGCGCTTTGCGCCGTTTTGTTGATCGTCTGGAGCGTCTCCTGGATGTTGGCGGCCTCTTCGCTATTGAGCCAGAAATAGGTGTCGAGGATGTCGCTGCTGAGCTTGACGAGATCGACGTAGAGGCCGGTGTAACTTTCCTCTTTTTGCAGGAGGTTGTAGACCTCGTAGCACTCGCTCATGCAGCGGACGACTTCCTTGTTGCCGACCTTGAAGAGGTAGCTGTCGTCGTTGCCCGTGGGGGGCAAGTCGTCGCTGGTGAAGGACGTTTGCCAGATTTGCAACGAGTGGTGCTTTTGCGCTTCGCCGTCGCCGCGGAAGTAGATCAGCTCGCCATTATCAAAGAAGGTGAAGCCGTGGCAAATGATCGGCATGGCGACGGTTTGCTCGATGAGGTTGTAGCTCATCAGCACGTATTGGCCGCTGACGCGCTCGTAAAATGAATAGAGGAAATCCTCGCCGTTGGGGGACTTCACGAGGCGCTCGAACCACATGTTGCTTAGCTCGCTGTCGAACAGTTTGCACTCGCCACTGTGGAGGTAATAACCGTTGGCAAAAATGACGCCCTGGTCCTCGGGGAGGGCGACGCAGCTCGTGCCAATGGCGTCGGTGCGGCGGACTTCTTTGACCTTGTGGTTGTAGATGAAATAGCGCGTCTGCTTCTCCTGATAGGGGAGAATGCGCAGCAGGATCAGGTCGCCAACGACGGCAAAGAAAATGTCGGCGTCGTCGAGGGTTTGGTCGACGTGATCGACGGGCTCGGCGTAGATGCCTTCACCGGACGCAGTGTTGTCCTCGACTTTAATCGTGAGGTCGCCGCCGACGCATTCCACGAAGATTTTATCCTCGATAGAAATATGCGGATGCTGACCGCCACGCTGCATGTCGCGATGCGCGCGGGTCCACTTGAAAGAGTGCTGCTCGGGGAAGGTGTATTCCGGGTCGAAGCGATTGCCCAGATACTCCAGCCCGTCGTCGGTGATGATCCACTTAAAGACCTTGATGTCGCGGATGTCCTCACTGATGCGAAACGCCATGTAGAGTTCGGCACCGCGGCGCAGGAACTTCACGAAAGACGTGGCCTTATAATACTTGTAGAGGTAGGCGAAGTCGTCCTGGAAATCACGGTTGCCAATGAGGTCCAGGGGCTCGACGTGGAAGGTTTTGTCGCTCGCCTCAAAGCGGTAAACCGAAAACACATCGCCGACCTCCATCTGCGACTTCAGGCCGAGCTTCACATTGTAGCCAAAGAGGAAACGTCCGCCGGGCAGGGCGATCATGTCGCGCGCCGTGCAGTTGTGTTCGGTGGTGATGCGGTCGGTGCCGATGAGCTTGTTTTCGATGGCGCCGAAAACGTCCTGCCGGTTTTTATTGAGCGTCTGCAAGCGCTCCAGCAATGCGCTGGACTGTGTGTCCAAGCGCTGCCGGATGACTTCATACGCGCCGCCTTCGAGCTTGGGAGTTGGCGCGGCTTTGTTTTCGGTTTCTGTGGCGGTGTCGGCCATGAGTGGGAGATTGGGTGCTTAGGATGCGTGGTTTTTAACCGCAGAGGACGCGGAGGACGCAGAGTTTATTCAGGATGATTATAAACGACGCGTTGTAGACCATCGGTGAATTTAACGACGTTGAAGTTCATTAGATAGCCAATCGTGCAGCCAGAGAGCTTTAGGTAAGTGATGAGTTGGGCTTTGTGAACGTCTGTCAATTGGTCGACGACTTTGAGCTCAAGTATGATTTTTCCTTCAACAAGTATATCGAGGCGATAGCCTTCATCGAGATTCAGGCCTTTGTAGCTGATAGGTTGTTTCTTTTGACGAACTCCTTTTATGCCTCGAAGACTTAATTCATGGGCGAGGCATCGTTCATAGGTGCTTTCCAGCAAGCCAGGCCCCATTTCACGATGGACCTCAATTGCTGCGCCAATCACCTGTTCGCTCAATTCGTTCATGACTCTGCGTTCTCCGCGTCCTCTGCGGTTCAACTCAATTCATCTCGCTGGTTGGGCAGTTGACCCGCATTAATTGCGGATCAACTGGTCGAGAAACTCACCGGCTTTTTTGCCGCTGAGGCCGTATTTGTCGGCGAGGGAGAGGAGGTCGTTGGCTTCCTTTTTATCCTGGCCTTCGGCCTGGTCGCCGATGCGGGTGAGCAGGGCGGCGATGGACAGATTTTTAATGTCCTCGCTGCTGATGTTGAACTGCTCGGTCCACTCCTTGAGCTTGGTCTTGAAGTAGTCGCTGTTGCCATTGAAGAACGTGTCCTTGACGTCGGTGAGGGCGCGGGAGTTGTCCATGAGGCGGTCGATGGATTTGCCGCGGGTGACGGCGCCCACGACGCGGTCGTAGAAGTCTGTGCTGCCGCCGACGATGTCGACCTTGGTGTTCTTGAGGGCTTCGCCCAGGACCTTGGCCTGATGCTCGGCGATCTTCTCGTTGACCTCGATTTCGGCGAGCTCGACTTCCTTGTCCTTTTGCAGGCGCAGCTTGAATTCTTCGTGTTCCTTGCCGGCTTCGTTGAAGACCTTCATGGCCTCGGCCTTCTTGTGGATGCCTTCGGCTTCGGCGAGATACTTTTTCTCGTCGGCGCTGGCGGAGGCGGCTCCCTTTTCGCCAATGCCCTTGGCTTCGGCCAGGTATTTCTTCTCGGAAACATCGGCCTCGGCCGTGCCCTTTTCGCTGATGCCGGTGGCCTCGGCAGAGTATTTCTTTTGGGCAACGGTTGCCTCGGCTTCGCCTTGCTTTTGGAACGCGGCGGCCTTGGCTTCCATGACTTGCGCCTCGCCCAAACCAATCGCGGCGGCTTCTGCGCTGCGACCTTCGGCGAGGGTTTTCTTGGCGGCGGATTCGCGACCGGCGGCGGTTTCGTGCGCCTCGGCGGAGATGACGGTTTCCTCGGCTTTCAGCTCGATGGCCTTCTTGGAGGACTCGGCCTTGCGGACCTCGTGGTAATAAAGTTCGTCGGCCTTGAGCTGCTCGGCTTCCTTGCTCGCCTGGGCGGTCTTGACCTTCTCAACGAGCTGTTCTTCGGCGCGTTGTTCGGCCTGGGTAATGGCGACTTTCTTCGCACGATCGGCGCCAGCGAAGGCCTCGGTGTCCTTGATCTTTTCCTGCTCAACGACGACGGTCTTCTCGACCATCACGCGCTCCTTGATCACTTCCTGGATCTCGCGTTTTTCCTTTTCAACGGCCTTGTCCTTCTCGATGTCGGCAAGCTGAGTTACCTTGTTGCGCTCGACGACTTCCAACTGGCGGTCGCGTTCGACACGTTCGGTTTCGATGGCGTCAGTGCGCTGCTTATTCTTCTCGGCAACGATGATCTGACGCAGCTTGTTCTCCTCGGCGATGGCGAGTTCTTCCTCGGTTGCGATGCGGGCGGTCTCGGCGCGCAGGCGTTGTTCTTCATGCACGCGGCGAGCTTCGGCCTCTTCCCGGGAGGTGATGACGGCGATCTCGCGCTTTTGTTTTTGCTCGGCCTCGGCCTGTTGCTTTTCGAGCTCAAGGACGGCTTCGCGGGCTTCGACATTTTGCTTGGTGATCGTCTTGATGCGATCCTGGTCGATCTGGTTGGCGAGGATCTTTTCGCGCGAGGTGCGATCGGTGATCTTCTTAATACCCTCGGCGTCGAGGATGTTGTCCGGGTTGAGCTCGGTGATCGACGTTTGCTCCAGATCGTCAATGGCGACGTCGTCCAGGATGTAGCCGTTTAAGTCGACACCGATAACCTTGATGATTTCGTCGCGGAACTTTTCACGCTCAACGTAGAGCTCTTCAAAATCGAATTGCTTACCGACCGTTTTGAGCGCTTCCGAAAATTTGGCGTCGAATAGCACCTTGATTTCGCCTTCGTCACTGGCGCGCTCGCAACCAATCGTAGTTGCGACCTTTTTGACGTCTTCGATGGTGTCGTTGATACGCACGAAGAAGTCGATAGTGATATCCGCGCGAATGTTGTCTTTACAAATGAGGCCCTGTTTGCCGCGGCGGTCGACCCGCACTCGTTTTACAGAGATGTCCATCTCTTCCAGCATGTGGAAGACGAGGATCTGCCAGATGCCAGAGAAGGAGACTTTGATGCCTCCGAAGCCGGTCCGGACGAGCGCCTGACCTTGCGGGGTTTTGCGGTATATCATCATGATAACTTGTGGTTGGTGGCTATGGTTGTTTTATTGTAATGCGGTTTAAAAATCAGTTTTTCGCGCCCTGGCTCTCGTTGAACTCGGGTGGGAATTTGTCGGCGTGATCAATGGCGATGTTGTCGACGATCAAGCCGGGCTTGAAGTAGCCATTCGGCGTGCGGCGGAGAATCGCCTCGATAAACGTTGGTGAGTCATTGATCTCCGCCCAGGCAAGCTCCCCGGCGGCTGTGCGGACAAGTTGCTCGGCGTCGTTGATCAGTTCGGGAATGCGTTCGTCGAAGTTGTTCAAGTTTTCGACGCCAAAGTGGGCAGCGGCGTCGAGCACGTCCTGTTGGGTGTCATTGACCCGCAAGTGGAAGACGATTCTCAGGTCGAAGAGTTGCTGGTCCTTGGAGATGAGTGGATTGTCCGGACCGGCGAAGGTCAGCGAAAGCGTGGAAATACTGATGTCGACTCGGTGCGTCCGGTGAACGACCGGCATTGCAAACATGCCATCGAACGACACACGCTGGCCGCCGAGGCCTTCGCGGAGCAGGGCTTTGCCCGAGGCTGCCATTTGATACCTCATCGGGCGCCCTTCATTTCCACTAGGTGCGGGGTTTCGCTGGTCTTGGTGATCCGGTATGACTTGCCGGAGGCGTCTTTGCCCACGATTTTGGCGTGGTCGCCCCGGGTGAGGATTTCCGCGCCGTCGTCGAGCACGACATTAAACCGGCAGGGGACGCCGTTGTGGTCGATTTCCAACTGTCCGTATTTCTCCGTAACTTCGGCGGTCAGTACGATGCCCACGGCGCCAATGAAGGTCTCATTCTGGGGAGTGACGCCGAACAGATTGCGAAACAATCGGGCGCAGAATCGCATAAAAATGCGCGTAATGTAGAGCGCAATGGCCATGGAGCCAGCCATAATCGCGATGCCGATGCCCCAGACGCTGACCGGGTTGAAGAAGTGGTTCAGTAGCATCATTGTGCCCCACATGAGGGCGATGAAGAAGCTGAGGGACCACATGAAAGGGGCTTCGCCATCGCTCAGGGCGTAGGAAAAGCGGCCCATTAGGCCAACTTCGCTGGGGTCGATCTCGCCATCGGCATCGAAGTCGAAATCGAAGTCGAACACGGCGCCGAAGAGCCCACCGATGATTTGAAAAGCCCAGTAAATCAGCACCAGTCCCATCAGGATAGTAAACGGCAAGTTATACCAGCGCAGGGCTTCGTCGTATAGTTGCTGTAATAGTTCCATGGTGGGGATCAGTTTGTGTTTGTCGTTTTCGCTTAGTTTTGTCGAGTATAGTCCACGTTAATACTGCGTTTCCATTACATTACGGTCCATTGTTTATAATCATACATCTATGCGCACAACCTGGCATTCCCAAGAAAACAATTTCAAGCGCTACCTGCTGGCTGGCGACATTGGCGGCACGAACAGCAACCTGGCGGTGGTCGGCGAGAGCGACGGCAAATTTACGCTACTGGTTGAGTGCGTGTTTCCGAGCTCAGAGATCAATGGGCTGGTCGAGCCGCTCAAGCAGACGCTGGCCGAGTGCGACAAGCGGCTGCCGGGGCTAACAATCGAGCGCTGCTGCATCAGCGGGGCGGGGCCAGTCGCCAAAAATTATTGTAAGCTCTCCAACCTGACCTGGGATATCGATGGGGACGAGATTGCCGCCGCAATCGGCGTTCCCACGATTGTGATCAACGACTTCTTGGCGATCAGCTATGGCGTGCCGCTGCTGGACGTGAATAACCCGGACCAGATCACGCAGCTGGCGCACTCCGACGGCAGTCTGTCCGAGCCAACAGGCGACGTGTCGCTGGTGATCGGCGCCGGGACCGGGCTGGGCGTCGGATTTGTCATCGACCACGGCGGCAAAATGGTGGCCTATCCCTCTGAGGGGGGGCACGCCAGTTTTGCCAATTTCGACGCTGAGACGAGCGAGCTCAAGCACTACGTAACGCGCAACACCAACTACGCTTCCGAAGTCGAAATGCTGGTGTCCGGGCGCGGGTTGACGAATATCTTCAACTTCTACCGTGACGTGCGCAAGGTCACCATGCTTGGCGTGCTCAAGGAGATCGATGAAGCGCCCGACAGCGCGAAACCAGCGATGATCGGCGCTCACGCGGCGAATAACCCTGTCTGCCGCGACGTCCTGCGGCTGTTCATCAAAGTTTATGGCCGGATTACTGCGGATTTCGCAACGGTTCTGCTACCCGGGAATGGCATTTACCTGGCGGGCGGCATTGTCGAAAAGAACGAGGCGTTCTTCGTCGATGGTCGGCAGTTTATGTATTACTTCGAGCAAAATTTCCGGCCCAACATCCAAGAAATTCTGCAGAAGTTCCCGGTCTACATCATCCGCGAATACAGCATCTCGCTCTACGGCGCCGCGAATGCAGCGGTGCTGCTTTAAGTTCGATAATCATCATCATTTTTCTCGGAGAAAACTGATTTGATGTCTTTGAGTGGATGATGAACCTTAGCGGTTTTAATGTAGTTGTCGTTTGTTGTGGTTGGGTTAAGGCGCATCATTAATTGAGATAAAAGTGCTCTAGGCGCCTTAACGTCGCAAACTCACTATGAGCGGGCACACTTGCCCGAAATATATATTTAACCAAATGGTTAAATTTTAGCTTGTATTGATCATGTTTTTGATTGATGTTTAACCACATGGTTAATAATTCAATCGACTTGAACCTGATTTTCTCGGCGCTGGCGGATCCAACGCGGCGCGAGATCCTGACCGCACTGCGGGCGGGACAGCAGGCTGTCGCGGATTTGGCGGCGCGGTTTTCGATGTCGGCGCCGGCGGTGAGTAAGCACCTGCGGGTTTTAGAGCGGGCGGGTCTGCTGAATCGCCAGAAGGAAGGGCGAACGCATTGGATATCGCTCGATGCCGAGCCCTTGGCCGAGGCCAACGAGTGGATCGAGCGTTACCGCATCTTTTGGGACAACAATTTCGACGCCTTGGAACGTTACCTTGATGAGACGGATCCGGGCACTGAATCATTCAACAACGAATCAAACACGAATACACACAAATCATGACTACCATACTCGAAGCAACCGACAATACCCTGAAAATGCAACGCACGTTTAAGGCGTCCATCGACCGCGTTTGGGCGGCCTGGACGGACCAAAATCAAGTCTTCCGCTGGTTTGGCTGCCCGGATTCCAAGGGGCTCGGCGCAAGCATCGACTTGCAAGTTGGCGGCGTGTATTCCGTTACGCTCTTTACTCATGGCAAAGAGATGACCATGGACGGCAAAATCCTCGAACTCGATGCGCCGAACCGCATTAAGCTTGGTTGGCGCTGGGTGGGCGACGCCGAGATGGAGCAACTGCCACAAACCGAAATTTTGATCGAAATGAGCGCCGTGTCTGAAGGCACGCTGGTGAAACTGACGCACACCGGATTCCCGAATGTCGACGTTTGCAACGAGCACCAAAAGGGTTGGAGTGCGAGCCTCGAGCGCGTGGAAGGTTTTGTCTCCAGTGCGGAAGCCGAGATTTTCGCCGCCGTGGCCGAGTGGGACATCGCGGTGGGCATGAAGGACAGCGCTGGCATCGTCGAGGATTACGTCGAAGAGGCGACCTTATTTGACATCGGCACTCAGGTCGACGGAGTGGACGGCATCAAGGCGCTCTGGGAACAATGCTTCCCGTTCTTCGGCGACAAGATCACCATCCAGCGGCGTAAAGTGTCCGTGCGAATAATGGGGGAGTCAGCGCTGCTTACCTGCCAGTCTCGCTGCCAGGGCGTGCTCTTACCCGAAGGCCAGGAAGAGTCCGATATGATGAAGTCCTGGTTTCGCACCAGTGCTGTTTTTCAGCGGATCGATGGCCGCTGGAAAGTGGTCCACGAACACATTTCGATGCCGATGGACTGCATGGAGAAAAAGCCGGCTTATATTTTGGACTAGGCTTGAATATCGGCGAAATTTTTAATGCAAAGACGGGGCTAAAGCGCCTCGTCTTTTTTGCTTTTAAAGGCAGAAGGAAGAAGGCAAGAGTGTTGAGATAGAATAAAAGCTGAAATCTCGGACTTTCGCGAAACAGCGAGACAATATTGCAGGCGCGCGCCTATCTATTCATTTCCCATCTGCCTTCTCCCTTAAAAAATCAAGCCATCGGCAGGTGGATAAAAAACGTGCTGCCTTGGCCGAAATCGCTTTCAACATGGATGCGGCCGCCATGCAGCTCGACAGCTGCTTTGCAGAAAGTCAGGCCGAGGCCGATGATTTCATTTTTGGACTTCTTGCCTGACTCACCGACGGAGTATTTGTCAAAAATTTTGTGGATGTCTTCTTGGCGAATGCCGGGTCCTGTGTCGCTGACGGCGAAGATGACTTCACCGTCTTGGGTGTAAACTTTGAGCGCTACGCTCCCGCCTTTGAGTGTGTATTTGAAGGCGTTGACGATGATGTTTTGCAACGTGCGGCGGAGGATGCCCTCGTCCGCAAGAATGGTTTTGGGGCAATTGTCCAGATCGGTGCTAAACGAGATGGAACTGGCCTTGCCAGTCATCTCTTCGCGCTCGATGATCGGGCGCAGGAACTCGGCGGCGTCAATTGACGCTTTTTTGACGCTGAGGTGCGTGAGGCGCATTTTGTTCGTCTCGAGAATTTCGCCGAGCAGGTAATTCATGTGGCGGCAGCTGTCTTCACAGATGCCCACGGCCTCTTGGTCGTCTTCCGAAAGATTCGATTCCGAGAGCAGCGATAAACCGCCGGTGATGCCGAATAGCGGGTTGCGCAGGTCATGCAGCATCATTTGGATGAGTTCATCGTTGCGGGTCTCAGCTTCTTTGAGTTGCTGGTTGGTCTCCTTGAGCTTGCGGCCGACGCGACGCAGCTCGATCTCATGCCCCACGATGTGCGCGAGGTCGGCAATCTCCTGAATATCCTCCTGGCTCCAGTTGCGCGGTTTGGTGTCGATGACGCAAAACGAACCCAGCACGTTGAAGCGGCTTGTGCGGATGGGGACGCCGAGGTAGGCGATCACACCGAGGTCTGCGACGGCTCCATTGTCGCACAGGCGAGGGTCTTCGCGTGCGTCGTTGACGATGAGCGGCCGTCCTTCGCCCACCACATATTGGCAAAATGAATGGCTCAGTGGGGTGCGCGCCTCCTTCGTCACTTGTTCGGGCAGGCCTTGGCACGCGACGAAATGCTGATGGTCTGTGGAAACGAGAGAAACCAGGGATACGGGCACATCGACCAGTGCGGCGGCGACTTTGGTGAATTTCTGGAAGGACTCGTCGTCCTTGACTTCCAGTAAGCCGGTTTCTTCGAGTTCTGCGACGCGTGAGGCGTCGTCTAATAGTTGTCCTAATGACATTAAATCTTATCTTAAATACATTAGGTTCAAGGTCAAGCTAGTCAGGCGTTTGTGGCGTGTAATATTGCAATATTGCCTGCCTGACACAGTCCGCATAGAGTGCAATGAGGCTATCTGGCTCTGATGCAAACTGCGTATAAAAGCCCACTTCGTTCGCGACACAGGGTTCGAGGAAAACGGTCGGGCATTGGTAAAGGCGGTTCGCCATCAGATTGCGCGCCCAAATATACGGGTCCTCGTTGATGCGCACGGCGTTTGAGCCAGAGTAGGCGTAGGGCGGCTGTGGATAAACTTCGCCAAAGCTGGCAGACATGGCCCCGGCCAGACCCCGCTCCTCACGCCAAGCTCCGCTGAGCATGCGCTCGAGCATTTGCAGGCGTTGGTCATCGTAGCTGAGTTCGTTCGCGCTGTAGGCGCCGTTGACGAGGTAATGCGCATAGCCCTGGTCCGCCAGGTCTTTGCCTTTGGGGGGCGTCGTGCCGTCCACATGCAAACATAGCGCGATGTCAGGCTGAAACTGATCGTTGACCAACTCCGCGCGCGCTTTGATTTCACTTACGCGGTAAAAAAGCAGGCGCGCAAGGGCGTCAATCTTCCGTTCGCGGTCTTCCAGGTCAATTTCCAGACCTGGCGTCAGCTCGCGCTCAGCGACGAGTTTTGCCGCGAGCGGTCGGAGGCTTTCCGGCGTGTCGGATGTGACGGGACCAGCCTTGTCGCGAACCAAATAAACCGTCGCGCCGAGTGCTTCCAACTGCGGCTTTAGCAACTGGGCAACCGCCAGCACGAAGTCGCCTTCACGGAACAAAGGGCCGTCCTTCGCCTGCCAGCTCCGGAATTCCATTGCCGCATACTCCCCCCCCAGGTGCCCGGGATCGAGCGCGATTTTTAGTCCGGCCAAAGGCAAGTCATCCGGCTCCATCGCGAGCCACTCGGCGCGCGTTTGCCAATAGCGCGGCGGGCGGGCAGGGGAGGCGTCGTAGTCGCGAAACTGGATCACATAAGGCTCGGCGTCGCCTTCGCTGCGCAGCACCAGCGCCTGCTCGCGCTCAACGGTTATCCAGTCCTGCGCGGTGCCGTTGGGCGCGTATTGGCTCTCCAGCAACCAACGAAAATCGCTCATCGTGAGTTGGGCTTGATATTCATCCAGACGCGACCAGTCTGGGGCATCACCCATCGAAGTCAGCTTCTCCGCCGACAAGCTGACTGCCCAACTCAAAATTAACAACGCCATCCACCGCATCCCGACCACCTTGTCGATATGACCATTGCCAAACAACTGGAAAATGCCGCAATCACTCTGCGCGACGCCATGAACGAATTGCGTTTCGAAGCGCCTGTCACGCACGTATACAATCCGCTCGATTACGCCTGGGAGCCCCACCTTCAATACATTCAGCGTTACGGGAATTCGAAAAAGCGCATTGTTCTGCTCGGCATGAACCCGGGCCCCTTTGGCATGGCGCAGACGGGCGTGCCCTTTGGCGAAATCGCCGCCGTTCGCGACTGGATGGGCATTTCAGCGCCCGTGGGCAAGCCGCCGATCGAGCACAAAAAGCGTCCGGTCGATGGCTTCGATTGCCCGAAAAGCGAGGTCAGCGGTCGTCGCCTGTGGGGCCTGATGATGGAGCGTTTTGGCGCGCCGGAGAATTTCTTCGCCGAGCATTATGTGATCAATTATTGCCCGCTCCTCTTCCTCGATGGCGCAGACGGCAAGTGCCGCAACCTGACCCCCGATAAATTTAAGGCCGACGTCACCACCCCCATGTATGCCGCCTGCGACGCCCACCTGCGCGCTGTTCTCGACGCTCTCCAACCCGAGTGGCTAATCGGCGTCGGCGGTTTCGGCGAACAAAAGCTCGCGGACCTAGCCTGGGACCAACCACACCAACTCGGCCGCATCCTGCACCCGAGCCCCGCCAGCCCCGCCGCCAACCGTGGCTGGGCCGAAGCCGCGACCAAACAACTCACCAACCTCGGCGCCTGGTAAGCCAGCGTCCCGCTGGACCGGTAGATTTGCCCATTGGGTAAATGGCCTAATCCTTCTTTTTGAGGTGGAGCGGATCGTCTCGATCCGCAGTTTCATCTGCTCAAGCAAGGTAGGGCGCAAAAAAAAAAGCGCCCGACGAAATTCATCATCGGGCGCTCAAAGTAGAAGCGGCATCTTGCCGCTTTAGTAAATCAAGCTGGACCAAAGCGGCTGGAAGCCGCTTTTACATCCAGCGAGCCGCGTCAAAACGTGTTCACGAACAAGCCGCTGCGGAGCTTCGGCTCGAACCAGGTGCTCTTGGGCGGCATGATCTGGCCGGCGTCGGCGATGGCCATCAGTTGGTCGCAGGTCACGTGATACATGGAGAAAGCCACGGGGCCGTCACCCTTGTCCACGCGCTTGATGAGCTCCTTCGTGCCGCGGATGCCGCCAATGAACTCGATGTCATTGCTGGTGCGCGGGTCGTCGATGCCCAGGATCGGCTGGAGGATGTAGTCCTGCAGCTTGGAGACATCGAGCTCGGAAATCGGGTCGTTCGCGGCGAGGCCAGTTAGGTCGAGGCCATACCACTTGCCGTCGAAATACATCGAAACCTTGCCAATGGCGTCCGGCGACGGGTCAACGTTGCCTTCGGTCACCGGCACAACGTTCTTCAGCTCGGACAGGAATTCCTCGTTGGTCTTGCCGTTGAGGTTGAGCACGAGGCGGTTGTAAGGCAGCACCTTCAGCTCGTTGTCCGGGAAAATCACGTTGAGGAACCAGTTGTAGTCCTCGTCGCCAGTGTGGTTCGGGTTGGCGTCGCGGAGCTCCTTGCCGACGCGGGCGGCCGAAGCGCTGCGGTGGTGACCGTCGGCCACGTAGAACGCCGGGATCGCCTTAAACGCTTCGATGAACTCGCTGCCGCCAGCAATGCGCCACACGGTGTGGCCCACGCCGTCGGGAGCAACGAAATCGCTCAGCGGCTCGCCCGCCGTAATGGCGTCCATGAGGCCAGTGATCTTGGCGTCGTTCTTGTAGGTCAGGAAAACCGGGCCCGGATGCGCGCGCAGGGTCGCGTTGAGGCGGGTGCGGTCGTCTTCCTTGGCCTGGCGGGTCTTCTCGTGCTTCTTGATGAGGTTGTTTTCGTAATCCTCAATGTGGCACACGGCGACAACGCCGCGCTGCACGTGATCGCCCATCTTCTGCTGGTAAATGTAGATGCAGGGCTCGCTCTCGCGCTCGATCACGCCATCGGCCTCGAGGGAGGCGAGGTTCTGCTTCGCTTGCGCGTAAACGGACGCGTCGTAGGGATCGGTGTCGGCGGGCAGATCGATCTCGGCGCGGACGACGCGCAGGAACGAGTGCGGGTTGCCGGACGCGAGCTCGCGAGCCTCCTCTGTATTGACAACGTCATACGGAAGCGACGCGACGGTTGCGGCGTTTTCTGGTTTGGGTCGGAGTCCTTGAAATGCACGAATTCGCATGGGACGGCCAAGGGAACAGAACTCGCCCCGTCATGCAAGCCTGCGCTTCGGAGGATTTTGCGGGGGAGTAGCCTGAGGATTTTTTGCGTTGAATGGATTGTATCATTTCATATCTATAAGGTAATGAAAATGAAAGCCATAGACATTCTTAGCAATATTGCCCACCTGCCTATGATCGAACGGAACGGAAAAGTATTGAAAGCCAGTAAGAAAGAAGTGCGCCGATGGCTCGATCAGAAGGCAGTTGTCATGAACGGCGAACGTCCAGCTCCAAACGATGAATTTGAGACTCCGCTAACAGAGTTAGTGTTTTTCCCAAACAGTCCTTCAAAGAGAACCACCTTTAGATGATTTTTCGCAAATCAGCTCCCAAGCTATGCAACCTAGGTTAACTTGGCAGAGTGCCTTTCGGCGCTGAATCACGGAAAGTAAATCATATTAACATGCCTCAAATAATTCTCAGTCCACGGGTTACGGAAGACCGGAAACGGCTTGCTGATGAAGCAATGCAGCAAGGGTGGTCTGTTTGCCAATTGGATGGCTGGCGCATTTCGCCCGATCTATGCATCGAAGATGAGGTGGCGATTTATGGTGAGCCGCTTTTTTGCCGCATTGTCGCTGCGCAAATTGGACGAGTGCTCTTAGAGCCTCCGCTCGATTGGTTAGTAGGTCTCCCAGATGAAGTAACTAGTCGTAAAATCCAGTTTATTCCGCTTTCTGAACTCAGCCAGGTTGCGTTGCCCGCTTTTATCAAGCCGCCGGACGACAAGATTTTCACCGCTGGCGTTTATCAGGATCTTGATGCGATCCTGACCAGAGAGGACCTAGAGCCTACACAGCAGGTTTTAGTCAGTGAGGTGATCGACTTTGAGAAGGAGTTTCGTATCCATCTGCTTGATGGTGAACCCGTTTCCGGTTCGCGATATTCGGTTTATGGCGATTTGGATATCGATGGAGAGGACTCTGATATCGCCAGAGCGCTGGTTTTCGCTACCGAAGTATATCAGGCTTCGAATGGCAATACGCCACCGGCTGTTGTCATTGACGTTGGCTTAACCCGCTCGGGTGCATGGGCGGTGGTTGAAGCAAATCCGTGCTTCGGCGCTGGCATTTATGCTGGCAACGAAACCGAAATCCTTCGAGTGCTACTTCGCGCATGCTCGTCTGCGGAGGATGTCGTAAACAGTAAGTTTTATTTCCCGTTGGAGCTAGAGTAAATCGTTCATAAACTCTTGATTATCAGCGCGGATTAATAGTGAGAGCTACTCACTGTTAATATTCAAATGTTTACTTAAATAGCTTGCGCAAAATGGCGGGGCTGCTATGCTGGAAAGTCTCCTGATCGCGCGGGGGAGTGGGCTTTGAGTCTGCTGCCGGCACGGTCGTTTTCCATCCATCCACCAACGCCATTTCTCCCATGTTTTCCGAATTTCCCCACCTAGCGATAGGGCGCCGAACTGTGCGCCCTGTAACTCCGTTCGCATGAAGATGCGCTCGCTCCTGGAGCCGTCGACGGGGCTTATTCGCGGATAAAATCCATTCTGCGACGCCCCCAGGCTTTCAACACGCGTCCTGCTCACCCGACCTGATTTCGCCGCTGGCGAAGTCGGCTCGGCGCGGGGCGCCGCCAGTGGCGGGACATCGATGTCACGTGCGCGCGGGAACTCCTAAGCTGCAATAGTCGGCCAGCGCCACCGTGCGCCGATGGTCGCGTTGGCGGGTGTTTGCCCGTGGACGTCCACGCCGCTCCTTGCAGTCCCCGCCTTGCGAAACCCATGCCGGTCTTCGCCGGGTAGTCCCATGCGTTCTTTCCCAGTTTTTCGACCAACTTTACCCCCCCCCCTCAGCCCCCGCAACACATCGACAGGGCAGTTTCAATGGAGTGGCAAAAGGTGGAGCCTGCTGTCCCTAGCAGGCTTGGTGTTGCCTCACCGATAAGGTGGCGCGGAGCGTCCTCGCTCCGCAAGCAGCGACAATCAGAAAGATGAGTTCGTTTAAGCGTGTGGGCGCAACGAGCCTGTAGCGGAACCTTCGATCCAATACTTCAATCCTTGCGGAGCGGGGACGCTCCGCGCTACCTCATTTAGATGGACAAGATCTAACTGAATGAAGCAAGCCTGCTAGAGCACTTTTCATCTAGATTGGCCGATCAGGCCGCAGTGATTTTTCGTGTCCAGCAAGGCGGCTTGAGCGTCG
>JAVDPC010000018.1 GCA_031296915.1 Cerasicoccus frondis | reverse complement strand
CTGACTCAGCCTGCTTTTTCTTTCATACATTGCTGCTATAGTAAGAACTTTTTCAGTCCTTAGCTAGGTCAGCCCCTAATAATTAATTTGAGATCTACCTCTTCCTCTATGCGCCTGCGCTTTGATTCCGTGGGGAACTTCGATTCGCCACCAGTATTATCATCAATCCAATAAATTTCTTTCATGATTATTTAGGAGTTGGAAATTCCACTTTCAGGCATGTGGACCACCCGCCTTCTGGTTTAACAAAAGATGCTCTTCCATTTCTATTTTCCAGAATTCCTCGAATAATCGATAAACCAAGGCCAGAACCCTGCCCCAACAATGTACGGTCTTCTGTCGCAATCTTTTCCTCAAGAGCATCATACATACTATCAGAAGGATCAGAGACTAAAGGAGAAAAGACATCGTCGTATTCATGTTCATCCAAACCAATTCCAGTATCCTTAATCTCGAGACAGACCTTGCCATGCGAGCGATATGAACAGAGCTCAATATTTTTAGTTACTCCTCCCGCAACCACAGCTTTGATCGCATTCGAGATAGAATTTAATATAATTGCTGCAAGCTCACCCTTTAACATTGGCCCTACCAGCATTCCTTCACCAATTTGGGTCGAAATGTCGATTGAATAGCTTTTGCAAACACGGCCAAACCTAGATATAGCCTTTTCAGCTTGCGTGGCTAAATCTAACTTCAGGGCAGAAGCGCCACGGTGCAGAACGCTCATTTCATTCGTTAAATCACTAAGTATCTTTAAGTTTTCTTTAGATATGTTTATAGAAGATAAAATGCTTTCGCATTTAGTTTTTAAATCATCATCAAAGTCACTTAGTGCATAATTCAACTCTTCCGAAAGCGATCCAAGTGCCTGCATCAGATATCTCACTTCGTGATGGTAGAGCAGGCTTAACGTCGACGTAGACGCAACCAGCTGAAATCTTAGTATGTCAGCTTTATTGGTCTTAATCTCAGACTCAAGCAAGGATGTCGCAGAGGCCAACGCATCGAAATCTTCATCCCGAATATCCTCAGGATGTTTTTTGAACTTTGTGATGCTTTTTCTAACAAAACGAATAGCAGCCTCAGACTGCTTAGCTTTCTCAATCGGAGTTCCTCCACTTGCCTTCTCCAATTCCTTCCTCCGCTTCTCGCTCTCTATTCGAGATCGCTCCCTCAAAGCATAATCCCGCCAGATCATAGCCCAATCGATTGCATATCGCGTGAACCTTCTTAAATCTCGGAAAGTAGCATTCTCAATAAAGCCTTCCCTATCAGCCTTAGGCTCAAGGCCATTCTGCGAAATGCCAACGTCAACTGAACCCAAAAAGCTATTGTTGGCAAGCAAGCTTAATAGGACACGCTTCGGGTTAATATTCCGGTTTCTCGCCTTTAATGCATTTGCAAAATCGATCAAGTCTCCTTGAGGCGCCCCTAGTCGCCGCGCCTTATCACGCTCAATATTCAACCAATCATCTTCTCGGTCTCCGTAGGGATAGACACGCATTCCGTTAATTCGAAGCTGAACACCTCCCCAATCGTTTAACAGCTTTCGCAATTTACCAGGTGTCACTAAATTTTCATCACGATTCCAATTTCGCTCATCAACAAAAACCGCTAACTCCAATGACACATTAGTGAGGTTCGGAAATACCTCCTTGCTTGTGTGCGTTTGAGTTCCAACAGGTGTTTTCGCGACTAGCTTGCATTCAGCAAAACCACCTTTAATGATTTTCGCACTGAGCAATGCCCAGCCAGCATCCATAAGCTTCCCTCGCATGTCGATAGCACTCTCGCCTTCGTCTTCATCGACTAGACCAGCATATACGTCTGCAATAGCATGACCGTGCTCCAATGCAGGTGCATCAAGATATACATTAAAACCAGGATCGCGCTCGTACCCCCTCCTCTTCGTTTCTACATTTGCGCTTAATGTCGCCAATTGACGCAGAAGATAATTATAACTCCGGCGATCTTCTAACGTATACCATTCAACATTCCGGTGGCCAGACATTATCAACTTTAGACCAGTTTGACCAACAGACTCAACACTTCTGGACATTTCGACCTCTACCTGACCAATTTCCTCGCCCGGAGTGAACCTATTCCAATCTATCTTTAGCGACACATGTTCAAATTTTTTCCCTTTCCTAGAACATGATTGTAATTCGACAGCAGACCCCAATCGCCTCACGCAAAATCGCCCTATTCCTTTGCTCCCGGTAACTGGTCGTCCGAATATTTCCGAACGTGTCTTGTTTTGTTTATGAGTAGTGCCAATGCGCATCCAATATTGCTGAAGCTGCTCCAACGTCATTCCTGAGCCATTGTCTGAAACCTCGATCTCAGGTCCTCCCTTCTCACCAGTCCTTACAGTGACATGAACTTCGGTAGCATCTGCATCATATGAGTTTTTTACCAATTCTGCCAATGCTACATGGGGAGTCGTAACAAGACGCTCACCAAGCTCCTGTAGCAGCGCATTATCAACAGAAAAGCGAGTTTGAAAGTTTGCCATAGTGTAGATCAAAAAGTGACAGATTTTGCACGAAACAGGTAGAAAATCTAGTTAAAATTAGGGCAACTTCCACCCTCAGAATTAACCAATCCTTAGAGCAATGATTTAGCGTGCCTAGTCGGCTTCTGTCCATCGACGATCCGAATTTCCAAGCGGAAATCCAAATCTGGAATTGCTATCTCAAACTAGATGACCAGTGAGCCACTCAATAATTGTAGATGCTCCAAATTTGCCACCACGGCGCCCGAGAACAACGACAAAGCCCAAGCAACCTATAATTAATGTATAAATGCGTGGCTCAGGAACCAACGTTCCTACCTCGCCCTCAATTTGAAAATTTCCTGCGGCTATGATTCTACGTGTAAAATCCGGATCAACCGCTTCATCGGCCAGTGTCACATAAAACCTTGAGTCACCGGCCCCTCCAGTCAGTAACCAGCGTATGTCAGAATTTACATTGTCTGACGTATTCCATTCTCCATCCCTAACTCCCAACCAGCACACTCCCGCGTCAAGCAAGAGCGGCGAATCTAATGCAGTGGAGACAACAAACGCCTCACTCGTATTGCCAGCAACGCTAACGTCCCCGATGGATGAAACCGTTGCAGCAGGATCATATCCTGTCGCAATAAGAGAACCTGGAACACCAGCATCCAAATCATAAACAGCCCACCCCAGCCCCATCCATCCGTCAATTGAACCAATTGCGCCAGTCCCGCTATCGGTCACCCAGACGTTAAAGCCTGTTATGGTGTATTTTTCTGAAATAACAAAATCGTCAGCAACAGCCGTTGAAAGAGGAACGGTCGACTCAAAACTCCCAGTCTGATTGAAAAGCAACCCAGCAGATAAGCCATTGGCCACGATTCCCCAAAATACGATAAATATACCTTTAGCAGACATCACCTACTTTGATTTAGGACCATTGCCTGGAGCAGCCTGATCCGCAGGCGTCAAGACATGGGATGAACGACTAGAAGGTGCAGGTCTGAACTGATCTTCTTTGGCCTTAACCGTTTCGCCATCAATCACTCTGAGTTGATTATATTGATGACTGGCAAGAGCTGACCGGTTTTCACTTACCCAAATCCTAACCTTGGTTAAAGCTGCAATTGGATCACCGCTAAAGGTAAATTGAGACTTCAAATTCAGGTTTCACTGTCATGAAGAACAAAACGATTAATTTAGGTTCTATGGAAACATCAATTAGTAGCTTTTCCCCTTAAATTTGATGGGGATTTACAAATTGACAGTTTCACAAATGAAACACTGCTGCGCCCACCTACCTCCGCGATAAATTTTATTATCAATTACAATGAAAATACCTGAAGATTTACTTATTATGCGTGACACCCATTAGCAGGCAGAAAATGCTATTCCATGCTACGCCGACTAATTCTGCTATTAATCGCTGCCGTCTTTGCATGGCACCTATCTCCATATTTGAGCAATATTGCCCTGTTTGGCCTTGGGTCCATTGATGATATCGCCGCATTCATAGCACCATACGACCTCACCGATCGCACTACTGACTTTTACGTGCAGTTTGTCATCTGGCTCATCGTGATCTGGTTCATCCTTGGGCCAGTTAGCACCCTGTTTTTCGGATATCTAGCCCCACATTCGCGGCGATTTAGCGAAACCCGGCTTTATCGCCGCATACAAGGCATTGGCATGGAGGGCATCTTCGTGATCATCATAGCGTGCGTGCTGACGAGCATCTTTGCTTTTGTGCCTGGGCTGAACCAACCTGCGTTTCGGGAGTTACTATTGTTTTATACGGGCAAAGAGGTAGATGATGAGCATGGCAAAATGCTCATGCAGCTTGTCTACGTTGAGGAATCAGAAGAGACACGCTCACTCATGGAATCAGCCTTGGTCGCGGATAAAGCCCTTCAAATCCGCGATGGTAAAACCGTGATCGTGAAAGAGGAACCATTTACCAAAACCATCTATCCCAGCGACAGCGATGCTATCCAGCAGTATCTGCTGGAAAACGGTCTACTGGATATCATCGAAACACTAAACTGGCAAAAATACTTCCTGCGTGTTTCCGTGCGAGACGGCTTTGGAATTCAAGATCGTCATTTCATCGTGGATCAAAACCGCAACGAGCCCTATGACCAATCGGCAATCCCGACCAGAGCCGATATTGGCAAAGGTCTTATCAGTGAGCTCGAGAGTATAGAATCACTAAATGCGCCACGGCTAACTGTCACCAAGCTTCCCTACAAACGCCGTTCAACTACTCAAGCGGGCTATCAGGAGGAGCTTGATATCTACAATGGCGTTATGGAGAGAATTTACCCGCAGATCATTGATCAAGTCCGGGCAATGCAGAGACAATCCAAGCCCAAGCAAGTTCAGCAGACACGTGAAGTGATCGTTTCTGGCAGAGATGAAATCGATGCAATGATAGATGACCGCATTTCAGCGATTATTGCCATTTTGCCAGAGAGTCGCCCGAAGCTGTTTCTGCATCTCTGGTTCGCATCGCTCCGGGCCCACTTCGTTTGGATCATGATTGTTTCGGTCACCCTGGGCCTGTTGATCGGCTCAACGCTTAAGCCACTAATTCAAACGCTCTACATGCCGGTCGTGCGCTTCTTTGATCACGGACGCATGGGCTTTGGCGGCGCGGCCCGCTTCGCCAGCTACATCGAAGAATGGAAATACCTCAAATCCCAAAATAAGAAAGGCATTCTCTTGGGACGGTCCATGTATAACCCTTACCTCGATCTTGCGATGGATGATGACCGCCATATGCTTACCATTGCAGCTTCGCGGGGCGGCAAGGGAACCACGGCGATCATTCCCAATTTGCTTAAATGGGAAGGGAGCTGCATTGTGATTGATCCCAAAGGCACGAACGCTGCAGTAACAGCGCGGCGACGCAAAGAATTGGGCCAGAATGTCTATGTAATCGATCCCTTTGGAATTACAGACCACGAAGCCTCCAGCTTTAATCCTCTCCAAGGCCTCGATCCAGACAGTGACACAATACGCGAGGACATAGACATTATTGTTGATGCATTGGTCGTTCTAGAACCAGATAAGAAAGGCGATGACCATTGGTCACAAGGCGCAAAGACCATCATTCGCGGTTTTCTGGCCCATATCATCAGTCATGAGGATTTTGCGGATCGCGTTTCCATCAACACCATCCGCGAATTCTTTTCCTACGATGACGATCAGCGCGTCGCCCTGCTAGCCCAGATGAGTATGAATTTCTCCGCTGGCAACATCGCCCGAGAAACATCCGCGCGCGTTATTACCGGCATTCAAACCGATGAAATGGCAAGCATCCTCTCGTCAGCCAATGCACAAACCGAATGGCTGGCGAGCAAGGCGATTCAATCATCACTTTCGACTGAAGCGAATTTTGACTTTGGAGAAATCAAGCAGACCCCAACAACGATCTATCTAGTGATCCCGCCCGAGTACCTTAAGGATCATAAACGCTTTGTCCGCTTATTCATCAATCTGGCGATACGTCAGATGTATAAAGGTGGCCGCTCCAAAATCCCGGTGCTTATGATGATTGATGAATTCCTTTCATTGGGCCGCATGGAAGAAGTTGCGAACGCCTTCTCACTGGTCGCAGGATATAATTTAGTCCTTTGGCCCTTTGTTCAGGAAATGGGCTCATTCCAGAAGCTTTACGGCAGCGAGGTTGAAGCATTCATCGGCAACAGCCGAGCAGTCCAAGTCTTTAGCGCCAGCGACAAGCCGACGGCTGAATTCATCAGCGAGCGCTTGGGTTCGCGCTCCTTGAAGGGAGGCCTTGAAGCATCAAGTTCAGGAAATTTGCCTTTGCGCTCATCCAGCGATGTCCGCCTTGAACTCGATAGTGAAATGGGAAAGCAATACATCCTCAGAGCTGGTAAATTCCCACTGTTGCTCGAGAAAGTGCCTTACTTCAGAATTTCTTGGTGCCAAAAGCTCTTATCGAAACTTGGTATTAAGTTTAAGCGCCCCTACGACCCGGATCCAGACTACAAATAGGAGCCCCTAGAAGCTCTTTGTTTTGACATTGAGTAACAAATCAATTCGCTTTGCCTTATGTCTGGTAACGCCAACTCTTCAGCTCAGAAGCGGGGCCTCAACCCGGTTCAACCCAAGCGTGACTTTAAAGAGACACAGCCAGACAGAGAGAAGGAGTATAAGCGTGATCTTTCCAAAGAGCAGCTAGTCACCAAACAGCAGCTACAAGCCTTAGAAGCTCAACGTGACCAGAGAAAACAGCCCAAGCTCACCCACGAGATGAAAGGTCCATTGGGCCAATCAGTCAGAGATGAGACGGATCGCGAACTAGAAAAGAAAATCGCTGCGATTAAGACCAAGCTGAACAGTAAAAAGGTTCAAAAACGCTTTAACCGTTCGCGCTAATCCAAAACGCCGAACTAAGCTGCAATCCTATGAGCGCGAGGTTAGCCTCAATTGGTCTTTCAAAAAATTAGCCTCATTGAGGTCGATTTCATCAGCCTCACCAGCCACTAGACTATCGATGCGGTTTTGCGCTGCCACTGAAAAGCACAGATCGGCGAGTAGATCGCGTTTCTCTTGATTGGTAATTTCCGACAGCGATCCCCCACTTTTAAGTCTAAACTTTTCCAAAGCTACCTTTGCCGCTTCATGGTCGTTTGCGGAGGCCAGATAGAGCCATGCGAATGCTCCATTATCGTCCAGCATCGAAATCCTGATGGCTGGATGATTTCTTCCAAGAAAGCACTGCGCAGCAGGCATTCCCTTAAAAGCTGCTGCTCGAACCAAGTCCAGACCTTGATCCTGACCTCCAAGCAATAACATGACGCCATATATATATACTGCCTTCAAATTACCGTCTTTGAGCGCCGCAAGGACAATATCTGGGTTGGTTTTTGCAAAAGCTGATAGGTCTGCTATCGCACCATCCCTGATCAGTCCGTAGGCAAGCTCAACTTCCCGATGTTTCAGGTACCGCTCACGAAGCAGCTGGTAATCATACCGGAAATTTGTAGCTGAATCCTGATCCTCTGAGCTCAGCCGAAAATAGCTGTAGACACATTGCCTGGAGAACATGCCACCTGTCCCATCTCGTCCCAGAATCTCTTTATTGAATTTCTCAAGGTATCCTGAGGCATTGCTGGCGTAATTCAGCTTTATCTGAGAGATCGCTTCCACATACGAAATGTCTGGATTCCACCTGAAACCATAATGGCGCTCAACCTGGCCCCTGTTCTTAAAGCGCAGTATTAATCGCAGGCCGAAATCTTCCGGCGTCATGGCGCGCACCTGATTATTGACGATAGTGGTGACCGTTCCCATTTCGCTCGTTGGTCCAAATAGCTCGCTCATTCGCCTGTTCGCCATCGACCCAACGACCCCCTGCATGTATGCCATACCCGGCCATTCCGATGGGCTTTTGATAATGTTCGTAACAACCAATGACTGAAGATAACTGGCGTATTCACTTTGAAACTCAGCCGTGTGGTAATTCTCATTAATGTATTGCTCAGCATCCTTCTCAAACTGCTTGTAGACTCGCTCCAGATCAGCAAAGGCGGGGACGAAGCTCCCCTCAAATATAGCCTTGGTGATGTCATTCGTTGGAACATCCAAAGACTTCGCCTCTGCGAGAATGCGATCCAAGGCTGATTCCGCCCGCAATTGAGACACAGAAATCAATAGAGCAAGCGCCAAGAGTATAAATATGCCTTTCATTCGAATAACGCGACTGTGCAATCAGAATGTATCAACGCAAATTCCGATCAATTGAGCTAATAAACTCACTAACCACTACCGCTTAGAATCCAAATTTTGCGTCACATATCTTAGTATACTAGATCCTTTCTTATTCTCTGACAAAAATAGAAACAATCGATAAAGAACCTCTGGGTCTTGACCGTGAAAGGTAAGCATGAGGCTCCGAATAAAAGACTGCGCCGATGAACTATCAATATCATCGAACTGCGGATAATCTACATCATGCAGAGCCCGTTCTAATAATCTTAAACTTGTCTTGTTAGGGAACAACTCACGTAGCTCATCCCGAACATCCGCTTCTGTAACAAATGCATTTGCTCGATCAGCGCTATTGTCTTGAACTAGTCCGAGATTATTGAACCCAGTTGGAAGCCCTTTCTCACTCAATGCAAGGCTTATCCCCCTAATAACAACACCCCTTTCTGACTTGGATTCAGTTTGCAGTTTGGCGGCAAGCAACTCCTCTAGAGTCTTAATCGTAAAATCTTGGGAACCTCTGAGCTCTTCTAGCTTCGTGCAGATAATGTCCCATCCCTGGGACTGCTTGCTAGTTTCCCTCAAATGGATCAATGGATTCAAAAAGGGGCCCGCACCAGGTATACTTGAGAAAAAACGAGAAACCGCGCCAAACCAGTCTTTTCTTTCACTAAATTCCATAAAAATTGTCTCCATTTTGTTAGTTTGCTTACACTTGATTGAGTAGTCCTGCTTTCCTTTATCTTTGACCCGAAACGACACTGTCCACGGATAAGCAAGTGGTGGATCTCGGAAAGATTTCGAGCGAAGGGTTGTGGGAATGAAGGACTGCCCCGGCTCCCTGAACTCGCAAAGCTTTAATTGATAGCTGGATTCAATAGGAAAACTGACCACTTGCTTCGTTTTGCTAAATAATCTGCACTCAATCTCTCCTTCGTCGTCTATATAGAATATATCGCAAAATTTCTTATTCTTATCTGCTGACCCAAAAAAAAGTTTAACACCAGGAACGGCCTTCACCTCATCGTCAAACTCAAGGCAAGTAACATGATATGCATCAGGATCGAACGAAATCTTTTGCCAAATTGAATAATTGTTCATATAAATTAATTATAGGATGTAATCATTGAGTAATTTTACAGTTTCAGATTTGAACTCATCTAGAGAGGGCACCGAAAACGCATTCGTAGAGCTAAAGGCCGTAAAAATCGCATCAATAAATTTTCCGTCCTTCAATTTATTAATTTCCTCTACGACTACTCCGATCTGCCTTTCTCGGCCCAGGAGAGCACTAATATTTAGGAATATCGTAAAAGCACTACGCTCAAATTCAATGTAATCGAGGGCTGCACCGAGAAGCTTGTCTTTGAATTCTTTATCCCGAAGAGTATCCTCAGAGACCACTATAGGATCAAGCGAGTCAGGCCGATAACCGACTGTGCACACTGGCTCATTATCATCCCAAGCCAGCTCATATAGCAGCAACAATACATTCTGAACTAAATCTACTTTAGCTTTCTGATGCCTCCATCGAAGAGTGATCACGGGCCCCTCTCCGCTTTTGTCAACGTCAACGCAAAAGACCGCCCCCTCATCCTGAAAATATCGTCTATACCATGCCAGCCTCAGGAATGGCAAGTTTAACGCATCCCCCCCCATCTTTTCGCCCAAACCTGGAGATTTGTATGATTGCTCAGACAGTAGAGTTCCTATAGTATTAGGAAACTCTCCCGACGTAAGATCATAAACCATTGGCCTTCCCCCTCCAACACTCTCCAGCCTCTTGCGCTCACCTTCTACAGCTATCCCAACAGCACCGGAAAACTCATAGACATACTTCTCGATATCAAATTCCTTATTTAGTATCGTTATCAGATTCTCAATAGCATTTCTAATCAATTTTTTGTTATTAAGGTTTTTATTATCAACAATGCTTTTAAATTCATTAGACTGCACGTAGTTGATTGCGCTAAGGTTTCTTTCTATCCTTTTATTATCTTTGAATCTAATAAAATCACCAAAAATATCCTCAGATAATTTATAGGCCGCATGAACTTGCCTAAACCCTTCGTGCTCGAAGAGATTTTCCCCTTCTCCAACGGTAAGTTCTAGAAAACCGCCAGCAAGCTCATGAAAAGCAGAGCCCATCGCCTTTAGCTGACTAACAATGAACGCCCTTTCTGAAAATATATCACCTACCATCCGCTCATAATAGGCAAAATAGTAAAGAGTGATTCCATGCAGAGTATAATCAAGTTGCTTTTGATAGTTATCTACATCCAAGAGTGGCCCCAAGTAGCCATGTATATCATACTCGATTACTGCTCTGGTCTTAGAATACAACATAGGAAGTGGAAAGGAGCGGTCCAATTTTGAAGGCTTCTGCAATATCCATACTAGAATCGACAGATTAAGCGCGTCGGAATAATTATTTTTCGTCTTGTCTGGGCGCTGGCCATTCAATTCAGAGCACATTTTGTCAAACCATTCGGAAGCTTGTGCAGGTCGCCTTTCAAATAGGACCTCGTGGCTTAGCAACCTATCCTCAAAACTAGAAAGCAATTTTTCGTTCTCAAACCGTAGGCTGAATTCATGAATCTCCTCTTCTACAGCTGAGCTTAATTCTCTAGCTTCATTTTTATTCAACCAACGTACCGATTGATCCTCTCTAGCTTTTTTAAATTTATTTAAGAGCCTATAATTCCGCCGTTGCAGATTGGAGAAGAAGTTGTTTTTCCAATCCAGAAACTCGCCCTGAGCTCCGGGCGGGAGGCAAATGCATTGAAGATTTTGCAAAGCAGCGCGGAAATAGGGTGAATAGTGAAGAATGTCTTTTATTTCATTTGCTCCAGTTTCATCTGATTGAAAAACATAATTGCTAAATCCCGTCGACGGAAATGCAGTTTTTACAATGTCAAAATCTATCAAATGAACAGGTCGGTAAGGCCCATCACTCCCACTCGGGAACTTTTCAACATTATCAGCAAATCGATTTGCGGCCTGCGAAAATGTATCGAGCCCCCTTCCGATTCTATTTGGTATTAGTTCGTTATTTAATGGCTTAGTCATTTCTCAATTTATCAGCAAACGGTGGCCGCTTAACATTTTCACATATTTTTTCAACTTGAGATCGTTTGGGCTTTCTTAGAGCACCCGTCTTCGAGTTAGCTAGCGAAAACAACAAAGCCCCTAGCGCAGGCCTCAGCACACATTCCTCCGACTGGCGGATAGCCTGCCTCTCTGCCTCTTCTTTCTGTGCGATCTTAGTCAGCACAACATCACAAAAAGCTGGATTATGCGCAAAAACCCCACCCGCCAATAGAATTGGCATATTCGTAGAAGGCTGATCCGAAAATACACCGATTGTCCTGCTATGCTGTTCAGCTAAAAGAGCCGCTGCATTTTCTACGATCCTTATGGCTGCCTCATCATTCGCCTCATAAGCAGAAAAAAGTGGGATAGTCAAATTGCTGACAACCTTACGCCAGACATCCATCCCCTGGAAAACATGCGATAGATGGTTATCAGTTCGCCTTTCGATTGTCCCAGATAATGAAAACAGAATTGGACGGAGATCAATCCGTCCTTGTGATGATCGGTCCCTAATAACATTGCAAAGTTCTCTCCAAATGCTGTTTGCATATGAAATTTCGGGATAGTTCACATCTGTTCTCTGTAACCACTCAATAACCTTTTGAGTTAGAATTGATTCTATTCCTTTTGTCGTTTGGTATTCGTAGCCAATTGAACGAAGCACTTCTCGCCCCATCCAATAGCCCGAACCATCATCCCCAATAGATGGTCCGTGTCCACCGATTCGATGATGATTAAGCTCGCCGCCCCTCTCTTCCAAAGTATAAGCGAGTGATCCCGCGCCAGAGATAAGCATACTTCCAGATATGTTTTCAAAATATGGACAGGCAAGAGAGAGATACATTATTTCAGCGTCACCAGTACAAATCCACCTTGCTGGCCTAAATGGTAATGTTTCCAAGAACTCAGGAAGAAAAATTGTTCTATCAGTTGCATAAGAAACACCTGAGATGCCAATACAAACTTGCAGGTCATGCTCCCAACGGTCTCGGTTTATTTCACCAGATAAAAGTTCAATCATCAAGGACGATAAACGTGACCTCAATAAATCACGATCCACAGTGTGAAACGCCAGTGATTGGTTGTTTTTCCTAACGCAATTTATCAAGTTCCCCTCATCGTCGCTTAAAACAGCAACGACTCTTCGCAGGCCGACTCCCTCTATTCCAACATGATAAATCACAACAACACAGGTTAATAATCAATTTCTACGTTCATTTTTTTGATGCAAGCCCAAAGTCACCCCTCCTCCCAGGAAATTAATCCTCATGAAATTCAGTAATTTATCGCCAACTAGCAGAGAATGAACCTCAAAACTCCGTGCTTGAAAACCCAATACCATGCCGGTTTGTAGAGTTTCCATACAAAACAGAATAAAACGACCAAGTTGAATTTGGACATAGAATTCAGCAGAGACCAAGATTCATGGATAGATGGCTTCAATATTTAACCACCGCGAGCTCCTACCGGGTAAATCAAGAGCGAAAACTAGGACGACTTCGGCTACCTTGGGAACTGTCTACCCCCCCTGGCGCTCGATCAAAAAGCCATATTCACTGAGAACACTTCTGCCCTAACTTCTCTATGCGTAAAATGACCTCTAGTATTTGCATTCTAACCGAATACGCATTTGGTTAAATATAGCTCCAACCCTAGTATTCATCAGGATTTCGGGCAAGTGCTTTTTGAGATAGCGATAGCTTTTCCCATCGCCTTTCAGCATAGGCTCGTTCCTCTGCGCCAGTGAAATCCAAGTAGATCGCAGTGTTCTCCATCCTAGCATGGCCAAGCCATGTCCGCAGGGTGCTGAATTTTACACCATCTTCGGTATTCGAGGTCGCGAAAGTATGGCGAAGCCCTCTCGTGGTTGCACGTGAACCTGACACATGAATACGCGTCATTGCTTTTTTAACAATATTTAGTCCGGTCTGGCGACAGAATTCCCAAATTCGGTCATCGAGTCCAATTTGATTTTGCTCGATCAGTTCCGCGAGCATCGAAGCCAGATCGCTAGGCATTGGCACAGCACGAAAACGGACCTTCTTACGCTGCTTGAGTGTTCGGAAGACGACCTTGCCTGCACTAAAGTCAATATTTCTGGGCGTTAATGAAATTACTTCGGTAACACGCCCCCCAGAATAGAGCATCGTCACGCAGAAAACACGCTTCGCGAAGTCATCCATGCGATGAACCTCTGCCAAAAATGCGGCTTCTTCGCCGCCGGTGAGATACTTCCGCTCACCTATAGAGTCGAGCAACTGGCTCAATGTTACCACCTCACTTTAACCAAATGCGTATTCGGTTAAAAGCATAGATTACCCAATCCACTCAAAATCAACAACATGCAATCGCATGCGTCGGTTTTCACTGACCACTGCACTTCTTTCAAATCATGGCGAAGAAATACGAGAAAGTCGGCACCGCCGACATCTACCGCGAGAAAAAGAATAACGAAGGATGCTTCCAAATCATTGGAGCAGTCGTCGTCATACTCGTGGTTTTATTCCTGATCGGCGCCTGCTCCTCGAAATAAAACGATGAAGACTCACCGCTTTTCTATCAAGGTCCCGCTACTTTGCATCGCGGTAACGGCATTGCTTGCAGCTATAGCCCACGCACGCGATTCCGGTGACAATACCAGCGCAACAATTCCCTCACAATTGGTTGAAGATGGTCGCGGTGTTCTATGGGTCGAGCGGGGAAACGATAACCGCCATCCTGGGGATTTAGCCGCTGGCCTGTCACAACGCCCGCCTTACTTCGTGATCTATGTTTCAACGACGGACGAATATGAGAACCGCGCAATTGATCACGCGCTTAACCTCGCAGAGTGGTTCAACGATCAGCCAGACGGCCCCAGAAATGTACCGGTCGTGGCGTTCAAATCAAAACATAACACGCATTTTTACTTCTTGGTCTATGGGCTTAAGTATAACCACACAGAACACGCACCTGATGGGCAAATGGGCCCACAGGCCACCTACAAAGTTCGCGAACATGCGATCCTAGACTACCAGGCTTCCGGGATTTTATGGAATGAAGGCAAATATAAGTTTATGCCAATCAAGACGGTGACGGTGGTCCAAAATCAAGATCGCTCTGCGGAACAGCGTCATCCGTGAAATCTTCGTTGAACTCCAGATTTGACAGGATGCGCTTGAGTTCAGCCGCATCAAGAGGAGGCAAATTCTCAAAGCCGATGTTTTTTGCAGCATCGAGTTTCGCAAGCTCATCTCGCTTTTCATCAAGTATGCTTTCAACATCTTCAGCCTCAGCGTTCTGGCTGCGTCCGTTCAAATTGTTCTCATCGCGAAGTGTTTCAAGCAGCACCAGCAATTCGTCAGGTGTGGCGTCAGCAGCCACCGGTCCAAGTAATTCAATCAATCTCTGACGCTCATCGGAGGATACGTCATCTGCAATGGCGTCGATCATTTCATCAGCTTCTATGGCGAGAGCGAACGCTTCTTCGGCCAGGCGCAAGGCTTCAGCGCGTTGGACCTCCAGCCGTTCGATTTCCTCCTGAATTTCTTCGATTCGAGATTCTAACCGGTCAATGAAATCGCGTGTGCTCTCAAGCTCGCGGATCAATTCATCACGGCGCTTATTACGATCCGTATCGTTTTCAAGGCGGGCTCTGGCATCATCTATGATCATTGTCCCGGACAGAGGCAACTCGTCAGCATCAAGATTACCTGCTGACACCATCAATTCCAAGGCCTTGGTGTCCGTACCGCTAGCCATTTTGTTAAACAACGACTTTACCATCCCCGCTATTGTAGCGCAGATGGGTTAATCAACCGTAAATGGTATGGCTAAACCATACGCCGCCCCTTAGCACGTGACCTTGAACGCGCATCCTGCAATTGATCACGCAAACGACTATGTTCGCTTTCAGCCTGGTCGATGAAACGCTGTTTCATACCAATGAAATAATCTTCCAAAACGGCGCGCTGGCCGTCTATGACGCCACGCGCCCAATCTTCACCTGTGCGTTTGGCCTGCTGTTCCAACTGCTCAGGTGACGCTTTTGGCTTTTCAGAAACCGATATGCGAAGCAGTTGCATGGCGCTTTCTTCCTGAACCATTCGGGTAAAATTTGTCCGCTGGTTGATTTGAAGCTCTTTGGCGGCATCACGTCGAACGGCGCAAATACGCTCAAAAGCCTCGCGATATTTTTCAGGAAGCTGCGATACGCGCTTTTTCAATTCATCGTCGGTATATAGTGGTCTGTCAACGGGACTGGGGGCACTTACCAGTGAATTGAGTGTATGTTGATGCTCAGAGTTCTTGTCATCCTGTTTCTTGATTGCGCTCATATAATCTCATACGCATGACGATGCTTCTAGGACCGGACAAAAAAGCGACACCGTGATGGTGTCGCTTGAAGCTAGGTGTTTAGAGATTTGACTTCAGACTGAGCGGCTAGGTCCGTTCTGACGCTTTCTATCCATGCGCTCATTGACGCGCTTGTAATAACGATCAAGGTACTCATGCGGTGTGCACCGGTAGGTTTCGGTAAACATATCTTCGATTTGGCCGCGCGCTTCGATAGCAGGCACATTGCGGCCAGCGGCGAACCCAGCGGTCATATCCTGAAGACGGAAACGATAACGTCCGTTTTGATCGATAGCGTTTTTGAGGCGCGATGCCAGCTCACGCTCTTCAGAATTGAGCTTGATGGTCGGAACATCGGTCATTCCATTGGCCGGTAGAGGTGGCTTTTGCGATGGTTGTTGGGTCTGGCTCATATGTATTTGGATTACTGATTGATGGTCGATGCGCCTCGTGCCGCATCATTCATAAGACCATACGTTCTGTGACCACTCTTTGTCCGGGTAGATCGCATTGAGCTCAGTTTGATGGATTGGAAGGGGTAGAAACCAGAGTGCTATCGCTGATGGATGGGGAGAACTGCGCCCGACATAAACGAAGTAGAAAACTGGAGGGGCGTGCGCGCAATCGCCTTCAGCCCTCGTGTGTGGGCGGGGCTTCGGCGATTACGCACGGCAACATGGCATCACCGAGGCGGTAGTGTCCATTGCGGCTTGAAACGATCAATTGGTCTCCAATTGGGTGCTTTCTAAAGAGCTTTGACACCGTAAAGCTTTGCGATGCCGCTCCACGCAGAAGCAATTTCCCCTTTTGCCACGGCTCACCGCGAATTGCACCCTCAAAGAGCTGACTACAATTTCACCCTGCATCTGGCCCAGAGGATATTCACGTCCCTTGTAGCGCACGATCTGAAATGATGGATCGAAAGGCTCATTGTCGCTCAGTGGATCTTGACTGGAGCTGTGCAGCCTCTCAAAGCGTTTTCGTTCGCGGGCCAAAACACCCAACCGTTTAACATCCACAATGTGATCATCGGTTTCGTCTGGTAGAACAAAACGTCTCTCTTGATTTTCGCATTTAAACTCCCGCACATTAAGCTGACCTTGCTCAAAAAACCGCTGGCACTGATAGCGCGATAGAGACGCAAACCCCTCCCAGTTGGTCAATGTCTTGTCGATTCTTACTGCCCCCTCATCTACTCTCTTGGAAATGAGGAAAACGCACATAAGTGGCACCCGGATATGCCCCATCAACTCGCCATCCATTAAACACTGCCAGATGTCACAGACATCCACGCACCAATCATTCGCCAGTTCCGTCAGCGTATGAAAATTACGCTTCGGTAGTTTCATAATCACGTCACCCTCCTGTTTTCTCGTGATGGATTGCTTGACCGCTCCGGCCAGCGGCCCGTCAATGCCACAAATCATTAATTAATGTCAATAAATTATGTATACTTATGGTTGTATTCCGGAAATCAGCACCTGGCTTGCATACAAATGTATCCAGCCGATGCCCAACGAGTGCCCTACGGGTGCCCAATGAATGCCCACCCCACTCAATTCAGTTCCATATCGGGAAGTTGAGGCACGATCTGGGTGCCTCACGAATGCCCCACGAGCACCACGCGGTTACCATCCTTGTTCTGCCACACTGTCAGCAATCAATCAGAAAGGAACACCAAGATCATGACAGATGAAGAACGAACCATTCACTACGAGGATCTGCCAGACACGCAGGTCGATGTGCTCATTGCATTACCGCACTATGAGCTGGAAAGCTATCTCCGTGAAACACGAGCAATCATTGACAACGCGCAGATGATCCACGACCGACTACGCTCCGTGCGAATGGAGAAAATTCGTCGTGACTGTGCACGCCGCGCCAAGGCAGGTGACCAATGAGTGTCGATAACCGATATCAGAATGCGTTTGCGCTTTGGCTGGGCGAAAGTCCGCTAAATGCAGATGAACTTGATGCGCTACGCCTCCGTGCTTGGCGCGAACAAGGCATACTGATCACAGCAGTGGCAGATGATCGGCTGACCAATGCAGAAAAAATCGGACTATGCCGCATCGCGAACCGTCTTTACGGACCGAATGGCGCCGACCCTATTGCCGCATAGAAGATCGCCCACGGGAACGGGTAGAAGAAAACCCATCGACGAAAGGAACCAATCATGGGAAACCAAACATCCAACGCACCAATAGAGGTCATTCGTGACGGCGCAATCAAAGCATCCATCTGGAGCAATGAAAGCGAGAATGGCGAATTTCTCACCACAACCTTTGCGCGGACCTACACAGACGCCAACGGCGATCCGAAGGATACCAGCGGATTTACCGGACGTGACTTGCTGGTTGTCTCCGAACTGGCGCGCCAAGCATGGCTTGTAACCAACGCCATCCGGTCGCGTCAGTCTCCCTCCGCGGACCGCTAACGCAACGATTGGTGGGTGGTCTTGACTATTCCCTTGGCCGGACTACCCGCCAATCAGCCTGCCCCATAATGGCAACACAGAACCGGCCAGCGTCAATGGCCTTCCGCCGCCGCAAACGGCGGTCTCCCGAAAAGGCCATGACTGCATCTGGCCGAACCTGTGTTCGCCAGGAGCATCGGCTGACATGGGGTCAGCCATCAATGAAAGGAACAGACCATGACAACTCCACGCGCATACATCGCTTGTTTAGCCAGCTACAATGCCGGAATACTGCATGGCGGCTGGATTGATCTCGATGGCGCCGAAGAAATTGCTGAAGCCATCGAAAGTATCCTCAGCAATTCCCCGGAAACAGACGCCGAAGAATGGGCTATCCATGACCACGAATATTGCGGCAATTTATCTGAATACGCAGGACTGACTTGCTTGCAAAATATCATCGACGCTCATCAGCAGTGCGAACAGGACGGCATTGATTGGGAGCAGTTCATCGAGTTTTGTGACCACCTTGGTGAAGATTTGGAAGTCAGCAATATCCGCAAGTTTCAGGACGCGTATGCAGGATCAGCTAGGTCGCTTGTCGCATGGTGCGAAGAGTTCTTGGATGAGACCGGCCAGCTTTCAGAAGTCCCGGAAAATCTAAGATTTTATTTCAACTACGAAGCCTTCGCCCGTGACATGGAGATCAATGATGTCTTCACGCTCGATCACGGCGGCGACGTGCTGGTGTTCTGGCACCACTAAAGACAGAAGAGAGACTGAACTTGAAAATCTATGAAGGACGCATCGTCTATAATTTAATTGCTCAGGGGAAACAGGCATCCCTCGACACCCCAGCAGAAGTCGCAAAGTATCTGACCGGCGCATTCAATGATCATCCCTTACAGGAGCAGTTAATTGTCATACCGCTCAACCGGCGTAACCAGCCCTATGGCCGGTTCCGAATTACCATTGGAATTGCGCATTCCGCACCAATCCATCCGCGCGAAGCATTTCAAGCAGCGATACCTGCCGGAGCCAATTCACTGATTCTTAGTCATAACCACCCGTCCGGCAATCCCGAACCCAGCCATCAAGATATAAAAATCACTCGACGGCTCGCAGATGCGGGCAAAATCTTGGGCATTGAACTGATCGAACACATCATCATGGGCGACATAGAGGACGACCCCCACGGGCTTGGATATTACAGTTTCAACGAGGCAGGGCTATTGTGAGGGAATTGATAACTGATGACATTCCAGATACTGTAAAGGCAGCTCTACGCGGTCATCGACATCGAAAATCGAACGAGGTCTCGCTCAATAGAAAAAAATCAGCGCTCAACCGACCTACGAACTTCACCTCACGGACCGGGAATGCACTGCGTATTGCCGCACGCATTGTCACCCAGCACGGTGAAGACTATCTGCCGATCTTTCGGCGAATCGAAAAAGAGCTTGAGGATGAAAACGCTAAGCACGACGACATCGAACGCGCCCGTAGGGTTGCTGGAGCAGAATGATAATCGTCATACATTTTGGCATACATTTTGGGCAGACGGAGCAACGGTGAATTTAAAATACAGTGCAAAAACAATAACTTAGGATGTTAAACATTTTAGATCGATTCCCTTCGCCCGCTCCATTTTTTCCAAAATTTTCCAATCAAATTCCCTACTAACCCTTTGTTTTCTCAGCGTTTCTGTTGGGACGGTTGACCGGCAATCCTTTTTTGTGATAATCTTTTGGCATACGTTTTGGAATACATCTAGTGAGGTTTCATTGTCCAAAAACTATGTCCGTCGCGGCGACTGGTATCACTATTTTAGGCGCGTGCCCAAGCACGTAGCCACCTATGATGACCGAACCCATGTGCGCATTGCGCTCAAAACCAAATCCGTGAAGGAGGCCACCCGCATTGCCGCCGTCTATGATGCATTTGTTGAGAGATACTGGGGCGATCTGATTCGCTCGGGGCAGCCGGATGCACGCGGCGACCGTTTCAAGCGCGCCGTTGCGCTCGCCAAAGCCAACGGCTTTGCCTACAAGAACATGGCTGATTTGGTCGATGGACCACTTGATGATTTAATCGCCCGCCTCGAAGTAGCAGATGGCAATAGGTCCGAGGTCGTTCGTGCCGTCTTGGGCAATGAAAAGGCATCGACCATTCGCCTCAGCAAGTGCATTGAGCGCTATTGGCCTCTTTGCTCAGATCGCTTGGTAGGCAAGAATGAGCAGCAAGTTCGCAAATTCAAGAACCCCCGAGCCGCCGCGCTCAAGAATTTCATCAAGGTGGTCGGTGACATTGACCTCAGTGAAGTGCAGCGCAAACACGCGCTGGAGTTTCGCAACTGGCTACTGGCACGCATCGCAGACGTAGAACTGGTTGGCAACAGCGCCAATAAGCAGCTTACTTTTGCCAAGGATATCATGCTCACGGTTGGGCGTGATCTCGAAATCCCAACCGACTTCAAAGTCGTGTTTGCCGAAACCAACGTGAAACAAACCACCGTACCAAGACCCCCGTTTGAGGCTGGATGGGCTCAGGATAAATTTATCAATGAGGATAAACTGGCAGGCATGAATGAAGCCGCGAGGATGCTGGCCTACATGATGATTGAAACCGGCGCGCGCGAGTCCGAGCTCATCGGACTGGAAGCCCAGGACTTTTTCCTCGATGCGGATGTGCCTCACATTTGGATACGCAAAAACGGGCTACGAGATTTGAAAACACCACAATCGGATCGCCGTATCCCATTGGTCGGGATTTCGCTTATGGCGGCGCAGCAGGTTTATCCCGATGGTTTCTCGCGCTACCATACGCACCCGGAGTCCGCGTCTGCCGCCGCGAACAAATATTTGAAAGAGAACAATCTCAGGCCAACGCCACGCCACACGCTGTATTCGTTGCGCCACACCTTCAAAGATCGGTTGCGCGATGCAGGAGCGCCCGAGGAAGTCATTCAAGAGCTGATGGGGCACAGGAAGCACGGTCCGCAATATGGGCGAGGTCACACGCTCGAGACGAAGCTGAAATGGCTTGAGCAGATCGCGTTCAACGCGCCGCTCAAGATCTAGGCCTTCGGTGATTTGAATCGCTTCACCTTGTTTGATTCAGATTCAATCCAAACTTGGTCAAAACAAGCATTATAAATTGCCTCATATTGAAAGATATGAATTTTTTCTTGATTAAATTCCACTAGTTACTATCCGTTTATAGCTTAGAAAAAATTTATTTAAATTCAAAAACAATGAAAATTAACTACTACTTCTCTGCTACTATAGTCTCATTGTGTTTTTTAATAACCGGTTGTCAGAATTCAGATTTCCAATTAATGAATTCAAATCCGGTTCCCGGCATGTCTGATAAAAAGACAAATGTCGAGCCGATGGAGCCAATCCCAACAGGAAAAGCGCTAAATGTAATCTCGGCTGAAATCACTAATGCGTTTCTATGGCTTGAAACGCAGCGCAGGGAAAATCCAGAAAAATTGGCTCTTCAGGGCCTAACACCATTTCCTGGCACGCTGATTCTGGCGCGTCAAAACGCAAATACCGATAATCTGGGCGGGGGAATCAAAGGGTCTGCATTCATCGGTGGAAACGATGTCGGAGTAATCACTCCGAACGTCGGAATCTCAGGTGCTTCAACGGCGGGGCAAGGGACCGTCATTAACCTCTCATACAAGCCGATAAAATACCCAGCGGATAAGCCTTTGCCTCAATACATTCCGACCGGTGGCTTTCTCGAAGAGACAATCATTAACGAATTTAGGGAGTTTGCTGAAGCAGATTCCGGCGACAGACCCTCAATCGGCCTCACAACGAAAACGCTGCAAAAGATAATTTCATTTACTTACACAAAAAAGGTCGATGCTGGACTAGGATTTGAGTGGAGCCCAGGAAACGATCTTAAAACGGCAGGCACTTCGCCAGCGTTGGGCTATGCTAACACAGACGCGTTAACTGATACATTGGATTTATTGGTCTCGTTCACTGAACCAAGCATCGTTGAGCAAAAACGCTTATATGAGACAAAAGCCGATCCGGCTTCTGGAAAAATTGTTACCCTCGAACGGGTCTATACAGACGAATTGGCTGAAATACTTGGCCTAAAGGTGGGCGATGACGATGCACCTGTGACAAAAGGCGTCACCGACCAAACACCCGTAGATATATCAATACCATCTGGCCCAATTCGGATTGAGCGCGAAGTAACGTTTTAAACGTTATCAGAGTTAGCTCGCCTGCTAGAGGTAGCCCCATTCGGCGGAGGAAACTATACGACAAATACTCTTTGAAAAGAATAGAATCAGCTTCATGGCCTCGCGCCAGCGATGCGCGTCTTGCCGCGTAGCAAGATGTGTTTTCGTAAACGAAAACTATCTTGGCAAGGGGTGGACTTGCTGTCCCCCCGTTGCATCCCCCCGGCTCTGGGCGCATGACGCGCCCCATATCCACCGCAGCCGGACACGCTTAACACCTCTATCGTATGGTGAGGTGTAAGCATGGCCCGTCCTTCACTACCGCAATCCCGCGTTAAGACCCGCATTGTTTCATTCAGATTGAATGATGCGGAGCACGCGCGGCTAGCGCACAAGGCGGCATCGGCAAATATGCGCATCAATGAATTTGCTCGCCGTGCGTCGCTTTCCGGCGGTGGCCGTATTTCCATTCGCACAGTCAAGCAGTGCGATCCAGCGCTGATGAAACAGCTTTACCATATCGGCCATAACCTCAACCAGCTCGTCAAGAACGCGCATATATTTGAGCGCGTTTCCCCACAGGTCGATGAACTCTGTCACCGGATCGACCGGCTCATGGATGAAGCATTGAACGAGGAGAACGATGAATGAACCCCAACGTCGCCAAGGGCGGACGTAGCTTTAAGGGTGCGTTCCAATATTACCTGAACGACAAGGATGCGCAGACCCGCGAACGCGTTGCGTGGACGCACACCGAAAACATGATGACCGATAATCCCGATAAAGCGTGGAAGGTCATGGCTTATACTGCCAAATCACAGGACAGGCTCAAGCAGGCCAGCGGGCAAAATCCGGGCGGCGCAAAACTGCAAAAGCCAGTAATGGCCTATTCGCTCGCATGGCACCCGGAACAGGACCCGTCCAAGGAGCACATGCTCGATACGGCGCTCCAGTCATTGAAAGTGTTGGGCCTCCAAGACCATGAAGCCGTTGTGATTGCCCACCGGGACACGCCACACCGGCACGTACATGTTGTCGCCAACCGCGTGCATCCGACCACCGGCATGGTCGCCAGTGATTCCCACAGCTACCGCAAGCTTTCCAGCTTTGCGCGCGAGTATCACGAGGAGCATGGATTGGAGTATTGCCCGCAACGCATCGAAAATCACCTCAAAATGCAGCAAGGGGAACGTGCCCGCTACCGCGATACTAAGATCGCTGACGCCTGGGCGCAGTCAGATAATGGCCAAAGCTTTGCCGCAGCCCTGCAATCCCAAGGCTACCGGCTGGCGCAGGGACGACGCGGTTTGGTCGTGATCGATCCCTATGGCAAGCAGATCAACCCCGTTCGCCAGATTGAAGGTATCAAGACCAAGGATTTCCGGCAGCGGATATGCGATCTTGACTCCACCCATTTCCCCGAAGCGACCGAACTTGCCAAACAGGTCACGCAGCAGCATGAGCAGAAGAAAGTCGCTGCCACGCAGTCCAAGGAAGCAAAAGCCGAATTCAAAAAGGCCACCAATGAACGATCTAAGCCAGAAACTAAAACTGACTTTGCCGTTGCCGCCAAGCAGGAGCAAAAACAGACTGAGCCAAGGAAGATCGACAAGCCAGCCCCCAAAGAAGCGCCCAAGCAGCCTCTAAAGGCGGACCAGAGCACTACGGTGATGACACAGTCCAAGCAGAACCGCACAACGGCCAACACCCAGCCCGTTAAAGATACTTTCAATAGGCGATCCGATAAATATACGGCTAGCAGAGAAGCCCAGGACAAATATCTACAAGCGCGGGCCACAATATCAGATGATTTCCAAACCCGCATTATCAATCGGGAGAAATCATTGAATGAGCATTACCAACTGAAAGAGCGACGTGCTGCCATCACTGAACTCGAAAGTCGTTGCGCCAATCCATCTCTATTCCGGCGAGTTTTCGGATTGACGCGCCGTGACCGACAGGAACTGGATACGATGAAACGGAGTTTTGCCCATGCTGAAAACCGCGCACAAGAACAGATTGATGCAATTAAGGCTGAACGTGATCGCGCCTTAGCGAAGCTGGAAAAAGAGCGTGAGGAACGGGCAGTGCCCACCTCTCCAACGCCGCAGCGCGAGCAACGCCGTAACCAACAACCACGCACGACTAAGATTGCAAACGACGTCACCGCGCCAGCAAAAAAGCAGCTCAAACAGGAATTCAGCACGCAGGCAAAACCAGACCAAGCCAAGCTTGATGAATTAGCCGCCAAGCAAAAAGCCATTGCCCAGAAATGCAGTCTCGCCGTAAAGGCAGATCGCGCGGCATGTAAGCAGCATTGAATAAACAAAACAAATGAGCCGAATAGACGAACTATTCGGCTCATAGAAACTGGCGAATTACGCCCGGACCTACATGGACCGGCCTCGCGAACGCTTTTTCATCTTGGCCTTGATCTGATCCATGCGGGTGCTCAGTTCATTGGTCTGCTGGCGGAGGTTTTTAAACTCTTGCCGTTGGCCCTTGAGGTTGCGTTCAATTTTCTCGCGCATTTCGCGTGGCGGCTTGTTTCCATACTGGGCAATGATTTTGTCGGCGTCCGCAGCGCGAAAGGAATAATTGTGATGTGGTTGCATGATGAATTAGGAATTTTGATGTTCAAAGGCTTGTTTGATTTTGTCGCGGGCGATTGTGATCGCATCGCCCACGGTGGATTTGCCGATACCAAGTCTGTCGGCAATTTCGGAATAGCTGTACGAAAAACGGGCATGGAGCCAGAGGCATTCCTTTTGTTGGTCGGTTAGATCGATCCCTGACAGCTCTGACCAGAAATTGGCTTTCAGCTGCGCTTCCTCTGCATCGGAGTATGCCTCGCGCGGTCTGGCAACTGGCTCGATCCCGGCATAATCCTCGCGAATATCTTCGGGACGCCGAACCTTGGATCGATAGGCATCAACAAAGTGCTGGTAGGCTTTGCGGCGCAGGATTGGTAGGCTCAAGATATCGCGCTCTTTAAAGTGCAGCAGCACATGGTTCCAGAGCGATTGCAACAAATCCTCTGCGTCGTGGTAGTTGCGGGTCAGGCCGGTCAGGTAATGCAGCAGGTGAGTTTGATGGAGATCAACGGCCTGCATCACCAGATCGACGCGGGTGTCAAACTCTGCATCTAAAGACGCAGATAATGAAGCAGATGTCGGTGGTGGCTGATTTATCATGGCTTAACTCTTAATACGCCCGCGAAACACCGTTCGTACGGCGTATCCGCGAATTTTTGTCAGAAATGGTCTGCGTGTGACGGGTATAGGCAGACCAGCCCGGACGATGCCGCGCTCTGACACGTAGCATCTTGTGCTGGCCGCCCTTGGCAGCAAACCAACCGTCCACTCAAAAATTACGGAATTATGCAGCACACCACCGAAGACAAACTCGTGCCCATCGGCGTCATCGCCAAGCGCCTAGGTATTTCTACCCGCGCCGTTTATCGCCTCGTTGCGCGCGGCGATTTTCCCAAGCCCGTCAAAGTCGGCGGAGCCACCCGGTTTTATTGGAGCGATTTGGAGCACTACCTGAATCGACTCCGTGAACAACGTGCAACCAACTAACAGGAGATTGAGCAATTCGCGCCTATGTATACAAACCACGCCGCAAAGATAAGGCAGGCAAATCCGTTGCAGAAAAGAACTACCGGGGCCGCTACCGCCTTGAAGGTGACTACACCGTAACCGAGATTGCCCTTCATACCCCCGATAAGCAAGTCGCGCAAAAACGGCTGAACGATATTGTCCGCGAAAAGGAGCGTGAGCGCGAAGGCATCATTGCCCCAAAGCTACAGCGCCAATCCGCCGATAAGCCGCTATCTCAGCATGTAGAGGACTTCCTGGCAGACTTACGCGCCACCGGCAGAACGAATAAACATGTCGATCTATTGCGCCGCCGCCTCAAACGGCTTTTGAGTGAAGGGCACTGGACACGCATTGCAGATGTAACCGCCAACAATTTTACCAAATGGCGAAGCGTCCAGACCGATCTTAAACCGAAGACGCTAAATGATTACCTCAGCGCGGCTCATACCTTTATGGATTGGCTAAAGGACCAAGAACGCATCCCTGGCAATCCACTCAATACCATCAAAAAAGTCGATACGCGCGGCAAACAAGCCCAACGCCGCGCATTTACCGACGAGGAACTGGAAAAGCTGTTAGCGGTTGCTGGCAAAAACCGGCTTCTTTATCTCACCGCTGCTTACACTGGCCTCCGCCTAGGTGAACTACGGCAAGTGCTGCGCGGTGACGTTATTTTTGATCACGAGCGCCCGCACATCAAGGCGCGCGCCATCACCACCAAAAACCGCAAAAGCGCTCTGGTTCCTTTGCATCCCATGTTGGCTGAGGAACTAAAGAAGGGCTGGCCATATGATGCCCCGCTGGACGAAGCGGTATTTTCAATCATCAAGCAACCTGATGCGCAATTTCGCCGTCATCTTGATCAAGCCGGAATTTCACGTTTGGACGCCTTGGGCCGCAAGCTGGATTTCCACGCGCTACGCTACACGTTCGCCACGAAATTAGCCCGCGAAGGCACCGCACAACGCACCGCGCAGGAGCTTATGCGACACAGCGACCCCAAGCTCACCGCACAAATCTACACCGACGCAAGCCAGTTGCCGACCTTTGATGCAGTGCAGACGCTTTCGTGGATTTTCAATAGCGAGAGCAAGAATGGCAAACAACGCGCTACCACAACACGGCAAAACATCATGAATGAGCCGGAACTAACACAGATATTCAATGCTTGGGGTTCCATGCCTCAACATCTTAAAGACGCTGTAATGGTCATGGTTAAGCCCTACATTGAAGATTCAGAGCCATCTTAGGGCCGCTAATTCCTCCACTTATACCCCCTCTAAATGCAGACTTTGGCGGCCATCTTGTTGCATCCTATCAATTCTAATGCTAGTCTTCTAGATCTTCAAGTCGTTGAAATTGAGCCACTCCTTACAGTATGGCCGCCTGATTGCGGGCAGTTAAATGGTGCTCAGGGGGGAGGGGCGAACCAATACAAGATGTTCGTTCATTCCATTCGCTTTTACTTGTCGTTGTAAAGTAGCACCTTACAGAAATGCCCAAGGCGAGAAATCGTGACTAAAAGTTTCAATAAGGCAAATAGACATAAAAAAACGACGATTGTGTTATGGAGCAAATTTAAGTTAATATCAGAAATGGGCATGAAACCATTTGCACATTGAAACATAACTATACTTGATAAATATGCATCAAAATAGAATTCCGTAACCATATAGTTATATTCATACTCAAATAATGTTTGCATAAGTTGCGCTAAGGCCATTCATTAGGATTTAGCAGCAAGCGAATATGGGTATGAGCATATGAGTTTCACTAAAAGCACCTACGCCGGACTCGTAACCGAAAGCACCGAGTTTCAAAATCGCTTCTTCTCAAACTACAGTGGGAGTCGCCCGGATTTTGATTTCATCATCATCGGATCTGGAATGGGAGGCGGCTTGTTAGCCGATGAACTTGCTGATCATTATGGCAACTCGAAGCGCATTCTGGTTATTGAAGCCGGTTCATATTTGTTGCCGACACACAGTTACAACGTTGGGCGGTTTTCCAACGCCGACGTAGCTAAACGATTTGGCAGCCGCACCTTCTGGCAGTTTGGCTCTGGCGATCCACACGGGCGCGAGAATTACATCCACGAAGAGCTTCAGCTCAATCTGGGTGGCCGTTCGATTTTCTGGTCAGGATTGATCCCGACCATCCAACCATGGGAGCTGGCTTTTTTCCCGCAAGCCGTGCGCAACGACCTAACGTCAACCTACCTGAAGCAAGCCGGCAGCAAGTTGAATCAGTCAGTCAGTATGGGAAAGACGGCACAGGCGATCGTAAACAAGCTCCGAAGCACAAATCTAGTAAACGATTTCATCATCGAACAAACGCCACGGGCACTGCACCAGCCCTACCTGAACCCAACGGGCGTGGCCGTCGAGGAAACATATATCGAGCCCACCGGCGTTTTCAACACGGCGGAGCTCCTCATTAACCAGCTTGGTCTACCAGGAAACCGTGACCAGAATCAAGGAGGCCTTTTTTTACTACTAAATCACTACGTTGAGGACATCATTCCAAACCACAACGGTGATTATCGACTGGTGGTCAAAGACGTCATAAACGATCACTACAAGGACCTGTATGGTAGAAAAGTAATCTTGGCAGCGGGTTCGATCGGCAGCCCGAAGTTACTGGCTCGTTCAACGGTCGGACAAGGCCTTCCCCAGGATTCCAAGAATCTTATTGGACGCGGCCTTACGGATCATCCCACGACAGATTGGGTCGAAACGGAAGTAACGCATATCAACAACTTAAAGATTCCGCGCAATACGCATGCAAAAATCGTTCTTTACTCGAAGGGGTTGAGAGACGCCCAGGGACAGATCAAGTATCCGTTTAATGTAGAGATAAACATTAACCACGAATACTGGCACCTACGCGAGAATGATCCGACCTCGCCTCAAACTCCTATAAGCATGAGTGGTCCATCGCGGATGGATTTCAAATTCAGTTTTGCCAACTGCCTGGACAACGGCAACGAGATCAAACAACCGCCCTCCTTTGGCTATATACCCGAAATTTATTTTCGCAATTTGCATTGGACTTCACACCTGACCCAATCTCGCTTTCCAGCACTGGCGAAGTGGCAGAAAAGCGACCATGAGGTCTTTGCCATTCTAAACGAAGTGTCCAACAGAATCCTAAGCCAGTTCAACAAGAACGGCCAGCCAGTTACCCGACTACCAGGATTTCCTTTTGGCAAAGACAATAAGGATTTTGGCTTCGGAACCGTACATCATGCAGTTGGAACGCTTCGAATGCCAGCAGTGCTTAGTCTTGGCGGCACCATCCAAACGAGCAGCGTGGTGGACGAAAATCTCAAACTAAAGGGCGTTGATAACATTTATGTGAGCGACATGTCCGTGATGCCATTCAGTTCCGCAGCAAACCCAGTCAAGACGCTCTCTGCCCTAGTCCTTCGCCTATCGGACCATATCCGCTAATTTCCTCTCTCCATAAGCACCCATACCACTATGAAAATATACCAAATACTACACCTCGATGTACAAATTCTAAAAACGAATCCTGTGCAGCTCCACATCACTGCGTTCGGCATGGCCTCCTCCACCGGCTGGAGCAACATTCGCTTAAGCGATGCCGATGATCGCGACCCCAATGATGAAGTTTTAGAACTAAACTTTGAGGGCGACCCTCCAGCGAGCATTTCCCTTCCGGTACTAACTCCCGTCAGCGCATCGCTTGTATATGATAAAGATGACTCTAACCGAATTACTGCGGTAGTTGCAAAGGCTCGCACGAATGAACAGACTGTTCACCTTTCCCAAGTGACTCAACCGCGACCGCAGATCGCTGAGTTGACTTCACAGGCATTTAAAACCCTCGCAATTGGCGAAGAGGATCCCAAGACATTTTTTATTCGCCCTGAGGAAGGACCAACTTTGCCGATGGGCGAAGACCCGAGGTCCACACTACCACGGTTCGAAGAGCTTCCAACGACTTTCATGGTTGGTGAAGAAGGTCCGATTACGGACCCGCGAATCGATGACCCGTTCCCGCCACGCCTTCCCAACCTTCCTCCATGGAAAACCGCAGCGGGTGAAGTCCCCCCTGAATGGATTCATCGCACAGGCGGAAATCCTGGAACCTTTCCTGGCGGTCCGTTCGGCGCATTCTAGCCATGGACACAGAAGCCATTATCATCGCAGGAGGTGAGTGCGATACAAACCTCCTGCGCCTGATTGAACATTGCTCGAAGCAAGGGGTGCCCGTCATTCCACTCCTTTTTGGCGAAACGAAGTCTCCTTCATTTAAATGGGATATCCAAGAGCAAACCTTAGAGCTGAATGGGCAAACGCTTCGCCCATACAGCATTTTCACGCGTTTCGATATTTTCAATCAAATGCGTGATGGGCGATCCGAGAGTAACGCACGAGCAACCGCCTGGTACAGCGCGATTATGGGCTACTGCCTCGCCATGCCCACAGTCAAGTGCCTGAACAGCAAAGCAAGCAACCTAGTGGGAAACAAGCCTGCAATCCTAACACTGGCAAAACAGCATGGTTTGCAAGTCCCCCGCACCTGGGTGTCGAATAACTCAGATTTTATTGGCGGACTTCAGCCAACTGGAGCTTACATCGCCAAGCCAGTCGAAGGCGGTGACTATTGCCGTACTCTAGATTCAGCCATAGGCGAAACACACTCTAAGAAACAAACTTTTGCAAAACCTGCTATCGTGCAACAAGTGCTTATTCAGCCTGAGGTTCGGATATACCGAATTGGTGACCAGTCAATGGCATTTAATATGAAATCCGATTCACTCGACTATCGCGTCGCACAAGATGCAGAAGTCACCGTCGCACATGAAGATTTTAAAGAAGAGACGCAGGCCCTCTTCAGCCTAATGGATAGTCTGCAAATGAACTTCGGCGCAGCCGATTTCAAAACCGACCAAGCGACTGGAAAGCTGAGTTTTCTCGAAGTCAACTCATCGCCCATGTTCGCGCATTTTGACTATGTTGCGGGTGGCCAGCTGTCCGCGATGATCCTCAACTTCCTAAAACCATAATATCAGGAATAATCATGCGTAATGTAACAGTTGTATTCAAACAGGATGGCACCATTCAGTGCCATAATAATCCAGCTCGGAGCCTCGACACCGATGTCGATGCCCTGAAAAAGCTGGGTGCTACGGAAATTCTCGCCCAAGCGAACGTACCCGGTCCATTAGCAGTGCCCAGCGCGTGTGACCTTCCAACCTCGCAAGTCAATGCATTTACAATTCTTACCACGGACTGGCAGATGATCTTGTCGAGTTTCGTTGGTCCAAATGGCTTTCAAGAGTGGCGGGGTGCCGACATTCCTACTGAACTAGTCGTTAATGATACGCGACCGGTTTCAACAGGCCATAACGTCGATCCCAGTGCCCCGGTGTTGGTAAAAGAACTCATCGGATTTGTTCTCCGTGCCTATAAAACGGGCGATGCACTTACTGAGGACTTCATACCGCATCGCGTAAACATCGAAACCAACGAACTCGGGAATATCGTCCGCATTTGGTTCGGCTAGAATTCAATCATCCAATAATAACAAAGTCTCTACTTACTCAGCCACTACTATGAAGCACGGAAAAAACAGCCCTTCATTCGTTCCATCATCTCCTTTCTATCAAGGGCCATTTGGCCGCTTGTTCCCAAGCTTACCGGGGTGGGTTCCAAATAATGCCCAAGGCTTGCCCATGCGTGAACACGAACTCGATGCCCATTTTCTCGATTTTGCTAACACTCAAATGATCGAAGCCCCTGGTGTGACTCCCCAGGATATTGCTGGCAATAATGATGAAATTGCACGTTTAGATGCGGCATTTGGTGCCGAGAAAACGCCAGCAGGATACACATACTTTGGGCAATTCGTAGACCACGATATTACCTTTGACCCTGCATCGTCTCTAGTTCGTCAAAATGATCCTGAAAAGCTCAAAAATTTTCGCACACCACGACTAGACCTAGATAATGTGTATGGTCGTGGGCCCGATGACCAGCCATACCTGTATGATCATGCCGATAAAGGGAAATTCAACATAGGCCAAATCGAAAACTCGCCGCTTCTGGATCTTCCCCGCACAAACCGTCGAGATGCACAGGGCAATCCCATTGGTCGAGCAATTATCGGCGATCCGCGCAACGATGAGAATAGCATCGTGTGCCAGGTGCAGTTGGCGTTTCTCCTTGCACATAATACGCTGGTCGACCGAGCAAAGAAACTCGGCATCCGCGAGGATTCTCGATTCGATGAGGCAAGGCGTGCCCTTACATGGTTATACCAGTGGATCGTTTGGAACGATTTCCTCAAGCGCATCGTAGATCCCAATATTCATAGTGCGGCGCTAAAGTTGGCGACAACACCCGACGGTAGACACAAGTGGGAACTTGGCTTGGAAGACATTTTCTCATGGCGCAACCAGCCTTTCATGCCCGTTGAATTCTCCGGTGCAGCATATCGATTTGGCCATTCAATGGTCCGCAACAGCTACCAAACCAACCAGCCGCACCAAGGCTTCGGCAACTTCATTCCAATTTTCAATAACACCGGGGATCCCGCAACAGTTGACCTGAGAGGTTTCCGGCCGCTGACCGAGCAGAACTATATACAATGGGATTGGTTCCTGCCAATGACGAGCTCTTCTGGGCCATTTCCTCAGCTTGCCCGACGAATCGATACAAAGCTATGCAACGCTTTAGCCTTTCTACACGAGCGACCCATGCCGTCACCGATGAACATTTTGCCCTATCTAAATCTGAAGCGCGGATGGTCACTTGGATTACCATCCGGACCAGAAGTAGCCAAAAAACTTGGCCTGCCCATCACCCCTTTGGGCACTTGGACCAATAGCAATGACGTAGAGGTGCCTGAACCAGAGTCACTTTGGTTCTACATCCTGAAAGAAGCAGAAGCTATTGACGGTGACCGTATGGGCCCACTTGGTTCGATTATTCTTTGCAGCACCTTCGCTGGTCTGCTCAAGGGCGACCCGAATTCGTTCATGAACCTCGACCCAAACTGGAATCCTGATGACGAGTCACTGCTGAATGCTGCGGTGGACCGAAAGGATTCTGGGGATGATTGGGAGTTGTCGAGTATTATTCGCCTATCTGGATTACCAATCGATTTCTCAAATGAGGATATTGTTCACCGAGCAGCCCTAGGTGCCACAATCTCTTAACCCATCCAATTATCGACATACTAGTCATCCAATATATCATTACGATGCGTGGCTTCGACAATGGTTTATGAGTGATGCTGCCCGTTTAAAACGACTCTACGCAGAGAGCATTGCTTCTCGCGCTGATTGCTGACACCACACTAGAAATGCGCTTACTTCGGATATACCTATTCAAATAAGGCGGGAAATTTGGAATAATGTGAACCTAAACGGCGAAATTCCCCCACTTATACCCCCACTAAATGCAGACTTTTGCAGTCCTTTCCTGTCACGGAATGACAATTTAAACGCCAGGCATCCAAACGTCTAAGTCGTTGAAAATGTGACACTTATCTCACTTCGACCCACACTGTCACGGACAGTCAAATGGTGCTCAGGGCGGGAGTCGAACCCGCACGCCTCTCGGCACTGCCGCCTGAAGACAGCGTGTCTGCCAATTCCACCACCTGAGCAAAGACAGAAGCGCGAAAGCAAAGACCGATGCCCAACCGGTGTCAAGTGCGCTTTTTTGAAAGAATCAACCCCGATTTCCTGACCTCAGGCAACCGAGCAATCGAACTTGCTGAACCACCTTAAAGCGACGCAGCGTAAGACCTCGACACTGTCGATGCCTGCCACTCAGTCGATAGCAGTAGCGATACTCATTGGGGGAAACCCGATGCAGCACACTATCAATGGCAAACGGCCTCTTGTTCACAAACAACCTCCACTGGAAGGAATCGCTAAAGTTATGCCCGCGTGAATTGCGAGAGTCGACAGAACAGAAACGGACCAATGGAGAGGTTGAGGAATACGAGATTGTCATTTGCACAATCCGGCCTATTCTCATGGACCATGAATTTGCCAGTTCGCCTTCTACGGCTCTCTTTGCCATACTTCATCCTGCTAGTGACTGTCTTGGCGCAAGCGCGCACCTTTACGATGAAAGATGGCGAAAAAATCGAAGGAACGGTCGTTTCCTTTAAAAACGGCATGATCGTCCTGGCCAAGGATGGCGGTGGTAAATCGCTTCACTCACTCGAAACCTTTTCGCCCGCAGACCAAGCTTACCTAAACGAAAAATTCCCCAGTGGCGATAAACGTGAGTCAGTCCGCGCAACCGCCACCGCAACGCCAGCGCCCACCCCCGGCCCCACGGTCGAAACCACTCCCCCCACCCCCAGGCAGACAGCGCCTCAATCAGCAACACAGGCCGGACACCCCGGGCTAACAAAGCTTCGGGCTGGTTCTCTGGCGCCTGAAGTAAAAGCGCGTCCGCAAGGTAAGCCTGACTTCGTAACTAATCGCGACATGACCGGGAAAATTGTTGTCGTGCATTTTTGGTCAACCAGCGTTCAACAATCTCTGGAAGAGTTAAAAGGCTTAGCCTACCTCTACCATAAGTATCATGATCGAGGATTTGAGTTGATCGGCGTGGCCATGGACTCCAGCCGTCGCCGCGTCAATGGCGTAGAAGAGGCGATCGGCGTAACTTGGCCAATGCGCATGGACGAAGAACGCGAGACAATCGCCGAATGGGGAGTTACTGCGCTACCAACGAATGTGCTCATCGACCAGGTCGGGGTGATACAGCGCCCTCATATATCTGCCCGCGAACTGCAGTATTTCCTAGCCGATCAGCTCGGTCCAGCAAACTAAAGGTACAGGCTGGACAGTTGGACCGAATCCAACGAGACTTCCATCGTTAGCAACTGCCTGCGACTACCAAACAGAATGAAACCTCGCAATCTACGTCACCGGCTGGAGAAAGCCGCAAAATTACTGGTTATTGTGCAAAAGCATCATCCCGATGTCTTGTGCCAATTTGCGGACGACAAAGGTCAAGATGGCCATCTCATGGTTCGGCTGCCCTTGGGCGGCGACCCATCTAAGCTCGGCGGCGATTTGGAGAGCAAAGGCTTTGCTTTCACCAAGGCCCGCAGCCCATGGCTTGGGGCTGAGATTTACCGCGGCGCCAAAGAAGGCCAGCCGCGCGTTATCATCGAAGTGGAAATACCAGCCAACCGCCTTAGCCGCGGACCTGAGGTTGCCGAGCTACCCTTCAGCTTCAAAAAGTAAGCATCATCTGTAGACGCCCTGGTGCACTTCCAAGAGATTACGGAGAGCATCGAGAGAGACGGGCTTCGGCAAAAAGTCCACCATGCCGCACTCCAGGCATTTGGCCCGCATGCCTTCGGACGCATGCGCGGTGACCGCGATGATTTTAGGCTCATTGCGACATACGCCCAGAATGCGCTGCGTCGTTTCAAAGCCATCCATTTCCGGCATGCTAATATCCATCAGCACAACATGATAATCATGCATGCGACAGCGCTCAACTGCGGTGGGCCCATCTGGCGCGGTCATGACATCGGCGCCGATCCTTTGCAAAAGGCCAACGATCAGCTTGCGATTGTCCGGATTGTCCTCCACCACCAGTATCCGTGTGTTGGCGAAAGCACGCACTGAGAGGTCGCTCAACTCGTCGACTGCCTCCTCACTGGACACGGCCTCAGCGGGAAGCTCAAACCAAAATGTTGAGCCCTCATCGACCTCGCTTTCAAAACCGATTTTTCCATTGAGCACATCGATGAGCTTTGCGCAGATGGCCAGCCCTAAGCCGACCCCTTCATAGCGGCGGGTATAGTTGGACTCGACTTGAGTAAATGGTAGAAAAATCGCGTCGTGCTTATCCCGGGCTATACCGATGCCGTTATCGATAATTTCAAAGCGGACAACCCCGCCAGCGCCACTGCGCCAACCGACGCGCAAGGTTACTTTGCCACGCAAAGTAAATTTAAAGGCGTTCGTGACCAGGTTCGCAATGATCTGACTCGTGAGTTCGTGGTCGATCAACACACTCGTTGATCCATCCACTGCGCCCGCCAGTTCCCCACAACCATTCACCACCTGAAATTCATTGCCATTGCTCAGCGATTCCAAGTCTCGCGAAACGGTTTGCGCAAAGGCCCACAAAGGCGCCGGCCGCAGGTCCACTTTCGTCTTCTGTTTATCGATGCCAATAAAATCTAATATATCCTCAATCTGATGAAGAAGCTTGTAAGCGGAGCGCTCAATAATTTCCAGTGACTCCCGGGTATCCGCGTCCTTGCACTCTTGAAGCAACATATTGGAAAAGCCGAGGATCGGATTCAGGGGAGTGCGCATTTCATGACTGATGACCGCCAGGAATTCATCCTTTGCACGGTTCGATGCCTCGGCGCGCTCCTTGGCTTCACGCAAGGCAAGCTGGGTCTGCTGCTGTTCCGACACATCTTCCGCGACTCCCAAGAACCCAATCAGTTCGCCATCGCCATCCCGCACGGCGGTCACAATAAGCTCTACCGGAAATTGTGACCCATCCTTGCGAACATAATTCCATTCACTGCGGTCATGCCGCCCTCGCTTCGCGAGCGCGATCAACGCCTCCATCCCGGCAATCGTTTCACCCAACTCCCGCGAAAGCTGCTGACCGTGAGATTCAATTTCCGACGCATCGTGAAATAAGATGGGAGTCGCCAGACCAACAACTTCCTCTGCGGCATAACCGAGGAGATTCTCGGCGCCTCGGTTAAACGTCGTAATCACACCATCTGTATTGGTCATGATGACCGCAGTTTGCGTCGCCGCATTCAGTAAGTTTGTCAGCTTGGTATTGGTGTCTCTCAGTTCCGCCTGGGTTTCGATCAACGGCGTCGCGTTGGCGACGAACCCTTCGAGGGCAATCACATCGCCTCGCGCGTCGAAGATGCCCATACCGCGCTCCCATGCCGTTTGTATTTTCCCCTCCCGCGTCTCATACTGATAATAAAGAGTAAAGGGCTCACGCTTCTGAATCGCCGAGATGACGGCCTCCCACACGGCTTGGCGATGCTTTTCGACAATGACATCGCCCCCCCATGAAATTTCCCCGGACTGCAACTGTTCGCGGGTGTAGCCCGTTAACGCCACCACCCCCTCACTGACATATTCCATTGTCCAATCACGATCCACCCGGCAGCGGTAAACCATGCCGGGAAGGTTGCCCAGCAGACGGTCGTGGCGGCGGACCCGCTCCGCCAATTGGTCAAATTCACTACGGCTGCTGTCCGCTGAGTCGACCGTGTTACCGAAGAGTAAGATCGTCCCTTGCTCACTGTCCACATCCGCCTCCCAGAGCACGCTACGGTTTGCCTTCGGGTAGTATTCAGCACGCGGAAAAAAATAATCCTTGTCTGACAACTCGATGGGCCAGGCATTGGCGGGTATGCTGGTTAGTAGTTGTTCACTAACGGATACGCCTTCCAGTCGCTCCAAGTTTAAGCCCAGCAACGTCGCCTTGCTCTTGTCGAAACGCAACAGTTGTCCGTTGAAATCTACAATGGCAAAAAAAGCGCCGAAGTTTTCTGATATCAGACGCGCCAATCGATCAAATTCAATAGAATCGCCGCTAGCCATTAGGTAAATTATCTAAACGCATTTAAAGAATAATGTCCAGAACCGCATACAACTGTTTTTACTTTGGCAATCAGGCCATTGTGCATTATATTACTCACAATATCTATCGTGAAAAACTTACTTATAGTATTCGCTTTTCTGACGCTCGCCGGTTGCAGCCCCAAGCCCAACGCCAACGCCACCGATGACGGCTTTGGCCTGCTTTACAGTGTCACAAGCCAACAGCAAAACGTGGATAAGCTGCTTTGGATCAAAGACCCCGGCGCGGACATAACCGCATGGATCGAACAGATCGCCCAATTCAACCAAGAGGTCACCAAACAGCTTGAGGCCTGGAAAAAGGCGGGAAAGATCACCAGCCTTAAAGCACTGGGGCTTCCTCCAGCCGAGCTCGAAGCACGCGAGCGCGCGACCAAACGCACCACGGGAGATTTACTCTTTAGCGAAGACGTCAGTTTGCGGTTATCGCTCGTGATCGCTCAACTCAAGGCGCTTGGCTACTGCTCTGACCTGTCCTACGCCATCGCCGCCGAAACACAGGATAAGGCGATCCAGGAAACCGCAACCCAATGGGAGTCCAAGTTCAAAGAACTCAATGCCCAAGGCATGACGCTACTGGAAACGCCCCAAATCACCTCGCCCGAAGAAAGTCCGGCCAAAGTTCCCAGCGCGCCCCAACACCGCTGAATCGACGACCACCCAACCGGCGCTGGCCAAAAATGAATAGTTCGGGATGACAAAGCGGAGTTGACGATTACCCTGTCGAAAATGAGCTCCGCCTTCGACAGTCATGAGCTTAACCAAAATGCCATTACACTGGCGAACAAGAACGGCTGGCTTTGCCAAACCATGCCAGCAGTTCAAGGCTACGCCCGGCCTTGGTTCCAACTTCCGGCGACTACGGAAAACCCGCTCCGCCTTTACATATCAGCCGGCATTCACGGTGATGAACCTGCTAGTAGCTATGCGGCTCTAAAACTCCTCGACCATCCCAACTGGTTCGCCGGGTGCGAGGTCTATCTTTTCCCGTTGTTAAATCCGCTGGGCATGGAAATGGGCACTCGGGAAAATGCACAAGGCATCGACCTGAACCGAGACTACCAGTCGCCGACGACCGACGAAACCCGTGGGCATCTGGCCGCGCTCGATCAATTGCCACGCTGCCACATCTACCTGCACTTACATGAAGATTGGGAGTCCACTGGCGCCTACCTATACGCAGTCAAACCTCTCAACGAGCCCAGCGCGACCAGGGTGCTGCTTGACGCGATGAGCGAATGTCTGCCCATCGAGCATGCCACCGAAATCGACGGCTTCCCGGCAGCTAATGGCGTGATCGACCGACCTCCTCCCTTGGCCGACCGCGAAGACTGGCCGGAGGTCTATTACCTGGATCACCTGCATGGCTCTTATCATGGCTACACCCTTGAGGCGCCCTCGGCCTTTGCCTTGGAGAAACGAGTCGGCGCACTCGTCCACGCAACACGCACATTGGCTCAATTTCTGCAGGACAATCGTGCGAAATTTGAGCGGCGGTAGGACCAAGTTTACGGCCAACGAATGCTCGCCATAAAGTATCAGCCGGAACCGACTTTCGATTGCGCTGTCACAGCAAGTCGTTTACTTACAACCACGAATGAAACGAGCCGGCATCTATACTTTGTTACTCCTGAGCAGTTGGGCGTCCCTGGCTTGGGGCAAGCCTCCCCCCCCTGCGGCCGATATAATGCCATTAGCCGAAATCAAACCCGGCATGATGGGAACTTGGCGCACCGTCATCACGGGCAATGACATTGAAGAATTTTCGTTCAAAGTCCTGGGCGTCTCCAATAACTTCGCCGGCCCGGATGCCCCGGTTATCATTGCGGAGGCAGTCGACGATTCTCAAATCCTCAGCGGCCCGGTCGGGGGCATGAGCGGCAGCCCCTGCTACATTGACGGTAAGCTGGTCGGGGCCTACGCCTATGGCTACCTCTGGCCCAAAGAACAAGCACTGATCGGCATCACCCCTATCGAGCAGATGCTTGAGGTGTTCGCTAAAGAGCGGCCTCAGGACCATATGGCGCCAGGCGCCGGACGCGCTAAACCCAGCGGCGCCATGCGTATCGAAGACCTCCCCCGCCCATCCATGCGACTCAAGGAATCGACGGCTTTCACTGGGCTGACTCAGCCGAGCAGCAGCAATTTTACCGACCTCAAACCGACCCCTACGCCATTGCTCGCCGCCGGCATTTCCAGCCAGGCGCTGGAGCCATTTCGCGCCTATGCGCAAACGATGAACTTGGACTTGATGAGTGCGCCTTCCGGCTCTGCTCCAGGTTTAACCGCCAGCGACATTGAGCCGGGCTCTCCTGTGGCGGGCGTGCTCCTCGATGGCGATTTCTCCGTCGTCGCCACCGGCACCTGCACTTGGCGCGAGGGAGACGACTTCCTGGCCTTTGGCCACCCTTTTCTGCAGGGTGGTCCCACGGATATACCCGTTGCCCCAGCGGAGATCATCACCGTTGTGCGCTCGGTGCCACGCTCGTTTAAGCTCTCCAACGCAGGCCCGATTGTCGGCGCCATCTATCAGGATCGCCTGACCGCCGTTGCTGGCGAAGTCGGGCGCAAAGCTCAGATGACGGACTATTCCGTCAGGATCACCGATCCCGGCGGCGAAACGCACGACTACGGGGGCAATTTGTTTCAGGACGACGCCATGTCCCCCTACATCGCAGTCCTCGGCCTCTACAGCGCCGTCACCTCCACCCTTGAATCCGAGCAAGACCTGACCTACCAGCTCACCGTAACCGCCGACTACGAGGGCTACGATCCGCTCGTCTGGCAACGCACCAGCCCGGGCAACATCCTTTCTGCGCTGTTCGAAGTTTGGGACATGCTTGGCATGCTGGCGGAAAACCCGTTTGAGCCAACCGACCTCACCAAGCTGAGCTTCGACGTGAAGCTCTCCGCGCCACGCGAGTCGACCATCATGGATCGCCTGCAAATACTCAGCGGCCAGGCCAAGCCCGGTGAGAACGTCGAGTTGGCAATCCGCCTCAAAAGCTACCGCGACGAGATCGCACGCGAGCTGATCAACGCGCCCATTCCCAGCAGCGCCGCCGGAGAAAAATTATCGCTCTTCGTGGGAGACGCTGCGGCGGCGGACCGCATTGACGACGGCTACTCGCCCACTGTATCGACCTTCGGCGAAATCCTCGACTACTACCGCACCCGCCGTGACAACCAGCGACTCTATGTGAAGCTCCTGCGCCCCGGTCGCGGCTACCGCGCCAAGGGGCAAAACCTCGAAGACCTCCCCCCCTCCGCGCGTTCGCTGCTCAGCTCATCGCAAACAGTGGAGCCCATTGCCTCAACTTACGAAATTACCGTCTGGGAAACATCCATTGAAACCGCCGGTTCCTTTTCCGGCTCCCACCGCTTCAGCATCCCAGTAGCAAATTAGACTGCCTTTTCATGAATCATCCGCGACTCACCCTGACTACGCTTTCGACCCTTGCGGCGCTCAATCTCCACGCCGTTCGCACCGAGCAGTTGACCCAAAATTCCTACACGGACTTCTTTACCGGCGAGCTGGAAAACGTATCGCTCGACAACCTGGGAACGCTCAGCGCCGGGCCAGAGCTGAAGGAAATCCTCACGCTTGACGACGCCAATATCTGGACCGCGATCGCGGGGCCCAACGGCAAGCTCTACCTGGGCACGGGCACAGACGGCGTCGTATACTCAGTCGATCCCGCCGCCGAAGAGCCAACAGCTGAGGTCATCTACAAGCCGGACACGATCATGACACGCGCTCTGGCGCTCGACGCCGATGGCAATCTCTATGTCGCCACCTCCCCCCAGGGCGCAGTCTTCCGCATCGCGCCAGGCGGACGGCCCGAAGTCTTTTTTGACCCGTCCGAACTCTACATTTGGGACATGACTTTCGGCGCTGACGGCAACCTCTATGTCGCCACTGGCGCAGAAGCCCGCATCTACCAAGTCACGCCGGACCACCAACTTAACGACGAGCTTGAGCCATATTTTAAAAGCGACCGCACCCACTTCACCCGCTTGGCGTGGGATGAACAGGGCGCGCTCATTGCTGGATCGGGCCCCAAGGCTTATCTTTACCGCATCACGGGAGAAGAAGAGGGCGAGGTCCTCTACAGCGCAGGCACCGATGAAATCGCCAACCTGATGGTCAACGGCGAAGACATCTACTTCACCACTTGGCACAAGGGCGGCGGCAGCGACAAACCACCCAAAGACCTCGCCACGCTACTGGCAAAGTTTCAAATGAAGTCTGCCGATGGCGATTCTGATAACGGCGACGACAACAACAGCGAAAAACCAGCTGCGGCCAGTGCGCCCAGCTTCCTGCTCAAGCTCGACGCAGAAGGCTTTGTCTCGCCCGTCTGGTCCCCCGGCGGCGCCAACATGCAATACACAACGCTCACGGACGAAGGCCATTTCCTGGCTGGGTCCGACATCGACGGCCGCCTTTATTCAGTGACCAGCGCCGACCAGTGGAGCCTGCTCAACGAAGCCGCACGCGGAGGTGAAGTATCCAGCATCCTGACCAACGTCGGCCCCGATAAGGCCACCTACGTATTCACCAGTAACCCGTCCGCCATTTATCAACTCACCGATCCTGCCGAAAAACCCAGCTTCACCGCAGAGCCGATCGACGCTGGCGCAGTCGCCCGGTGGGGACGCATTCGCCCACTCGGCGCGCCAGCGCAAGCTTCCGGGCTGACCATCGAAACCCGCACGGGCAACGCCGCCGATCCAGACGACACCTGGAGCCCTTGGACCGCCTTGGATAACCAAGCGGTTGCCTCCCCCGCCGCCCGTTATTTACAGTATCGCATCCAGTTCACAGGCAGCTCCACACTGCGTGGGCTAACGGCCTATTATGGCACGCGCAACTTGGCGCCTTTGGTCGGCGTCATCAATGTTCTGCCCGTTGGCTTAAGCATTTTCACGGCGGAGAACTCCTCGCCGACCACGCTCAATCCCAAAGAGCTGGCCTACTCCGCCAAAACCACCGCCGCGCTGAACAAAGAAAAACCAGACGGACAAAAGGTTCTGGTCTCTGAAGCAACCGGGCACATCTCGGTTGCCTGGAAGGCATTTGACCCCAATGGCGACACGCTACGCTATTCGGTGGCGCTCAAACAAGACAGCGAGAGCGACTGGGTCACGCTGGCCGACGACCTCGCCGACAGCGCCTACTCCACGCCGACTCGTGGTTTTGCGGACGGCTACTACAGCTTCCAAATCACCGCCAACGATTCGCCCAGCAATTTGCCGAGCGAAGTCCGTAGCGGCTCCATGGTCAGCCAGCCGTTCCTCATCGACAACACGAGCCCGGACGTCACCTTGCACAACCAGACAAAGGACGCCGATGGCGCAACCGTCCTCGTATTTGCCGCCAATGATGAGTGGGGCAACATTAGCAAGGCCAGTTACCGACTGGACGGCCAACCGGCCATTGATGCGATCCCGACGGACCTCCTGTTCGATTCCAACGAAGAAGTCTTCCGCCTGATTTTACCAGGCCTCAAGGCCGGCGCCCACAGCATCGTGTTCGAAGCGCTCGACGAGAATAACAACCGCGGATTGGCCAAGACCGTTTTCAAAGTCGAATAACGGCGACGGCCAAGCCGCGTTACTTCCAGCCACTTTTATTCGTGGGGCTGGCTGACTTCGCGACGACGCGGGATGTGGATCATCGCGTCCTCAATGTCGCTGGCGTCGATCTTCAACAGGCGCGCAATGCGGTAGCACTCGTCGATCTCTTCCTTCAAAATGCGGCCATCAGCGGCGGAAATCGCCAGCAACGTCTTGAGCATGAGCTTACGGTCAACATCGGTAGTGGCTTCGTAAAAGCGGCGAACGACCAACGCCAAATCAAGCTCACGAGCCGGATCGCTCTCCATGATGGCGAGCACGTAGTTGGCGACTTCCGGGCTAAATTTCCACCGGCGGAGCATGTATTCCTTCGCCACTTGCTTTTCAGATGGATCCAGCGAACCATCGGCATTGGCCACCACCGCCAGCAAACAACCAATCAGGCAAATGCGGTCACGGTCGCCTTGAGGCACGTCCAGTTGCAATCCTTGCTCAGCAAAAAATACGCTCACCGAGGCCGGAAATCCAGTCGTCTTGTCTTCGGCAAACTGTGAAAAAGGCGAAGCGCTGTAGCTTTGCTTAAGCCGGGCCAGATGCGCCTTGATGACATTGCTCATCTCGACGTCCGCATCTTCCTCGGTGCCTTGCAAGATACGCGTAATTTGCCGCGCAGCTTTCACTTCCTCGGGCAGCACACGCCCATCGGCCAGGAATACCTGGCGCACGGATTTAGTGACCAGATGCAGCTGTGTGTCACGCGTGAGCAAACGCCGCAATTCCTGCAGTAAGTATATCCGCTCCGCGTCATCAACCGGATCTTCAAAATAAGTCTGCAGCCCCTCCCAGGACGTTTCGTTCATGTGGGGGAGACTGAATACAAAGTCTTTGAGGAAGTCACGCTCGGCGGGCTGAATCTCACCATCCACCCATGCGGCCGAAATGAGCATTTTGGCCAATGCCAGCGAAAATTCAGGTGAGTCTGGAGAGTTCATGGCGCTTTCTGCAGAATTTAGAGGTTAATAAAGGGGTGATTATCAGTCAATGACCTAGTTGTAAACCTTCATCCACTAAGTGAGTGAATTTTCATAGATCAGACAGTGGGCTTGTAGGGCCGATAATGCATAACACGCAGCGGTCTCGGCACGCAAAACATGTGGTCCCAAAGTGACTGGCAGAAAGCCCTGCGAGCGAACCAAGGCGTATTCTTCACGCGAAAAATCACCCTCCGGCCCAATGAGCACGCAGACCTTCTGAACGCCTGGCTTGACCCGGCCAAGAAGCGGCGTTGCTCCGTCCTCCAAGCTGGCGACCAAGCGCAGTGCGCCTCCATCGCCTTCGCTCAGCCAGTCAGCAAGCGCGATAGGTGAGCGGACTTGAAATCCGGCGAGGTTGCCGCATTGCTTCGCCGCTTCAATCGCAGTGGTTCGCCAATGAGCGGCCTTGGATTCTGCACGACTGTCATCAAGACGCACCTCACTATGCTGCGTGAACAAGGGCACGACGCCAACGGCGCCAATCTCCACCGCGCACTTAATGACAGCATCGAGCGCCTTCCCTTTGAGCAAAGCGATCGCCAGAGTGAGCTCCACTGTTGGCTTGGCGACGGGTAATTCTGCCTCGATCCGCACCTGCGCCTCACGGCCAATGCTTGCCAACGCTCCCTGCCAAGCGTGGCCTGCCCCATCGAACAAGGTGACGGCGGCCCCCACCCGCGCACGCAGCGCCTTGGTCAAGTGACGGCCTTCGGCAGCGTCCAGCTCAACTAATGCGCCAGCAGTCAGGGCGCCTTGGGGATAATAACTGCGGAATCCAGCCACGCCCATAAACTATGCGCCTGAGGACGCATGTAAAGTCCGCGAAACGAACAAAGAAAAAGGCCGCCCAACGGGCGACCCTTCTCTAACCTAAATGCAAACTACAAACTAGACTGAAACTAACGCTGAACTAACTGGTGTTAGCTTACATAAAGTAAGACGACGCCTAGTTGAATTTCGTTCAAAAAAATCGGAGAAAAATTAAAAACTTTTTAATAAAATTTTTAAACAACTCTATACGAACGACTTAAAAAAGCGCACTCGCTAAGATTCCCACGGCGGTAATGGGGCCGCTGTCGTCAAAACGGCTCACCGCGCCGTTGACCTTGCTGAGCGTGTCCTGCGCTTGCACGTACAGATCGTCGTCGTTCAGGAAGCGGCCCAGCGAGCTTTCCTGTGAGTTCAGCTTGCTTGAAAACTCCTTCACGTTCGCCACAGCCACCTTGATATCCTCGCCTGTTTGCTGGTCGTAAATAATCGTGCCCAACGCGCCCTTGCCTTCCTTCACCTGATCGACGATGGACTGCGCCTCAGTCATGAGGGCCGAAGCGTTGTTCGCGGCGATTTTGATGTCGTCAGCCGTCGTCATGATCTTGTCGTAGGCGGCCGGGTCCTGGATCAGCTTGCCGATCGTGCCCTTGCCACTGGCGATGTCCGCACTGATCTGATCAAAGTTCGCCAACGTGCTTTTGATCGTTTCACGGTTCTCGATGACAATGGCGTTCAAATTGGAAAACAGGTCGCCGTCACCCGAGTCGTCGGTCGAACCGCCGCCCGTCAGACCGCTCAAGCCGTCTAAAGACCCTTCGACCTTGGCGAACACCTGATCAAGCCGCTCGCCGAGCTGCCCCACTTCCGCCACAACATCGTTGAAGCCGGGGGTCTTAAATGTCCCAATGGGTTGCCCCGCCGCCAGCATCTCCGTGGAAACGCCTGGCACGATGGCCACGTAATTGGTGCCCAGCAAACCAGCGGTGGTAATCGTCGCTTCGGAATCCGCAGGAATTTTGATATGGTCGTCGACGAGGAGCACCGCAACCGCCCGGGTGCCGTCGAGACGGGTTTCAGCGACGTTGCCAATGCGCACGCCGGCCATCCGAACCTCGTCACTGGCCTTGAGCTGTTGCAAGTTTTCAAAAGTGGCCTCAAGCCGGTAACCAGCCGCTCGTTCCAGGCGGCCGCCGGACAAGGTTTCATAGGCAATCCAGATCAGGGCGACGCCCAGGACAAAAAACAAGCCGACTCGGATAGACTGACTAGCGGTATTCATATGATGCAGACTTTAAACGAAATGTAATTTTTAGCAAGCGAGAGATGACTTGCGCAGTTGCATGATTGCGTTATCTGTTTTGAGCAGCAATATTTCTTTCATGGATCGGGAATTCGAAGTCGAAGCCGGCAACACAATCATCGAACAAGGTGAGCAGGGACAGGGTTTTTACATCCTGAAATCCGGCGCGGTCGAAATCTACAAAGACGGCCTCTTGCTGAATGTTCTGATGTTCCCCGGAACAATTTTCGGCGAAATGGGCGACATTCTCGGCAAACCGCGCACGGCGACCGTCCGCGCCAAGACGGATTGCCGCCTGGTCCACTGCGGCGACTCCGATGTGGAGTCACTCATTGCCCAACGCCCGCAAATCGCGGTGAAAATCATCAAAACGCTCGCCGCCCGCTTGGAGCGCACCACGCAAAAACTTGCCGACCAGTTTAAGGAACCACCCGTTTGGTCCGTTGAACCTGGTAATAAATAAAACACTCCCTCACGGCAAAACCAGTTTCACCCCTCCCAACGTTGCTCGTAAATCCATTAAGAATCACCCGTGCGATTCCATTCGTCCGGGAATTTGGCTGGCTCCTCTTGCTGGCCTCAACCACCGTATCGGCAGACCCCAATGCTTCGCTGGGGCTCCTGCAGGCCGTTAAAAAACAGGAAACGCCCGCCCTGGCGCCCACTGCGGTCCTCGACATGCTCGGGCTGCTTTATTTTGGCGCGGAAGGCCGGACTGAAGCCCAGTTGGGCGCGCTCTTTGGCGGCAAAAGCCAGGAGGAAGTCGCCGCTGCAGCCGCCAAGGCCCAACGACAACTCCCGGGCTACCAGCGCATTGGATCCGTATGGTTCGACGACCGCGTGGCCGTAACAACTGATTTTCTCAAAGCAGTTGAGCAGCAATGGCAGTTTTACACCAGTTCCGCACCTCTGCGCACGGACGCCCAAGGCGCCGCCGAGCAAGTAAACTTCTGGTATGGCCAGAAGACCAATGGCCACATCAACGAAGTGGTCACCGCCGCCAATCTTGCCGATCAGCCCGACATGCTCGCCGTCATCGCGACCGCGCTGGTCTCCCCCTGGAAAGATAAATTCTCGCCCGGCGCCACCTTCAATGGCTGGTTTTACCGTTCGTCGACCGAGAAATTTATGGTCGAGACGATGCAAGGCGTCGCCAAGCGGCCATACTTTGCCGATGACGCCTTGCAAATCGTCGAACTGGAGTTGGAAGCCAAGGATTTTGCCGTTTTAATCTGCCTCCCCAAGGACGCCAGGCAGTTTGACGCCGCTCTGGCGAAGCTTAATGGCGCCTACCTGAGCGATACAATGGGCAAGCTCAAGCCCACCGAGGTGAAACTTGCCCTGCCCAAAGTCAGCTTCAAAAACAGTCTGAACTGGCGCGAGGTCTTTGTGAACTCACGCTTGTCGGCGCCTTTCACTGCGGGGCAGGCGAATTTCTCGCGGATCAACAACAACGACCCCGCCCCCCTCTACATTGCCCAGTTGGTCGAGGAAGTCGAAATCCGCTGGAATGAAAATGGCGTGTCGGCCAGCTCCACCACCAATGCCTTGGCAGCGCCCTGGGGAGAGAAGCCTGCCGCAGTCACCGTCAACGCCAACCACCCGTTTGGTTTCCTCGTCTACAATAAGGCCGAGAAAGACATCGCCTTCGCCGGCATCATTCAGTCTCCCAGCCAGATGGAAGTTGCCCAATAGCGGTTCTTCAGAAAAAGCAAATGAGGGCGCAACTTTTGCGCGGACCATGGGTTACAGTGGGTAGTGATAGCTGCTCACTCCCAGATGCTTCCAGCTTGGCAATGCGCATCGGGCCACCCTAGTATGATCAATATGTCCGACGCCCCCCCCACGCCTGCCGACTCCACCGAGCCGGATGTCGATGCTGAGCGCATGCTCCGCGTGGCGCAGGGCGACCAACAAGCCCTACGCGAAATAATCGAGCACTGGCAGGGACCGCTGATCAACTTCTTCTACCGCTCGCTGCGTTCGGTGGAAGCCTCGGAAGACCTCGCGCAAACGGTGTTTATCCGCATTTACCGCGCGGCGGACCGCTACCAGCCCACCGCCAAATTTTCCACGTATCTGTTCCACATTGCGCGCCGCATCCTCATCAACGAATACCGGCGCCAAAGCCGCAAGCCGTTGGACGCAGTGGACCCGGCCGACCTTCACGCCAGCACGCCGGGCACCGATAAAATCCGCCTCATTGAGCTGGAGGAAGCTTTTGCGCTGGCGCTCGAAACCCTGCCCGAGAATCAGCGCACCGCAATCCTCCTACTCAAGCAACAGCAGCTCAGCTATGAGGAAATCGCCGCCACAATGGACGCCTCGGAATCCGCCGTGAAAAGCTGGATTCATCGGGCGCGCCAAAAACTAAAGGAAGAACTCGCCGATTTCTATCAACCTGAGTAAAGTTGCCCCGCAAGAAACATCTGCATAGATTTTTGAAACTTTTTTAGTCCGCCAGCGTTTGCGTTAAGTAGACAGCCAACCATGAAACCAGAACCCAACAGCCCGGATCCCCTGGATGCGCTCTTCAAGAGCCAGCCCGTAAAGCCCCCAGCGGACTTTGCGGAGCGCACGCTCGCGCGCCTGGAGGACGAACTTGCGGCCCGCCCCGATCCATCGGCGCTGGACGACGAGCTCGACGCGCTGTTGGCCGCGCAACCACTTCAGCCCCGCGCCAACCTCGCTGACCGCGTGCTCGCTGAGCTCGACGCTGAAACAGCCAAGGAACCGCAGGACAATAAAGTCGTTGGCTTCCCCTCCTGGGTTGTCGCGCTTGGGTCTATTGCCGCGCTCATGGTGCTCGGCATGTTCAGCTTCATCATGCTGTTTGACCACGCCAAGCAGCAACAAGGCGGCGCCAACGGCGGAACAATGGCCAAAGTGGAGCAACCGGCGTTCGATACGCCAGCAGTCAATGAGCTCGATCTCAATCCAGTGGAGACGACAACAGTGTTCGAGATCCCGGCCACTGAGACCGACACGATTGAATACTATGCTGAGGTGGAGCCCGCTGTTGGCGACATCCTCCCGGAAAATTCCGAAGTCGCCGAGTACGAGACCGTGCTCTCACTGGATGAAACCCTGGAAGACGCGCTCATGCTCGCCGATTTAGAAACTTTGAACAGCCTTCAGGCCTTCCTCAACTAGCCATGACGCCGCGCCATTCCATAAGCCGTTTCCTCCTGGGTCTGACCAGCAGCGCCTTGCTCATTGGAATGCTGCAGGCGGAAAATCAACGCTACCCCGGGCTGCACGCGCCTTTCGGTTCGCCACCGCATCAGATGGAGCAGGGTGGCGACAGTCTCCCCCCGCCCCCTCCTGGGATGAGGCCGGAAAGTGCGCAAGACCGGCAACAGGCAAAGAAGCTTCTGGACGAAATCAACGACTCCAGCGCTAATGCGGCATCGGCCGACGAACGCATCAGCATCGAGCAATTATACGCTCTTCAGCGCTTCCTTGAAATGCCTCCGGAGCAACTGGCGAAAATTCGTCAAACCATCGAGCGCGTCGAAACGATGTCCGATGAGGAAAAAGCAGCAATCCGCGCCAAGATCGAAGCCTTCCGTAATTTACAGGAGGACAAGATTCAGAAATTTCGCGATACGCACCGCATGTGGTCCGACCTCAAGCCCGAGGATCGCCGCCTCCTCCATCGCTACGTGATGAGCCTGCCCCGCGAAGAAGCGGAAGCCATCCGCGAGTCCATTTCCCAGATGAGCCCTGAGCAGCAACAGGCCGCCTTTCAAGCGCTGCTAGAAGACGCCCGCGTGGCTGAAGCTGAGGGCACATTGCCCTCCATGGCGGACAACATTCGCAAGTGGCGCAAAGATCGCCGCGAAGGCGATGACAACCGCTGGCGCAAGCGCGAGCGCGAACCCCAGCAGGAAGAGCCGCTACCTGGCCCCCCTCCGGAATTGCCCTGAGTCGCCCAACCCGAAATGGGCTGAGCTTGGCGCGCTGTGCGCTAAAAATTCTATCATCTGGATATGCCTGAACATGATGGGCTTGCGCTAGAATCAACCGCTTGTGTGCGATTCTTTTGAACGAGAAGCCTGCTTTCGCGTCTATATATGCGATACACCCCATCGTATTCGCACGCTCCCCTGTGGAGAGTGTAAAGTAGCGTAGCATAGCAACCGAAGTATCAGGCAGGACCTATTTCAAGGTATCTGTCGTCTGTGTAGAGCCGTCCTCCGCCCGGGGGACGGTTCAATGCATTTTAGGGAGTGTTTTCCGCTTTAGGCTTAGCCGACGAATAAGTTTTGCGGATTGAAACACAGTCGCCAACTGACTGGTGCCCGCTTAAGTCATCAATGCGGTTTGCAAAAAGGCGTTTCTGAGTTCCATTTCTGAAATCACTTTTTATTTTTACTTTGCACAACCGAAAATTCCATGAGCGGCATCGAACACGAGACACGACGCATCCTATTTATTTGCACTGGCAACTACTATCGCAGTCGTTTCGCAGAAGGCTTGTTTAACCACCATGCCAGCGAGCGTGGCTTGCCATGGTGGGCGTATTCCCGAGGGTTGAACATTAACTGGATCATCGACAACAGCCAGATCTCCCCGTTTACCGAGGAGGCGTTTCGCTCCAGAAACATCGACCTGAGGCACACCGGCACACGCCGCATGCCTCTGTCCTCGTTGGACTTAAAGGGAGCCGAGCGTGTTATCGCGCTCAAGCGTGATGAGCATTTTCCGATGCTCGCGCATCAGTTTCCCGGCTGGGAAGAACGCGTGGACTACTGGGCTGTTCACGACATTGACTTCGCATCGGCTGAAGTCGCATTAGCGGAAATCGAAAACCACGTCCACCAACTCCTCGACGAGTTGGTCGCCAGCGCTTAATTGCGGTCCAACCGATCCTCTTTCAAGTTGCCACGCAGTTGTTTCTCCAACCGGAGCTGGTCATTCGTTCGCTGCAAATAATCCAACAAACGTCGATAACGACGGCGGGTATCCAGAGTCTCCAGAAGCTGCTGCTTGGTGTCGCTGTCGTCGCATAGCGTGAAGCTAACCAGGTCGAGATAAGTCTCAGGATCAGCCAGGTCGTCAAGAAAGTCGTAGATCTCCGCAGGCTCCTCGGTGGCCAGGCATTGTCGGCTACGCACTGCATCGGCCAGTTGGCTACGCATGTCACTGAGCGTATCATCGCCCCCCCCAATAGAGCTGAGGGCTTCAAACTCCCCCAGACGATAAGGCTGCTCACGCACGATGCGGGAAAACTTCACGCGCGCAAGTCCCTGCAAAATCAAGTGCGAGCAACCATCGTCCTCCTGATGGCTGGCGCGGATGACCCCCACCGTCGCCACCGGAAAAGGGGGTTCGAATTCACCCGTTGACTGGCCACGCAGCACATCCTCACGGGCAACAACAAAGAGTCGGTCCCCCTGCAGCGCCTCTTCGAGCATCTGCCGGTACCGCGGCTCAAAAATATACAACGGCAACATCGCATGCGGAAAAAACACGGTGTTCGACAACGTCATTACCGGCAATGTCCGTGGGATGCATAGATCAGCGTTCACACCTTAAACAGTAGTCGCTCAACCGCAGATCGCAAACGAAAGCCTGCATATTTATGGAGCTGTCGGGGCAGTGGCGCCCACAGGCTTTGGCGGATCGATGAAGGTTTTGACGGTATTGAGCCACTCCTCCTGCTGCTCAGGCGTCGATAAAAACTCAAACCAATTAATGGCGCGCATGTAGTCCACCAAGTCTTCCAAAAAGCCGTAAGTCGAAAGCACTTCGTTTTGCTTCTGCACAAAGGCCTGGTTTTGCGCATCCAGCAAATCGACAATGCTCACCCGACCAACCCGATATTTCTCCGTGACAATGTCGAGGTTCTTCTGAGCGCGGTCAGCTGCGATACGGCTAAAGCGGATATCGCTGTAGGAAGAACTCAGCGCATAGAGTGAGTTCAGCACCCGCTCCTCGATAATCTGCCGTGTGAAGGAGCGGTCGTATTCGCGCCCACGAACTAACGCCTTTTGCCGCAACACATTATAGACGCGGTTGCCGCCTTCGAAAATCGGAATGCTTGCCTGGAAGACAAATTGCCATTCGTCAGTCGGCGTATTTGCACTGCTGGGCAGCGACTCGTAGGAGTCCTGCTGGAAAGTGTTCAGGTAATTGAAATTCACCCCCACGGACGGCACCAGAAAACTGCGCTTCGCGGCGCCCAGGCTCAGCTCTTGCGCGATGACGCGGCGGTCCGCTACGTCCAGCTCCGGCGCGTGGGACATCGCATACTGCATCGAAAACAAGCGAAAACGCTGAGCCCGCGATTCACTGGTGATCAGCTCGACGACGCGGCGCGATGTGGTGTCAAAGGAATCCGAACTCAGGCCGATTTCCTCAGCGTCCCAAACGGTCGCCAAATCATCGGCGCCCATCACGCGGTTCAATGCAGTCAGCGCGGTCTGCACCTGGCTTTCCGCCAACGCCACAGTTGATCGATCCGATGCCTCCTGCGCCTCAAAACGGTAAACTTCCTCCGGGCCTGAGGTGCCCACATCCAAACGCACCCGGGCGAGCCCCAGGTTGGTCCGAGTGACATCGAGGTTTTCTTTCGCAATCGCCAGGATTGACTTGGCCGCCAAGTAGCGCAGGTAAGCGACTGCGGAGACTTGAACCGTATCCGACTCCAAACTTTGCTCCTGATATTGAGCTGCCGCAGTCTCCTGCTCCGAAATGCGGTAGCCAGTCACGATATCGTCATCATAAACCATCTGCGAAACGCCGATGCCCACGCTGTTCGATTGGCGCGGAATGGTTCCCAGCGAATCGCGCGCCTTGGCGTCATTGTTGCGCGTGTATTGGTAGACCGCGCTGACCTGCGGCAACATCTGCGACAGCGCCTGCCGCTGCGCTTCATAGACCGCATCGGTGTCTTCGCGACGCGCGCGCAGTTCGTAGTTGGTCTGCACGGCAAAGCCCACGGCCGACGTCAGGCTCAGTGGCTCGGCATTGATGCTCGGCGCTTCTCCCCCCACCAGCACTGCGTCGAAGAGCATGTCTGTCGGCAGGTCGAAGTCGATGCCCGCTGCCGTGACAACGTTCACGTAGAGCTTTTTTTCCACCCGGAAAAGCGCGTCAATCTGAGTTGCGGTCCGACCTTCGAGTAACTCTTTGACGTTGAGCGCGGCGCGACGCGCCAGCTGTGTGCGCAGGTTTGGCATCGTGCCAAAAAGAAATCCCTGGGCCACACCCGTCTCACCAGTCATCGCAAATGTCGGGATGGCGCGCGCATTAACGCCCGTCACATAATCGTCCAGTTGGTCCTCGCTGGGGAAACGCAAAGGCGGGAAAAAGAAGATCGCCTCCGCGTGGTCAGGCGTCGCCTTCAATGAGTCAGCCGCCGTCGCGCTGAGCGGCACAAAGCCATGCTCGATGCCAAGCTCGGCATCCATTTGGTTGAGCAACGCCTGGACCGCGCTATCCCCCTGCACATCCTGCAAGTAAGCGTCCGTCACTGCGTAGAGAACTTTCTTAAACCCCACCAGTTCGTGGAACTGCTTCACGTCATCATGCAGCGATATGTCCGATACGATGACGGATAGGTTTGGAATGGTGGAACGGCCATTTTTAATGAACGGCGCCACGATTTTCGGGTCCTGCACATACGCGCCGATGCAGGGCTTTGTCAGTGGCAGAGCGCCACTGGCCGCCTCTTCCAAGCTGAAGTAGCCCTGTAAAATAACCATGTCGATGCTGGCGTCATCCAGCGCGCGCTTGAGCGCGATCCGGGCGCCGCCGGGAAACCAGTTGGCGTTGAAGTCCGCATCTTCGCGGAAGGAGACCTCGTATTTACTCTTAAGAAGCGCGGTGGTCTCCTTTTTGACCTCATCGATCATCGCATCGAGGATGTAAGATGGACCGTCCCGCACGATCGCAATGGTCAGCGGAGTCTTCACCTCTTCGATGGACGCATCGTTCTGCGCCAAACAGGGTGCGGCCAGAATCAGGCAGAGGCCCATTGTGCGCAGCAGCGCGTAAAAACAATTCTTCAGCAACATGATCAATCAGGAGTTTGCTCAGCCAACTGTGGCTTACGGCCAAATTTTTCAGAGACAGTTTGCACCACGTAATAAAGCATCGGCACGACGACCACGCTGATCACCGTCGCGACCACCATGCCGCCAAACACGGCCGTGCCAATCGCTTTGCGACTTTCCGCACCAGCGCCCGAGGCGATGAGCAACGGAATGACGCCCAAAATAAACGAGAAGGCCGTCATCAACACCGCCCGAAAACGCAGGCGCGCCGCCGTTAGCGCCGCATCAAATATCGGCATGCCCTCATCACGCTGCGCCTTGGCGAACTCGACGATCAAGATTGCGCTTTTCGTCGATAAACCAATCAGCAGCACTATGCCAATTTGCGTGTAAACGTTGTTGTCGTAGCCACGGGCCATCAGCGCAACCACCGCGCCCAGCAACGCCGTCGGCACGGAGAGACACACGGAAATTGGCAACGTCCAGCTCTCATACTGTGCGGCGAGAACGAGGTAAACCAAGATGATCGCGAGTGCGAAAATGATCGTCGTTCCACCTTGCGCAATCTTTTCCTGGTAAGATAAATCGGTCCAATCGTAGCCGAAGGCAGCGGGTAAATTACTGCTGGCCATGTTTTCAATGACTTCCATCGCGGCCCCCGAACTGAAGCCCGGCGCCGGGCTTCCCATGATTTTCACCGACGGATACATATTGTAGCGGGTGATGGTCTGCGGACCGAGCGTCTCCTCGACATTGATGAAATTCGCCAACGGCGCCATCTCCCCTCCGGGCGTCTTAATCTCCAAATTGCCGATGTCGGACGGCGTCGAGCGGTAGTCACTGCCAGCCTGAGCGTAGACCTTGAACACGCGCCCGAAGTCTGTGTAGTCGTTGATATAATTAGAGCCGAGGTAGGTCTGCAGCGCATCCCAAATACTGCCCAGCTGGATGCCGCGGTTCATCACCTGCTCGCGGTTTACATCGATGAACAGTTGCGGCACATTCGCCCGAAACGGCGTATACATGCCCGTCAGCGCGGTCTGCGCATTCCCGGATTCGATCACGTAATCGGCTGTCTGCTGCAACGTCTGCAAGCCAACCCCCTGACGATCTTCCAGCATAAAAGTAAAGCCGCCACTCAGCCCCAAGCCAGGCAAAGATGGCGTTGGAAAACTGAACGCCAGGCAATCCTGCAACTGGCTAAGCCGACGGTTCAGCCCCATGATAATCGCTGACTGGTGCTCCTCTGGCGGGCGCTCCGACCAGTCCTTAAACACCACCACGGCAAAGCCGGTATTTGACGTCACCGCGCCATCGATCAGCGAATAGCCGGAAATCGTCAAGTAGCGCGCAACGCCTGGCACGCCTTTGACCACGTCGTCCACCTGATCCATCACAGCCCGGGTACGGTCCAGTGCGGACGCCTCCGGCAATTGCACGCTGGTCAGGCAATAGCCCTCGTCTTCTTGGGGAACGAAGCCACCGGGCAGATTCACAAACCCCAAACCGGCCAGCACCACGAGCCCCACGAAAATCACCAAACCTATTGCCGCCTTGCGCAAAGCAAACTGCACCAAGCTGCCGTAGCGCTTCGTCGTGCCATCCATGCCTTTGTTGAACATGCGGAAAAACCATGGCGTCTTGCCCGAAGACTTACGCAATAACACACCGCAAAGCGCGGGGCTGAGCGTGAGCGCATTGATCGAGCTAAAGACCGTTGCGATGGCGATCGTCAGCGCGAACTGGCGGAACAAAGTGCCGGAGATCCCGCTTAAAAACGCAGTGGGAATAAACACCGCGAGCAGCACCAGGGTGGTCGCAACCACGGGACCGGAAACTTCCGTCATCGTTTTCATCGCCGCTTGCTTCGGGCTCAGGCCATGCTCCTCGATGTTCAGCGTGCAATTTTCAACCACCACGATGGCGTCATCGACCACAATGCCGATCACCAGCACCAAGCCGAAAAGCGTCAGCGTGTTGATCGAAAACCCCATCACCGCCATCACCGCAAACGTACCGATGAGCGACACGGGAATCGTGAGCGAGGGGATCAGCGTCGCACGGAAATTCTGGAGAAAAACAAAGACCGTGAGCACAACCAGCAGTAGCGTGATGAACAACGTCTCCACGACCTCGGCGATGGACGCGCGAATCGCAACCGTGTCGTCATACACGATGTCGTAAGCAACGCCCTTGGGAAAATTTTTGGACAACTCGGCGAGCTTAGCCTTCACGCCGTCGACCACCTCGATCGCATTCGCGCCCGGTATCTGGTAAATCGCAAACGCCGCGCAGTCCTGCCCATTGAAGCTCGACGCCAAGCGATAGGATTCAGAGCCAACCTCCACCCGCGCAATGTCCTTAATCCGCAGTGCGCCGCCATCACCGGTTGAGCGAATGATAATTTCCTCAAACTCGGCCGGGTCCACCAGACGCCCCTGCACATTCACCGTCAATTGAAAAGGTTGACCGGGCGGCGCCGGCGGCTCGCCAATAGAGCCCGCGGCAACCTGCACATTTTGCTGCTGCACAGCGGACACAATTTCGTTCACCGAGACCTTACGCGCAGTCATCTTTTGTGGGTCGAGCCAAATCCGCATCGCGTATTTGCCCACGCCGAACGTCTGCACTTCGCCAACGCCATTGACGCGGGCGACTTCATCCTTGATTCGCAGTTCCAGGTAGTTGGATAAAAAGACATCGTTGTAAGTCCCATCCGGCGAAGTAATCGCGACGTACATGTTGGCCACCGACGATTTCTTTTTTACCGTGACGCCCATCCGCTGCACCTCTTGCGGCAGCTGCGACTCCGCCTTGGACACGCGATTTTGCGTCAACACGTTCGACATGTCCTGATCAACCCCTGATTCGAAGGTAACGGTGAGGCTCATTGTGCCGTCATTCGCCGATACGCTCGACATGTAAATCATGTTTTCGACACCGTTCACCTCCTGCTCAATGGGCGAAGCAACTGTCTCGGCAACGGTCTGAGCATTGGCGCCCGGATAAACCGCCGAAATGGTCACCTGAGGCGGCGCGATTTCCGGGTAACGCTCAATCGGCAGCGAAAGGTAGGCAAAGCCACCCAACAGCATGATGACAATGGAAATGACCGCAGCAAAGATCGGCCGACGTATGAAGAAGTGGCTGAACATCCGCTTACTCCGGCTTCGGGGTGGCCTGGTCTTCGATTTTCACCGGCATGCCTGGTCGAGCCCGCTGGATGCCGTTGACAATCAACTTTTCGTCAGCCTCCAAGCCCTCGGTTAAAATGATGCCCTCCTCGACCCGCGCGCCCTTCTTCACGTAGCGGGTTTCGACGAGGTTGTCCGCACCCACGACCAGCACAAAGTCGCCGGCCAAGTCCTTTTGGATCACGATCTCCGGCACCACAATGGCGTCTTTTCGCACGTTGCCAAATTTCAGGTTGCCGAACAACCCTGGGTAAAGGAGACGATCCGGATTCGGGAACACCGCACGGATTTCAATGGTGCCCGTTAGCGAATCCACCTGATTGTCGGCATAATCAACCTCGCCTTCGTGTGCGTAGATTCCGCCATCGGCCAACTCCAGCGATACCTTGATGCGGGCGTCCTTGTCCTTGGCCTTGAGCGAGCGATCCAGTTTCTGGTATTTCAGGAAAGAGCGCTCATCCACATTGAAATAAAAATACATGGGGTCAAGGCTGACGACCCGGGCTAATGCGTCACTGACACCGGGCCCCACCAGATTCCCTGGGCTAACAAACTCGCGCGAAACCTGCCCATCGATCGGCGACTTGATCTTCGTGTAGCCAAGGTCCAATTTGGCGCGCTCCACTTCCGCCTTCGCTTGCTCCACTCCACCTTTGGCCAGATCGAGATCCGCCTCGGACTGCAGCATCTCGAGCTCGGATATTGCCTGAGTCGCAAAGAGCTCCTTGTTGCGCTTATAGGTGGTGTCCGCCAAGTCTCTCGACGCCACGGCGCTGGAGAACTTACCCTGAGCTGCATCAAAGTTTGCCTGATATTCGGCGGGATCGATGGTGAAAAGCAGCTGATCCTTGGCAACCTGTGCTCCATCCTCAAAATCCTGACTCTGCAAAAAACCCTTTACGCGCGCCACGACATCCACGATTGCCGCAGCGGCCGTCTGGCCAGGCATGCTGTCGTAGACCGTCACGGTTTGCGGCTGAACGACTTGAACCGACACAGTGGGCGGCGGCGGTTCAGCGAATTCGTTACGTTTAGGACATCCGGTCAGCGCAATCGCCCCCAGACCGATAATGACTAATTCACAATAGCGCATAGCAACAGTTTCACCTACACTATGTAGGCACTGATTCTCGCCACTGCAACCCCCGTTTATCGGGTGTAAGTTTTATCGCTTGCCGGGCAGGAAACAAAGCGGCGCCAAAACCAGCACGCCCAATGCGATCACAACATACATCAGCCCACTGAGATGGACGCCATAAAGCGCGAGCAAAGCGACCGCACCGGCGGGAAACACCATCAGCATTGAATACATCCCATTCCACTTCATGTCATTCAAACGACGAATGGCTTGAGTCAGTAAAATCGAGACGCCGAAGATCCCGACCAGGATTGCAAGGAAGATGATTAACCCGCTGAGGTGGTGGTTTGTGTGCAACCATAGGTTGATGCCTTCCGCCAAGAGCACAGAGACCACTGATATTATGAGAAACGAAGCAAGAAATCCAGCGGGCCCGCGCGTCCCGCGCATGTCGAGGTAGGAGTTAATCATGGGGCAATCAGAACTGTGGCTTATTGATTCGGTATGGCAACCACGGCTACATTGGAATAGGTCCCCGTTGTGCCCGCAGAGGAAACTGGTCGCACACGATAGGTATAGGTATTACCGGCCGATACCGACTCATCATCGTAACGGAAAGTGCCACTTTCCAACGGAGTCAGAAGCACACCTATCAGCTCAAAATCAATAGCAGTCCCCAATCGACGTTCTATGTGGTATGCGCCGTTAAGCGTATCGTCATTCGGGTCATAGACCGCAGCGCCAGTCCAGGTCAGAATTACAGACTCTAAAGATGAATCTTCATAATAGATGGTGCCAGTGAGGTCATCGGGCACGGTACTCGGTTGGGCAGAATTGGACTCAATTTGTAGTCGCATAAACCGCGCACCATCATAGGGCACCGAATCACGCACTGTAATACGAGCCGTGTAGACCTGCTGAACGCTCGAGACGTTCCCCTCCAGAGCCATAACCACAGGCTCATATATCAATCCGTTAAACCCTGTCAGACTCTGCTCACCATTCACAGCCGTGTAAGGCGGTGTAATGGACAGTATAGTCGAAAGATTATTCGGATCATCACCTGCTTGAACATTGATGGTCAAATCTGACGCACGAACATTGAAGTCAAAGGTCATGGCTAAGAAATCCTCCGAACCATACGGCTCAATGTTATAATTAAAGATGCCGTTTGCATAATCAGGACGATACAATGGTGCTGTTTGCGCGTAATCCTCCTCGCTGACTGGGTCATATCCAGGCGTCGGATTCAAACCCAGCGCATAAGCCATGAGAGCCGTTAATTCCGGATAGCCAGGAACTAAAGCAGCATTTGGATTCGTCAAGCTTAGCGCAGGATCAGCAGTAATGACATACCTACTGAAAGCAAATTGACTGGTGTATAAACCATAGTTTTCAAACAACAAAGTTAACACAGTATCATTAAAGGTAGCCTGATAGGTGACAGGAGTAATCGTAAAGAAAGAACTCGTTAACCAAGATAAATTAGTTTCACTCGATTCCAGAATATTGTCAAAAACATCGACGTTGATGATGAAGAAATATGAATATAATTCTATATCATAAAGGTTTTCATCTACTTCATTATCATCTTCGGAAGTTCCTGCTGGAATGGACCCAAGCGCGACCAAGATATCTCGGACACTGGGTATTTCGAGTTGGTGAACGACGTGTGAACTCCCCCCATTGGGATACTGCGCACTCAGTTCTGGCAAGAACAGGCTATGCTCGATAGCGTCATATATTTTAATGGGAATGCTGTTCGTGGCCTCATCGCTAGTACGCAATTTGGCATACATGCCGACCTCTACTGAAAATTCGTCAGACTCGGTTATAGTCCCTAGGCCAAGATTCCTGATGTCGTATTCAATGTAACTAAGCTGTTCAGGACGATAAGGGTAAGTATCTGAAAACGTAATTGCGTTGCCAATGGATAAATCCGGAGCGCGCACGATGACAAAGCCAGGTCCTTGGTTATATTCATTGTTATTGAGAGTAAACTCGCCCTGCTCAGCGGATGAATCAAAACGCACCAACACGTAGTAATTACCGGCTGGCGTCGTAAAGGGCAGATTCAGCTCAGCCTGGAAGATAATCTGATTGCCACTGCTCAGCACATTGGACTGAGCAAAATTGCCGAGATTAACGTCGTCGCTATTCCCGTAAATCTGGTCCAATGACAAGTGGACCGAAAGATTCGTGGGATCTAGAAAATCATCAGTCGTGCTTGCGGGCGAACCGACATCGAAGTTGGCGCCGACATTTTTGACCGAGACCGAGATGGGCAAACGGCCAGTCCCTTCAGCGTCATCCAAGATATAAGTGCCTTCAGTCAAGACAACGGACTGAATCGCCATATCGACATTGGATACCGGAACAAATATGAAGCTATATGCCGTCGGCGCAACACGCGCATAGGCGTCCCCGTCAGCACTGTTTTGCGTGTAGGTCCACTGAATCTTCCACGGATACGGATAGGCCGCGCTGTCATCTGCATCGTAGAGTTCCGATTTCTGATTGATCACAATGCTTTCCGTTTGGTAACTGGTGACGCCACCGACAAGCTCAACCGTAAAGGGACCTGCGCCACTCGCCGCAGGGATAGGTGCATCGTTAGCTGCAAAGAGTGTATAGCTCAGAGTATCAGCGTCTCCATCGTTCTCGCTCGTAGTGGAGCTGATCATCCAAGGCGCTAAGATGACGCCTGCACCATCCAATTTTCCATCCAAATCAGCAGCGCCCAAATCAAAGGTGAAGGACTTGGATTCAGTTTGAGGGACTCCACTGATTTCGTAGGCCTGCTCATTGGGCGCATTGGTGTCTACAATCTGGACCCAATCACCCGGATCAGAAATGACTGGGATCAGGTTTGGATTTGGATTCGTGCGATTAAACACATTCGTATCCGGTAATGGATCCAAAATCTGCAAGCCATCAATGTAGGCGTTCGCATTTGGATTATCGCTCGTTTTCGAGTAGCTCCAACGAAGCGTATGCGGACCTCCACTCACAATGAAGGCTACCTGCTGCCAGGCAGAATTCCCCGTCAATGTTGCGGTCGTAGCCGTCACCCCAAATGCCTTAGTGGGTTTCGCCTGAACAACGCCATCAATAGAGAAACTGAAGGTATCGAAACCTGCATCACCATCGGTGCGCCACCAGAATTTAACCAGGGACGTGCCAGTGAAATCATAACTCAGGTTCATGATAGCGCTGTCGCCTGCGGCAAAATCACCATCGTCAAGGTCAATTGAGACAACGCGACCATCGCCTAGAGGAGAGCTCTCATCGTCGACTCCAAGAAACACAAAAGAGTTGGAATCGGGCACAAAATTTGGCACCTCAAGATCGACTCGCGCATAACCGTTTACGCTGCTGCCGCCTTGTATGTAGGACCAAGTAATCGTCCATGGATAAGGATGGTTTTCCCCATCGACATACAAATCCGATTGTTGGTTGATGACAATTTCCAGCGGCTGGTAATTAGGCTCGTAGTAATCCAAAATCGGAGCGCTGCCTACAAAATCGATTGTGTTACCATCTGCATCAGTCAGTGAGTAACTGATGGAACCATCACCAGCGTTGAGTAGCCAAGGTGCGGAAACATTTGTAGGCCCAACAACCTGCAAAGACATCTCCCTGCTTTGGTTATAAGGGGACTGCAGCGCATCGCCATTGAGCGCGAATTGGTCAGAAATATATTCCCACTCACCAGACTTGCCAATATCATCTGATTGGCCCTGCAAATCGCCAAAACCGATGGCTGGCGCAACCGAGTTCGGAGATTTGATACGAACCACCTGCGTTAAGTAATTATTCTCGGTGACCCCATCTTCCTCCGACGGCGAGTCGCCCTCATTCACTACGAAAACAATCATGAAGTATTCACGACTATTTTGAGTATCGGGCACATCCAAAGTGCTGAAACCAAAATCGACCAATACTGGCGGGGAGCTGCCGATTTCTGCATTATAGGCATTCAGACCGCCGCTATAAATAGTCTCACCGGAAGGAATCAATTGGACGGACTTATCTGAATCGGTGAGTGTGTCCTCAGAAGGATCAAAATCCACATTATTGATCAAGTAAGCGCTGATGGTGATGTCCGTGAGCTCGGGCACGATGCCAATCGTGCCGTTTGTCATCTCCAGTGTAACGTTGGTAAAATCTTCGCCGTAATCGATGGTCGTGCCATCTTCAAAGCTGAGGTTTTGCAGCTGTATGTCCGGGCGCACGATCGTGATTGCAGTCGAGTCAACCGTGCCATCTGCAGGATTTACGCCCGTATCATCGGCAAAATAAACGCGACTAATCAGGTAAAAAGTTCCAGAGCTTTTGTCACCGGGAATGGTGACCGGGAAAAAGGGCAGCTCTTTACTATCGCCTACGTTCAAATCGTCCGAAACAGTGACCGAACCCAGTACATCGCCAGGAGAATTCGGATTATAAGTCGACGATGTCGACAGGTATAGAGTCACATAATAAGTCTCTTCAATGTTGACGGAGCCGGTGTTTTCAACCGTAACAATGACCTCCGTCGAAGCATTAACCCCCAACGTGGCAGAATCGATGGTCGTTCCAGAAATTTCGATCGATGCGCCATCAGCCGTCGTCTTGACCAACGTGTAGCTCGTTGAGTAGGAGGTTGAACCGTTGCCCAACTGCCCGGAGACGTTGCCCCCAAGTGAAAAAATGCCTTCTGCTTGATTCGTCGGCGTCCCTGCCAGCAAGGTAAAGCCGATAACCTCAGTGCCATCAGGCAAACTACCGCCTGAGCCAGCCACATCTCGGCCACCGTCAACGGAATTGAAAACACCCGAAGCCATCAGAGTTGGTGAAAGGAGCCGGTAATTATAGGGCATGCCAGATAGATTAACGGTCACATCAAGGCCAAGCTGCTCACTGCTATTCAGCCCCCAACCATAGGCCATGCCAGAAGAATTAATGGCATAACTTTGGCTTGAACCAGCGGCAATGTAAGTCCAATCAGAAGCAGTCCCGACACGGGTTGGCGTAGTTTTACTGGTCGTATTACCAAGCCCCAATTGGCCAACTGCATTAATGCCCCACGTATAAATCCGCCCATTCGTAGTCAAGGCAATCACATGGTTATCACCAGCTTCAACTTCGGCCCACGAAATGCCAGTGCTTCCAGTAACCTGAACTGGTGATAAAAAATTTGATGGAGTTAAACCGAGCACGCCAATGGCGCCACCGCCCCAAATCCAAAGCGTGTTGTCACTGCGCACAGCCACGGTGAACTGATTTCCAGCAGCTACATCAAGCCAGGTGGAGGTTCCAACGCGAATCGGCGTTTCCACAACTGTGTCATCGAGGCTTTCCGCTACTGGATCCTGAAAAACACCTAATCCCAATTGGCCTAATTCGATGCTGCCCCATGCGTATAGATACCCCAACGAGTTAATCGCCAATGCGTGATCAGCGCCGGCGGCAACCTCGACTGCGGAATTTGCGATGTTGATCGACGCAGGAGAGGACTGGCTCGTCGTGCTGCCGATGCCAAGTTGGCCGTAGGTATTACTCCCCCAGCCATTCAGATCCCCACTGTCTGTAATGCCAAACATGAAATCTGGCCCAGCCTCAACGAGGCTATAAGTCGAATTGGGGTCGATAACCGTAGGCACCGGATTGGTGCCTCCAGTTGTCCCCTGGCCCAATTGACCCGTATCATTGAGTCCCCATGTTCTGAGGGTGCCAGACCTGACGGAGGCCCCGAATTGGTCGCCTGCGGTGATCGTGCCAGCCCCATGCAACGTGCAAATCGCCATCAAGGCGCTCCCGATCAGACTTAGGGATTTAGCTGAATGCTTGAGAGAAAAAATAGTTCTAGAATTCATGACGTCTTCCTTTTGTGCAACGCGCCCCGGTAGTTTATGTAAATAACACAACGGCCTGTTTGTGAAAAGACAGATTCGCTGAGCGCGTGTGTTAGCATATCGGATTCACTAGAGTTTAACAGAATTCAGATTTGCGCAGGCACTTTACCTTATTCTTCCTCATCGGTTTCATCGGTCTCGCTGAGGGTGCTCACCCGCTCAAGCAACTCAAGCTGAGCCTTGTCGTTGGAGAATTTCGTCTGCAAATCCATAATTTGCTTAAACGCATTGGCTTGCTCTTCTGGAACTTGATAGCCCGGAATCTCGTTCTCCAGGATGCCCATTTGGTAAAGCACGCGTGGGTCGATGATGTCCTTGTAGGTCGTGCCGTCGGGATTCAGCGTCTTGGCGGTGATAAAGATAACCAGGTTGCGACGGGACGTGATTTTGGTCGTGGACTGGAACAATTCGCCCAAGAGCGGAATTTCGCTCAGGTAAGGCACGCTCGTGTCCTGGTCGTTGGTCAATTCTTCGATCAAGCCGCCAATCGCCAGCGTAAAGCCGTCTTTCAAGATCACGTTACTCTGCGTTTCCGTGGTCTGGATAATCGGGATGGTTGCGCCACCGGCGCCGCCGAAGGTCGTGCTCGTATCACTACGGGAAAGCTGCGGACGAACGTTCAGGCGAATAAAGCCAGCGCTGTTCACATTCGGCGTTACGGAGAGAATTGTGCCGATGTCTTTGTATTCGAAGCCGCTGACCTCGAAAGAACCGGTTTCATCGTTAAAGGTATAGCTTGGAATCGGGAACTGCTCGCCGATAACCAACTTGGCTTCTTCGCCATCGAGAGTAACAAGAGTTGGGTTATTAACCAGCTTGGCGTTCAGATCCTGTTGCAAGAAGCTCAAAATCACATTGAATGCATCTGCGGAGAAGACCGCAGTGTCCGTGCGGGCCACATCATTGAGCCAACTCGTATCGCCCAGTACCGCCGTGTTGAATGCGGAGTTCGCAACGGTCTGCAGCGAAGACGCCGTGTTGGACGAGAAGGTGCCTGGAATGTCTTGGTTGGTCGTCAAGGAATTCGTGCTGTCAGTCTCATTTTCAGTGATTCGCTCAGACTCCGTTGAATTCTCGCCAATGCGCCCGGAGGTCCGGGTGTATTCACGATTGAACGGGCCAGCGGTGACTTGATAGCCCTGCAATGACTGCCAGTTAATACCAGTGTCCTTGCGGTCGTCATCGGTGATTTCGATGAACTTCGATTCGATCATCACCTGTGGGTTCGGGCGGTCCAGGCGCTCGACAATCGCTTGAATGTCATTCATGCGCGAAGGGCGCTCAGTCACCAGCAACGCATTGGTGCGCTTGTCAACCTGCACGCGACCACCATTAGTGGAGTCGATCAGTGGAGCCAGGGAGCCTTGTAGCGTGTCGGCCACTGCGTAGTTGATCAGAAATACACGGGTAACAGTCGGCTCATTAGTGAGCTCGTCGATGCTCTTGATCTTAATGATGTTGCGGTCAACGATGTAAGTGTAGCGCAGTGGTTCGAGAACGACTTCAAACACTTGCCGCCAGGTAACGTTGCGCAGCTTAATCGAAGTGCTGCCCTGCAAGGTATCGGGGATGACAACGTTCAGGTCATAAAGATCGGCCACGTTGCGGATAATCGTCCGCACCTCTTCCTCTGGAAAATCAACCGAGATAGTGTCGTCCTCGCCCATGAGCGTTTCCATGTCGGCCTCTTCGGTGGGGAACTCTACCGTGGCGGTTCCGCCGCCACCGCTGAAGTCGATCTCCATGGCTGGAATCTCCACTGCTTCGCTCTTTACGCTTGGCGCGCCATTAGCGCCCAGAACTTCCTCGGTGACCGTCTTCTCCTCGTTGACTTCGCGGATCGTCATGCCAGACTGGTCTGGCGCGTAAGCGGTGGCGGGCTCGGCAGGCGATGCCGCGCTGCTGCCGCCAGAGGAACCTCCAGTTGAGCCATCAGCGGGGGCCGCCGGAGCTGGTCGGGAGCCAGTGCTGGCGCCCTGGACTGGATCAGAACCTTCCAGGCTCGACCCTGCGTAGGGGATATTCGTGTTGGGTGAGGGGATCGAAGTGCCGATCATGTCTTCGGCATCATCGTCCGTGGGCTCAACCGATGGGTCATCCGCCGCAGTCTTCGAATCTACCTCATCTATTTGTTCTTGAGTTTGTGCATAGCCCGCAGGCGTCCATGCGAGATTGGCGATAACTGCAAGCAGCGCCAGGAGCGAGAGATTCAAGTGCTTCATATCGATCAGGAGTTTGTCGTTCAGGCAGTGGCGAAAAATTAACAGGAGAGAATTACGAGTTGTGTGATTAATCACGTTTAACACCGCGACCGGAACCAGCATCGATCTTGCGAACAAGCGATGCGTCATCCAGCCGAAGAGTGAAGGAATCAGTGGTCACATCGGTGACCTTGATGATGTAAGGCTTGCCACCGTAGTTAACACGGATGGAGCTGCCATCGGCCAATTGGCCCTTGTCTAAAATAAGGACCCCCTTGCCACGCTGAAACATAACGCCAGTTGGCATGATTTTAGGGGATATCTTATCGAGAATTTCTTGATTGGAGACCTCAACAACCTCAACGACTGGCGCTGGCTTGTCGTTAACAATGACCGGCTTGGGGGCTTCCGGCGCTGGTTCAAATTCAAAGAGATAACGGACCGACGGAATTTCCTTCTTCGCCTCAGGGTCCGCAACCTGCAAGCATTGCCGACAGTCTTTGAGCAGGTTGATGCGCTTGGTCCGGGGCGTCACAACGTTGGCTGCCTGGGCCAGAACTGGCGCCAACAGTAGCAGCAGGATGATGCGATGGATATTTTTCATAGCGATGCTGCGTTACTTTTTCTTGCCCTTCTTTGGTTCTGCCTCCGGCCGTCTTTTGGCCAGACCTGAGATGTTCAGCGAGGCGACGACCTCATACTTGCCGCTGGAAGGCTTGGGGCTGATCGAAAGACTGTTCACCCGCATCAGGTAATCGCCAGTGCGCAGCTCATATAGGTAATTGAGCACGTTTTCGTAACTTCCCTGAATCGACACGCTGGTGAATTCAGCGGACGCGTAGGTTTTCAGGCTTGCCGGGGCCGAGTAGGATGCTGCGGGCGGATCGTTCGCGTAGCGAATCTTGGAGCGCTCCCCCATGGCCAGGAAATAACGGTAATTGGCAGTGATGGAATCGGCGTCAATCAGTCGTGAATCGACATTGGCGACAAGCTTGTTCAACTCGTCCAGATTGGCCGCCAGATCGACTGCATTGCTGCTATTGCGGCTGATGATATCCGCTTCTTCCTGCAGGGTGTCATACTCAGCGTTTAAATTGGGCAAGTTGCTGCTCCGCAGGTAAGTGAGCGCCAACATCACGATGACAATCAGCACACAGATGGCCGCCAACGGATATTGCTTGAGCTTTGTGAGTATCTGCTGGGAATTCATGACGCCTCCTTCAGGTTAATGACGATGGTGAACTCAAACAGACCAAGCTCTTCGTTACGTGTCGGCCGATCCTCATCAATGGAATCCACGCGATCCTTAAAAATGGGTAGCTCGCTCAAAATTTTCTTATAGGCGTTGACCTGTTCCAGGGATTCCTCGTCGTTTCCTTTCAGGACAACCCGCAGCGTGTAGCGCGGGGAAACCACTAATTGCGGGCGGCGCGTCGTCCCGACATTGCGCGTGTAACTACCCACCACCAGGCTTTGCAGAGCGATCGTCTTGGGGCGCGACTCAGAAAGCGCCATGATTACGTCCAGCGGGTATTGGTAGCCCCTGTAGAAAGACAATAAATCCTCAGCTTGTGGCGTACTCTTATTGAACTCGCTGCTCAGCTTGAGGTTGTTCCGATTATCCTTGGACTTGGCCTGTATCTGCGCCTGTAAGTCTTCGATTTGCGACTGGACCGACATCGCCTGGAACTCCTGGTAGATAAACCAGCCCGACACGATAATCGCCAGGGCCAACGCAATAAAATTGACCAGGAAGTTCGTGCGGACTGCCTTAACGTCCGGCAGCACATCATTGTCCCGGAAATTAGGACGCCAGTTGGGCGCGAATCCGCTGTTATCCTTAGCTTTAGCTTTTTTCTCGGCCATCGTGACTAGGATTTCGGCGCATAATCGCCCATGAGACTGAAAAGACCAAACCAACGCGGACCCAGACTACCCAGGTCAACGCCGCTTGCCACCTTGATGCCCTGGTGTTCGAGCCAGGACTCATAGTCAGGCTTGAGCACATGCACGCCCAAAGATTTGGACAATGTTGTGCCAATCCAACTGAGATTATCGGGCGCCAGCCCGAGGAAAATGTTGCCGATGGTCTGACCAGTTTGCACTTCGTAGAAGCCGGTCGAAGCTTGTAGCTCCTTCATCAACTTCTTGAGCAAGACCTGCCCCATCTCCGCAAAGTCAAAGGTGCTAGAACCAAAGAGCTTCTGGGCGGATTCCTCATCCTTGAGGCCCAATTCCTTTTGCACGATCGGATACATGCTGCGCAGGCCGTAGGGCACCGGACGCGCCACATCGAGCTACTTGCCATTGCACACGAGCACCATGGCGTCCTCGTAACCCATTTCCAAGATCAGCGTGGGTGATTTCTCACCTTTTAGCTGCTGGTAGTCGAGCACCGCGCCCACCGTAGCGACTGAGCCAATTTCCACACGCGTGGGGAAAATGCCAAAATCGATCAGGCGTTGCTGCTCAGCGGCCAGGGCGGCCCGTGGCGCGCCGCAGAAGACCAGCTCCTTACCCGACGCTTTATCCGTGCCAAACTCCCCGCCGCCAGCGGCGTTGAGCACCGACATCGCGTAGGTGGCGACATCGATTTTAAATTGATTTTTCAGGAACTCCGGCAAATAGGCCGGGTCTTTAGTTTTGGCTGGGTTATCCAGCGTCGCTCGGCGAATCACCCGAGTCGGCGGATAAATGCCACACACCGAATAGGCGTACTGTATTTTAGGATTCCCTACCAATGACAGAATCGTGGAGCGAATCGACTCCACCCCATCACTTAATGGAATCTCCTCAATACCTTCGATGGTAATGGGCGGCTCCAGGCTGGAGGCGCGCGCAACCAGAAGAGAAAACTCAGAAAGTTCTACAAATAGCGCTTTGGAACTACCCTTGGACATCGTTAAAAGGCGAATACTGACGCCGTCCCCAATAGGGTAAAGACGCAGCAATAGTTGGAGTGATCAGTGTGACGAACAGTTCGCATAATAGCCAGCTAGCGAAAAATTAACTACCCACCGGCCCCTTATTTCACAAGGAAAAAAAATTCATGTGACAACGTTTTTGTCCCGATCTATGAACGGTTTACACTTGTTTCACCAACTGGTGATTCCGAGTAAACCCAACCCCCTAGTTCGCAGGCAGAGAATAGGCTAGCCAATCACGCAAGGATTTCTGAGGGCGCTCCAACCGCGCACGCCCATTTCAACCACCAGCAAGCAAACCGGCCCAACATCCCCAGAAACACAAAAAGCCGACGGGCAATCCGTCGGCTGTGCATACAGTCGTCTCGCGGCAGCAAGAGCCGCAACCCGGATATTACCAGGTGCGCTTCTTGTGACGATTTGCGTGCGAGCGTTTACGACGCTTGTGCTTGTTCATCTTCAGACGACGCTTCTTCTTGAGATTGCCCATGAAAGGTAAGGGTTTTGTGACTTGTTGGTGCTAAGTTGGAATTTGGAAAAACCGCCTATCTTGCGCTGTGATCTTCGTTTGTAAAGGCCAAAGTCGAACAATCTGCGGCTACTTGAATTCACGCCAGATCTGCGCCAAACGCCCATCAACACGGCTCTCCACCGGCGTAAAGCCCTCCACGCCATCAATCGCCTCGATCCGCGTGAGGTGAATCAGCGGCCGGTCGACTATGGCGCCCTTGAGCCCCCGCTTGCCCAGTAAATCCTTCCAGGACAACGCCTGCGGGCCGCCATACAGCGGATCTCCCGGCAGCTTGAGCCCAATTTCCATGGCGTGCAGGCGCACCTGATGCAGCCGTGGCAAATGCGTGGTCGCCGTCCAGATTTCATACCCTCCGCACTGCGCCTTGCGGCGAAACTCCGTCCGGCTCTTCTTGCCCGTCTTGTGCGAAACCAACATCCGCGGTTCGGACTTGTGGCGCGCCTTGTGGCGGGCAACCGGCAACTCGCAGACAGTCCCGTCAGCCACCTCTCCGTTGGCGACAGCCAGAAATTCATACGTGAACACCAACTGCTGCGAGCCAAATGCGTTGCGCCAACGCTCCACCCCGGCGCGCGTCACGCCGAGCAGCAACAAACCACTCACCTCAGGCTCCACGTAATTAACCGCCAGCGCGACATCCATGCCCAGCCGCTGGAGCTCGGCCTTTTCCTCGCGCAACTGCGCCTGCAGGCAAGCGATCACACAGGGGAAATCCCGGTAAAATGGATGAGCGTCGGAGACAACTCCGCCCGGCAGATCCAGGGCCAGCAGACCTTCTGCGGGCTGCCCCGCCGCCAGGCGCACTGGCTCAGGCCCCAGCATGGGCGGCGGAAAGCCGATTTTCAGTTCGCTGTCAGCATTTAAGAGAAGGGTGTCGGGCATGAGTGGGTGCTACAACAGCACAGGCGGTTTAAGATGTATAGTTTTAAAACCAAGAAGGGACAACGCTCCAACGATCATTTGCACCATGTGCAAATCTTTGGCCGCAGCGGCGCGCCGCCAATCGGTCCAGCCAGAGGCTGGCGGCACATTGCCTGCAAAAAACCCCCACCGCCGCTGGGCAATGGGAGTTGGTAAATCCAAATAATGGACGCGCCTTACTTGGCGGCTTCGAAGATGTACTTCGAAATCGCGGACTTGTGGCGGTTGGCGGTGTTGGTGTGGATGATGTTGCGCTTGGCGGCCTTATCGAGCGCCGATGCGTACTCAACCGCAACCTTCTTCGCCTCTTCCGGTTGCTCGGAGAGGGACTGAACCTTCTTCGCCAAAGTGCGCAGGCGGCTGCGAACGGCGCGATTGCGATCCGTGCGAGTCGCGGTCTTACGAATGTACTTCTGGGCTTGTTTGGTGTTAGCCATGGTCTGGTAAAGGTGTTGGAATGTGGAAAAGCCGATCAAAAAATGCGGATTTTGGCGGCGTGTCAATCGTGAAAATGAAGGTTTTCGGAAAGCGTAAGCCGGATTCTGTGCGCCGCGGGCCGAAACCCATGGCGTGCTCCCATTCATCTGTAAGGCCGAAGCCTTGCCTCCGCCGAAGCGAAATGCGACTTACCCGGGGCTTTAGCGGGCGGGCAACCCGGCCCCCTACATAGTCTTGCACCGGATTGGGCTTGCCGTGCCGCCTTGGTTACCCAAGACGCGGTGGGCTCTTACCCCACCTTTTCACCCTTACCCTCCGAGAAGGGCGGTCTGTTTTCTGTGGCGCTATCCGTCAAACGGCGCTTGAACGCCGCCTGCCCCCACTTTCATGGGGAATCCTGCCCTGTGATGTCCGGACTTTCCTCAACTGTTTCAAAGAACGGCTGCGAGAGCTGCCTCCCGAAAACCAAGCGAGCATCCACGCAAATCGACGAGAAAAAAGCAATCATGGAAAAATAGGTTCGAATGTTTGGAAGTTCGGATGTTCGAAAGTTTGGGAAAACGCCCGTTATCCTTGATAGAACCTTCGAACTTCCGAACTTTCAAACCTAATTACTCCACATCCGCATTCGCATAGCGGGGGCCCAGGGTTGCGTTGGGGGCCAGGAAGGGCGCGTGGAAGCCCCAGCGCTTGCGGATGTCGTAAACGACGTCGCTGAAGTAAAAGTGCGACCGCCGCTTGTCTGTACTGGAGAAGATTTCCTCCAACTGCGGCAGCAAATAATCGTCACGGAAATACTTCGTGGGCTCGTTGTTCGGGAAATACGGCGCTTCGTGATACTTCGCCTGCAATTGCTCGTCGCGGTCGACTTCGAGGATGTAGTCGATGGCCTCGGCGTCGCTGGCGAAGTCCGCAATGTCGATAAAACTGGCGGGGTTAAAATCCTCCGCGACATCCGGGTTGCCCCAATAAATCGGGATGCAGCGCGCGGCCATCGAGTGGTAAAGTTTCTCCGTGGTGTAGCCCGGCATGGCGTAGTTCTCCATCGACAGGCAAAAGCGACCACCTTTGATGAACGCATGCTTGTCGGCCACCGGCCCGCCCACGTTGTTAAATGCGCGGCCACCGGAGTCCACATGCCGTTGCGCGTGGAGCTTGTGAAAAAATGACAGGCGTCGCGCCGTGCGCCGCGGGTTGGCGTTACTGGTGACAAACGAACAAAAGCGCGTGCGCCGGCCCCGCAGCGCCGCCTCTGCCGCCGCGTCCTGGCGGATGAGCGGCTCCGGCCCCTCGCCGACGAGCACATAGAACGGCAAGCGCAGGTTACGCGGGTCCTTCAAGTCGCGGAAGGTAAACGAGTAGTCGCACACGCGGTAGTTCGGCACGCGATCCTCAATCGCCACGTAAATCCGGCGCGCATCGATGTTGCGGTGCTCCTCCGCCTGCCCGTCCGAGTAGAAAACGAAGTCCGGATCATCGGATATCTCCACATTGCACAGCTTCTGGATCTGACGCACAAAGAAGTGCCGCTCCGGGCGAAAATTCTCCCAGAAATCCACAAACGCAATCTTCAGTTTTGGCCGTACCGTCTCCATCGAAGCGCCACACCCAAAACAGAAACCACCGCCGCGCCAACTTTTTTCAAAAAAATGTCCGCAGCCTATCGCCCAACCCCCGGAAAAGGCCAATTTCGGCGCCCACTACCACGAGTGAAAGCCACTCACTATTAGTCACTGGCTTTGGCTAATAGCAAAACGACGCATTTTGCGCCACCGAGGCCTAAAAAGCAGCCAACTGAGCCAACCAAGCCAACTGAAGCAACTGAGCCAACTGAGCCATTTACGGTTCTCCTGCACGTTGATATAATGCGGACCATGAACTCAATCAAACACTCCCCAGCGTCCCGCGAGGCCGATTCCCTTGCACATAGCGCAAATCCCACTCTCCCAGGAAGGCTACTTTCATCAAGCAGACAAGGTGGCGCGGATCGTCCGCAGTTTCATCCTGCAGCCAACAGAGCGCATGCGGATCGAGACGGTCCGCGCCCCCTTTGGCATTCAAAAGTGAAAACTTTTATCGATTGACCGAGTAATCTAGCAATAACAAGTTATATAAACAGCCTCCCCCCTCGAAACTCATTATACGTTATGCACCTCCCCCCTCTTACCAAATTCCTTGGCCCCTGGTCGCTCAAGCGCGGCGCCATCGCCGCATCCTGCCTGGCCGCCGCCATGGTCGCAACGTGCACGCTGTTTGCCCAACAGACTGCCTCCGATCTGCGCGTGGCGGAAATCTTCTCCAGCAACATGGTGCTCCAGCGCGACATGGACGTGCCCGTCTGGGGCTGGGCCAATCCAGGAGAAACGGTCAACGTCCGCTTCGACGGCCAAACCGTCAGCGCCAAAGCCGACGCCACTGGCAAGTGGATGGCCAAGCTCCCCCCCATGCAGGCCAACGCCGACGGCCAAACCATGACTATTGAAACCAGCAGCGGCGACAAGGAAACCTTCTCCGACGTTCTCGTGGGCGAGGTCTGGCTCGCCGCCGGACAATCCAACATGGTTGCGGGCGGGCCCGACAAACCCACCGGCGTCTACCCCTTCCACCAGAGCCCGAACACCGCGACCGCCCCCATGCGCTTCCGCGTCTTCGGCTTTGGAACCAACCAGGAGCCCGTTGAGCGATTCCCCGACGTCTACCGCGACGACGATGACCGCGAATGGAAAGAGCTCGAGATCCGCAACGAGACCGCCATCCCCCAGTATTTCACCCGCGTCGTCCGCGATGGCTTAAACGTGCCAGTGGGCATGATTCGCGTGGCCTTCCCCGGCACCAACCAAACCGCCTGGATGTCCAAGGAAACCCTGGAGCAATTCGACGGCCGGGGCGGTAATTACTACCTGGAATACAAGGGCATGAAGGACAAACAACTCGCCGAAAAGCCCAAGGAAACCACCGACGGCGAAACCATCTCCACTTTCGAAGCATTTACCGAATATCAGCAAAAGTGGATTCAGGACCCCAAAGGCAAAGGGCGTTACCCCGGCGGCAAACTGCGCGAAATGGACTTCGTTAACTGGCCCACCACCCTCTACAATACGCGCATCCACCCGCTGGCGCCGTTTGCGATCCGTGGCGTCATCTGGCATCAGGGTGAAGGCGGCCCACGCGGCGGCTACGACGAGCGACTGATCGCCATGTTCCAGCAGTGGCGTCAACTCTTCGGCCAGGACTTTTACGTGATCTGGGGCACCCTCAGCCGCGACAACAGCAAGAGCCCCCCCCTGGCCCCCGCCCGCAGCGATTTCTACCGCTCTACGACCAACAGCGAAATCCGCAACGCTATCCACCTGGCGGACGACAAGATGGAATACGTCGAGTTCTACGACCTCGGCCACTGGAACACCCACTGGATCGAAAAAGCGGAGTCCGGCCGCCGGATGGGCCTCGCCGCCCTGGACCTCGTTTACAACCAGGACCACCTCTACACCGGCCCCCGCGCCGTAGACATCAAGGCCGAAGGCGGCGCGGTTTACGTGAAGTTCAGCCACGTGGGCGAACGCCTCATCTTCGAGCCGTCCATCAACGGCAACAGCGGCGTCATCCTCGTATCACCGGAAAAGGAATCCCGCTGGGCTGAGGTGGAGGTGATCAACCAGGACACCATTAAGGTCTCCCACCCCGACATCGCCGACGTGGCCATCATCGCCTACGGCGACGCCGTCAACCCGCTGGAAACCTTGTTCAACTCCGCTGGCCTGCCCGCCTCCCCCTTCACGGAGAATTTTGCCGATCTGGGCCGCTACAAAGAGCCCGACCAACCCTTTAACCTCGTTGAACCCCTGGAGAAAACGAAAGCCAATCTGGGCATCGGCCACGTTCGTCGCGACGGCTACTCGTTTGACCTGACGGGCAAAAAGACGCCCGACGTGCAAGTGAAGGCCTACATCCCCGCCGAATGGCCCAACTTCACCGTCCAGACCCGCGGTAAGCCGGTCGATTTCGAAACAACCGAGGTCGATGGCCAGCAATTCGCCGTCTTCACGGTCAAGACCGATGGCGCCCCGTATGCAGTCACCAAGAAAGCAAGCGCGGCCAAGTTTGCCCCGATCCACCGTTATTAACAGGAATAGGCCTTATTAGCCGCCGCTCAAATACTTGATAGAGATTGACAGCCTCCGTGTGAACCCTTCTCATGCGAAGATGGTCTTAACGTTATGGTTAGGGCCTTTGGCGACTTCACGCATCACCTCCTTGCCCGGATTTACCCATGCCCAGAAAGAAAAAAGTTAACCTGCCTCTGATCGAAGTGGTTGCAATCAGCCTCATTGCCCACGTGGCTGGGTTGTTCGTACTCGGCGGCCTGACGATTTGGCAGGCCATGAAGCCCGAAAAGCCGGAGCTGGAAGCGCCCGCCATGCCCCCTCCCCCCCCCGAGCCGCCTCAGCACCAGGTAACGCTGAAGGATTCGCAAAAGAGCAGCGCACGCCCCAAGGCCCGCATCGCGGTGACCAACATTTCGCAGATCAACCTGCCCGACCTCGATGTCAACATGCCCGTCGTGGAGTCCAAGGTCGCCGTCGGCACCGGTGGCGTCGTGGGCGGTCGCGGTGGTTTCGATGGCGGCGGCGTGGACTTCTCCCGCTCCGCAGTGGACTTTTTCGGCATTAAGGACAACGGCGAAAACGTCGCCTTCATCCTCGATACCGCCAAGAGCATGGTCGAAAAGCAGCGCGGCGACGTCTGGGGCTACGATGTGGTTAAGACCGAGATCGCCGGCATGATCAACAACCTCAAGCCAGGCACCTTATTTAACATCTACGCTTTTGACGACAACCTGGAAGTCTTCCGCCCCAAGCCAGTCGCCGCCAGTGTGGCCAATCGCCAAGCGGCCGGACGCTGGATCGAGCGCTTTTGGAAGTGGGAAAACAACCGCTTCTCTTATCAGGGCGCGCGCGGATTCGACATGATCCCGGACATGACTGGCCTGCCCATTCGCCGCGAAAAGCTCGTTCGCGTATCCGGAGCCAAAGACGATCCCAAAGCCAAATTTGAACTCCAGCCCCTCTCCGAGGACATGCAAAAGCGCGGTGAAGGCAGTTCACGCATGGACATGGCCATTCTCGCCGCTGCCGAGAATGGCGCTGACGCCATCTTCATGATCACCGATGGCACGCCCAGCCTGGCTCGCGCAGTCGACGACAAAGACCTGAAGCGCTATCAGCAGGCTTACGAGGAATACCATCGCAAGAAGGAAAAATGGCACGCCTCCAAAGAGTGGAAGGAGTATCAAGAAGCCTTGAAGGAATTTCACAAGAAAATCGCCGATTATCAGGCGGACCGCAAACGCCGCGGCCTGCCGCCAGAAATCAAGGAGCATGGCTACCCGGGCGGTTTCAAGCGCCCTGACGCCCCCAAGGAAGTCGGCTGGCCACCCAGCTTCTGGCACCGCATGTCCAGCGAAATGTTCGTCGACATGGTGGGCGACCGCGTGAAGGAAATCTATCGCCAGGTCCACAAAACCCAGCTCCCCCCCCTCCACGTCGTAGGCTACTCCACTGGCGATAAAGAAAAGAAAATCATGGAGCAGCTCCAGCGCCCATTCCGCGGCGGCAAGTTCCGCAAGATCGAGGAAAAAGACCTCAAGGAATTTGCGGAAAAGGACGGCAAGGGAAGCCAATCCTAGGAGTAATTTTCAATCAGCATTTGCCCAAAGGCGCAGCCTCCCAAACGGAGCTGCGCCTTTTCATTCGAAGCTTTTCCGGCTGTTTATTCTTCGTCCAGTAGGCCAACCTCATGACAGGCGGCGATGTATTCACTGCACGACCAGGCTTGGTAGGCCTTGCCCATTGGCTTGCCCGTCACACCATGCGCCCATTCGTTGAATTCCCATTCAAACTGCGCACCCGCATAATTGATTTCCGCCAACTTGTGGAGCTGCTCGTAGGCCAAATCCTTGAGGCCCAACCGGCTTAAAAAGCGCACCCAGACGCCCCCCACCAAAGGCCAGATGCCCCCGTTGTGGTAATGATGCGGCAGGTTGAGCAAGTTCACCGTATAGTAGCGCTTCCAATTCGGGTCGCCCGATTCGACTGCCGGGTAGAGGTTTTTGGCCGGAAAGGGCTCCGTCACTCCAGCGCCCCACATGAAGCGGAACGCCGTCTGCGCATGCTCGTGGTCGATCACATTGAACAGGAACGCCAGGCAATTGCCGAAGACATCGCAACGCCAGTCGTGGTCAAAGGGCGTGATCTGCGCCAGCAGATAGCTGGTGTCCCCCATCGTGGCTTGGGAATCCGCAAAACTATAGGCGCGCTCTGGAGCCGATCGGAGCGAGGGCCAGAATGAGCGTTGGATTTTCTTTTTGATCGTTCCCGACCACCGCAGGTAATCCCCCGCTTTGCTCCATTGACCCAGGTATTCCATCAGCCGCCCATAGGCAATGTTCGCGCGGAACCACAGCACCTCGTCCACGAGCACATGATAGCTGCGCCCAAAGAGGTCCGTCCAGTCGCCAGCCTCCGGAATTTCCAAGAGTGCGTCATTATTGCTGTCGTGCGCGCTCAGCCAGTCCATCGCCTTTTGCAGGCGCTCCGCATGCTTGCGCAACAGCTCGTAATCCTGGGTGGCGCGCACATACTCAGCAAAAGCGATGATCACCCACAAGCCGCTGTCGATCGAGCAAATGCCGCCGACTCCGGAGTAGTCCGGCTTGCCCGTATCCAGGCTGACATTGGCCGGAATCTGCCCGTTAAGCGTCATGCAACTGAGCAAGGTATCGAGCGAAGCGCGCTGGCAGGCGCGGATGTCGGGATCGTCCAATTCGATGGTGCCAACGATGGTCACGCTGGCGTCGCGCGCCCACACGCTACGGTAATTTTCATCGGTGCCGCGCGTATTGTTGTCTGCCAGCGAACAGGCAGAGAAACCCTTGGGCGTGATGTTTTTGCGAATGCCCGCAATGGCTTTTTCGTAGCCCATCTTGATGAAGGCGCGCTGCGGCTCCTCCACCGGCGTGGTTTCTTCCACATCGAGCAAGTGCTGAATTTCCGGCGCCTGGCTGGGCGACGCTTCGCTCGGCGAGGCGTAAACCACCCCCTTGATCACGCCATAATATTGCAAGCCTTCGAGCACGCCATCAGCGCAGGCCCCTTCGGCCCGGTAAACTTCCTTGCGGCCGACCATGCGCTCCAGCAACTCCGGCTGCGCATTGCCTACGACAATTCCGCGCACCCCACGCTTGAGGAACATCGCGTTGTCATTTCCCGTATCGCCAGCCACCAGGCATTCCTCGCGTTGGATGTCCAGGAATTTGAGCAACCATGAAAGCGCATTGCCCTTGTCTGCAAACTTCGGCAGCACGTCCAAGTCACGGCCACTGGAGTAAATGACGTTCGTTTCCAGATTACGGGCAGCCAATGCTTCTTCCAGCCGCTCCAAGTCCTCCTGCTCGGACTCGGAATACCAACTGCTCTTCACCCCGGTTTGAAAGTGATCAGGCTGCTTGATCGCATCGGGCAGGCATTCGCGCACGGCGTTCTCGACCAACACCAAGTCCCAGCCTTCTTCCAGGATGACGGAAAACTCTTTGATCAGCTCGCCACGTTTGAAATCGAAAATTTCCACGCCCACGCCACAGATGCAGTAGTCGGGTTCAGGCAGGTGTTTTTTCTTAATCAGACGCAGCAAATCGTCGAGCATTCGCCCCGTGTTATAAACGAGCAGCGGTCGGTCGTCTTCCGGCAAGCTTTCCCACGTGCGGGAAAAGGACAAAGCGGAATCCGCCTTGCCCAACAATGTGCCGTCAACATCCGACGCAAACACGCGGAATTTTGTGGAGTGATCTTGAGCAGTAACGTCTCGAAGCATAGCGGGTAAATTAGGTTTGAAAGCCATTAGCCAGCAGCCGTTACTTCGAGTCGGGGCATGCCGCGACCTTCAACAACCTTGAGCAATTGCTGCGCAATGCCCGTCCACGTAAACAGACTGCGCACCTTGTGCGCGCCGTTGTAGGCAAGACGATTATGGATCGCCGGATGACGCAGCGCCTTCAGGATTGTGTAGCCGTAGTCCTGCGCGTCGAAACTGTCCGCATACAACGCGTCGACTCCGTAAGTCAGTGTGCGAAAAAGCCCGCCATGCGTCGTCACCACCGTGGGCGTGCCACACGCCATGGCCTCAATCGCTGTCATGCCAAAGGGCTCATAGCGACTCGGCAGGCAGAACACATCCGCAGCGCGATAAAAGTCCGGCATGTCCGGATCTTCCAGCGAGCCAGTCAACACCACCCGATCCTGCAAGCCATGCTCGTTAATCTTGTCGATGAGTTCCTTGAGCATTGGGTCCTCCATCGTCTGTTTGTTCTCTGACCCAACGGCTAAACGGAGAATCGCGCGGTCATCGCTTTTCGCCACAACCGCAAAAGCGTCCACGAGTAAGTCCATGCCCTTGTTGCGCGCAAGGCGCCCGATGCAGGCAACCACTTTGGCTTCCGGCGCATAGCCCATTGACTCACGGATCGAATCACGCGTCGCTTTACTCACCGGGAAGAAACGGTTGTCATCATAACCCGGCGGAATCATCACCAGCTTTTCCGCCGGTATGCCATAATCCTCCTTAAACATATCGAGCTGAATGGGGGACGTCGCCACCACCATCTCGCACTCACGGTAAAGAATGTTTTCGTGATGTATCCGACGCGAGAAATTATAAGTCTCCTCCAGCCGCTGCTCATCATCCGGGAAATCTTCGCGCATCAACTTCTGCTTCCAGGAGCCAATTGAATGCGGCGTGTGAATGTGCGTCACCCCCAACTCCTCGGCCATGTGTTGGCCGGCCAAACCAGCATCCCAATAATGCGAATTAATAAATGCGTATCTCAGCTTTTTCTTCTCAATATAGCGCAACGCATTTTCAGTCCACTGCGGCAACTTCTTATAAAGATACTCCTTGGGAATAAATTCGTTGCCACCACATTTCATGCGGATGATCTGTACATGATCATCGACTTTTTCCAGTTCGGGTTGATCTTCAAAACGCCGCGTCCAGATGTCGACTTGATAGCCGAGCTGCGCTAATTTTTTCGCCAACTCCAGGACATAAACGACTTGCCCTCCAGTGTCAGGCAATCCCAGTGGGGGCTCGGCGGCTACGTATCCATGCGTGGATACCAGCGCTATGCGTTCACGCTTTCGCGTGCGACGGCTGCGTTTCGCTTCGGGCGGCTTAAGGTAGATATCTTCCATAAGGCGCAGACAGAGTAGCCCAATCTACAACCGCTTGCAACCTTTGCTTGAAATTCGCTTATTTGAAAAACCCTAATATTATTTTTAAAAAATCAAATTGGGTACACAAGCTCATGGTTCTTTTTTAGTTTTCACCTAGCTGCACTCTGCTAAAAATGGAGGCATGCATCTGGATTTTTCCAATCTCTCCAAAGCGCAGTCTTACCATGTGATGACGCATTGCATCGTACCCAGACCCATTGCGTGGATCTTAACCACAAACGAAAATGGCTCTTATAACTTGGCGCCGTTCTCGTACTTTCAGGCGATCGGCAGCAAGCCCGCCACGGTCATGGTGTCCATTGGCTTCAAAGCCGATGGCGGCAAGAAGGATACACTCGTCAACCTTGAGCGTGAACAGCATTGCGTGATGCACATCGCAAATGTCGAGCAAGTCAATGCGGTCAACCTATCGGCCAAGCCACTACCCTACAATGAAAGTGAAACCGAACTCTGCACTTTGAGCACGACCACAGTGGATGGTTGGTCCTTGCCACGTTTGACCGATGCGTCGGTTGCGTTTTATTGCCGATTGATCGAAGTCAATGTCATCTCCGGCATGAACGTCGTCTTTGCTGAAGCACGATGCATCTGGATTGATGACGCCATTACCGAACCAGCTCCGATGGGAGGCGACGTACCCGATTTGCCCAACCCGAAAAAGCTAGACCCACTGGCGCGCCTGGGATTTCGCAGCTATGCCGCACTAGCTGAATCATTCGAGCTCGAACGCCCGACTTAAAACAATTGATTCATGCCTTCTCGTTAAAGACGATCAGTCACTGCCTGCAGTAAGCCAAGCAAACCTCTACCCGCAAAGTAAATTATGTCCGCCTCCCCCCAACGCCCCAACATCATCCTCATCACGACCGACCAGCAACGCTGGGACGCACTGGCGCTCAATCGCCCGAGCACTGAGTTACGCACACCGCGTCTGGATGAACTTGCTGCGGGCGGCCTTAATTGCACACGCGCTTACACGACATGCCCGGTTTGCATTCCCGCACGCCGCAGTCTGCTCTCCGGCCTACATCCGCAAACGCATGGCTTGTTTGGGTATCAGGACGGGCTGGATTGGGACGCGCCAGTTTCCACACCGGGCTTGCTCAGCCAAGCGGGCTATCAGACTCAGCTCATTGGCAAGCTGCACCTTTACCCACAGCGCAAACGCTATGGCTACCAGCACCAGATCCGCACCGAGAGCCCCAATGACCGCTGGGACACCGCAGTGCAGGGCGTAAATGACTGGGCGCGCTACCTGAAGCGCGAAGGCATTACCCAACACGTCAACAACATTGGCATCGATGGCAATGGCCGCAACGCGCGGGCCTGGGACATGGAAGAGCGCTACCACCACACGAGTTGGCTCACGGATCAGGCTGTGGACTTTGTCACGGAATTTCGTGACCCGACTTGCCCGTTCTTCCTCCACCTAAGCTACTGGGCTCCGCACCCGCCACTCATCCCGCCTCAAGCCTACTGGGACATGTATGCCAACCATTCAACCACCCCCACAATGGGAGACTGGGCGCCAGACCTCCCGTGGATTCCCGGCACTGGCAACACCGGCGCGATTGGCCCTTTTCGAGAGGATGAAATGCACGCCGCCATCCGCGGCTACTACGGCCTCATCACCCACGTTGATCACCGTATCGACTACTTTCTCTCAAGAGCCTTTGGCTACGGTTCGCCCCGCGCCAACGAGCCAACGCTCATCATCTTCACCTCCGACCATGGTGAGATGCTGGGAGACCACCATCTCTGGCGCAAGTCGTTGCCCTACGAAGCCTCTGCGCGCATTCCTTACTTCTTTGCGTGGCGCAACATGGACTTGAAGCCCGGCTCTTTCGACGGTCTGGTCAGTCTGGAAGACATCGCCGCGACGATCTTTGATATCTGCGGCCTTGAGCAACCTGCAGAATTTAACAACGAGCTGGACAGTCGCTCACTCGCCCCTGCGCTTCGCGGTGAAGCATGCCACACCCGCGATCGCCTCTTCGGCGAATGCACCGGCGTGGGCACGCACAATTACATCGTCGAAGGCGCATGGAAATACATCTGGTATGAAAAGACCAACGAGGAACAGCTGTTCAATGTCCTCGAAGACCCAGATGAACTCCATGACTGCTCCGGCTCAAACGCCGATCTGCTCGATGGCTTTCGCTCGCACATGGCAGATTACCTCAAGGACCGCACCGACCGCACTTATGACCGCGCTTCGCTGAAGCCTTGCGAGAATAAGCCGCCTCAGGTGTTTTGGGCTGGGCGCGTATAATGCCGAGAACGGAATCAACGCGTCGACTCACGAACGATCAACTCATGAAAATGCCGCACCAAGGCTGATTCCGGGAAGCGCCGCTTGTCACGGTATTCAAAGAGGTAACGGCTTGCACCAGCCACCATTTCCTCGACAGGGATATTCATAGTAGTGACCCCCGGATAGGCTGCAACGGGATGGGGGTCGTTGTTATAACCCGTAACGAGCACGTCGCTGGGAGTGCGGTAACCGATTTCCCCAAGCCACTGCGTCACTACGCCCGCCAATCGATCTGAGACACAGACTATCCCGGTTTTCTTGCCAGCGCCAATCGCTGCATCCAAAAACGGTCGAATAGCCTCAAGCTGCTGGAACGGCTCCGCATGCACGGACCAAGACACCGCCAGTAGCTGGCTACTTTGAAAACGCTCGGTGGTAAATTTATTAAATGCGCGCTCACGCCCTTGCAGGAAAGTCGTGCCCGGAGCGACATCTGCAACGTAAATGAGACGCTGGCAGTGCAATTGATCCACCAAGTATTCGAGCAGGTCGCGCATGCCGCGCAAATCGTCGTCCACCGCCTGATAAAGACCACTCGCCACCGGACAGCGGCGCCGGACCAACGCCACCGCAACACGCTGAGCAAGCAGCTTGGGGATGACTGTTTCGTAGTCCTGATGCGGGCAAAAATACAACAGACCTTTGCAACCCAGCACAGATTCGACGACCTCATTGTCAGCCATAAGCTTTGCGACATCCGCCTCCGTAAAAAGCTTACAACCGTGCCCACGGTTGGAGGCCATCGACATAAAAGTCGACACGGCGCGGCTATAAAAGGCCGCCTGCAAGAGGTCTGGATGCGGTAAAACCAGACCAATACAATCTGGCGGACGCCAATGCGGAATGACCAAGCCTTCTGGATTGGGGCAATCCATGACGGTAACATGCGAATTCATAACGGACAAAACTAGCAGTAGGAAGATGACGAGACCAAGGCCACAAGCCATGCCACAAAATTGGACAAAGGCAATTGACCCAACGATATTTACGCAAACGATTTATAGCAGCAAAGTTTGGAGCTCGAAATACCCGATACCCCTAATATTTTATGGCTTCAGCCCGCACCGCCCATACATCAAACCATGCTCAGCCCACACCAGTACCTGGCCTGCCTCTCACACGTTCTCTCGGATGCGGCGATTGGCCTGTGCGGTATGGTCGGTTTGTCCCTCGTAACGAGTGGTAGGCGGCACCAGCGCTATTCGTTAGAAAAATCTGCAAGCTATATTGAAGACTACGTGACCCTCTTTGAGGACCTCCTAGGCGGCCCAGGCTCATTTCATGGCCACGTATGCGAACTTGGCCCCGGAGACTCCCTGGGCGGAGGCGTGCTTTATCGCCTGCGCGGCGCAGCTTCCGTGACTTTCCTTGAACGTTTCCAACGCCAGGAGTCCGAGCGAGAAAAGAAAATTTGCGAACTCATTTACCAACGCGAGATAGATCGCAAAAGCTCTACGGAACAAAGCAACTCTGCAACGCAAAGCTTAAATCCGATCACAAACACCTTTCAGCTCATTCAAGGCGTCACAGCGGAGTCTCACTTGCGTGTAGACACCACGACATACGACCTGATTTTGAGCAATAGCGTTATCCAGCACACCACCGATCCACTGCCCCTGCTCCAGCTTTGCTATGATCGGCTCAAGCCCGGCGGGCGCATGCTGCATGTGATCGATCTGCGCAATCTCGGAATCTTAAAGCAGTGGGGTGAGCTCGCGTGGCTGGAGACGCCACCTGCGTTACATCGCCGCATGGTGCGCCACACAGGGCGCCCTAATCGCACGCGATTTAAGGACTACCGGAACTGGGCCGAATCAACTGGAGGAAAAATGACTGTCCGCATCCGTCACTTGGTCGGCTCGGATCAGCATTGGGGAGACGTCGCGCCAACGGATATTCCTGAGGACGCCTGGTCGGCCAGCCGGGAACTCGTCCGTGAAGCCAGGCCACGCTTTACTCCGATTTTCCGCAGTCACAGCACGCGCGACCACGCCGTTGCAACTTTTGTCTTCATTGTCGAAAAGCCAGAATAGGCCGCCATACCCGGGCAACCAATTGCCGAAAGCACACACGATTGTCATTTGACCGGACGGCCAAAGCGAATAGCGTTTTGCAACGTAACCCCATGAAATTCATATTCGCCCTTTTTCTGGTAGCTTTCGCGCAAGCAATTCACGCTGAAACTGATTTGTTGCCCCCGCTACTGAGCAATGGCGATTTCGAAGCTGGCGCCGAAGACTGGCCCTTACCCGAAGGCGCAAGCATTGAGGTTGAAGCAGACGGCAACCATTACCTCCGCCTTCAATACCTGAAGCCCGACTACTTTCTGGGATCACCGCGCAGCATCCCGCTTCTACCAGAACTGCAGGCGCTCCGGCTAAGCTATCGCGTCCGCTACGAGAACGTGCAGCAAGGCAAAAAACAATGGCACGATGGCCGCATCATCATAGACTTCAAGGACGCCAATGGTAAACGCATCGGCGGCGCCAGCCCACCCTACTTCAAACGCACCGCGAAGGATTGGAAAACACGCAGCCAGGACTTCGTCATTCCCCATGGAGCAACAACGCTGGAGATCATTCCCGTGCTGTTCCACGCCAAGAGCGGCACGCTGGAGTTCGACGACTTCGTGCTCACACCCATTGATGCCGCGCCAGTCATCGCTCAACAAGCAGCCGCTTCTCAAGCCCGCGAAGCAGAACAGCAAAGGCGCGCAGCCTTGGTGAAGCCGAGCGTGACCCGACCTGCCGCCGACGACATGCCGGCCGCACTCCGCGTACAAGGCAACCAGATCGTGACCGACGAAGGCGAAGTCGTGTGGCTACAAGGCGTCAATGTTCCGAGCTTAGAGTGGGTCTCTGGCGGCGAGCACATTTTGCGTTCAATCGAAGTGGCGCTAACAGACTGGCAGGCCAACTGCATTCGCCTACCCGTAAAGGGAAAATTCTGGGCGGGCAAAGGACCATACCAAAAGGACGGCGGCGCTGCCTACCGCCAACTCATTGAAGACGCGGCGAATCTGTGCGCCACGCACGACGCTTATCTAATACTCGACCTGCACCATTTCAGGGCGCCAGAACCAACCGATGCCGACTTCTGGCATGAAGCCGCCACACGCTTTAAGAATCATCCCGCAGTGCTGTTCGATTTACTCAATGAACCACACGACATCACTTGGGAGGTCTGGCGCAACGGTGGCCCGACCGGTAGCCAAAAGGTTGGAGTCAATGCAGACGAAGTCGGTGACGGCTTGCGTGATTTCGACTCCATTGGCATGCAGGCGCTCGTGGATACCGTACGCGAAACCGGCGCTGAAAACATTGTCATTGTTGGTGGCCTAGACTGGGGCTACGACCTATCCGGAGTGCTCGACGGCTACGCCCTGCAAGACCCCTCAGGCCGAGGCATTGTTTATTCATCTCACTTCTATCCTTGGAAAAACGGTTGGCAAAAAGCGTTCCTCGACGTTGCGGAAAAGTATCCTGTTATCATTGGTGAAGTCGGCATAGATTCCAAGCTGCACGATTTTCAAAACGACCAACAAGAGGCTTTCGAAACGTGGGTTCCTGACGCACTCGGCGTGATCCAGAAACATCGGCTACACTGGACGGCCTGGACCTTTCACCACAAGGCCACGCCACGCCTGATTCTCGATTTGGACACCTACGAACCGACTCCCTTCTGGGGCACACACGCCCAGGCTGCCCTCGCCGGTGAGCAATTCGAGTTGAAAGCACTGCGCTGACCCCCAGGAGGTGGTGTCAGGACACTACACGGGGTTACAGCTGTTAACGGAATCGGTTCATATTTTGAGGCATGGCGATTACAGGTTTAGCCTATTCATTTGAAGGATTATAAGGCCTTCGATTCATACTCTGGCCGGATACCCAAATCTGCCAAACGATGAGATGATTTGAGGCATTATGAAACTTATCCAAGCCTCCCTGATCCTCTTGCTTTCACTGCTCATCGCTGACACCATTTACGGCAGCAGCCCAGCGGTTAACATTCGCACCGATGTGCCCATGCCGCAGGCAATCGACGATGCGCTTGCCGCCGCAGAACACAATCAGCAATGGGTGGTAATGCTGGGCGACGGCCACTCGATGGCTCCTTACTATGGACGCGGTTCCGTGCTGATGGTATCGCCAATGTGCTTTTACAAACTCAAGCCTGGCATGATCGCAGTTTATCGTGACAACTCTGGCGACTTGATCGGACACTGGCTAATCGAAAGCGAGAATGGCAAATGGGTCACCCAAGGCGCAAACAACCGCCCAGTCGATCCTCAGTTAATGGAAAAGCACAACTACGTGGGGGTTGTCTTCGGCGTTCTGAATTCCGCAGGCATCTGCTCGGAAGGCATGGCCTATGCAAACGTCAATGGACTGGAGTGGGTAACCGGCAAGCAATACTGAAGCTATAGCTCGGTTAAGCCACTCACGATCGCATAGCGCGTTAAGCCGGCAGTATCATGAATATCCAACTTGTTGATAATGCGCTGGCGATGGGTTTCGGCGGTTTTCACACTGATGCCCAATTTTCCCGCAATCTCTTTGTTACTGTTACTCTCAGCGATTAACTGCAGCACTTCACGCTCTCGATTCGAAAGATCTTTGACGGAATTCGCCTGTTCCGGATGAAGCATCACCTCACGTAGGTGGCTGGAGATGTTAGGGCTGAAGTAAGTCTGCCCCGCCGCCACCATATTGATCGCGGTATCCAAAATCGTCAACGATTCAGACTTTTGCACCATTCCACTCACTCCGCACTCCAGGAGTTTTTGAACGTAGTCTCTATGTGGAAATGAAGACAGCGCCAACACACTCACGTTGGGCAGCTCGCGCTTCAACTTCTGCATGATGCCAATACCATTTAAGTTTGGCAGCATGATATCAATGATAGCGATATCTGGCTTTAATTCAGCAATCAGCTTGTAGCCATCGAGGCCATCTCCACTTTCCCCAACCAACTCAAGCATCGAGGAATCGCGTATCAGATTGGCAATGAACTCGCGGAACATCAATTCATCTTCGACTACAACGACTTTTTTCATCGGTTATATTTTAGGAGTAGGGGTTAAGTATAAAAGGAATCAAACAGCCGCAGCACTACAACCCTGAAAGAATGTTAACTGATTTTTGAGCCAACAAAAAGTCCACACACCAGCGATTACTTTTAAAGTTTAGTAAAAATGCAATTATTCTATGTTCAATAACTTATAGAAATTAAGAATATAGGCATTGGTAGAAAAATCAAGCTCACCATTAATTTTCATTTAAGTAAGATCGAGAAGTTACGAGAATTATTATATAAATACCCCTGAGCTCTAACTAATGTTCCCCACCCCAAAGAATGTACGGCATAGAGCAGGCCATTAGTTAATCCTTCACATTCAACTATTTTCAATCCGTGATAAATCTGGATATTGTAATCGCGGTTGTGGATGACACCTCGGAAAACCTCAAGGTGTTGCGACGACTGCTCGTACAAGCTGCATATAAAGTGCTTTGCTTCAACGATGCAGAGTCGGCTCTGCGCGCGTTCGCTAAACGCAAACCGGACTTAGTTTTGATGGACGTCAACATGCCCACAATGGACGGCTACGAAGCCTGTAGTGAAATGAAGGCTCAGGACCAATTGCGTGATATTCCAGTCATCTTCATTAGTGCTCTCTCCGACTCAGAAGACATTGTCCGGGGCTTCTCAGTGGGCGGCGCAGACTACATCGTGAAACCTTTCCGAGCACCCGAAGTATTGGCGCGGGTTAAGAACAATGTCTCTAACCATTTTTTGCAAAAATCCCTGCGTGAAAGCTATCAACAAGTGGTCGAACTTGAAAGTATGCGCGACAACCTCGTCCACATGATCGTTCATGATCTCAGAACTCCGCTTTCCACCATGCAGGGCTATGCGCAGCTCTGTGAGCGACGCATTCAAGATGGCGACATACCCCGCTTGGACGACATACAACGCATTAATGATGGAGCCGACCGCATGTCGTGCATGCTCAATGACATGCTATCCGTCAATCAGGTGGAGCGCAGCGGACTCAGGCTCAACCAAGGGCAATTTGACGTAACCGAGGAGTGTCGCCAACTCATCAGCCTGTTTCAAACGACCTACCCCAGGCATGCCCTGAGTCTCTCGGCTCCGGGATACCCAATCGTGCTTCAAGCCGATGAAGGCCTGATTCGCCGGGTGATTGAAAACCTGCTGGTCAATGCCGTAAAATTTACGCAAACCGGCCTTGAGATTTTGTTGGAAGTGAAAAAGGACGCGTCCGGCACAGTACACATCGCGGTGACTGATCAAGGCAAGGGTGTTCCCGACGAAGACAAGCAGCGCATCTTTAATAAATTCAGCCAGGCGCTAACCAGCGACACTCGCTACAAAGGCTCGATTGGCCTCGGCCTCACGTTCTGTAAATATGCAGTCGAAGCTCACAGTGGCGAAATTGGCGTTCAGGATTCCCCAAATGGAGGTAGCCGATTTTGGTTTTCCCTCCCAGACAAAACGTCGGAATCTAGTTCGTTTACCAAGGAAACGCTTTCGAGCGCATCCGCATGATAGTTCGCGATGGAGTCAACAGGCGAATCAGTCACACCAGACTTGAATGAATATCCGGGAGCTTCCCTGCAATTTCTTGGGTTGAATGATTCCAGTGGAGATAATCGCTTTGAGCAGATCACGAACTTGGCCTGCAAAGTGTTATCTGCCCAATTCTGCATCGTATCGCTGATCGAGAAAGAATACATCTGGTATAAACTGAGCGATGCCAAAGCAGACCCCATACTTGAGCGAGTAAACGCCTTTTGCTCACACGCTATCGTGCAAGACAGCTTTCTCGAGATTCAAGATACCCAAAAAGATTCGTGCTTCGAAAACCATCCCATAGTCCAAGACGGCACGATTCGCTATTGCGCCGGGCAACCGCTCAAACGAATCGATGGAAAGCACTTGGGAGGTTTATACTTATTCGATCACAAGCCGCGCAAGCTGACCGCAGCGGAACGCGAACTTCTCAGCGACTTCGCTCGCTTAGTTGAAAGCGACATCAACCGCGATTACTTGAGGCTGCAAAACATCAATGCCGAAGACTGGCAGTTGGACGAATACGGCCGTGCATTAGTCACCCAGCAACAGGAACAGGCCATGGCCACGACCATCATGGAAAACATGACCCATGGCATCGTGGCCTGTGACGCTTCTGGCAATTTAACGTTCTTTAATCGCATTGCCCGCGAGTGGCACAACTGCGACATTCGCAGGGTCCCCCCAGAAAGATGGGCGGAGTCGTTTGACCTCTATGAGGGAGATGGCGTCACGCCGCTGGCTACCGAACGCATCCCTCTGGTGCGCGTCATGAACGGTGAACGCGTTCGTAATTCCGATATGGCGATATGCGCAGAAGGACATGCGCCGCGGCTGGTCACTTGCAATGCAGATCTACTCTACGACGACACAGGCAACTTACTCGGTGGCGTTGTCGTCATGCATGACATTACGGAGCGCGTGAAGAATGAACGCGAGATTTCACAGGCCCTGGCAATGTTGGATGCCACACAAGACGGCTTGTTCATCTGCTCTCCCCAAACCCTTCAGTTTGAGTACGTAAACCTCGGCGCAATCAAGCAAGTGGGCTACTCCCGCGAGGAACTCATGCGCATGACGCCACTCGACATTAAGCCCGACTATGATGAGCACAGCTACCGCGCCATGCTGAACGCCATCAATCAGCATCCTGAGCAAACGCATCGCTTCACAACCGTGCATCGCCACAAGGACGGACATCATATTCCGGTCGAGTTAAACCTGCAACTGATCACTCCACCAGGAGGCTCCCCCCATGTCGTCGCCACCGTGCGCGACATCACCGAACGTGAACAAGCGCAGGCGATGCAGATCGCCAAAGAAGCGGCTGAAGAAGCCAACCGAAGCAAGAGCGCCTTCCTGGCAAACATGAGTCACGAAATTCGTACGCCGATGAACGCCATCTTCGGCTACACTCAGCTCATGCAAAATGAGTCGGGGCTGAACAATACCGCCAAGAGTTATCTGGACGTCATCAGCGGAAGCAGCGAACACTTGCTGAGTTTGATCAACGATATTTTAGACATGTCCAAAGTCGAAGCCGGTATGGTCAAGCTGGACATTGCGCCTCTGGATTTTCCCAAGCTGTTGGCCGAAACCGTTGACCTCTTCCGCCACCGCGCCAAGGAAAAGGGGCTCACGCTCAAGCTGGAATGCGTAACCCAGGCGCCGCGCTACATCGAGGGAGACGAAAATAAAATTCGCCAAATAATCATCAACCTCATCGGCAATTCCCTGAAGTTCACTGAGGAAGGCGAAATTTGCGTTCGCACAAGTCTGGACGAAACTTCCGCATCCATTATCGTCGACGTGGAAGACACCGGCTTTGGCATTAGAGAGTCCGATAGGGAATCCATTTTCGAGCCCTTCGAACAGGCTGAGCAGGCACGAATGCAAGGAGCTGGGTCAGGGCTGGGATTGTCGATCAGTAAGCACTTCGCTGAGTTAATGAAGGGGAATCTATGCCTATTGAAATCCTCGCCCCAAGGTTCGACTTTTCGATTTATGTTTCCCGTCATCAAGCATGACGAAGGACAAATCTTCGAGAAAACAGCCAGCCACCAGAAAATACTTTCCCTCGACGAGTCGCAAACCGACTGGCGCATACTGGTCGTCGACGACCGTGACACTAACCGGGCGCTGCTTGGCCACATGCTCCAACGCGTCGGTTATAACGTGCGGACCAGCGTTGACGGCGCTCAGGCGATTGAAGATGCATTGGCATGGCGCCCGCACCTGATTCTCATGGACATGCAGATGCCACAAATGGACGGCAAGGAGGCAACGCGTCGCATCCGCAGCCAATCAGAGATTGCCGAAACGCCTATCGTCATCGTCTCCGCCAGCGTCTTAGACGAAAACCGTGAAGAGGCGCTGGAATCCGGCGCCAATGGCTTTATTCGCAAACCGTTCCGCGAAAATGAAATCCTGGAAGAAGCAGCACGTCAACTGGGCGCTGAATACATCTATGCGGAGCCGCCAGAAGGAGCCAGCAGCATGGACTTCACGCAACTCAAAAACCTGATTTCCTCACTCATGTCTGATCAACTGCGACAGGATTGCCTGGACGCCCTCGACATGGGAGACGTCGATGAGCTTGTGGACCACATAGCCAATCGCATGGGGGAGAGCCAACCAGTGCTCTTGCAAACAATTTCCGCCCTCGCTGACCAACTCGATTTCACCTCCCTGCGAAGCCTGCTGGAAGCAGAGTAAGCGGGAAGGCATCCAAGGATATAGCAAGCTGCATCCTGCATGAGGCGTTCGCTAAGACGACTCTGTCTGTTCGTTGACGTAATAATCTTTCAGCCCCTTCCGCAGCATTTCGGCGAAGGTCTCGAATTCATCAGGAGATGTCTTCAGCAGGATCAGCGCTTGGTAGGGCCCAAGTTCAAACCAAAATTCACCTACGGCTTCAGCCTCGGGCGTATCCGGGTTCAATGTGTAGTCGATCTCGTAGAAGACCTGGCCAAATATCAATGGCGTACGGACACGCTCACGCGTGCCAACGACCTCTCCTTTTCCGTTATAAAATTCGCGCACTGAACGCTCGACCGGAGGATTGACGCGGACGGCGCCATCTTCATCACGCACAAAAGTCGCTTTAACTCCAGGCATCGCCTCCAACGCGCTAGCGTAAGCACGGATTGAGGTGGGCAAGGCGCCAGGCGCCATCGCCCCCTCTGGCATGAGATAAAGCGCACATTGGATCTCCTCCCGGTAAGGCATCGACATGCTGACCGACTGCCCATTCTCTCCAGAGTATAATTGCCATGGCATTGGCGGCGGCCCTGAAATGCTGATGCCCTCAGCGCTTAGCGTCATACGACTAGCGGTATAGCCATCCACAATCTCCTCCTCAACCTCAACGATGGCGGGGATGGTGCGGTCCAGCGGTAAACGAAAGATTTGGGCATGCGCCGAAAAGGCGAACAACCAAACAAAAGCGAGGCAGAGCAATCTTGGGGATACAGCAACAGTCATCATGGATTATTTATAAAGACCGGCTAGGCCGTCGTCGTATTCACTCGAATTGATGTATTCAAAGGAGACGCGACGGTAAGTGCGCACCAGAGGCGTTCCGGGCGGATAACTGCCTTGGGCAAAGAGCGAATTGAAGCCCCAATTTCGATTCGGCGGGACGTAATAGTCATTGAAGTTATTAGGCGCGCCTTCTGGACGCACCTCGCTTTCGAACAGCGAAACCAGTGAGCCGCGAATAGTCAGCGTCCGACCAGAACCCCAGTATTCCAGAAAACGTGGAAGATTGATGACCCCGAGGCTTTGCGGACGATTGGGATCACGGTCGCCGTAATAGGGCCCTTTCAGGTCTGGAGGAGTTCCGCAAACCATGGCCGCCGCAATCTCCATATGGCTAACTGCCGGACGTTTGCTTTGAATATTATTACGGCCATCCACGTCACTGTGTTTGCGGTTGTTGGGCCAATTATCGGAAAGCACTGTGATGCTGTCCGCCATAATTGCAGCCGGAAGCTCCGAACTATTGTCCGGCTTGGTGGGAGCATCGCTTTGTTTACTTCCGTCCGCGTTAAATGAACCCACCGTGTAAAGTGGCGCGTTGGTGGAAATGGTAAAACCGGGATCGGTCTGTCCACTGGGCTCGGGTATTTCTTTGGCGTCGATCAGCATCAACGCCATGTCATCCATGGCCTGTGGAACGATATTATAAGAGTTCTTCCCTGTCGATGACCCGTAGTCGAATACGCCATCTCCATCACTGTCAGTTGTGCTGGTCGGGAACTCAACATAGACGACGCCATTCCAATGCTTATCCACATCGTAAGTGCCGTCAAAGCCGGTGCTGGAGTTGTCCTTGCCATCAATGTATTCCGCCAGCTTACCGACATCCAAATAGACCACATCGATCTCTTTGTTCTCACGATGATCATACATACCGCCAGATACGCCATCTCCAGCTGTCGTGTAAGTCGTGGTCTGCTCCTCGTAGCGATAGACAGGGGTTTGCACTTCTACGGTCTTAAGTTTCCATTTGCCCTTCTTCTTCACCCACTTCTCTTCGTACGTGGTCTCATAGTGGTCCAGAACCTGAACCGTTTCCGTGACCGTATGCGTCACTGCGCCGTCATTAAAAAATTCTGGATGTGGCGCATCAATGGCGTTCATGCTTGAATTGGCGTCACCGATGATATCCGGCGGCAGGTCGACCGCGACCAAGACGGGGTTATTGTTCTCATCCACCTTTGGCGCACTGAGCGAATCACTGGAATTGGAACGTTCATAGCGATAGCCGGATAACTTATAATAGTCCTGTTGGTTGGGATCACTTTGCGCCAAGTTATGCTCCACTTTGATAATCAGACCAGCCTTGTAGGCCATTTTCTGGGCGCGCAAATCATCGTTTTTACGATCAGCATGGCCATTGGGCAAGAGTGGCTCGATCAGCGCATAGCCATTGTTCTCACGTTCGATTCCCGGAGTCGACTGGTCATCCTGAACGGAGTCATCGAACGCCACAATATTTTGAGGTTTCACGCCGAGGCTTCCATCTGCGACCCAACCCTTCCAGCGCTGCGGCGCCTCGGAAAGCCAGTCGTTGCTTAAGGAATCAAAACCACTCATTGCGGTTTGCTGACTGGAGGACTTCGGGAGTTTGGTCGTGCCAGTGCCTTCAATTTCGGTGATATCGCCAGTGGCGGTTACCTTGCCATAAATCGTCAGCGTATAGCCTTTATTCGGCCCCAACTCCATGTTGCCATTGGCATGAACCGGGCCGTAAATATCCAGGTCATAACCAGGCTGCGCCCGCATATCGGAGTTGTAAAAAATCGCATTGGAGAACAGCGGCGCGTCACGGATTTCAAATACCTCACGTGCATAGGAGGTGATTTTATCTCCCATCGCAGTCATAGCGCTGCCCATGCCATATATCTGAATGCCGCGCACGAAGATACGCTTGCCCCGCATTTCATCGAGTTCATTTGAAGGATCGTCCGGATCGATAAACTTCCACTCACCGGGCGGAATGACGCCCCCCTGCACGCTTAGTGATGAGCCATCGACTTCATTCTTTTCATAAAAAGTTTTCGCACTATCCGGAATCGAAAGAGGGTTATTTTCCGGCTTCAACACATAGGTGTCAAAAGATGACGATCGGACAAATCGCGACGCCAAGTCGGCAGCGCCATACTCCAAGGACGCCTCGGCAGCATTTTGGGCTTTCAGCCGAACAACATGGCGATCATTCAGCTTCATTTCGGATACGGTGCCAGTCATGAGACTGGCGACAATAATGCCCAACACCGTAGTCAGCACCAGTACCACCGCCAAGGCGGAACCGCCATGCGCCGAAGTTGAGAGGTGTGGTTTCATACTCAAATCAGGTTCAGGTAAATGATTATTTTGGTTAAATGCTATCCCCGTGGAGATATCGTAAAGTTATAAGTGCCGGTGACTTCCTTGGCGTCATTGCCATGAATAATTTTACCGTTCACGAGCACGCTCTTGCCGTGGATATTATAGAAGAGGAACCCATTCGCCAAACCATTGACCATGCTGATGACCTGCGTAAATTCTTTCGCTTCCTCTACGGAGGGTATCAACGTCTCAATGGATTTCGTCTGTGACTCTTTAGGTATGTCCAAATCAAATTTGAGCACTGGCGCTTCAGCGCCGACCACTTCCCGGTCATCACGAAAATAACCAATAATTCGCGTAATCGGCGCAGGCGTGTCGTCGTAGTAGTTATCATCTTCTCCGTAGTAAATGAAGACGACAAAATCCCCCTCATGATCCGCATACTGCCGGTAATCAGTGGCTTCTACGCCGTTGGGGGGGGAGCGAAAATCACCACTAGGCGAGAAATCTTTAGGCAGCGGAAAAAAGCTCTTATAAAGTACAAAGCTGTTGGCCTGCCGCGCCTCGCTGGACATCTCACTGGTCACGGAGCGAAAGTCCCGATTAATTTCCAGCTTCTGCTGGGTGATAAAACTCGCACGAAAATTCTGAATAAAAAACGTGCTAACTCCCGTCATCAGGAGACCGAGCACGCTTGTCGCCATCAAGAGTTCGACCAATGTCAGACCGCGGCGACGAGGTTGGTGATGATTCGCTAAGTGCATGACTAATAGATAGGAATTACCGATTTAACAAAACATACGCTGCCCGATTTCCAGCGCTTGCCCTGCCCCGAGGGCGCCTGGTACTCGTAGTCGATGCGTATTTCATACGCTTGGTAAGGCTTACTGCCTGAGTTCAGATCATTGGCCGACAACTGAATACGCATCGGCATCGTAACTTGCTGTATTTCCTCTCCATCGCCACGCAGATCAATGACGATTGACTTCTCCACCACATTGGTTGCCCCAAAATATAACTCATCGTCCACAGTATTCGAGTTATTCTCCAGCGACGGCGTAACGGCTTTCAACGTCAGCGGCACACTGTTGTTTTTCACACTGGGCTTGATGTCTTCATCATAATCCAGGGTCATGATCTGCTCGGCATAACCCTGAGCAATATCATGCGCAGTCACCATGTAGATGTTACCCTCGGCCATCCGACGGGACATGAGCACGGAATTCGTTGTGACCAGAGCCAAAATGCCGAATAGCACTGAGGCTACCAGCACCTCGACCAAGGTCATACCGACAGATTTACGAGGCACTGTTGCACACCCAGTTCGCTTATGAGCCGAAGTGTGAAAACTCGCCCTAAGTTGGCTTCTAGCAGGAAACACCCCAACACCGTAGGGGTGTTCAGCTCATATGTCAAGCATTATACCCCATTTCCGTTGTGCCATTAGACATCCACCACCCGGGAAATAATTACTTTAGAATTAACATATCCAAGAAAATTACGCCCAGGCCCCCTCAATCACAATTGCGCGAGTATCGCACTCGCCATTTCCTTGCGGCTGTGCCTAAACACAAATTGCAAGCCGCCACTGCGTCCATCCTCCAGGAACAAGGGAACCGTCAAAGCCGGACAACGCCCCAGGCTGGCAGGCGTGTTCAGGCTGAGTAATTGCACGCGAAATTCCTCCGTCATATCTGCCTTGGTAGGTGATGCAATCGGCGTGACCGGCAAGGCGATTACATCGTAGTCGGCGAAAAGTTCGTTCCACATCCCCTCCACGGCCGCCTCTTTGCGCACTGCCCAATCAAACTGCTCCTGTGTCCAATGACGGCCACGATTAATGCGCCCCCAGATCACCGGATCATAGCGCTCTTCATAGGCGTCCAGCCAAGGTGCATGCAAGGAGTAAGCCTCCGTGCTCCCCAAAATGTTGTAGGCGTCAAAGCACTCTTGAAAGGCCGTACGCACCAGCGACATGGCAGCCAACGACTTTGTCGCGCAAAGTCTGCTCAACAGGGCATCCCCCGCCATTCTCAAATGCGGGTCCAGCCCCTCAGCGTAGTCAGACAAATCCAGGATACGCAACGAAGCAGCGAATTCCCCCTTCGGCAGCATCACATCGTTGAGCGTTTGCAAACTAGCGGCATCGGCCGCGAACCAGCCCGGCGTATCAAAGCTTTGGGCTAATGGAAACACGCCTCCTTCGCCGAACATGGCCGGCGTATCGCGCCAGGAATATAAACCGCAAAAGGCCGCCGGAACACGCGTTGAGCCACTCGTGTCGGTGCCAATGCTGAAGGGCAACAAACCGCGTCTGACCACATATGCGGAACCATTGCTCGATCCACCTGCCAATGATCCGGCTAGCGTTGGGTGCGGCACATCGCCATACCAAGCATTTTCACCCGACATCCCATAGGCGAACTCCACCGTCGCCACCTTCGCGGCAAGAGCCGCGCCATGAGCTTGCAACTTCTCCACCACCGGCGAAGTCTGCACAATATTAGAACGCACTTCGGCCAGAAAATCAGACCCAGCCGTCGTCGGAAGCCCCGCAACATCAAACAAATCCTTCGCGCCGAATGGTAATCCAGCCAAGGGTAATTCAGTTGCCGCCCCTTTTGCCATGGCCTCGCCCAACGTAATGCGATCAGGCGTCCAATAAAAAACTGCCTGCCGCTCCGCTTGCGGCAACGCGGCAACTCCAGCAAGGAATTCGTCCGCTACTTGCTGCGGATTCGCTCGTATGTTTTCACGCCATTGCTCGAGTGTCAGCATGCCGACTAATCATTGATCAACGCCTTTGAAACGCAAGCGAGCATGCGCGGTTAACAAGCGCGTGGACAGAATTCTTGAATCAGTTCACGCAAGTGCGGCGCAATTAAGTCACGCAAAACCGCATTCCCATACGCTGCCCAGCCAATCGGACTCGTTGTGTCCATCGGTCCACACACGCCTCCGCCCGAAATCGGATCTTCCAGCACAACGCCTGCCGCTTGGGCGACCGGCCAAATGCCGATGTCATAGGGGTGGCACGTCAGGCTGGTCTCAAGCCCAAGCTCATGAAACACCCATGGTCGCAAATCCGCAATAAACCGGTCGCGCCCCATCATCAGCTCGTAAAGTTGCCCTCCCGTACTGATGTATTGATCCGAGAAAATCGCGAGCGTTGCTTCCCGCCCCGGCGCAATGCGGCGCCATAACTCAGCTTCAATTGTTGAATGCAGCTCCAGCCCCGCCGGCAAGAATCGACACAGGGTCGAAAAACCATGCTCCAGGCCTTTCGCTCCAGATGGCTTTACCAGCAAAGGCGCACGCTCACCCGTCAGCACGTTGATCGAGCTGGCGTATAGGGGCTGGCCGAGCACAACGCTCAGCTGATCCGCACGCCACTGCTTGGTGGTGGGCAGCTCAGTCATCGCGGCGACAAAGATATCGCTCAACTGGTTCGCATCACCCAATTGCGGAGCCACACCCGCAAGCGTCCATGCCGAGCGCTTGTCGTACATGATGCCTCGTGTGCCGTCGATGGGATCGAGGATACACTTAAACATCGTCGCCGACACATCAACTTGGGGAAAGGTGAATGGTCCACGCTCTTCGAGCCCCTCCATCACAATTTCCACCGGCCAGTCCGTGGGCCAATGCTGCTCAAACCATTCTAAAATCGCGTGTTCGCTGATCTTGTCGATTCGGTAGATCGTATCGGCAGGGGTAACCTCCGAGATCCCATGCATGGCTTCCGTGGAAGCCGCGCGCTCACGCAGCACGACGGCCAGCAAGTCATCCTGCAGAGCACAGAGCAACCGACGGATCTCATCCATTTGCTCTACACTGATTTTTTCGACAGACATACTTTGTTTTGCAAAGTTACTTTGCCAAGCAAAGCTTAACGAGCCATAATGCTTTGCGTCATGTTCAAAATACTCATGACGATCGCCAGCGTCAGCACAAAGACCAAAGTGAAGGCAAAGCCCAGCGCAAGCCCAGCGATCAGCTTGGTCAGCACGCTTAGTCGATTCGACAGCTCTTCAGAGTGAGTGTTGTAAATTTCATTAAAGCTCGGCGCGAGGCTTCCAGTATTCTCACCGATGCTCAAGATGTCCTGATCAAGGTCGGGCAACAACCCGTAGCGCTTGAATGCCGCAGAGAACGGAGCACCGTCATTCACCATCGTTCGCGCGGCCACGTATTTTCCGACCAATACTTTGTTCTGCAAAGTATTCTCCGCCAAACGCAAGCTCTCGGTGGTGTTCACGCCATTGGAAAGCAACACATACAGGATATTCGAAACACGGCAAATATCGGCATTGTAGTAAAGGCCAGAGATGATCGGTAACTTCAGCGCCCAGGCGTCCGTTGCGAAACGTCCTTTCTCCGTCTTGCGCCAGGACACGATTGACAACGCCACAACAAACAACGCCACGGCAATGAACGGCCCCTGCACAAGGGCAAAGTCTGCCCCGCCAATCATGATGCGCGCTGCGAGGTTTAACTCGCCACCCATCGAATCCAGCATGTTCTGAATGCGCGGCAACAAGTAGAAGAGAAAGAGTGCGACAACGCCTAACGCCACTAGGCAAATCATAACCGGGTAGGCCATTGCGGCTTGCACTTCTTTTTGCAAGGCCGCCTTACGCTGCAAGTGATCGATGATGTTCTCAAGAATAGGCTGCACATTACCAGTCGCTTCACCGGCCTCGATCAAGTACGCCATCGTTGGCTCGAAATACTCAGGCATGGCCCGCATGGAACTGGCCAGCGTTCGGCCCTCGCTCAAGTCACGGTAAACGGCGTTGGATAAATCTTTCAGCGCGGGATCCCCCATACGCTGACTCATGATCTGCATGGCGTCGCCAATCGGCATCCCGCTTTTATGCAGTTGGTAAAGCTTACGGAAAAACGGTAATGCCTGCTTGCGGCTTGGACGGTTGCGCGCAAAAAGGCGCCGCGATTTTTTATCACTGCTGCTAGCGGTGAAACTTTCCGTTTCCTCGGCGTTTCCTTTGACGGGTTTCGCCTTCAAGGCGCCTGCTTTGCCTTTCCCCATCTTAACATCGATGGGGCGCACTTTGCCGGCGCGGATCTTGCGCAAGGCCTGCTTACGGTCAACAGCCTCCACGACTCCATTCACGGTGGCGCCGCCAGAATCGATCCCTTTATAGCTGAAGCTCGGCATGGTGCAGTCTCAAGTTAAGAGGGGCTGTTTCCCGGTTGTTCCGCACTGGCCTTCTCTTCTTCTTCGCTGATCACATCAGCGTAGCGCAAGACTTCGGGTAGCGAGGTGATGCCGCGCTTGACCTGATTCCAACCACTCACCTGCAACGTCGCCATGCCCTGAGACTCCGCCAGCTTGCGGATTTCCCAAGCGGAAGCGCGGCGAATGATCAGCTCATGGATCGCGTCGTTGATGCGGAGAATTTCAAATAAGCCAACACGTCCGCGGAAGCCCAGACCACGACAACGCTCGCAGCCCACCGGTTTTTTCACCAAATGGCCTTCGGTTACTTCGGAGGCCGGGATGTGCATCGCCATGAGGCAGGAGCTCAGCTCCTGCAGCGGCACGTCGGCGGGCGCCGCACAATGCGAACAAAGACGTCGCACTAAGCGCTGGGCAATGACCATTTCCACCGACGACGCGATGAGGAACGGTTCAATGTCCATGTCGATCAGACGCGTAATGGCGCCCGGCGCATCATTCGTGTGCAGAGAGGAAAGCACCAAGTGACCAGTGAGCGATGCGCGGATCGCGATGTCCGCCGTTTCACCGTCACGAATTTCCCCCACCATGATGACGTCCGGGTCTTGACGCAGCACCGAACGCAAGCTGTTGGCAAAGGTTAAGCCGATCTCGCTTTGCACCTGCGTTTGGTTGACGCCGTCGATCTCATATTCGACCGGATCTTCAATCGTCACAATGCGACGGCGCGGATCCCGGATGCGGCGGATGAACGAGCTAAGCGTCGTCGACTTACCGGCGCCGGTTGGTCCTGTGGCGAGGATGATTCCGTGTGGTCGCTGGAGAATGGTGTCCAGCATTTTGACGTCAGCTGGCATGAAGCCAAGGTCTTCGATGGTGACTGGCTGCGTCTTGTCCGATAACAAACGCAAGCTGATGCTTTCGCCATACATCGTGGGCAGCGAGGAGATGCGAATGTCCAGCTCTTCGTTGCCATAGTTAAACCCGATGCGGCCGTCCTGTGGGCGACGACGCTCGGAAATGTTCAACTTCGCCATGATCTTCAGGCGCGAAATGATGGCGCGCTGAAACGTCTTTAAATTCTCCGGCACACGTACGGGCACGAGCACGCCGTCGATGCGGTAGCGGATGTTGAGCGTTTCCTTCTGCGGCTCGAAATGGATGTCTGTCGCGCGGTCAGCAATCGCCTTGGCGATAACTTCATTAACGAAACGGATGAGCGCGGCGTCTTCATCTTCTTCCTCCTCGTTCTGCTCGGAGTCGGCAAAGCCTTCCATGTCCTGCTCGTCGAGGCTGCCGGAACCCACGCCATAGGCTTGGGTAATGAGCTCGGCCACATCCGATGGATCGCCGATGAACCAGCGTGGCTCACGGCCTGTGGCCGCAATGACCCAATCCGTCATCGTAAGCGAGGGTGGCCAGACGGTGACCAAGCACAACTCGCCTGGATGCTCCTCCACTTGAACGGGCAGGCATTGGTACTCGTGAATCAGGCGTAAGGGCAACGCGTCTTCCGGCGCTTCCGACTGCTGAATGACCTCCAAGACCATTGTCTTCGTTTCTGCGGCCAAACGCTGGAAAACATCGGCCTCCTGCTCCTGCCAAATCCCCGCCAGGTATTTTACGCGGTCCTGGCGCGGAGCTTCGGCAAAATGCTCCTGCTGCTCTTCATCAAGCCGCTCGAGCCAACTGTTGGGCACATCATCCATCAATTACCTGAGTAGGGGGAGCGTTTGGCGGACTTCTTCTGTTCGGAATCCGACAGCGGCGCATTGACGTTAAACGGATGTCCTTCTCCAGTTTCAGTTTCCAGCTCCTCCGATTGCTTCAGCGCGTCGATGCGTTGCACCTTAGTCACTTGGGTCATGTCGTCGGTTTGCAAGAAGGTGCTGACGTCACTGCCGTTATCCAAATGACCGATTATCTTTTGCGCATGCTTATGCGCATCCTCCGGGCCAAAGTAAACCGTTGGCCGGATAAAGATCATGAGCTCGCGACGTTCGTTGGTCTCCGATTCCGGGTTGAGCAAATCTCCGATGATCGGGATGTCGCCAATGATCCATAGTTTGCCGTCACTGGTGTTAAACTGCGTGGACTGCAAACCCGCCAACACAATGACCTGCCCATCCGACACGCTGACAAATGAAGTCGCTTCGCGCTTACCGATGATCGGCTGATCCGTGCCATTAATCGGCGTCGTGTCCACGACATTTTCCACGATCTGCTCAATCTCCATCTGGATGATGCCATTGCTGCCGATGAGCGGCTTAACCGTCAGTTGAATACCAATGTCGCGGTATTGGACGTCGTTGGATGTCGTGCCATCCGTGTTATTCGAGGTGAGGTTCGTGACCGAACTCGTGATAATCGGCTGCGATTGCGAAACGTTGACGTTCGCCTCCTGGTTGTGCGTGGTGACGATATTCGGCACCGATAAAATGCGGATGTTCGTGTTTTCCGCTGCGGTTCGCAAAACGGCCTCAAATGTATCTGGATTCAAAGACACATCAATGCTAAACGGCGCAGCGGACAACTGCCCCTGATTGACAGCAGTGGATGCGGTCAGGTTTGAAGTCACCGCTGAACCTTCGAGGCTAAACTCACTAAAACCACTCGCTGAATTATCGGTAAGGGTCACTTCTGCGATTAACACTTCGATGTAGACCTGGGCGAGCAAGACGTCGATCTGCTCGATCAGGCGGCCAATCTGAATGAGGTCGGACTTCGTGCCATAGGCCACAATCGAGTTTGAGCGTTCATCCGCAACGACCGTAACGAAATCCGAGAACTGCAAATTCTTCCCCAACTCGGCCACCACCAGACCACTGTCCGGCGAAGGCATGGGGGCAGCGTCAGCCGCAAGCGCATCCTGCCCCCCCGGCCCTACTGCGGTGTTGGACTCCGGTGACTGCTGTTTGTTCTTGTCCGCGCTTTCAGATTTGTTGCGCGCGTTTTGCTGACCGGTGATCACCTCTTCCAACAAGGAATCGATCTCGGTGGCCTGCGCATGCTTGATGTAAAACACCTCGCTGGATGTGATGGGCTCAACGTCCTTATCGAGCTCCGCAATCAGGTTTTCCAGAATCACCTTATTCGATGGGTGGGTGATCGCGATGAGTTGGTTCGTGCGCTCGTCCGCCTCGAAGGTTGTGTTGTTATTAAAGTAGCGTGCGATGCCGGAAGTGCCCGTCGTCAGCTTGGTGAGGCGCTGTGCCAAATCGGGCGCCTTAATGTGCTTCAGGTTAAAGAAGAAGATGCGCTCATTGTCATAGTCGGGCATATCCGCCGTCTCCAGCACTTCCTCCATGCGTTGCAAGTTCACGAGCATATCCGTGACGAGCAGGGCGTTGTTTTTCGGAAAAACCACCGGCTGAATGCCGCCAGAACTCAGGGACTGCACGACAACCGTGCCTTCCTTTTCCGCATCGAGGTAGTTGAACTTAAAAAACTTGGTGTAGTAAGCTTGGCTCGGCGGCAATCCCAGCGTTGAACCGTGGATAAATTCCGGGACTTGCGCCGTTGCGCCCGAAGCGCCTGCTGCCGGGACGGCCTTGATCAGCCCCTGGCCCAGATCTGTCACGATGACTCCATTGAGCGCGAGCAAACTCTTAATGACGAGGATCGCCTCGTCCTTGCTCATCGGCCCTTGCCCATTGAAATTAATCTTCACGGCGGGCAGCGATTGCGAGCGGATGATGGGCTTCTTCGTCAATTGCTCCAAGTTGAGCAGCACGTCGTTCAGCTCCATATCGACCATGATCAGCTCCACTTCTTGCGCGGGCTGTGCGGTGGTGGGTTCGCTGCCCGAAGCCTGGGCATTAGCAGCCTGCAAGCTGTTTCGCTGCGCCGACGGGACACGTGACGAGGTGCGCGGATTCACTACAGGAGCGCCACGACCACCAGGCGCGCTGACTTGAGGCGGCTCCATCTCAAGATCAAACTCAGGCACAGGTTCATCATCGGGCTCTGGTTGGGCAAGCAACTGCGATGCGCTCAGAACGCACATTGCGGCGATAACGAGCCACAGGCGAACTAAAGGGGTTGCGATAGCGCTCAGGGACATAGTTTATTAGTTGGCGGTCAACCCGCTCGGTTTAAGTTCGAAAGAGTTAAGAACAATGGTGGCGTCGAGGAGTTCAGAATTATTTCGGTCTGACTTCAGACTGACGCTGACTTTGTTGATGTAAGGCGACTCACGGTTGAGCGCTTCATCCAACGCCATCAGTTTATCGATCGGCGTATCACGGACATTCAAACGCATGGTGTGCGCCACATGGATGTCCTGATCCTCGCTGCCGGTGTTGAAGGTAAAGTTGGTAATCCCGGCCTGCTTGGCCAATTGGTCAACGCGACCAGTGAGGGAAGCCAGGTCAAAAATGCGATCCGAGTTGTAGAACTCCAATTCTTTGTCGAGCGCGGCGTTGGTCTCCGGCGCCTGGTCGAGCAGCGCTTTCTGGTCTTTCAGGACACGGCCCGTGGATTGCCAACCATCGACAAATACGCGGAAGTCACGCAGTGCGAAGCTAAACACAATGATCAAGATCACCCAAACGAACGCCACGAGCAGCGTCTTTTCACGGGAAGTCATCCGCTGAAAAAGTTGACGCATCTTCATTCGTCGCCTCCTTGGTTGGGCGTGGGTTCCAGCGCCGCGAGCGGTTGGCCCGGATCAGCCAGCGCGCCGGTGTAATCCATGCGCAAAGTAAATTCGTAGACATTGCCTTGCCGCTTATAACGGGCGGTCTCCCGCATTTTGAATTGGCCGGTGTTAACCAACGAACGCCAGAAGTCATTCACTTCGTTGACACTATTCGCGTAGCCCTGAATCGTGACGCCGTCCTTGCTGTCCACTTCCGCCGCACGATACCAGATATTTTTCATTGGGCGGATCTGGTTAGTGATGCCCAGCACCTCGTATGGCTGCAAAGGGCGCTCCGTAAAGCGACGCAAGTCGACGAGGAAATTTGAATTTTGCTCATACGCCATCACGGCGGGATCCTGCGCCACGATCTTATCCTGCCGACGCTGCACCAGCATACTGCCCACGATATTGAACAGCACCATAAAGATCAAAAAGATCGCCGCCCAGCCGGACCACTTCAATGCGCTCCAAAGGTTGTTCTGCCAGCGGCGCGAACGCTGCTCGGAGGCAATAAACTCCGGCGAACGCAAATCCGCCCACCAACTTGCTTCGGCATCCGCCAACTCCACAACTGGCTCGGACTCAGCGTCGGCTTCGTCGCGGCAAATAACAAAAGCGACCTGCCGATCCGCGCTCACGCGCGTTTCCTGGAGCGTATAAACCGGCGTCGTGGCAGGGTCCACTCCCTGACTGCGTAAAAACTCGGCGACTGCCTCGCGGTGATCCTCCGCCGACTCATCTTCTTCGTCGCGCTCCTGAAGGCGACGATGCCGCAAACGGGTCGGGAAGCGTCCTCCCTCCGCGAACTCCAAAAGCAAAATTTCTTGCTCCGAGCGCCAGGCCAGATGCCTGGGCGGCTCACGGAAGGTTAGCAATAAAGGCAGAAAAGCCGGAAATACATGCTCGGCGTCATCCCAATCATCCAGCACGCTTTGCCCGATGCGAGGCCGACAGGCCGCATAAAGCCACAACTCGCGCCGGGCCTCATCAACGAGGAACCCCCAAGCCAATTGCTCCAGCGGGAAAGGCGCGCACTCCTCCAGAGTTAACTCCGCCAAAGACTGATACTCAGCCGCCGTCAACTCCTCCGGAAGCGGAACCAACCGACTAAAGAAATATCCGCCAGGAGTCAGCAGCACCTCGGGCGCGCGGGCTTCGGCTACGCGGATTAAATTGTCGGGGAGTTTCAACATTGCGAAAATTGCGAAGTATCAAGACATGTATTCAAGAAATCAACCGTCTTCGGGGCGATTCTCATTAAGCTCCAGGAAACGCCAGTCTCCGTTGGTATAAACGATTCGCGGCTCCGAACTGGAGGTGGACGAGCCGGATTCAGACTCATCACCTTCCACCACGGTGTCCGAATTTACGCTAATCGACGGCGAGTTGTTCCCACTGTCCTGCGCGCTGATATTGCGGTCGTTTCGGTTGGTGTTAGTGGAGTTTTCACTGGAATTATCGGAGCCTTGGCTGCCGCCATCGTCCACCAGCGCTGAAAGTTGAAATTCCTTCCCCCCCTGCTCTACCCGCACTGTGATGCGGAAAACATGAGCCTCGTAGCCGACGGAGGCATCGGAATTGATCGTGATGTCATCCGAACTCGCCGACCAGCCATCGTCCTCGGTGCCGGCTTGTTGGTCCAACCCGTACTGCAAATCCTCCAACGAATGCCGGTCGAGACCAGAGTTTTCCTCAAGCATTCCCAAGACAGATTCCGTAGCGGTGTTGATGTTCACATCGTACTCATGATAGAAGGACGTCGCGTCCTTAAAACGCTTAAACAGCGCGTTGGGCGCTCCATTCTCGGAGAAAAACAACTCGTCGAAGCCCTTGATGTAGCGAAATGCGTCGTGCGATGTGATGGGTTGGTTCGCAGGCGTCCGAGCAGGCGTCAGCCGTTCATAATAATCGGCCTCAGCGCCATTGAGTCGTTCCAAATCGTCCTCATCCACCCAATCCAGATAGGCGTCAATCAGCTCCTGCGTCTGAGTAAAATCGACACCGAGTTGATCGAGCAACTGCTCCAAACGGTCGCGATTGGGAGGGTTGAGGGGGATCTTGCCCGTCTCATCCGTAATCGTCACGCTGACGGTGACGCCGTTGGGCCAAGCGACCGGCGAATAGCCCACCGGATTGCCCCAGCCCTGCGAGGGGCTGTGTAATTTGCCGTCCAATTCCTTGATTTCGGACAGCGTCGCCAAGGAAATCTCCATGGCCGAAAAGGCCGCCAATCGCAGGTCATCTCGCGCCGATGCGGTAGCCGACGACCGAATGTTGCGCAGCATGCTTTCGGTCAGCGATACCGTGACAATGGACGCGATGAACAGGAAAACCAGCACCATCAGGAGCAAGAAAGCAGGGCGTTGGCCAAGCACTGTATCAGCACGTTGCTTCATAACCTGGGAGTCCCTTCATCACTAGGGGGCAGCAGCAGCAGCGCCGTTTTGGCATCATCCCGTTCTTCGCCAAAGGTCAGGCGAATGAATTGCGGGGCGTCATCGCCGCCTTCGTCGTTTTCTTCAAGCTCCTCAGAAATTTCCCATGTCTCGTCATTGTCGTCGTACCAGAGGTATTCCAACTTGGACACGAGGGGGGAGACCTGACTGCGGCGCACGTCATCGGTGTTCTCATTGGCCATCGCATCCGATTGCCAGTAAATGTAGAGCCCCTCATCTTCGACCAGCTTCAGGTAGCAGTCCACCTCAGGCGCGTAGAGTTCGCTATCACTAAAAAGCGGAATTTTGCCCGGAAGCCTGAAGGCAAGCACTTTGTCATTCAGCCCGCTGCTGCCAGGAAGATTACGCCACGACACGGCCTCTTCCGGCGCCGTCCCACCCTCATCACCCAGATTTTGGATAGGCTCTGCCTCCGCAAAAATATACTCCATGAAACGACGCACGTTCGCAATGTGCTCTGCCTCCTGAGGCCCCGCTTCTGCGCTGGTTTTCAACGTCATCAGGCCAAAAACCAAACTCGCGGCCGCAGTAAGCAGTAGGCCGGATAACCCAACGACCAAAATGAGCTCCAACAGCGTAAAGCCCCGTTGAGTCTTCATTGGCCTAGAATCCATCACGACGCTCCTCCAGTTTTTCCCGGCGATCATTGAGCAGCCCCTCGCGATCTCCATCGACCGAGCTCCAGTCTGGCCGATACAAATAGACCTCAAAGGAGCGCGGCTCGTCCTCGTCTTCAAGCGTGATCTGGATACTCACCCGGAACAGGTCAATCATGTCAGCGTCCTCAATCTCCGCCTCCCAGTTCGCCAACGTGTCGTCCGGCAAATTCCAATCCCCGCCATCCTCCATCGTATCCTGCTCTTCAATCGCAATGATCGACCTCAGCACATAGCGGTAGTACTGCTCTTTGTCAGAATTGTTTTGCACCGCTTCGTAAGCGTAAATCGAGCTGTACGCAGCCTGAATCAGCATCGCGGACGCAAGCGTAAACAAGCCAATGGCCAGCAATGCCTCGATTAAGGTAAAGCCGTTACGACGATGCTGGCGACTGGATATCATGGAGAAAGCCCGCACGTAGGACTACAGGCGCTCGAGGTTGTTTCCGGAAATCTGTTAAAAGCCAACCCCTTCATCACGAGAAAGTTGCGGGCCGCTGGAGAATCGATCCAAACTCAGGGTCTGTTCATCCCCTCCCGAATAACGCAACGTGACGACAGCTGGCGTCGAAACCCCGCTGGGATGAAACACCAGGTAATGCAGTGGCTCGGCAGAATATTCAGCCTCAGGAATGCCCAAGCCATCGCTCTCGGCCCGGATGCCGCGGAATTCCACTTCCAGCTCATCTTCATACACTGGGAAATCAGTGCGACCGCCTTCTGGCACGACCTCGGCTTCCTCCTCCTCGTCAATCAGGTAACCATAGCGGTCAACCTTGGGCAGAGTTCCGAAACGCTCCTCCTCAGGCTCGGCGGTGACCGCATCCGTCCGCAGCAAAAACTGCTGCCCCTCGGCGTCGAATGATAAATAGACCGTGGCGGCGCTGTTGATCGCCTGCAACCTCGCTTCATGCGAGGCCTCGCGAAAGACCTCATAGGCTGGTTTGGCGCCATTGGAAGAAATCAGTGACTCCATGTTGAGCGACGCAACGATGCCTGCCATGAGCGTAATCATGGCCAGAACGAAAACAATTTCGAGCAATGAGAAGCCACGCCGACGGCTGGGCATATCCTGGCGTGTAAGACAGACCATAGCCTCGCGGGCCCCGAAATTACTTGTCCCAGTTGTTCACGTCGTCGCCGCCACCCTCTTCGTTTTGGCGATTCGGACCACTGGACCAAATGTCAGGCGTACCGTTCTTGTTGTTCGTTCCCGGGTAACGGTAGTTGTAGGGTTGCCCCCAGGAATCCACCGCTTCCTTGTCCAAATAAGGACCTGACCATTTGCTGCCCGCGCCGGCTGGCGCAGTCAAGAGCGCAGCAAGCCCCTGCTCCGAACTGGGATAATCGCCCATGTTCAGGCGGTATGCCATCAACGGAGCCTTAACTCCTGTGGTCACAAACTGGCGCTCGATCTCGCGTTGGCCAGCGTTACCCGTGCCCTGCAGGCCGACGATCAAGGCGCCTGCAAGGGCGGCAATCAGGCCAACCACGATGATAATTTCCAGCAGCGTGAAGCCTGCGGCTTTCTGTTGCGCACGGCGAAGGGGGGGGGTGGCGGTAAATTTCATGATAAGTAAGAGGTGGATCGGGCAGGAATGTTCCCTAATGAAATAATATAACCTAACTAGAACAGGCGCCGTCGTTGGACAATAAAAATCCCCCTAACTTACGCCAGGGGGATTTCGTTTTTAAAATGATTTAGCTTACGCCTTCTGACGACGACGATAAGCCACCAAGCCCAGTGTCATCACACCAGCCAAAAGCGCATAAGTGGAAGGCTCAGGAACTGTATTGGCGAGAATTCCATTTTCACCGCTTATGCTACCCACTAATGCTGTGCCAGTGGATTGAAGCTCAGTAGGTGCAAGTGTGGCGTCACCGATATCAGTGTTAGGCACAAGCCAAGCAGTGGAAGTAAATAGACCAAACTCGTCAGTATTCAATGTATTGTATACAAGAATATAAATTTGATCGCCAGTAGTAGGCGTGGGATCACCAGCCATGGGCTCAAACGGAGACCCAAACTGGTCTGTAGTAAAAATACCACCTGATGCATCAAAATCCTTCGTCTGGGTCGCATCAGTTGATAGTAAGCTACTGACAGAAGAGAAATTAGTCTTCAGGTTATCAGGCAACGCGTTGTATGAATCGATGTCAAACACGCCATACTGCAACTGATAATCAGCATTAACTAGTGTAGCACCGTCAGACTGTAGATAATTACCAAAACCGGACCCAACAATATTGTTAATCGTAAAAGAAGCTTGAACGCTAACAGCGGCAAACAGAGCAAAGGATGTGAAGCAGATTTGTCTTAGCATGACGAAACTAAATTATTATATTTAAAAGGTTGTAAAGTTTATTCGGTGTATGCTGCAGGCAGTGACAAGAAATTTGAAGAAGATTTAACAGTAACAAGAACCCCCTCACCAGGGTAAACGATCGTGCCGTCTCCTTCACCACCAACAAACGCAGAACCGGAAGAAATCAATACACCGCCACTCAGCAAGGTGCCAGGTTCAAAGAATTTCACTGATCCAGTAAGACCGACGTCGCCAGCGATACTAAGCCCCCCAAGAGTCTCATCAACGGGAGAGCCGCTAGCCACGAGGTTAATTGCGCTCGGCGATACGCTGGTCGGAACTACAGGGACTTGAGTTGCTGTGTTCTTCACCGTTCCGGTTGTGGTAATTTCAACAGTGGCTTTAAGTGTGGCAAGGAAGCCAGTCCCTGGATAAATTGGATAAATATCTCCATCGGTTGATCCAAACCACTTTGAACCATTCCAGATAAAAACTTTTACACTACCATCACTCAGGAAAAACTTCGAACTATCAGTAAGAGACAATCCAGATGCACCGTCAAAGAACTGACCAAGCGTGACATGCTTACGGATAGCAAAAACCTGTTCTACAGCCAATCCCTGGTCTGAGATCAATCCCGCAACAGTTATCGAGTCAGAATCATTAGAAATGATATCGTAACCAAAACCTTCATCATCACCACCGATAGATTCAGCGTAGTAAAGTGGGTAATCGGCCTCGTCAAATTCTCCAGCAGTAAAAGTCGCGGACTCAAAAGTGATTGTAGTCGTATCAGCACCTTCATCCACAGATGTTGACTTACCTTGGAACTCGTTAGCGTTGACAAACAAAGGCGCCACAATTGTAGCCCCCGCAGGGATCGTCATTTCCACGACACCTACTGGGACGGTCGAGACTATCACTTCGGCTGAGAGGGTTGGAAGAGCCGCGACTGCGACACCAGTGAAAAATGAAAGTGTGGAAAGTAGTTTCATGACAAGATTTAGGATATTTCTAGACCTGGTAGGTGGTTTGAAGCATAGACTGTGCTCAAAAGTGAATGAGCGCAACCAAATTTTTAATCTGAATAGTGATATTTATGGATGTGTTATCCGGGGCCAAGCTCATAGTGAGCTGAACACGTTACAGACCAGTAAATATCACGTTACCAAAGAGAGAGTCGAGGCAGGAGACGTTTATTCCGCATTTTTTACGAAAGCCAAATAACCGGCCCGCCGCCCGGCGCCTGCCACACCTCCTGCGCCTGGAGATCGAGGACACATACAGCCTGCCACTCCACCCAAGCAGGCGAATCATCGCCGCCATAAGCGCCCTCCATCGGCTGTCGGCGAATGCGGCGCGTCAGAGGCAGGGCCAAGTAACGGCCATCGGCAGTCAATCGGGGGGGGCGGGCGCGGCTGACCTCCGCGTAGCGATTACCGGCCACGGCCAGCAGGCGCTCGCATTGCCCATCTGCCGTGCGACGCCATAAGTCACTGCTGCTTTCGGCGAAATACAGTTGCTGGCCATCGGGCGCCCAAACCGGATTCAGTCCCCGCTCGCGCAGCTGGATAAACTCACTTTTACGGCGCACCAGCATGAGGCTTCCACCACCCAAAACAATTTCTTCTGGATTTAGCGGATTAAAGCATCCACCCCTGCCCTCTGGTAGCCCCTTAAGGCCCAGCCGCATAATCCGCCGCCCGGAAAAATCAACCACTTGGAATCCTTCGGCGCCATGAAAAAGGACCTGCTGACTGCCGCAATGCATTGCGAGCGGGTAAAAGCAGTCACGCGGCAAATTCACCAGCAGCGACCGGTTCTGCTTCAAGTCATACAGCCCCAATTGGTGCTGGATGACGACCGTGCCATCGTTCTTGCTCGGCATTTCAGTGGCAATGAGAGCGGCCAGAGAATCGATTTCAGAGACATACTGACACAGCCAGAGCGCCCATTTATTCAGACCAAGACCAAAGAGCCGCTCGTCATCGCCCCCTACTGTGCTGACACGCCGAAATTCGCTGGCGTCCCGACGATCTCCCCATTGGGCGCAGTGGTAGCGGTAGAGTTGTTCGCGGGTGGGGTCATAGGCCACAGGGCAATCAACGGGGCTGGCGGCGCCGATGCTTACGGGATCCGCAAAGTCCGTATCGGAAAGCCACCAGCGATTGCCCTGCTTCCAGACCAGGCGGCGGCCCGTCGGACGCGGGGGGACATTTTTCCATCCGGCAGCTAATGTGAGAGGTAGGGAACCTGCCTGCATGCCAACAACTTGCAAGGCGGTTGGGCCGCTGGCAAGGCCGGGCTCGACATTTCCTGCCCGAGGCGTTGTGATACGCCCCAACACCGCCCTCGCCGTGAGTAAAATCAAGACCGCTACTGTGCGCCGCAGCATCGCCCTGCTGATGGCGGCGCTGCTCATCCTCTCCCTCACCCTCTGGTTCGGGACCCGGGAGCGCATGCCCGAGCGGATCGTCATCGCGGGCGGCATCCGGGGTGGCTCATTCAACCACCTGAGCCAAATGCTGGCGCAGACGCTGGAGCAGTCCACTGGCGTAGACGTCGAGGTGATTTACACCGATGGCTCCATTGCCAATCGCAACTTACTGGCCAGTGGACAGATCGATCTGGCCATGGTGTCGGCCGACACCTTGCTGAGCCAGGATATGGCCGTTGTCGCCCCGGTGTATGACGAGTTCGTCCACGTCATCGTCCGGCACGATTCCCATGTGCGCAGCATCACCGACCTCAACGGCAAGAACATCATCTATGGCCCACCCGGCTCGGCGGACCATGCGCACGCCGAGGTCATCTTCGAGCACTACGGCGTCACCCCATCGAAGGAGTCCGACCAATGGGGCGAAACTTACGAACTGCCACTGCTGCCCGAAGTGGAGGCCGCCATTGAGATCACCAGCTTGAGCAGCCCGGGCCTGCGGCAAATGATGACCAGCGGCGATTACCGGCTTTTACCCATCGACGACGCGCGCGCCATTGCCTTTGATCACAGTTTCTATGCCGTCGATGAAGTGCCCCGCGGCCTGTATTCCGGGCAACTGGCCATCCCCCCTGTTCCCATCCAAACCCTGTCCTGCACTGCGCGCCTCGTTGCCCAACGCGATGCGCCAAAGCCATTGATCAATGCGACGCTCGACGCCATTTTTGGTGAGCAAATGCAGCGCGAATTCCCGGGACTGCTTTCGCAAGCCGAAGCCGAGTCACGCCTGGCCCCAGGCTGGCACGCCGCAAGCCATAACTACCTGCAGCCCTATGCCGGGATCGACACGGTGGCCAGCTTTCTGGAATCCCTATCTGCCGCCAAGGAGCTCATCGTCGCCTTCGTCGCCCTATTTTGGCTGGGCTGGCAGCGCTACCGTCAGCTCCGCGAAGAGGAGCGCAAAGAGAGCCTGCAAATCCAGAAGGAGCGCCTCGACATTTTCGTCAACCGCACGCTGGAGCTCGATAAACAGCTCAACGACACCACCTGCACGGAAGAGCTGCGTGACTTGCATCGCAAGACGACCGAGCTCCAGCATATGGCGCTAACCGAATTGACCGGCGACGACCTCATCGGCGACCGCATGTTTTCCATCTTCCTGGAACAGAGCAACAGCCTGTGCCGCAAAATCGAAAACCGCCTGCTTTCGCGCCGCCTCCTGGCGCTGCACCCCGATAGCCAGGCAATGGATGCAGACGCCTCACCACAATCCAGCTAGCTCTGCCCCGCCCAGGCGGTGACGTTGACCGCCGCCACGGACAGGTGACGTTTGAGTGCGCGGGTCTCATCGAGGCGGGTCGTTTGCAGCGCCCAAAGCGCGGCGGAGAGGCGGTTCGAGCAGCCCGTCTTGCGGTAGACGCTCTTCACGTGGTCTTTGACCGTGTAAACCTCGATGCCCAGAATGATGGCGATCTCCTCATTGCTTTTGCCCTCGGAGACCAGGTAGAGCACGTCGGCCTCGCGCGGGGTCAGCCCAGCCCGGCAAAGCGCGGCCGCCTTCGCACTGGCGATGGAAAGATTGTCCCGCGCCTTGGCGATCGAGCGTGCATTGCCCAGGAGTGATTGCGCCAACCGCAGCAAGTCGCGTTCGTCGGTGGTGTAATCCGTCCCGCCCTGACGCTCCACGCCGAAAAAGGGGATCTCCCCGCTGACGCCCGGCACGTGCACCGCGCAGTGGTCATCGATCCCCAGCGGGCCATATACCTCGCTAAACATCGAGGTGTCACGAAACTGCCGGTTCGAGAAGAAGTCACTGCGAGTGAAGGGTTTACCATCGTTGACGGTGTGGTCCCAATCCCACAGCTTGTAATCCGCCATCAGATGGCCATAGGCGGTAATGGCCCGCGTCCAGCCGGTGATTTCCTTGTTCACGGAGATTTCGAGCACCTGCGTGCGCGGGTCCAGCGTACCGAAAATGACAAACTCACTCGATAGCAGCGTGTCGATAAACTCAAAGGAACGCTCCGCGTAATTGTCCAAGCCAAGGTCGGGCCGCATCAATCGTTCCGACGCAAAACAGAACTTCTCAACTTGAGCGTGACTTAAGGGCATAACGAGAATACAGGTAAACTACTCATCCGAATGGGTCAACGGTTTACGGTATTCACCGCGCGTCTGTCGTGTTTTCCGTCGCCGCCACACCAAAACGCCGAGCCCACCGAAGCCCGCCAGCGCAATGTAAGTCACGGGCTCCGGCACCGGCGTTACCGAGCCGACATTGAGCGTGATCGTGTCGTTGGGGATAGTCCAGGTGTAGGAACCGGGATTCAGCTCCATCCCGGCGATCGATGTACCAAGAAAAATGCTGGATCCAGACAAAGGGCCTCCTGCATAGCCACCGGGAACGTAAAAGGTATCATTGCCATTGATCCCGTATGTATCACCGAGAATACTATCGGCTCTGCTATTACCACCGTCCCCCAAATCATGCGTTCCACCCGCGAGATCGTAGAGATCTATATCCCCCAAGGCGTACTGACGAAGCAGATCTGCCCTCGGGCGTAGGAGTTGCCGCGGGTCCGAGTTGTTGAAGCTGGTTCGCAACACAGCGCCCGTCATGTCCAGCGACCCACTGGCGGTCACCACGACATCCGGCCCCACCTCCTGAACGTTGATGACCAGAGCCCCTGGGGCAGTCGGCGAAGCTAAAGCGAGCATGAGTAGGATTATTGATTTTCGCAGCATGCCAGTAGTCTAGCGCATTTCCCTCATTTGCGGTATCCCTCCTTGGAGGGATAATAATCGACTATCAGCAATGGCCAGCGACTACGCCTTTCGCCGAGCGAGTCGTCGTCGCCACACGAGCAATCCCAGCCCGCCGAAACCTGCCAGCGCAAGGTAAGTCGCGGGCTCCGGGATCGGGCTCGCGGCGACGACATTAAGCGTGATCGTGTCGCTGGGGATCGTCCAGGTGTAGGAGCCGGGGATAAGGCCAGTGGTGGCAATCGTTTCACTACTATAGATGGCGGAACCGGATAATGCCCCGCCCGTGAATCCACCCGGAACATAGAATATAGAATTACCACTGACGCCAAAAGTATCGCCAGAAATACTATTCGTAATGGTGTTTCTCCCTGTCCCCAAATCATGGGTTCCGCCCGTAAGAAAATATAAGTCGACATCACCCAAGGCGTACTGGCGCAGCCGGTCTGAATCGGGCCGAATCAACTGCCGTGGGTCCGCATTATTGAAGCTCGACCGGAACACGGCGCCAGTCATATCCAACGATCCGCTGGCGGTCACCACGACATCTGCGCCGACCTCCTGAACGTTGATGACCAGAGCCCCCGGCAGGCTGCTCGCCGCCGCAATGAGAAATGTAACCGTAGCTGGAAGTAGTAAGTAACGCATCGGCGCACTATAACTCATGTCCGCCAGCCTGAACATCCCTCCTTGGAGGGAGACGCCCTGAAAGCGCCCCAGCCCCGCAATCCCCCAATCTTTAGACTTTAATCACGCGCCAACGCCTGACATTGTCTCCGCTTTTCCCATGAGTCAGATGATGGACAGCGCCGCACTCCGCCAGTCGTTCCTCGATTTCTTCAAATCGAAGGAGCACCAGATCGTGCCCTCGGCATCCCTTATGCCGAGCAGCCCGAACCTGCAGTTCACCAATGCGGGCATGAACCAGTTCGTGCCCTACTTCCTGGGCGAACAAGCAGCCCCCTGGCCCCGCGCGGCCGACACCCAAAAGTGCATCCGCGCCGGCGGCAAGCACAACGACCTGGAGGATGTCGGCTTCGACACCTACCACCACACCTTCTTCGAGATGCTCGGCAACTGGTCGTTCAACGACTACTTCAAGGCCGAAGCCATCGCCTGGGCTTGGGAGCTGCTGACCGATGTCTGGGGTCTGCCCAAGGAGCGCCTTTACGCGACCGTTTACCAGCCCGGCGAAGGCGATCCGGCCGAGTTCGACCAGGAAGCCTACGACCACTGGGCCGCCATTTTCGAGAAGGAAGGCCTCGACCCGAAGGTCCACATCCTCAACGGCAACAAGAAGGACAACTTCTGGATGATGGGCGACACCGGCCCCTGCGGCCCGTGCTCGGAGCTCCACATCGATCTGACCCCAGCGGGCGACACGCAGGGCAAGCTCGTCAACGCCGACAGCCCCTACTGCATCGAGATCTGGAACCTCGTCTTCATCCAGTTCAACGCCGAGGCCGACGGCTCCTTTAAAACACTCAAGCAGCGCCACGTCGACACCGGCATGGGCTTCGAGCGCGTGGCCGGCATCATCGCCACGACCAAGAATTTCACGGACTACTCGCAGCCGCCGAGCAACTACAACAGCGACCTGTTCCTGGACATCTTTAAGCACATCTCCAACATGAGCGGCCGTTCCTACGGCTACACCATGCCGGAGAACCGCGACGACCTGTCCGGCGACGAGATGAACGACGTCATCTTCCGCGTGCTCGCCGACCACATCCGCACGCTCAGCTTCTCGATTGCCGACGGCATCCTGCCGGGCAACGCCGACCGCAACTACACACTGCGCCGCATCCTGCGCCGCGCCGTCATGTTTGGCCGCCGCCTGGACCTCAAGCCCGGCTTCTTCACCAAGCTCGTCGACCCGCTCGTGGACAAGCTCGGCCCGTTCTTCCCCGAGCTCGAGAAGCGCCGCGAGATCATCCGCGAGGTCATCGCCGGTGAGGAAAAATCCTTCGACCGCACCATCGACCGCGGCCTCCAGCTCTTTGACCGCATCAATGACCGCGCCCTGGTCCGCGACCTCGAGCACTTCGAAGGCGTCATTGCCGACATCCAAAAAGAAGCTGGTGAAGACGGCGATATGGACGCCATTTATGCCGAGCGCTACGGTCACAGCGACCTCGCCGCGATCAAGCGTCTCTACGAAGGCCCGTCCAACGGCGTCATCTACGGCACCGAGGCGTTCGAGCTTTACGACACCTACGGCTTCCCGCTCGACCTGACCGAGCTCCTCGCCCGCGAGCGTAACCTCGTGATCGACCTTGTCGGCTTCGAGGCCGAGATGGAAAAGCAGCGCGAACGCGCCCGCAAGGCCCAGGTCAAGACCATCGTCAGCGTCGTCGACCAGGACGAAAAGCTGCACAGCACGCAGTTTGCCGGTTTTGATCTGAACGACCTGACCGGCTTCACCACCGAGCTGGTCGGCACCTTCAGCGGCGATAACGCGGACTTCCTCGTCACCGCGCAGAGCCCGTTCTACGCCGAAATGGGCGGCCAAAAGGGCGACACCGGCACGATTACTTTTGCCAACGGCACCCAGGTCGCAGTGACCGACACGATTACCGACGGCGTTGGCCACCACCTGCATCGAGTCGCCAAGGGCGAGTATCAGGACAAGGTCGGCTCGACCGTAACGATGGACGTGGACGTCGCTCGCCGCCGCAAGATTCAGCGTCACCACAGCGCCACGCACATGCTCAACTGGGCCCTGCGCGAAACGCTGGGCGACCACGTGCAGCAGGCCGGCTCACTCGTCGCGCCCGATCACCTGCGCTTCGACTTCCGCCACCACGCCGCGATCACCCCGGACGAACTCGCCCAGATCGAGCGCATGGTCAACGAACAGATCCTCGCCAACGCCGGCGTCAACTGGTTCGAGGTGCCCTTCTCCGACAAGCCCGACGACGTCGTCGCGGTCTTCGGTGAGAAGTATGGCTCCGTGGTTCGCGTCGTCGATATCGGCGGCTACTCCAAGGAACTTTGCGGCGGCGCCCACGTGCGCGCCACCGGTGAGCTGGGCCTGTTCAAGATCAAGCACGAGTCGGCCATCGCCGCCGGCACGCGCCGCATCGAGGCCGTCTGTGGCGAGTCCGCCTTCGAGCTGGCCACGCAAAACTTTGCCGAGCTTCACCACATGGCCAACAAGCTCTCCTGCAAACCGGCCGAGATCGAGGAGCGCCTCGAAAAACTGCTCACTCAGAACAAGGATCTGGAAAAGCAGCTCCGCGCCATGGAGCAAAAGCAGGCCGCGGCCCAAGGCGGCAACCTGATCGACACCGCCGTGGAAAAGGACGGCATCAAATGGCTCGCGGGCAAAGTCTCCGTTGCGAACCCGAACGACATGCGCGGCCTCGGCGTGGACCTCCAGAAAAAGCTCGGCCCGAGCGTGGTGATCCTCGGCGGCGTCTTCGGCCCCAAGGTGACGGTGCTCGCGCTGTGCTCCCCGGAAGCCATCGCTGCAGGCATCAAGGCCGGCGACATCATCCGCAACCTCACGGCCAAACTCGGCGGCAAAGGCGGCGGCAAGCCCGACTTCGCCATGGGCGGCGGCTCCGACGCCTCAGCCCTCGACAGCGCGCTGAAGGAAGTGGTGGCTTGAGCTAAAAATTTACATGCCGACTACCGATTACAGCGATGATTACGCTACCTGCTCTAGAACCTATGCAACCTTCCGAGTCTATCTCGATGATGTTGATCCTGACGATCTAACAAGACTGTTAGGCATTCAGCCCACGAAAGTTCAAAGAAAAGGCCAATTCGATACTTCCAAAAAGTATCCGAAGCTTAACGGATGGTTTCTTTCCACTAAAGAAAAGTGCACATCACGGGACTCTCGTCGGCATATCGATTTGCTATTACTAGAGCTCGAAGGGCAAAGGAAAGCCATCGACGCAATAAGAGCTCAGGGTGGAAGTTGCCAAATTAGTTGCTTCTGGGCGTCAGCATCCGGACACGGCGGCCCAATAATCCCAACGGATCAAATGCGACGTCTGGCGGCGCTCGATTTAGAGCTCTGGTTTGATATATATATGGGTGGAAGCGAATAGGCCATAACACCAATTCCCACACGATTAAGAAATCAGCCACACCAAGCCCCCCCTCGAAGAATAACATTGCGTCGGCTTCCCGCTCTTCCCGATCTTACTGTTTAATTACACACACCAACAATGCTCACCTCTGCCGAAAAGAAACAGCTCCGCGGCGCGGCTCAGCGACTGCCCGCTGGCGTCCACGTTGGCAAACAAGGCCTCACCGACACGCTCATCGCCGAGCTGGATCATCTGCTCACGCGCGATCAACTCGTGAAGGCGAAGTTCATCGTCGACCGAGACGCGCTCAAGGCCGCCATTGCGGAGATTGAACAGCGCACCAACTGCGAATGCGTGGGCAGCGTGGGCAAGACCGCCGCGTTTTACCGGCCAAAGGCTTAGTCACGCCTACGGCGCCAGAAAGCCGCTCCCACCAATGCCAGGATGCCAATCGCGGCCGCGTATTCCGAGGGCTCTGGCACTGACATCGTGAACGCGCCAACGATGTGACTGCCGGTTACCAATTCGTAATCTGACGTGTAGGGGAGATCGCCATGGTATTGCTCGTAGCTCAGCAGCAGCCCGCCACTTTTGTCGTCATGGTAAATACTGCCAGTGGTCACCTTGGGACCTGAGCTGGGCAAATTGTCATCGCCATAAAATGCCGGGTCCAGTGGGTCGATGAAGTGGAGCAACGCGTTTTCTGATTCCTGGACAATGCCGTCGTTGTTGGCGTCGTCCCAGTCAATCCCCGTCAAAAAGAGCTCGTGCCCGCCCCCGTTGGAATATTCGATGGAAAAGATGGTGGCCAGCCCCTGGTAAAGCCACTCGGCGAAGTAGAGGCCCGAAGGCACGCCGTCGAGCATGTAGCTGGGTTTGTCGTAAGGGCTGTCGCCCCAGGTGTCCACAGGGTAAATGCCGCCAAAATTGACCTGCGTGAAACCCTTGTCCTCGCGGATGTATTTATTCAGGGCATACGGGATATGGTTGTAGTAAGTGCCACCGTCAGGATCCGGGGTAGTGTCCATGTAGTCCGGCCCGATGAGCGTCTGGTCGGTTGCCTTCCAGTCCTCATAGGTTGTGCCCGTGAGGGCAGTTCCGAAGTACTCCGGCGCCGTGTTCTGCAGGTATGTCATGGCGTTGGTCGACGAAGTGGGCACGCAGGCTTCATTGCCCACAAAGTTGTTACTGGTATCCAGACTGTATTGATCCAACCAACCCGCATTGGCGGTGATCAGCGAGTAAGAATAGACCGCGCCATCGCTGGGGATGCTGGGCACACAGAGTAACAAGCCGGCAATAATACTCGGCGATAAATGTAATAACTTCATGGCAGTAATGTGTGGAAACTGCATCGCTAAACTTCAGGCTGTCCCTTGCAATCAACCTTCTGACCCATGCAGAACTTAAAGATGGACCATTGTGCCCCAAAGATAAAGAACACTTTGCCCTATATTTAGGGTGCCCCTCCCCCCTCATCGAGCGGGGCAACGTACCCATTTCAGCGGTTTCATTGGCGGTACGACTGCACAATACTCCCGTCCTCCGGACCAGTTGGCTCAGCTGGTGCGCTGGGAGGAAAGTTTTTTCTTGCATTAACGGAATGAAACGCTTTGCTGGAGCGTTTTCCAATTTATCACCATGAGCGAAGAAGCAAAAAAGCAAAGCCGCACGCCGCTGGATTTCGATTACAATGACGTCGAACAACTTTCCCGTTTTGTCACTGACACGGGCAAGATCCTTCCGCGTCGCATCACCGGACTGACCGCCCTTCAGCAGCGCCGTATAACCAAGGCCATCAAGCGCGCGCGCAACATGCTTCTGATGAAGTAGGTTGTTGGCCTAAAGAAAACCCGAAACCCTCAAAAAGCGCCGCATGGCGCTTTTTTTATGGACGGAACTGCACTACCAACCTTCCTGAGCGGCGATTCCGCCGGCATCCGACAGGCAGCCGAGCTCCTTCAGGCTGGCCAGTGCGTCGCGACACCTACGGAAACCGTCTACGGCCTGGCGGGCGATGCATTTAATGAGGCAGCGGTGCGCAGCATTTTCGCGATCAAAAACCGCCCATATATCGACCCGCTCATCGTCCATTTTCATGAGTTGAGCCAGTTGGAGCAGCTCACCCAATTGAGCGCCGCCCAGCAGACAGTAGTCCAGCAGCTCAGCGACGCCTTTTGGCCAGGGCCGCTCACGATGATATTGCCCAAGCAACCCGAAGTCTCCGGCTTGGTCACCGCAAACCGCGAAAGCGTCGCCGTGCGCCAACCAGCTCACCCAGTGATGAGGGAATTGCTTAAAGTCAGCGGCCTTTATCTAGCAGCGCCCAGCGCAAACCCTTTTGGTTACATAAGCCCGACGACCGCCCAGCATGTGCGCGATTCTCTTAAAGAGCGTTGCCCGCATATCCTGGATGGTGGAGCGTGTATCAGCGGCGTTGAATCCACGATTATCGACATACGCAAGCCTGATGCTCCCTGTCTCCTGAGGCCAGGGCCGATTGGAGCCGAGGAGCTGGCGTCCGTATTGGACCGCCCAATCACCAAGCCAACCCCGCAGAGCGATGCATCACTCGCCCCCGGAATGCTGGAGCGACACTACAGCCCACGAACCGGATTGTCGCTCTACAACCAAGGTGAACTGCCAGAGCTAGCGCCTGGCGAAGCAAGAATCTTCCTAAAGCGCCCCAGTCCCGGAATTTCCAGCCAGAGCCGGGATTATTGGTTCAGCGAAACGGGCGCCCTAGATGAAATTGCCCACTGCCTGTTCGGCCTACTACGCGCCTTGGATACAGACAGCGAAATCGAACGCATTCATTGCGAGATTCCGCAGCCCGGACCAGGCGTCGCCGACGCCATTCGAGATCGCCTTACCCGCGCCAGTAAGCGCTAAAGCAGTCCACCGTTAACTACGGGGGACCGCTTCGTCTTCAGATTTGGCACGACTTGGCTTCTTGATCGGCACATCGATCGCGTCGCCTTCCTCGTCGTGGCCATAGTAGCCAGAGTAGGACTTATCGTAGTAGTTCGCGTAGTAATACGACGCAACATTTACGCTGATCTGGTTAAGGACGGCGCCAAACACGGGTGTATTCGACTCAATAATGCGACGCAGGTTAGACTTCGCCGTCTTGCGCTTTACCGCATTAAACTTGATGACATAGATGATGCCATCGGCAAAAGGCAGCACGGTAAGCACGTCACTCACAACCGCAATGGGCGGCGTGTCGATGAAGATACGGTCGTATCGCTCACTCAGGGTGGCCAAGAGCTCCTCGAAATCCGGGCTGTTGAGGATTTGAGTCGGATTCTTGGCTTTGATGCCTGCTGGCATCACGTCCAAATTGGGATACAGCTCGCTGATGATGGCTTCGTCCAGCGTACAGTCACCCGCAAAGTACTTAACCACGCCCTCGGTGCGGTCCTCGATGTTCAGCGATTTGCCAACATTCGGCATGCGCAAGTCTCCATCCAAGATCAACACGCGCTCTCCGTGAATCGCAAAGGTAATCGCTAAGTTTGTGGAAACAAAGGACTTACCTTCCGAAGGCGATGTGGACGTAGTCAGGATGATCTTAGCCTTTTTGCTGGCCTCATTCAGCTTGAGAGCAGAGTGAATGGCACGGAATGCCTCGGTGACGCGGCGTTCGGCATTGGACGCAACTGCCTGCGCTTTTTCAGGAGAGTTCAGGCGCTTAATGCGTGGCACAATGCCAATCAAAGGCAGGCCAACTGCATTTTCGATGTCGTAAGCGCTCTTGATGCGGTCATCAAGCAAGGCGATCAGAAACACCAAACCAGCCCCACAGAAAATGCCACCAAACATGCCGATGGCGAGATTCATTAAAATATTGGGCTTAGCTGGTTTGCTGGAAGGCGCGGCCTTGTCGATAATCCGAGCATTAGCCGTCACCAAGGCAACCTGAGCCATTTCCGTTTGGTAACGGGACATCATGGCTTGGTAAAGTGCGTTATTGACCTCTAAGTCATCCAGCATGGAATTATACTTCACGGCAATTTCTCCAAGGTCCATCATATCGAGCTCCTTGGCAGCCAGACGCTTACTAGACGATTCGTATGTTTTTTTCGCCTGCTCGTAGCTGATGCGCGTTTTTTCGATGGCCGAAGAAACCGCCTTGCTCAGCTCTTTCTCGGTTTCTTCAATGGCGCGCATCGCTTCAATCATACTTGGATGCTTCTCGCGATAGCGCTTCTTCAAAGTCGCTACAGTGATATTCTGCTGCGAAAGCTGCGAAAGCAGATCCGAAATTCGAGGCATATCAGCGATGAAAGGAATATCCCATAGTGGGCTACCAGATTCCATGTACTCCTGAACCAACTGCCAATGACGTTCGGCCAAGGAAAGAATGCGCTCATCTTCGATCACGGCGCTTTTCAGGCTGAGGAGCTCCTGGGCTTCGAATCCAGCATACTCTTCCGGCGTGAAGCTCAAGCGCTTAAACTTTTTCTGGTACTCATTGATTTCCTCGCGAATCTCTTCAACTTTTTCCCGCTGGTGATCCGCACGATTCCGCAGGTCTTCCACTGCCCGCATCGAGGTCTCAATGTTCAACTTAACGTTGTAGTTGATGTACTCATCCGCAAAGTAGTTCGCGACCTTGGACGCCATGGTTGCATCCGGGTGCATATAGGACACCGCGATGATCCAAGTCATGCGAAGCGGTGAGACAGACAGGTTTTTAGCTAAAACCTCCTCCAAGGTAAGCGGCCCAGAAAGACTAAACTGGTCCTTGTAGGGGGCCATGAAGATTACGCGATCCTCATCCTTAATGCGATCCGCTACGGCGCTAATCAATGAACCGCTTTGCAAAATGCCAACCTGTGTCTGAAAGTCTTCTACGCCACGGATTTGGTTATCCAAAATATCCGTATTGTCATCCAGAATCTTAGGATCGTCACGCAGGACCTGAACAGTGGCGGTGGAGCGGTACTCCTCCGTTACGTTAAACGTATACAGCAGGGTTGCCGTAAATATAATGAAAAAAGTAACAACGAGATACCAAATCCGCTCACGCAGGATAACGAGATAATCCTTTAGTGATCGCGAGGGGCCTTGATCGGCGCCACCATAACCTGGATTGTTGTAGCCATATCCATAATAGTAACCGCCACCACCATAGTTGCCATAGGAACCATAGCCCTGATAGCCGCCATAGGAGCCCGCTGATTCGCTGGAAGCATTGCGTTTATCGATGTCGCTCATATGAATGCAGTGAGAAAATTAGTTTGCTGGGATTTTAGAGCCACACCTAGCTTAGATGATTCGCTCAGGAATAAAGATCGAGTCACCATCCATAATGATGATGTCTTTCGCCTCAGGGTCCTCTAGAATTTCATCGAAATCCAGTTCAAACACCGTCTTTTTGCCATTCTCATCAGTCCGCGTAACACGAATCGTATCACTGGCCAAACGCGTCGTGCTACCCGCTGCGCTAATGACTTGCGATAATGTCATGGTTTCTTCCGGAGGGATAATCACCGGACCAGGCCGATTGACTTGGCCATGGACATAGGCGCGTCGCTCAGTGTAGGACAGCAAGAGAAGCGTAATTTGCGGATTAACGAGGTAATCGCGGTTGTAGAGGTCCGTAATCAAAGTGGTGGCGTCATTGATTGACATACCAGCAATGTGAACTTTGCCAACCAATGGCAGAATGATCGTGCCTTCCTGGCTGATGCGGACTTGCTGCTCAAGCTCTGGCTCTTTGTATACCGTCATCTGGAGGATATCCAGAGGTTGAAGCGTATAGTTAGATCCAATCAGGCCTCGATTTTTGCTGGCGGCGCTATTTTGAGCACTAGCAAGCAAGGGCATGAGACAGGCGGCAAGAACAAGACAAAAGCCGGTGAGCGATTTCATGGAAAAGACTGGGTTATCAAAAAAGAGGAAAGGAAGGCACTGCAATAGACCTTCCTTTCCGGAAAATGTTCAAACAGACTTTATAAGACCGAATCTTAGTATCGGAAAGTAGCTTGCAGGTTTATCGTGTGTGCCTGGAAGTTCGCGCCTGTGTTGACACCGTTGTTCGCATTGGAATCATTGTTGATATAGGTGTAGCCTGCGCTCAACTGCCAATAAACATTAGGCGTGTAGACGACGGAGAAACCAGCGGTAGTGGTCAAGTCATCGCGACCCCCAGTGTTTGAGTATTCCGAGTTCTCCATGCCAAACTCAGCATTGGAGGAGATGTAGCTGTTGAAGAAGTATGTCGCGCCGATATCACCGCCGAGATTCGTGGTCGTCTGACCTTGGGCGCCAACGCCAAAGTCGTGATAAAGAGATGCGTAAGACAGTAACTTAGGCGTGATTTCGTATTCTACGTCGCCGATAATCGAGAACTGCCCACGTGAATCCTGAGGAACAGATGCGCCGAGAGAATTAATGAGATCACGGTTTGGATCGCGAAGCTGATAACCTGCATTCAAACCAATGTCCAGCTTCGGCATAATCTCACCCTTAACGGCTACATTAAAAAAGTAGTCATTGTAATCAGCTGGCGTGCCCAGGGCATTGCTGGTTGGATCGGTGTAGCGATAACGGAAGCTAGGACCGACGCTAAGTTTGGGCGTCACACGCCAGAAGAAGGTCAGCGGAACGGTGTAGTAATCCACATCCGAATAACGATTACCGAAGTCTTGATTATTGGTGTAGTTCCGTTGGCGCCAGTCGAAACCGCCGCTCACCCAAGCTTTGGGGGAAATATCATAATCCGCATCGATGTAAGCATTGTAGTTGTCGGTTTCTACCAGGTCCGCCTGGAAAGCGCCACCAGCAGTATTTGCGGTGTTTTGCTGGCTTTGCACGAAGGAGAAACCAGCCGAGGTGTCGAGATTGCCCCAGTTGTAAGTGCCATCGACGTAAAGGTTAGCCAACTCGGTGTTGAGCTCATCGCTATACTTAGAATAGAACAGAAAGTCTTCACGGAAATAAATCGTCACGTTCGCATTGCTGTTACGACCGATGTTTACTTCCAAGCCTGGCGATACATAGAAGACGAAGGCGCTGTCTTTGGGGCGACGAACGCCGGCATCGTCAATACCGTCAGTATAGAAAAGGTTGGAGCGCCATTGAGCATTGGTGCTGCCGTTGAAAAACACGTCAACGGAATCTCCAATCGACACCAGCGGGGCTGCTTGGGCGATGGAGCCAGCGCTAAAGGCTGCGGCAGCTGCAATTAGGGTTTTCTGAGCAAAGGATTTCATAATTTATCTATGTAGCTGGATGATTTTCCGAAGATAGCAAAACTTCGTCTGGTAAAGGCTTTGAGGACCACTTTGGGCGAAAGAATTATAAAAATCAAGCCCAAGTACCACCCAGAGAGGGAAAATTCCAATATTTTCCCCATCAACTGCTTGCAAATGTAACATTCAGGTTACCACCCCCATTGCCAAGCTGATTCTAATACACACAGAGCGCTGTATTTTACTTGGTTTCGGGAGGGCAGCCCGCCATGCCGCACTCACCGGCCCAAGCGGCGCAAACACAGACCAAAGTACCATAAAGAGCGCCGATCTCTGCTTGTATCGGTGTAAATCACGCTACCAACGCCCTCCACTCAGCCCCAAAAATAGCAGGGGTTAGGCATTTCTTTTAGATTGACCCGCTAAGGTGGGTCGCAAACCTCGAAACCATGAGTAATGCGACCCCAGGCTCCAATAATCAGCAACGTAGCGTACTACTCGGATTCGCTGTTCGAAGACGCGGCCCCAGCGGTCGTTGGCAAATCCGATTTCGTTGGGGACGCATCTTCGCCGTCTTCGCAGGCTTGGTTGTCATTGGGTACGTGACCTTGGCGACGGCGTTGTATTTCTTCTTCAAGGAGGTGCAAAAGTTTGATGACGTCGAGTACGCCGACATGTTTACGATCCTCTTCCACCGCGATGAGCACCGGGCCAAGGTTGGAGACTACCAAATCGAGATGGCCAAAACCATGCTTGAGGATGGCAACTACGGCGACGCCTTTAAATTCCTGCGTGAAGGGGTGCAGCGCTCCCCTCAAAACCTGGAGGGGCGCCTCCTCGTCAGCGAGTATTTCATCTACATCCCCAATCTGCGCGACATAGACCGCGCCGTGACGCTCTTGCGCGAAGGCCTGCCCTACGCCCACGAGGATCCAGCCTACCTCAAGCGCTACATCCAGCTCATGCTACGCCAGCAGGAGGACCAGGAAGTCATTGACATTGCCGATGAAATTCTCGCCGAAAACCCTAACGAAGAAATCGCCACGCTGCTCTCCACGGCCGCAGCCACCGCGCATCTTTATCGGGGCAATTTCGATGAAGCAGAGGACTTCGTGAAGGAATATGACTTGGAGTCCGATATCGAGGGCCTCTTGCTTTCGGCTAAAATCTCTTGGGAGCGCGGAGCACAGCGGGCGGCAGTCGCGAAACTGGAGGCCAACCTGGGCAAATTTCAGACCAACGAACCCATTTACGCACAGCTCAGCCAATACTACCGCGATCTTGAGGAGTATGAAAAAGCCCGCCAATACGCCGTATTGCGCAACATCGACGCCCCACTGGCCGTATCACCCCGAGTCGACTTGCTCTACACACTCAGCTTGACCGGGCAAGATGAACGCGCGGAAGCGGAGGCCAATGCGATCCTCCGCCAATTCCGTAATGACGAGAAAGCCATGCTTCGTCTGGCCAACTACGCCACTGACGAAGGAAAAATCGACCTTGCGCGCCGCATTTATGAACAGGCGCTTGAGAATGACTTCCCCATCGCGCCTTTTGCCCTGCTCCTGATCGAGTCCCACATCACCGCCAAGGACTTCGAGGGCGCCATCAGCTTCAGTGAAGAACTCGCCAAGGAGCGCCCAGACTGGCTTGAGCAAAATCTCCCCATCTTCAACAGCCTGCGCTCCGTCGCCTACTACGGAGTCGGAAACATGAATCTGGCCGACATCTATATCAGCCAATTTCTCCAGGAGCCAAACCTCCGCGCCGAATCTCTCATGGCGGTGTCGCGGCGCTTTACCCAGCTCAATGGCGACGCATTGGCCCGACGCGTCCTCAAGCAAGCCTACGAGAACAATCCCAAGAACCAATCAGCCTTATCCAACTTGATCGAGATCGAGATCAAAACGGGTAATGCGGCCGAACTGGGCAACTACTTGAAGAAGCTGCTGCAAATGCGCCGCCCTTCAGCCGTCATTCTGGAGCAAGCCTACGAAAAGCTCGGCAGCGACCGCTTTATCTACACGCCCGACCGCGAAAACCTGCTGATCGAGCTCAACACCGTGCTCAACCCGCAGGAGCAGGCCAGCTAGCACCGATCGCCCATAGCCTGCCTGATGATGAAGTTCGGCAAACAGGCTCCACCGCCCTGCCCTGTTGACGAAAAATCCAATACGGCAGTGGTTGAAGGTTGAGGATTTTCGAAAGCCTGTTCTGTTGGTAGCCGTGAACGCAAACCCCACGATGCCAGCCAGAATGTCTCCAGACACCGAAGTATCCGAACAAACGCTCAAGGGCCTGCGCTATACCCGGGCCATTGGCGTGGCCACTGGCGCATTTCTCATTGGCTGGATCCCCTTCAACGCTAGCCGCTGGATGGGGCAGGCGCCAGGCGGCCTCCTAGAGTTTGAAGCCGTGTATTTCTGCCTCTTTGGCGCGCTGCTCATGCTGCCCTGGGGCCGCATCGCCAACCCAAACGCGTGGCGATCGCTCTTCATTTTGCTTTGTGTAATGACCATTGGCTTCGGATTCCTCATGGTCATCGACCTGATGTTTCTTTACATGCTGGCCGCAAACGCTGGGGAGAAAATCGCGCCACCCGCCTTTCAGAGCCTACTCTTGTTTACCGGTCTCATTCAGGCGCCAACGGTATATTTCGTCAGAAAACCCCAAGCACTGAGCTGATCGAGCCGCGTTAACCCCTCACAATCAGCAAGATATAAATAAGTGAACAATTTACCACAATGAACTTGCGTCCCCACAAAAACCATGCTTTGCTCTTTCAATAATTAACTTTAATAAAGAACCGTCTACATCGTAACCTCATGGCCGCAAAGAAAAGTACCAAAACCACCACCACTCCCGACAAGCGCGACAACAAGGCGCTCGATTTGGCGATCTCCGCCATCAACAAACAATTTGGCGACGGCGCCATTATGAAGCTTGGCGAAGCCGCCAAGAAGAACATCGACGTCATTTCGACCGGCTCCGTCGCGCTCGACTTGGCGCTTGGCGTCGGCGGCCTGCCCAAGGGCCGCATTTGTGAAATCTATGGCCCGGAATCCTCCGGTAAAACGACCTTCTGTCTCAGCGTGATCGCCGAGTGCCAACGCCAGGGCGGCAACGCCGTGTTCGTCGACGTGGAGCACGCGCTCGACCCGCGTTACGCCAAGATCGTCGGCGTCGACCTGGAGAACCTCATGGTCGCTCAACCGGAGTCCGGCGAAGACGCGCTCAACATCACTGAGACGCTGATTCGCTCTGGCGCGGTCGACATCATTGTCGTCGACTCCGTCGCCGCTCTGGTCTCCAAGAACGAGCTCGACGGCCAATTTGGCGACTCAACGGTAGGCCTGCAGGCCCGCATGATGAGCCAGGCCATGCGTCGCCTGACCGCCGCCATCAACCGCACACAGTGCATTGCCCTCTTCACCAACCAAATCCGCGAAAAGATCGGCGTGATGTTCGGCAGCCCGGAAACAACCCCCGGCGGCCGGGCGCTCAAGTTCTTCTCTTCAGTGCGCATGGACATCCGCCGTATCGGTCAAATCAAGGCCACCGACGGCAAGGTCATCGGCAACCGCACCCGCCTGAAAGTCGTCAAAAACAAGGTGGCCCCCCCCTTCACCGAATGCGAATTCGACATCATGTACAACGAGGGCATTTCCCGCACGGGCTCGATTCTCGACCTGGGCATCGAGCATAAGATCCTCGAAAAGAAGGGCGCATGGATCAGCTACAAGGGCGACCTGATTGGCCAAGGGCGCGAAAACGCCAAGGAATACCTCGGCGAGCACCCGGAAGTCATGCAGGAAATCACGGACATCATCCTCGGCAAAGTAGAGGTCCATGGCGGCGACGCGATTGGAACCGACGATGAGGCGGAGGAAGAGCTGCTCGAAAGCTAGAATAGCACAACCAATCCTCAAAACGATGGCGGCAATTTCGTAGTAAAAGAAATTGCCGTTTTTCGTTTTATGGTATAACAATAGATCATGAACGCAGTCATCACCAAGCACCCATTCCCCCTGGCCGCCAAGCCAGACCATTGGTTGCTGCCAGCCATGCTGGCTCCCAGCTTCTATGTGATGTTCAGCTTCAGCTTCTATTGGGGCTCTGGTAATCCAGCACTGTGCTCCCCTACCCTGCTCATGCTCACGGGCTTGATCGCGCTGGCCTATTGTGGACGCTCGATCTACCGGGACAAAAAGCAGCCGCTACATCGGCAGGTTTGCCATTATTGCGCGCTCGTCCTGCTCGTATACCTCCAGTTGCTGCTTCCGCGCCTCTGGGGCTGGCCAGCAAACTAACGCCACTTTGTGGACTGGCCGCTTTTTGCGTGAATTTTCCAGCGAGGCTGTTTTAATGCGCCGCCATGCCTTTAGGTGACACCATTGTAGCCCCAGCCACGCCCTACGGAGAATCCGCGATCGCCGTCGTGCGCGTGTCTGGCCCCTTGTGCCCGCAATTGGCCAGCGAATGCCTGAGCGCCACGGTCGTCGAAAAGCCACGAATGGCGCATCTCCACGCCTACAAAGCACTGGACGGCGTCACCCTGGACAGCTGCCTGGCGGTATATTTTGCCGACAAGCGAAGCTACACCGGCGAGCCCTCTCTGGAATTGTCCTTGCATGGCAACCCCCTGATCGTCCAGCGCGTCATCGAGGACTTGCTTGCCCGCGGCTGTCGCATGGCGGATCCCGGCGAATTCACCCGCACGGCATTTCTCAACGGCAAACTGGACCTCAGCCAAGCTGAAGCCGTAACCGACCTCATTTCCGCCCGCAGCGAAAAGGCGCTGCAGGTAGCCCAACGCCAGTTGGATGGCTCCATTGGCCGGAAAATGGCGGACATGACGGATCGCCTCCTGGGCATCATTGCCGCAGTGGAAGCCTACATCGACTTCCCGGAAGAAGACTTACCGCCCGAAGACCAAGCCGGGCCGACCGCCGCCCTCGCCTCCCTGTCCGCTGAATTGGGCGAGCTGATCGAGACCAGCCACTACAAAACACTGCTTCACGAAGGCATCCGCACAGTCATCATGGGCGAGCCCAATGCCGGCAAAAGCAGCCTGCTCAATGCCCTAACCGGCGAAGACCGCGCCATCGTCAGCGCCGAACCCGGCACCACGCGCGATTTCCTGACCGAGCGTGTGATGATCGGCAGCTACGGCCTACAGTTGGTCGACACCGCTGGCATCCGCGAATCCGAGGGCGATATTGAGCGCCAGGGCATTGAGCGCACGCTCAAGCAAGTAAAGGATGCGGATTTCCTACTCGTCGTGCTCGACCAATCTGCCCCACCCCCGCATTTCCCTGATGTAGTCACGGATCGCTTGGCGCAGCATCGGGTGCTGCTCGTGGAGAATAAAACCGACTTGCCCACCCACTCGGAATTTCAGGATGTCCTCCCCGGCCACCCCAGAGTGCGCGTTTCGCTGACCCAAAGCCTCGGCCTGGATGATCTACGGATCAAGATCCAGGAAACGCTGGAAGCAGACCGGGTGACGCCAGCTGCAGACGAGCTGATGGTTTCCACCCGACACGCCAATGCGCTGAGCCGGGCCCGAGCCGCCATCGACGAAGCCCGCGCAGGCCTTCGAGACGAAATACCCGCCGAGCTGGCTGCCGCTGGCCTTCGGGACGCACTTGCTGGCTTTGGCGAGGTCATTGGAAAGGTAGACAACGAAGATATGCTCGATAAGCTCTTCGCTAATTTTTGCATCGGAAAATGAAACCACCACTTAAATTTGGCCCACAGCAGCCCTATGAAGCCATCGTGTGCGGCGCAGGCCATGCCGGGTGCGAGGCTGCGCTAGCCGCATCAAGACGTGGCGCGGACACGCTCATGCTAACGGGCAACGTCGACACCATTGGCCAAATGAGCTGCAATCCGGCCATTGGCGGTCAGGCCAAGGGCCACATGGTCCGCGAGATCGACGCGCTAGGCGGCGAGATGGGCATCAACACCGACACGACCGCCATTCAGTTTCGCCTCCTCAACGCCTCCAAGGGTCCGGCCGTCCAGGCGCCGCGCGCGCAATGCGACAAGAAGGCCTACCAATTTCGCCTGAAGCATATCCTGGAGCTGCAACCCAACCTGACACTGTTTCAGGCTATGGTTGAAGGGCTGATCTTTGAGGGCGACCGGGTGATCGGCGTGCGCACCAGCTTTGGCGTCGATTTCTATGGCAAAACGGTCGTGGTGACCACGGGCACCTTCCTACGCGGGTTGATGCACATCGGCAACCAGAAGAACGAGGGCGGACGACTGGGCGATTTCTCGGCCCGGGGGCTCTCTGGCAGTTTCCTGGAGGCAGGCATCGAGCTTCAGCGACTCAAAACCGGCACGCCGCCGCGCATTCTCGGCTCCAGCATCGATTTCTCCCAATGCGAGCGACAAGACGGAGACGCCGAGCCCACGCTGTTCTCATTCTACGATACGCGCTTTGGCGAGGAATTGTTCCACGTGGAACAATTACCCAAAGATTCGCCGGCGGTGGACGCATTGTTCCACGTGGAACATTATGGCCAACGCAAGATGGGCTGGCAGCCCGGACGCGACCAAGTGAGCTGCTGGACCACTGAAACCACCGAGGGCACGGCGGAGACCGTGCGTTGCAATCTGCACCGCTCAGCGCTTTATGCAGGCGAAATCGAGGGCGTTGGCCCGCGCTATTGCCCGAGTATCGAGGATAAGTTCGTCAAGTTCGCCGACAAAGCCACGCACAAGGTCTACTTGGAGCCCGAGGGTCGCCATACCGACGAGTGGTATGTCAACGGCGTCAGCACGAGCCTGCCATTCGACGTCCAGTTGGAAATGATGCGGAGCATCCGCGGCCTGGAGCAGGTCGTTATGCTGCGCCCGGCTTACGCCGTAGAGTATGACTTTGCGCCGCCGACACAGCTCTTTCCCTCGCTGGAGTCCAAGAAAGTGGAGGGCCTGTTCTTCGCCGGCCAGATCAACGGCACCTCCGGCTACGAAGAGGCGGCGGGGCAGGGGTTGATCGCTGGCGTGAACGCCGTCGCCAAGATTCGAGGCGAGGAACCATTGGTCATCGGGCGCGACGAAGCCTACATCGGGGTCCTGATTGACGATCTCGTGACCAAGGGGACGCGCGAGCCTTACCGCATGTTTACGAGCCGCGCTGAGCATCGCTTACTCTTTAATCACGGCAGTGCGGAAATCCGCCTGTTGAACAAGGTGAAGCAATACGGACTCGTCGACAATGCACGTCTGGCGCGCATTGAAGAAAAGGCGCAGGCCGTTGCCTTCTGGATGGAGGAGTTCGAGCGCATTCGCATCCCTGGCGGCTTGGCGGGCGACATGGTCCGCAAGCACGATGATTTGAGTCAGGTTGAATTGCCGCCCACTTTCCTGGCGCTCAGCGAGCCCATCCGCCAAGAGACGCTCTACCGCGTGAAGTATAAAGGCTACCTCGACCGCGAAGAGAAGCATATCGCACGTTTGCGCAATCTGGAGAAAGTCAAGGTGCCGCAGGGGCTCGATTTCCTCCAGGTGAGGGGACTCCGCAAGGAAAGCGCGCTTAAACTGAACGAAGTGAAACCACGCACCTTGGCTCAAGCGGGGCGAATCAGCGGCGTAAACCCCGCAGACATCAGCCTTTTGTTGGTCGCACTGCAATCTGGGCTGGCGAAATAATTCGGTTTGCATCCGCGCCTAAATGGCGGTAAAAATGCCTCGCAAGCGGCGTCACATTGGCGTAACGTCTCCGTCACAAAGAATTTGCTAAGTGCAAAGCCCCATTCAAGCTCTTGTTTGATAAGACTTTGCGCAACTGCCACCCCGTCAAACCACCCTGAATAAGGGCAATTGTAACTTTCGTTATTGGCCAGCGACACTCGATTCACCTATTTCAGAACGTAATTATGAACCCGGATGGTGAAAAACGCATTCTTGTTGTCGATGATGAACCCGATGTCACCGAGCTGGTGGAGTACAAACTGCGCCAGGCAGGTTTCAAGGTCGCGACGATCAATGATCCGTTGCTGATCATGGGCACGGCGCGGGAATTCCAGCCGGACCTGATCATCCTCGACATCATGATGCCCGAGCTAAGCGGCATCCAAATTTGCCGGATGCTGCGCGCAGACCCCAGCATGTGCGAAATCCCAATTGTGTTCCTAACCGCGCGCGGCGAAGCCGAAGACCGCGTGAAGGGGCTCGAGACCGGGGCGGATGACTACATCGGCAAGCCATTTGACTCGCGCGAGCTGCTCCTGCGGGTTTCTGCGGTGCTCCGGCGCATTGAGCGCCCAACCGAAGAGCCGGGCAGCACACTGAGCATTTCCAACGTAACCCTCGACGTAGAGAAGCACCGGCTGACGCTTTCAGGCAAGCCCGTGGAGCTGACCGCGACGGAATTCAAGCTGCTGCGCCTCCTTATGGAGCGCAAGGGCCGGGTGCAAAGCCGCGAACACTTACTCGTCAATGTATGGAACTACGAGGCTGACATCGAAACACGCACTGTGGATACGCACATACGCCGTCTACGGGAAAAGCTCGGCGCCGAGGCAGGAATTATTGAAACGGTTCGTGGAGTCGGCTACCGTGCGGTTGATGGACAATAGTCCGCCCACCGTTCATGACGACGTTTCTCTGCATTGTTTTCGCGGCGATCGCTGCTTATTACTACCACCGCCACCGGAAGGTGCGCCGCATCATGTGTTCCATGGTCGACGCCATCGAAGAGCGGCGGACGTACCTGTTTGAGGAGGAAGCCGGTTGGGCCAAGGAGCTCGGGCTGAACCGCCTCTCATTGCAGCTGAACGAGCTGCTGGCCGAGCATGAGCGATCTTCGCGGCAGGAGTTAGGCTATCTGCGCCAAATCGAGACCACACTCAGCAACCTGACCGAGGCCGTGCTGATCGTGGACGACCGCAGCCTGCTCGTGATGGCCAACACCGCCGCCCGGGAATTACTGTCCCTGGGGCCCGATTGCGAGGGCCGACGGCTGGAAGGCGTGTTGAAGAGCGCTGGCTTCCTGGAGTTCATGGAACTGGCGGAGGAGGGGTCGGCGCCAGCCTGGCAGGAGATCGAAATCGTCCGCGGGCGCGAGAGCCTGTTCGTCGAAGTGACCGGCGCGCGCATTCCTGAGACTGGCTCGGAGAGTCGCCCGCTGACGCTGTTCGTCCTACACGACATCACCCGCCTGAAGCGCCTGGAAAACGTCCGCCGCGAGTTTGTGGCCAACGTTTCCCACGAGCTGCGCACGCCGGTGACGGTCATTAAGGGCTTCACGGACACCCTCATCGAGGACCACGAACACCTGCGCAAGGAAGAGCAAATCCGGTTCTTGAACAAGATTTACAAGAACGTCGAGCGCCTGCACCTCCTGCTGGAAGACCTGCTGACGCTTTCGCGCCTGGAGGGGGAGGCCATCAACCTCAACCGCCAGACGTGCTCGGTGCGCAAGATGATCCACGATATAACGGAGAATTTCCTGCCCCGGCTGAACCTGGAGGAGCAAACGCTGGTCTGCGATCTCGACCCCGAGCTCGACACCGTGGTCGTGGATGCAATCAAGATTTCCCAGGTCCTGCAGAACACGCTCGATAACGCACTGCGCTACGCCAAGGGCTTTTCCCGCATCACGGTGCGCACCAGCCGCGACTACAATTACTTCCTGCTGGAGGTGGAGGACGACGGCTGCGGCATTCCCGAGAAGGACATGGCCCACATCTTTGAGCGCTTCTACCGCGTGGACAAGGGGCGTTCACGCGAGTTGGGGGGGACTGGTCTGGGCCTGAGCATCGTCAAGCACGTCGTGCAGTTGCACGGGGGGACCGTCGCGGCGCGCAATGTGCCAACGGGCGGCCTGTGCATCACTTGTCGCATCCCGATGAAGCCGCCGCCGCTCAAGTCCAGCATTGGCGCCATCGACTCAGGCGAAGAAACGGTGTAATCCCAGCGTCCCTTCATGAGGGGAGGGGGGGGGGCATTTGCCGCCTGCGTCACTTTTTGCTTTAATCTTTCGGCGATACGCATAGTCCATCCCTGCATGTCGGAAGGATATCAACAGGCACTGAAGTTCCGCGCTGAGCGCATTGAACGCCTTCGAGAATGGTGCGTCACCCATTTGGGCGACGCGGAGCGGCGCGTGCTGGAGATAGGCTGCGGTCATGGGCATTTCCTGACGGCTTACGCCACCGAGCACCCTGAGCAATCCTGCGTGGGCATCGACTTGGTGACGAAGCGCATCGATAAGGGCAACGCCAAGGCCGAAAAGCGAAACCTCACGCAGTTATGCTTCCTGAAGGCCGAGCTAAGCGAGTTCCTCGAAGCCCTGCCGGAGGGAATGCTGTTCGAGCGCGTCTTCATGCTGTTTCCCGACCCATGGCCGAAGAAGCGGCACTTTAAAAACCGCATGATTCAGCCCGCCTTTCTCGAGCGCCTGGTGGAGATCACCACGCCCGAGGCGGACTTCTGCTACCGCACAGACCACGAGGGATACTTTGCCTGGACCGTCGAGCACATCGAGGCGAGCCCGCAATGGCGGATCGACCCCGAGGCGCCTTGGCCACTGGAGGAAACCTCCTTCTTTCAGGACATGATGGACTCCTGGCAATCACTGATCGCGGTGAAGGCGTAAGCGGATTTCGATCCCGCAACCCACACAGGGGAGGGGGGGGCGCCAGGAGCGCGGTATCCGGGTTATCAAAGAACAGCAACCCTGCCCGGTCGCTAAGCAGCGCAGGCTGGGAGTTACGAGCGCAAGGCGCCGCCGGATGGGCAGCACGATGCAACTTCATGTTATCTCTAGCAGGCAAATCGTCGGCAAGGCAGGCGGCGGGTGGCGTCAATCCGGGCAAAGCTGGCGCTGGTCCTAAAGACCGGCATTTAAGCCTGCGGTGAAGGCGGCGTCTGTGGCGCAATCACAGGCAGGACCCAGCTGAGCGCTCAAAATTGCCCGTCGGGCATTGGCGGCAAAACTAGGCGCAGGGCAGACGCTATGGCGGGCGGCCTGGCGAACGGAATGGAGAGATTGGCGGTGGATTCATAACGCCAAGCATTCTCTCAAAACACTCACTAAACCACAAACAAAACGTGAACAAGCGAGCATTTTATTAGTGATTATTAACTCGCCTTGGAGACCAACAGTTTAGGGAACTTTCTGCATGGTTTTTGCAAGTTCACCTGACCGCATGCGGCTCCATTTACGCACGCCTGCGACGAGGAGAGCACCCTGAAGTGGACGCTACTCCTTCGTGAGTTCGCCCTTCATGGCGATGGTGGCGGTGGCCATGGCGTCGCGCACTGCTTCAAAGCCCTCGATCCTAATGCAGGGCTGCCCGTTGATCTGGGTAAAGGTTTCGCGGGTAGACGAGCTGAGGGTGTTAACGGCGTTCGCGATGTTCCAGCTAACGCTTTTGCCGTCTTTGGAAACCGTGCCGAAGAAAATCCGCTTCACGCCGTCCTGCTCCACTTCGGTAACGAGGCGGCCAAAGTAAAAGTAGGTGAGCGAAGAGGAGTAGCCGATGATGTCGCCGGAGGCATAGATGCTCTGGTTCTTGAGGACGCGGGTCTCGCCAACCAAGTCCCACTCGTAGGAAGAACGCGCGTCCATATGGGTCAGGACCTGGCCACGCATGGTGGTGATTTCATAATGCCCGTTCCAAATGCCAACAAACTGGTTGAGGAAAGTCTCGACGTAGGCTTCGGAGTAATTGCCTGGCGCCTGGCCAGCGCTGATTTCGCCGCTTTCCAGCAGGGCGCCCGCCGTCAGGTCGTCCTCGTCAAGCTCCCCGGCGTCTGGCGTCGCGATCTCGCTCAACGGAAGCGTGCGCGCGCTCTGCGACTCAGCAGACAGCGATGTGGCGGCAAACGCGAACGTTGCCAGGGCAAACAGGCGCCAAAGGGATTTCATAGGTGTGAGTGTTACTCGACACGATACGTCATTGCAAGTTCCCGCGCAGGCGCTTAAGGCTAACAGCATGACTGACAGCACGGCTACGGTTTCGACGATAAAGCAGCGGGTGAGCGCGTTTGCCGAAGAGCGCGACTGGCTTCAGTTTCACTCCCCGAAAAACCTCAGCATGGCGCTGGCGGCCGAGGCCGGCGAGCTGATGGAGCACTTCCTCTGGACGGACTCCGCCGCCTCCCATGAACGCGCAAGCGACGCCAAGCGACGCGCCGATATCGAGGATGAACTGGCGGACATCGTGATCTACGCGCTGGAGTTCGCCAACGTGACCGGCATCGACCTGGCGTCCGCCATCGAGGCCAAGATGGCGCAAAACGCCGCCAAATATCCCGTAGAAAAGGCCAAAGGCCGCTCGGATAAATACACGGAGTTGTAGGGGAGGAAAAAGGAAAAAGATTAAAGGAAAAAGGGCAGGGTGCTCTGGCTTTGCTGGCGGAGTGCGCCGGTCCTCTGGCGCCTTAGCGACGTTGAGGAGGTGCGTTGTTTGCCTTCCCAAAGGTTGCGCGCCTTACTGCCGCCATGCTCGAAGAATTTCCAAAGCGCCAGAGGCCGGCCGCACCTCATAACCGAGGTCGCACCCGCTGCCTGTTACCGATCTCGCGCCACCGTCCTCAACTTTTTCCTTTTTCCTTTTTCCTTTAATCTCTAAAACTCAAGCATGCGACAGGCATTTCAATTTCTCGTTCTCCTCTGCTTAGCCGCCACGGCCAACCTTCACGCTGCTCCCATTGTGGAGCTGGCGGCGCGCAAGCAGGGCGACGCCTGGCTCGCAGTCGTGGATCGGGGGGAATATGGCGAGGCCTGGGCCCGGAGCGCTCCGTTTTTCCGAATCCAGATTGAGCGCGAGGAGTTTGTGAAGTCGCTGGCGCAGATCCGGGAGCAATTGGGCGAGGTGGAGAAGCGCGAACTCGTCCGCCTGTTTTACACCGTGCGCCTGCCCAACGCGCCGGAAGCACATTACGTGATGATGCAGTATAAAACGAAGTTCAGCGGGCGCGACGAGCCAGTGTTGGAAATCGTCACGCCACTGTTGATCGACCCAAATGGCGAACCAGTGCCCGTGGTGGACGACCCACTGACGGCGGTGGGCGAATGGCAAGTGGCGGGCTACTACATACAGTAGGCGGCGAAATAGACCCGCTCCGCATTTGCGAAAAACGGGCGCATCTGGTATGGTTGAAGCTGGAAAGCACATCAACCATGTTCCCGGATTGCCAGGCAGTCTTATTCGACCTCAGCGGAGTTCTGTATGAGGGCGATGATGTATTTCCTGGCGCGGTGGACGCCGTGCGCGCCGCCAATGACGGAGGGAAGGTGGTGCGCTTTGTCACCAACACAGCCACCCGCAGCACCGAAGACATTTTGCAGAAGATGCGGCGGTTGGGGATCCCAGTGGAGACTGGCCAGCTCTTTACGGCGCCCATGGCGGCCCGGGATTACGCCGAGGCGCGGAACTTGAAGCCGCTTTGCCTCGTGCACCCCGCGATATTAAGCTGTTTCGATGGCTTGGCCACGGAGGATGAGCCAGACTGTGTGATCATTGGCGACGCCCGCGAGGGCCTGCACTATGAGTCGCTGAACCGCGCATTCCGCGCCTGCCAACAGGGCGCTCCGCTGATCGGGATCGGGCGCAACAAATACTTCAGCCGCGACGGCCAGCTAATGCTCGACGCCGGGGCCTTCATCCAAGCCATTGAGTGGGCCGCAGGCGTAGAGGCAGTCATCATGGGCAAGCCAAGCGAAGACTTTTTCACGCAGGTCGTGGCGTCCACCGGCTGCAAAGCCAGCGCCTGCCTGATGATCGGCGACGACGTGGAGGGCGATGTCGTCGGGGCCGTAAACGCAGGCCTACAGGGCTGCCTGGTGCGCACGGGCAAGTACCGCTCCAGCGATGATGACGCCCTCCCGGTGAGCGCCCGGGTTGTCGACTCCATCGCCGCCTTCGCGCGCTAGAAAGTAAATTGTCGCCCTGCCTTAATCCGACCGATAAAGACGCAAGCCGGTGTCAAAATGTTTATGGTATGATAAAAATTCATGTTGCACATTGAAGTTGCGCGGACGCAGCCAGTTTACCAACTTGGCCTCGTGACTCCCCAAAAATTAGCTTACCGTTATTTCGGCGGTGAGGGTAATCCTCCCATTGTCCTGCTCCATGGGCTGCTTGGCTCGTCGCGCAATTGGGTTAGCGCGGGCAAGGAGCTGACAGGCCAATACGAAGTGTTTGCGCTCGACCTGCGCAACCACGGAGACTCCCCCCACTGCGACTCCATGGATTTCGGCGAATTGGCGGCCGACGTCCTTCGCTTTCTGGACGACCATGATCTGCCCCAGGCTCACCTGCTCGGGCATAGCCTGGGCGGCAAAGTCGCCATGCGCCTGGCGATGGATGCCCCCGCACGACTGAGCAGCCTCGTCGTGGTCGACATTGCCCCGCGCGCTTACCCGCCGTATCACCTGCGGGACTTCGACGCAATGAACGCCCTGCCACTGGCCGAATTGACCAATCGCAAGGACGCCGATGATCGCCTGGCCGAGGCCGTGCCCGACTGGGGGCAGCGACAGTTCCTCCTCACCAATCTGGTGCGCAAGGAAGACCGCTTCGCCTGGTCCATCAACCTGCGCGCCTTGACGGCGGCGCGGGATGTGATGCGCGCAAATTCCGTGGGCGGCGAGGACTCCTTTGCCGGCGCCACGACATTCATTCTGGGCGGGCAATCGCGCTTTGTGCTGCCGGAGGACTGGCGCATCATCAACCGGTATTTTCCCAAAGCGCGCATCGAAGTCATCGACGAGTCCGGGCACAACCCGCACATTGAAAAGCGTGACCGCTTCCTGGCGGCGATTGAGCGACATCGCAGCGCCGACTGGGGCAGCATGGTATGAAGCATCGCGACGCGTTCATCATCTGGGGTTTGGTGGTGCTCGGCGCCATCCTCGTCGGCGTCTGGAAATTTAAGCTGCTGATGGATCTGCTCAGCACGAACTGACGCCCCGCAAAAAAGTTCTACGTGGAACACTGCTCTTCCACATGCTTTGGGTTGGGAACTTCAGCGACAGCGCAGGGTCTGGTGCTGCATGCAAAAAACGCTGACTCTTGCCCTTATGATGCTGACCATGTGGTCGCTACAGGCGGATGATCAAATCGAAGATGTCTGGATTCCGCTAAAGGCGGATCACACGCTCACAGAGGGCGAAGTCATTGCGCTCAAGGTAACTTTCCCAGATTCCCATGAGCCGGAGATGATCTATTACCGCACACCGAGTAAGTCGCAGGAGGGGCAATATCGCTTGCATCCTGGTGCAAGGCTGCTGGCAGAGGGGCGAACGATTGCCGCAGTCGATGAGCTTGCAATCAAACATTACCAGAGGCTGTATCAAGACCCGGTTACCATTGAATATTTTCTCGTGACTGACCCAGTGGGCATCATCCACTTGTACGGCAATGTCATGAGGCCAGGGGCATATCTGATTTCCACTGACGCCGAATACCGCCTGAGCGACGCGATCAAGCAGGCTGGAGGATTGAACCGACTTGCGTGCTCAGACTTAAAGATTACCCGTGCAGTCAACGGCCAAAAACAAGTGATTGAAGCGCCGATTGATGAAGTATTGATGGGGAAAGTTGAAGATATCGTGCTAAAAGATGGCGATGTCATTTACTCGCCGGAGCGTTGTTTCTAAAGCTGCTTTACCCACCCAAAAGCCCCGCTCGCACTGGGCAAGCGGGGCTTGGAAATGATGCTTACGGGAGCGGTTACTCGGTCAGCGCCTTGAGATCCCAGATCTCCTTGGCGTACTGGTGGATGGTGCGGTCGCTGGAGAACTTGCCGACGCAGGCCGTGTTCATGATCGCCATCTTGGCCCACTTGGTCTTATCGCGGAAGGCTTCGTCTACCTTCTTTTGGGCGTCGATGAAGGCCTGGTAGTCGGCGCAAACCAGGAACGGATCGCCGCCGTCGAGCAGGCTCTTGCGGACGGGGGACAGCGCGTTGGGATCGCCCGGCGTGAAGTAATCCGACGCCAGCCAATCGAGCGCCGCTTTCAGGCCGCTGTTACTGTTGTAGTAATTATACGAGTTGTAACCCGAGGCGCGGAGGCGCTCCACTTCCTCGACCGTGAGGCCGAAGATGAAGATATTGTCGTCGCCGACTTCTTCGCCGATTTCCACGTTGGCGCCGTCGAGCGTACCGATGGTCAGCGCGCCGTTGAGGGCGAGCTTCATGTTGCCGGTGCCGGAGGCTTCCTTGCCGGCGGTGGAGATTTGCTCGGACAGGTCGGCGGCGGGGACAATCTTCTCGGCCAACGACACACGGTAGTTCGGCAGGAAGACAATCTTCAGCTTGTCGCCCACGCGCTCGTCGTTGTTGATTTTCTCGGCGATCTTGTTGATCGCGAAAATGATCTCCTTGGCGAGCACGTAGCCCGGAGCCGCCTTGGCGCCGAAGATGATCACGCGCGGCACAAAGTCGCCATCCGGATTGTGGAGGATTTCCTTATACCGGTTGAGGATGTGCAGGATCTGCAGGTGCTGGCGCTTGTATTCGTGGAGGCGCTTGATCTGCACGTCGAACAGCGCATCGGGGCTGACCTTGACGCCACAGTCCTTCTCAATGATTTCGGCGAGGACGACCTTGTTGTCCCGCTTGATCTTCATGAACTTGTCCTGGAACTTCTTGTCGTCGGCGTATTTGACGAGGCCCTTGAGCTTGTCGAGGTCCATCGGCCAATCGTCGCCAATGGTCTCGTCGATGAGTGCGGAGAGTTCCGGGTTGCAGGCCTTGAGGAAACGGCGCGGCGTGATGCCGTTGGTCTTGTTCTGGATCTTGCCGGGATACAGGTTGTCGAAGCTGTTGAAGAGGTGGGCCTTGAGCAGCTCGGTGTGCAGCGCGGCGACGCCGTTGACGGTGTGGCTGCCGATGACGGCCAGGTAGGCCATGCGGATCATCTTGGGCGTGCCTTCTTCGATGATGGACAGCTCCATCTTCTTCTTGCCGTCGCCCGGCCACTTGGCTTCGACTTCTTCTTCGAGGAAGCGGCGGTTGATCTCGTAAATAATCTGCAGGTGGCGGGGCAGGACCTTTTCGAATAGCGGCACGGACCACTTCTCGAGCGCTTCAGGGAGGAGGGTGTGGTTGGTGTAGGCGAAGCAGGCGCGGCCAATTGCCCAAGCGTCGTCCCAGTCGAGCTTTTCTTCATCGATGAGGATGCGCATCAGTTCGGCGACGGCCACGGCGGGGTGGGTGTCGTTGAGCTGGATGGCGGCCTTCTTTGGGAAGTCCTTCCAGTCGCTGTTCTTCTTCTTGAAACGGCGGATGATGTCGTGCAGCGAGCAGGTAACGAAGAAGTATTGCTGCACGAGGCGGAGTTCCTTGCCGGACTCCGTTGCGTCATTCGGATAAAGGACCTTGCTGATCGTTTCGCTGATCGCCTTTTCGCGGACCGCCTCGGTGTAGCCGCCGCGGTTGAAGGCTTCGAGGTCGAACTCAGTCGAGGCGCGGGATTCCCACAGGCGCAGGAAGTTGACCGTTTGCGCGCCGTAGCCGACGATGGGGATGTCCCACGGCACGCCGATGATTTCCTTGGCGCCGACCCAGGCCGGAGCCCAATCGCCATTACTGTCGGCCTTGTACTCGACGTGGCCATAGAGCGGCACGCGCACCTCGTATTCCGGGCGAACAATGTGCCACGGGTTGCCGTGCTGGAGCCAGTTGTCCGGGCGCTCATGTTGGCGGCCGTTAATGAACTCCTGGCGGAAGAGGCCAAACTCATAGTGGATGCCATAGCCGACGGCCGGGTAGTCCAGCGTGGCGAGCGAGTCGAGGAAGCAGGCGGCGAGGCGGCCCAGGCCACCGTTGCCAAGACCCATGTCGACCTCGGCGTCGCTAATGTCGCGCAGGTTCATGCCTAGCTCGGCAAGAGCCTTTTCGGCGATGTCGAACATGCCGCAGTTGACGAGGTTGTTCTCCATCAAGCGGCCCATCAGGTACTCCAGCGACAGGTAATACACGCGGCGCGCATTGTTGTCATTGTGCACGCCTTGGGTGGCGATGTAGCGCTCGAGGATGCGGTCATTCAGGGCGTGGCAGGTGGCGAGCCACCAGTCGCGCGGCGTGGCGGTCACGGTGTCACGCGCCAGTTCGTGGACAAGGTTCTCTTCAATCCGCTTCTTGAACAACTCCACCGAAGTATCGATGGCGAAAGTTGATTTCTTGGCAGCGGCTTTTTTAGCGGCCTTCTTGGTCGCCTTTTTCTTTTTGGTAGCGGGCATAGTTGCGATTGGTGGTGGTGAAAAATTAACAACAGGAACGTCGTTGAAGCAGGCGTTATGCCGTGATTTATGCCCGGCGTCAATTGTAGTCAAATCGACGGACAAGGAAATTGCTTCATCGTTTCGATGAGCTTGATTCTCAGCAAGCGCACGCCGCCGGCTTCCCATCTATTTTTAGGGGAAAAGCACTTGCCAAATCTTCGAATATGCCGATCATGGAATATTAACAATGGAAGTCGTCAAAATCTATAAATGTCTGTGCGATGAGCAGCGGTTGCGTATCCTGAATCTCTTGCGGGAGGGGCCACTGTGCGTCTGCCATCTGATGGAGATCCTGGATGCCGACCAGGTGAAGATTTCCAAGCAACTGCGCTACATGAAAGAGCAGGGGATGGTCGAGGCTGAGCGCAAGGCCCAGTGGATGATTTACCGCCTCGCCGACGCCGAGAACCCGCTGCTGATCGAAAACCTGAAGTGCCTGCAGGACTGCGTGGGCGAACGACTCTGCTTCAGCGAAGACGCCCTCAAGCGCACCGCCATCATTACCCGCTTTCGCGCAGAGACGCCCGAGTGCGCCTGCGATTTTTAACCACCAGCAAGACCACATCATGAGCACCGAAAAAACCGTTAAGGACGACAAGAAGGCAGAGGCCAAGCCTGGCTTTTTCACGCGTATCGTTTCCAAGCTCGATTCCTCGATGAAGGAAAAGGCCGACGCCAAAGCGCAACAGCAGAGCAGTTGCTGCGGCGGTGATGGTAAGGGCGGCAAATGCTGCTAGAGCAATCTCGGCAAAGTCAGCTCTGTAATATCACCTGCTTGAAAGGTGGAGCCTGGTGTCCCGACCAGGCTTATCTGCCTCACGGCAAACAGGTTGAATCAGCCCGGTAGGGACACCGGGCTCCACCTTGTTTATGATTTTAGAGCACTTTTCATCTAGATTGGCCGATCAGGCCGCAGTGATTTTTCGTGTCCAGCAAGGCGGCTTGAGCGTCGC